>NZ_JBIXJW010000019.1:0-600 GCF_052871755.1 Pseudoxanthomonas sp. LARHCG66 | reverse complement strand
GTGGGTTCTGATTTCACAGTCTGGGAGAATGGCAACAAAGGGATAGGTCGCGTTTTGTTGGTTGCGGCCTAACAATTCATTCAAGCCGAACCCGCTTCGCGGGTCGGCTTAATTCTGGTGTTAGGCCGCATGGATACAACTTCACAACCCTGGCAAATGATTCTGGATAGTGTGCGTTTCATGCCCCCATCACAAACAGCGTTGGTCGTGCTTTTCTTTGCTTTCACAATTCTTGCGGGGAATGGCGTGTTTGCACTTCATTACCGCCGCGTTGGCAAGCCAATCTTTAGATCACTAATCAACCCAGCCAGCTTTTCGATCACTGACTTCAACCTGCGAGAGTGGCTGCTGCTGGCGGCAGTCGTTGCCATTTCTGTGCTGCTGATAGTACTGGTCGCACATGCTGCATAGTCGGCTGCGGCCTAACAATTCATTCAAGCCGAACCCGCTTCACGGGTCGGCTTAATTCTGGCGTTAGGCCTTGGAACATACTTATCTGCTAGCTCAGGTAATTGCAGTAGGCTACATAGCGTTTAGCCTGTTCGGATTGCTTGTCATTTCTTTTCCGTCGAACCGCCAAAGCATGTTCGAGGAGCGTGG
>NZ_JBIXJW010000018.1:0-958 GCF_052871755.1 Pseudoxanthomonas sp. LARHCG66 | reverse complement strand
GGCCTAACAATTCATTCAAGCCGAACCCGCTTCGCGGGTCGGCTTAATTCTGGTGTTAGGCCCCACGAACAGATCAGGATGCTTCCGCAATGAGTTTGTCATTTCATATCGACTTCAACGGTCAATGCGAGGAGGCATTTAGCTTCTACGCCAAGAACCTCGGCGGAAGAATCGGAACCATGCTTCGGGTCAAGGACTCCCCTGTCCCGGCATTCTCAGAGTCACGTGGGCAAAAGATTGTTCATGCAAACATCTGCATAGACGGGGTTGATATCGCCGGTGCGGACGTAGATCCAGACAGATACGAGAGCCCAAAAGGCTTCTATGTTTTGCTTGGAGTTGATTCAGAAGAGAAGGTCAAATCCTTCTTCAATGCACTGCAAACGGGCGGTCACGTAGTACTTGCGCCACAGCGGACATTTTGGTCGCCATGCTACGCAATCGTGGTTGATCGCTTTGGTGTTCCGTGGAAGATCAACTATGGGGCCTAACAATTCATTCAAGCCGAACCCGCTTCGCGGGTCGGCTTAATTCAGGCGTTAGGTGCCATGACGGCAATGGACTTGTCCCTGACAGAAGCTGATCTCGAGCGCTTCTTCGGTATGGAGGCCTCGCGGAAGGATAGGGATATTCCTTGGCCCTACAACGGACTGTCGTTCGCCGCTTCCCGCGCTGATTCCCAAGTTGACCTTTACCTCGTGCCGTCGTACAAGCACGTCGAGCTGTCAATCCGAGTTTCGGGCGTGCTTATCTATCAGCTAGCTGCTACCGGTGTTGCTGACCTTCGGGTGCATACCGACCCAGGGCATGACACTTTGGAGATCGTTGTTTCAGGCGAGGACAGGGTTTTTGTGAGGCTGTCTCCATCGGTGCTCGTTACCCAGCAGATCGGGGATGGCACCTAACAATTCATTCAAGCCGAACCCGCTTCGCGGGTCGGCTTAATTCTGGTGTTAGG
>NZ_JBIXJW010000017.1:0-1046 GCF_052871755.1 Pseudoxanthomonas sp. LARHCG66 | reverse complement strand
CACCTGCAGGTCGTGCTCGAAGGTATGGCCCGACAGCGTGGCGTGGTTGGCTTCGATGTTGAGCTTGAAGTCCTTCTCCAGCCCGTGCTCCTTCAGGAAGCCGGCCACCGTGGCGCTGTCGAAGTCGTACTGGTGCTTCATCGGCTCCATCGGCTTGGGCTCGATCAGGAAGTTGCCCTTCAGCCCGATGCTGCGGCCGTAGTCGCGCGCCATGGTCAGGAAGCGGGCGAAGTGCGCGACCTCGCGCTTCATGTCGGTGTTGACCAGCGAGGCGTAGCCTTCGCGGCCACCCCAGAACACGTAGTGCTCGCCGCCCAGCTCGACGGTGGCCTCCAGCGCGGCCTTCACCTGCACCGCCGCCCGGGCGACCACGGCAAAGTCCGGATTGGTCGACGCCCCGTTCATGTAGCGCGGATGCGAGAACAGGTTGGCCGTGCCCCACAGCAGCTTGATACCGGTGGCGTCCTGGCGCGCCTTGGCCAGGCCGGTCATATGCTTGAGGTTCTTCTGGTACTGGCCGATGTCCTCGGCATCCGGGGCCAGGTCGATGTCGTGGAAGCACCAGTACGGCACGCCGAGCTTGGTGAAGAACTCGAACGCGGCATCGACCTTGGCCTCGGCCGTGGCCATCGGCGAACCCGCTTCCCACGGGAAGTGGCGCGTGCCCGGGCCGAAGGGGTCATGGCCGGCATTGCAGAAGGTGTGCCAGTAGCAGACGGCGAAGCGCAGGTGCTCGCGCATGGTCTTGCCACCGATGGTCTTGTTGGCGTCGTAGACCTTGAACGCCAGCGGGTTGTCCGAGCCGCGGCCCTCGAACGGGATGCGGCCGATGCCGGGGAAGTATTCCTGGGCGCCGATGAAGGGCTGCGTGCTCATGGTGCGTGATCCTGTGGTTGTGCGTGATGTACGTGGGAGTGTCAGCCGCGCTGCTGCGGCGTGAGGGCATCGAGGTGCTGGAGGAAGCGGCGGTAGGCCGCGGCATAGGCCTGCGTGCGGGTGGGATCGGGCGTGGCGGACAAGGCCGGCTCGGTGGCGACATGGGCGCG
>NZ_JBIXJW010000016.1:0-1349 GCF_052871755.1 Pseudoxanthomonas sp. LARHCG66 | reverse complement strand
CGTCAAAGCTAGTCCATTGCATTTCGCTCCCCTAGCGGCCTAACACCAGAATTAAGCCGACCCGCGAAGCGGGTTCGGCTTGAATGAATTGTTAGACCGCGTGTCACGAGCTAATGCGTCGAATCTCATAGGCGACCTCGCGATCTGGGAAGAATTCGGGCGGGTAGTAGATGACGTCGTATCTGACTGGCCCGTTGCAGGTCTCCACTACCCAGCGCTCGATCCTAAAGCCATTGTTCCCGACGAGTGACAGGGTTCGCTCTGCCGGCCGAACAGAGCATGTGGAGCCGACATCTGCGCGAATCTGGTCAAGTGGCACTTGATTGAAATCCGACGCCTGCGCGGGCGGCATCAGTGACACTAAAAATATGACCACAAGCATTTGGATAGCTTTCATCAGCGGTCTAACACCGGAATTAAGCCGACCCGCGAAGCGGGTTCGGCTTGAATGAATTGTTAGACCGCGTGCCGACATTGCCCGAGCATTTGTAACGTACCAACTCCCGACCAGGAACAGTTGTACTGTCGATTAGCTGTCTACCGTCTTTGGAAAGGGTAAAGCGTGCGGCCGAAAGCCACGTTTCACCCTCGCCGGAAAGCTCAGAGATCAATGCAATCTCTGTGTCTCCCCGAACCACAACGGCCTTGATGGGACCATCACTCTCCCAGTACGTGATGTGGCGAGGAGTAATGCGTAGAGTCAAATCGTCTGCGTCAGATCCGCAAGAATCTGGAGCCCCTGCCCACTGCCCAACGAAACGGTCCGGGACGATGATTGGATCTCTGCCCGCGAGAGCTGAGGCTGGCAGCAGCAATATGGCTATGAACACTGCAGTCTTCATTGCTCTCCCTAGCGGTCTAACACCTGAATTAAGCCGACCCGCGAAGCGGGTTCGGCTTGAATGAATTGTTAGGCATGGCTCAGAGGACCTTCACGATGAGTAGGGCAATCAGAGGGATCGCAAAGAACACCGTTGTCCCAAGAGCGTAGCAGGATGTGGCGTCCCAAGATCGGCGAAGGTAAAGGTGTACGCCGAAGCCGATGGCCGCCATGAAAATGGTGAAGGGCAGGAACAATAAGAACCAGGGGAGAGTAAGTCCGTACTGTGAGTCGTAGAGGATGTATCCGGCGACAATCCAGACTGGTAGGAGTCCAAGCGCCAAGTAGTAGAGAAGAAGCGATACGGGAGGCTTCGTCAGTTTGCTGTGATCTGCGTCCATGCCTAACGCCTGAATTAAGCCGCGCCGCGAAGCGGCGTCGGCTTGAATGAATTGTTAGCTGGCAACCGCAGTTCCCAGCTGTCGGCCAAGCACTCAAAGGTCTCGTCCTTCAGGTAGAACAAGTAGTG
>NZ_JBIXJW010000015.1:0-1628 GCF_052871755.1 Pseudoxanthomonas sp. LARHCG66 | reverse complement strand
CAGCCGTGGTTGAGCTGCTTAAAAGTCACCATTGCCAGCTAACACCTGAATTAAGCCGACCCGCGAAGCGGGTTCGGCTTGAATGAATTGTTAGGGGGCGGCTACGGCGTGTTGAGCTCGGACAGCTCAACCAAGTACGAGCGTCCCCCGACCGTACTGAACTCTACGCGGCAATCGTACGCTACGTTGCCGCCAGGCTCAGGCAGGGAGCCGCGAACCCGGTAGTGGGCAACGGCGGAGGACAACAGGTTGGTCTCGAAGCCTTCTTTGACCAACAAGGCCGGAAGAGCAGAAGCCAGCTGCTGCACACCTAGGGCGCCCTCTCCGGCCAGGGGCGGCCGCGACGTGCCAGCAAGGAGATCCACGGCGACGTTGCCGCCGGCAGCAACGATCGATCGCGCGAAGTGATTAATGCCGTAATCGCCGGCCCAGTAATTGAGCGTGCTGGCGAACTGGTGGCAGACGTTATGCGCCACTAATTTCAGCGGCTTCAGCGACGATGACACTCTCCAAGCCCCCTAACGCCAGAATTAAGCCGAGCCGCGAAGCGGCGTCGGCTTGAATGAATTGTTAGGGCCCTCTACGTGATAGGTGGCATGAGACTCGATCCACACGCCGCGAGTTGAGGGATCTTGTAATGACGCCGGAGGCGAGGTGAACAGCTCAAGGTGCACGGTCTCTCGGTTGGCCCAGCGAGCGCCAACGTAACGGAGGCGTAGAACCAAGTGCGATCCTGTGACTCCGTTAGAGGTGACCGGCTCATCTAGCCGGATGAGCGCAGCAGATTGACCGTTCTCGCCTTGGATGAAACCGACGCACTCCCCGAAGTGGGCGATCCGGCCATTGAGCCATTTCGGCTCCATGTCGTAGCCGCCATCTAACCGAACCCGGTTACCGGCACGAAGCCGGTGGCCTAACAGGTTGGCTAAGAAGGAAAGTGCCATGAGGGCCCTAACGACTGAATTAAGCCGACCCGTCATGGGGTGGCACCGAAGCCGATAGTACCCAGAACGACCCGAAGTTAGCGAACCTGATGCGGGTTCGGCTTGAATGAATTGTTAGACGCGCTTACAGGACGACTCAACAACCGCCTCTTTGTACATTGAGTTGACCGGAATAGAACGGGAGGTTTGCCCATCAAAGTGGATGATCCGTGATTGATACACAGACTTCTTTTTTAGCTGGGCATCCTGAATATCCTGGCCAAACTTATTACTGATGGTTGCATCTGTGGAGGAGAGGAACTCGACCCTCGTGACCGTTGAAGTGATTACGTCGCCGTCTAGCTGCCACGTACCGTGAGCTAAGTCTTTGTCTGTCACCGCCAGCCCTCCCTGAGGGGTGACAACGGACGTGGTGAGACTCGAGTAAGTGTGGTCAGCGTTGTTCGTCGTGCGAGTCGTAACCAATAGATCAAAGTTTGGTCCATGCATAGTGGTAGGCCCACACTCCCACGTGCCGATGAGCGATGCATCCGAGATGGCTGGCCGTCCGCTGGCGCATCCAGCGAGTAGCAATGCAGCAAGTAATGCAGATCGCATGAAGGCTCCGAGCGCGTCTAACACCTGAATTAAGCCGACCCGCGAAGCGGGTTCGGCTTGAATGAATTGTTAGGCCGCGTCACGGGA
>NZ_JBIXJW010000014.1:0-2732 GCF_052871755.1 Pseudoxanthomonas sp. LARHCG66 | reverse complement strand
GCAGAACATGAGGATGAGTGCGGTGCGTGCAGCCTTGATCACAGGAAACTCCGTGTCACTTGCATAGGTGCCTAACGCCTGAATTAAGCCGACCCGCGAAGCGGGTTCGGCTTGAATGAATTGTTAGAGCGCACACTCATGGCTTAAATGTGATGCGCTCGAGAACAGACAGTCTATCTTGGAGTTCTTGGTTGGTGTCTGCAGCCACCCAAACATGAGCGACATAGCCATACTTCTTGTCAAGAACGATCAGCGTCTGCTGGCCGAAAGCTGAGGAGCTGTCCTCTGGGTCTTGCTGGTACCAGATCACCTTTTTATTCGCTACCCGACCCTTGCCAATGCGAACAGCATCTTTTGGCTTGAAGCTCGGATGGTTGCCGAGATAGACGCCGAAGGCGTTGGCCTCTGAGCCAGGCTTTGCGGCATAACAGACGTCAAAGTCAGGCCCCTCGTGATACGTCCACTCCAGCCCTGCGTTGACAGGCAAAGTGGGACAAACCTCAACGCCGCGCGCATACGTAGCAGGTGCAATGGATATAGAAACTAACAGTGCCAAGTAATGTTTCATGTGCGCTCTAACACCTGAATTAAGCCGCGCCGCGAAGCGGCGTCGGCTTGAATGAATTGTTAGGCCTCAAAGCCCCAGCCTCCCAACTTGCCGCCATATGAAACTGCTCGGTTCAGGAGCTCCGACTGCCATTGGATGATGTTGGCATGGGTTGGAACAATCTTTGGGTGTACTTGAACGTCCATTGGAAATTCTGCATTGTCAGGATCATGCGTGCAGCCCACTTTCTCCTCGCAGCGCAATATCTCTATTGCAAAATCGATTGCGGACTGGGGCGAAGGCATTAGGACAGAGAAGTCAATCTCTCTTGGCCTTGATAGATCAACGCCTCTCTTAGCTAAAGTCCACAAAGCGTCTCCGTCCTCATCGGCGGGGAAATCTTTAGAATCTCGATTCACGGGCATCTCTCCTTGAGGCCTAACACCAGAGTTAAGCCGACCCGCGAAGCGGGTTCGGCTTGGACGACTTGTTATGCGCGCCAAGGTAGACCCGAAGCCTGAGACCCGCAACGGGTCCGGGAGAGCAGGGGGCACGGACAAGGTGTCCGCAAGCCCGGAGCAGGTCGAGGCCAGCAAAGGCCGAAGCCGACAGCGCCGCCAATCCGAAGGTCATGAAGCCATCCTTTGCCGAGCGGCGCGAAAGAGATGCGTCCGAAGCCGATTGAAGCGAAGGCGGGTGATGAGACCAGTCCGCTTGCGTCAGTGACCGATCAACGCCGAAGACGACGGCGCTGCAGAAGTTGACGCATCACCGAAGCCCACAACACCAACACACCTACCCACGCATAACACCTTGAGTTAAGCCGACCCGCGAAGCGGGTTCGGCTTGAACGAATAGTTATACGCCAAGGTAAGCCCGAAGCCTGCGGCCTGCAACGGGGCCGGAACATCCGGGAGCAGGAAATCACTCGCCGCCAGCCCGTAGCAGGGTGGGGTCCGTAAAGACCGAAGCCGACAGCGACGCCGGCCCGCAAGTCGGGAGGTCATCCGGAGGCCGCGCGGCGCGAGAGCGATGTGTCCGAAGCCGAGTGAAGCGAAGTCAGAAGGACGCGATTGGTTGGCTTGCATCAACAATCGATCAGCACCGAAGCCGCGGGCGCCGCATGACCAACCCGCAATCGAAGCCGACACGACCAAAGCCCCACCCACGTATAACACCTGAATTAAGCCGACCCGCGAAGCGGGTTCGGCTTGAATGAATTGTTAGAACTCATCGCCGTGAGCGAATCGAACGCCATTGAATAGCAACTCTCGGCGATCTTGGAAATCCAAGATACGCATGCTACGGCCTTGGCCCAGATTGGCAAGGTAGTAGGCCGCGTCCTCTTGGTTGAACCAAGTTCTCGCAATGAGCTTCGGAGGCGATGACTCGAAATCAATGGCTGCGTATCGACTGGCTGAGTGACGATAGAAGCCGGATGGAATTGCGATGCCACTCTCCTTGCAGAAAGCCTCGATCTTGTCCTTGTAGCGCTCCGCCACGACAGACTCCAGGATGAGTTCTAACACCTGAATTAAGCCGAGCCGCGAAGCGGCTTCGGCTTGAATGAATTGTTAGGGGGTGGGCTCAACATCTGCCAGCACCCATGGCACGCGAGTCTGGAACTCAAGCTGGCAGACGGCAAGCCCGGCGAATGTGTCAGGCACCAAGCCGGTGTGGTGCGTCAGGCCGAGCTCGATGCCAGGTGCCAGAGGTTGGTACTGGATAGTGCCAGTGCCATCCGAGTGCGGCATTGCGTCCGCGCCAGAAATAATGCGGCCAACGAAATGGAACCAGCCGCCAGTGAGATAGAGGCCGGAAGGCTCTCGACACCAATGACACAACTCAGCTGGTTTGGATGGGTCAATGCCAATGGACTTGGCAAGCACAATGAACTCGGATGGAAAGGTCCGGCCCGCCGCAGCGTTGAAGTTGCGGCATTGATCGCAAGGGCAATCAGTACCGACGGGGAGCGCTGCGTAGGCCGACCGAGTGGCCTCCGCATCGCACTCAATCTCCCAGTTTGCGACCTGCAGATGCATGACGCTTTCCAAGCCCCCTAACGCCTGAATTAAGCCGCGCCGCGAAGCGGCGTCGGCTTGAATGAATTGTTAGCTGGCAACCGCAGTTCCCAGCTGTCGGCCAAGCACTCAAAGGTCTCGTCCTTCAGGTAGAACAAGTAGTG
>NZ_JBIXJW010000013.1:0-3894 GCF_052871755.1 Pseudoxanthomonas sp. LARHCG66 | reverse complement strand
CAGGCGAGGACAGGGTTTTTGTGAGGCTGTCTCCATCGGTGCTCGTTACCCAGCAGATCGGGGATGGCACCTAACAATTCATTCAAGCCGAACCCGCTTCGCGGGTCGGCTTAATTCTGGTGTTAGGGCTCATGGGAAGGACTTGTGGCTCGTCAATGCATCGGACGCAACTGCTCGCAAGTGAGATCGCGGTCTGTTTCTACTTCTTTACCGAGTTCTCCCCTGGCGTCATCCAGGAGTGGACGGACGGTGAGCCTATCGGACAAACCGCGCTCTGCCCGCACTGCGGCATCGACGCTGTCGTCGGATTCAATGGCCCAGTAGATGCAGCATGGGTGACCGAAGCACACAACCGGGGTTTCAACTAGCATGAGCCCTAACAATTCATTCAAGCCGAACCCGCTTCGCGGGTCGGCTTAATTCAGGCGTTAGAGCCCACGTGAGAAATGTTCGGCCCTGGTTCAATGCATGCTTCTTCTGGCTACCCATAGCGGTCATGCTGCTACTCAATCCTGGGCGCAACGGGATAAACATTCCGCAATTTTCAGTTCTCGCCTTGCTCACACTAACTGCTTGCGGTATTTCGATGATGTTCCACTCGGTCGTAGCATTGATTCAGCCCAAAGGTATGAGTTCCGCTTTTTCCCAAGACCCAGCTAAAACACGCCACATGATGCAGTTTCTCTTGTCATTCCTATTCGGAGTCATGGCAATTTACTATGCGGCCCAAGGCGCCGGATTCACGGGATATGGGCTCTAACAATTCATTCAAGCCGAACCCGCTTCGCGGGTCGGCTTAATTCCGGTGTTAGGTGCCGGAAAATAGAGCAAGATGACTGAACTCTCAGTACAACAGCATGTCTTGTTTCTTTCGGGCTACCTCGACGCTGTCGCCAGATCAGTCACGACTGACGCAGTCCTCTGCAATCTCTCTGCCACTTTCTCAGAACCAGGCGACAGTCTCGGTCACGCTCATGGCGACAACATGATCGACAACTGGAGCATAGAGTTTGGTTCTTTTGTTGAGAGCTTCCTCGGCATTAGCCAGCGCTCTCGGATTGGCTTTTACCTGGTCGATTACATCTGTTGGCTTAGTGAGTTCACGGCCGGGGCCAGATGCTATAAAAGTGTTGGCGACGCCCCGGGACAATCGGTGATCTACCAGGTGGAGTGGCCGGACGGCAGCGGCGTTGTCATAGCCGCCGACAGGCATCACCGGCCGGCACCTAACAATTCATTCAAGCCGAACCCGCTTCGCGGGTCGGCTTAATTCAGGTGTTAGGCCGCTATGGAAGCTCATCGTGTAACTCTCAGAGACGGCACCGATGCAACTTTGTACCGCTCGGAGTCTGGGAGCTGGGCTTGCCCAGTGTGCGGCAGTGTCGAGCTCGCCGAGCAGCCCTACTACAGCGACGGTAGCGCCTCATTCGCTATGTGTAGCTGCGGTTTCGAGTTCGGCTTTGACGACGACCCTGGGGCTTCCGCAGAGGCAGATCCTTCAGTCGCTGCAAACTGGACTAAGTGGCGCACTCGTTTTCTGCGCAAGCTCAAACCTCACCCACAGGCGTTGGCGCAGGTTGCTGACCGGTTGCGGGCAATTGGGGTGGTCGCGTGATCAGTCGGGCGCGGCCTAACAATTCATTCAAGCCGAACCCGCTTCGCGGGTCGGCTTAATTCAAGGTGTTAGGTGCCGCATCATGCTCAGTGGCAATCGCAAATCTCTCGCAATAGGAGCTGCACTTTTCGTAACGGGACAGCTCATAGCTGGTGTGCTCGTCGCTCGAGCTGGCACTTCCTCTGGCGGCGGCACCCTGGCCAACGGCGCCTGGCTGCTCATTCAATTTTCTAGCTACATCATTGCCATTCTGACTGGAGTCGCTGCTGCTCGCCTCGCAGCAGATAAACCTATTGGTACCGGTGTATTAGCAGTTGTACTAGGCACAGCCGTTCTTCTAGTTCCAGCCGTTGCAACAGAGCGTCAGAGCTTCGCGTCAGCCATGATTGCAGCAGTAATGTTTTCGTTTTTCGGGTGGCTGGGCGCTGTCTTTGGCAAATACACGCGCGCCCAAGGCGGCACCTAACAATTCATTCAAGCCGAACCCGCTTCGCGGTTCGGCTTAATTCAGGCGTTAGGCGGCAAGAGAGAACTATGGCGACTCAAGTTCAACTGTCGGACGACGAGGCTCTGGTGCTGTTTGAGTTGCTTTCGTCTGGCAAGCTCGCGTCGGTCACGGACACGGCAGAGGAGCATGCTTTGAGCGTGGTTCTCGCCAGTTTGGAGAAGCAACTGATCACTCCGTTCGCCTCTGACTACGGGGATCAACTGGCAGCGGCAAGGTCCTCCCTGGTGGACCGCTATGGCGGCTAGGCTGCTGGCG
The DNA here is from genome assembly GCF_052871755.1 of Pseudoxanthomonas sp. LARHCG66. NCBI lineage: Bacteria > Pseudomonadati > Pseudomonadota > Gammaproteobacteria > Lysobacterales > Lysobacteraceae > Pseudoxanthomonas > Pseudoxanthomonas sp. LARHCG66. The sequence goes on along the minus strand of NZ_JBIXJW010000013.1, from coordinate 1,516 downwards.
GTGCCGCCTAACAATTCATTCAAGCCGAACCCGCTTCGCGGGTCGGCTTAATTCCGGTGTTAGGTGTGCCTTGGAGAGAAGGTCATGGCCATTGTCTTCATAGTCTTTGCAATCGGCCTCGCCTTTGCCGCGTATCGCACGACTGATAAGTTTGTCCGCATCTTCTGCACAATTTTCTGCTTGCTGAACCTCGCGGGCGCAGCAACTGCTATCTACAAGCATGACCCGTACGCGTTCAAACTCCGCCCCAATGACGGCGAGTACGATCCCAACTACCGGCGTGATGGCCGCCGTTAGTGCTGCGGTCGGCACACCTAACAATTCATTCAAGCCGAACCCGCATCAGGTTCGCTAACTTCGGTTGGTTCTGGGTAATATCGACTTCGGTGCCAATCCAGTGCGGGTCGGCTTAATTCAGGCGTTAGCCCCTTGGGAGACTCCATGCGCAAGATACTTCTCGCTTCGGTAATTGCACTGCTGACAGCCTGCTCTGCTGGCTCACAGCACCAAGACCACACGCTACCCAACGGGCAAGTGATCAAGCTCATAGGAATCACCAAGATGTTCTCCACCAACGGCAAGAACAAGTGGCTCGTTCTTAACTATCAAACTGACCTGCCGATGTCCGACAAGTCAGCCCTGGGGAAGGAGGCCGATGAAATATGGGTCTTCTTCAAGAATGACGTTGAGCAGGCTGGGATGAGTGAGGCTGCTATCGTGGCCCACAGCCGCCCTACCGGCTTCATCATCCAAGAGTCAAAGACCCAAGGCTTCTCGTATGAGAAGCTCGCAGATGGAAGTTGGTCTCGTGGCGGGGGCTAACAATTCATTCAAGCCGAACCCGCTTCGCGGGTCGGCTTAATTCAGGCGTTAGGCGGCAAGGCGAAACTATCGTGAACTCAAAGTACCGCCAAGCAATGTTTTTTGCCTTCTCACTTCCGGTCGCGCTCTTCGTCCTGTTTCCTTTCGCGGTTGTGCTGCTTGCGGGCCCGCGAGAGTCCAGCCAGTTAGTCGACGGCATGGGGGCCCTCCTTGGGCTTCTGTTGCCTATTTATTCCGTTGGGCTTCTTTTGGCACCTTGGGCAGGCCGGCGCATCGAAACAAAAAAAGGCCCCGCTTTTCTCATGGCGGCAGCCGCGGCGCTTTCGCCGGCCATCCTGTTTACGGCCTTGGCGGCCATCCGGGGCAACTTGGGCCTGTCTCTTGGCGCTGCCGGGTTCTTTGCTTTCTTCGCGCTGCCAGCGTCGGTGCTAGGAGCGCTGCTGTTTATAGGTACTTGCGAGCGCTTGAACGCGTCCGGCCCAAGCCCAGTTAAGCGAGCGTAGTTTGGTATGTTGCCGCCTAACAGTTCATTCAAGCCGAACCCGCTTCGCGGGTCGGCTTAATTCAGGTGTTAGGGCCCTCATGGCACTTTCCTTCTTAGCCAACCTGTTAGGCCACCGGCTTCGTGCCGGTAACCGGGTTCGGTTAGATGGCGGCTACGACATGGAGCCGAAATGGCTCAATGGCCGGATCG
>NZ_JBIXJW010000012.1:0-10425 GCF_052871755.1 Pseudoxanthomonas sp. LARHCG66 | reverse complement strand
CAAGCCAACCAATCGCGTCCTTCTGACTTCGCTTCACTCGGCTTCGGACACATCGCTCTCGCGCCGCGCGGCCTCCGGATGACCTCCCGACTTGCGGGCCGGCGTCGCTGTCGGCTTCGGTCTTTACGGACCCCACCCTGCTACGGGCTGGCGGCGAGTGATTTCCTGCTCCCGGATGTTCCGGCCCCGTTGCAGGCCGCAGGCTTCGGGCTTACCTTGGCGTATAACTATTCGTTCAAGCCGAACCCGCTTCGCGGGTCGGCTTAACTCAAGGTGTTAGCCCCCACAAGAAAGATATGCGCACTTTGATACTGGCATTGTTACTTTCCTTGCTGGCGGCTTGTGCCGTCGAGCCGTCGGCAAGCAAGACGGACTTCGCACAGGCGAGTACTCCAGCGATCGTCCGAGTCGTTGATATGGAGCTCGCAACAGGCGAGCACCTGTACATCCTCGAGTACAGGACAACACACTCCATTCATGACTTGGCCACTGTCGCACGCGAGGCTGAGTCACTTTGGCCCACCCTTCGACCCAAGTCAGAGGCAGCCGGGCACTCTTCTGCCGGCATTCGGGCCATAGGGCAACCAACAGATGGGTCGGCCCAAACAGTCCAGGCGTACACCTTTATTTGGCAACGCTCCCCAGCCGGCAACTGGCAACAGGTGCAGGATGGGGGCTAACAATTCATTCAAGCCGAACCCGCTTCGCGGGTCGGCTTAACTCAGGCGTTAGGCCTTGGAACATACTTATCTGCTAGCTCAGGTAATTGCAGTAGGCTACATAGCGTTTAGCCTGTTCGGATTGCTTGTCATTTCTTTTCCGTCGAACCGCCAAAGCATGTTCGAGGAGCGTGGCATTGGGCCTTTCAGGGTGGCGCACGCCTGCCTCATGCTTGCACTAATCTTGGCTTGTGGCGTCTCGGTGTGGGCCTGGCCGACCGCGGTAGTTCCATTAGCCTTTGCCGTCCTTGCTGCCGTACTGATCGGAAAGGCGATCTGTGTCGCTCAGGGAGAGTGGCGTTACTGTAAGCGTTGTATTCTCGTCGGGCCAGTAGTTCTCACTGCTACAACAGCCATACTTGTAATGGCGTTCCGCTAGTGCAGCCAAGGCCTAACAATTCAATCAAGCCGACGCCGCTTCGCGGCGCGGCTTATTTCAGGTGTTAGGCCCCACATGAGCACACTCAGCAACGGAAGCATCAAATACACGACAACGGTCGGTTCCGACGTGACGCGGGACGGCTTCTATGCTGAGTTGTGTCGCGCATCAGATGCGGGCACTGTATTTGTAGCTGAGGCTTTTTGGTCGGATGAGACATTGAGCTTTTCAGTGACTGTTTCTGAGAACCCTGTCCCATTCTCTGTTCTTGAGGCTTTCCTGGCTGAAGCTCGTTTACGTGTTCCTCCATCAAATAGCCCGCAAGAGTCAAATGTGTTTACTCATGATGTCGACGCAAGTGGGGCCTAACAATTCATTCAAGCCGAACCCGCTTCGCGGGTCGGCTTAATTCCGGTGTTAAGCGGCATGACCAACCCATATCGTCAGCTCCAGATATCAGCTAGCAAAGCGCTCCTGAAGTTCATCCGGGACCATAACGGCCATGTGGGCGCTGACCTATCTGAGTGCCTCCGGCTGCTTGAGGCCGACAGAACTCCGGACGCTATTGCGCACGCCCGAAAAGTGAAGCCCCATGGCATGGGCGGCATCACCGACTGGTATCCTCAGCCAATAGCACATACTGAAACCATCGAATACAACGGCGAAGTCCTCCGTGCGCTAGTGAACGAGTGGTGCCGTGCACTTTCTCTTTCATTCGAAGAGCGCGATCCTGTTTCTCGGGATGCTCAGAAAGGCGAGATCGCGGCTGTGCTAAGAAGCGATGGGCATGTGCTCTGCCCCTTTTGCCGTAAGACCTTCTCTTCAATGTCTTCAAGTTGGGATGGTGTCAGGCACACAACATGTGGCGTGCGTTTGGAGCTCATTTCGGAGAGTTCGGATGCCGCCTAACAATTCATTCAAGCCGAACCCGCTTCGCGGGTCGGCTTAACTCAGGTGTTAGACCTGCAGGAGCAAGTTCATGGGTTGCTGGGCAATTGGTTCTTTTGGCAATGACAGCGCAGCGGATTGGCTGATCGATCTCACAAAAACAAGCGACCTTTCACTTGTTCGCGAGACCATCGCACGGGCCCTGGTTGCAGAAGAGTACTTGGACTCGCCAGATGCAACTGACGCACTGGCTGCGATTGAGGTCGTAGTCGCTGCAATCGGTCGCCCCACGACGGAAGCTCAGAATGAGACTGAACTCCTAGAGTGGATCGCCCGGGTAAAGCCATCGCCTGACGCTAAGCTTGTGTCTGACGCCCAGCAAGCGATTGATCGGATCCTAGGCCCAGAATCCGAGCTTCGAGAGTTGTGGGAGGACACCGAGGACTTCAGTGACTGGCAAGCTGAGGTGACTGACCTGCGGTCCCGGCTGCAGGTCTAACAATTCATTCAAGCCGAACCCGCTTCGCGGGTCGGCTTAATTCAGGTGTTAGGCCGCAAATGCAAATTCATCGGCATCCAACACTGATTCAACTGGCGATCTTCGGCCTCATTGGCCCGGCCGTTGGAGTAGTAAGTCTTCTCTTATGGGACCAGCTTGTCAGTAGTCCCCTTTCTCAATTTCGCCCGCGCGTCTGGCTCGGCATCACTATCTTTGCTTACCTCTACGGCTTTCCTGCAGCGCTAGTTGCCGGCTGGTCGGCTGCCAGAACACGCGCAATGTGGCCTGGGCCAAAATTGGTCGCTCGGGTCATGCGTTTTTCCGTGCCCCTGCTCGTTGGGGCGGCGGCAAGCGTGCTCTTCTCGCTTGCCACCATTGCATCAGAGCTGGAGCTCGCCGTTGCCGTGGCTGGCGCCGTCGCCGCGCTTGTTTGTACCGCATTGGTGGAGCTGCTACGGTTGCGGCCTAACAATTCATTCAAGCCGAACCCGCTTCGCGGGTCGGCTTAATTCCGGTGTTAGAGCCCACGTGAGATTCCCGACACCTACAAATGAAGAAATCGCCGAAGTTGAGAGCACGATCGGCTATTCGCTCCCATCTGCTCTCGTCGAGCTTTATGCCAAACGAGGCAATGGTGGCTTCGGGCCGGACTATGGCTTGCTCGGCTTGGGCTCCGGCCATCTGACGGATCAAGGCGATACGGCTCTAAGCCTCTACCGCATCTTCAACGAGCCAGACACAGAAGATCCGGGATGGGCTTGGCCTAAGCATTTGCTCCCCATTCTTCATGTTGGCTGTGCCATCCACTACTGCATAGACTTGGCCTCACCGGACAATCCTGTCGTCAAATTTGATCCAAATGGGTTCGGCCCAGGCGGCGACTGGCAGGCTGCGTTCTCTGTGGCTTTTCCAAAGCTGGAGCCTTGGCTTGGTGGGCTCTAACAATTCATTCAAGCCGAACCCGCTTCGCGGGTCGGCTTAATTCCGGTGTTAGGTGCCGCAAGTGAGAAAATCGGCTCTCATGATCGTGATCCTTAGTGCCGCGCTACTGTCCGGCTGCCCCGGACGCGAGTTCGCCACTTGCACCGGGCCAGTCGCTACGCACCCCGAAGGCATGTGTTCCGCTCACTACTACCAAGCTGATTATCGCGGCAGCGGCCAAGTCACGCAGGTTCTTGTTGAGTGTAATGAATTGCCATCCAAGCCGGGCGGCAACGTAGTTGCTATCCACTCCGTCGCCCATGGTGTTGGTCTCAAGTGGCTGAGTGCAGATACTCTTGAGGTGACCGTTCCCGCCGGCGTAGCTCTGCAGGGCCAACGCCCTGGCGACACCTATGGCGGTTATCCTTTGCAATATGCGTATCGCCAGCTTCAGGCGGGTGAGCCAGCTTTGCAGGGCTGCGGCCCTGGCAAGTCGGGCGGCACCTAACAATTCATTCAAGCCGAACCCGCTTCGCGGGTCGGCTTAATTCAGGCGTTAGGTGCCATGGGGAAGGTTGCCCGCAACTGGATCGAACACACGCAGGACTGGCGGAACGAGCCGATGGCCTACTGGGTTCACTTGGAGCTTGACGGTGCCACATGGCGCGCGTCCGAGTCATACAGCCCGCCGGCTCCCAGGGCCGAGGGTCGCAGCGGCTATCCCGTGCTTTGCGTCGAGTCGCAGGGTTTTGTCTTCCGCTTCTCTTCCGCGGAACAGCTTGCGGAGTGTGTAGATGTCCTTGGGCGCAAGCCCCTCCCGACATCGCGCCGTCTATCCGCCATTCGTGGCGGCGGGCACGGCCCCAATAGTCACTGGCTTAGTCGGTTGCCTGGCCATATCAAGTCCCCCAAGATTCGACAACGTGCCGTGGAGGATCTCCGCTCAGTGATCTCTGCCATGGCACCTAACAATTCATTCAAGCCGAACCCGCTTCGCGGGTCGGCTTAATTCAGGTGTTAGCCCCTTGGGAGGCTCTATGCGCAGGATTCTTCTTGGCTTGGTAGTTGCGCTTCTGACAGCCTGCTCTGCTGGATCGCAGCATCAAGCCCATACGCTACCCAACGGACAGGTGATCAAACTCATCGGAATCACCAAGATGTTCTCTACCAACGGCAAAAACAAGTGGCTAGTTCTTAACTATCAAACTGACTTGCCCATGTCGGACAAATCAGCCTTGGGGAAGGAAGCCGATGAAATATGGGTTTTCTTCAAGAATGACGTTGAGAAGGCCGGGATGACTGAGGCTGCTATCGTGGCCCACAGCCGCCCTACCGGATTCATCATTCAAGAATCAAAGACCCAAGGCTTCTCGTATGAGAGGCTCGCAGATGGCAGTTGGTCTCGTGGTGGGGGCTAACAATTCATTCAAGCCGAACCCGCTTCGCGGGTCGGCTTAACTCAGGTGTTAGGCCGCTGATGACAGTTGTAATGATCTACGGGTTCCAAGGTCGCTTTTCCGGTGACTCCCAGTACACCTGGGCCCACCCCGACGTTGGCGCCACTCACAAATGCATGCTCTTCCTTAGGCAGCAATCTGAGGCCTACGACTTCGAGGCGGCGCTGGACGAGTGTGGCCGATACGGCTTTACCAATATTGAGAATATGCGCGGCGGCAAGCTCCAGATTGACGTCCTAAACACGGACCTCTATCGGGGGTTCGCTGGCTTCTATGAAGAAGCTCTGAGTTCGGGCGCCGCTCTGGTCTACTATCCTCACAAGGGCGCGGCAGATGGCGACGCGGCCTAACAATTCATTCAAGCCGAACCCGCTTCGCGGGTCGGCTTAATTCCGGTGTTAGCCGCTAAACAGACATGAGAGCCGCCAGAACTCCCAAACAAGAAAGCCCCGCCGTGACACTGCAGCGGCGTGTTCGCCGTATGGTCACGCTCGTCGCACTCGTACTTGCTTTGGCTCACCTGCTGTTTCCGAGTCTTGCGATCGATGCGATTACGCTCGGATTGCTCGCTGTCGCGATCATTCCATGGCTTGCACCGCTTATTAAATCACTTGAGCTTCCCGGCGGCTGGAAGGTAGAGCTACAGGAGATGTATCAGGTCTCAAACCGTGCCCAAGACGCGGGGCTCATTTCCGCAGAGTCCGACAGTCCATCCCCCGAGCACTCTTTTCAGCTTGTTGCAGACCGCGACCCGAATCTGGCGCTTGCTGGACTGCGCATTGAAATTGAACGCCGTCTGCTGAGGCTCGCGGAGCAGCATCAAATACCTCTGCGCTCAAGGGGCATTGGCTCAATTCTCCGAGAGCTGGACAAGCGTGGAGTCCTGACCTCAGAGCAGAGGTCTGTGCTTGCCGACATGGTTGGCTTGCTGAACGCCGCGGTGCATGGCGCGGACGTCGACCGAGGAGCGTCCGAGTGGGCTATGGAAATTGGCCCTGGCCTTCTCCAGTCACTCGATAAGCTCACGGAGCCAAGGATTTTCGTGCAGCCGGACGAGCCTAAAGATGCTAAGGAGGGGGATCTGTGGATCTATTAGGTGCCGGGCACGCGGCTAACAATTCGTCCAAGCCGACGCCGCTTTGCGGCGCGGCTTAACTCAAGGTGTTAGGCGGCAGCATGAAATATGCGGACGGAACAGATATAAAGCCTGGAGACGTCGTACAGATCGACACGCAGTACCGCGGCCGTGTTATCGCCTCAATGGACACAGGCGAGTACCTGCCAGGCCAGGATGGTTGGGCCTATCTTGGCACTGGCATCATGGTAGATACTGACTTTGGCGGACTCGTTCACTACACAGCGGAGACGGCAGATGATCTCGTGCTCATGCAGCGTGGGGCAGCCGCCTAACAATTCATTCAAGCCGAACCCGCTTCGCGGGTCGGCTTAATTCAGGTGTTAGGCATCAATGGCGAGATCTCTGGTATTCGCTTACGTCCTTTCATTGATCACCATTCTCGCAGTCGTCGCGCTCGGTCGTGGCCTATTGCTGGGAGCGGATGGCCCGGCCGCGTTCTTCTATCGGAGTCTTCTTGGGCTGTTCTTGCTGCCGGCGGCCGTCCTGTTCATTCGTGGTGGCAATAGATCATCTGGCTCGCTTCGCAAGGCTCTGGCCTACGGACTCTCCTTCACCACTGCTTTTCTCGGCTTCGGATCTTTGATTGCAGTAATTTTTGTTCTAGCTGGCTCAGCCAAGCCCGGTTGATGCCTAACAATTCATTCAAGCCGAACCCGCATCAGGCCCCCTAACTTCGGTTCGTTCTGGGTACTATCGGCTTCGGTGCCAATCCAGTGCGGGTCGGCTTAATTTAGGCGTTAGGCCCCAATGGCGACAGCAACGCAAACTGCAGCAGAAATCCAACGGCTCGTTTGGTTGTTCCTCCCTCGTTGCAATGACCGCGAGACCTTACTGGCTCTCGATACGATGGCTGCCGAGCCAAGTCAGTGGTCTGAGGGACACGAGTTGTTTCAAAGGATTCGTTCCAAGACTTTGGCCGCGGAGCGGTCCGGTGACCGCCTGAGCAATACCCAGTACTGCTTTGAGGAGGTTTGTGCCAAGACCCTCTACAACCTTAGCGGGTTCCCCGCGCCCTTTGACAAGGATTCTCCGGATTGGATTCGTCCCAATGCGCTAGCATTGGCCAAGGTCTTGAGCATTCCCGATCCTGATTCTGCGATCCGTCTTGGGGCCTAACAATTCATTCAAGCCGAACCCGCTTCGCGGGTCGGCTTAATTCAGGCGTTAGCGCTCTATGGCTGCATGGATTCGCATTGGATTTAGCATTGCCCTAGGCGTTTCAATCTGGGGGGCCGTTTCGTGGGCGCTTAAGCAACCTGCCACCACAGTCTCCGTCTCTACAGAGTTCTGGATTAACTTCAGCAAGCTTGTCGGCTCCAACTTGCAATGGATCTTTCTCAACCTTGCTCCGTGGCTCATCGTTGGGATCACGGCCGCTCATCGTCCTGTTCTCTCTGGCACTGCAGCGGCCTTCATTACCAGCCTGATTGATAGCTACCTTCGTTCCGGTTGGGTTCCTTCGGAGTACTACTCAACCTATGTAATTTCTGCCTTGGGGCTGGCGCTCGTCTTTAGCTGTTATGGTGCAGCTGGGGCGGCTTTAGGAGTGGTCTTAGAGCGCGCTAACAATTCATTCAAGCCGAACCCGCTTCGCGGGTCGGCTTAATTCTGGTGTTAGGCATCTATGGAAGACGTCACAACGGTCGACACAAACGGCAAACCCGTGCGTATCGGCAACCTCGTCAGAGTCATAGACCTGCAGATGCACCTGTTCGATTTCCTCGAGCCCAATGAGATCGAGGACATCCGCTCCATGATTGGCGAGACTTTTCCCGTTGAGGATATTTCCTCTACCGGCCTTGTAACGGTGACAAAGTGTTTCAACCGTGGGCCTGGCCAACACGAGTCCCATACCCTGTCCCTACTTCAGGGGCAGTTTGAGCTCGCCGGCTAGATGCTTAACAATTCATTCAAGCCGAGCCCGCATCTTTACGGCATTGATCGGACAGTTGGCCAGGGCGGGCCGGCTTAATTCAGGCGTTAGCGCTCATGGTAATAGAGCTAGCTCTCAAAGCACTTGAAGCATCGCTCGCGGGTGACTCGGCCACTCCCGATCACGGGGCGCCGGATCGTGAGGAGTGCCTTGCCCGCCAACGCGGGAGCCTTCGTGCTCAGCTGGTCGCCCCTTCGGATGTCCTCGCCCAAGCTGACGCATGGGCGCAGCGTGAGTATGGCTGGGGTTCTTCACCTTATCCGATGACTCTCCTCGCTTACGACAATGAGGGCGTCGGGAACTGCCTGCTATTCGATCAGACATCCGGTAAGTTCGCCCATGCTTACGGACATCCCGCGGCCGGCAAGCCGCTAGATCTGGCCGGTCATTCTTCGAACGATGCGCTCTTTGAATGGCTGGCTTGAGCGCTAACAATTCATTCAAGCCGAACCCGCTTCGCGGGTCGGCTTAATTCAGGCGTTAGGCCGCAGCAACAATCCCCATGAGTGAGCCGATCTTTACATTTCAAGTCCGCTGGAAAGAAGAGTTGGTGTGCTCCTGCTCCGAAGGCTCGTTCGTCCTGGAAATGCCAATGGGGGTTGTCTCGGTGTTTGTGCCATCGCAGGATCTATGGCCCAGCAAGGCACCGACTTGGGCAAAAGGATATTGGTCAGCACTCCATGGACAGTTGAGCCAATGGTGCGCAGCGCACAACTTGCCGCTACACATTGAGGACTCGGCTCATGTCTGGTAGTCGCCACGGGCAGCGGCCTAACAATTCATTCAAGCCGAACCCGCTTCGCGGGTCGGCTTAATTCAGGCGTTAGCGCTCAATGGAGACGTCACATGAGCCAAAAAGCAGCACAATGGACGGTAGCTGTGCTTGCGTTCTCTATGGTCAGTACGGCAGCAGCGGAAACCACTTTTCACCGAATAAACTTTGACCTCAACAGCTCGAACCTGAGACCTGACTCGGTAGCGATCCTGCACGAAGGTGCGGAGCTGATGATGCGCAACCCAGAAATGAAAGCCCGGATAGAGGGAAGCGCCTGCGCCACCGAGGAGGGCTCTAACGAGCTATGGTTCGAAAGAGCGACAGCCGCCAGGACGTTCCTAGTCCAACATGGAGTTGATCCCTCTCAAGTCCTTTCGGTGACCGCAGTAAGCCCCAAATGGCAGGCCGATACCGCCCGTGCAGAGAATGTCCCATGCAGCGAGCGGCTGAGAGCAGTCTTCTTCATTGATGCGAGGATCTCGCCTTGAGCGCTAACAAATCATTCAAGCCGAACCCGCTTCGCGGGTCGGCTTAATTCAGGCGTTAGGCGCTTACATGCATCTTCGAGACTTTCAAATTGTCCTTCGCGAGCATGACAAGCTGACTTACCTCCAGCTTAGAGAGTGCTGGGATCCAATTGAGCTTGAGGTACGCCGCGCAATTCCGCCGCGCTGTGGATTTGGCGACATTGGAAAGATCGTCTTGGAGCTCGGCCCCGAGGCTACGCCGCGTGCGAATTATCGGGTTTTACTTAATGTTGGCCTGTACCATTTCCCCGAGTTCAATGCCTCGTCGCACCTCGCACTGCCGATTGATCAAAGGTGGGTAGAGACAATTGATATCGTAGAGTCGTGCATGAACCATCTCGGCACGAAACTTGGTGCCTCCATTGATTGGCTGACCGCTCCAATTAGTCACCTACGGCGGGTCGCGCCTAACAATTCATTCAAGCCGAACCCGCTTCGCGGGTCGGCTTAATTCAGGCGTTAGGCCGCTTGGAGAGCACATAGCATGTCCAATGATCTATCCGCCCAGGAAGCAGCGAGCATCATCGAGTCTGCGTTTGCTCCTCTTCGCTGTGTTGCAGAGCCTTGGGACTATGACTATCGGATTCGGTTCCGCGTCTTCGATGGCAATGATGAGCCTATGCTCCGGATGGACGAGGTACTACGCCCGACGTTTCAGGACTCAAAGAGTCTTGAGTCATTGCTCAATCAGGTTCGTGGCCGCGTGGCTCGTAAGGGCATAGAGTTGGCTCCGTGGTCGCTGTCCGGCAGGCCCGGTGCCGCGGCCTAACAATTCATTCAAGCCGACGCCGCTTCGCGGCGCGGCTTAATTCAGGCGTTAGGCCTCGCATGTCAGAGATTGATCGCACCAAGCAATGGATCATGCTTTTGGGCGGGGCCCTGTTCGTGCTCTATTGGGGATCTCGTGCACTTGCATGGCTTTCTTCCGGATTTCCCTCATTCGAGATGAGAGGGGTGACTTACACCAGCTCGGTTGCGGGATTTTGCATAACCGCTTTCGGGCTAGCGGGGCTATTCATGCTAGCTTCTGGCATTAGGAATCTTCGGCCGTGGCGGTAGCGTGGCCTAACAATTCATTCAAGCCGAACCCGCTTCGCGGGTCGGCTTAATTCTGGTGTTAGGCCCCACGAACAGATCAGGATGCTTCCGCAATGAGTTTGTCATTTCATATCGACTTCAACGGTCAATG
>NZ_JBIXJW010000011.1:0-23214 GCF_052871755.1 Pseudoxanthomonas sp. LARHCG66 | reverse complement strand
GAAGCGACCACCGCGAAACCACGACCCTGCTCGCCGGCACGGGCGGCTTCCACGGCCGCGTTCAAGGCCAGGATGTTGGTCTGGAAGGCGATGCCATCGATGACCGAGATGATGTCGGCGATCTTCTTCGACGACTGCTCGATGTCGCGCATCGTGGTGACGACCTTGCCGACCACTTCACCGCCTTGCGAGGCGACCCCGGCGGCACCGATGGCCAACTGGTTGGCCTGGCGGGCCGACTCGGCATTCTGGCGCACGGTGGAGGTCAGTTCCTCCATCGAGGCGGCGGTTTCTTCCAGGTTGGCGGCCTGCTGCTCGGTACGGCGCGACAGGTCGCTGTTGCCGGACGCGATTTCGCCGGCAGCGGTGTTGATGCTGGTCGACGCGTCCTGGATGCGGCCGACGATGTCGGTCAACTGGGCGACGGTGGCGTCCGCGTCATCGCGCATGGTGGCGAAGACGCCGTGGAAGTCGCCTTCCATCCGTGCGGTCAGGTCGCCGCGTGCGATGGCCTGCAGCAGTTCGGAGACCTCGGCGAGGTTGCCGTCGGTGGTTTCCATCAGCTGGTTCAGGCCGTCGATCATGTCGCGGAAGTCGTACTGGTACTTGTCCACGTCGCCGCGCTGGCTGAAATCGCCGGAGGAAGCGGACATCGCCAGGCGCTTGATCTCGCCGTTGATCGCCGACAGGTTGGCCTTGGTGGCGTCCATCGTCTCGGTGAGGTTGGCCTTCTCGCCCGGCAGCTTGGGCATGTCCAGGCTCAGGTCGCCGATCGAGTAACGCTGCATGATCTTCAGTGCGTCGCCGATGGCCTGCAGGTGCGAGGCGACCAGGGCGTTGGTGTCGCGCACCATGCGGCCGTACTCGCCCGGGAACGCACTGTCGTCCATGCGATAGCTGATCTGGCCCTCGTCGTGGCGCGCGGCCATTTCGCTCTGGGCGGAAATCACCGACTGCACCTGCGTCTGCATGCGCTGCATGGCGGTCAGCAGCTGGCCCACTTCGTCCTGGCGGCTGGTATCGATCTTGCCGTCCAGCTTGCCGGCGGACACATCATTGGCCACGCGCACGGCTTCGCCGACGGCGCCGGCGATGGCGCGGGCGAAGAACCAGGCCAGGGCCAGGCCGCCCACGATGCCCACCAGCAGCATGATGACCATCAGCGTGCTGGAAGCAGCGAAGGTGCTGTCGGCGCTGGCGCTGGCCGTCTTGGCCTGCTGGTCGACCACGTTGACCAACGTGTTCAGTGCCGCGACTGCCTTCCGGTGCTGGTCGCGCGTGGTGCCGATGAAGGTGTCCACGGCGTCGTCCGGCAGGCCGAGGTCCAGCATCTCCTGCACTTCGGCATACGACTGCTTGGCTGCCTTCCACTCCTTGACGAAGGTGTCGTAGGCCTTCTTTTCGTCCGGGCTGATGATCAGCGTGGCGTAGTCCTTGATGGACTGCTCGATCTTCTTCTCGGTCTGGGCGGCCAGCGTCTTGGCTTCCGCCTTGACGGCGTCGCTGGCGCGCACATGCTGCCGGTAAGAGGTCGTGCGGTATTCGCCGATCAGGTTCTGCAGGTCGCCCGCGGCCTTCACGCTGGGCAGGACGTTGCCGGTCACCTCGGTGGTGGCGCCGTTCAACGAGTTCAGGCCGACGAAAGCGGCGATGCCCTGTACCAGCATCAGCGCCAGCACGGCGCCGAAGGCGAGCATCATCTTCGTCGTCAGTTTGAGGTTCTTGATCCGCTGCATGGGATTCTTTTTCCTTTACCGGTGGCGTGCCGCGCCGCTCTCAGGTGCGACCAGGGCGGGCAGGGCGTGGCGCCCTGCCGTTGGAACGGATCAGCGGATCGTCGCCAGCTTCAGGTTGGCCGGCGAACTGACCACGATTTCGGCGCGCGAGTTGTCGCGCTCGATGGCGCCGATCACGCAGACGTCCTTGCCTTCCAGTTCTTCCGGGGCCGGCTTGAACTTGGCGCGGGCATCGCCCGGGATGCGTGCGGTGAAGGTATGGCGCGGGAAGTTGCCGCCCATGTACAGGAAGGTCGGCGTGCCTTCGGAATTCTCGGCGAAGCGGGCCTTGCCCACCTTGCCGCACACCGTGCCGTTCTTGCCCGCGAAGCGCGCGGCCATGTCGGCGGGGATCGCGTTGTCGACCTGCGACTGGCTGTTGGCCGGCGTCGCGGGCATCAGCAGGGCGGCGCCGACGACGGCGATGGACAGGGTCAGGGCGGATGCGATTTTCATTCCAGTAACTCCGGATGGACAGAAGAGGGGTAACGACTCACTGCCTGAGATCGGCCCGCCTTGGCCAAACTTGAGGCGAAGGCGTGGTGCGGGATCGTTCGTGTGTGCGACTGGGCGCTGGGTCACACTTTCCGGGTGGTCCGGGCGAACACCGGTCGCGCGGCATTGCACTTATCCGGGTGCGCCGGCTTCGGTTTCGACTTCGCGGGCTGCGGTGTAACCCTGTGTTTCCAGCCACTGTTCCAGCGGACCGGGTGGCAGCGGTGGTGAGAACAGATACCCCTGCAGCACGGGAAAGCGCTGCTCGGTCAGGAAGCGGTGTTGCGATTCGGTCTCCACGCCTTCGGCGACCACCTTCATGCCCAGGCTTTCGCCGATGCGCAGCACCGATGAGGTCAGCGTGCGCGCAATGGCGCTGGTGTCGATGTCGCGCACGAAGCTCTGGTCGAGCTTGAGTTCGCTGATGGGCAGGCGGTGCAGGTGGCTGAGGCTGGAGTAGCCGGTGCCGAAGTCGTCCAGCGACAGCCGCACGCCCAGCACGTAGATGGCCTCGATGTTCTCGAGCACGTCCGGGTCCGGGTCCAGCATGACGCTTTCGGTGATCTCCAGCGTCAGGTCGCCCGGCTCCAGGCCATGCTCGTCCAGCAGGTCGGAGATCTGCAGGGACAGCTCCGGATCGCGGAAATTGATCGCGGAGACGTTCACCGACACGCGCGGGATGTCGATGCCGCGCTGCCGCCAGTCGGCCATCTGCGCACACGCCTGGCGCAGGACCCACAGGCTGAGATCGGCGATCAGTCCGCATTCTTCGGCCACCGGCACGAAGCGCGCGGGCGGAATCACGCCGAGCTCCGCGTGGTGCCAGCGCAACAACGCTTCCACGCCATACAGCTGCCTGCCGTCGCAGCCGCCGACCTGGGGCTGGTACTGCAGTTTCAGCTGGTCCAGCCGCAGCGCCTCGCGCAGCGCGGTCTCCAGCGAGACGCGCTCCTGCGCCAGCCGGTTCATGTCGACGCTGAAGAAGCGGAAGCTGCCGCCGCCATCGGTTTTCGCGCGGTACATCGCCATGTCGGCATGACGCACCAGCAGGTCGATGTCGCGGCCGTCGTCCGGGAACATCGCCACGCCGATGCTGGCACTGGGGTGCAGGGTCATCAAGCCGGCGGCGGTCGGCGCCGCGATGGCCCCCAGCAGGCGCTCGGCCACGCTGCCGGCATGCTCGGTGCTGCACATCGGCAGCACCGCGACGAATTCGTCGCCGGCCTGGCGTCCGACGATGTTGATGCCGCCGAGTTCCTCGCTCAGGCGCGCGGCGACATCGCGCAGCAGGCCGTCGCCGGCCGCGTGCCCCTGCGCGTCGTTCACGCGCTTGAAGCGGTCCAGGTCGATGAAGAGCACGGCGGCGGTGCCGTTCACCTGGGCGACGTTGGCCAGCGCCTGTTCGGCCTTGGCGCTGAACATGATGCGGTTGGGCAGGCCGGTCAGGGTGTCGTAGAACGCCAGCTGGTGCACGCGTTCGTTGGTCTGCTCCCGCTCCAGGGTCAGCGAGCACAGATGCAGGCAGGTATCGGCCAGGCGTTCGTGCAGCTCGTCGGGGCCCCGGTTCTCGCGGTAGTAGAACGACAGCGTGCCCAGCACGCGGCCGCTGCTCGACTTGATCGGATGGGTCCAGCAGGCGCGCAGCCCGAGCGGCGAGGTGAGGTGGCGGGTGTTGGCGCACAGCGGATCGCTGGCGATGTCCTTCACCAGCACCGCGCGGCCCCGCCAGGCGGCGGCACCGCATACGCCGGCACGCGGGCCGATCGCCATGCCGTCGATCTTGCGTGCCCAGGCTTCGGGCAGGCTGGGCGAGGCGAGGGCGTGCATCAGCCCCTCGTTGTCCACGGTGATGATGGAGACCGTCAGTTCCGGCGCGATGTGCTCCACCTCGCGGCAGATCAGCGTCATCACGTCGGCCACGCTCCATTCGTGCACCAGCGCATCCAGCACCTTGTTGTGCAGCACCTGGTGCATCTTGGTCTGGGTGATGTCGCTCAGCACGCTGACCAGGCCCAGCAGTGTCCCGTCCTCGTCGTGCACGGGGTTGATCGCGGCCGACAGCCACAGCGGGCGGCCCGACTTGGTGTACAGCAGCACTTCCGTCTGCAGGCCTTCGCCGGCCTTCATCGCCTGGCTGATGCGATCGTCCAGGGTGGCGTCGGTATGCGCGCCGGACAGCAGCTGCGAGGGCTTGATCCCGCGCAGCTCTTCAAGCCGGTAACCCAGCATGCGGGTGAAGCCGCTGTTGACGTAGACCACTTCGCGGTCTGGTGCGCTCACGAAGATCGCGTTGTCGCTCTTGTCCACCACGATCGACAACTGGCGCAGGCGCTCGAGCTGGCGCTTCTGGTCGCTGGTGTCGCGCACGAAGGCGGTGTGGAAGACCTGCGTGCCCAGTTGCACCTTCGACATGGAGACCGAACAGGCGACCTCGCTGCCGTCGGGCCGATGCAGCACGGCATCCCGATGGCTGCCGAGCAGTTGCGCCAGCGCGGCGTCGGCGGTGTTGTCCGCCTGGGGGCTGGACAGCAACCGGGTGAACGGCATGCCATGCACATCTTCGCGCAGGCAGCCCCAGAGGGCTTCCGCCGCCGGATTGAACAGCACCACCCGGTGGCGCCCGTCGATGACGAACGCGGCGTCGACGGACTGTTCCAGCACGTGCCAGAGGCTCTCCGTGGGGAGATCCGTGGACGCCTGTGTGTCGCGCACCGATGTCAGCGAAGTCAGCGTGCGGCGAAGCATGCAGTGTCCTCGCGGCGCACTTGCGTGCAGCGGCTGGCGTCGTCGGTGGCGGAGGGTGCGACGGTCATCGGGTGCCAGGGAAGAGGGCCTTCTGGTGACATATCGGCCGGAGTCCGGGTTACTTGAAGGCGGTCACGGAACAGGGCGCGCGCCGGGCGCGCCCGGCGGCTCAGAACTCCTGCCAGTCCCCATCGGCGAGTGCCGGTTCGGGCTTGCGGGCGACCGGCTTGCGGGCCACGGCCTTGGGCGTCGCCACCGGCCGCGATGCCGCGGCAGCCGTAGGGGCCTGGCGCACCGGGGCACGGGAGGCGGCCTGCAGCTTGAACACCGACACGCTCTGGGTCAGCGCACCGGCCTGTTCTTCCATGCTGCGGGCAGCGGCGGTAGCTTCTTCGACCAGTGCGGCGTTCTGTTGGGTGGTCTCGTCCATCTGGGTGATGGTCTGGTTGACCTGCTCGATGCCGGCCGACTGTTCCTGCGAGGCGGCCGAGATCTCGGCCATGATGTCGGTTACGCGCTGCACGCTGGCGACGATCTCGCCCATCGTCGCGCCCGCCTGGTTCACCAGCTTGGAGCCATCGGCTACCTTGTCCACCGAGGTCTCGATCAGGCCCTTGATTTCCTTGGCGGCATTGGCGCTGCGCTGGGCCAGCGTCCGCACTTCCGAAGCGACCACCGCGAAGCCGCGACCCTGTTCGCCGGCACGGGCGGCTTCCACGGCTGCGTTCAGGGCCAGGATGTTGGTCTGGAACGCGATGCCGTCGATGACCGAGATGATCTCGGCGATCTTCTTCGACGATTGTTCGATGTCGGTCATCGTGGTGACCACGCGACCGACCACCTCGCCACCCTGCGAGGCGACACCAGCGGCGCCGATGGCCAGCTGGTTGGCCTGGCGGGCGGACTCGGCGTTCTGGCGCACGGTGGAGGTCAGTTCCTCCATCGAGGCGGCGGTCTCTTCCAGGTTGGCGGCCTGCTGTTCGGTACGGCGCGACAGGTCGTTGTTGCCCGATGCGATCTCACCGGCCGCCGTGTTGATGCTGGTGGCCGCCATCTGGATGCCGCCGACGATCTCGGTCAGCTGGGCGACGGTGGCGTTGGCGTCATCGCGCATGGTGGCGAAGACGCCGTGGAAGTCGCCTTCCATCCGGGCGGTCAGGTCGCCATCGGCGATCGCACGCAGCAGCGCGGACAACTGGGCCAGGTTGCGGTCGCTGATCGCCATCATCGCGTTCAGGCCCTGCACCATCTGGCGGAAGTCGTGCTGGAAGCGCGCCTCGTCGCCGCGGGCGCTGAAATCGCCCGCCGCAGCGGCCTGCGCCAGGCGCTTGATCTCGGCATTGATGGCCAGCAGGCTCTGCTTGGCTGCGTCCATCGCTTCATGCAGGAACGCACGCGTGCCCGGAAGGCGGCGCGCATCCTGGCTCAGGTCGCCGTTGGCGTAGCGCTCGAGGATGCCGATGGCATCGCGGAAGGCGTCCAGGTGCTCGAACATCATGGTGTTGATGCCGCCCGCCAGCTCGCCGTACACACCGGGGAAATCCTCGGGCATGCGATGGCTGATGTCGTCGGCTTCGTGCAGGCGGATCATCACGTGCGTTTCCTGCGAGAAGCGTTCCAGCATGTGCACCATTTCGTCGGTGGCCTTGAGCATCTGGCCCACTTCGTCGCGGCCGTGGTGGCCCGTGCGGACGCTGAGGTCGCCACGCGAGACGCCGCGGATGGCGGAGAGGGCGCGCGCCACCGGTTCCAGCACCGACTGCCCGATCACCCAGCCGATCGCCATGCTCAGCAGCACCAGCAGGCCGCCGGCGATGGTCATGATGAAGGTGAACTGCAGTGCCTGCGCCTGGGTGTCGTCGATGTAGACGCCGGTGCCGATCACCCAGCCCCACGGCTGGTACAGCGCCGCATAGGAAGTCTTCGGCACGGGGTCTTCCTCGCCCGCCTTGGCCCAGCTGTAGTCGACATGGCCACCGCCTGCGCGCGCCACGCGGACGAACTCGGGGAAGATGCGCTTGCCATCCGGGCTCAGCACGTCGTCCAGCGGCTTGCCGATCAGATCGGGACGAGTAGGGTGCATCAGCATGGTCGGTGCTTCGTCGGTAACGAAGAAGTAGTCCACGCCCTTGTTCGCCTGCATCGAGGCGAGCGTGGCCAGCGCGCTTTCCTTCGCCTGGGCTTCATCCAGGGTGCCGGCCTGCACCTGCTTCGCATACCCCTCGATCACGCCCAGCGCCATCTCGGTCTGCGCCTTCAGGCCGGCCTGCCGCGTTCCGGTGAGATCCAGGTACTGCATGCGCGCCGCCACCACGGCCAGTGCGATGGTGCCGATGGCGACCAGCGCGGTCTGGATGAGGAACTTGCGCTTCAGCGGCAGGTTGGAGAGCAGGGCGGCGATCTTGGCGTTGAACGTCATGGCGGGGTCTCTGGCGACAGGCCGGGTGGCCTGGGCATGCGGATTGCGGGGGCGGATTGCCCTCACCGTTGATAGCGGCCCGGGTCGGCGGAATTTCAGTGGTTTTTCGCGCCCCTACGACGAAAGGCGGGGAGTCCGGATGCCGGCGGCCGCGCAAACGCAAGGGACCGCACGCCTTGCGGCCTGCGGTCCCCGGGGATGCACGCGTTGCGTACCGCGAGGGCGATGCGTCAGGCGGCGGCCTGTTCCGGCAGCGGCTGGCCCAGGTCGGCGCTGTCGATGAGCGTCTCGATGTCCAGCAGGATCAACATGCGTTCATCGACGGTGCCGATGCCGGAGATGAAGCGGGTATCGACGCTGGCGCCGAATTCAGGCGTGGGGCGGATCTGCTCGGCGCTGAGCGCGATCACGTCCGACACGCTGTCCACCACGATGCCGACCACGCGGTCCTCCACGTTCAGCACGATCATCACGGTGAAGGCGTCGTAGCGTGCATCCTTCAGGCGCAGCTTCAGGCGCAGGTCGATCACCGGCACGATGGTGCCGCGCAGGTTGATGACGCCCTTGATGTAGTCCGGGGCATCGGGCAGGCGGGTCACGGAATCGTAGCCGCGGATTTCCTGGACCTTCAGGATGTCCACGCCGTAGTGCTCGTCCCCCAGGGTGAAGCTGAGGAACTCGTCCGCGCTCGCCGCGGCCTGGGTCTTCTTGTCGCTCATTCGTCGGGCTCCTGTTGCAGCCGGTGAAGGTGTCGGGGTTCCCGGGACGGAACCGGTCATGGCCTAGATCGGCCCCGGGACGGGTTTCTTTAGGGGTTCAGTACGGATGCGGTTCGGCAACGCCCCGCGGCGCGGTGCCGGCCGCGATGCGGGTCACGCGTTCGTGCACCAGCCGCGCGACACGGCCATGGCCGTCCAGGCGGAAGGTGGACACGGCCTCGGCCAGTGCCTGCGCCTGTTCTTCCATGCTGCGGGCAGCGGCGGTGGCTTCTTCGACCAGTGCTGCGTTCTGCTGGGTGGTCTCGTCCATCTGGGTGATGGTCTGGTTGACCTGCTCGATGCCGGCCGACTGTTCCTGCGAGGCCGCCGAGATCTCGGCCATGATGTCGGTCACGCGCTGCACGCTGGCCACGATCTCGCCCATGGTCGCGCCGGCCTGGTGCACCAGCGCCGAACCCTCGGCGACCTTGTCCACCGACGTTTCGATGAGGCCCTTGATCTCCTTGGCGGCATTGGCGCTGCGCTGGGCCAGCGTCCGGACTTCCGAAGCGACCACCGCGAAGCCACGACCCTGCTCGCCGGCACGGGCGGCTTCCACGGCCGCGTTCAAGGCCAGGATGTTGGTCTGGAACGCGATGCCGTCGATGACGGAGATGATCTCGGCGATCTTCTTCGACGACTGTTCGATGTCGGTCATTGTGGTGACCACGCGACCGACCACCTCACCGCCCTGCGAGGCGACACCTGCGGCGCCGATGGCCAACTGGTTGGCCTGGCGGGCGGACTCGGCGTTCTGGCGCACGGTGGAGGTCAGTTCCTCCATCGAGGCGGCGGTTTCTTCCAGGTTGGCGGCCTGCTGCTCGGTACGGCGCGAGAGGTCGCTGTTGCCGGACGCGATTTCGCCGGCAGCGGTGTTGATGCTGGTGGAAGCGTCCTGGATGCGGCCGACGATGTCGGTCAGCTGGGCGACGGTGGCATTGGCATCGTCGCGCATGCTGGCGAACACGCCGTGGAAGTCGCCTTCCATCCGCGCGGTCAGGTCGCCCTTGGACAGCGACTGCAGCACGCCGGAGACCGAGTCCACGCTGCCCGCGATGGCGACCAGCAGGCCGTTCAACTGTTGCGACAGCGCCAGCAGGAAGCCCTGCTTGCCCGACTCGGAGATGCGCCCGCTCAGGTCGCCCTGTGCCGCCGCCTGCACGATGCGCGTCACTTCCTGTTCCACCATCACTTCGGCAGTGCGGTCGGCCCACTCGACCACGTAGCCGATGCGCTGGCCTTCGCCGTCGGTCACGGGGTTGATGATCAGCTGCATGATGCGGCCGCCCACGCTGATCTGCGCGCGATGCGTGCCTTGCAGCTGGGCCAGCATGCGCGACTGGTGCTCGGGCTTCTTGTGGAAGATGTCGATGCTGCTGCCGATGACCGTACGCACATCGAAGGCGGGCAGGTCGCGGCGTAGGTCCTGTTCCACGTCGCCCAGCATCTTCATCAATGGCCGGTTGGCATAGACGATGGTGCGGTCAGCGTCGGCGATCATGACGTTGGTTGTCACATCCTCCAGTGCGGTGCGGATGCGCAGGCTTTCCTTCGCCACCACGGCGTCGCGCTCGATGCGCTCGCGCAGGTTGCCCTGCATGCTGCGCATGGCCTTCATCAGGGTGCCGATCTCGTCGTCGCGACCGACATCGATCTGGCTGTCCAGCTTGCCGCTTGCGATATCGTCGGCCACGCGCACGGCGCCGGCCAGCGGCACACCGACCTGGCGACGCAGCAGCCAGAACACGGCGCCGCACAGCAACACAGCACCCAGCGCACCCACTGCGACCACCGTCCACAGCACGGCACGCGCTTCGCGCATCAGCACCGCACGCGGCACCACCACGCCCAGCGCGAAGCGCTCCTGCGCGGCGCCGATCTGCAGCGGCACGTAGGCTTCCATCACCGTTTCACCCGCGGCATCGGTCGCCTCGCGGAACACCGGCTTGCCGGCGGCCACCTGCTTGATGACGTCGGCAGCGTGGGCGCCTGCATATGGCTTGCCGACCGAGGCGGCATCCTTGTCCGCGATGACCACGCCGGCCGGCGTGAGCAGGCGGACGAAGCCGGCATCCATCGGCGTGAGCTTCGCGATGCGCTCCTGCAGCGATTGCAGCGCGAAGTCCACGGTCATCACGCCGAGGTAGTCGCCGTCCTGCAGGATGGGCGTGGACAGCGTGGTCATCAGCACGTCCTTGCCGGCGATCTTGTAGACGTAGGGCTCGGCGACCACCGGACGCTTGAGTTCGCGCGGGCGACGGTACCAGTCGCCGGCACCGGGAACTTCGTAATCGCGCAGGGCTTCCAGCAGCGGGGCGCCATTGCTCCATGCCCAGTAGCTCATGAAGCGGCCGGTGTCGTCGTGGCCTTCGGCGCCGATGTGGTCCGCATCCTTGCCGTCGAAGGCATCGGGTTCCCATAGCGTACCGACGCCGACCCATTCCGGGTGCGCTTCCAGCTGGCGCTTGAAGATGGCGCTGGCGGCACTGCGGCTGATGCCGTCGTCCCCGCGCTGGGCAAGCAATGCATGCGCGAGCGCATCGTTACCGTCGAAGGCGCGGGTGAGTTCGCCCGAGATGCGCTGTGCCTCCTGGTTCGCCAGCCCTTCCATCGTGGTCCGCGCACTGGCCAGCAGGGACTGGCTGCTGCGCAGGTAGCTGGCCGCGGCGGCAACGCCGAAGGCGAGCAGGGCCACCAAGGCGGTGCCGTACATCACGCGTGTGGCGATGCTGCGGGAGGAGGATCGGGAAGGAGTGGATGACATGCTGGCCTCTTGCGGACTGGACGGTACGGCTTGGCGATGCCTGCGAGTGCAAGCACGACCTTGGATGGCCGTGACGCCGGTATGCAGGACCGTTACAGGGAGGTATCGGCGCGTGCGCGGGGAGGTTGAGCGGGTGTCGGCCAGAACCGACGAAAGGCGTCCGGAAGGCGGACGCAGATCACGCAGCGCCGCGTTCGCGGGCGCTGCGCTGGCGTTCGAGGCGGAAGATGTAGCGCTGGATCAGCGCATCGCCCCCGCGCGGCAGATCGGTGAACTGGCAGCCGGCACGCCAGCTTTCGGAGCCGTTCTGGTTGAGCTGGCGATGCAGGCTCTTGACCATCAGGCGGATGCACAGCGGGCCGCTGTCGGGCAGGTGCAGGAGGCTGCCGGGGAATTCCTTGTAGGGGCGGAGCGTCGGCTCTTCGGCCTGCACGGCCAGCGCGATGCCGCCGCCGCTGATGTCCAGCACGCGATAGTTGCGGTAGGTGGTCTCGCCGTCCGGGTGACGCTCGGCGACGGCGCACTCCATGGGCTGCGTCACCGGCACCTGCAGGCGGTAGAACTCGCGACGCTGCAGGCGCAGGATGCTGTCCGGCAGCGGCGCGAAGAAGGCGACCTGGCCTTCCTTCTGCACGCGTTGCAGGTCATGGAGCTTGAACTGCACGTGGATGCGGTCGAGCCGGGAGACGCAGGTGACGTGGCTCGCTTCCTCGATGCTGCGGTTGATGGTCTCCGAGGCGCTGCCATCAATCAGCACGCCGTCTTCGTCCTCCAGTACTTCGATGATGGAGGTGGGGAAGGTGTGGTTGCGCGGCATCGCGCAACCACTGACGAGCGCGCGCCTGGCGATCAGCGACTGCAGGATCTGCCGGATCTCGTATTCGCCATGCACCAAGTACTTTTCTTCTTCGTCGTACCTGACGGGATCGGCCAGAGGGGCGTCGCTGGGCTCGGTCATGCGGGCGTCGGAAAGCGTCTTGGCAAGGATGGCGTCACAGGCTGTATCGGCGGGCGTGGCAGCATCTTTAGGGTGCCGCAGGCTGTGTGGAGAGTGCCGGACCGGGACCTCGGGTGGGTGAGGCTATCGATCAAGACGGATGCTGATTGTGAGAGGGCCGGCGGGACGTAAATGTACTTACCCGACTTGCCGTCTTCCCGGTTATGCGGGGACCGTGTAGCGTTCTGGCTTGTTCACGAGGCGGCCATCCGCCGCACCTTTTGCAAGGCAGCTGAAGAGGGGATAGGGATGTTCAGAGGGTTCTCGATCATCGCGGTGATCGCGATGCTGGGTGTGGTGGGAGAAGTTCGTGCGCAGGCGATTGCAGTGGACGACCCGGCGGGTGGATTCACGCCGGGCGCGACCTATTGCCCGAGTACTGGAGGCTGTTTCACTTCGTTGGGTGCTGCAGAAGCTGCGCTGCGTGCAGCGGTGCCTGACGTTGGCCAGTTTCTGTACAACAGCAGCCTGCAGAAGCTGTCGAACGGTCAGATTCGGTCATACTACGCCGTCAAACCGCAAGCACCACTGGAGTACTACGAGCCTTACTACATGTTCCTTGAGGCCGTCGAGGCAACGCAGTACTGCCCAGGATCCGCCAATAACTTTGGTGGGTGCGGAAATGAAGATGAGCTCATTTCTAACTTCTTTGCTCAAAGAATCAACGCGGGAGTGGTTTACTCCTGTGGCTGGAACAGGTGCTACAACCTCAATCCCCGCGTGGAAGGATCGTACGTCCCACTGAATCGAACCGACGGTACCAGTACCCCCGGAGTCGGGGTGCTCAATGATTCGACCAAGTCTCGATCTCGCAAGATCGTTTTCGATACGAACTACGACGACCATAGGTATCGAGGAACGTACGAGTTCCCTCTTGTCCGTCGGCAACTGTACCTTTGCCCGGCAGGAATGGGGCCTACGAGAGGCGTGCTGGCGGACATCGCGCCCTACCTGTGCCAATCGACAGCCGGCGGCACTATCTTGATCACTACGCCCCGGCAGAATGCGGGCCAGTGTCCCGCAGACAACCAGTCGTGCGAGCCCTCCACGACCAACAAGTCGAGCGTCGAAGCGGACTTCACCTTCGCCGGACGTCCCTTTGCCCGCCACTACAGCTCGCTGCGCGAGGAACTCTCCGGCGGATTTAATCTGGGTCGCGGCTGGTCCCATACCTATGGGCCCGTTTTCAGCCCGCCGGGAACCAATTCGAGCCAACTTGTCGTTGGCGGAAAGAGGATGAAGTACCAGTCGGTTGGCGGCGGTCGTTTTGTAATTGCGGGCCTCGGCGATGCGTCAATGATCCAGGCTGCGGACGGAAACTGGCAGATCACCGAATCCAACGGAGATGTCAGTACTTTCTCTTCAACGCTGGGGTTGGTCAGCATCCGCAACGCGCGTGCGCCAGAGCGAGACGTGACGCTGGAGTACAACAGCAAGAGACTTCTGGAACGGGTGGTTGACAATAGCGGTCGCGCCCTGCAGTTCACGCATGACTATTTCGGAACTCTGACTGGCTTGCTTCTGCCGGATGGAACATCGCAGACCTACGCCTACGATGGGCACGGCAACCTTGTATCGGTTTCCGATAGTCACGGTGGTGTAAAGCAGTACCACTACGGCGAGGCCGGCCTGGCCACCAATGGTGACCCTGGGTTGCTGACTGGCATCACCTACGAGGACGGAAACCGTCATTCGAGTTTCGGCTACGACGTACATGGCCGGGTTGTTCTGAGTGCGCAATTCAACTCGGCAGGGCAGCCAGTGAACACCACCAGGATGCGTTACACGTCAGCGAATCAGGCGGAGGTGGAGACAAGCAGCGGCGCTACGCGCGCATTCACCTATAGCGCGGATCGAAACCGTAGCCCCCTGTCAGTGATTGACCCCAGTGGCACCAGGTCCTCCACTTTTGATAGCCACGGGCGAACGCTGACGCGAACCAATGTCAATGGTTCCCAGGATCGCTACACCTACACTAGCGGCAAGCTGACGTCGGCGGTCTCGGCCTTCGGCACGCCCGAGAAGCAGACTCGCGAGACGGTTTGGCACGCGACGCTCAATGTTCCGACCCAGCAGCGCACCCTGAATGCTGCCGGCCAGATGGTGTCGCAGACCACCTTCGACTACAGCGCCACCGGTCAGTTGCTCACCACGACGTCTGTCGATCCGTCGACGCTAGCCACTCGCACCGCCACGCGCGCCTACTGCGAGCAGGCCGACGTCGATGTCGGTACCTGTCCCCGTGTCGGCCTGCTGAAGTCGATCGATGGTCCACGCACGGACGTGTCCGACACGAATGCATACGTCTACTACGGCACCGTAGGCGGTGCCTGCGGCGGAGCGCTGTCCGGCTGCGGCTATCGCCCGGGGGATCTCTGGAAGGTCACCGATGCGCTGGGCCGGGTAACCGAAGTGCTGGCCTACGACGCAGCCGGGCGTCCGCTGGCGGTCAAGGACACGAACGGCGTGGTGACGGAGACGCTCTACTACCCGCGTGGCTGGGTGGCGACGATGACGGTCAAGGGCGCGACGAGCGCAGATGACCGCATCACCTCGTACGAGTACTGGCCCACCGGGCTGGTGAAGAAGATCACCGATCCGGATGGTGTCTACACCTCGTACGAATACGACGATGCCAAACGCCTGACCGCGGTCGCCGACAGTGCCGGCAATCGCATCGAGTACACGCTGGACGGCGCGGGCAATCGCATCGGTGAGGCCACCGAGGGCACAGGCGGTGTACTCAAGCGAACACTGTCTCGGGTCTACAACACGCTGGGGCAGCTGGCCACGCAGGCGGATGCGCAATCGAATCCGACCGACTTCACCTACGATGCAAGCGGAAACGCCAAGACCGTGACCGATGCGCTGGGGCACGTCACCAGCAACGACTACGATCCCCTGAATCGGCTCAAGCGCACGTTGCAGGACGTGGGCGCGATCGAGGCGGAAACCAAGTTCGAGTACGACGCCAACGACAACCTGACCAAGGTCACCGACCCGAAGGGGTTGGACACCACCTACAGCTACAACGGCTTCGGCGATCTGGTGCAGTTGAGCAGCCCGGACACGGGCATCACCACCTACACCTACGACAGTGCGGGCAACCGCGCCAGCCAGACCGATGCCCGCGGCATCACGACGACCTATCAGTACGACGCGCTGAACCGGCTGACGCAGGTCGGTTATCCCACCGCCAGCCTCAATGTCTCCTACACCTACGATGTCACTCAGCCGGCCTGCCAGGCAGGCGAGACGTTCTCGTTGGGGCGGTTGACGCTGATGGTGGATGGCAGTGGCTCGACCCAGTACTGCCACGATCGCTTCGGTCAACTGGTCCGCAAGGTGCAGGCCACCAACGGGCTGGCACTGACGCTGCAGTACGCCTACACCAAGGGTGGGCAACTGCAGGCGGTGACCTACCCGGACGGCACGGTGGCGGACTATGTCCGCAACGCGCAAGGCCAGATCACCAGTGTGGGCGTCACCCGGCCGGGACAGGTGCGGGAAATTCTGCTGCACCAGGCGACCTACCACCCCTTCGGTCCCATCGCAGGATGGGTGTACGGCAATGGTCGTGTCATGCAGCGCGACGTGGACCTGGACTACCGTCCGACTTCGATCCAGGGAGGAACGGGCGGTCTGGACCTGACCTATGGCTATGACGCGGTCGGCAACCTGGTCGACATCGATAGCGGCAGCTCGCCACCGATGGAATACCGCTACGACGCGTTGGGTCGCCTGACGGAGGCGCTCGATGGTCCGGCCCAGGCAGTCCTGGACAAGTACGAGTACGACAAGACCGGTAACCGGATCAGCTACACGGACGCGTTCGGTACGAAGGCCTATGCGTACCCGGCCAACAGCCATCGGCTGGATTTGGTGGCGGGTGAGAATCGCGCCTACGACGCCGTCGGCAACACGCTGTCTATCGGTGCTTCCCGTGAGTTCGAGTACAACGATGCGGGCCGAATGAGTCGGGTGCGCAACGGTGGCGTGCTGGCCATGGAGTATGGCTACAACGGGCGAGGGGAGCAGGTTCGCAAGCACCTCGGAGCAGCAAGCACCTACACGCTCTACGATGACTCAGGGCGGTGGCTTGGCGACTATGTGACTTCTGGCGCGGTGTCGCAGCAGACTGTCTGGATGGATGACATGCCGGTAGGTGTCCTGGATGTTGGGCAGTTGTACTACATCCAGCCAGATCATCTGGGGACGCCGCGCACAGTGTTGGACCATGTCCGCGATGTCGCTGTATGGGCGTGGCAGTCGAAGAGTGAAGTCTTTGGTAACACGCCGCCGGATCAGGATGCTGACGGTGATGGTGTGGCTTTTGCTTTTGATATGCGGTTTCCCGGTCAACGGTATGATGCGGCGACAGGCATGAATTACAACTACTTCCGGGATTACGATCCGGGTAAGGGTGGCTATTTGCAGTCCGATCCGATTGGGTTGAGGGGTGGAGTGAATACCTATCTGTACTCAAACGCACAACCGCTTACTTCTTGGGATTTTTTTGGATTGACGCCATATTTGAGCGATGGCCCCGTAACTGCTTCTGGAGTAATGGGGTGGGTATCTTGCTCGAAGGGTTCTTTAAGGCCGGAAGTCAATGAAAATACCATTAGGAGGTTCTATCCAAAATGTTCGGCCATAATTGGAGAATGCACTCTTGTACATGAAAATTCGCATATAGAATATGCAAAGAAAAATGCTCCAGGAATTTGTAAAGAAAGATTCTGGGAGCCTGCCTACTGGCGGGTTCGCCATCTAAGTGATACAGATAGCAGAGCAACCGAACTATATGCGCACGCGGCACAACTGCGTTGTCTCGCAGAAAAGCTTCGACAGGTTAATGGGTGCGATGACGACTGCAGAGAATCTATATTGCGAGCGATCCGTGACAAGTCTCAAAGTGTGATTAATATTTTGTATGGACAGTATGGGATAAGGCAGTAATTTGAATCGCTAACTTGTTTCTCTGGAGCGAGATGATGGCTCACCAGCGTCGGCTTTATAGGATATGTTTTCTAGTCCTGATTCTCATCGCAACAGGAATCGTTCTATGGATGCACACAAAGAAGAAAATTGAAGCGCCTTCATCGTCAGCTTGGATCGCGGGCCGTGACTACATGCGAGTAATAGAGCTCGACTCTTCAGGAGTCTACAGGTACTACGTGCGTTGCGACGTGTGCGAAAAAGGAAAGGATTTCGCGACGGGGCGCTGGCATGAATCCGAGGATGCGATAACGCTAATTCAAGATAACGAAGATCAAGAATTCATTCTTACGAAATCTAAATACAAGGGCTGCTCGGGATTGCTCCCAAATAAAAGGCGATCAACATACAAGGAGCCCACTTTGGGGGATTTCTTTTTTCGAGAGGGAGATCCATGCCCAAATGTGCTTTAGCTCGCTAGGGATGGTAAGAACAACACGCTCTGATGCTTGAATTTCAGCGTTGGGGCCTCGAAACATGATCGATGGTACTTTCTTTCGCGCTTTCCAGCGAGTTGCGACGGGCTTTCCCGTCTTCCGAACGGCATTACCCTGCCGTCGGCGACAACTCTAGGCGCGACATCCACAGGTTCGACAACGCGAACGATGTCAGTATCTGCGCCGTGTTCTTTGCCAACCCGCGGTAACGACCTGGACTACCGTCCCACGTCGATCCGGGGAGTGACGGGCGGTCTGGATCTGACCTATGGTTATGACGCGGTCGGCAACCTGGTCGACATCGATAGCGGCAGCTCACCACCGATGGAGTACCGCTACGACGCGTTGGGTCGCCTGACGGAAGCGCTCGATGGCCCGGCCCAGGCGGTCCTGGACAAGTACGAGTACGACAAGACGGGTAACCGGATCAGCTACACGGACTCGTTCGGCACGAAGGCCTATGCGTATCCGGCCAACAGCCATCGGCTGGATTCGGTGGCGGGTGAGAATCGCGCCTACGACGCCGTCGGCAACACGCTGTCTATCGGTGCTTCCCGTGAGTTCGAGTACAACGATGCGGGCCGAATGAGTCGGGTGCGCAACGGTGGCGTGCTGGCCATGGAGTATGCGTACAGCGGGCGAGGAGAGCAGGTTCGCAGACATCTGGGTGCGTCTGAGACGCAAGCGCTCTACGATGAGGCGGGGCACTGGCTGGGCAACTACGGCACCTCAGGCGTGGTGTCGCAGCAGGCGATATGGATGGATGACATGCCGGTGGGCGTGACGGAAGGGGGGCGCCCGTATTACATCGAGCCGGATCATTTGGGGACGCCGCGGGCTGTTGTGGATCCGACGCGTGACGTCTCGGTATGGGCTTGGGACATGAAGGGTGAGGGCTTCGGAAGCACCCCTCCAGAGTCCGACCCAGACGCCGATGGCGTTCCGTTGCCACTAGATATGCGATTCCCGGGGCAGCTTTACGACGAGGCATCATTATTCAATTACAACTATTTTCGAGACTTTGAGACCGAAACTGGTCGCTTCATTGAGAGTGATCCCATCGGCCTAAAGGGTGGGCTAAGCACGTATTCCTATGTCGATGGAAATCCTCTTCAAGGACTGGACCCCTTGGGTCTGCACAATGGACGAAATCGTGGCGGCCCATATCACTCCCCCGCAAGCACAAAGTGCTACAGGACTGACACATGCCCGATGCTGAAAGCAAAGATGCATGAGTTCCAGAGAATGATCACGTCCCATGAAGGGTGGGACCGAGCCAATCCTGCACCGAGGGGGGGCAATAGGCATGCGGAAGAGATTGGTCAACTCTGGACGGGGTACGCCAATTGCGAAGAGATCTATCGGTCAAAGAACTGCGACAATTGCCCTACGCCGTCTCCTGGGCCAGTTTTCGCAACTCCGCCAGTTCGATTCAAGCCGGGGGCCGCGGGGAAGCCTGTGCCGACCCCAGCGGCGATCAGTCCTGCTTTCCCGACAATTTTTTTGATGGTGTGCCTACCATGCACGCAAATGTTGCAGCCTGGCCCGCCGCCTCCGCCACCGACGTGACACTTTCCGGATTGATCCCTAATGAGCGACCTTGCTGACGCGGAGCGTGCTGTACTCGAAGTGGCTGACGGTAAGGTCACGGAAATTTCATCTGCTCTCGTCGCTACCTGGATGAGGAGTGCGAGCTTAGAAGTTCAAGGCGTGGCTTTTGCCGTTCTTGTGAGTCCTCATCTATTGCCACGTGTGTCGAACGGAATCTCTCAAGACGAGTGGTTCGCCTTCTCCAAGTCATTTCTCGCTAGATGCCTCCTTGAAGATGTCGGAGGTGACTGGGCATTGACGGGTTATGAGGCAGCTCGCCATTTGGCAAGTGCTTATGAATTGAATCCAGGGCCTGCGAACGCGGAGCGGCGCGCGGCCTTGAGGGAGGCTCTTGAGGAAGCAATTCTGAAAGGCGACGAAAGCTTGACCAAACGCGTATGCCAAGGAGCGGTCGAGCATTTGCTGAGTTCCCCCTGGATCAAGTCAGAGTTCTCCGGCTGGAAGTCAAATCCGGCGTTGGCGCGAGTGTACTCGGATGCGTTGGGATACTCTGCCAATGGATAGGTTCAGCACAATATTGCCGTGTCGAGTTGGCGACGACGGCAGGAAGGTTCCCTATGGCGCGGTGGGTGCGGCTAGAGATCACGCTGATTGGCGTGTTTTTGGTTGGTTGACCGAGGTCTAAGATAGACATGGATGAACCCAGGCGCAGCTTGGGTGCCAGTAAACTAGCGCGTAGGATGGGTTGAGCGAAGCGATACCCATCATCGTGATGAAAGCACCACGTGCTCGATGGGTATCGCCTATGGCTCAACCCATCCTACAGAGTGAATCTTCACGGATTTCCTTGCTTCGCATGAAAGTACAGGGCCCGGAATTTCTTGGCTGTGTGCTTGTTGCGGGCGGTTTCATACGAGCCACTCAGAACTCCTGCCAACCCTCGCCATCTCCCTCGACAAGCACGGGTTCCGGTTTGCGTGCGGGCTGCCTGCGGACTGCGGCCTTGGGCGTCGCCACCGGCCGCGGTATAGCGGCGGCCACAGGGGCCTGGCGCACCGGGGCACGGGAGGCGGCCTGCAGCTTGAACACCGACACGCTCTGGGTCAGCGCACCGGCCTGTTCTTCCATCGAACGCGCGGCAGCGGTGGCTTCCTCCACCAGTGCGGCGTTCTGCTGGGTGGTCTCGTCCATCTGGGTGATGGTCTGGTTGACCTGCTCGATGCCAGCCGACTGTTCCTGCGAGGCGGCGGAGATCTCGGCCATGATGTCGGTCACGCGCTGCACGCTGGCCACGATCTCACCCATCGTCGTGCCGGCCTGGTGCACCAGCGCCGAACCCTCGGCGACCTTGTCTACCGACGTTTCGATGAGACCCTTGATCTCCTTGGCGGCATTGGCCGAACGCTGGGCGAGGGTGCGCACTTCGGAGGCGACCACCGCGAAGCCGCGACCCTGTTCGCCCGCACGTGCGGCTTCCACTGCAGCGTTCAAGGCCAGGATGTTGGTCTGGAAGGCGATGCCGTCGATGACCGAAATGATCTCGGCGATCTTCTTCGATGACTGCTCGATGTCGGTCATCGTGGTGACCACGCGACCGACCACCTCACCGCCCTGGGAGGCGACATCGGCCGCGCCAATCGCCAACTGGTTGGCCTGGCGGGCGGACTCGGCGTTCTGGCGCACGGTGGAGGTCAGTTCCTCCATCGAGGCGGCGGTTTCTTCCAGGTTGGCGGCCTGCTGTTCGGTGCGGCGCGACAGGTCGTTGTTGCCCGATGCAATTTCACCGGCGGCGGTATTGATGCTGGTGGCCGCCATCTGGATGCCGCCGACGATCTCGGTCAGCTGGGCGACGGTGGCGTTGGCATCATCGCGCATGGTGGCGAAGACGCCGTGGAAATCGCCTTCCATCCGTGCGGTCAGGTCGCCGCGTGCGATCGCCTGCAGCAGTTCGGACACCTCGGCGAGGTTGCCGTCGGTGGTCTCCATCAACTGGTTGAGTCCCCCGATCATCTCGCGGAAATCGTGCCGGTACTTGCCCACGTCGCCGCGCTGGCTGAAGTCGCCCGAGGCGGCGGACATCGCCAGGCGCTTGATCTCGCCATTGATGGCCGACAGGCTGGCCTTGGTGGCATCCATCGTCTGCGTCAGCACCGCCTTTTCACCGGGCAAACGGTCCATGTCCACCGACAGGTCGCCGATCGCGTAGCGCTGCATCACCTCGACGAGTCGCATCTTCACCGCGATGTGCGAGGCGACCAGCGCATTGGTGTCGCGCACCATGCGGCCGTACTCGCCGGGGAACGCGCTGTCGTCGATGCGGTGGCTGATCTGGCCGTCGTCGTGGCGGCGCGTCATCTCGGTCTGTGCCTCGATCACCGACACGACCTGGGTCTGCACATGGCGCATGGCCGACAGCAGTTGGCCGACCTCGTCATGGCGTGAGGTGTCGATGCGAGTGTCCAGCTTGCCCGCGGCCACCTCCTCGGCGATGGCGACGGCGCCACGCAGCGGACGCGAGACCACGCGGCGCACGCCGAGCCAGGTCAGCGTCGCGATGACCGCCAGCGCCAGCAGCGACAGCAGCAGGATGATGACCGTCAACGCATGGCTGGAGGCCAGCACGGTGGAGCGGGGCTCCACGGCCACCAGCGCCCACTTCCACGGGGTGAACTGTTTCACCGCGACCAGTGCGGGTACGGCCTCTTCGCCTGTCTTGGGTGCGATGTCGAGCACGGTGTGACCATGGTCCTGCGCCAGCAGCGCCTTCATCTCCGGCACGGAGTCGGCGTCCACCACCGAGGAATACAGCGCGTCCTGGCTGGCGGGATGCGCGGCCAGCGTGCCGTGGTGCTCGCCTTCGGCGATATCCACCACGAAGAAATAGCCCGCTTCGCCCAGTGCCGTGTTGCGCAGCTTGTCCTTCAGCGCCGCGAGGCCATCGCCGTAGTTCTGGCCGACGAACAGGATGCCGATGGTGTTGCCTTCCGCATCCTGCAGCGGCTCGTAGTGGGTCATGTAGTCGCGGCCGAAGAGGCGCGCGCGGCCGGTGTAGGGCTTGTCCTGGAGGATCAGCGCGTATGCCGGGTGCTTGTGGTCCAGCGCGGTGCCGATGACGCGCTCGTCCTCGGTGTTGCGCAGCGACGTGGTGGCACGGATGAAATCGTCGCCCTGGCGCACGAAGAGGGTCGCGACCACGTCGGTGGCTTCGGTGAAGCGGTCGACGGTGGTGAAGTCCAGGTTGATCGCCTGCGTACCGAAACGCAGCTCGGGAACCTCGAAGTCGCCGATCGGCGTGGTACGTCCGGCATCGATCGACACATCACCGGAAGGCAGGGCTGCGCGGAAACTCCTGGCCATCCGCTGCGTGGCGTCGGTCAGGGTGCTGTCGTAGAGGGCGATGGACTCCAGCATCACCTGCGCGGCGACGTCGAGATCGGCCAGGGCACGCGCCTCGATGGCGCGGCTGGATTGCCGCTGCACGACGGCGGCGAGGAGGGTGAGGACGACGGCCACGGCGACAGTGACCTGGAGGGCGAGCTTGCTGCCGAGAGAAAGGCGCTTCAGTCGATTCATGGGGGCAGGGCGGGTTTGTGGTGGTAGCTGATCCGATATCGGCGTCACAGTTCGGTCATTGAGTCCCTGTGGGGATTTCCCCGACGAACGGTAAATGCGGATACCTGTGCGAACGGGGCAGCCCAGACAGGCACGGCCCGGAAAGTCCGGGCCGTGCGGGGTGCTTCAGCCGCGTGTTCCGATCCGCGATCAGAACTCCTGCCAGTCCCCGTCGGCGAGTGCCGGCTCGGGCTTGCGGGCGACCGGCTTGCGGGCCACGGCCTTCGGTGGCGCTGCCGGCCGCGGTGCTGCGGCCGCCGCGATGGCCTGGCGGACCGGGGCACTGACGGTGGCATGCAGCTTGAACACCGACACGCTCTGGGTCAGCGCACCGGCCTGTTCTTCCATGGAACGCGCGGCAGCGGTGGCTTCTTCGACCAGTGCAGCGTTCTGCTGGGTGGTCTCGTCCATCTGGGTGATGGTCTGGTTGACCTGCTCGATGCCGGCCGACTGTTCCTGCGAGGCCGCGGAGATCTCGGCCATGATGTCGGTCACGCGCTGCACGCTGGCGACGATCTCGCCCATCGTCGTGCCGGCTTGGTTCACCAGCGCCGAGCCGTCGGCCACGCGATCCACCGAGTTCTCGATCAGACCCTTGATCTCCTTGGCGGCATTGGCCGAACGTTGGGCGAGGGTGCGCACTTCGGAAGCGACCACCGCGAA
>NZ_JBIXJW010000010.1:0-48974 GCF_052871755.1 Pseudoxanthomonas sp. LARHCG66 | reverse complement strand
CTTGGTTCACCAGCGCCGAGCCGTCGGCCACGCGATCCACCGAGTTCTCGATCAGACCCTTGATCTCCTTGGCGGCATTGGCCGAACGTTGGGCGAGGGTGCGCACTTCGGAAGCGACCACCGCGAAGCCGCGACCCTGCTCGCCGGCACGGGCGGCTTCCACCGCCGCGTTCAAGGCCAGGATGTTGGTCTGGAAGGCGATGCCGTCGATGACCGAAATGATCTCGGCGATCTTCTTGGAGGACTGCTCGATGTCGCGCATCGTGGTGACCACCTGGCCGACGACATCGCCACCGAGTGAAGCCACGCCGGCGGCACCGATGGCCAACTGGTTGGCCTGGCGGGCGGACTCGGCGTTCTGGCGCACGGTGGAGGTCAGTTCCTCCATCGAAGCGGCGGTCTCTTCCAGGTTGGCGGCCTGCTGTTCGGTGCGGCGCGACAGGTCATTGTTGCCGGAGGCGATCTCACCGGCAGCGGTGTTGATGCTGGTGGCCGCCATCTGGATGCCGCCGACGATCTCGGTCAGCTGGGCGACGGTGGCGTTGGCATCGTCGCGCATGGTGGCGAAGACGCCGTGGAAGTCGCCTTCCATGCGGGCTGTCAGGTCGCCATCGGCGATCGCACGCAGCAGCGAGGACACATCGGCCAGGTTGCTGTCGGTGGTTTCCATCAGCCGGTTCAGGCCGTCGATCATGTCGCGGAAGTCGTACTGGTACTTTTCGGCGTCACCGCGGTGGGTGAAGTCGCCTGAAGCAGCGGCACTGGCCAGACGCTTGATCTCGCCATTGATGGCCGACAGGTTCGCCTTGGTGGCATCCATGGCTTCGGTGATCTTCGCCTTCTCGCCGGGCAGGCGGTCCATGTCCATTGACAGGTCGCCGATGGCGTAACGCTGCATCACCTCGACCAGCCGCATCTTCACACCGATGTGCTGTGCCACCAGCGCATTGGTGTCGCGCACCATGCGGCCGTACTCGCCGGGGAAATCGCCGTCGTCGATGCGGTAGCTGATCTGGCCTTCGTCGTGGCGGCGCGCCATCTCGCCCTGCGCGCCGATCACCGATACCACCTGCATCTGCATGCGCTGCATGGCGGACAGCAACTGGCCGACCTCATCCTTGCGCGACGTGTCGATGCGGCCGTCGAGCTTGCCGGCGGACACGTCGTTGGCGACGCGCACGGCTTCGTCGACCGGTTTGACGATGGCACGCGCGATGACCCAGCCCAGGCCGATCGCCAGCAGCGTCAGGCCGATCATGCCGGCGACGATGGCGCGCGCACTGGCGCGGTAGCCGGCGTCGGCATTGGCGATCTCTTCGTTCAGTACGTCGACGCTGTGCTCGTTGAGCGTCTTCAGCGCAGCGAACAGGTCGCGGCGGCGCGGACGCGACTTTTCGTCCGAGACGGACTGCGCAAGCACGTAGTCACCTGCTTCAAGCGCGGCATCGATTTCCTTGCGCGCGTCGAAATAGGCGGTCAGCTTCGTGGTGACGTCCGTGTACAGCTGCTTCTCTTTGTCATCGGTCGGCAGCGCCTCGAACAGCGCCTGCTGCTCTTCGACGATCTTCTTGCTGGCGGCCATGCGCTTGTTGTAGTCGATGATCGCGTCGGGTTCGTCCAGGCGGGTCAGCTGGGCGATCTCGAAGGTCCGGAATTCGCCCAGCTGCGAACGTACTTCGCCCATGTACTGGACGGACGGCATGTCGACGCCGCTGACGGCCTGCAGCTTGTCGTTCAACGCGCCGAGGCGCAGCAGCGAGAACACGCCCAGGATGACGGTCATCAGGGCGGTGAGGGCGAAAGCGACGGCCAGCTTCCGGCCGATGGACAGGTTCTGGAACCATTTCATGTGATGCATCTCCGGTTGAGCATGGAAGGCGTGCAGCCAGCCAGCGCCCACGGGTATGTGGACGTCGCGGTATCGATGAGGGGTTCCCCGTCCCGATCCGGCCTTGCCGGCGTTGCATCGTCTGCAGAGGAGGTAACGGCGGCCCTGGTGGCTTCTTTATGACCGTTCGGCGGGAAAGTAATCGTGTTTACCTGATTGCCGGCCTGCGTCGCGCGCGAACTGTGACGCGCGCGACGCGTCCGGCGTAGTGCGCGATCAGAAATGCATCTGTGCGCGCAGTTCGAACACGTCGGGGCTGGCGGAGAACGCGCCGCGCTCGGCATCCACCTTCACGTAGTTGGCCTGGAACTTGAAGTTCTGCGCGAGGTACCACGTGGCGCCGAGCGTCCAGTTGTCTTCGCGGCCGCCTGCAATGCCATCGCTGTCCAGGTCGATGCGGCTGTAGCGTGCGAGCAGTTCAAGCGCACCGTACTTGCCCTTCGGCTTCGGATTGCCGACGTTTCCGGCGCTGTAGGCGCGCGACTCGCCGGTCACCATCCAGCTGCCGAACACGTAGGCGCCATCCGCCGAATACGAAGGCAGGCCGAGCTCGCGCGTGGTCTTCTGGCGCAGGTATTCGCCCTGCAGCGACCACGCGCCATGGATCCACAGGGCTTCCAGGCCGTTGCGGTCGATGCGGTCCACGCGCGTCAGCGTGCCCGAGTCCACCAGCCGTACCGCCGTCAGTGCGGCTTCCGGCTTGGCGCGCCAGCGCGCGCTCGGGTAGACGGTCACGCCCAGTCCGTTGACTTCGCTGTCCGGTCGCTCCTGTGCGGCCGAGATGCCCAGGTGCAGCACGTTGCCGGCCTGCTTGAGGGGGGTCCATGCCACGCGCGCGGCGGCGGTGTCGCCCTTGTTGTTGCCCTGCAGGTCGGATTCGAAGAAGTAGCCGGCGTTGACGATGTAGGCCTCACGCTCGAAGGCCCAGTCGATGCCGGTGCGGCGCCCCTGGTAGAACGCCTGCGTGGGCAGCGAGGCTTCCACGAAGGCTGCGCTGCGCGTGGCGGTATTGCCTTCGAATCCCAGCGGCAGCTTCATCTGGCCGACGCGCAGCTTGCCTGCATCGTGCCCGAACAGCGCCTTGGTTTCGACGCGCAGGGCGACGTCGTTCCAGGTCTTGGCTTCGAAATCGAAGGTCGCGCCGAAGTCGTACACGCCCTTGCGCTTGAGCGTCACGCCGATTTCCTGCCGGCGCCAGGCGTCGTCATCTTCCAGCGCCGCGCCGTTGTAGCCGGTGCCCGAGAAGTGGTTGGCGTCGTACTGCAGGTTGCCGCCCAGGCTCAGCTCGGTGCCGTTGGCGAAGGTGATCTTCGGCGGCCAGGCGGTGGCGTGGGTGCCGGCGTCTTCGGCACGGGCGCTGGCATGGATGGCCATCAGGGCCAGGGCGAGGGTGGAGATGTACTTCATGGATTTACCTGCTGGGTGTGGGCAAGCGCCCGCCTGCCGCGACCAGTCTACGGTCGCGTCCGGTGACGGCGCATTCGTGAAAAGGTGGAGCGGCGGCGTCAGGCCGCCTGCAGCGTCTTGCGTGCGCGGACCAGTCCGCCGACATCGACGATCAGGGCCACGCGGCCGTCACCGAGGATGGTGGCGCCGGAAATGCCGTCGATGCGGCGGTAGTTGTTTTCGATGTTCTTGACCACGACCTGCTGCTGGCCGATCAGCTCGTCCACTTCCAGCGCCAGCTTCTGGCCGTCGGCTTCCACCACGACCACCAGCGGATCTTCCGCCTCGCTCTGGCCGTAGCGGTAGTAGTCGTTCAACGACACGATGGGCAGGTATTCGCCGCGCACGCGCAGCACGCGGCCGTCGCCGGCCACCGTGCGCACGTCCTCGGCCTGCGGCTGCAGGGCCTCGAGCACGTAGCCGAGCGGCAGGATCAGGGTTTCCTCGCCGACCGACACGCCCATGCCGTCCAGGATGGCCAGGGTCAGTGGCAGCCGGATGACCACGCGCGTGCCGCTGCCGGACGCGCTTTCCAGTTGCACTTCGCCACCCAGTGCCTGGATGTTGCGGCGGACCACGTCCATGCCCACACCACGACCGGAGAGATCGGTCACGGCTTCGGCGGTGGAGAAGCCCGGCTGGAAGATCAGGTCCCAGACCTGCGAATCGCTGGGATTCTCCGGCACGGCCAGGCCGCGCTCGGCGGCCTTGGCCAGGATGCGCTCGCGATTCAGGCCGCGGCCGTCGTCGCTGACTTCGATGACGATATGGCCGCCCTGGTGCGACGCCGCCAGCGTGATCGTGCCGGTTTCGTCCTTGCCCGCCTCGCGGCGCGCATCGGGCAGTTCGAGGCCATGGTCGATGGAATTGCGGACCAGGTGCACCAGCGGATCGGCGATGCGTTCGATCAGGCCCTTGTCCAGTTCGGTGCCTTCGCCGATGGTGCGCAGGCGCACCTGCTTGCCGAGGCGTGCGGACAGGTCGCGAACCAGGCGCGGGAAGCGGCGGAACACGGCATCCACCGGCAGCATGCGCACGCCGATGACGGCTTCCTGCAGGTCGCGCGTGTTGCGTTCCAGCAGGTCCAGACCGGCGAACAGGCGCTCGCACTGGGCCTGGTCGAGCAGGCCGGAGACCTGCTTCAGCATGGCCTGGGTGATGACGAGTTCGCCGACGAGGTTGATCAGGCCGTCGATCTTGTCGACGCTGACGCGGATGGAGGTTTCTGCGGTGTCGTTGGCGGCGGGCGCGGCGCCTGCCGGTGCCTGCGCACCGCTGGCGGTAACCGGGGCGACCGGCTGCGCAGCCACGGCCACGGCGTCCACCGGCAGCGCATCGCGCTGCATCGGCTGGATGTCGAGTTCGCAGTCATCCACGACCCAGGCAAACACGTCGTCGACGGCGCTGCGCGGCACCTTGCCGATCAGGCCCAGGTCCCATGCGAGATAGGCTTCCAGCGGATCGATCTGCTCGAAGCCCGGCAGGCGCTCCATCCGGCACGCGATCTCAAGCGGACCGAGGTGTTCCAGTTCGCGCAGGATGCGCAGCGGATCATTGCCGCTCATGAACAGTGACGGCGCGGGGGTGAAGCCGATCTTCCAGCCTTCCGGCGTTTCGTCGGCCTTGGCGGCGGCGGCGGCGGGCGTGGCGGCAGGCGCATCCTGGCCGGACAGGACGGCGTTGAGCCGGTCCTTCATGGCCTGCACGGCGGCGGGGTCGGCCGGAGTGCCGTGTTCGGCCTCGGCCAGCAGGGCACGCAGCACGTCCACCGAGGCCAGCATCGCGTCGACCGCCGGCGGGCTGACGGCGCGCTGGCCGGCGCGCAGTTCGTCCAGCAGGGTTTCCAGTACATGGGTCATGCCGGCGATGGCGTCGAAGCCGAACGTCGCCGAACCGCCCTTGATGGAATGCGCCGCACGGAAGATGGAGTTGATCAGGTCGCCGTCGCGGCTGCCCTGTTCCAGCGACAGCAGGCCGGCTTCCATGGCTTCCAGCCCTTCGCGGCTTTCCTCGAAGAACGTGGCGTGGAAGCGCTGCATGTCCATGTTCATTGCGGTGGAGCCCTGTGGCGGTATGCGAAGTGGGGAGGAAGTGCGGGGCTCAGCCCAGGACTTTCTGGACGGTGGCGACCAGCTGTTCCGGATTGAACGGCTTGACCAGCCAGCCGGTGGCACCAGCGGCCTTGCCTTCGGCCTTCTTGTCGGCGGCCGATTCGGTGGTCAGCATCAGCATGGGCGTGAACTTGTAGTCGGGGATGCCGCGCAGGGCGCGGATCAGCGAGATGCCGTCCATGTTGGGCATGTTGACGTCGGTGACCACCGCGTTGAACTTCTGCCCCTGCGCACGTCCCAGCGCGACCTGGCCATCTTCGGCTTCATCCACCGAATAACCCGCCGAAGTCAGGGCGAAAGCGACCATCTGTCGCATCGAGGCCGAATCGTCCACTACCAGAATGCGTGCGCTCATGCGGCGTTCTCCACTTGTTGCATGTTGTTTTCGTTGTTGGTGGTCGCCAGGCCAAGCTGCGGCGCGAGGCCGAGCAGGCGTGCCGCGTCGCGGAAGTTCTGGCTGACCGCGCTGAAGTCGGTGGCCAGCCCGGCCTGCTCGCGCTGGCGCACGAAGCTGCACAGCACCTGCAGGCTGGCGGTGTGCACGCGCTGCACCGTGCCGGCGTCCAGCACCAGCGGGCCAGGCTGTGCGACATGCATGGCCAGGTGTTGCTTGAGGTCGGTGGCGGCCTCGATGCCGAGGTCATCACCCAGGGGCACTGCGCTCATCGTGTCTCCGGAAGGGCGGCTCTAGTGGGGTATCGGCGCACGCGGGCCACTCTTGAGCGTCCGGTGTGAATATGTGATGCGCGTCGACCTGCCATCGCCATGGCCTAGGTGAGCAGCTGCGAGGCATCCAGCAGGATCACCGCACGTTCGTTGAGGCGCGCCACGCCGCGGAACAGCGGGTTGGCGATGCGGCCGACGCGGGCGTTGTCCGGGGATTCGATCTGGTTGTCGGTCAGGTTGGCGACGTCCTCCACCGCGCTGACGCGCAGGCCGAGGGTCTCGCCATGCTCCTCGAGCACCACGATGCGCGTGGCGGCATCGGTGTCGATCGCACTGCGGCCCAGGTACAGGCCCATGTCGATGACCGGCACCACCTGCCCGCGCAGGTTCATCACGCCCAGCATGTGCGGCGCGGCACCACGCAGGGGCAGCAGGGTGGCGGGGCGCACGACCTCCTGCACCTTCAGCAGTTCCAGCGCGTAATGCTGCTGGTCGCAGCGCAGCCGCAGCCAGCGGGTCTTGCGTTCGGTCGCGCGGCGGCGCTCGCCGGTATCGGGCAATGCCTCCTGCAGGTAGGGCTTGCTCGGCAGCGGCGGCAGCGCGCGCGGCGCCTGCACGGGGCGTGCAGCGGGTGCAGCGACCGGAGCGGCGACCGGCGCGGGTTCGGAAACCCGCGCGGTAGGCGCCGCGCTTCCGTGCAGGTCATCCAGCAGGGCCTCGAACTCGTCGTCGCTGATCATGTCGCTGGCGCTGCCTGCGCGCGCAGGTGCGACGGCGAGCGCAGGCGCGGGCGGGGCGGTGACGACGGGTTCGCTGGGAGGACTGGTTACGGCGGTGGGCGCGCCGCTGCCGTGCAACTGGTCCAGCAGCGCTTCGAATTCGTCGTCGCCGATCATGTCGGCGTCGCTGCCTGCACGTACCGGTGCGATCGCCAGCGCAGGGGGAGCTTTGACGTTCGCGGCGGGCGATGCCGGTGTGTCGGCCGCATCGGGCGATGTCCCGGTGGCGGCTGTTTCCGCGGCGACCGCGGTCAGGGACGGGGCGGCGGCGGTCGCCGTGCCCACGTCGCCCAGCAGGTCGTGCAGGTAGTCGTCGAGGACGGCGGGCGTGGTCATGCGGCTTGCTCGGTGGCGCGTGCTTCCGTCAGCAACAGCCAGTCCAGGGCGCGGCGGTACGCCGACAGGCCGCGGCCGGGATACTGCGCGGCGGGGCTGGAACGGGTCAGTGCATCGACGCTGCAGATGCGCGTGTCATTGGGGATGGCGTCGTTCCAGACGCGTCCGCCGTACTCGTCCTGCATCGCCTTCAACGTCTCGGCACCGGTGCGGGTGCGCTTGTCGTAGAGCGTGGGCAGGATCGAGACCGGCAGTTCGCGATGGCGCGAGCGCTGGATCATGTCGGCGGTGCGGCACATGCCTTTCAGGCCGTGCAGCGCCAGCGGTTCGGTCTGGGTCGGAATGATGACGTGGTCGGCGGCAGCCAGCGCATTGACCATCAGCAGGCCCAGCGTGGGCGGGCAGTCGAACAGCACGTGGTCCCAGGTCTGGCCGCCGCGCGCGAGCGCATTGGACAGGGCCAGGCCCAGACCTGGCTGGGTGGCGCTGCGGCGCTCCAGCGTGGCCAGTGGTGTCTGTGCCGGAACGAAGGCGAGGTTCTCGATCTCGGTGGCGCGCGCCACGCTGGCGAGCAGCGGCGGCTGCTCGTCGAACAGGTCCAGCACGCCGGCAGGCTGCGGCTCGGCGGGCACGCCGAACGCGCGCGTCAGCGACGCATGCGGATCCAGGTCGACCAGCAGCACGCGACGGCCACGCATGGCCAGGGCGCGCCCGAGGGCGAGGGTGGTGGTGGTCTTGCCGACGCCGCCTTTCTGGTTGGCGATTGCCCACACGCGCATCACTGGACTCCTTCATGGACCTGGGGCGCCGGCGGCGCTCCGGGCATGGGCGACGCGGCGTGGGTCGGCAGCGACGGCAGTGCGATCACTGACGGCGCTTCGACGGCCTGTTCCTGGGCATGCAAGTTCGGTGCCGGGCCGGCCGGGCTGGCCAGGATGATCAGCAGCACGCGGCGGTTGGCGTTGCGGCCTTCGAGGGTGGCGTTGTCGCCGATCGGCCGGAACTCGCCGTAGCCGATCATCGCCAGCCGCTCCGGCGGAATTCCGTCGCGGACGAACAGGTGCACCACGCTCGCCGCACGGGCCGAAGACAGTTCCCAGTTGGACGGGAACTGCGCGGTGCGGATCGGGCGGTCGTCGGTATAGCCTTCCACGCGCACCGAGTTGGGTACGTTGCCCAGCACTTCCGCCAGCTTGCCGACGGTCTGCTGCGCCTGCGGATCCAGCGCCGCCGAGCCGGTGGCGAACAGGATGTCGCTGTTGATCTGCACTTCCAGCCACAACTCGGAGCGCTTGATGACGACCAGCTTCTCGTCGATCAGCGGTGCCAGCGCGCGCTCCAGGTCATCGGCGATGCGCTTGAGCTCGCCCTGTGCGCTCTGCAGGCCCTTGGCGTCCAGCGAGAGGTTCATCTGCGAGGCCATCGCCGCCAGCAGAGTGACGTTGGGCGAAGGCGAGGGTGCGGAGGGTCCCTGTTTGGCACCGGACTTGATCGGCGAGGGCCGGTCGAAGTCGGCACCCTGCAGCTGGTGGTTGCCCACCTGCACCGGGTTGATGGTGCGCGGGGCACCGCCGAAGGCCGCCGTGAGCGCATCGGCCATCACGCGGTACTTGCCCTCGTTGATGGTGGAGATGGCGTACATCACCACGAAGAAGGCGAGCAGCAGCGTCATCAGGTCGGCGTAGGGGATCGCCCAGGCCTCGTGGTTCGCGTGCTCCTCGTGTTTCTTCCTGCGCGCCATCGCCGTCGTTCCGCAGGGATCAGTGCAGGAAACCGGCCAACTTGGCCTCGATGTTGCGCGGGTTCTCGCCCTGCGCGATCGCGATCAGGCCTTCGATGATCATTTCCTGTTCGCGGCTGCGCCCACCGATCACGCTCTTGAGCTTGCTGGCGATGGGCAGGAAGAACAGGTTGGCCGAGGCGATGCCGTAGATCGTCGCGGTGAACGCGGCGGCGATGCCATGGCCCAGCTTGCTGGGGTCGGCAAGGTTCTTCATCACCGCGATCAGGCCGAAGACGGCGCCGATGATGCCCA
This sequence comes from Pseudoxanthomonas sp. LARHCG66, assembly GCF_052871755.1. Lineage (NCBI taxonomy): Bacteria > Pseudomonadati > Pseudomonadota > Gammaproteobacteria > Lysobacterales > Lysobacteraceae > Pseudoxanthomonas > Pseudoxanthomonas sp. LARHCG66. The sequence goes on along the minus strand of NZ_JBIXJW010000010.1, from coordinate 39,713 downwards.
GGGTGGGGGCGTAGATGCCCATGGCCTCGAAGACCTTGGCGGCCGCGAGATCCTGGTGTTCCTGGCCGTTGAGGTCGATCTCCATCATGTGGCGGATCGATTCGGGCTCCACGCCGTCCACCAGCATCTGCAGGCCCTTCTTCAGGAACGGGTCGTCCTGCTGGTTGACCAGCGGCTCCAGCCCCAGCAGGCCCTGCTTGCGGGCGATGTTGCTCCAGTCGACGATCTCGGCGATCAGCGCATCGCCATCGGTGCCCGGTGGCCGGATCACCCAGCGCACGATGGACAGCGCGCGCTTGAATACCGGCGGCGGCGTATGCACCAGGATCGCGGCGATGGTGCCCAGGATCACGATGACGAAGGCCGCCGACGACCACAGCGAGGACAGGCCCGCGCCCTTGAGGATGCTGCCGCCTACCAGGGCGACCAGCGCCAGGATGAGTCCGATGAGGCTGAAGATGTCCATGTGCAGATCTATCGGCCCGGTTCAGGTGGACTTGAGTCGTGAGTCCTGTAGGAGCGACGCAAGTCGCGACCGTGATCACACAGACACCGGGTTGTCATGCCGCGCGTGATCTGGAATCGCGAGCTGTCGCCTGGCGATTGCAGCAGCGACGTTATTTGCGACCGGGTCACACCGCCATCCAGGCGTCATGTTGTGCAGGGCGTGCGGTCGCGACTTGCGTCGCTCCTACAGGGAGCACAATGCGTCACGCCGTCGCGCGCAGGCCGTCCACGTCGAGGATCAGGGCCATGCGGCCGTCGCCGATCAGGGTGGCGCCTGCGTAGCCGGGCAGGCCGCGCACGGCGCGTGGCAGGGGCTTGATGACGACTTCTTCGCGGCCGCGCACCTGATCGACGATCAGGCCGAAGCGTTGTTCGCCCATCTGCAGCACCACGATGGTGAGCAGGGGCGTCATCACCGGGTCCACCTGCAGCCAGTGGCGCAGGTCGACCAGGGGCAAGGTATGGCTCTGGCGATCCAGCACGGCCTGGCCATCGAACCAGCGCAGGCTTTCGGACGGTGCGTGCAGCACTTCCATCACGCGCGCGAGCGGCAGTGCATAGACGGGGTCGCCGGCCTGCACCAGCAGGGTGGGCAGGATCGCCAGGGTCAGCGGCACGCGGATGACGAAACGGCTGCCGCGCCCGATGTCGGAATGGATGGTGATCTGCCCGCTGAGTTCGCGGATGCGCGATTGCACCACGTCCATGCCCACACCGCGGCCTGAGATGTCGGTGACCTCGGCCTTGGTGGAGAAGCCGGGCAGGAAGACCAGCTGCAGGCATTCGTCGTGGGTCAGACGCGCGGCGGCTTCGGGATCGATCAGGCCCTTTTCGAGCGCCTTGGCCCGCAGGCGTTCGGGATCGATGCCGGCGCCGTCGTCGCGGATTTCGATGGTGACGAAGTCGCCTTCCTGCTGCGCCGACAGGCGTACGTGGCCGGCACGCGGCTTGCTGCAGGCTTCGCGCAGGCTGGGCACTTCGACACCGTGGTCGATGGCGTTGCGGACCAGGTGCACCAGCGGATCGGCCAGCGCTTCCACCAGGTTGCGGTCCAGCTCCGTCTCGGCGCCGACCAGTTCCAGGTCCACTTCCTTCTGCAACTGGCGGGCAACGTCGCGCGCGACCTTGGGAAAGCGCGAGAACACCTTGCCCACCGGCTGCATGCGCGTGCGCATCACCGCCGTCTGCAGGCGCGCGGTGGCGATGTCGAGGCTGCTGACGGCGCGGTCCAGTTCTTCGTCGCGGATGCGCGCGCGCAATGTCTTCAGGCGGTTGCGCGACAGCACCAGTTCGCCCACCAGGTTGACGATGGCGTCCAGCCGCTTGGTGTCCACGCGGATGGTCTGTTCGGTTTCGCCACCGGTTTTCGCGGCCGGCTTCGGCGCGGCCGGTTTCGCGGGCGAAGGTGCCGGTCGCGCGACGGGTGCGGGCGCAGCGGCGCGGGTGGGTGCGCCATCACCGTGCAACTGGTCCAGCAAGGCCTCGAACTCGTCGTCGCTGATCAGGTCCGCGCCGGCCGCAGCGGGCGCGGCGCTTGTCGCGGCGGTGGGTTTCGGCGCGGCGGGTGCGGCATCCCCCCGGGTATCGAACTGGTCGATCAGCATCTGCGGGGCGTGTGGCGGGTCTTCGCCGGCACCGATCGCATCCAGCATCTGTTGCAGCCAGTCCAGCGATTGCTGGGCGGCATCGAAGTGTTGCGGTTCCAGCGTCGCCTGGCCGGCGCGCACCAGGCCCAGCGTCTCTTCGGCCGCATGGCACAGGTTGACCATCGGCTGGATGCCGAGGAAGCCGGCGCCGCCCTTCAGGGTGTGGAAGCCGCGGAATACCGCGTTCAGCTGCTCGCTGTCGGAGGGGTCCTGTTCCAGCGTGACCAGTTGCTCGCCCAGCCGGTCGAGGATTTCCTGCGCTTCGATCAGGAAGTCGGCGGCGATTTCAGGGGTGACGGCGGACATGGGCGGGGCAGGTACCGGGACGGGTGATCAGCGGGAGGAATCGAGCAGGTGCAGGGCGTGCGCGTGGCGACGCCGCAGGAAGCGGCCGACCAGAACATCGCAGACCAGCAGCGATCCCACGAACAGCAGGACGAGGGGATGGCAGGAACGGCGGGCGGAAGCGTCGGGCATGGCAGGTCTCCGGTTCCGCTGCGCGTTCGCGGGTGCCTACAGCCCCAGTCCGGAGAGCAGGTCGTCTGCGTCGTTCTGTGAAAACGCGTTGCGGTCCAGACCAGCAACGGCCGGACCGGCCAGATCTGAAGGGTTCTTCTTCTCCGGCGGCGGCAGGCCCAGCGCGCCGAAGCCCTCGTGCACGCGACGGACGATGCCCGCGACGCGACGGATGATCTGGCCGGTGAGGTCCTGGTAGCTCTGCGCCAGGGCCATCTCCGACAGCCCCTTGCCGATGCTGTCCACCAGCGCCGCCTGCTCGGGCGACAGCGCGGTGCCCTTCAGTTGGGTGGCGTAGCCACGGCACTGTTCGGCCAGGTCCAGCGTGGTGTGGCTGGCCTGTTCGGTCATTTCCACCACATGGTCCAGGCGCGCGCAGGCGTCGTCCAGCTCGCCCGGTCCGGTGGGCGGCAGTTCGCCCAGCGTCTGCGCCAGCTCGCGCGCCAGGCGGCCCAGGCCCTGCATCATCGGCTGCGTGCGCCAGGCGGCGATGGCATCCAGTTCGCGGCGCCAGCCGGCTTCGTCGCCCTGTTCCAGGGCATCCAGCGCGTGCTGCAGTTTTTCCACCAGCGCGGCGCGTGCGCCGGCGACATCGGCCACGGCGCTCATCAGGCAGCGGCTCCCAGGCGTTCGAAGATCTTGCCCAGCTTCTCTTCCAGCGTCTGCGCGGTGAACGGCTTGATGATGTAGCCGTTCACGCCGTTCTGCGCCGCCTCGATGATCTGCTCGCGCTTGGCCTCGGCGGTGACCATCAGCACCGGCAGGGTCTTGTAGCGGTCGTCGGCGCGGATGGCCTTCAGCAGCTCGATGCCGGTCATGCCGGGCATGTTCCAGTCGGTGACCACGAACTCGAAGCTGCCCTGGGACAGTGCGGTCAACGCGCTGTTGCCGTCTTCGGCCTCGGCGGTATTGGTATAGCCCAGGTCATTGAGCAGATTCTTGATGATGCGGCGCATGGTGGAAAAGTCGTCCACGATGAGGATGCGCATGTTCTTGTTGGCGGTCACATCGAACTCCAGTAAAGCGTGCCCGGTCAGGGGCTACGGCAAGGCAGGGGCTGCACGCGGCGGCCTACCGGAGCCTTATCGGCAGGCCGTGGGGATTCTTCAGTCGTTGTCTTCCAGGCCGGCGTCGGCCTTCTCGAACACCTGCAGGCGTCCGCGCAGCCGCACCATGGCCTGGCCGTGGATCTGGCAGACGCGCGACTCGCTGACGCCGAGGACGGCGCCGATCTCCTTCAGGTTGAGCTCCTGCTCGTAGTACATGGACAGCACCAGCTGCTCCCGTTCGGGCAGGTGGCCGATGGCCTTGACCAGTTGCTGGCGGAACTCGCTGCGCTCCAAGTGCTGCTGCGGCGAGGGGCCGCCGGTACGCGCGGTGTTGGGTTCGCCATGGTCGTCGATGTGCGATTCCAGGCTCAGCACCTGGCCACGCGCGGCATCTTCCATCAGGCGCAGGTATTCGGGCAGCGGCATTTCCATCGCGCTCGCCACTTCGGTGGCGATGGCGGCACGGCCGGTGCGCTGTTCGATCTCGCGCACGGTGGCGGCCGCCTGGCGGGCGCGACGGTGGACCGAGCGCGGTACCCAGTCGCCGCGGCGGATCTCGTCGATCATCGACCCGCGGATGCGGATGGAGGCGTAGGTCTCGAACGAGGCGCCCTGCTCGGCATCGTAGCTGCGCGAGGCTTCCAGCAGGCCGATCATGCCGGCCTGCACCAGGTCGTCGATCTCCACGCTGGCCGGCAGGCGCGCGGCCAGGTGATGGGCGATGCGGCGGACCAGGTCGGCATGCTGGGTGACGAAATCGTTCGCACTGCTGCGTTGTACGGCGCGGTATTGGGCGGCGGCGGTGTTCATGCGGCGACTCCCCGCTGGATCAGGCGTTCGACGAAGAACTCGACGTTGCCGCGCGCTCCCAGCGGCGGCTGCCAGCGTGCGGTCATGCGCGCGATCTCGGCGATGGCGCGGGCCGATGGGCTGCCCGGATAGGCTTTCACGACGGGCTGCTGGCGCTGCACCGCACGGCGCAGCCAGTCGTCCTGCGGCACCGCGCCGAGGTAGTGCAGGGCGACATCGCCGAGGAAACGCTCGCAGACGCGGGCGAGTTTTTCATACAGCTTCCGGCCCTCGTTGGGGTCGCGGACCATGTTGGCGATGACGTGCACGCGGTCCAGGCCGCGCTCGCGCGCGAGCACCTTGATCAGCGCGTAGGCGTCGGTGATCGAGGCCGGCTCGTCGCAGACCACCACCACGGTGTCCTGCGCGGCCTGGCAGAAGGTCAGCACGCTGTCGGTGATGCCGGCGGCGGTGTCGACCACCATGAAATCCAGCGCCCGCTGCAGTTCGGAGAACACGTTGACCAGGCCCACGTGCTCGGCCGGCGCCAGTTCGGCCATGTGGCGGAAACCCGACGAGGCGGGAACCACCAGCACGCCCTCGGGGCCTTCCAGCAGTACGTCTTCCAGTCCGCAACGTCCTGCGACCAGGTCGGCGAGGGTGAACTTCGGCGACAACCCGAGCAGCACGTCCACGTTGGCCAGGCCCAGGTCGGCGTCCATCAGCAGCGTGCGCTTGCCCATTTCGGCCAGCGACACGGCCAGGTTGACCGACACGTTGGTCTTGCCCACGCCGCCCTTGCCACCGGTGATGGCGATGACGCGCACGGGATGGAATGCGCCGGCGGCCGGCGGCGTGCTGCGGGGATTGGTCTGCAGCAGGTGGTCAGGCGACATGGGTGGCCTCGGTCGAGCAGGGTTCGTCGGCTTCGCGGCGCAGCTGGTCCAGCCGCAGCACGAGGTGGGCGCTGTTGGCGCGGTGGAGATCGTGGGGAACGCGCTGGCCGTCGGTTACCCAGGTCATCGGCAGCTGGTGGTCCACGACTACCGACAGGGCGCTGCCCAGGCGGCCTGTCTCGTCCAGCTTGGTCAGCACCACGCCTTGCGGCTGCACGCTGCTGAAGCGGCGGACGACCTCGTCCAGGTCGGAGAAGTGCGAGTTGGCCGGCAGGCACAGCAGGGTCTTCACCTGGCCCGATGCGCGCAGCCAGTTGAGCTGGCCCACCAGGTTGCGGTCGCGCTGGCCCAGGCCGGCGGTATCGATCAGTACCAGCTTGTAGTCGCGCAGGCGCTCCAGCAGCAGTGCGAGGGCCTGTGCGCTGTCGGCCTCGTGCACGGCGATGCCGAGCTGGCGGCCGTAGCCGTGCAGTTGCTCGCGACCGCCGACCCGCACGGTGTCGGTGGTGATCAGCGCCACGTCGCGTGCGTTGTAGCGCTGCGCGAAGCAGGCGGCGAGCTTGGCGATGGTGGTGGTCTTGCCCGCGCCGGTGGGGCCCACCAGCGCGATGACGCCGCCGGTTTCCAGCAGGTCGGTGTCGACCACCGGCAGCTTCTTCGACAGCAGGCCCAGCATCAGGCCACGGCCGCGGTGCAATTCGGTGTCGGCGGGAATCTGCAGGGCGATGTCGCGGGTGATGCCGGCGTCGAAGCCGTAGTCTTCCATCAGTTCCATCGCCTGCATCCGCACCGGCGAACCGCGCAGGCGTTCGTCGGTGAGGCGGTGCATCTCGCGCTCGATCATCTCGCGCATGGCGGACAGTTCGCCGCGCATCTGCACCAGCTGCTCGTCGCTCTCGCGGGCGTGCGTGGCGTTGTCGGTGACGACGGTCAGCGTCGGTACGGTGACGGCAGCGGGCGCCGGTACCGGTGCGATCACCGGTGCACGCGTGGCGTGCAGCGCGACGACCGGCGCAGGCTCGGGTTCCGGCAGCGACACCGGCGGCGCGATCGAGGGCAGCAGCGCATCCAGATCGAGCGTGTCATCGGCGTCGGCGCGCGGCGCGGGCTGACGGCGCGGCGGTGCTGCGGGTTCGCTCGCGGCGACCGGCTCGTTGGCGGGAGCGGCCGGCAGGCAGGCGGCCAGCTTGGCGGCGAAGGATTCGGGTTCGATCAGCAGCGGCGCGATGTCGCGGACGACCGGCGCCGGAATCTCGCCGGTGATCGGCGCGGGCGTGGCGGCCACCGGCGCGCGTGGCGCTGCGACGGGCGCTGCCGGCGGTGCGATCGACGCGGGTGCGGCGACGGCCGGCTTGGCGGTCCCGGCACGCGGGGCAGCGGGGACAGCCGGCTGGCGGCGGGCGAAGTAGCTGGCGGCGGCTTCGGCCGGTGACAGGGCCGGAGCGTTCGCGGTCGGTGCCTGCGGCGCCGGGTCGAGCAGCGGATGCAGCGGCGCAGGGGGCGTGGCCGGGCGCATCGCTTCCAGCGTGCGCTGCACCAGCGCTTCGTCGTAATTGCTGGCAGCAACGATCTCGATGCCATCCTCGGTCACCCGGTTGGACAGGATCACCGCGTCCGGGCCGTGTTCCTGCCGGACCATCGCGAAGGCGGTGCGCATGTCGGGGGCGACGAAGCGTTTGATTTTCATGGCGTGCTATCCGGTTCGATGTCGCGTCGGGTTCTGCTGCTTCCGGTCTCAGCTGATCGTGCCGACCAGCTTCAACCGCTTGTCCTCGGGAACCTCGCTGTAGGCCAGCACCGACAGCGAGGGGACGCTGTGGCGGACCAGGCGGGCGAGGGCGGCGCGGACCGAACCCGGTACCAGCACCACCGCAGGCTCGCTGCGGGCTTCCTGCTTGTTCACCACGTCGGCGAGGCTCTGGTGCAGGCGTTCCGCCAGTCCCGGTTCCAGCGCCGCGCCGGTTCCCTGGGTACTGTCCTGCAAGACGCGTTCCAGATTCGGCGCCAAGGTATAGACGGGCAGTTCCGGCGCCATGCCGGAGATTTCCTGCACGATGAAGCGGCCCAGCGAGGTGCGTACCGCAGCGGTGAGCGCGGCGGGATCGCTGTTCTGCGGGGCGAACTCGACCAGCGCCTCGACGATGCGGCGCAGCTGGCGGATCGGCACGCGCTCGATCAGCAGGTTCTGCAGCACGCGCACCACGGTGGCCAGCGGCAGCGCCTTCGGGGTGAGGTCCTCGACCAGCTTCGGCGCGCTGCGGCCCAGCTGGGACAGCAGCTGCTGCACTTCCTCGTGGCCCAGCAACTCCGGCGCGTGTTCGCGCACCAGGTGCGAGAGGTGGGTGGCCATCACGGTGGCCGGATCGACCACGGTATAGCCCAGCGATTCGGCGGTGGCTTTCTGGTGCGACTGGATCCACACCGCGTCCAGCCCGAACGCCGGGTCCTTGCCGGGGATGCCGTCGATGGCGCCGAACGCGCCGCCCGGATCGAGGGCCAGCTCGCGGTCGGGATGGATCTCGGCCGACGCCACCGGCACGCCATGCACCAGCAGGCGGTAGCCGTTGGACGGCAGTTCGAGGTTGTCGCGGATGTGCACCGGCGGCACCAGGAAGCCGAGGTCCTGGGTCAGCTTGCGGCGCACGGCCTTGATCCGCGACATCAGTTCGCCGCCCTGGTTCTTGTCCACCAGCGGGATCAGCCGGTAGCCGACCTCCAGGCCAAGTGGGTCGACCGGGCGCAGCTCGTCCCAGGTCAGTTCGGCGTTGCGGTCGGGGGCACCGGGTGCGGGCAGGGCCGCCAGGTCGCCGGCAGCGGCTTCTGGGCTTTCCTGGGTCCGCTTCCACATTTTCCAGGCCAGGTAGCCCAGGCCGGCCGCCAGCGTCAAAAAGGCGACGTTGGGCATGCCGGGCACCAGCCCGACCAGGCCCAGTACGCCCGCCGACACCGCCAGCGCCTTGTGCTGGCCGAAGGCCTGGCCCATCACCGCCTGGCCCATGTCCTGCGAGCGCGAGGCGCGCGTCACCAGCATGGCAACCGAAGACGACACCAGCAACGCAGGCAGCTGCGCGACCAGGCCGTCGCCGATCGACAGCAGGGTGTAGGTGGAGGCCGCGTCCGCCGCCGCCATGCCGTGCTGGAACATGCCCACGGCAAAGCCGCCGACCAGGTTGATGAACAGGATCAGGATGCCGGCGATGGCGTCGCCGCGGATGAACTTGTTGGCACCGTCCATCGCGCCGTAGAAATCGGCTTCCTCGCGCACTTCCTCGCGGCGGGCCTTGGCTTCCTCGCGGGTCAGGATGCCGGCATTGAGGTCGGCGTCGATGGCCATCTGCTTGCCGGGCATCGCGTCCAGGATGAAGCGCGCCGACACTTCCGAGATGCGCCCCGCGCCCTTGGTGATCACCACGAAGTTGATGATGGTCAGGATGGCGAACACGACGATGCCGACCGCGTAGTTGCCGCCCACCACGAATTCGCCGAACGCGGCGATGACCTTGCCGGCGGCGTCATGGCCGTTCTGGCCATTGAGCAGGATCACGCGGGTGGACGCCACGTTCAGCGCCAGCCGCAGCATCGTGGTCATCAGCAGGATGATCGGGAAGATGGTGAAGTCGAGTGGCCGCTTCACGTACACCACGGCCAGCAGCACCACCAGCGAGATGGCGATGTTGAAACTGAAGAGGGCATCCAGCACCGGCGGTGCCAGGGGCACCACGATCATGGCCAGCAGCGCCAGCACGACCAGGGGTGCGCCGAGGCCGTTCTTCAGCATCTCCATCCAGCGCATGCCGCCGACCGGTTGCGCGCTCATGCCTTGCCCCCGTGCTCATCCACGTCCACCGCTGGCAGGTCGGGCAGCGGGGCCTCGCCGACGCGCCAGGCACGCAGCTGGTACACGTAGGACAGGATCTGGGCGACGGCGGCGTAGAGTCTCACGGGGATTTCCCGGCCAAGTTGACCTTCGCGATACAAGGCGCGTGCCAAAGGGGGCGCCGAGACGATGGCGATGCGGTGGGCATCGGCCACTTCGCGGATCCGCATGGCCAGTTCGTCCACGCCCTTGGCGACCACCGTGGGTGCGCCCATCTGACCGGCCTGGTATTTCAGCGCCACCGCGTAATGGGTCGGATTGACCACGATCACGTCGGCGGTGGGCACGTCTTCCATCATCCGGCGCTGCGACAGCTGGTGCTGCATCTGGCGGATGCGGCCCTTGACCTCGGGGCTGCCCTCGCTTTCCTTCATCTCTTCGCGGAGTTGCTGGCGCGTCATCTTCAGTTTCCGCAGCCAGTTCCATTTCTGGTACGGCGCGTCGATGGCGGCCAGCAGGATCAGGCCGCCGGTGGTCGCCAGCAGCAGGGTGCTGGTGAACGTCAGGCCGCTGCGCACAGCCTGTTCCAGCGGCATGGTCAGCAGTTCCCGCAGCGGGTTCAGGCCCAGCTTCACGCAGATCGCCGCCGCACCGCCGATCAGGGCCACGCGCAGCAGCGACTTCAGCAGTTCGGCCACGCTCTCGGCGCCATACAGCCGCTTGAGGCCGGCGGCGGGGCTGAGCCGCTTGAAATCCGGCATCAGCGCCTTCTGCGAGAACTGGAAGCCGCTCATCGCGATCGGTGCGGCCAGGCCGGCCAGCACGCAGATGCCGGCCACCGGCGCGACCACCGCCAGCAGCTTCAGCAGCAGTAGGCCGACATGCCCGAACAGCTGGTCCGGCTGGCGCATCAGCGCGGGGTCGGGCGTCAGCGCGATCTTCATCCAGCCCAGCGTGTCGCGTGCCAGGCCCGGGCCCATCGCGATGATCGCCAGCACGCCGGCCCCGAAGACAGCCGCCGTCGCCAGCTCGCGCGAACGCGGGATGTTGCCCTGCTCGCGGGCTTCGCGGCGTCGTTTTTCGGTAGGAAGTTCTGTGCGTTCGCCGCTTTCGTCCTGCTCAGACATGGCGCGTTTCCGACGGGGTCGGAGGGGGCACTGCAAGACCTGTTCCAGTTCGCGACCGCGGTGCGACGTGGAATTGTCTAACGTCGATGGCAGCCGCTACGATGCGGGCCGATGCTCCGTCTTCTCCGCCGCCATTGCTTCCGGCTGCTGCGCCTGCCCGCGCTGGCGGTGCTGTTGCTGGCCGTGCTGGCGAACCCGGTACTGGCCTCGCTGGGCGACCTGCACGAGTTGGGCAGCGGCGGCGACCATCTGCATGCGGTCAGCGAACATGCGGGTGAATCCGCAGGCAACGACCATGGTCACGCGGATGGGGAGGCGGGCGAGGGGGATCTTCTGCACGCCCTGATGCACGCCAGCCACTGCTGCGGCCACCTGACCGCCATCGTGCCCGCGGCGATGCGCGTGCCTGCCATGAAGCTGCTTTCCGCTGCGCCCGTCGCGGCCACGATGGCGGTGCCACGCGCGCCGGCCACCTCCCTGCTGCGTCCTCCGATCAGCGCGTGATGTCCATGCCGGGCTGACGTCCTGTCGCCCGCGCTCCATCACCGACTTTCCGGAGAATTCCCATGTGGTTGCGACTGGCGGCATTGGCCGCCTTCGCGATCGCGCCGTGCGTGCATGCACAGGCGCCATCGCCCGCTGTTGAATCCCTGACGCTGGACGACGCCATCGCGCGCGTTGCCCGTGTCCATCCCGACCTGCGCCTGTTCGGCGCCCGCACCGACGCACTGCTCGCCGAGCGCGATGCCGCGATCCTGCGCCCGCCGTTGAGCGCCGGCATGCAGGTGGAGAACATGCTGGGCACGGGCGGCGCCCGTGGTTTTTCCGGGGCCGAACTCACGCTGACATTGGCCGGCGTGCTGGAACGGGGCGGCAAGCTGGATGCCCGCCGCACGCTGGCACAGGCACGCATCGATGCCCTGGCCGTGCAGCGCGAAGCGCAACGCCTTGACCTGCTGGCGGAGGTGGCGCGCCGCTATCTGGCCGTCACCGCCGCGCACGCGCAACACGAGATCGCCGAACAGGACATCGCGCAGCGCCGCCGCACCGTGGCGGCCGCACGACAGCGGCTGCAGGCGGGCGCGTCCCCGGAGTCGGTGCTCCTCACCGCGCAGGCCGCACTGGCGCGTGCAGAGATGGCGGCGGCACGTGCGAAGCAGCAGCAGGACGCCGCGCGCCAGCATCTGGCCGCGTTGTGGGGCGAGCGCGATCCCGGGTTCGCAGTGGCGCCAGGCGATCCTCTGGCGCTGCCCGCCATCGAAGACACGCAGGCCCTGGCCGCGCTGCTGCAAGGCGCGCCGGAACTTGCCCAGTTCGCCGACGAGCGCCGCCTGCGCGAGGCGCGCCTGCGCCTGGCGCGCAGCAGCGGGACGGCAGACCTCGATTGGCAGGTCGGCGTGCGCCGGCTGCAGGAAAGCGGCGACACGGCACTGGTCGGCAGCGTGTCGCTGCCCTTGGGAAGCGCGCGCCGCGTCGGCCCCGAGGCGAGGGCTGCGGAAGCCGACCTGGCGGCGCTGGACATCGAGCGCGAATCGCGTGACATCGCGCTGTACTCGACGCTCACCGACGCCCACGGCCGCTATCGCGTTTCGCAGCTCGAAGTGCAGCGCATGCGCGACGACGTGCTGCCGCGCCTGGTGCGCGCCGAACAGGCGGCCGAGCGTGCCTACCGGGCCGGCGCCATCAGCTACCTGGAGTGGGCGCAGTTGCAGTCGGACACCACGTCGACCCGCCGCCAGCAACTCGAGGCAGCGCTCGAAGCACACCGCGCGCTGATCGAACTCCAACGCCTCACCGGCCAGGCGCTCGTGGCCGGGACCGCAACTGCCGAACAAGGAAGCACGCCATGACCCTGCACCCCCTCCTGCGCGCGCTCGCGCTCTCCCTGATGCTGGCAGGCTGCGGCGGCGCGGCCGACAGCGCGTCCACGGACGACCACGGCCACGAAGAAGGCGGCGCGCATGACGACGCCGATGCCGCACGGGGTGGACACGGTGGCCGACTGCTGAGCCAGGACGGTTTCACCGTCGAGCTGGCGATCGCTGAAACCGGCACGCCACCCAGGTACCAGGCCTGGCTCTACCGTGACGGCACGCCCTTGCCCGCAAGCGCGGGCAGCGTGGAAGTCCGCCTCGTCCGCCTGGGCGGCGTGCGCGAAACGCATGCGCTGACACCGCAACCGGACGGCAGCCTGCTGGCGAAGACCGTGGTGGGCGAACCGCATTCCTTCGACGTCGAGGTGGTTGCGAAGATCGAAGGACGCACGTTGCGCTGGACCTACGACAGCCACGAAGGCCGCACCACCATCGCCGCGAAGATCGCCGATGAATCCGGCATCCGCGTGGCACCGGCACAGGCGGGCACCATCGCCGACGAGCATGAAGTGCAGGGACTGCTGACGCCGGTCGAAGGACGCGTGGCCAACATCGCCGCACGCTTCCCCGGCCCCATCCGCCGACTGGCCGCCAACGTGGGCGACCGCGTGCAGGCCGGCCAGACGATGGCCAGCGTGGAAAGCAATCTCAGCCTGACCACGTATGCCGTCACCTCGCCGATCACGGGCGTCGTGCTGGCGCGGCATGCGACCGTGGGCAGCGTGGTGGGCGAGGGCGCCACGTTGTTCGAAGTGGCGGACCTGTCCACCTTGTGGGTGGACCTGCACATCTTCGGCGCGGATGCGCAGCACATCGTGCCCGGCGTACCGGTGACGGTGACCCGGCTGAGCGACGGCGCCACCGTACACACCACGCTCGAACGCGTGCTGCCCGGAACCGCCACGGCCAGCCAGAGTACGGTTGCCCGGGCCACGCTGGAGAATGCGGATGGACTGTGGCGTCCCGGCTCCGCGGTCAAGGCACGCATCACGGTGGAGCAGCAACCTGCCGCGCTGGTGGTGCCGGTAGCCGCGCTGCAGACATTCCGCGACTGGGAGGTGGTGTTCGTGCGCGTGGGCGACACGTATGAAGTGCGGCCCGTCGAACTCGGCAAGCGCGATGCGCGACAGGTGGAAGTGCTGTCCGGTCTGAACGCCGGCGACCAGGTGGTGGTGGAGCAGAGTTACCTGGTGAAGGCCGACATCGAGAAGTCGGGGGCATCGCATGACCACTGACCGCTCCCTTCCGGCATCGCACGGCTTGCTGGAACGCATCCTGCGCTTCGCCATCGCGCACCGCTGGCTGATGATGGCACTGACGTTGGCGCTGGTCGTGGTCGGCGCCTGGAGTTTCAGCAGGCTGCCGATCGATGTCACGCCCGACATCACCAACGTGCAGGTGCAGATCAACACGCAGGTGGACGGCTACTCGCCGCTGGAAGCGGAACAGCGCGTGACCTATCCCATCGAGACCGCGCTCGCCGGCCTGCCGGGGCTGGACCATACGCGCTCGATTTCCCGCTATGGCCTGTCGCAGGTGACCGTGGTCTTCAAGGACGGCACCGACCTCTACTTCGCCCGCCAGCAGGTCGGCGAGCGCATCCAGCAGGCCAAGTCGCAGCTCCCCGCCGGGCTGGAACCCGGAATGGGACCCATCGCCACCGGCATGGGCGAGATCTTCATGTACACGGTGGAAGCAAAACCCGATGCGCTGAAGGCCGACGGCACGCCGTACACCGCCACCGACCTGCGCACGCTGCAGGACTGGGTGGTGCGGCCGCAACTGCGCAACGTGCCGGGCGTGACCGAAGTGAACACGATCGGCGGCTTCGCGCGGCAGATCCACATCACGCCGGATCCGGCACGACTGGTCGCGCTGGGGTTCACCCTGCACGACGTGGTGGAGGCTGTCGCGAGCAACAACCAGAACGTCGGCGCGGGCTACATCGAGCGCAACGGCCAGCAGTTCCTGGTGCGTGCGCCGGGCCAGGTGGCCGACCTGGACGGCATCCGCGACATCGTGCTGGACCGCCGCGAAGGCGTGCCCATCCGTGTGCGCGACGTGGCGCAGGTGGGCGAGGGACCGGAGCTGCGCACCGGCGCGGCCACGATGGACGGCAAGGAAGTCGTGCTGGGAACGACCTTCATGCTGATCGGCGCCAACAGCCGCGACGTGGCGCGCGCCGTGGCCGCACGACTGGCCGAGGCCAACCGCAGCCTGCCCGCGGGCGTGCACGCCGAACCCATGTACGACCGCACCTCGCTGGTGGACCGCACCATCCGCACCGTGGCGAAGAACCTGGTGGAAGGCGCGGTGCTGGTGATCGTGGTGCTGTTCCTGCTGCTGGGCAACGTGCGCGCGGCGCTGATCACCGCCGCGGTGATTCCGCTGGCCATGCTGTTCACGCTGACGGGCATGGTGCGCGGCGGCGTGTCGGGCAACCTGATGAGCCTGGGTGCGCTGGACTTCGGCCTGATCGTGGATGGCGCCGTGATCATCATCGAGAACTGCCTGCGCCGCTTCGGCGACCTGCAGCACGCGCTGGGTCGCCTGCTGACGGAGGAGGAGCGCCTCGATGCCACTGCCTCGGCAACGGCGGAGGTCATCCGCCCCAGCCTGTTCGGCCTGGGCATCATCACCGCCGTGTATCTGCCGATCTTCGCCCTCACCGGCGTGGAGGGAAAGATGTTCCATCCCATGGCGATCACGGTGGTGCTGGCGCTGACCGGTGCGATGGTGCTGTCGCTGACCTTCGTGCCCGCGGCCGTCGCATTGTTCATGCGCGGTCGCGTGCAGGAGAAGGAGACCCGCCTGATGCAATGGGCGCGGCGTGCGTACGCGCCGGCGCTCGCATGGGCGCTGCGCCGCCGCGTGCTGGTCGGCGCGGGTGCGGCGTCTCTGGTCGTGGTGTGCGGCGTACTCGCCACGCGCCTGGGCACCGAGTTCGTGCCCAGCCTGGACGAAGGCGACATCGCCATGCACGCCATGCGTATTCCCGGCACCAGCCTGGACCAGGCGGTGCGCATGCAGGCGACGCTGGAGGCACGCATCAAGCAGTTTCCGGAAGTGCACCGCGTGTTCGGCAAGCTCGGCACGGCCGAAGTGGCGACCGATCCGATGCCGCCCTCGGTCGCCGATACGTTCATCATGCTCAGGCCGCGCGCCGAATGGCCGGACCCGCGCAAGCCCAAGGCCACGCTGGTGGCGGAGATCGAACGCGCCGTCCAGCAGATTCCCGGCAACAACTACGAGTTCACCCAGCCCATCCAGATGCGCATGAACGAGCTGATCTCGGGCGTGCGCGCGGACGTCGCCATCAAGGTCTATGGCGATGACCTGGATGCACTGGTGGAATTGGGTGAGCAGATCGAACGCGTGGCGAAAACCGTCGACGGCGCGGCCGACGTGCGACTGGAACAGGCGACGGGACTGCCACTGCTGACGATCACGCCGGACCGCCAGGCGCTGATCCGCTACGGGCTGAACCCCGGCGACGTGCAGCACACGGTGGCGACCGCGGTGGGCGGTGAAGTGGCAGGGCAGTTGTTCGAAGGCGATCGCCGCTTCGACATCGTCGTGCGCCTGCCGGAGGCGCTGCGCCAGGATCCGTCCGCGCTTCAGGACCTGCCCATCCCGCTGGGGCGCAGCGACAACGAGGACGAATCCACGCGCTCCGCTGCGTGGGATTCCGGCACGCCGCGTACCGTGCCACTGCGCGAGGTCGCGAAGATCGAGACCACGCTGGGACCGAACCAGATCAACCGCGAGAACGGCAAGCGCCGCGTGGTGGTGACCGCGAACGTGCGCGGCCGTGACCTGGGCGGCTTCGTGGCGGAGCTGCGGGAGAAGATCGGCGCCGGGGTGGAGGTGCCGGCCGGCTACTGGGTGGAGTACGGCGGCACGTTCGAGCAATTGATCTCGGCCAGCCGGCGGCTGAGCCTCGTGGTGCCGACGACGCTGGTGGTCATCTTCGCGCTGCTGTTCTGGGCGTTCGGCTCGGCCAAGGACGCCGCCATCGTGTTCACCGGTGTGCCGCTGGCGCTGACCGGGGGCGTCGTGGCGCTGGCGTTGCGTGGCTTGCCGCTCTCCATTTCGGCCGGTGTCGGCTTCATCGCGCTGTCGGGCGTGGCGGTGTTGAACGGGCTGGTGATGATCGCCTTCATCCGCAAGCTGCGCGAGCAGGGCACCCTGCTTGATACCGCCGTCGTCGAAGGGGCGCTCGGTCGCCTGCGTCCGGTGCTGATGACCGCACTGGTGGCATCGCTGGGCTTCCTGCCGATGGCGCTCAATGTCGGGGCGGGATCGGAGGTGCAGCGTCCGCTGGCCACGGTGGTGATCGGCGGCATCGTCTCGTCCACGCTGTTGACGTTGCTGGTGCTGCCGCTGCTTTACCGGTGGTGGTGGAGCAGGCAATGAGTGGATCGATCTCGGCGGGCTGATCCCGATCCCGTCATTCCAGCGAAGGCTGGAATCCATTGCCTGTGAGTGGCGGGGCTTTCGGGGCAAGAGCAGATGGGTCCCAGCTTTCGCTGGGACGACGGCAAAAGAACCGGGGCGGTGATGAGTGCGATGCAGCCCATTGGCCACGCGATTCAACGCACGCCTAGAACAGGTCGTCGGCGATCACGTAGCTGTCGCGTCCGGCCGACTTCGCGCGGTAGAGCGCGGCGTCGGCGCGCGAAAACCAGTCGTGCCAGGTCTTTTCCTGCTCGCGCAGCAGCGCTGCGCCGAGCGAGATGGTGATGCGCCCGCCGGGGCCGCGCAGGGCGCTGCGCACGGCCTTGCGCAGGCGCTCCGTGGCGGCTTCCAGGTCCTGGCTGTTGTCGAGGTCCAGCAAGGCGACGAACTCTTCGCCGCCGAAGCGGAACACGTGGTCGTTGCGGCGCATCTCGAAGCGCAGGATCGAGGCGAGGTCGGCGATGGCGGCATCCCCGGCGGCATGTCCGTACTGGTCGTTGACGTCCTTGAAACGGTCCAGGTCGAGCACGACCAGCCCGTAGTTGTGTCCGGTCCGCTGGAACGTGTCCACCGCATCCGCAAGCGCGCGCTCCATGCTGCGCCGGTTGGGGACGCCGGTCAGGGCATCGATCGCGGCCAGCTTCTCCAGCCGCGCCCGGTCTCCCTGCGTGCGCTTGGCGAAGATGTACGAGAAACCGGTGATCAGCAGCACGCTGACCGCCACGGACGTGGCGTGGAACCCGTCGTGGAAGAAGCCGGGCAGCAATTGCACGCCGACCAGGATGACGAGGTTGGCGGAGGCCGCCAGCCAGCGGTTCGCGATGAAGAAGTTGGTCAGCAGCACCAGGTAGATCCATGTCAGTGCGGTGTGTCCCGCCAGCAGGCACGCCGCCAGGGTGCCTGCCGAGTTCAACACGCACAGCGCTGCGCCGGCCCGGGTGCTGTCGCCGGTTCGCCACGCATACAGCACGGGCAGCATGACGCAGGCGACGATCGCGAAGTCGAGCCAGGCGAGGGCATGTTGCCCGCTGAGCCAGCGATAGATGCCGAAGACGGTGATGGTGACGCCCGTGATCGAACCCAGCAGGACGATGATGTCGAGGCGGAAGTCGCGGCGGGTCGGCTTCATGGCAAGGGCCGGATGCGCCCGGGGGCGGGATGCTTCTTCGTCGTTCAAACGTTCACGCGATCGCAGGCAAGTAGGCGGAGATGGACCACCGCGCAGTGTATGCGGTTGCCCGTGGGCGGGCGTGATGAGAGTCACGCTTGGGCGTTGGCATCGGCGTGCGCGAGCGCTCGGCAGCGTGTGCCGGATTCCGCATGGCACGGCGTTCGGTACGTCATTGCGCATTCAGTGCGGAGCATCAACACTCCGGCCTCCCGAAACAGGAGAAGTGGCATGAGAGCATTCGCACGCTGGGCCGTGATCTTTGCGGTATGCGCTTCCGCCTGGGCGGGCGCCGAACCTGTCCATGCGCAGACCGTGGGCTACAACATCCGCACCGGCGATGTATGGGTCGACACCCGCCTGGGAGAGATCAACGACTACGGGCGCCGGTACCGGGACCCGTTCGTTTCCGAGATGACCGGGCACTACGGCGCGCCGCGCTCGCTGGTCCTGGATCTGCTCGACCGTCGCGGGTGGGCCCCCGCCGATGTGTACTTCGCCTGCGCCATCGCGCGTGCGCTCGGCATTCCCTGCCTGGATGTCGTGCAACGTTACGAACGCAATCCGGGCCAGGGTTGGGGCAACCTCGCCAAGCAGATGGGCATCAAGCCCGGTTCGCCGGCCTTCCATGCCTTGAAGAACGGAGCGGTGGGCACCTATGACCGCTGGGGCTACCCCATCCGCATCGACCAGCGCACCAGCGTGGACTGGTCCAAGCATGGTCCCGGCCAGGGCAAGGGTGCAGGCGGCCGGAAGCCGGCGCAGGCGAGCCAGGGCGGCAAGCCCGCCCACGCCGACCATCCAGGCAAGGGCAACAGCGGGAAGGCTCAAGGCAACAAGGGCAACGGCCGCGACAAGTAATCGCACCGGCGTTGCCCCATCCCACCCACGACAACGGCCGCCGACGCGGCCGTTGTCGCGTCTGTCCCTGCGCGTGCGGGCATCACCCGGCTTTCCAGCGCACCACCCACACCACGCCCAGCGCCAGATTCAGCAGCATGCCGGCGATGGTCAACGCGTAGGCCACCGTGGGGCTGCCCGCGATGGGCAGCAGGGTCAACAGTGACCATGGCAAGGCCAGCAACCAGGCGAATGCGTGCGCGAGGGGATCGGGCTGCAGCCCCAGCAGTTGATGCTCGGAGACATGGATCAGTCCCAGCGCGCCAACGCAGCACAGCAGGTAGAAAGCGAGCAGGGCGCAGGAGGTGGCGCGCATGGCGGTTCCTTGCGCAGGAGCGGGCGCGAGCAGCATGACACCTGGAACCACCCCGGGATGGCCCGTGGCCGGACATGTCGGGCGGGCTTCCGATATACGGCGCCTAGGCGCGCCGCGGCTCAGGCCGTCAGCGCTTCCAGCGTCTTGAATACCTGTGGCACGGCCATGGCCGGGGTGCCGCCATTGACCGAGACGGCACGCAGGCCGTGCTGGTAGCTTTGCCAGATCATCTCGTCCGCGTGCTGGATGTCCACGCCCCGGAATTCGCCTGCGGCCATGCCGCGGCTGAGTTCCTGGCGCACCGGCTCGCGCATGCGGCGCAGCGCGGTGTTCATTTCCGCCTCGACGCTCGGCGACCAGCGCGCCGACACGCTCCAAAGCGCGGGGAACGCGATGAAGTTGGCGGCGTCCTCGCGCGCCGTCCAGAAATAGAAATCGAGGATGCGCTGGGCATGCGTCGAACCCTGCGGGCGTTCCACCATGGGCGCCTTGCGCGCGGTGTAGTCGCGGATCAGCAGGGTGGCGATGATGTCCGCCTTCGTCTCGAAGTGCAGGATCACGCCGCGGGCACTGAGTCCGGTTTCTTCGCCCAGGTCCATCAGGGTGGTCTGGTCGAACCCCTTGGTGAAAAACAGCCTGCGCGCAGCGATGAGCACGGCTTCCCGGGTCTCCTGGCTGGTACGGCGCTTGTGGGTAGGGCTTGGACTCACAGGCATTCTCCGGTTCGCGGGGGAAGCTCTCCTGCGTCGGCCTGGACCTGGGTCCATTCCGTGCGCTGGCGTATGTGGCGCCTCCCTCTGGCCCATTCTGCACAAATTCATGCAGTTAGTGGAACAGGAGGCGCATACATCATGTGAAACCCGCACGCAGGGGCCTGAATGGCAGGCGCCGCGTGGCCCGTCAGAGGATAACCGCAGTTTCGTTAAGCGCTGATTTGCCGCGCTGCATCAAATGTGAGATCGAAGATGCGCTGTACCGGCGGCCCCAGCTCGCCTGCCAGCAGCGCCAGCAGGAACAATCCCAGCAACAGCGCCGTCGGCAGGCCCAACTGGATGGGATTGAGGGCCGGCGCGGCGCGGCCCAGCACGCCGAACGCCAGGTTCACCGCAAGCATCGCGACCATCACCGGCAGCGCCAGCCCGACCGCCGCACGCAGGATGTGGCTGAACAGCATCGGCGCGACTTCGAGCATCTGCTGCACATCCGGCAACGCGGTGCCGATCGGCAGCGAGCGATAACTGTCCACGAGCAGCGACACCAGCGCCAGATGGCCGTTGGCGGTGAAGAACAGCAGGCCGAACGCCAGATAGAACCATTGGCCGACGACACCGGAGTTCACCCCGCGCAACGGATCGGACATCTGGGCGAAGGCCAGGCCTGTGCCCTGCGAAATCAGTTCGCCCGCCATCGCCCCGGCTTCGAACGCCAGTCGCAGCATGAAGCCCATGCTCGCGCCGACGGCCAACTCGCGCGCCACGTTCAGCACGGTGCTGGCGTCGAAGGCGATCCGGTCCGGCGTGCCCGGAAGCAGTGGTGCCAGCGCCATCGCCAGTGCGCCGGCGATGATGACCCGCACCCGCACCGACACGGCACGCGTGCCGATCAACGGTGCCGCCATCAGCAGCGCGCCGGTGCGCAGCATCGTCCACAGGATGGCGTTGACCATGCCGAAGGCCTGCTGGCCGTCGATGACCATCTGGGTCGCGGGATCCATCGCGTCGCGTCCGCGTCGTCAGCCGATCAGGTGGGGCAACCGCTGGAACAGGTTGGTCGTGTATTCGACCAGCACGCCGAGCAGGTAGCTGCCGGTGGCGAACAGCGCCGCAGTCAGCGCGATCGCCTTGGCGACGAAGGCGATGGTGGGCTCATTGAGTTGTGTCGCCGCCTGGATCACGCCGACCACCACGCCGACGATCAGCACCACGAGCAACAGCGGGCCACCGACCCACAGGGCGATCTCCAGGCCGTCACGCAGTTCGGTAAGGGCAAGTTCGGGACTCATCGCGTGTTCCTCAGACGCCGTTGAAGCTGGCGGCCAGCGAGCCGACGATCAGTACCCAGCCGTCCACCAGCACGAACAGCAGGATCTTGAACGGCGCGGACACCAGCATCGGCGACAGCATCATCATGCCCATCGACATCAGCACGCTGGCGACCACCAGGTCGATGATCACGAAGGGAATGAAGATCAGGAAGCCGATCTCGAACGCGGTCTTCAGTTCGCTGGTGATGAACGAGGCCACCACGATCGGGAACGGCACGTCCGCCGGGCTGGCATAGCTGCCGTGGCCGGCAAGACCGGCGAACGTCATCAGGTCGGTTTCGCGCACCTGTGCCAGCATGAAGTCGCGCAGCGGCCCGGTGGTCATCGTCCACGCAGTGGAGAAATCGATCTGGCCGTTGAGGTACGGCGCCATGCCCTGCGCCCAGGCCTTTTCGCCCACCGGCATCATCACCAGCATGGTCAGGAACAGCGCCAGGCCCACCAGCACCTGGTTGGACGGCGTCTGTCCGGTCCCCAGCGCCTGGCGCAGCAGGCCGAGCACGATGATGATGCGGGTGAACGCGGTCATCGCCAGCAGCGCGGACGGAATCAGCGTGATCGCCGTCATCAGCAGCAGCGTCTGCAACGGCAGGCTGACGGTGTTGTCGCCGATCTGGCCCACGTTGACCTTGGGCAGGGCAGGCAGGGTCGGGGCGGTCGGCGCGGCGGGCGTCGCCGCAGGCGCGGGGTTCTGTGCCGGTGTGGTGGCGGGGGCCGTCTGCGCCAGCGCCAGGACAGGCGCGCACAGCCACAGCAGGCAGATCAGGGAAAGAACGAAACGGCGCATCTCAGCTCTCTCTGCGCAGGCGCTTGGCCAGCAGCTCGGCGAAATTCGGCATCGTCGGCGCGGGCGCGACGACCAGGGGTTCGGGCAGCGTGTGCAATGCCGTGATGCCGCCAGCGGTCACGCCGATCAGCAACTGCTGCTTGCCCACCTCGATCACCATCACGCGCTCCTTGGTACCCACCGACAGCATCGAGACCACGCGGAGCTGGTCGCTGGGCCGGATGCCCAGGCCGGCGCCCGGCATGCGCTTGAGCAGCCAGGCCATGCCCAGGATCAGGCCGAGCACCAGGATCAGGCCGACCAGCGCGCCGCCGATGCCGGGCGTGGACGGCGCGTGCTGGCCGATCTTCTGTGCGGGTGCCGCGGCGGTGGCGAGCAGGGCGAAGGCGTGCATGGACATCGACTCAGCGCAGGCGGCGGATGCGTTCGCTGGGGCTGACCACGTCGGTCAGGCGCACGCCGAAACGGTCGTTCACCACCACGACTTCGCCGTGCGCGATCAGCGTGCCGTTGACGAATACGTCCAGCGGTTCACCGGCGCCGCGTTCCAGTTCCACCACCGAGCCCTGATTGAGCTGCAGCAGGTTGCGGATCGGCATGCGCGTGCGGCCCACTTCCAGCGACAGCGTGACCGGCACGTCCAGGATCACGTCCAGGCTCATGTCGCTGTCGTTGTCGTTGTCCTGCACGGAGGCATCCGGGCGGGTGTCGCCGAAGGCGGCGAGGGTGTCTTCGTTCTCGGGAATCATGGAGTGGCGTCCTGGAAGGCGACGGGTGTCAGGGCATGGCGGGGCGGCGCCGTGTGCTTGTGGTGGCTGCCGGGAGGATGCTTGGCGGTGATCTTCACCGCGTTGTTGCCGTTGGAGATGCCGAACTCGCCGGTGAATACCGGCACCTGTTCGACGCATACCGGCACCGACTTGGGCAGGTCGATGGGCAGGATGTCGCCCACCTTCAGCCGGGTCAGCTGGCGCAGGTTGATGCGCTTCTCCGCCAGTACGCTGGAGACGGTGACTTCGGCGCCACGCAACTGTTCGTGCAGGGTGACGCGGAAGCTGTCGTCGTCGTGCACGCGGTCGGACTGGATGCCCGCATCGAGCAGCTCGCGGATCGGTTCCAGCATGGAATACGGCAGCGTCACGTGCAGGTCGCCGCCGCCGCCGTCGAGCTCCACGTGGAAGCGGCTGACCACCACGTATTCGCGCGGGCTGACGATGTTGGCGAAGTGCGGATTGACCTCGCTGGTGATGTACTCGAAGTCCACCGGCATCACCGGCGCCCAGGCGTCGATCAGGTCGGTGAAGGTCTGCTTCAGCAGCAGTTGGATCACCCGCATCTCGGTGGCGGTGAACTCGCGCCCCTCGATCTTGGCCGGGTAGCGGCCGTCGCCGCCGAAGAAGTTGTCCACCATGGTGAACACCAGCTTGGGTTCGAACACGATCAGGCCCACGCCGCGCAGCGGTTTGAACTTGACCAGGTTGAGGTTGGTGGGCACGTACAGCGAGTGCAGGTAATCGCCGAACTTGATCGTCTCGATGCCACGCACCGAGAGTTCGGCCGATCGCCGCAGCAGGTTGAACAGGCCGATGCGCCAGGTGCGCACGAAGCGCTCGTTGATCATCTCCAGCGTCGGCAGCCGGCCGCGCACGATGCGGTCCTGGCTGGCGAAGTCGTAGGTGCGCGCGATGGTGGGATCGACCGGCGGTTCCTCGGTCTCGATCGCGCCGGTATCCACGCCATTGAGCAGGGCGTCGATCTCGTCTTGCGACAGCAGGTCACTGGTCATCATGGCGTCGCGGTTCCGTCACTGCATCACGAAGCTGGTGAACAACAGGGCGTCGGCGGAGGGCTTGCCGGTTTCGGCGACCAGCAGCGCTTTCACTTCATTGAGTGCGGTGTTCTGCAGGCGTTCCTTGCCTTCGCGGCTCATCAGGCCGGCGGCGTCCTGCTGTGCGAACAGCATCAGCAGGCGCGCGCGGATGGCGGGGGCATGCAGTTCGATGGCCTTGAGCGCTTCGGGATCGCGCGTCATCAGCTGCACTTCGACCTGCAGGTAGCGTGCGCCGCCCGTTTCGCCGACGAGATTGACGACGAACGGCGGCTCCAGCGCGAAGTACTGGGCCGGCGCGGGTACTTCGCCCGGGCTCTTGGCCTTGGGTGCGTCGGCCTTCACTTCCTTGCCGGCATGGCTGGCGAAGTACCACGCGCCACCGCCGGCGGCACCGGCCGCAACCAGCGCCACCAGCCCGATCGTCAGCAGCGACTTGCCGCCCTTGGGCTTGTCGGCCTTGTCGGCCTTGGATTTGCTTGCGGTCTTGTCGACAGCTGCCACGGCGGTGGATCTCCTGAGGGGTCTGCCCAGGTGATGCAAGCGGCGTGCCGTGGTGGGCAGGAGGGCCCGACGGGGTTTTGACGGGGGTACCTTCTGTAGGAGCGACGTGAGTCGCGACCGCACGTCACGTGGGTCCGGTAACCGCGTTCAGGCAGGGATGCGCGCATGATCAGGCACCCATGGCGCCGGATTTCCGCGGTCGCGACTCACGTCGCTCTACAGGAACAGCGATCCGTCAGGCGTACGCGTCCACCAGTCCCCGCGCCGTCATGCGGACGGTACGCGGTGTCTCGGCTGCGGCGTCGCTGGTGTCTGCGGCGCTTTCACCGTGCTGCGCCGTGCCGCCGTGCGACGGCGGGGCATGCTGCTGGCCGACATCGGCGTGGGCGAGCTGGAAGCCATGCTGGCCCAGCATGTCGCGCAGCTTGGGCAGGCTGTTTTCCAGCGCCTGCCTGACGTCCGCCTGGGCGCTGGTGAAGTCGGCATGCACGCGGTCGCCGTCCAGTCGCAGGCGGATCTCCACGGTGCCGAGGTCGTTCGGGGTCACCTTGATGTGCGCGTGGCCGATCTTCTGGTCGGCCATCCAGCGCACCGCATCGGCGACGTCCTCGTCGAAATGGCCGCCATGCAGGTCGGCGCTCGGTGCTTCCATCGCATTGACGGTCTCCGTGCGCGAGAGGCCGAGCGGGGCGTTCGACGCGCCGACGCCGGCGAGGAGCGTGCCGGTGGGCGACGTGGGGGTTTCCGCGTCGTCGCTGCGCAGGGCATCGATGAAGTCGCGGCCGAGGTTGATCACGTCCGGTATCGCGGCGGCGGCCTGGCCGGTGGCAAGGTGGGCGGTGAAGGAGAGCAGGTTCTGCAGCGGCGCCCGGGCCACATGGCCCATCGCGGCGGTGGCCGTCGGCGACGCCGTCGCAGGTGCGTCGGTTGCGTTGGGGGAGGCAGCGTTCTGGAGGTCGGGCGGAACCGCGTTGCCGGTGTCTGCGGCGACCGGGGCAGCCAAGGCGCCCGCCGGAGAAGCCGGCGTCGTGGCGCGACCGCCGGCCAACACGGCGTCGGGGGAAGAGACGGCTTCTGCAGGGATCACGTCGCCGAGCAGTGGATTGCCCAACAGCGGATTGCCCAGGGGATCGGTCGGCACGGTGATGCGGGGATCAGCCTGCGGGATGGCAGCCGCCGGTAGCGGAACCTCCGGCAGCACCAGCGTCGCAACGCCAGCCTCCTTGATGTCCTGATCGTCCGTCGTGCGCGCCGCGTCGTCGGGGTGGCGGTTGGCGGCGTGCGGTTGTTGCAGGGCGGTGGTCTCCTGCCCCTCGTCGCGCCGGGGCGCGGGCTTTCGGGCCGGGGCTTCGTCACGCGTCGCCGGGTGACGCACCATCTCGTCGAAGCTGGGCTTCGACGGGTCCGGTGTGCTTTCCCGTGCCTGTGCGACACCGCCTGCGGCAGCGGGGAACACGGTCTTGCCCGCGGGAGGCAGCGACGCCATCGGGGATGGCATCAGGCTTCCTCGCTTTCCTGTGCGGTGGCGGCCAGTCGCGCACGGCGCGCGCCGAGGTCATCCATCTCGCGCTGGTCGCGCCGTTCCACCACCTGTCGCTCCTGGGCGCGGTAGCTGGCGGCGAGCTGTTCGAGCACCTGCTTGTCGCGGCTGGCCAGCAGCAGGCGGTCGCGCTCGATGTCCACGCTGCTGCGGCTGCGGTCGACGTTCTGCAGCTGCTGCGCCAGCGCCTGGTCGATGCGTTCCAGGAAGGCACGGCGATTGGCCAGCTGCGCCGGACTGGTGGCGGCCATCTGGCTGTTGGCGTAGTCCTCGGCGTACTGCCGCAGTTCCTCCAGGCGCGACTCGTGCTGCGCCAGCGTGTTCTGGCGTTCGGCCAGGTCGCGGGCAACGGAATCCTCGTGTTCCTGCGCGCGGCGCAGCAGGGGATCGATTCGGCGGGACTGCATCATGGCGGGGATTCCTTGGCGTTACTGCGGGCTGCGGGGTGCGGGGGCACCGGCAGCGACGTTGCGTTGGACCAGCGATTCGAGGGCGGCACGGCTGCTGGGCAGGTCGGCGGCGTGCGCTACGTCCTGGCCCAGGAATTCGACGATCTCGGGCCAGCGTTCCAGCGCTTCATCCACGGTGGGATCGTTGCCGCGCTGGTAGGCGCCGATGGCGATCAGGTCGCGGTTGCTGGTGTAGGCCGACAGCAGGCGCTTGAGCTTGCGGATGCGGTCGCGCCAGGTTTCGTCGGCGATCTCGGTGACCACGCGGCTGACCGAGGATTCCACATCGATGGCCGGATACAGGCCGCTGTCGGCCACGCGGCGCGAGAGCAGGATGTGGCCGTCGAGGATGGCGCGCGCGGCATCGGCGATCGGATCCTGCGGATCGTCGCCTTCGGTCAGCACGGTATAGAACGCGGTGATGGAACCACGCCCCTTCGCACCATTGCCGGCACGTTCCACCAAGGCGGGCAGTCGCGCGAACACCGACGGCGGATAACCGCGCGTGGTGGGGGGCTCGCCGACCGACAGGCCGATCTCGCGCTGGGCCTGCGCGAAGCGGGTCAGCGAGTCCATCAGCAGCAATACGTTGAGGCCCTGGTCGCGGAACCACTCGGCGATGGCGGTGGCACGATACGCACCTTGCAGGCGGGCCAGCGGCGGCCGGTCGGCGGGACTGGCCACCACCACCGCACGTGCCAGGCCCACCGGGCCGAGCGTGCTTTCGACGAAGTCGCGCACTTCGCGGCCACGTTCGCCGATCAGGCCGACGACGATCACGTCGGCGGCGGTATAGCGGGTCATCATCCCCAACAGTGTGGATTTGCCCACGCCGGAACCGGCGAACAGGCCCACGCGCTGGCCACGGCCGATGGGCAGCAGCGCGTTGATCGCGCGCACGCCGACATCGAGGGGTTGGGTGATCGGTTCGCGCGACAGCGGGTTGATCGCCATGCCTGCGAGGCTGACGCTGCCTTCGGCACGGATCGGGCCACGGCCGTCCAGCGGAACGCCATCGCTGTCGATCACGCGCCCCAGCAGCCCTTCGCCCACCTCGACGCCGCCGCGCCGCCGCGAGGGCACCACGCGTGCGTTCGGCAGCAGGCCGTGCAGTTCGGCGCTGGGCATCAGGTAGGTGCGTTCGCCCGAGAAGCCGACGACTTCGGCATCCACCCAGCCGCCGTCGACCACTTCGACCTTGCAGGTGGCGCCCATCGGCGCTTCGCAGCCGATGGCTTCCAGGGTGAGGCCGACGGCACGGCGCAGGATGCCTTCGCGGATCAGGCCGCGGCCACCGAGCTCGGGATTGATCTGCGACAGGCGCGCGGACAGGCGCAGGTCGCGGGCGGTCAGCCATTCCAGCGGTTGGGCGCTCATGCGCGTGTGCTCCGGTTGAGCACGGTTTCCAGCGCGCCGCGCAGGCGGGCCTCCAGCGTCCCGTCGATGCGTACGCTTTCGGCATGCACGCGCAGGTCGCCGCGGCTGAGCGAGGTGTCCGCCGTCAGTCGCGTACCCGGGGCCATCGCCAGTACCGGGGTCAGGGCCGCGATGTCGTCGGGATGCAGCCGCAGTTCCACTTCGCGCTGCGCGCCGCCGACGGCATCCAGTGCGCTGGTGGCCAACTCCTGCAGCAGGACCGGGTCGGTCTGGTAGGCGCGGCCTACCAGGGCACCGGCAATGCGGACGGAGAGTTCGGACAGTGCAGCGACGACTTCGTTCTCGAGCCGGTCCAGCGGGCGCGAGAAGTTGTCGAGGATGCCTTCCATCTGTGCGGCCAGCCGGCGGACTTCGGTCTGGCCGGTCGCGAAGCCTTCGGCATGGCCTTCTGCCAGCCCGCGTTCGAGCCCTTCGCGGTACGCGGCATCCTGGATGGCCTGGATCTCTTCGATCGTCGGCGGTACCAGCGGCGGGGCTTCCTGCTCGGGGGCGGGTGCCGCGACGACGACATCGAGCGGCGCGGGCATCCAGCGCAGCGGCGACGGCGTGCTCATACCATTTCCTCGGCACCGGCCATCAGCGAGATCACGCCCTGGTCAGCCAGGCGGCGCACGATGGCGAGGATTTCCTTCTGCGCGCCTTCCACATCGGACAGGCGCACCGGGCCGCGGGCTTCCATGTCTTCGACCAGGATCTGCGCGGCGCGCTGGGACATGTTGCGGGTGATCTTTTCCTTCACCTTGGCGTCGGCGCCGCGCAGCGCCAGGCCCAGGCGGTCGTTCGGGACTTCGCGCAGCAGCGCCTGCAGTTCGCGATCGCCCAGCTCGGCCAGGTTGTCGAACACGAACATCAGGTCCTGGATGCGTGCGCCTAGCTCGGCGTCGACCTGGGTGATGTTGCCGAGGATGGCCTGGTCCTGGCCGGAGTCCATGAAGTTGAGGATGTTCGCCGCGACCTTCACGCCACCGATGCTGGAGGCCTTGAGGTTCTGGTTGCCGGCGAACTGGCGCTCCATGATCTCGTTGAGTTCGTTCAGTGCGTTCGGCGGGATGCCGTCCAGTGTGGCGATGCGCAGCAGCACGTCGGTGCGGGTACGCTCGGGCAGCAGCTTGAGGGTGTCGGCGGCCTGGTCGCTGTCCAGGTGGGCCAGCACGATGGCGATGATCTGCGGGTGTTCGTTGCGCACCAGGTCCGAGATCGCGCGCGGGTCCATCCACTTCAGCGTGTCCAGGCCGGTGGTGTTGCGGCCCAGCAGGATGCGGTCGATCAGGCTGCCGGCCTTGTCTTCGCCCAGTGCCTGCACCAGCACCTTGCGCACGTAGTCGTCGGCGCCCATGCCCAGCGAGGTCTGCTTGTCCAGCGATTCGCCGAACGTGGCCATGACCTGCATCACCTGCTCGCGGCTGACGCCGGAGATCGTGGCCATGGCGATGCCGAGCTTCTGCACCTCCTTGGCGTTCATGTGCTTGAGCACTTCGGCGGCATCTTCCTCGCCGAGGGAGAGCAGCAGCACGGCTGCGCGCTGCACGCCGTTGAGTGCCGGTTCCTGTACGTTATTCATCGCTGGCCACCCAGTCCTTCACTACCTGCGCCACCTGCTTGGAATCGGTCTTCACCGCCTCGCGCGCCTGGCGCAGGCGGTCTTCGTAGGCGTCGGAGGGCAGGGCGCGCATCGGGGGCAGCGCGTCGTGCGACAGCGTGGCCACGGCGCCGGCCTGCATGTCGTCATCGTCCATCACGGTGACGTCGATGCCGTCGTCCTCGTCCTCCACCTTCCGCCGGGCGGCGGGGTGGATGATCTGGCGCATGGCCGGACGCAGCACGCCGAACAGCAGCGCGATCACCACCAGCGCGCCCAGGCCGTAGCGCGCGATGTCGCGCAGCATGGGGTTGTGCAGCCACGGGCTTTCCCAGAACGGCACGTCCTGCGGTGCCTCGGTTTCGCGCACGAACGGTGCGTTCATCACCGACACCGAATCGCCGCGCGCCGCGTCGAAGCCCACGGCTTCCTTCACCAGCGCTTCGATGCGGGTCAGCGTGGCGGCGTCCAGTGCGGTCATCACCACCTTGCCGTTCTCGCCGGTACGCGGCACGTGGTCGACCAGCACGGCGGCGGTGACGCGGCGCACCCGGCCGGCCGGCTGGCGCGTGTGCTGCAGCGTGCGGTCCATTTCGAAATTGCGGGTGGCGCTGCTGCTGGTCTCGACCGGCGCAGCGGGATTGGGTGCGGCGGCCGCGTTGGGGCCGGGCGGTGTGTTGCTGGTGGCGCCGGGCACGCCCTCCGGGCCGGTGCCGGCGACGGAGTTCTGGCTGACCTGCTCGCTGCGGATCTTGGCCGGATCATTGGCGAAGGTCTCGCGCGCCTCCTCGGTGACCGAGAAGTCCATGTCCACCGCGACTTCGGCGTTGACGCGGCCGGCGCCGGTCAGCGGTTCCAGCAGTTCGCGGATGCGGTCGTTGAACGAGGTCTCGAGCTTGCGCACGCGCTCGAACTGGGCGGCGTTGAGCGCGGCCTCGCTGTTCGGGTCGCTGATGGTGAGCATGCGGCCGCTCTGGTCGACCACGGTGACGCGTTCGGGGGCGAGGTCGGGGATGGACGACGACACCAGGTGCACGATGGCATCCACCTGGTTGCGTTCCAGCAGGGCGCCCGAGCGCAGGTCCAGCACCACCGACGCACTGGCGACTTCGCGCTGGCGGGTGAAGGCGCTGGGCTTGGGGATGGCGAGATGCACGCGAGCGTCGCGGACCGGGCGCAGGGTGGTGATGGTGCGGACCAGTTCGGTTTCCAGCGCGTGCTGGTAGCGTGCGTTCTCGACGAACTGGCTGACGCCGAAGCCCGGATCGCGCTCCATCATCTCGAAGCCGAGGCGACCGCTTTCGGCCAGGCCGGCGCCGGCCAGCTTCAGGCGGGCGTCGTGCAGGTTTTCTTCCGGCACGGAGATGGCACCGGTGCCCTGGTCCAGCTGGAACGGGATCTGCGCCGCGCGCAGCATGTCGGTGGCTTCGGCCGTGGCCTTCGCGTCCAGGCCGGTATACAGCGGTGTGTAGGCGGGTTTCTGCGACCAGAAGAACACCATCATGCCCACGGCGACCGCACCGGCGATCAGCAGCAGCGTACCCATCTGCTTGAACACGCGCGCGTCCTGGATCCTGGTCAGCGCCGCGCCTGCCTTGTCGGCGGTCAGCGATTCCTTCAGGGCTTCCTTGGAAAGGGTCAGGGCCATGGTGGTGCGGTT
Organism: Pseudoxanthomonas sp. LARHCG66; assembly: GCF_052871755.1. NCBI lineage: Bacteria > Pseudomonadati > Pseudomonadota > Gammaproteobacteria > Lysobacterales > Lysobacteraceae > Pseudoxanthomonas > Pseudoxanthomonas sp. LARHCG66. The sequence continues at coordinate 8,822 of NZ_JBIXJW010000010.1, read as the reverse complement.
CCTGCGCGGTCGGCTCGGTGGAGTGGGGCGGTCAGCGGTCGGGCATTGCGGCGGCGGGCTTTACAACGTCGGGACCTACAAAGGCATGTTCATGACGTCCTGGTACGCCTGCACCAGGCGGTTGCGGACTTCCACCGTGGCGCGGAAGGCCACCTGCGACTGCTGCGCGGCCACCATCACCCGTGCCAGGTCCGCGCGCGGGTCGCCCAGTTCGAAGGCCTGCGCGAGTGCACCGGACGTCTTCTGCGCTTCGTTCACGCCTTGCAGCGCGTTCTGCAGCGTGTCGCCGAAACTCGGCGCCTTGACGCCCGGCTGCTCGAGCCCCACCCGGTTCGGGGTGAACGCACCCGGGTTCGGCATCGGCTCGAGGGCACGCGTACCGACCTGGTGCTGGTAACTGCGGATCTGCGAGAGGATGGAGGAGACGTCGGACATGGGCGGGTGCTTCGGTCGTCGGGGTGTCTTGTCAGATCAGTTGCAAGACCCGTGCCGAAAACGCCGTCCGTCGCCAGTCAGTTTTCCGTCGCCAGGGCGACCTCTTCGCGCTCGATGCCGTACTTGCGCAGCTTCTCCACCAGCGTGGTGCGGCGCAGGCCCAGCAGTTGCGCGGCGTGCGCGACCACGCCACCGGCGCGGTCCAGTGCATCGCGGATCAGGTTCAGCTCGATCTGCGCGATGTGTTCGCGCAGATCGATGCCGGATTCGGGCAGGCGGTCGGCCGGCGACACGGCAGCGGCCACGACGGCGGTCGGCAGCGGGGCCGGTGCAGCGGTCACCGGTGCAGGTGCCGGCGCCTGGGCGACCAGCGCCTCCACGCCTTCCGGCTGGTAGCGCTTGGGCAGGTCGGCCACGCGCACCAGTCCGCCCGGATGCAGCACCGCCAGCCGTTCGACCAGGTTGGTCAGCTCGCGCACGTTGCCCGGCCACGCGTACAGGCGCAGCGCCTGCAGCGTCTCGTTGGCGAAGCGCACTTCCCCGCGGCCGGTGCGTGCCAGCTGCGCGGCGATGGTGGTGACCAGGTCGGGCAGGTCGTCGGCGCGCTCGCGCAGCGCCGGCATCTCGATGGGGAACACATTGAGGCGGTAGAACAGGTCTTCGCGGAAGTGGCCGTCGGCGATGCGCGCTTCCAGGTTGCGATGGGTCGCGGCGATCACGCGCACATTGCAGCGGATGGTCTGGTTGCCGCCCACGCGTTCGAAGCTGCGCTCCTGCAGCACGCGCAGCAGCTTGACCTGCATCGGCAGGCTCATGTCGCCGATCTCGTCCAGCAGCAGCGTGCCGCCCTCGGCCATCTCGAAACGGCCCTTGCGGGCGCTGAGCGCGCCGGTGAAGGCGCCCTTCTCGTGGCCGAACAGTTCGCTTTCCAGCAGGTCCGGCGGAATGGCGCCGCAGTTGATGGCGACGAACGGCCCGTCGCGGCGCGGCGACTGGTCGTGGATGGCACGCGCCACCACTTCCTTGCCGGTGCCGGATTCGCCCAGCACCAGCACGGTGGTGTCGAAGCTGGCGACCTGTTCGATCATGCGGCGCAGGCGCGTGACGGCCGGGCTGTTGCCGGTCGGCCCGCTGGTGCTGACCTGCTGCGCCTGGTGTTCGGTATCCAGCCGCTTCAGGCTGGCGCGGCGCAGGCAGGCTTCCAGCTGCGCGTGGCGGATGGGGCTTTCCAGCGTCCATACACCGGCGTGGTGCAAGCCGTGCGCGGCGGCGAAGGCGGCGGTGTCGCCTTCCATCAGCAGCACCGGCGGCGGCAGTTGCGCCTTGCCCAGCCAGGCGAAGAACGCGTCGGCGGCCTTGCCATCGTCGAGGGTGCCGACGACGATCGCCAGCCAGTCGTGCGGGCGCTGGCGGCGCACATCCACGTCACCGGCGCTGGCGACCCAGCGGGGTGTCAGGTCCATGAATTCGAGCAGGCCGGCCAGGCGTTCGGCACGCGTGGCGTCGGCGTCGATGACGAGGATGCGGGATTCACTCATGGCGGCTGTCTTTGAACCTTTCGAGGATGGGCAAGACTTCCTGGATGTAGGAAAGCTTGCTGACGAATTCGTCGGCACCGGCGCGCATCGCATGTTCGCGGTGCTCGGCGTCGTCGAAATGGCTGGCGATCACGATGAAGGGCGGTGCGTCCTGCGTCTTGATGAGGCGGGTAGCCTGCAGGCCCCCCATCTCCGGCATGGCCAGGTCCATCAGCACCACGTCCGGACGCAGGGTCTCCGAGCGTTCGATGGCTTCCAGGCCGTTGCTGGCGCGGCCCACGATGTCCAGCCACTCCACCTTGCGCAGGTGGCGCAGGGCGGCGTTGATGAAACCTTCGTGATCGTCCACCAGCAATACGGTGATCTTGCTCATTGCGGTCGTGCTCCGTTCTTATCCGGCCTTGGCCAAGACCGGTACGGTAGCGCGTCGGCGTTCCCGGGCGGGAGCGATATCGAGCTGTTCCCGGTACTTCGCCACAGTTCTGCGGGCAATGTGGATGCCCTGGCGGGCCAGCAGGCCGGCGATGGCTTCGTCGGCCAGCGGCTTGCCGGCCGGTTCGGAATCGATCAGGCGGCGCACCATGGCGCGCACGGCCGGGCCGGACACGTTGGCGCCTTCCAGGCGCACCGCGAAGAAGTGCTTGAGCTCGAACGTGCCGCGCGGCGTCTGCATGTACTTGCCGGTGGTGATGCGCGAAATCGTGGATTCGTGCATGCCGATGGCATCGGCGATTTCCTTCAGCGTCAGCGGGGCCATCGCTTCATCGCCCTGGGCCAGGAAACCGGCCTGGCGCTCGACGATGGCGCGTGCCGTCCGCAGCAGGGTGTCGTAACGGATCGAGAGGCCACGGGTCAGCCAACGCGCTTCCAGCAGCAGCTCGCGCAGCTTGCCGGCGCCCTCGGAGGCTTCGGCCTGGTCCAGTGCGCGCTCCTGCATCGGGTTGACCCGCACGCGCGGCGTGGTCGCCGGGTTCAGGGCCACGCGCCAGGCGCAGTCGGCGTGCCAGGCGACCACGTCCGGGACGATGTAGCCGGTCGGTGCCGGCGCCAGCGACGCGCCGGGGCGGGCATCCAGCGACAGCACCAGGCGTACGCCTTCCATCACCTGATCGAGTTCCAGGTCCAGCAGGCGGGCGAGGGCGTCGTATTCGTGTGCGGCCAGCAGCGCCAGGCCTTCGGCGACGATGCGGCGGGCGACGTGGCGGCCGGGCACGCGGCCCTGCAGGCAGTCCAGCTGGACCTGCAGGCATTCGCGCACATCGGCGGCGGCCAGGCCGGGAAATTCCCCGCGCAGCAGGCGCTCGCGCAGCAGCAGCGCGGCGTCGGTGGTCAGGTCGAAGCGGGCCGAGGCCAGCAGCGCCAGGGTGTCGGGCGCCTGCTCCAGGTAGCCCGCGTCGTTGGTGTGCTCAAGCCAGAAGGCGACCACGTCCAGTGCGCGGCCATCCAGTTCCAGCGCCAGGCGGTCGAGCACGCGCACGTGCGGGTCGCTGGATTCGCCGGCTTCGACACGCTGCATGCGGTCGTCGTCGCCGTCCTGCCAGTTGGCGCCGGCCACGTCCCACAGGCTGGATTCGGGCAGTTCGTCGAACGCGGCGGCATCGAGGGCGGCGGCGTCCTGCGCCGGCAGCACGTCGATCTCGGCGACCGTCTCGGCATCCTGGGCTTCTTCGACTTCCAGCAGCGGATTGAGGTCCAGTGCGCGGCGCACTTCCATCTCCAGCTGCAGGCCGTCCAGTTGCAGCAGCCGGATCGACTGCAGCAGTTGCGGCGTCAGGTGGAGTTGCTGGCCGAGCTGGGTGGAAAGTCCCGTCTTCATTCCCGTTGTCCCCGATTCGATGGCGTGCCGAGGTCGGTTTCACATCGTGTGAACACTTTGGGCGCCCGGTGACGGAAAAAAAATCAGGGCGTTTCTGGTTGTGCTGCGGGCACGCCCCACTGGCCGTCAGGGTTTCCCCTACAGCGTCGGGTTATCGTCGATGGGAAGTGCCCGTCAGGGCGGTGCGGCAACGGGAATCCGTCGCCGGCGGGGGGCATCCACGCCGTACCTGCAAGGCTCAGGCCAGTTCGTTCTGGTGGCGTGCGGCCAGCAACAGCAGATCGTTGGCGCGACGGCAGCCCAGCGATTCCATCATCCGCGCACGGTGGGTTTCCACCGTCTTCACGCTGATGCCGAGTTGGGCCGCGATTTCCTTGCTGCTCATGCCGCTGCCCAACTGGCGCAGGATCTCGCGCTGCCGTGGCGACAGCGCGGCGATGCCGGTGGGACGCTGCGGGTTGAGCATCGGCGCCAGCATCTTCGAGGACACCTGCGGACTCAGGAACACCTGGCCGCTGGCGGCGGCGCGCAGGGCGAGTTCCAGTTCCATCGGCGCGGCTTCCTTCACCACGAAACCGGCGCAGCCGCGGTCCAGCGCCACGCGCACCTGGGTGGGATCGTTGTGCATGGACATGATCACCACGCGGGTCTGCGGCAGCGATTCGCGCAGCAGCGGAAGCAGGTCGAGCCCGCTGCGGTCGGGCAGGGAGAGGTCGAGCAGGATCAGGTCCGGGCGGTGGATCGCCGCCATGTCCAGCGCCTGTTGCGCGTTGCAGGCTTCGGCCACGACATCCACGTCGGGCAATGACTGCAGCAGCCGGCCGATGCCGGCGCGGACCAGGGTGTGGTCGTCGACGATGAGTACACGCACAGGGAAGAACCAGTCGATATCGCGTTGCTTAGTGATGTCACGATAGCCGCGCCGTCCCCGTGCGCCAATTCAGAATCGCGATGGGAAAGTGAAACCACGACATCAGTCACACTTGTGATGACCGTGTTCGCGTGAAAAGGGCGAATACCGCAATCGCGGCGTGTGATGCGTGCACATCGCGGATGCCGCAGTGGGCGCGGATGCGCGAAAAGCGGGCTACGGACGAGCCGCGTGCTGGGACTGGCGGGCTTCGGCGATCTGGCGGCGATGCAGGCGGAACAGGTGGCGGTCCATGGCCTCGGCAAGGCCGGCGCCCAGGGTGTCGAACTGCAGCCAGAGATGCTGCATGCCTTGCGAGCCTTCGGCCTGGGCCAGCAGCGTGGCGGGCAGTTCGATGTGGTCGCTCAACCAGGTGGCGGGCTGCACGGTCACCACGCCGGCGACGCCGACGGCCAGTTCCTGCGGCGACACGACATCCAGGCGCAGGCCTCGGTGCGACCAGCGCAACGGGGTGGCGGGCAGGGTTTCGTGCTGGCTGCGCGCCAGCCGGCCGAGCAGCGACAGCACCAGGTCCAGCTTGGCTTCGATGCGCTGCTGCGTGGGGGTGGCTTCCTTGCGGTCGTCCGGGTCTTCGCCGCGCACGTCCTCGGCGACCGCCAATCCTTTCAGCAAGGCCTCCGACGGGGCCTGCATCAGGACCCGTGCACCCGCGTCAAAGCGCGCAGGCAGCACCACCTCGCAGGTGAGCGCGCCATCGAACAGCGCGTGCTCGGCAGGGTGCTCCACGAGGATGATCGAAGCGGTCATGGCTCACCCCTCGACAACGGAAAGATAGGCGCGCGCGGCGCGGTCGGCGCTCTGGTTGACATGCATGCGGATACGCACCTGTTCGCGCGCATCCTGCATCGACTTCTGGAGTTCCAGTTGCGCACGCAGCAACACGGCCAGCGCGTCGTAGCCGGCCGAGCGGCCACCATCGGCATGCAGGAAGGCCCGCACGTCGTGGTCGTGACGGTTGAGCAGGCGCTCGACGTCCTCCAGTTCGCCCGCGTGCAAGGCATGGCGCATGCCGTCGAGCTGGGCGAAGAGGTCGTCGAGGGCCGGTGTGGCGTTCATCGCGCGGCAGCCATGGCCGGGGGCTGACGTTGCTCGGAGGGAATGGCGTTCCAGGCGGACTCGATCTCGCCCAGCAGGTCGAGCGATTCGCGCAGTGCGGCGGCATCGTTGTGCAGGTTGGCATCGATCAGGCGCGTCTGCACGTAGTCGTACAGCGCGGAGAGACTGCCTGCGATTTCGCCGCCCGCCTCATGGTCCAGCGAGCCATTGAGGTGCCCGATGATCGCGCACGCTTCGCCGATCGCCTTGCCCTTGCGTGCCAGGTCGCCACGTTCCATGCATGCGTCCGCCAGTCGCAGGCGTTCGCAGGCGCCCGAGAGCAGCAGGGCCACCAGGCGGTGCGGATCGGCGTCCATGACGGCGCTGCTGAGGCCGGTGTTGCGGTACTGGGCGGCGTACGAATGCGATGACATTCCATTTTCTCCTGCGATCCCCGCGCGTCACCCGACGGCGGTTCGGATCGGCGGTTATCCGGTCTGGTTGGCGAGCGAGGCGAGTTGCTGGGCCAGGTAGCTGCTGGTGCTGCTCATCTGGGCGACCATCGAATCCATCGCCACGAACTGGGCCTTGTAGCGGTTGCCGACGGCTTCCATGCGCGCATCCAGGGCCAGGCGCTGCGTGGCGACGTCCTTGATCTGGGCATTCAGGCCGCTGGTGCGCTGGGTGAAAGCCCCATTGGTGCCGATGTAGCTGCCCACGGCCGCCTGCAGCTTGCCCGCGAAGCCGCTGTCGCCGGTGAAGGCGCTGCGGATCTTCTCCGGGTTGCTGACCAGCGCGGCGGTGAACTTGCTGCTGTCGAATACCAGGGTGCCGTCGGAAGATGGATAGCCCTTGGTCTGCAGGCCCAGCGTCTTGGCGTCCAGGCCCTGCGAGGCGAGGTCGCCCAGCACGCCGCTGAGCACATTCCTCAACTGGCCCGAAGCGCTGCGCATCTGCGCATCGCCGGTCAGGGCCGAAGGTTCGTCGCTTTCGGCGTTGTACTTGGTGGACGTGTTGATGGCGCCGATGGCCGCGTTGTACGCGGTCACGAAATCCTGGATCAGCTTGCTGGCGGCAGCTGTGTCGGTGGACACGGTGACGGTGCTGGTGCCCTTCGTCTTCACGTCCAGGGTCAGGCCGGGCACGGCGTCGGTGATCTTGTTGCCGCTGGCGGTGACGGTCAGGCCGTCGATCTTCACTTCGGCATCGGCGGCGGGGACGCGTTCCTGCAGGCTGGCGGCCAGCGCCTGCAGGTCGCTGCCACCGGAGGTGAACGCGAGCGAGATGCCGTTGGCCGCGCCGGTCTTGTCGGACGACACGGACAGGTAGAGCCCGTCGTTGGACGTCAACACGCTGGCCTGCACGCCCTTGCTGCGGGCGGCGTCGTTGATCGCGCTGCGGACATCCTGCAGCGTGCTGTCCGCGGCGATGTCGATGGCCAGCGCCTCGCCGCCCACCGTCAGCGTCAATTGGCCGGCGCCGAAGGTCGTGCCGGCGGTCACCGGCTGGTTGGTGATCCATTTGTTGGCGGTGGCCAGTTCGACCACTTCGACCGCATACGTGCCGTTGGGCGTCCCGCTGCCCACCGTGGCGCCAACGACCGTGTCGGTGGCGGACTTGACGGTGCGGGTATCGAAGGCGGTGGCGGCCTTCAGCGCGGTCAGGGCCTTGTCCAGGTTGCTGAAGGCGGAACTGACCGTGCCCAGTGCGGACAGCTTGAACTTGGCCTGGCTTTCGATGCGGGTCAGGCGGTTCTCCGCAGGCGCGCGATCGGCCGCCACCAGCTGGGACACCATGCCGTTGATGTCCATCCCGGTGCCGATGCCGCCATAACCCAGCGAATAGTCTGCCATTGCCGTCTCCTGTCAGTGCCCTTCCGAAAAAGGGTGGCCGGGCGGGCCTGGCATCCGGTACCGGATGGGGCCCGCCCGTGCAGTTTCAGTAGCGGCCTGCCGCGGCCGTTCTTTAGCCCGCATCTCTCCGTCTCCCACCGCCACCGTGGGTCCGGCGACTGGTGAGAAATGCGGGCGCAGGAGCTGATGCAGGGTTTGTGCCAGAAAGCGGTGATTGGTGATTGGTGAGGCGGTAACTCGCAGAATCCCGCCATCAATCACCAATCACCGATCACCCACAAAAAAATACCCCCTCCGTCGCCGGAGGGGGTTGGGGTACTGCCAAACGGAGGGAGACGAATCCGTCCGTGACGACAGGTAACTAGGAGGAACTGTGGATGAAGCGTGCCGCGTATCAGCGCAGCAGGGACAGCACGTTCTGGGGCACCTGGTTGGCCTGGGCCAGCATGGCCGTACCGGCCTGCTGCAGGATCTGGGTGCGGGTCAGTTCGGCGGTTTCCTTGGCGAAGTCGGTGTCGCGGATGCGGCTGCGCGAAGCGGCCAGGTTTTCCGAGCTGGTCTGCAGGTTGGCGACCACCGAGGTGAAGCGGTTCTGCACCGCACCCAGGTCGGCGCGCGCGCTGTTGACGGCCGTCAGTGCCTTGTCGACGATTTCCAGGGCCTGCTGCGCGCCCTTGAAGGTCGAGATGTCCAGGTTGCTGGCGTACTGCTTGGTCGTCGCGACGGTGCTGGCGGCGACGTCGGCCGGAGCGGTACCGCCGGTCCAGGTGCCGGTTTCCACGGCGATGCCCAGGAAGTCGCCATCCGAATCCACGCTGTCCTTGACCGAGGTCAGGTTGACGGCGCCGTTGGCACCCAGCTCGGCCAGCACGCCGGTCTCGCCGATCTTGGCGTTGATCGCGCCGACCAGCGCGGTGGCGGCGGCGTCACGCGTACCCGCGGCCGTGCCCTGCGCTGCCACTTCGACGGTGTCGATGGTGACGGCGGTGCCGTCGGCGTTCGTCAGCTGCAGGCCTTCGATCTTCAGATCGGTGGTGCCGTCGGCCGGGGTGGCCGTGGTGAACGTGGCGGTGGCGAACATCGCACCGCCCAGTGCATCGGCCTGTGCATCGACAACCTTGTCGATCGCGATGGCCTGCGACGCATTGGCACCGACCTGAAACAGCTGGCTGGTGAACGAACCGTCCAGCAGCTTGGTGCCGTTGAAATCGGCC
>NZ_JBIXJW010000009.1:0-84482 GCF_052871755.1 Pseudoxanthomonas sp. LARHCG66 | reverse complement strand
CGACTTCGACAGCGCCACGGTGGCCGGCTTCCTGAAGGAGCACGGGCTGGAGAAGGACTTCAAGCTCAACATCGAAGCCAACCACGCCACGCTGTCGGGCCATACCTTCGAGCACGACCTGCAGGTGGCCAGCGACCACGGCCTGCTGGGCAGCATCGATGCCAACCGCGGCAATGCGCAGAACGGCTGGGACACCGACCAGTTCCCCACCGATCTGTACGACACCGTCGGCGCGATGCTAGTGGTACTGCGCCAGGGCGGGCTGGAGGGTGGCCTGAATTTCGATGCCAAGGTGCGCCGCGAGTCGACCGATCTGGAAGACCTGTTCATCGCCCACATCGGCGGCATGGACGCGTTCGCGCGCGGTCTTGAAGTCGCCCACGCGCTGCTGACCGAGTCGCCGTGGGAGCAGTGGCGCAAGGAACGCTATGCCAGCTTCGACAGCGGCAAGGGCAAGGACTTCGAGAACGGCACGCTGGGCCTGGCCGATCTGGCGGCGCTGGCGACCGGGCAGGGCGAACCCAAGCAGATCAGCGGCAGGCAGGAGCGTTACGAGAACCTGCTCAACCAGTACCTGCTGCGCTGAGCGCGGCAGGTCGCATCGACAACAGCGGATCGAGGAAGGGGAAGGTAATGAGTCAGACAATGACCGGGGGCGAAAACACCCGGCTGATCGTGTTGATCAGCGTGGTGGCGACGATCGGCGGATTCCTGTTCGGCTTCGACAGCGGGGTCATCAACGGCACCGTCGATGGCCTGCAGCAGGCGTTCGGTTCCACCAAGGCGGGTCTCGGTTTCGAGGTCGCCTCGATGCTGCTGGGCTGCGCGGTCGGTGCCTTCAGCGCCGGCCGGCTGGCCGACAGCCTGGGCCGACGCAACGTGCTGATCATCTCGGCGGTGCTGTTCCTGCTGTCGGCCATCGGTGCCGGCGCGGCAACGTCGTCGGTGGTGTTCGTCATCGCGCGGGTGATCGGCGGGTTTGCGGTCGGCGCGGCGAGCGTGATCTCGCCGGCCTACATCGCCGAAGTAGCGCCGGCGCGCTACCGCGGGCGCCTTGCGACGGTGCAGCAGATCGCCATCATCAGCGGCCTGACCGCGGCGTTCCTGTCCAACTACCTGCTGGCCGCGAAAGCCGGTGCGTCCACCGAGGCGCTGTGGGGCGGACATGCCGCGTGGCGCTGGATGTTCTGGATGCAGGCGGTGCCGTCGCTGCTGTTCCTGGGCCTGCTGCTCACCATTCCCGAGAGTCCGCGCTATCTGGTGGTGAAGCGGCGCAAGGACGAAGCGCTGCGCGTGCTTACGCGGCTGTTCGGGGGTGCCGAAGCGCAGACCAAGCTCGCCGAGATCGATGCCTCGCTGTCGGAGGACCACCATCGTCCGCGGCTCTCCGATCTGAAGAACAAGACCACCGGCAGGATCCGTCCCATCGTCTGGGTGGGCATCGGCCTGGCCACGTTCCAGCAACTGGTCGGCATCAATGTGGTGTTCTACTACGGCGCGGTGCTGTGGCAGGCGGTCGGCTTCTCCGAGAACGATGCACTCGCGATCAACGTGCTGTCCGGCGCGCTCAGCATCGGCGCCTGCATCGTCACCGTGCTGCTGATCGACCGCATCGGCCGCAAGCCGCTGCTGTGGATCGGCTCGGCCGGCATGGCGGTGTCGCTGGCCCTGGTGGTGGTGGCGTTCGCCAGCGGTTCGCTGGTCGACGGCCACCTGCAGCTGCCCGAGGGCATGGGCACGCTGGCGCTGGTGGCGGCCAATGCGTACGTGGTGTTCTTCAACATCTCGTGGGGCCCGGTGATGTGGGTGATGCTGGGCGAGATGTTCCCCAACCAGATCCGCGGCTCGGCGCTGGCGGTGGCGGGTGCGGCGCAATGGACGTCGAACTTCGCCATCACCGTGACCTTCCCGATCCTGCTGGCGGCCATCGGCCTGGCGGCGACCTACAGCATCTACCTGGTTTCGGCGATCATCTCGGTCTTCTTCGTGCTGAAGTATGTTCACGAGACCAAGGGCAAGGAACTGGAGCAGATGGAAGGATGAAGACCATGACGAAGCGGAATTCCCTGCGCGCCCGTGGCGGCGTGCTGATCGCGGCCGTGGCGCTGGCGCTCGGCGCCTGCAAGGGCGACGGCAAGACCGAGGCCCCGGCGACGGTGGCCGCGTCCAACCCATGGCCGCAGGTCGCCTGGCCGCTGGCCGAGGACGCCGCGCTGGAGAAGCGCATCACCGACCTGATGGCCACGATGACGGTGGAAGAGAAGGTCGGCCAGCTGGTGCAGGGCGACATCGCCAGCATCACGCCGGACGACGTGCGCAAGTACCGGCTCGGTTCGATCCTGGCCGGCGGCAATTCCGATCCGGGTGGCCGCTATGACGCCTCGCCGGCCGAATGGCTGGCGCTGGCCGATGCCTTCTACGAAGCATCGATGGACACCTCGCAGGGTGGCAAGGCGATCCCGGTGATCTTCGGCATCGATGCCGTGCACGGGCAGAGCAACATCGTCGGCGCAACGCTGTTCCCGCACAACATCGGCCTGGGCGCGGCGCGCAATCCGGAGCTGCTGCGCCGGATCGGCGAGATCACCGCGCTGGAAACGCGCGCCACCGGCATGGAGTGGACGTTCGCGCCGACCGTGGCGGTGCCGCAGGACGACCGCTGGGGCCGCACGTACGAAGGCTATTCGGAATCACCCGACGTGGTGGCCAGCTATGCTGGCGCGATGGTGGAAGGCCTGCAGGGCAAGGTCGGCACGCCCGGCTTCCTCGACGGCCGCCACGTGATCGCCTCGGTGAAGCATTTCCTCGGCGATGGCGGCACCACCAACGGCAAGGACCAGGGCGACACGAAGATCAGCGAAGCCGAGCTGGTACGCATCCACGCCGCTGGCTATCCGCCGGCGATCGCGGCCGGTGCGCAGACGGCGATGGCCTCGTTCAACAGTGTCAACGGCGAGAAGATGCACGGCCACAAGCCGTACCTGACCGATGCGCTGAAGGGTCGCATGCAGTTCGGCGGCTTCGTGGTCGGCGACTGGAACGGCCATGGCCAGGTGAAGGGCTGCACCAATACCGATTGTCCGGCGACGATCAACGCCGGCCTCGACATGGCGATGGCCTCCGACAGCTGGAAGGGGTTCTACGAGACCACGCTGGCGGCGGTGAAGGCCGGCACGATCAGCCAGGAACGGCTGGACGACGCCGTGCGGAGGATCCTGCGGGTGAAGATCCGCCTGGGCCTGTTCGAAGCGGGCAAGCCGTCGGCGCGCACGGTGGGTGGACAGTTCGCGCTGCTGGGTTCGCCGGAGCATCGCGCGGTGGCGCGCCAGGCGGTGCGCGAATCGCTGGTGCTGCTGAAGAACCAGGGCGGCGTGCTGCCACTGGCACCGAAGCAGCGCATCCTGGTGGCCGGCGACGGCGCGAACGATGTCGGCAAGCAGGCCGGTGGCTGGACGCTCAACTGGCAGGGCACCGGCACCACGCGCAAGGACTTCCCGAACGCCGATTCGATCTACGAAGGCATCGCGCAACAGGCGAAGGCGGCGGGCGGCGAAGCGATCCTCGCCCTCGATGGCAAGTACACGCAGAAGCCCGACGTCGCGGTGGTCGTGTTCGGCGAGAACCCGTACGCGGAATTCCAGGGCGACCTGCAGACGCTGCTCTACAAGCCGGGTGACGACGCCGACCTCGAATTGATCAAGCGCCTGAAGGCGGAAGGCATCCCGGTGGTGGCGGTGTTCCTGAGCGGGCGTCCGCTGTGGATGAACCGCGAGATCAATGCGGCCGATGCGTTCGTCGCCGCATGGCTGCCAGGCTCGGAAGGCGGCGGCATCGCCGATGTGCTGCTGCGCAAGGCCGATGGCAGCGTGCAGCACGACTTCAAGGGCAAGCTCAGCTTCAGCTGGCCGCGCACCGCCACGCAGTACGCCAACAACGTGGGGCAGGAAGGCTACGACCCGCTGTTCGCGTTCGGCTATGGCCTGACCTACGCCGACAAGGGCGACCTGGCGGCATTGCCGGAGGAATCCGGCGTGAGCGGCGACGAGGGTGCGAGCGGCGTGTTCTTCGCGCGCGGCGATGCCGGTTCCGGCATGGCGTTGCGGCTCGAGACCGCCGACGGCCAGGGCGTGACCGTCACCAAGGTGCCGGAAGCACTGGCGGGCGATCTGCTGCGCGTCACTGGCGTGGACCACCTGGCGCAGGAAGACGGACGCCGCCTCGCGTGGTCGGGCAAGGGCGAAGCGGCGGCCGCGTTGCAGTCGCACACTGCGCTGGACCTGCAGCGTGAAAGCAATGGCGACGTGATGCTGCTGACCACCTTGCGTGTCGATACCGCGCCGAGCGGCGACGCCTGGCTGTCGGTCGGCTGCGGCACCGGATGCACCGCGCGCGTGGCATTGGCGCCGACGTTGGCGAAGCTGCCGGTGGGCCAGTGGACGCGGGTAGGCGTGCCGCTGAAGTGCCTGGCCAAGGCGGGTGCCGATGTCGCCAAGCTGGATCGTCCGTGGTCCGTCGGTACTGCAGGGACGATGACGATCTCGGTCTCGCGCGTCGCACTGGGGTCGCTGGACCAGGCGGAGCAGGCGGTCGACTGCCCGCGTTGAGCGTGAGCGCATTCCCGGGCGCGCAGGCGTCCGGGAATGCATCGCGGCATCGCTTGTCGTTTTGGGATAGGGGAACGGAATGACACTGTCGGGACTGGATATCGGCATCGTGCTGGCCTACCTGGCCGGCATCTTCGTGCTGGCGCAATGGGTGTCGCGCGAGAAAGCGGGACACACCAAGGACGCGAAGGACTACTTCCTCGCCAGCAAGTCGTTGCCGTGGTGGGCCATCGGTGCGTCGCTGATCGCGGCCAATATCTCGGCCGAACAGATCATCGGCATGTCCGGTTCCGGCTATGCCATCGGCCTGGCCATCGCCTCGTACGAGTGGATGGCCGCGGCCACGCTGCTGATCGTCGGCAAGTGGTTCCTGCCGGTATTCCTGCGCAACGGCATCTACACCATGCCGCAGTTCCTGGAACAGCGTTACGGCGCGCGCATCCGCACCCTGATGGCCGTGTTCTGGCTGGGCCTGTACGTGTTCGTCAACGTCACCTCGATCCTGTGGCTGGGCGCCATCGCGGTGTCGCAGGTCACCGGCATGGACCAGATGCTGGCGGTGGTGCTGATCGGTGTGTTCGCGCTGCTGTACCAGCTGTATGGCGGCCTGAAGGCCGTCGCGCTGACCGACATCGTGCAGGTGTCGCTGCTGGTGCTGGGAGGTTTGCTGGTCGCCGGCCTGACGCTCAACGAACTGGGCGACGGCGCAGGCATCGTCGCCGGCTTCCACAAGCTGTGGGAAGCGCAGCCGGGCCACTTCGAGATGATCCTCGACAAGGACAACCCGTTCTACAAAGACCTGCCGGGGATCAGCGTGCTGATCGGCGGCATGTGGATCATGAACATCAGCTACTGGGGCTTCAACCAGTACATCATCCAGCGCGCCCTCGCGGCGAAGGACATCGGCGAGGCGCAGAAGGGCGTGCTGTTCGCCGCGTTCCTGAAGCTGCTGATGCCGGTGATCGTGGTGCTGCCGGGCATCGCCGCAGTGATGCTGGCGCCGGGACTGGACAAGCCCGACCAGGCGTATCCGACGATGATGCGCCTGCTGCCTACCGGCATCCTGGGCCTGGTGTTCGCCGCGCTGGTGGCCGCGATCGTCGCGTCGCTGGCGTCGAAGATCAATTCGGTGGCGACCATCTTCACGCTCGACTTCTACGCCAAGGGCAAGCGTCAGCATGATGAAACGAAGCTGGTGCGTGTCGGGCGCATCGCGGCGGTGGTCACGGTGGTGCTCGGCATCCTGGCGGCCAAGCCGCTGCTGGGCAGTTTCGACCAGGCATTCCAGTACATCCAGGAATACACCGGCTTCTTCACCCCGGGCATCGTGGTGATCTTCGTGCTGGGCCTGTTCTGGAAGCGCGCCAACGAAGCCGGCGCACTGGCGGCGGCGATCGGTTCGTTCGTGTTGTCCATCGTGCTGAAGCTGGCGTGGCCGGCGCTGCCCTTCATCGATCGCGTCGGCCTGGTGTTCCTGCTGGCGCTGGCACTGGCGGTGATCGTCTCGCTGGTCACGCCGCACGCGCCGGAGAAGGACATCATCCAGACCCGCGACGTGGACTACCGCACCAGCGGCGCCTTCAACATCGGGGCGGTCGCGGTGCTCGCCATTCTCGTGGCGCTGTATACGCTGTTCTGGTGATGTCCCTTGCGCGACGTTCAGAGCGGGTTTAGCCCAGCGGTGACGCGGTGCGGATTCTCACGAATTCGTGCCGGGAATCTAATGAGCGCTTAACTTCGAGCTAATCGACCCTTAATCGAGCGATTCCAGCATGCACGCCATGCACTGGATCCGCTCCCACGTCGTACTTGCCCCGCTGCCGGGACGCTTCGCCAGCGTCCAGCTGATTGATCGCCACGATCCCGACCGGGACGAAGTCGAGTCGTTCATCAGCGACGTCTATCGCGAGCGCTACGGCGCAGCACTGCGCAGCTTCTTCCCCCATCTGCTCGCCTATCGCGACAGCGATGGCCGGCTTGCCGCTGCCGTCGGCGTGCGTGCCGGAGGGGAGGGGCCGCTGTTCGTCGAGCACTACCTGGATGCGCCGGTCGAACAGGTGATGGCGCACCAGCAGATCGCGCAGATCGACCGCCGCCTGATAGTCGAAGCCGGCAACTTCGCCGCCACCACGCCCGGCATCGCGCGCGAACTCATCCTGCAGCTTGCGCTGACCCTGCAGTCGGCGGGCATGACATGGGTCCTGCTGGTCGCCACCCGACAGTTGCGCAATGCGTTCGAGCGCCTGCATCTGCCGATGATCGAACTGGCTGAAGCGCGCGCCGAACGGCTCGGCGATGCCGGTGGAGACTGGGGTTCCTACTACGCGTCGCGACCACGCCTGATATGCGGCAACCTCGCAGAGGGCGTGGCCTACCTGCGGGGCAGGCACATGCCCCGGACATGCAGCGGCACCCCCGACCTTTGTCTGGCGGGGTCACCATGAGGACACCGATGGATGTCGTCCTGCGCGCGTCCGAAGCCAGCGGGCGTGCCCGCCTGATCACGGCGAACGGCACCCTGGATGACCAGACGCTTGCCGCACGGATCGGGCACCTCGTCGAGTGGATGACGAAGATGGACATCCGGCGCGTCGCCAGTCGCCTGGACAACGGGCCGAGCTGGTTCGTGCTGGACATGGCAATCCGCGAAACCGGCGGCGTGCATGTGCCGCTGCCGATGTTCTTCTCCGACGCGCAGGTGCTGCACGCGCTGGCCAACAGCGGTGCGCAATGCGTTGTCACTTCCCGCGAGGACGCCATGCCGCCCGGCGTCGAGGCGCTGACCGGGTTCCTCGATGGCGAGCGCCTGGCATGCTGGCGTGCGCAGGTGGACGAAGCGGCGGCACCGGTGCTGCCGCTTCGCACCGGCTGCATCACCTACACGTCCGGCACGACGGGTCGCCCGCGAGGCGTGTGCCTGGATGCGCACACGCTGTTCGGCGTGGCGGGGTCGCTGGTCGATGCCGCCGCCGCGATCGCACCCCGCCGCCATCTGTGCCTGATGCCGCTCGCAACGCTGCTGGAGAACGTGGCCGGGCTGTACGCCGCCCTCCTCGCGGATGCGGAGATCGCACTGCCGTCGCTGTCCGAGATCGGCTACACCGGCGCGACCGGCCTCGACGTGCCCACGCTGCTGCGTTGCCTGCACCGCTACCAGCCCGAAAGCGTGATCCTGGTGCCCCAGTTGCTGCTGGCACTGGTGATGGCGGCGGAGCAGGGCGCTCCCTTGCCCGCCTCGTTGCGCTACATCGCGGTGGGCGGTGGGCGCGTGGGGCCCGGCCTGCTCGCGCGCGCGCGCGCTCGGCCTCCCCGTGTTCGAAGGTTATGGCCTGACAGAGTGCGGTTCCGTGGTGTGCCTCAATCGCCCGGGCGCCACGCGTGATGGCAGCGTCGGCCAGGCCTTGCCGCATACCGGTGTCTCGATCGTGGATGGCGAGATCTGCGTCGAGGGCGCACGCGCACTGGGTTACCTCGGGGGCGACCCGCTGAAAGAGGGGCCGTTGCGCACGGGCGACCTGGGCTATCGCGACGACGAAGGTTTTGTCCACATCACCGGACGCCGCAAGAATGTCTTCATCACCGCCTTCGGGCGGAATGTGTCGCCGGAGTGGGTGGAGAGCGAACTGCTGGCGCATCCGGCCATCGCGCAGGCGGTGGTCTGGGGCGAGGGCCAGGCGGACAACGTCGCGGTGCTGGTGCCGCGCCGTCCCGACGTGGGCGACGCACAGATCATGCGTGCGCTGGACGAGGTCAACGCCGGGCTACCCGACTATGCGCGCGTCGCGCGTTTCGTGCGCGCTGCACCCTTCACCGCGGACGCGGGCCTGATGACCGCGAACGGCCGTCCGCGCCGCGCCGCCATCCTCGACCGCTACCAGGCCGACGTCGACGCCTGCTATCGCCTTCCCCCGAACGTTTCCCCCTCCGGAGTCACCGCATGAGTTTCCATGACGAGCTGGTCGCGCAGACCATGCGCGAACGCGACAGCCTGCTTTCCATTCCCCTCATTCAGTCCGCGCTGGCGGGCAGGATAGCGCGCCAGGATTACGTGGCCTTCCTTGTCCAGGCCTATCACCATGTCCGCCACACGGTGCCCTTGCTGATGGCCTGCGGTGCGCGCCTGCCCGCACGCCTGGAATGGCTGCGCACGGCGGTCGGCGAGTACATCGCTGAAGAGATGGGGCACCACGAGTGGGTGCTGGACGATATCGCGGCATGTGGCGAGGACCGTGCGGCGGCGGCGATGTCGTCGCCGTCACTGGCCACGGAGCTGATGGTCAGTTACGCCTACGACACCATCCAGCGCGGCAACCCGGTCGGCTTCTTCGGCATGGTGCTGGTGCTGGAGGGCACCAGCGTCGCGCTCGCCACGCGCGCCGCCAACACGCTGCAGACCTCGCTCGACCTGCCGCGCAATGCATTCGGCTACCTGTTGTCGCATGGCGACCTGGACATCGAACATGTCGGCTTCTTCAAGCGCCTGATGGATCGCCTGGACGACCTGGGCGACCAGGCGGCAGTCATCCATGCCGCACGACGCTTCTACGTGCTCTATGGCGACATCTTCCGCACCCTGCGTGCCGATGGCACGCGCCTGGCCGAGGCGGCGTGATGGAACTCGCAGGGAGAACCGTGATCCTGACCGGTGCCAGCGGCGGTATCGGCCAGCCGTTGTGCGCGGCGCTGGTCGCCGCCGGTGCGCGCGTGCTTGCAGTGGGGCGCGACGAGGCCAAGCTGCGCCGGGTCGCGCGGGACATGCCTGTCGGCAGCACGTCGTGGGTCGTCGCCGATGTGGCGACGGAGGAGGGGCGCGCCCATCTGCTGCGCGCGGCGCAGGCCGCGAGCCCGCTGCCCTCGGTGCTGGTGCTGGCTCACGCGCAGGCGGCATTCGGTCTGTTCGAAGAGCAGGATCCTGTCGACATGGACCGGTTGGTGCAGACCAACCTGGTGGCGCCGATGCTGCTCGCGCATGCGTTGCTGCCACTCCTGAGGACGCACGCATCGGCCACCGTGGTCGTTGTCGGCTCCACCTTCGGCAGTCTGGCATTCCCCGGCTTCGCGGCCTACAGCGCCAGCAAGTTCGGCCTGCGCGGACTGACCGAAGCGCTGGCAAGGGAATACGCAGATACCGGCCTGCGCTTCCAGTACCTGTCGCCGCGCGCCACCCGCACGCCGTTCAACACGCCGGCCGTCGATGCGCTGAATGCCGAACTCAAGGTCAGCAGCGACGTGCCCGCCGAAGTCGCACGCCAGCTGGTCGCGGCCATCGTGCAGGGCCGGTCGAGGATGCAGATCGGTTGGCCGGAAAAATTCTTCGCGCGCATCAATGGGCTGGTGCCCGGACTGGTCGATCGCAATCTGCGCGACAGCCTGCCCATCGTTCGCCGGCATGCGCGACGACCACGATCATCCACCGAGGAGAACATCCACCATGAACCACGCTTACGGTAAGTCCATGCTCTTCCTGATCCTCATGTCCACCACGCTGTTGGTCGGGATTGCCCTGGCGGGTGAGCCCGGTGCCACCACGACCGGCCAGGTACGCGACCGCTGGGCGCAGATCAACTACCAGGTACCGAAGGCACAGCGCGAATCGGCCTTCGAGGAGCTCGCGCGCCAGGCCGCGAAGATCCGGGAGACGCACCCGCGCGATGCGTCCGCCCTGATCTGGGAGGGCATCGTGCTGTCGAGCCTGGCGGGCGAGAAGGGCGGGATGGGGGCGCTGGGGCTGGTCAAGCGTGCGCGTGCCGATTTCGAGGCGGCCATCCAGATCGCGCCTGATGCGCTCGATGGTGCGGCCTACACCAGCCTGGGCGCGCTGTACTACCAGGTACCGGGCTGGCCGCTTGGCTTCGGCGACGACGACAAGGCGCGCGCCATGCTCCGCAAGGGGTTGGCCATCGATCCGGATGGCATCGACGCCAACTATTTCTATGCGGATTTCCTGCTCGATCAGAAGGACTGGACAGGCGCGCGCGCGGCCTTCCAGAAAGCGCTGGCGGCACCGGCCCGGCCGGGTCGGGAGGTGGCCGATGCGGGTCGCCGACGCGAGGCGGAGAGCAAGCTGAAGGACGTCGCCGAGCACCTTGCCAACTGAGGGGGGGCACACCAGACTGACCGCATGCACATCCTGCTGGTGGAAGACGATCCATTGCTGGGCGAAGGCATCTGCATCGCTTTGCGGCGCGGTGCCTTCGCGGTCGATTGGGTGCAGGATGGTGCAAGCGGACTCATGGCGATGCGCGATGGCGAGTTCGACCTCGTAGTGCTGGACCTGGGGTTGCCGCGGATGGATGGCATCGAGGTGATCCGGCAGGTACGCGCCGTCGGGAACCCGGTGCCCATCCTCGTGCTGAGCGCCCGCGAACGGCCATCCGATCGCACGCTGGGGCTGGATGTCGGGGCGGACGACTACCTGGGAAAGCCATTCGATACCGCCGAACTGCTGGCCAGGGTACGTGCGCTGATCAGGCGCAGTTCCGGAAGGGCGACCCCTTCGCTGGAAGCGGGCCCTCTGCGCCTGAATCCGGCCACGCTCACCGCGACATGGAAAGGACGAAGCCTGGATCTCACCCGGCGTGAATTCGCATTGCTGCGTGTCCTGATGGAGCAACGTGGCCGCCCGATGGCGCGCGACACGATCCAGCGGCATCTCTACGGCTGGAACGAGGATGTCGCCAGCAACGCAGTGGACGTGCATGTCCACCAGCTCCGTCGCAAGCTGGAACCGGCGGCCATCCGCACGGTGCGTGGCATCGGCTATGCCCTTGGCGACGTTGCCGGAGACACCGCATGAGATCGATGCGTGCGACGCTGCTGCTGATGTTGCTCGGCACGCTCGGCGTCGTGATGTCGGCGGCCGGCTGGCTCAGCTACCGTGCGGGCCTGCAGGAAGCTGGCGAAATGTTCGACGCCAGGCTCGTGCAATCCACCCGTGTACTGGTGAGTCTGGTCGACGAGCCCTTGAGCGAGCTCAATGCCTATCCGGGTGAACCGATCGTCCTGCGCGGCTGGCACGGCGAAGCACAGGGCGTCGGCGAAGCGCTCGCTTTCGATGACGGCCACGCGTACGAGAACAAGCTTGCGTTCCAGGTATGGGATACGAAGCAGCGCTTGCTGCTGCGTTCGGACAGCGCTCCGACGACACCCCTGGCGGTGGCGGAACCCGGGTTCTCCGATGTCGTGATCGAAGGCGCACGCTGGCGCACGTTCACGCTGCGCTCGTCGAATGGCCGTTGGTTCCAGTCTGCCGAGCTTGCCGACATCCGACAGGAGCTGGCCACCGATATCGCGGGAGGGACATTGCTTCCCTTGCTGCTCGCGCTTCCGCTGATGGCGCTGGTGATCTGGTGGAGCGTTGCCCTGGCCACACGCTCGCTGCGTGGCCTGTCGATGGAGATCGGCCAACGCCATCCGGAGCGGCTGCTGCCGCTGGATCCTGCCGATGTGCCGCGCGAGGCGCAGGGCCTGGTAAGCGCCATCAACGGATTGCTGCAGCGGCTGGATGTCGCGCTCGCACGCGAGCGGAACTTCGTTGCGGATGCCGCCCACGAACTGCGGACGCCGATCAGCGCATTGAAGGTGCATGCGGACAATGCGCGCCATGCCATCGACGAACAGGATCGGGCGCAGTCCCAGGAACTGCTCGGCATCAGCATCGAACGCGTGGAACGGCTGGCATCCCAGCTTCTTTCGCTCAGCCGCGCCGAGAGCCTGGGCGGCGCGCGCGCGCATTCAAGGCTCGATCTCGATGCGCTGGTGAGGACGGAGATGGAGGAACTCCGGCCGTTGGCGGAGCGAAAGAACCAGGAGATCCAGCTGACGCTGGAAGGCGCGCAGCTGTGGGGAGACGAGTTCGCGCTGGGCCTGTTGGTCCGCAACCTGATCGAGAATGCACTGCGCTATACGCCGGTAGGGGGCGTGATCGAAGTGGGGACTTCCAGCACGGGCACGCATGCGGTGCTGACGGTGGAAGACAGTGGCCCGGGCATCCCCGAGGATGAAAGGGAACGGGTTTTCGACCGCTTCTACCGGCGCCTGGGCGGGGGGAGCGACGGCAGCGGGCTGGGGCTCGCCATCGCCTCAGAGGCTGTCACGGCCCACGGTGGGCGCATCCATCTGGGTGGTTCGGCGCGCCTGGGTGGCCTGGTCGCACGCGTGGAACTCCCGCTCGACACATGAGCGGACGGATCGGCACGGGGGCTGGTCTCCGGGATGAGGCTGACGGCAGGTAGTCCTGCCTCACCCGCTGCAGCCACCGCAGCACACCGAAGGCAGGCGTTCGATGGTGTCGGGCGTGACGCGGTGGCCCGCCTGCGCGAGGGCCATCAGCAGTTCCACTGCGAGCGCGCTGGTGGAACACCGCAGGCATCCCGAGCGCGCATCCAGGTCCAGCACCGCCGCAGGATCCAGATCCTGCAGGTGGCGTTCGATGACGGCCAGGTCGATGGGAGCATCGCCCAGGCGGATGACGTATTCCATGGCCTGCTCCACAAAGGGATGCGCCGCCCGCAGGCGGCGCATCGTGGATCGGGGCGGATTACTTGGTGACGACCAGCTTGCCCTTCATCAGGGTGGAGTGGCCGGGGAAGCTGCAGAAGAAGCTGTAGTCGCCACCGGCGGTGAGCTTCTTGCCGGGGAAGGTGATCTTCGTCTTCTGGCCGCCGCCCACCAGCGAGGTGTGCGCGATCACGCGTGCGTCGCCCGCCGGCACGTAGGCACCCGCCGCGCCGGCCTTCATGCCATCGCGTGCCACGCCGGCCAGGTCGGCCGTCTTGGAGACCACCACGTTGTGGCCCATCGCGGTCACGGGCAGCTTGCCGCTGTGGGTCAGCTCGATGGTGATGGTCGGGCAACTGGCGGAAACGGTGGCTTCCTTCAGGTCGAACTTCATCGCATCGTCGCCCTTCAGGCTGACGGTGCAGTTGCCGGCGGCCTGCGCCATGCCGGCGGCGCTGAGCAGGGCGATGGCGACGAGGGTACGGGACAGTTTCATGGAGAGGCTCCTTGGGGATGGTGGGGATCGGGAAGGGGTGTGGGTGCCATGTCATCACGGTCCGGCGAGCAGCGCCTTGATCTGGATCAGGAACGCGGGGTCGGCGGCGACGCCGGTCACTTCGCTGCGGGCGCGTATCCGGCCGTCGGCGTCCAGCAGCACCAGCACGCTGGTGTGGTTGATGCTGCCGTCGTCGCGGAAGCGGTAGCGCACGTCCAGCACGCTGGCGATCGCGCGCACGTCGTTGCCGGCGGGCGCCAGGAACTGCCAGCCTGCCGGCGCGCGATGACGCCCGGCGACCTCCTGCAGGGCGTCCGGGGTGTCGCGGACCGGGTCCAGGCTGACCATCACCATGCCCAGCTTCGCCCGTTCGCGCGGCGTGAGCTGCTTCTGCACGCTCTTGGCGTTCTCGATGATCAGCGGGCACATCAGATGACAGTTCGTATAGAACATCGACACCACGCGCGGCTGGCCGTGCAGCGACGACCATGCGACGGGTCGTCCGCCGGCATCCTGCGTTGTCGCCTGCAGGTGGTAGACCGATTCGCCCGGCAGCGACTGCGCGTGCAGGCTGCCGGCAAGGGCCAGCGTGGCGGACAGGAAGAAGGACATGCGTTTCATGGAGTGCTCCTTGCGCAGCGGAAACCGAGGTTGCCCAGGGTGGCCCCGGGCTGCAGTGCCGACAGCAGGACGAAGCGCTTGACCACGCCGTAGTCGCCGGGATCGTTGAAGGCCAGCGCGGTGGCGCCGCAGTAGCGCAGGCTGTCGCCATCCTGCTGGCCGCGGCGGTCGCCGTCGCCCAGCAGCGAGGCGTAGTCCTCGCTCCATTCCCAGTACGCGCCGTGCAGGCCCTGGATGCCGTAGGCATTGGCTGGCGCATCGGCGGCGGCATCCATGGCATGCGGCGTGCCGTCGTTGACCTGGCGCATCCGCCATCGCGGATCGCCGCGGGCGTCACGCCGGGTCGCATCGGCCGCCGCCGCGTATTCCCACTCCACGAAGCGGGGCAGGCGCGCCTGCTGTTCGCGGCAGTAGGCATCGGCGGCGTACCAGTTCACGTGCACGACGGGTGCATCGGCATCGACCGCCGCCCCGGGCGCATCGGCCGTGGCCCAGTGGCCCAGGTAACCGGGGCTGGCGAACACCGCCGGTATCCGGTCGCGTCGCCACTGCGGCTGGCGCGCGACGAAACCGGCGAACTCGCCGTTGCTGACCGGCCGCGCCATCAGCGAGAACGAAGCCACCCGCGTCTGGCGGGTGGCTTCCTCGTAACGCACCGAGGAACGGAAATCGCCGCCCTCGACCGGCAGGAACCCGTTCGCCGCGTCCCCGGCGACGGCAAGCGCCGACGCCAGGGCCAGCACGAGGATCGAAGCCGTCTGTGGCAGCGTCCGTTTCATCCGGTCCTCACTTCTTGTCGGCCGGCTTGGCTTCCGGATACTCGATGTCGTGCTGCTGCCCGGTGTAGATGGAGGGATTCTTCTCGCCCTCCACCTTCAGGATGCCCAGCGAGCCCTTGTGGAACGTGCGGAAGATGCTGTGGTCGACCAGCACGAAGTTGCCCGGCACGTCCGCCTTGAACTCGACCATGGCCGAACCGCCTGCGGGGATCAGCGTGGTCTGCACGTTCTCCTGGTACTTGCTGCCGCCCTCGGTCCAGACCTTGTCGAAGATCTCGCCGATCACGTGGAAGCTGGACACCAGGTTGGGGCCGCCATTGCCCACGAACATGCGGATCGTCTCGCCGGCCTTGGCCTTGAGCGCGTTGTCGCCCTGCAGCGCATCGACCGAGCCGTTGAACACCACGTAGGTCGGGTGCTCGTCGATCGCCTTCTCCAGGCTGAAGGGCTGCAGGCCGGGCTCGCCGTACGCGCCTTCGGTGTAGAAGTCGCCCTGCACCACGTAGAACTCCTTGTCGACCGGCGGCAGGCCTTCTTCCGGCTCCACCAGGATCAAGCCGTACATGCCGTTGGCGATGTGCATGCCGACCGGGGCCATCGCGCAGTGGTAGATGTACAGGCCGGGATTCAGCGCCTTGAAGGTGAACTGCGTTTCGTGGCCGGGGAGCGTGAACGTGGCTTCGGCGCCGCCGCCCTGGCCGGTGACGGCGTGCAGGTCGATGTTGTGCGACATGTGCGAGTCGTGGCGGTTCTTCAGCTTGAACTCCACCGTGTCGCCCTTGCGCACGCGGATGAAGCTGCCCGGCACCGTGCCGCCGAAGGTCCAGAAGTTGTAGGTGACGCCATCGGCCATGCGCATGTCCTTCTCGATCATCTCGAGGTCGACCACGACATGGGCCGGCGTCTTGCGCGTGAGCGGCGCGGGCACCATCGGCGGCGCCGTCAGCACGGCATGGATGGTCTCGCCGGCCGGGGCGATCCTGTCGCTAGCGAGCGCGGGAATGGCGAACATCGCAGCGAGCGCGCTGGCGAGGGCGCAGGGGAGTACATGGGGGTGCAGGCGTTTCATGGCGCTTTCCTTTGATGGGTCGTGGTGGGTGTGCATCCATGGTGGAAACGCACTGCGACGCCGACGTTGATCTGGATCAATCGTCGACGGCCGGAAGCGGGAATTCGCGCATCGGCTTGACCAAGGTCAAGCGCGTCGGGGGCTGCGACAACGCGTCGCATCTGCACTCCAGGGTGCGTCGTGAGAATGGGCGCATCACACGAAGGGAGATGCGCCATGACCCGTAACCTGCTTGCCGTGGCCCTGTTGGGCGCGCTCGCCAACATGCCGTTGGCGCATGCGGGCGAACCGCACGCTGCGACGCACGCCGATGCGATGCCGACGACCACGCTGGACGGCATCGTCGTGGTGGGCGTCGCGCCGGCGATGGCGACCACCTTCATCACCGATCCCAAGCTGCCGCGCCAGCCGGTGCCCGCCAGCGACGGCGCGGACTACCTGAAGACGATTCCCGGCTTCTCCACGCTGCGCAGCGGCGGCACCAATGGCGATCCGGTGCTACGCGGCATGTTCGGCTCGCGCATCAACCTGATGACCAACGATGGCGCGATGAGCGGCGCATGCCCGTCGCGCATGGACAACGCGCTGTCGTACATCGCGCCGGAAACCTACGACCGCCTGGTCGTCATCAAGGGGCCGCAGACCGTCTTGTGGGGCGGTGGTGCCTCTGCCGGCACGGTGCGTTTCGAGCGCGAGATTCCGTACTTCGCCGAGCCCGGCATGCAGGCTTCAGGCAGCGTGCTCGCGGGCAGCCACGGTCGCAACGACCAGGTGCTCGACATCAGCGCCGGCACGCCACGCGGCTATGCACGCGTCTCGGCCAACCGTTCCGAAGCCGATGACTACGAAGACGGCAACGGCGAGCGGGTGCCTTCCGCATGGAAGAAGTGGAATGCCGATGCCGCGCTCGGCTGGACGCCGGACGAAGACACCGTGCTGGAGCTGAGTGCAGGCATCGGCGATGCGGAGGCCCGTTATGCCGGGCGCGGGATGGACGGCGCGCAGTTCGAGCGCGACAGCCTCGGGTTGCGCTTCGAGAAGAAGCACATCGGGGGCGTGCTGGACGCCGTGGTCGCCAACGTCTACCAGAACGACGTGGACCACGTGATGGACAACTACACGCTGCGCGATCCCGACCCCACCGGCAGCATGCCGATGCCGATGGCCAGCAACGTGGCGCACCGCACGCGCGGTGGCCGTGTGGCGACGACCTGGCAGAAGGATCGCTGGGAAGTGACCGCCGGCCTGGACCTGCGCGCCAGCCGCCACAGCAAGCGCAGCGCGATGGGGCGCGGCGCCTATCTCGCCATGCCGTGGTCGGTGGACGCCAAGTTCCAGAGCTTCGGCGCCTTCGCCGAATCGCACTGGCACATCACCGACAAGCACCACCTGATGAGCGGCCTGCGCATCGATCGCGCGGAGGCCCAGGACCTGCGTGCCACCACCGCCGGCATGATGCCGGTGCCGAACCCCACCGCCGGGGTGACACGCAGGGAATCGCTGCCCAGTGCGTTCGTCCGCTACGAGTACGACATGGGCGGCCGCTGGGGCGCGTATGCCGGCCTCGGCCACACGCAGCGCATGCCGGACTACTGGGAACTGTTCTCGCCCACGCGCGGCCCGGTGGGTTCCGCCAATGCCTTCGCCGGCGTGCAGCCGGAGCGCACCACGCAGCTCGACATCGGCGCGCAGTACAAGGGCGCGAAGGTGGATGCGTGGGCGTCGCTGTATGCCGGGCGCGTGCAGGACTTCATCCTGTTCGACTACGCCGCCGGGATGATGGGCAGCACCACACGGGCCCACAACGTGGACGCGAACATCCGCGGCGGCGAAGCCGGCATCGACTGGCGCCCGGTGCCGGGGTGGACGCTTTCCGGTTCGGCGTCCTACGCGTGGGGCGAGGTACGCGACACCGGCACCGCACTGCCGCAGATGCCGCCGCTGGAAGCGCGCCTGGCCGCCAGCCGTGAACACGGGCCGTGGACATGGGGCGCACTGTGGCGCGTGGTGGCGGCACAGGACCGCGTCAGCACCACGCAGGGCAACGTGGTCGGACGCGATCTCGGGCCGAGCGCGGGCTTCGCAGTGTTCTCGCTCAACGGCGGCTACCGCTTCAGCGAATACGCGCAGCTCACCGCCGGCATCGACAACCTGTTCGACCGCGCCTACAGCGAACACCTCAACCTCGGCGGGAACAGCGCCTTCGGCTATCCGGCCGATCCGGTACGCATCAACGAACCCGGCCGCACGACCTGGGTGAAGCTCAACCTGCGCTACTGACGCGAGGGGATCGGCAGACACCGTCGCCGGGCGGTCGCGCTCCCTCCGTTCCGTTCGTGGTGAGCCTGCCGAACCACGCTCTTTGCGAAGGATCATCTGGTCACCATCGCCCTGCGTTTGCCTGAACAGTGTGGTTCGACAGACTCACCACGAACGGGGTCCGTTGTTCAGAACTTCCCGCGCGCGAGCCGTGCTGGAGAATCAGCCATCGTCGCGCCGCCACGTCGCCGCCTGCCGCCAGCAGCGCCTTTGCCCGTGCAGGCTCACCGCATAGGCGAGCGCGATCACGAAGCCGGCGGTGCGGGCCACGGCCGGTGCGAGCGCGGCCATCACCAGCAGCAAGTCCGCGATGACATGCGCGGCGAACGCGCGCCGCTTGTCCGCTTCCGCGAACAGGCTGCCCACGCCCGGTACGCGGAGGCCCCGCGGGACACGCTGGCGCAGTGCGATCCAGGTCAGGAAGCCGGTGATCTCCAGTGCCATGCCCACGACCATCAGTGGCAGGCCGACGCCGAGGACCAGCATGCCGACCAGCAACAACGGTGTGCCGGGCCACAAGGCGGTGACGCTCGCGGCAAGCAGGGCTGTGCAGCCCGCTTGCCAGAAGCGGCGCAACGTGGGATTGCGGCGATGCGGTGCGCGTGCCTGCAATACGAACACGGCGATGCCGAAGACGGCGAAGGGCCATGCCGCCACACGCCACGCAGCCTCGGGCAGCAGCTTCATCTGTGCGGCGGCCACGACGCCGAGCGTTGCCAGCAGACTGACCTGCCATACGCGTGACCCTGCGGACGGCACCGCATGCGTGCCCTGCAGCATCGGCAGCGTGATGCTGCCCACGGCGGCGAGCAGGCCCAGGACCCAGCCCAGCGAGCCGAACATCGCGTGCAGATCCACCAGGCCAGGTGGCGCGGGCACGCGCCAGCCGGTGCGTGCAGCGAGCAGCAGCAATCCCAGCGCCGTCGTCATCGCCAGCGCGACCAGCGCCAGCCCGACGCCATCGCGGACGACGCGCTGCCCGTTGCCACGCAGGACGGCAACCAGCGCCAGCACCGTGAACACCGCAAGCGATCCGCATAGCAGCACGCCGGCAGGCACGGCGCACGCACGCGCCTGCGATGCCAGGGTGACCAACAGCAGGACGAGGCCGAGGTTGAACATCGCGTGCAGCCACGGCACCAGGCGAGGGCAGGGAAGCGGACTGCCCGCCGCCACCGGCAGGAACTGCACCAGGCTGCCCAGCATCGCGTTGCCGAGCAGGCCCAGCGCCAGCATGTGCACCAGCACGAGGGTGGCCGGCGTCCAGCGCGAGAGCAACGCCACTTCGCCCTGCCACGCCAGCCACAGGCCGGCGACAAGGCCCCAGGCCAGCGCGGACTGCAGGAAACGCACCGGCACCAGGGGCGGAGGCGCCTGCGCGAATGCCAGCCCGCTCATGCCGCGCGCGGCGGTTCCAGTGCGTGCCTGTCCTCTGCGTGGCAGATCGCGATGCAGGCGCTGCCCGTGGTGCCCGCGTAGACGTGGTAGGCGAAGCCTTCGTCATCGAGGATCGGCAGCAACGGCACGGGCGGATGCGGTGTCAGCGCGACCAGCCGCTCGCCGCGCCGCAGCGTGCGCAGGCAGTCGAGGATGCGCTGCATCGGTTCGGGTGCGGCCAGGTCGCGCAGATCCAGTCGCAGCAGGGTCACGGCATGTGCCATGCGTCGTCCTCCGTTTCGTCCCGGCTGGATGCGCAATCGAGCAGTACCCCCGCCGCATCCAGCGATTCGCGCACGCAGCACGCACAGGTGCCGAAGGCGTCCGGCAGCAACGAGGTGTCCAGTGAAGTGTCCATGATGTTCAATTCCCCAGCCAGAGCAGCCACCCCAACGGGTCATGCGCGCGCGCAATGCCGTAGACCTGCAGGAAGCACAGCACGGCCGCGCCCACCAGCAGCGCACGCGCACCAGCCGCGCGGGCGGGACGGAAGGCCGCGATGCCCAGCCCGACATACGCGACAAGAAAGGCGATCTTCGCCACCAGCCAGCCATTGGCGAACAGGCCGGCCGGGAGGATCGTCAGCAGCATCATCGCGCCGGTCAGCAGCACCGTGTCGATGCTGTAGCTCAGGTAGCGCACCGCCGCCGCGCGCGGCCAGTGCATGCCGGCCAGCAGGGCGAGCGCACGCAGCGCGAACAGCGTGCCGCTGGTCATCGCGGCGCCCATGTGGACCAGCTTGATGTCGGGATAGAACGTCATCATGGCACTCATCCCGGCCGCCCGTCCGCACGCGGACGCAGGTAGATGCCGCCGATCCGCCCCACCCACGGCGCCAGCGCCAGCAGCCAGCCCACCGCGGCGGCCGCCTGCCACGC
Source organism: Pseudoxanthomonas sp. LARHCG66 (assembly GCF_052871755.1). Taxonomy (NCBI): domain Bacteria; kingdom Pseudomonadati; phylum Pseudomonadota; class Gammaproteobacteria; order Lysobacterales; family Lysobacteraceae; genus Pseudoxanthomonas; species Pseudoxanthomonas sp. LARHCG66. The sequence continues at coordinate 63,780 of NZ_JBIXJW010000009.1, read as the reverse complement.
CATCGCATCCGGCGCGAGGTCGGCGATGACGCGCATCACCGCGACCGCCTGGATCGCGACGAAGGCGAACCACGCCACGTTCGGCATCACCAGCGGCCGCCCCGAGTGGCCTTGCGTCACCCGCGTCACCATCGCCACCAGCAGGCTGCCGAAGAACCCGATGAACATCGCATGCATCGGTGCGCGTCCGAGCACGAACTCATCGGTGGCGAGGAAGGTCACGCTCTGCACCACGTACAGCAGGAACGTCACCGGCAACCACGCGGTGCCGATGAACAGCACGGCCAACAGGCCCGGCATCCTGCCGCGTGGCCACCACCGATGCACCGCCCATGCGGTGAGCACGAGCAGCGGCACGTCGGCCAGCCACAGCCACGCATAGGCATGCATCAGCTCCAGAGCGAGATGCAGCATCAGCAACGCCCACACCACGCCCAGCCACCGCAGCGAGCGCCACGGCACGTAGCCCGGCACCACGTTGCCGGCGAAGAACGGGAACATGCGGTGCGCCACCGTCACGTACACCGGCAGCAACAGGCCGAAACCGCCGAGCTTGATGCTGGCGAAGGCCCACGTCGGCGACGCGCCCAAGGCGAAGGCGATGAACATCACCAGTCCCAGCCAGCCCAGCAGCAGGCCGGCGAAGCACGAGCGCGCATGCCAGGTCTTCGCGGTATCGTCGGCGAGCAACCGGCCGAGTGTCAGCAGTGCGGCGGTCCAGCCGGCCAGCGCCATCCACAGGCCCACGGTCAGCCCCGCCTGCCAGCCTGCGACGCCGAGCAGGATCGCCACCTGTCCGCCCATCAGGCCCAGCCCCACCGGCACGTAGTGCCAGCGCTTGAGGTCGGCCATGCCCATCCAGCGTGGGAACACGGTCAGCAGGAAACCGAAGATGAAACTGGGCAGCACCAGGTACTGCATCAGGAACGCGTGCAGCCAGCCGGCGTAGATCGCGGTCTCGGGCATCGTCCACAGGCCCCAGCGCGTGGCCACCAGCCACAGCGTCCACCACAGCATCGCCAGCAGCACGTTGCCCGCGCCGACGAAGAACATCAGCCGGTGCGGCGCGTGCGCGAGCCACGCGGGCGACAGGCCGGGCATCGGCGGTGCGGCACGCGGGCGGGGTGGAGGCACGATGTCGATCTTCATGCAGGCAGCTTGCCCGCGCCCGCATGCGCTCGCCTTGACATGGGTCAGGCGGGCCGCGATTCAGTGGCTGCCGCTGTCTTGATTCGGGTCAAGGCCCGGCGAACGGCAAGCGCCTACAGTCCCGTCACCCGCGCAAGCGCGCACCAACGACGACAGGAAGCCCGATGTCCGACCACGCCCACCCATCCTCCGCGCAACGTCAGCAGGCCATGACCGAGGCGCTTCGCGCCTGGGACCCGGAAGCCGAAGTGACGATGGAATCCGGCACCGGCCGCCTGGTCGTGATGACCACGCTGCCCACCGAACGCGTGATCGCCATCCTCAAGGAGGCCGGCGAACATGCGGAAGCCAGCGAGAACGAATCGCGCGGCCACAAGGCGGGGCAGTGCTGTGGTGGGTGCTCGCATTGATCGGCAGATGATCGGAGGGAGAGGCGAGGCGTCACGCACATCGCCTCGCACGCCCTCAGCGCTTCCTGCTGATCCAGAGATAGCGAAGGCCGCAGTAGGCAGCCACGACCAAGGCGCCGACGCCCAGCGCCAGGACCAGGTGGGGCAGATAGGGCTTCAGCGCAGGCATCAACGACTCGAGCCACACACCTTTGACGTGGCGATACGCCGGCGCGGTGATCCAGCCATGCTTCGCGTTGAAATACACCAACAACGCCGCCACGCCCACCATCGAAGAGCGGACGCAGTGCCAGGCCAGCCGGTCCAGTTCTTCTTCCTTCAGTGCATTGGTCGTCATGGCGGCGCCCTAGTCGCCGCGACCGTCGAGGGCAACGCGAACCAGGGTGATGCCCGCAAGCAACGCCACCTGGGCGAGCACCCAGGCGATCCAGCCGGCGCCCGTCCAGAAGACCACGAGCGACACCACCAACGAAAGCGCGGCCCACAGGACGGCGTGGTCACGCGCGCCATTGCGTGCCTTGATCTTCCCCGCATTGAAGTACAGGGACATGCCGACAATGCACAGGGCGACCTGGGTGTAGATGCTCACGCGCGCCCGAATTCCATCGCGATCGGCTTTGACGCCAGCTTCCATGCGATCCATCCGAACAGCCCGCCGAAAGCGAGCGCGAAGATGACGCTGACCACGCCCATGGCGATGAAGAAGGGCCCCATGTCAGGCGCGCCCTGCATCTGGGCCGCGGAAAACTGGTCCCGGGTGAAGGAGAACATCGTCGCTTGCATGATCAGGCCCACCACCTGCCAAACCACGCCCAGGATCATGATCGCGATGAAGCACCGTCGCGCCCAGTTTCGGCGTTTCAGCAGTCCGATCGCGCTGGCCAGCATGAACAGGTTGACCAGCAGCACCGCCAGGAAGATCCAATGGAAGTGCTCGAACATGAAGGTCGCCACGGGCGGCAGGCCGGGGTCCGGTGGCACGGCCTGCATCGCCTCGCCGAATTCCCCGCTGCGGAACACGGTCTGCACCATGATGTTCTGCAGGATGCCGATCAGCGTGCCGAACCCCGACAGCACGATGAAGATCCATGCCACCACGGTAACGAAGGTCGAGCGTTGCTTCACTGCTGACATGGTGACTCCCCGGCCCCTGAAGATGGGGGAATGATGAGGCAAGTTTCCAGCGGCGGCCAATAGCCGCCCGCAACTTCCGTCAGTACCTCACCACACATGGACGCATGCGGCGGCCACCAGGAAGAGAACCGATGCAGCCAGCATCCATCGCCACGCGCCCAGTTCTTCCGGTGTGAGGCCTTTGCCCGGCTCGGTGGGGTCGTAACGGATGGCCACCTCCTCCAGCGTCGGTGGCGCTCGCCACAGCTTGAAGCCGGCGAACTGGATCGCCGCCCGATCCTCGATGCGCTTGCGGTACTCCGTTCCCTCTACGGTCCAGACCAGGACATGATCCGTGTCGGTGTTAAGAACCGATTGCCCCCGGCTGAATTCTTCGAACGATGACTGGGGCGGTACTTCCACGACCCGTGCGGACACCGAGGGCCACGCCCTCGCCGCGCGCGTACGCAGGAAGTCCAGCACTGCCCACGTGCCGGTCACGCCGCCGGCCGCCAGCAACAGATCAAACATCGTCATTGAAGATATCCCAATGCGGGGTCCGCCCTTCCCGGCGATTCATCGTACCTGGCCCCCAAAGACCACGATCCCGATGGCGCACATGGCCACGGAGACGAGGACGGTGACGACCAGCTCGGTCCAATCTCGGGCCGTGAGCGCAGTCAGGTTCGCGAACTGCATGGTGAAATCCGGCGCCTTGCCGCGACGCGTGCGGCCGCGGTCGATGATCGCGTTGAAGCGAAACGCCAGCAGCCCAAAGCCACCCAGCAGCAGGACGATCATGGCGGGATGCGACTCTGCGGCCAACATCACGCAAGCCGCGGCGACGATGACCATCGTGATGAAGCCGTATAGGCCGAAGTTTCGCATGCTGGGGTTCCGGCTGGTCTGCTAGGGATGTCGATCAGAGGGTAAGGGCTCGATCCGTCGACCTGAGATGGCCAACAGGATGGCCTGCTCGAGAGGTTCCACCAGTCTTGATCCAGGGCGATTCATCCGGCGCAAGATGAAAAAGACCGCCGCCAGGGTCAAACCGGCAAACACTGCGCCCGAGAACGTTCCCTTCCAATGGACATTCACGCCGGAGAACGAGAGCGTTGCCAGGAACAGCGAGGCGGCAACCGGCAAGGTCAGCCATAGTTTCAGGACAAAGTCCGCCTTGAACCAGCCGCGCAATCGGGTTTGACCCTCTTCCTGCACGAAACGACCGACGAAGGCAGGACTGAACATGGAGAGAAAGTACGGCGCGTCCCGCCACAGGGCGACGTCATGCACCGTGGCATGACCATGCAGCGTACGGGTGCCCCTCCGCACCATGGGGCCGACCTGGTCGGTCGTAGCGGCGAGTCGGCCCACGGCCTCGTGCAGCGGGAGGTCCGTCGAATAGGCGACTTCGAAATCCCCGAACAGCAGTCTTGATATCGGCATGGCTCGGCAAGGGCTCGACAGGAGCTAAAGCGACGGTCGCAGTTCATAGGTTGGGATGAGCTTGCGAACCCCAACAGCGCGATCTTCGTATGTCATGGGGCTTCCTGCTCCGATCCGGTATGGGTCTGCGACGTGCGCATCAGGTAGACGAGAAAGCAGCACACGCCTGCCGCCACTACGTTGATACCCACGATGAAGGGTTTTCCCTGCAGCAGCGAGTACTCGAACTGGCTGCCGAACCGGGCAAAGAAATCCCACTTGGAGATGCTTGGCTGGTACTTGAAATGAAGGGATGCGCCACTTGAGAACGAGTAGCCCGCGACGGGCGACATCAGGAAGGGCACCTGCGCCAGCCAGAAATAGAAATTCTGCCGGAGTGCGTCATCACGGCCTTCAAGCAGCCGCAAGCCGCAGACCATCCCCCAGGCGAACAGTCCCAGGAAAGGGAGGGATAGCACCTTCGAAAGTATGTCCCCCGGCGCAACCAGCAGGCTGAGCCCCACCGCCAAGCCCGTGAAGCCTCCGCCGAGCGCGAGGATCCCCAAGAGTCTCCGTTGCCACTGTTGCATCTCAGCCCCCTGTCTTCGGCACCCCTGCCGCCCCACCCGATGTTAAAGGTGAAACACCCCATCGGCCCGGGTAAATGTGAGGACATGGGGCTCCGAGCCCCCTCGATCGCGCTCCGAGCGCCATGCGCAAGGCACGAAGTCCCAACGATGGGGCTCGGCGTGTGAGGTGCCGGGCTCCCGAAGGCGATCGATGGCTCTCCGAGTGCCATCGATCGCTTTCCGAGCTCGATGTGCAAGGCGTGGAGCTTCGCGGATCGGGCTCGGAAGGTGAGGTGCTGGCTTTCCGAATCCCATCGATGGCATTCAGAGTGTGATCTGCCGGGCTCAATGTGAGAAAGATCGGGCTCAGAAAGCCATCGATGGCATGGCAGTGCCTTGCGCATGACATTCCGCGCCCCGTCTGCAAGGTGCCGAGCCTCGTCGTCGAGCGGGCGCCGCCGATGCGCAAACAAAAGAGAGCCGCTTGCGCGGCTCTCGGGCTGCAACCTGCAGCAGGTGGCCCGGCCTCCCCACCCGGAGAGGCCGGTTCCAGGGTCAGGCTTCGCTGGGGTGTGCGACCGGCAGCGGCTCGCGGCGCGGGGCCAGCCACAGGCTGGCCACGAACCACACCAGCGCCAGCGCGCCCACGCTGAAGAGTGTGTCGGCCGGGACGCGCATCCACACCAGCATGTCCACGATCGGCTGCTGCATGAACTCCGCCGAGCGCGCGAACCAGTACCCGTGCTCCAGCGCCGCGTTGAGCTGCAGGATGCCCAGCGGCAGCAGGGTCAGCAACGACATGCCGGCCAGGCCGATGTTGAGCGACCAGAACGCGGTCTTCAGCAGCTTCTCGTTCCACACCACGTCCGGCTTCAGCCCGCGCAGGCAGAACAGCATCAAGCCGATGCCGAGCATGCCGTACACGCCGAACAGCGCGGTGTGGCCATGGTTCGGCGTCAGGTTCAGGCCCTGCATGTAGTACAGCGGCAACGGCGGGTTGATCAGGAAGCCGAACAGGCCCGCGCCCACCAGGTTCCAGAACGATACCGCGATGAAGAACTGGATCGGCCAGCGATAGCGCTGCATCCATGGCGTGGCCTTGCCCATCTTCCAGCTGTGGTACGCCTCGAAGCCCACGTAGGCCAGCGGCACCACTTCCAGTGCCGAGAAGCTCGCGCCCAGCGCGATCACCGCCGTCGGGGTGCCGGTGAAGTACAGGTGGTGCAGCGTGCCCAGCACGCCACCGGCCATGAACACGATGGTGGCGAACAGCACCGCCACCGTGGCGGTCTTCGTCTGCAGCAGGCCCAGGCGGGTGAACAGGAAGGCGATCACCGCCACCGCGAATACCTCGAAGAAGCCTTCCACCCACAGGTGCACCACCCACCAGCGCCAGTACTCGACCATCGACAGGTGCGTGTGCTCGCCCCACATCAGGCCGGCCGCGTAGAACAGGCCGATCGCCACCGTGGACAGGAACAGCAGGCTGACGATGCTGCGCGATTCGCCGCCGTTGCGGATGGCCGGCCACAGTGCGCGGCCCACCAGCACCAGCCACAGGGTCAGGCCGATGAAGAGGAACCACTGCCAGAAGCGACCCAGGTCGACGTATTCCCAGCCCTGGTGGCCGAACCAGAAGTTGTGCTCCAGCCCGAGCTTCTGCATCACCGCGAACCACTGGCCGGTGAAGGCGCCCACCACGATGATCAACAGGCACGCCCACAGGAAGTTGACGCCCAGGCGCTGGAACTTCGGTTCATGCCCGGAGATCGCCGGGCCGATGTACAGGCCCATGCCCAGCCACGCGGTGGCGATCCACAGCACCGCGAGCTGCGTATGCCAGGTACGCGTGAGCGAGTACGGCAGGATGTCGGCCAGCGCGAAGCCGTAGGCTTCCTGGCCTTCCACCTGGTAATGCGCGGTGATCGCACCCAGCAGGATCTGCACCACGAACAGGGCGATGACCACCCAGAAGTACTTCGCGGTCGCGCGCATCGAGGGCGTGATCCTGATCTTCGCGAGCGGATCGCTCTTCGGCAGCACCGGCGCCATCTCGTCGCCGTGGTTGACCGCGTAGTGCCAGCCCAGCAGGCCGATGCCGGCGATCAGGAACAGCACGCTGAAGACCGTCCACATGAAGGCGCTCGGCGGCGGCGTGTTGCCGACCAGCTCGTCCGCCGGCCAGTTCGCCGTGTAGCTGATCTTCTCGCCGGGACGCTCGGTCACCGACGACCAGGCGGCCCACCAGTAGAACGCGGTCAGCCGGCGACGGTGTTCGGCATCGGGCACGGTGTCGTTGCGCATGGCATAGGCCTCGCGCAGGTCGCCTGTGGCCGGATCGGCCGAGAACAGGCTCTGGTAGTGGAGGCCGACCGTGGCGATGGCGTCGGCGCGATCGTTCGACAGCGTGATCGTGCCCGTCGCGGCGTCATGGGTGTTCGGCCGCATCAGCGCCTGCACGCGCGCGGCGTACGCCGCCTGCGTGGCGGCATCCAGCTGCTTGTAGCTGTCCGCGCCGGCGTCGCGCTTCGCCCATCCATCCAGGATGGCCTCGGCCTCGCGGTGCAACCAGTCCGCGCCCCAGTCGGGCGCCACGTAACCGCCGTGGCCCCAGATGGAACCGAGTTGCTGGCCACCGATCGACTGCCACACCTGGCGGCCGGTCTCGATGTCCTTGCGAGTGAAGATCACCCTGCCGTCCTGCGCCACGACCTGCTCGGGCAATGGTGGCGCCTGGCGATGCACTTCGCTGCCGACCCAGAGCAGGACGGCGAACGACGCGATGAGCAGGGCCGCCAACCCCGCCCACAACTTGCGTGTCGAATTCATGATGCGGCTCTCCTGAAGGAACGGCCGCATCATCGGCGCGCCAGCCCGGGGGCTCCATGACGCAGGTCAAGTGGTCAGCGAATCGGACGCCGTGTTTTCTGTAGGAGCGAGGTGAGTCGCGACCGCACGGCCCGACTGCCGATCAGCCACACGTAAACCGGAGACCGTCCGGTCGCGACTCACGTCGCTCCTACAAGGGATCCGCCGCCCTCAATCCCGCAGCACGGCGAGCGCGAGGGCTTCCAGGCGGGGGAGGTCGAGGATCTCGACGTCGCGCTGCTTGATGTGCAGCAGGCCGTCCTTCTCGAAACGGCGCAGCACGCGGCTGACGGTTTCCGGGGCCTGGCGCAGGTAGTTGGCGATGTCGGTGCGTGCCATGGTCAGCTGGAAGCGGCGCGGCGAGAAGCCGCGTGCGGCCAGCCGGCGCGACAGACCGATCAGGAACGCGGCCATGCGTTCGTCGGCCGTGTTGTCGCGCGCGAACAGCGAGGCCACGCCGATGTCATGGCTCATCAGCCTGAACAGGTGCTGCTGCAGGTTGGGCAGGCGCGCGGCCAGCAGCGCGATCTTGGGGAACGAGAAGCGGCACAGCATCACCGTGTCCAGCGCGATGGCGTTGCATGGGTAGCGGTCGCCGTGGATGGCGTTGAGGCCGATCACTTCGCCGGGCAGGTGGAAGCCGAGCACCTGTTCGTGCCCGTTGCGGTCGATCTGGTAGGTCTTCACCGTGCCCGCGCGCACCGCGGCGATGGCGCCGAACGGATCGCCTTCGCGGAACACGTGCTCGCCCGCGCGCAGCGGGCCGACGTGTTCGACCAGTACGTGCAGGTCCATGAGCGCGCGCTTGTCCATGCCCTCGGACAGGCAGGCCTGCGAGAACGCACACGTGGAGCAGAAGTGCAGGGCATCGCCATCGTCGGCAACCACGCTCGCGTCGGTGCGCGGGAAGACCAGCGGCGAGGTCATGCGGATACTCCCGTCGAGGTCACACCGTGCGCGAAAAGCGAGGCGTCGAGGCTGCGGCAGTGGGCAGGTAGCGGTCGAAGCACATCGCGATGATACGCAACAGCAACCGCCCGTGCGAGGTCGCGCGCAGTCCGTCGGCCGCCAGCTCCACCAGGCCGTCGTCTTCGAGCGGGCGCAGGCGCGCCAGGGCATCGGCGAAATAGGTCGTGAAGTCGATCACGTGGCGCCGGCCGAGGTCGCGGTAGTCCAATGCGCCGTCGCACATCAGCCGCTGGATCACGTCGGCACGGATCACGTCGTCTTCTTCCAGCCGCATGCCGCGCCACACCGGCAGATGGCCCTGGTCGATGGCCTGCTCCCAACTGCCCAGATCGCGTGGGTTCTGGCTGAAGCTCGGGCCGATGTGGCTGATCGCGCTGACGCCAAGCCCCAGCAGGTCGCTCTCGGCGTGGGTGGTGTAGCCCATGAAGTTGCGGTGCAGGTCGCCGCGTTGCTGCGCCAGCGCCAGACTGTCGCCGGGCAGGGCGAAGTGATCCATGCCGATGTAGACGTAGCCGGCTTTGCCCAGCTTGTCGATCGCGCATTGCAGCAGGCCCAGCTTCACCTCGGGCGAGGGCAGGTCGTCGGCGTTGATGCGCTGCTGCGGGCGGAACATCGACGGCAGGTGCGCGTAGCTGTAGATCGCCAGGCGATCGGGTCGTGCCTCGAGGGTGATGTCGAGCGTGCGCGAGAATCCCTCCAGGCTCTGCTTCGGCAGGCCGTAGATCAGGTCCACGTTGACGGACTGCAGGCCATGCGTGCGGCAGGCGTCGATGATCGCCAGCGTCTGTTCGACGCTTTGGATGCGGTTGACGGCGCGCTGCACGTCCGGATCGAAATCCTGCACGCCCAGGCTGGCGCGGTTGAAGCCTGCGGCGGCGAGTTCGCCCACCTCGTCCGGCGTGATGAAGCGCGGGTCGAGCTCGATCGAGCAGTCCAGCCTTGAGGCGGGCGCGAACGAGAACTGCCGGCGCAGCACGTCCATCACTTCGGTGATCTGCGCGGGCGACAGGAAGTTGGGGGTGCCGCCGCCGAAGTGCACCTGCTCCACGTCGCGGTCGCGGTCGAACAGCGCCGACGTCATCGCTACTTCGCGGTACAGCCGGGTGAGGTAGGCGGCGCCGCGCGCGGTATCGCGGGTGATGATGCGGTTGCAGCCGCAGTAGAAGCACGGACTGGTGCAGAACGGGATGTGCAGGTAGAGCGACAGCGGGCGCGGGATCGGATCGCCGTTGGTGATCGCCGCCATCTCGCGCAGGTCGGCTTCCTGGAAGCCCGGCGAGAACTGCGGCGCGGTGGGATACGAGGTGTAGCGCGGCCCCGGCGTGTCGTAACGCCGCAGCAGCTCGGGATCGAACAGGGAGGACAGGCTGGCCATGGGTGCAGCCTAGGCAGGCGCCTCGGGGCTGTCCTTGATATGGGTCAATCGGCCGCGGCTTTCCGTCGCAGGCTTCAGGGTCGTGAGGGCACGCCTCGGCGGATCAGCGCAGGCGCCGCGCCTGTCCGCCGCATTCGATCAGTTCCAGCATCGCGTCGGCGGTGGCGTCATCCAGCACGGACAGCGGGGACGTGTCCGGCCACAGCACGACGACACGCCTGCCCGCCGCCGCCTGGGCGCCGAGCGAACCGGGCACGTCGCCGTCCAGCGTTGCCGCGACGCTGCGCACGGCATCGCGGCGTGCCAGCATGACGACCGCGTCCCCCATGCTGTCGTGGAACAGGACATGATCGGCCTGGTGCATCGCGCGCAATGCGTGCAGCGTGAGCTGGGGTGCATTTCCACCGGGCAGCGCGATCAGCGTGATGGTGCCGCGCGGTGGCGGTGCGTCCCTCGACTGCAGCGCCGTCAGCAGCGCCCGTTCCGCCCCCCCGGTATCGGCGTGGCGCAGCCGCGCCATCACCTCGCCGTCGATCTGCGCGTCGTACCAGTGCCGTCGTTCGGCCAGGTCGGGGAAGCGCTGGCGGATCGCTTCGCGGTGGCGCGCGAACAGGGCCGCCAGGTCTCCCCAGGCGTCGTCGAGCTGCGATTCCAGTTGCCGGCCGAGTCGCCGCGCCAGCATCGGCGCCGCGCCGGTGGAGGAGATCGCCACCAGCAGCGGATCGCGATCGACCACCACCGGCACCTGGAACGTCGACAACGCCGCATCGTCCACGACATTGACCAGCCGCTTGCGCGCCGCGGCTTCGCCGGCGAGCCGGGCGTTGAGCACGCCGTCGTCGGTCGCAGCGACGACCAGCCACACGTCGTCCAGCCAGTCGGGCTCGAACGCATCCGCGAGATGCTGCACGCGCCCGGTCGCGATCCAGTCGGCCAGTTGCGCGGACACGCGCGGCGCGCACACGCGCACGCGAGCGCCCGCGCGCAGCAGCGCTTCCACTTTGCGCGTGGCGACGTCACCGCCGCCCACCACCAGCACGTCGCGCTGGTCCAGGTCGGCGAACAGCGGATACAGCGGCATCGGCATCTTCCCGGCGAAGGGGCTCGCGGTGGCGTTTGTTGCATGGCAACATGCGGGCGAGAGCCACGTCAAGCCACCGAGCCATCCCCCACGATGCTGCGCGTCCTGCTGGTCAACGACACCGACAAGCCGATCGCGGAACTGCGCGAGGCGCTGCTGGCGGTCGGCTATGACGTGCTGCCGCAGGTAGCGACCGCCGCCGGGCTGCTGAAGGCGGTCCAGCTGCAGCAGCCCGACGTGATCATCCTCGACGTCGACTCGCCGTCGCGCGACATGCTGGAACAGCTCGCGATGCTGCACCGGGAGGCACCGAAGCCGGTGGTGATGTTCGCGTCCGACGGCGACGACCGCCTGATCCGCGATGCACTGGGTGCGGGCGTGGCGGCGTACATCGTCGACGGCCTCGCACCCGCGCGGCTGGCGCCGATCCTGCGCGTGGCGATGGCGCGCTTCGAACAGCAGTCGCACGTGCGGCAGAAGCTGGACGACCTGGAGCAGCAGCTGCGCGACCGCAAGGACATCGATCGTGCCAAGGGGCTGCTGATGGACAAGCGCAACATGAGCGAGGCCGACGCGTATGCCGCCTTGCGCCAGCAGGCGATGAAACAGGGCCTCCGCCTGGCCGATGTGGCGCGGCGGATCATCGCGATGGCCGACCTGCTGGGATGAAGACATGTCGATGAAGGCACGACGATGACACCGACCACCGCCCCGGGGCACCGCACGCTCGACATCGGCTTCATGCCGCTGATCGACAGCGCGCCGCTGATCGCCGCGTCGCGGCTGGGCCTGGACCACCGGCACGGGCTGCACCTGCGCCTGCACCGGCAGGCCTCGTGGGCCGCGATCCGCGACCGCGTGCTGTCGGGCGAATTCGATGCGGTGCACGCGATGGCGGCGATGGTCTATGGCGTGCAGACCGGCATCGGCGGACCGCGCGCCGACCTGGCCATCCTGATGGGCCTGAACCAGAACGGCCAGGCGATCACCCTGTCGCCGCTGCTGGCCGAGGCGGTCGCGGCCGGTCGTCCGTTGGCGGATGCCGTGCGCGCGCTGCCGCGCACGCCGGTGTTCGCGCAGACCTTTCCCACCGGCACGCATGCGGTGTGGCTGTATTACTGGCTCGCCGCGCAGGGTGTCGACCCCATGCACGGGATCGACGTGGTGACGCTGCCGCCACCACAGATGCCCGATGCGCTGGCGCGTGGCGAACTGGATGGCTTCTGCGCGGGCGAACCGTGGGGCGCGCAGGCCGAAGCCATCGGCGCGGGACGTCGCGTGATCCGCAGCGGACAGCTCTGGCCGGGGCACCCGGAGAAGGTGCTCGCGTGCCGGCGCGACTTCGCTGCGCTGCAGCCCGAGGTGGCGTTGGCGCTGACGACCACGGTGCTGGAAGCCTGCCGCTGGCTGGACGATCCCGCACACCATGCCGATGTCGTGGCATGGCTGGCGGAGCCCGATGCGATCGGCCTGCCCGCCGACCGCATCGCGGCCTGCCTGCGGCCACGCGACGGCGAACAACCCGGCGAAGGCTTGCGCTTCCACGCGGATGGAGACGCGAATTTCCCGTGGCTGTCCGATGGCCGCGGTTTCCTGCGCCAGTTCCGGCGCTGGGGCTGGTTGCCCTCGGCACGCCATGCCGACGACGACGACTGGCTGCACGACGTGCATCGCCTGGATACCTACCGGCAGGCGGCACGCACGCTTGGCGTGACAGTGCCCGCGGGCGACGAGCGCCATTGCGTGTTGTTCGACGGCGCGCCCTGGGGCTGAGCCCCGACACGTTTGTCGCGGTGCACGATCGCGGTGCGCCCTTGCACTTGCGGAGTGCGTCGCGCGGGTTACCGGATCGATGGCGCGTGGCGTGTCCAAGCGGAGTTCAACGCTAACGGATTGAATTCTTTCATCATTCACGCCGCGACATCGCAAGCCACGGAATTGGCACGGCGCTTGCGTAGGTAATCCACATGGGCACAACGGCGTGCCCATCACAACCCGATATCGCGGTAGGGCCAATGGCGGTCCGATCGCGCAGACAACGGCGTCTTTCCGGTGCGAACCGGAAGGCGCCTTTTTTTGTTCCCTCGCTGCAGTCGTCCACCTTGCCGCGGCCGGTGTCCACCGTCCGCGTCCCCACCTGGAGATGGCGTGAATGAACCGATCGTTCTGGCAGGCCGGGCACACGCCCACGCTGTTGTCGGCCTTCCTCTACTTCGACCTGAGTTTCATGGTGTGGTACCTGCTGGGGCCGATGCAGGTGCAGATCGCCGAAGCACTGCAACTGGACACCCAGCAGCGCGCCCTGATGGTGGCGGTGCCGATCCTGTGCGGTGCGCTGCTGCGCCTGGTACTGGGCATCCTTGCGGACCGTATCGGCGCCAAGCGCACCGGCCTGCTGGCGCAGGCGCTGGTGATCGCCGCGCTGCTGTGCGCGTGGAAACTGGGCGTGCATGACTTCCGCCAGGTGCTGCTGCTCGGGATGATGCTGGGTGTCGCGGGCGCATCGTTCGCGGTCGCATTGCCGCTGGCATCGCGCTGGTATCCACCAGAACACCAGGGCACGGCAATGGGCATTGCCGGTGCGGGCAACTCGGGCACCGTGCTGGCGGCGCTGTTCGCACCCGCGCTCGCTGCGGCGTTCGGTTACCAGGCCGTGTTCGGGTTGGCATGCATTCCGCTGGCGCTGACCCTGCTGGTGTTCGCCGCATGCGCGAAGGAGGCGCCCGGGCGGGTGGTGCGCAAAGGGTGGGCCGACTATGGCCGCGTGCTGGTCGGAAACCGCGATGCGTGGTGGTTCATGTTCTTCTACGCGATCACCTTCGGAGGCTTTGCCGGCTTCGCGAGCGCATTGCCCGGCTATTTCCACGACGAGTTCGGTTTCGATCCCAAGCTGGCCGGCTGGGCGACCGCGGCCTGCGTGCTTGCCGGGTCGGCGATGCGTCCGCTGGGAGGCGTGATCGCCGATCGCGTCGGCGGCACGCGCACGCTGTTGGCGGTCTATCTGTCGGTGGCGCTGCTGGTCGCGGCGGCCGGGATCGGCATTGGCGGACCGCTGGGCGCGGTGAGCCTGTTCGTGCTGACGCTGCTGTGCCTGGGGGCGGGCAACGGGGCGGTGTTCCAGCTGGTGCCGCAGCGCTTCAGTGCCGACATCGGCGTGATGACCGGCTTGATCGGCATGGCCGGTGGCGTCGGCGGTTTCCTGCTTGCCGCCGGCTTGGGCGTGCTGAAGCAGCAGACCGGCGGATACGGACTTGGCCTGTGGGGTTTCGCCTGCATCGCCCTGCTCGCATGGGGGCTGCTGCGCGGCGTCACCCGGCAGTGGCGCAACCAGTGGGCGGCGCTCGGCGCCGCGCGCGTCTGAGGAGCACGACGATGAAGAAGCCACGGCTGGTGGTGGTGGGCAACGGCATGGCCGGCATCCGTACGCTGGAAGAGCTGCTGAAGCTGGTGCCGGACATGTACGACATCACCGTGTTCGGCGCAGAGCCGCATCCGAACTACAACCGCATCCTGCTGTCGCCGGTACTCGCAGGCGAGCAGGACTTCGACGACATCGTGCTCAATCCGCTGTCGTGGTATGCGGAACACGGCATCCGCCTGCACCTGGGCAAGGAAGTGGTGAAGATCGACCGCGTGCGCCGCTGCGTGATCGCGGCCGACGGCACGGAAGCCGAGTACGACCGCCTGCTGCTCGCGACCGGCTCGCTGCCTTTCATCCTTCCGGTCCCGGGCAAGGAGCTGAAGGGCGTGATCGGTTATCGCGACATCCACGATACGCAGACGATGATCGACACCGCGAAGGTGAAGCGGCATGCGGTGGTGATCGGTGGCGGCCTGCTGGGGCTGGAGGCCGCCAATGGACTGAAGTTGCGCGGCATGGACGTGACCGTGGTGCACCTGGCCGGCTGGCTGCTGGAACGCCAGCTCGATCCGGTCGCGGGTGCGTTGCTGGAAACCTCGCTGAAGGCGCGCGGCCTGCAGTTCCGCCTGGATACCTCGACCAGTGCGCTGATCGGGAATGCCGACGGCGAGGTTACCGCCGTGCGCTTTTCCGACGGCGAGGAGATTCCCGCCGACCTCGTGGTGATGGCGGCCGGCATCCGGCCCAACACGGCGCTGGCACAGGCGGCGGGCATCCATTGCAATCGCGGCATCGTGGTGAACGACACGTTGCAGACGTTCGATCCGCGCGTGTATGCGGTAGGCGAGTGCGCCAGTCATCGCGGCATCGCCTACGGTCTGGTCGCGCCGCTGTTCGAGCAGGCCAAGATCTGCGCCAACCACCTGGCCACCTACGGCATCGGCATCTACAAGGGCTCGGCGGTGTCGACCAAGCTCAAGGTCACCGGCATCGACCTGTTCTCGGCCGGCGATTTCATGGGCGGCGAGGGCACCGAGGAGATCGTGCTGTCCGATCCGGCGGGTGGCCTGTACAAGCGGCTGGTGATCCGCGACGACAGGCTGGTGGGCGCGTGCCTGTACGGCGACACGGGCGACGGCGGCTGGTACTTCAAGCTGATCAAGGACGGCGCCGGCATCGATGATCGCCGCGACCAGCTGGTGTTCGGCGAGAAGGCGCTGGGCGACGCCGGTACCGCGGGCCAGGATCGCGCGGCCAGCATGGCCGACAGCGACGAGGTGTGCGGATGCAATGGCGTATGCAAGGGCACCATCGTCAAGGCGGTGCGCGCGCAGGGCCTGTTCACCGTCGACGAAGTGAAGAAGCACACCAAGGCGGCCAGCTCCTGCGGGTCCTGTACGGGCCTGGTGGAGCAGATCCTGATGAACTGCCTGGGCTCCAACTTCCAGGAAACGCCGAAGACCAAGGCCGTCTGCGGGTGCACCGACCTGAGCCATGGCGAGGTGCGGCAGGCGATCCGCGAGCACCGGCTGGTGACGCACGCGCAGGCCTACGCGTTCATGGGCTGGCGGTCGCCGAATGGCTGCGCCACCTGCCGGCCCGCGATCAACTACTACATGCTGTCGACGTGGCCGCGCGAAGCGGTCGACGACCCGCAGAGCCGTTTCATCAACGAGCGCGCGCACGCCAACATCCAGAAGGACGGCACCTTCTCGGTGATCCCGCAGATGAAGGGCGGCGTGACCAACGCCTCCGAGTTGCGGCGCATCGCCGACGTCGCCGACAAATACGCGGTGCCGATGCTCAAGGTGACCGGCGGCCAGCGCATCGACCTGCTGGGCGTGAAGAAGGAAGACCTGGTGGAGGTGTGGCGCGACCTCGGCATGAAATCCGGGCACGCCTACGGCAAATCGATACGCACGGTGAAGACCTGCGTGGGCAGCGAGTTCTGCCGCTTCGGCACGCAGAACAGCACGCAGATGGGCATCGACCTGGAAACGATGCTGGCCAACATGTGGAGCCCGCACAAGGTGAAGCTGGCGGTGTCCGGCTGCCCGCGCAACTGCGCCGAATCGGGCATCAAGGACGTGGGCATCATCGCGGTGGAATCAGGCTGGGAAATCCACGTGGGTGGCAACGGCGGCATCAAGACCGAAGTCGCACGCTTCCTGGTGAAAGTGAGGACCGCCGAGGAGGTGAAGGAGTACACGGGCGCCTTCCTGCAGTTGTACCGCGAGCAGGCCTACTACCTCGACCGCACCGTGCACTACATCGACCGCGTGGGGCTGGACTACGTGAAGCAGCAGGTGGTCGACGACGCGGCCAACCGCCGCGCCCTGTTCGAGCGCTTGCTGTTCGCGCTCGAAGGGCTGCCGGATCCGTGGGCCGCACGCATCGCCGGCACGCAGGCGCGCGAGTATGCACCGCTGCGGCTGGATCGCCAGATCCCCGTCATGGTGGAGGACTGACATGGGCGTCATCATGTCGTGGGTCGAGGTGTGCGCGCTGGATGACATCCCGGTGCTGGGCGCGCGTGTGCTGGTGCGCGCAGGGCAGGACGACATCGCCCTGTTCCGCCCCGCCGAGGACCGCGTGTTCGCGCTCGCCGACCGCTGCCCGCACAAGGGTGGACCGCTGTCGCAGGGCATCGTGGCCAGCGACACCGTGACCTGTCCGTTGCACGCATGGCAGATCGCGCTGGACAGTGGCCAGGCATGCGCACCCGACGTGGGATGCGCGCGCCGTTTCGACGCGGAAGTGCGTGACGGCATGGTCTGGCTCTGCCTGGCGGCAGCGTCCGACATCCAGGCTGCAGCGGCGGAGGCGTTGGCCTGATGGACGGCGCAGGCACAGTCAGTGTGCGCCGGACGACGCGTTCGACCTGCTGCTACTGCGGTGTCGGTTGCGGTGTGCTGATCCAGACGGAGCATGATGCCGGCGGCGAACGCATCATCGGCGTGGAAGGCGATCCCGCACATCCTGCCAACCGGGGTCGCCTGTGCAGCAAGGGCCTTGCGCTGGCCGACAGCGCACGCAGCTTGCAGGGGCGTGCATTGCTGCCGGAGTTGCGCCATCACCGCGGCGAGGAACGTCGTCCGGTCGACTGGGGTCTCGCGCTCGACACGGTCGCCGACCGGCTGGCGGACATCATCGCGCGGCACGGGCCGGACAGCGTGGCGTTCTATTTGTCGGGCCAGTTGCTGACCGAGGACTACTACGTCTTCAACAAGCTGGCGAAGGGGCTCATCGGCACCAACAACATCGACACCAATTCGCGCTTGTGCATGTCCAGTGCGGTGACGGCCTACAAGCTGGCGTTCGGCGCCGACGGTCCGCCCACCTGCTACGACGACCTGGAAGCGGCGAAGACGGTGCTGTTCGCCGGCAGCAACACGGCGTATGCGCATCCGGTGCTGTACCGGCGTCTGGAAGAGGCGCGCGCGCGCGACCCTGATGTGCGCTGGATCGTGGTGGACCCGCGCCGCACCGATACCGCCGCGATGGCCGACCTGCACCTGGCGATCCAGCCCGGCACGGACGTGGCATTGTTCAACGGCATGCTGCATCACCTGGTGTGGGAAGGCTGCATCGATGCGGACTTCATCGACGCGCACACCACGGGCTTCGCCGACCTCAAGCAGCTGCTGCGCGACTACACGCCGCGCATGTCCGCGGACATCTGCGGTATTCCGGTGGCCGACCTTGTCACTGCGGCCGAATGGTTCGGTCGCAGCCGCGCGGCGCTGTCGCTGTACTGCATGGGCCTGAACCAGTCGGTCCACGGCACGGACAAGAATCTCGCGCTGATCCACCTGCACCTGGCCACGCGGCAGCTCGGTCGTCCCGGCGCGGGTCCGTTCTCGCTGACCGGCCAGCCCAATGCGATGGGGGGGCGTGAAGTCGGCGGCATGGCCACGATGCTGGCGGCGCACCGCGAGATCGCCAGCGATGGCGACCGTGCCGAGCTGGAAGCGCTGTGGCGCTTGCCGGCCGGTCACTTGTCCGCGCAGCCGGGGCTCGCGGCGGTGGAGTTGTTCGAGGGCCTGCGCAGCGGGAAGGTCAAGGCGGTGTGGATCGCCTGTACCAATCCGGTGCACTCCATGCCCGACATCGGCCGCGTGCGCGAAGCATTGCAGCGCGCCGAGTACGTGATCGTGCAGGACGCTTTCCGCGGCACGGACACCGTGCCCTTCGCCGACGTGCTGCTGCCGGCGGCGACGTGGGGCGAAAAGGACGGCACGGTGACCAACTCCGAGCGCTGCGTGACGCGCGTGCGCGCCGCGGTGCCGCCACCGGGGCAGGCGAAGGCGGATTTCTGGATCGCACGCGAAGTCGCACGCCGGCTGGAGGCGAGGCTGACGATGCCGGGCGCGCCGGCATTGTTCGATTTCGACGATGCCGGCGCTGCGTTCGACGAGCACTGCCGCCTGACCGCAGGGCGTGATCTGGACATGAGCGGCCTGGATCATGCGCGCCTGGATGACGGTGGGCCGCAGCAGTGGCCGTTCCCCGCCGGTGCCGTGCAGGGACAGGCGCGCCGCTATGAAGATGGCCGCTTCGCCACGCCGGACGGACGCGCGCGCTTCCATGCCACGCCGTACAGGCCGGTCGCCGAGCCGACGTCCGCGCGTTTTCCGCTGCGCCTGCTCACCGGCCGCCTGCGCGACCAGTGGCACGGCATGTCGCGCACCGGTCGGGTGCCGGCATTGTTCGCGCATGCGCCGGAGCCGGGCCTGCGCATGCATCCGGAGGACGCGGCGCGGCGCGGACTGAAGGCAGGCGAGCTGGTGCGCGTGGCCAGCAAGCGCGGCGAACTGGTGCTGCCGCTGGAATTGTCCGACGAGATGGGCTCGGGCACGGTGTTCGCGGCGATGCACTGGAATGGCCAGTTCCTGTCCAGCGGCGGCATCAACGAAGTCAGCCTGCCCGCCGTCGATGCACGTTCGCGGCAGCCGGAACTCAAGCATGCGGCGGTGCGCGTGGAGCGTGCGGACTTCGGCTGGCACCTGCTCGCCGCGCGCCGCGGCGATGCGCTGGCGATGCGCGCCGCCGTGCAGCCCCTGCTCACTCAATGCGGCTACGCCGCGCTCAGCCTGCAGGCAGAGGCCAACGCATCCGACGGTGTTGCATGGCTGGTGGTGCGCGCGGCGTCCGCGTCTGCTTTTCCGCAGCCATGGCTGGCGGCGCTGGAGTCGGCGCTGGCGCTCCGCACCGGGCCGGACACGCTGGAATACCGCGATGCGCGACGCGGCTTGTTGCGCCGCGTCGCGTGGCGCGAGCACGTGCAGGACAGCTTCATCGATGGTCTGCAGTGGATCGACACGCAACCCGCCGCACAGGCCGCGTCGCTGTTGGCGACGGCCATCGCGGGCCAGTCCTGGCAGGCGACGCGCCTGTCCGCGTTCGCCGGCGCCCCCGTGCAGGCACGCGACCCCATCGTCTGCGTCTGCCGGCAAGTGGGCGAATCCGCCATCCGCGCGCAAGTGAAAGCCGGCGCGGATGTCGCGGACCTCAAGCGTGAGCTCGGGTGCGGAACCGTGTGCGGCTCCTGCCTGCCGCAACTCCATCGCCTTGCCGCCGTGCCGGCACGCGCGTGACATCAACCACCCTCTGAGGATGCCGATGCACAACGACTCCCTTCGCATGCGCCAACCGGCCGAAGTGGTGCTGCTGTCGGCAGGTCCGGGCGACCTGGACCTGCTGACCCTCAAGGCCGTCAAGGCGTTGGCCGCCGCGGACGTGCTGCTGCTGGACGAACTGGTCGACCCGCAGATCGTCACGCTCGCGCCGTACGCGCGCGTGGTGCGCGTGGGCAAGCGGGCCGGATGCCGTTCCACCCCGCAGGCCTTCATCTGCCGGCTGATGCGCCGTTACGCACTGCAGGGCTTGAACGTGGTGCGCGTGAAGGGCGGCGATGCGTTGATGTTCGGGCGCGCGGGCGAAGAGATCGCATTCCTGCGTGCGGCGGATGTGGGCGTGCGTATCGTCAACGGCGTCAGCGCGGCCTTCGCGGCGGCGGCGGCGCTGGGCGTGTCGCTGACCCATCGGGAGCATTGCCACGGGGTCACCTTCGTTACCGCGCATACGCACGACCACGGCGAGCCGGATTGGGCGGCGCTGGCGCGCAGCGGCACCACGCTGGCCATCTACATGGGCATGTCGAGGCTCGCATCGTTGGCGGCGGGGCTGCTGCCGCACCTGCGCGCGGACACGCCCGTCGCCATCGTGCAGGGCGCCAGCCGCGGGGATGAACGGCGCGAACTGACCACATTGCAGGCCCTGCGTGATGCGCCGCCGGTGTTCGACGCGCGGCAGCCCGGCGTGGTCCTGGTGGGGCCCGCACTGGCGGAGGCATTGCACGTCGCGGGGCACGTGCAGCCTGCCGCCGGGGCGATGGCGGTCTGCGGCTGAGCACCGCATGCCTGTGTGGCGGTGATTGGCAATCGCCGCGCGCGCGCACTAGGCTGTCGACGATCCGCCGTCGGCCTTCAGGGAACGGCCGACGAAGTCGCGGCATGGACAGGGAGGCGCAGTGATCGGATACCACGAGGCGTTGGCGCGGATGCGGGAGGGCGCGCGCCTGCTCGCCGTACAGCAGGTCGCGCTCGCCGCAGCGACAGGTCGCGTGCTGGGCCGTGACGTGGTGAGCGGCATCGCATTGCCGCCGTTCGACAATGCGGCGATGGACGGCGTCGCGCTTGCATCGGGTGCACAGCCACAGGCGGCCGGGAGCGAGTGGGAGCTCGCGGCCCGCATCGGCGCGGGCGACATGCCGCGGGACGATGCGGCATCCGCATGGGAGATCATGACCGGTGCGCCGCTTCCTGCGCGCGCGGACATCGTGGTGCCGGTGGAGCGCATCGAGGCACTCGCCGTGCGGGACGCAGGGGCACCGCGCATCCGTCTGCTGGCGCAGGCCGAGCCGGGCGCGAACATCCGGCGCCGGGGCGAAGACGTGCCGGCGGGATGCGTGGTGCTGAAGCAGGGCACGTTCGTCGGCGACGCGCAGATGTTGCTGCTCGCCGGGCTCGGTATCGATCGGGTCGACGTGGCGCGCCGTCCGCGCGTTGCAGTGCTGGCGACGGGCCGCGAACTGGTGGCGCAGGGCCAGCCGTTGCCGCCGGGTGGAATCCATGACGCGACCTCGCCGTATCTCGCCGCCGCCCTGGCGACTGCGGGCGCGGAAGCCGTCCGCGTCGTGCGCGTCGGCGATGAAGTGGCGGATTTCCAGGCTGCGCTCGATACGGCGCTCGCGGACGGTGTCGACCTGGTGCTGAGCACGGGCGCGGTGTCCAAGGGCCATTACGACTTCATTCCGTCCGCACTGGATGCACGCGGCGCGGAGCGGCGTTTCCACGGCGTGGCGTTGCGCCCCGGCAAGCCCGTGTTCTGTGCGCGGTTGCGCGAGGGGCCCTTGTGCGTCGGCCTGCCGGGCAATCCGCTGTCGACGGCGGTGGGCTTCCGCTTCCTGGTCGAGCCGCTGCTGCGCGCATGGCTGGGCATGTCCGTGGAACAGGAATGCCGGTTGCCGCTTGCCACCGCTTGCAGCAAGCGTGCCGGGCTGCATGCCGCTTTCCATGCCACGCTGCGCTGCGATGAGGAAGGGTGCATGCGCGTGCATGTCGGCGCGGAGCAGGCCTCGTTCCGCCTGCTGCCTTTCTCGCAATCGTCCGCATGGATCACCCTGCCCGCCGAAGCGGAGCACGTCGAAGCAGGCACGCGCGTGCAGGTACATGGTTACAGCCATCTGCGGCCCCCGCCGTGGATCCCGGCATGAATCGGCCGTTGCCCACGTGGCGTGCCGTCCTGCTTGCAGGTGGGCGATCGTCGCGGATGGGCACGGACAAGGCACTGCTGCCATGGGGCGACGGCACGTTGCTGACGCACATGCATGCATTGCTGCGGACGGCGGGCGCACGCGAGGTCATCGTCAGCGGCGATCATCCCGGCTTCGACAGCGTGCCGGACACGCAGCCCGATACCGGTCCGATGGGCGCACTGGCGCAACTCGCTCCCCGCCTGCGGGACGGCGCCTGGATCGTGGTGCCGGTGGACATGCCGCTGCTGTCGTCTGGATTGCTGCAGGCGCTGATGCGAACGGACGCGGATTGCGCCTGCGTGGAAGCGCATGCCCTGCCGATGGCATTGCGCCTGGAGGCCGGCGTGCGCGCCACGCTGGAGGAGATCGGCGGCCTCACGGGACGTGCGTGCTCGCTGCGCGCGCTGCAGCAGCGATTGCACACCGTCCATCTGCCGTCATCGCCATGGAAGCAGGTGCTGCGCAACTGCAATACGCCGGAAGACTGGGTTGCGCTGCAGCATCCGATGTCCTGAGTATCGCCTTCCGATGACCGGGACAGGGCCACTACGCGAATGTGATAGCCTGCAGCCGCAGCATCGTCGCACCAGTACCCACCCGCAAGGTAGGCAACATGGAGCAGAGCGAAGGATCAGCCGTTGCGAGCAAACAGCAGGAGCGCACCGCGTTCCTGTTGCTGACGATGGTCATCTTCCCGTTGATGGCCGTGCTGATCGTGGCGGGATACGGCTTCCTCGTGTGGATGTGGCAGCTGCTGTTCGCCGGTCCGCCGACGGGACCCTGAGCGATGGACGATGTCCGCTCGATTTCACGTCGTGCCCTGCTGTTCGGCCGCGCGGCGCCCATACCGGCATCCGTCGTCTTCCGTCCGCCCTGGGCCAGGCCCGAGGCTGAATTCACGAGTGCCTGCACGCGCTGCGATGCCTGCGTGCGGCAGTGCCCGCAGCAGGTGCTGGTGCGTGGCGCGGACGGCCTGCCGCGTTTCGACGCGACGGCGGGCGAATGCACGTTCTGCGGCGAATGCGTGGCCGCCTGCGACAGCGACGCGTTCGCTCCTTCCCTCGATCCCCCGTGGATCCTCCTGGCCCAGGTGGCGGATCGCTGTCTGTCCGCGCACGGCGTGGTCTGTGCCAGTTGCCACGACGTGTGTCCCGCGTCCGCCATCCACGTGCCGCCCGCGGCCCGGGGCGCGGCCACCGTCGACGCGGAACGATGCACGGGCTGCGGTGCCTGCGTCGGCACGTGTCCCGTGGATGCCATCACCCTGCAGCACGCACAGGCCACGGAGGCCATCGCATGAGCCCGCCAGGCCCTGAACCCGAAATCCACATCGCCAGCTTCGTGGTCCAGCACCGCGAAAGCGCATCCAAGGCGCTCGCCGCAATGATCGACACGCACGACGATCTCGAACTCGCACTGGCCGGCGATACGCGCAGCGTGGTGATCTGCGAATCCGCCGACCGCCATGCGGTGATGGAGCGCGTGGACCAGCTGCAGTCGGTGCCGGGGGTGTTGAACGTGCTGCTGGTCTACCACCATGCCGAGCCCGCGCATGCGCTCGACGAGCCCCTTCCCAGCCTCTCCATCCTGTCCGCGACCGGAGCCACGCCATGAGCACACGCCGCGAGTTCATCCGCCACAGCGCGCTGGCGACGGCCGCGGCGGCTGCCGGGCTGCCGCTTGCCGGCAGCGGCAGCAACGTGGTCACCGAAGGCGACCGGACGACGCTGAAGTGGGACAAGGCGCCGTGCCGCTACTGCGGCACGGGCTGCGGGGTGAATGTCGCCGTGAAGGAGGGGCGCGTGGTGGCCACCCACGGCGACGTGCATGCGGAAGTCAATCGCGGCATCAACTGCGTGAAGGGCTACTTCCTGTCCAAGATCCTGTACGGCGCCGACCGCCTGACCCAGCCGCTGCTGCGCAAGAAGAACGGCGTGTACGCCAAGGATGGCGACTTCACCGCCGTGAGCTGGGACGAGGCCTTCGACGTGATGGCCGCGCAGTTCAAGCGCGTGCTCAAGGAGAAAGGCAGCGACGCCATCGGCATGTTCGGCTCGGGCCAGTGGACGATCTTCGAGGGTTATGCCGCCAACAAGCTGATGAAGGCCGGGTTCCGCAGCAACCACATCGATCCGAACGCGCGCCACTGCATGGCGTCGGCCGTGGCGGGGTTCATGCGGACCTTCGGCATGGACGAACCGATGGGCTGCTACGACGACATCGAAGCCGCCGATGCGTTCGTGCTGTGGGGCTCCAACATGGCCGAAATGCATCCGATCCTGTGGACCCGGGTGACGGACCGGCGGCTTTCGCACCCGCACGTGAAGGTGGTGGTGATGTCCACCTTCGAGCACCGCAGCTTCGAGCTGGCCGACATTCCGATCATCTTCAAGCCGCAGACCGACCTGGTCATCCTCAACTACATCGCCAACCACATCATCCGCACCGGCAAGGTCAACCAGGCGTTCGTCGACAGGCACACCACGTTCAAGCGCGGCAACGACGACATCGGCTACGGCCTGCGCCCGGAACATCCGTTGGAGGTCAAGGCGAAGAATGCCAAGGACCCGAACGGCGGGCAGCCGATCAGCTTCGAGGAGTTCGCCGCCTTCGTCGCGCCATACACGCTGGACAAGGCCGTCGAGATGACCGGCGCGGAGCGTGGCTGGCTGGAACAGTTGGCCGAGCTGTACGCGGACCCGAAGACGAAGGTGATGTCGTTCTGGACCATGGGTTTCAACCAGCACACGCGCGGTGTGTGGGCCAACAACATGGTCTACAACATCCACCTGCTGACCGGGAAGATCGCCACCCCGGGCAACAGCCCGTTCTCGCTGACCGGCCAGCCGTCCGCCTGCGGCACGGCGCGTGAAGTGGGCACTTTCAGCCACCGCCTGCCGGCCGACATGGTGGTGACCAATCCCGAGCATCGCAGGCACGCGGAAGAGATCTGGAAGCTTCCGCACGGTACCGTCAATCCGAAGGTCGGCTATCACGCGGTCGAACAGAACCGCGCGCTGAAGGACGGCAAGCTCAACGCGTACTGGGTGATGGTGAACAACAACATGCAGGCCGCCGCGAACCTGCGCGAGGAGACCTGGCCGGGCTACCGCAACCCGGACAACTTCATCGTCGTGTCCGATGCCTATCCCACGGTGACCGCACAGGCGGCGGACCTGATCCTGCCGGCGGCGATGTGGGTGGAGAAGGAGGGTGCCTACGGCAACGCCGAGCGACGCACCCAGTTCTGGCATCAACTGGTGAAAGCGCCCGGCGAGGCGCGCTCGGACCTGTGGCAGCTGATGGAGTTCTCCAGGCGCTTCACCACCGACGAGTGCTGGCCGGCCGACCTGCTGGCCGCGAACCCGCAGTACAAGGGCAAGACGCTGTTCGACGTGCTGTACCGCAACGGCAACGTGGACAGGTTCCCCACGACCGACATCGAAGCCGGCTACGCCAACGACGAGTCCGCGCTGTTCGGGTTCTACGTGCACAAGGGGCTGTTCGAGGAGTACGCAGCGTTCGGTCGCGGCCACGGCCACGACCTGGCGCCGTTCGACGACTACCACAAGGCGCGCGGCCTGCGCTGGCCGGTGGTGAAGGGCCAGGAGACGCGCTGGCGCTATCGCGAGGGCGCCGATCCGTACGTCAAGCCGGGCAAGGGCTTCGAGTTCTACGGCAACAAGGACGGCAGGGCGGTGATCTGGGCGCTGCCGTACGAGCCGGCCGCCGAATCGCCGGATGACGAGTTCGACCTGTGGCTGGTCACTGGCCGCGTGCTGGAGCACTGGCATTCGGGGTCGATGACGATGCGCGTGCCGGAGTTGTACAAGGCGTTTCCGGCGGCGGTGGTGTTCATGAACCCGGACGATGCGAAGGCGCGCGGGCTCAAGCGCGGTGACGAGATCATCGTCGCGTCGCGGCGGGGCGAGATGCGCTCGCGCGTGGAGACGCGCGGCCGCAACCGGATGCCGCGCGGGCTGGTGTTCGTGCCGTGGTTCGATGCCGGGCAGCTGATCAACAAGGTCACGCTGGACGCGACCGATCCGATTTCCAAGCAGACCGACTACAAGAAGTGCGCCGTCAGAGTCGTGGCCGCCTAGGAGTACGCCCGTGCAGAACAAGCATCTCTGGATCGCGGTTGGGCTGACCGTCGCCCTGATGGCGCTGGTCTTCGTGGCGGGATGGATGACAGGTCGCCCGGACCGGCACGAAGCGCCGGTGGCGGCGGTATCCACGCCCGTGGACGCGCGCGCGGTCTTCGTGCCCGGCGCGGGTCAGATCGATGCCCTCCGCCGCGGCGTGCCGGTGGACAAGGAGGGCCATCCCCCGCCGATGGCGCACGTGGAGAACGCCGACCTGAAGCGTGCGCGCGCCTACCCGATGCAGCCGCCGACCATCCCGCATGCGATCGACGGCTACCAGGTCGACAGGAACAGCAACCGCTGCATGCTGTGCCACGCCCGCGCCAATGCGGCCACCTTCCAGGCGCCGCCGGTCAGCGTGACGCACTACATGGATCGCGACGACCAGTTCCTGGCGACCATCTCGCCGCGACGCTACTTCTGCAACCAGTGCCATGTCGTGCAGACCGATGCGCCGGTGCTGGTGGCGAACCAGTTCCGCGACGTCGACAGCGTGCTGTCGTCGCCGCCGGCCGCGAAGGAGTAGCCCATGTGGTCACGGACCAAGCAGCGGGTGTCGGGCCTGTGGCGCACGTTGCGCCTGCCCAGCCGCCATTACAGCCTGGGTTTCCTGACGGTGGCCGGGTTCCTGGCGGGGGTGATGTTCTGGGGCGGGTTCAACACCGCGCTGGAGGCGACCAACACCGAGGCGTTCTGCACCAGCTGCCACGAGATGCAGGACAACGTCTTCGAGGAACTGAAGACCACCATCCACTACACCAACCGCTCGGGCGTGCGTGCCACGTGCCCCGATTGCCACGTGCCGCACAACTGGACCGACAAGATCGCGCGCAAGATGCAGGCATCGAAGGAGGTCTGGGGCAAGCTCTTCGGCACCATCAATACGCGCGAGAAATTCCTGGACGAGCGCCTGATCCTGGCCACGCACGAGTGGAACAGGCTGAAGGCGAACGATTCGCTGGAGTGCCGCAACTGCCACGACTACGATTCGATGGACCTGACCCGCCAGGGCTCGCGCGCGGCGCAGGTGCACAAGCTGTGGCTCGGCACCGGCAAGAAGACCTGCATCGACTGCCACAAGGGCGTCGCGCACCACCTGCCCGACATGACGGGCGTGCCGCAGGGGTGATGGCCTACAGCCGCGCGGCTTCGGCGCGGGCGCGGATCTCGGTGAAGGTCCAGTCGCGCAGCAGGCGGCCGTCTTCCCACACGGTGACCATGGCGTCCTCGTAGCCAGAGGGCTTTTCCACGTCATCGAGCGATGCGGCGGCCGGTGGCACGGGCACGGTACGGAAGCCGCCGTACTCGCGGTGCTGCAGCAGCGTCATCCGGCCACGCTTGCTCTGCTTGCCCTTGTCGGTGACGGGATCCTTGTAGACATCGATCCATGCGCCGTCGACGCGCGCGGCGGAGCACTTCAGCGCGAACTTCTGCGTGTCGCGGTCGAGACGCTGCAGCAATGCGCCACCCATGCCGAAGGCGAGGTTGTCGGTGGCGTAGCCGGCACTGGTGATGCGTTCCAGGATCGCGCGCAGGCTGGTGGGGTTGATGCCGTCGCCCTGGATCACGCGCACATGGTTGAGTACCCGGTAGCCCTTGCCATTGACCGTGTGGCCGAAGGCGTCGTCCAGCAGTTCCAGGCACTGGTGCACCACCGCGACCGGGTCGCCGGAATCGGGGCGGATCACCACCGTCGCGCCCGATGCGATCACCTCCTGCCGCAACGTGGTGCCCCAGTGTTCCCTGATGGCATGGAAGATGTCGTAGCTGTCCGACACCACCGCCACGATCGCGCCGGGCTTCGCGAACTGCCGCAGCATGTTGCGGTAGGCATCCACCTCGTGTTCGCGGCCCCAGCTGGTGATCGTGCTGTGTTCGGCCGCCGGGATCGAAAAGCCGGCCATCGGCTCATGGTAATGCGCTTTCGCCAGCAGCAGGCCCGACACGGTGTCGGTACCGAGGAAGTTGACCAGATGCGCCGCGCCGCCGAGGGCGGCGGACTCGACGCTCGAGACGCCGCGGCTGCCGAAGTCGTGCAGCTTGAAAGGCAGCTGGCCGGCCGGATCGTCGCTGGTGCGTTCGAGGAACTGCCGGATCGTCTGCTTGGCGTGCCAGCTGATGGTGGCCACGGTGATCGGGTACCAGATCCGCAGCAGCATCGTCTCGACGTACGACGGAACCCAGAATGCCTGCGGATCCGTGGATTCGATCGTCATCAGCGCCTGGTGCGTGGGCACCACCGAGCCTTCGGGCACCGCGCGGATGCGGAGGGGCAGGCGGCCGCCATGGCGGTCCACGATATCGCGCCAGCCGGACTCGTTGAACGGCTCGCCGTGCGCGGCGAAGACATCGCGCGCCTGGTCCACGTCGGCGTGGGTCACGGGGTGCGCCAGATACTCCTTCAGGATTGCCTGCAGGCCGAAGAACACCGTGCGGTCATGGATGCCGCCGCGCGATTCCACGTAGAAGAACGTGGCGTCGGTGCCCGGCGGGTACTGCAGCCAGTGGCTGGCCTTGTAGCTGTCGGTGTTGAGCAGGAGGTTGCTCAGGCATCGCATGGCGGGGGTTCCGCGACCGTGGGGTGCACAGTGTCGCAGCCGCTGCCGCGCGATGCCACGCGTTGGTGGCGTTCGCGCCGTGGCGCCTACTGCTTCCCTTCCCGCGGCGATGTTCCGCGTGCACCTCGATCGGGCGTCGCCTTGCCGTGGGCGACAAGCATCGCATCCAGCCGCTGCTGCACATGGTGGCGGTCGTGGTGGGTGGCGTCGCCCAGGATGTCAAGCGCCAGCGCTTCGAACTGCGGCCAGAACTGCGCCTCGTGGCGGAGGTGCTGCAGCCAGGGCGGCAGCATTGCCGCCAGGCGATCCAGGTCCGCGTCGAGTTGCGCGCGCGATTTCATGCCGGTGCGCGCGGCCAGCGCGCCTCCACCCGATGCACGCTGCCGTCGTCCACCAGCGCGAACCGGACACCGGGTTGCTCCGCGCCGTCCACCCGCAACGTCGCCATGCCGCCATCGACCTGCTGCACGGAGATGAGGTAGAGGCTGCTCCCGAAGCGGTAGCGAAGTTCGTACGCCGGCCAGTCGCGTGGCAGGCAGGGCGCGAGCGCAAGCTCGCCACCGATGCGCTGCAGTCCCAGCAGCGACTCGGTCAGCAGGCGGTACATCCAGCCGGCGGAACCGGTGTACCAGGTCCAGCCGCCGCGGCCCACATGGGGCGCCACGCCGTACACATCGGCGGCCAGCACGTACGGCTCCACCTTGTAGAGGGCGGTCGAGGCGGGATCCTGCGCGTGGTTGATGGGGTTGATCATGCGCGCCAGTTCCCATGCGCGCTCCGTGTCGCCCTGGCGCGCGAACGCCATCGCGGCCCACACCGCAGCGTGGGTGTACTGGCCGCCGTTCTCGCGCACACCCGGCACGTAGCCGCGGATGTAGCCGGGATCCTTCGGCGTCTTGTCGAAGGGAGGATCGAGCAGCTGGATCAGGCCCGCCTCGCGCTTCACGAGGTAGCGGTCCAGCGACGCCATGGCCTGCGTGGCGCGGGCCGCATCCGCCGCACCCGACAGGACCGACCAGCTCTGCGAGATCGAATCGATCCTGCATTCATCGCTCTGGCGCGAGCCCAGCGGCGTGCCATCGTCGAACCAGGCCCGCCGGTACCACTCGCCGTCCCACGCATGCGCTTCCAGGTTCCCGCGCAGGCGCTCGGCGTGTTCCGCGCATTCGTCGGCGAATGCCTCATCGCCGCGCAGGCGCGCAACGGCGATGAAGCGCTGCAGCGTGTCGTACAGGAAGAAGCCCAGCCATACGCTTTCGCCACGTCCCGCTTCGCCGACGCGGTTCATGCCATCGTTCCAGTCGCCGGTCGCGATCAGGGGCAGGCCGCGCTCGCCGAGCAGGCTGCAGCCACGCCGGAGCGCCAGCACGCAATGCCGGTAGAACGACTGCCGCAGGTACGACGTCGCCGGCATGTCGTAATAGGACTCCTCGTCGGGATTGACCGGGCGTCCGTCGACGAAGCCCACGTCCTCGTCCAGCACGCTGGCATCGCCCGTCACTTCCAGGTAGCGGCAGGTCGCGAACGGCAGCCACAGGTAGTCGTCCGAACAGCGCGTCCGCACGCCGCGTCCCTGCGGGGGATGCCACCAGTGCAGCACATCGCCCTGCGGGAACTGGTGGGCGGCGCACAGCAGCAGGTGCGCGCGGGTCAACGCGGGCCTGGCATGCAGCGTCGCCATGGTGTCCTGCAGCTGGTCGCGGAAGCCGAACGCGCCACCGGACTGGTAGTAACCGCTGCGTGCCACGTAGCGGCATGCGAGCGTCTGGTACATCAGCCAGCCATTCACCAGCGCATCCACGCCGGCATCCGGCGTGCTGACCTGCACCGAGGTGAGCAGCCCGCGCCAGTGGATGCGCACGGCGTCCAGGGCATCGTGCGCGCGCTGCACGCCCTGCACGCGCCGCGCGAGTTGCAGGGTTTCTTCGTGGTCCTTGCCCATGCCCAGCCGGAACACCGTCTCCGACACTTCGCCATCGAGCAGGGAGAACGGCACCTGGATGGCGGCGCAAGGATCGAGCCCCACGCCCAGGCGGCCGGACAGGCGCTCGCGCTGCATCGCCGCCGGAGCGCCCATGCTGCCGTTGCGTCCGAGGAACTCCGTGCGGTCGCCGGTGAAGCTGCAGCCACTGGCGTCGGTGTCGAAGAAGGCGACCCGGCCGCCGAACTCCGTGTTGTACGGGTTGCGCGCGGTCAGTACGCCGCTGCCGGCATCCTGTTCGGTGATGACGTGCATCTGCGACTTCACGCGCAGGTCGCCCAGCACCCATTCCACGTAACCGGTGGCGGAAAGCCGGCGTGCGCGGCCGGACAGGTTGCGCACCTTCAGTACCGAGTACTTGACCGCATCCTCGACCGCCACGTACACCCACAGTTCGCTGGCGATCCCGTCCTCGACATGCTCGTACACGCTGTAGCCGAAGCCATGGCGCGTGCGGTATGCACCGCGTCCCCGGCATGGCAGCGGCAGCGGCGACCACACCTGCCCGGTGTCCTCGTCGCGCAGGTAGAACGCTTCGCCACCGCTGTCGGCGACCGGATCGTTGTGCCACGGCGTGAGACGGAATTCGTGGGCGTTCTCGAACCACGTGTAGCCGGCCATGCTTTCGCTGACGACCGTGCCCAACCGGTCGTTGGCGAGTACGTTGGACCACGGTGCCGGTGTCGGACTGCCTTCGCGCGTGACGATCACGTACTCGCGTCCATCGGCAGCGAACGCGCCGGTGCCGTTGTCGTGCAGGAAGGCGGTGGCCACCGCTTCGAATGGCCACGCATCGTCGCCTTCGTCGACATCGGCGGGCGGGGGCAGTCCGGTCGCGGCTTCCAGTTCCGGAAGCGCTGCGCGTTCTTCCCGCGGTCCCTCGGCCAACAGCGTCGGCATCAGGCGTTCGGCCGGTTCGCGACGGCCGATCTGGGATGCCAGCGAGCCCGACTGGTCGCTGACGATCACCCGCGCCACCGATTGCAGCAGGATGCGGTCCTCCTGCGACATCTGGTGGCCGGGGCGCACGAAGATGCCGCCCGGTCGATCCAGTACGTTCGCCTCCGGATCGGCCGAGATCATGCCCAGGATCTGGTCCTGCAACTGCTGGCGATAGCCGGCCTGGCTCTCGTTCCAGATCACCAGGTCCGCGCGCAGGCCCTTCAGACGCCAATAGGCGTGCGCCTGCACCATCTGGCGGACCAGGTCGATGTTGTCGGCATCGGAAATCTGCAGCAGCACGATGGGCAGGTCGCCGGAGATCGCGTGGCCCCACAGCCCGGACTGGCCGCGCTGGTTCTGCAGCAGCACGTCGGCATCGGCGCGCAGCAGCGGATGCGCGTACACGATGAGGCCGGCCAGCCGCTCGTAGAGCTGCGCGTCGGCCTGGGAGGCGTTGATCTGGCGCCTCACCACCTGGCTGTGGGTCCATGCCAGGTCGAAGACGCGGTCGGCCAGGCGGCGGTCCCGGTACTTGTCGATCAGGTCGGTGCACGCATCGCGGTCCAGGCCCACGCCGTGGACCATGTCGATCATGGCGGTCTGTCCCGGCGCGAGTTCGATCCGGCATCGGATCGCCACGATGGGATCCAGTACCGAGCCTTCGCTGTCCGAGAGTGCCTCCTGGTCCGTGAGCGCATGCGGCGAGCGGGGTGTGTTGCCTCGGCCCAGGAAGCGTGCGCGGTCGGTCTCGTACGAGATCGTGCTGATGTCGGCATCGTGCACCGCCACCAGGTGGAACATCCACGGCGGCACTTCATCGTGCGCGCGCGGCCGGCGCGTGCATAGCAGTGCCTGCTTCTCGCGCACGATCTCCGATTGCACGAACAGGTTGCTGAAGGCCGGGTGCAGTTCGTCGGCAATGGCGGGCGCCAGCACCACCTCGGCATACGTGGTGATCTCGATGGTGCGCGTGCGCCGGCTGCGGTTGCTCAGGCGCAACCGGCGTAGT
Organism: Pseudoxanthomonas sp. LARHCG66; assembly: GCF_052871755.1. Lineage (NCBI taxonomy): Bacteria > Pseudomonadati > Pseudomonadota > Gammaproteobacteria > Lysobacterales > Lysobacteraceae > Pseudoxanthomonas > Pseudoxanthomonas sp. LARHCG66. The sequence continues at coordinate 31,006 of NZ_JBIXJW010000009.1, read as the reverse complement.
TCGATGTCGTCCTCGGCGGAGATGGCGATCTCCAGATGGCTTTCGTAGCCGCGCTTGCGTCCGCGGAACTCGGCCTTGGCATCGGAGAAGATCGCTTCGTACTGGTCGACCGGCACGCAGGTGGGCTGCAGTGAGGTGGACCAGTACTCGCTGCTCTCCACGTCGCGCAGGTAGCAGAAGCTGCCCCAGTTGTCGCGCGTGCCGTCCTCGCGCCAGCGCGTGACCGCCATGTCGCGATGGCGGCTGTACCCGCCGCCGGCACTGGTCAGCAGGCCGTGGTAGCGCCCGTTGGAGAGCAACTGCACGGCGGGGCGCGAGGTGCCCGGGTCGCGGAAGATCCGCAGCTGGGTTTCCGACTCGGTCGGCGCGGCGCGCGTGCCGAGCGTTTCGGCTTCGTGCGGGTGGAACACGCCCGTATGCGGGATGCGTTCCTGCAGCAACAGCAGGGTGGCCTGGAACTCGGCATCGGCGACGAAGCGCCGCTGCATCGGCTGCTGGCGCAGCAGGTGGACGAACGAAAGGAACCCCATGCCCTGGTGATGGGCCATGAAGGAGCGCACCACCACGCACTCCTGTCCGGGCGGAACGCGGGCCGGCGTGTAGTCGATGGCTTCGTACAGTCCGAAGTGTCCACCGAACCCCAGTGCATCGAGCCGCTGCAGGTTCTGGCACGCGGCTTCCGGCGCCACCATCAACGCCATCATGCTGGCGTACGGCGCGATGACCAAGTCCTGGCCCAGCCCCCGCTTCAGGCCCAGCCCCGGCACGCCGAACGCACGGTACTGGTAGTTCATGCGTGCGTCGACGGTGTTGTAGCCCGACTCCGAAATGCCCCACGGCACGTCATGCCGCGCACCGTGCGCGATCTGCGCGTCCACGGCATGTCGCGACGTCTGGTCCAGCAGCGTGTCCGGGTAGCTGGGCATGACGAGCTGAGGCATCAGGTATTCGAACATCGAACCGCTCCACGACAGCAGCGTGGCGTCGCCGTTGACCTCGGTCAGAAGGCGGCCCAGCGCGAACCAGCTTTCCTGCGGCAACTGGCCCTGCGCGATCGCGACGAAACTGCACAGGCGCGCCTCCGAGGCGAGCAGGTCGTAGAAGCCGCTGTCGAGGCGGTGCTCGTCCAGGTTGTAGCCGATCACGAGCAGGTGGCGCGCGCGGTCGTAGAGGAAGTCGTATTCCATCAGCGAGAACTGCCCGGCGATGTGCGCCAGGCGTTCCAGCTGATGGATCCGTTCGCGCGCGCGCCGGCCTGCCAGCGGGCTGGCGGACCCGTCCTGCAGTTCACGCAAGGTCGGAATGCGCTGGCCATCGCCGGTACCGGCGTCGGGAAGCAGGAACTGCAGTTCCGCATGCGCGGATCGGCAGCCTTCGACCAGTGCCGTCGGCCAATGATGGGGATGCCCACCGTCGGTGTCGGGCATCGGCCATGCCAGCGCGATGTCATCGGCATGCGCCGCCAGCCGGGCCAGCACGCGTTCGGCTTCCTCGACGGTCGCGGGCGGTTCCCGTTGCGCCTGCGCCAGTGACGTACGGAATGCGTCCAGGGCAGCAGGCAGCGTGTCGCCTTCCTCACGCACGCCCTGGCGCGCGTCGTCCAGCACGGCCAGCGTGTCGGCCAGTCCGGTGAACGTGCCGGGCGCCAGCACCGGCGCGTCGACCAAGGCCAGCAGGCCCTGGCGCAGCGTCAGCAGATGGCCTGCCAGATTGCCGCTGTCGACGGTCGAGATGTACGCCGGCGGCAGGGGTTGCAGCGTCGCGGTGTCGTACCAGTTGTAGAAGTGCCCGCGATGGCGTGGCAGCGCATCCAGTGTGTCGAACACCAGCCGCGTACGCGCCATCACGCCGCCGGTCTGCAGGTAGCCGAAATCGTGGGCGGCCAGGTTGGCCAGCAGCGACAGCCCGATGTTGGTGGGTGACGTGCGCCGCGCCACGACCAGCGTGGGATGTTCCTGCACGTTGTCGGGCGGGAGCCAGTGATCCTCCGCGCGCACATAGGTTTCAAAGAACGCCCAGGTGCGGCGCGACAGCTTCCCGAGGAACACCAGCTGCGTGGCGGACAGCTTCCCGTCGCGCTGGCCGGGCGGGCGCCCCAGCCACGCCATGATGGCCGGCGACACCAGCCAGAGCGTCAGCAGCGGGGCGGCGACCCACAGCGCCGCCGGCTGTTTCAACGCCAGCAACGCGGCGATGGCGGCGGCGATCAGAGGGGCCGGCGCCATGCTCAGCAGTTCGGCCTTGATGCCGCTGCCCAGGCTGCGCTCCACCTCGCTGGACGGATTCCATTGCAGCAGATGCCTGCGCGTGACCAGCAGGCGCCACAGCGTGCGTACGATGGCGCCCAGGCTGAAGAAGGCTTCGTAAGGGAGGCAGGCCACGTTCACCGCGGCGCGCAGCAGTTGCCGCAGGCTCGATCGGCCCACCTGCAGCAGGTGCGTTTCCAGCGGCATGTCCACCGGGATGGCGAAGACATCGCGGAGGGCGGGAACCAGCACGGGCAGCGCCCAGAGGCTCAGCAGCCATGCCGTCCACACGAGCGGATCGGGCGAGAACAGCCAGCCCAGCACCAGCAGCACCGTGGTCGCCGCCGGCACCAGGCTCCTGCGCAGGTTGTCGAGCAACTTGCCGCGCGACAGCCACGACAGCGGGTTGCGCTCACGCCCGCCCCCGTGGCGCGGCACCCAGGGCAGCAACCATGGCAACAACTGCCAGTCGCCGCGGATCCAGCGATAGCGCCGTTTCACGTCGGCCGCGTAGCGCGACGGATAGTCCTCGAACAGGCGCACGTCGCTGACCAGGCCGGCACGCGCATAGCAGCCTTCCAGCAGGTCATGGCTGAGGATGCGGTTGTCGGGGAAGCGGTCGGCGAGCGCGTGCTCGAACGCATCCACGTCGTAGATGCCCTTGCCGACGAAGGAGCCTTCGCCGAACAGGTCCTGGTACACATCCGAGACCGTGCGCGTGTACGGATCGATGCCGGGCTCGCTGCCGAACATGCGCGCGTAGCGCGAGTTCGGCCGCCCGCTGAGGCTGGTGCCGACGCTGGGCTGCAGGATGCCGTAGCCGCGCACGACGCGGCGATGATGCTGATCGAATGCCGCCTGGTTGAGCGGGTGCGACAACGTGCCGGCGAACTCGCGCGCCGCATCGCGCGGCAAGCGCGTGTCCGTGTCCAGGGTGATCACGTAACGCACCTGCGACAGCACGCCGGTGTTGCCGGTCACCTGCAGGAACTCGTCCGTGTTTCCACCGCGCAGGAGCCGGTTCAGGGCCGCCAGCTTGCCGCGCTTGCGTTCGTAGCCCATCCAGCGCCGCTCGCGCGCATTCCACTGGCGTGGCCGGTGGAACAGGAAGAACAGGTCGCCGCCGCCAACCTCCGCCCGCTCCGGTGCATAGCGCCGGTTGAGTTGTTCGATCCGTTCCGCCGCACGCGCGACCAGGGCGGCATCGCCCGGCAACGAGGCATCGTCCGCATCCAGGAAATCGGTGAGCAGCGCGAAATGCAGGTGGCGGTCGCGGTTGGCCAGGAAGCGCACTTCCAGCGCCTCGACGAGACTGTCCACGCCTTCGGCACTGCCCAGCATGCTGGGCACTACCACCAGCGTGCGCGATGTCGCCGGGATGCCTTTGGAGAAATCCATCCTGGGCAACGGCCTTGGCGGTACGAGCAAGGTCGCCGCCCAGTTCACCAGCGCGATGCCCAGTTCGCTGAAAGCGAGCAGGGCGAGTGCGGTCAACAGCCAGACCGGCACGCCCTGGAGGGGGGACCCGGCCGTCAGCAGACCGTAGGTGAACAGTCCGATGATCGCGGCGATGGGCGTCAGATAGGCCAGCAGGGGAATGCGGCGCGGACGCAGGCGTACCCGTCGCCCGTCGGCGAGGAACTCCGCCACCGCAGCCTGGGTACGGGCAACGCCGTCGTCCACGAGATAGAAGCCGACATGGGCCTGGTAGCCCATCGGATCGGACGCGGCGGCGGACTGCGCCAGTTGCAGGGCGATGTCCGCCACCTCCTTCTCGCCGACGTCGGCCAGGCGGGCGATTTTCTCGACCACATGCCGATAGCTGTCGCGCGTGCTGAAGTCCATCAGCGCATAGGTGCGGGCCGGGTCTTCGCGCAGGGTGCGCTCGACCACGCTCATGTCCTCCACGAACTCCCGCCAGTCCATGTTCGCCAGGAAGCGCAGGCTGCCGATGCTGTTGCTGATGGACACCTGGTCCGCCGCCTGCTGCTGGCTTTCCAGGTGGACCAGTTCCTCGATGCGCTGGCCGCCGTCGGCGACCCATTGTTCGAGCCAGGTGATCGGCATGGACGACACGCCGCCACGCCCCTGCAGGCCGCGCATCAGTTCGGAAACGAACGCGCCTGTCAGCGGTGGATCCGAGCGCGCCATGTCGGCGATCACCAGCACCACGTCCTTGGGGCTCTCCGCTGCGGTGCGGTTGAGCTGCCCGGCCCATTCGCTGGCCAGCCTGTGGTCGGCGCCATCGCGCATCACGCGCACCGCCATGCGGCGCAGATTGTCGATCAGCGCCAGCCGCAACATGATCGGGATGGCCCACAGCTCGCCGAGCTTCAGCGGGGTGATGGACTGGTAGGCGGCGAAGAAGCGGCTGAGGGTTTCCGCATCGATGCGGCCGTCGCCGTGCGCGATCGCTTCCTGCGAGAGGTCGTAGACGCGCGGCAGGCCGGATGAAGGACCCTGGCTCAGCGAGGGAAGCTGGCGGCTGTAGCCCTTGGGCAGATGCCGCCGCGCGGTGAGTACCTGTTCTTCCACCAGGTAGTAGTTGTCCAGCAACCACTCGCCGGCCGGCGTGATGCGCATGTCGTCCTGGACCATCCGCGTGAGCAGTGCGCAGACGTCATCCAGCAGGCCTTCGTTCTCGCCCAGACGGTCAAGTAGCCGTTCCGGCCCCGGACGCGTGTGTATCCGGTGCGCGCGCGCCAGCGCGCGGCCGTGCATTTCCATCTGCTCGACGTTGAACAGCTGCGAGCGCAAGGGTGCTTCCGCACCCAGGGGCTTCTTGGTGGCCGCGCGGCGCCATCGCCACAAGCGTCGACGCAGGCGCAACCAGTGGCTGAAGACCCTCCAGACCTGGGGCATCGGAAATCCTGTGAGGGCGGGGCAACCGACGTGGAGCCCATCCTTGCATGCACGTCGGGACGCTGACGTGAAGGGGGTCAGTGCGTGAGGCGGAAGCTGCGGCAGCGGGCCTCGGACCCCGCCGCCCACGAGCTGGGATTCTTGCCAGAGTGCGGGGTGCCCCGCTGCTGCTGCTCGTTCCATCCCCGGGACGGGGCAGGGTGATCCGAATGTCCGCTACATGGTTGCGGGGGCGGCATGACGTTGTGTCGCCGCCAGGGGAAACCGGATCTCGATGCCGAAGCCATGGCCATCCAGTCCGGTACCGCAGTGCAGCCGGCCACCGTGCGATGCGACCACCCGTTCCACCAGCGCCAGGCCCATGCCGATGCCCTGCACGCCATGGCCGCGACCGACACGGTAGAAGCGCTCGAACATGCGCGCGTGTTCGCTTTCGGGGATACCGGGGCCATCGTCGGCCACGACCAGGGTGGCCGCATGTTCCGATCCACTGCTCCCGATCCGCGTTTCGACGCGCACGCGCGTACCCGGCCCGCCGTGGCGCAGGGCGTTGTCGATCAGGTTGCGCAGCAGGATCCCCAGATCGTCGATGTCGCCGTGCACGGGGGCATGGCCCACGTCCAGCTCGATCGACTGACCGTTCCGCGCTGCAGACAGGCCGAACTCATCGGCCACCATCCCGGCGACCAGCGCAAGGTCCACGTCCTGCGCGCGGGTGCTGGCGACACCGGCGTCCACCCGTGCTGCATCGAGCAGTTGCTGCGCGAGCCTCGAGGTGCGCTCGATGCCCGCGATGAGGTGATCGAGGGCGTCGCGCGCGTCGTCGCGGTCGTCAGCGTTCTGCAACACCTGCGCCTGGGCCAGCAGCGCCGCCAGCGGGGTGCGCAGCTCATGCGCCGCTTCGCCAAGGAAGGCGCGCTCATGCTGCAGCGCCTGTGCCAGCCGCATCATCAACTGGTTGAACGCACGGATCAGCGGCGCGAACTCATCCGGCAGGCCGCGTTCTGGAATCGGCGCCAGGTCCAGCGATGTCCGCGTCGCAATGGCGTCGCTGAGGACGAGCACCGGCCGCAACGACCAGTGGATCACCGACCAGATCGCCAGGCCGATGGCGCAGAGCAGGAGGAGCGCCGTGCCCAGGCTCGCGCCCAGCCACTTCCGCAACTCCGCCTGCAATGCGGACTGCGGCAGGCCGACCTGCACCTGCACCCGATGCTGCGCGTCGCTGACGGCGAACACGCGCCAGGCGGCGCCGGCGATGGTGACCTCCGAGAAGCCGTCCACAAGGCTCGCGACCATCGCATGCTCCGGCGCCGGTCGCGACGACATCAGGCGCCGGCCGGTGCCGTGCTCCCAGACCTGGAAGCCGAGCGCGGCGAACTTTCCGTTCGCGGGCATCGAGGCGGTATCGAGTTCGAACGGCGCCTGCTGGCCGGCGGCCGTGATGTCCGAGGGCAGGGATTGCAGGATCTGCTCGGCGACATTGCGCAACATGCCATCGGCCTCGCCGCATTGCCGCGCGGACATGTCCAGGTACTGCAGCGCGAACCCCGTGGACCAGGCAACCAGCAGGACGGCAGCCATCGCGACAAGCAGCCGCGTACGCAGCGCGCGCATCACGCTTCGTCCCCGGCGCGGTAACCGAGACCGACTTCCGTCACCACCACGCCATCACCCAGCTTCCGCCGCAGCTGGTGCACGTAGACCGCGACCACATTGCTGCCGACCTCCGTGCCACCGCGGCAGAGGCAGTGCTGCAACTGGTCGCGGCTCAGCACGCGGCCACGCGCCTCGAACAACACCTGCAGGATGCGGAACTCGTTGGCGCTCAGGCCGATGCGCTTGCCGTTGAGATACGCGGTGCTCGCGCCGGGGTCCACCTCGACGTCGCGCCAACGCAGTACCGGCGTCACCTTGCCGCGCGTGCGACGCAGCACCGCGCGAAGTCGCGCCAGCATTTCGTCGCGCTGGAACGGTTTGACAATGTAGTCGTCCGCGCCCGCATCGAGGCCGCGGATGCGGTCGCTCAGCTGGTCGCGCGCGGTGATGATCAGGACGGGCGTCGCGTCGTGGCGCTCGCGCATTGTCGCCAGCACATCCAGTCCGGAACCGCGCGCGAGGCCGAGATCGAGCAGCACGGCGACAAAACCGTGGTCGACGAGCACGGCCTGCGCCGATCGCGCGTCCTCGTGGCGCACCACGCGCCACCCTTCCTGCCCGAGTGCTGCCGTCAATGCCCGGCCGAGCATGTGGTCGTCTTCGACGAGGAGGATCGTGTCCATGGTGGAGGCGGTCTGCGAAGCGACCGGCGATGGTCGCCCGCCGGTTTTAAGACCGGATTAATGCCCACCCCGAAGCGTTCCATCGCACGCGTTGCGCGACGGCGCGACGCCACCGTGCGCCTTAAACGCATCTTAATCGCGGCCTCTGACACTGCAGTGCCTGCTGCTCTCACGCAGGCCTCTCCCCCGAACCATCTCTTCACCGTGAGGTGCCGCCCGTGTTCAACCGGCTTGCGTCCCGTCTTCCCTTTCACCATCGAACGACCACGGCGATCGTCACGCCCAGGCGCACGTCGCGACCGGCACGTGTCGGGTGGCGGACGCTCCTGGCATCGGTCGGCGCACTGCTTCTTTCCGCCTGCGCGGCAAGTGGTTCGGTCGCACAGGATGCGCCCAGGCCGGACTGGAGCACGTCCGACATGCCGTCGCAGGTCGGGCGGGTGTTCCTGGTAACGGGTGGAACGAGCGGCATCGGTTACGAAAGCGCCAAGGCGCTGGCGGCGGCGGGCGCGCAGGTGATCATCGTGGCGCGCCACCCGGAACGAGGTGAAGCCGCGATCGCGGGCATCCGCAGGGAAACGCCGAGTGCCAGTATCCGCTTCGAATCACTGGACCTCGCCGATCTGGCGTCGGTCCATGCATTGGCCACCCGCCTCAATGCGACGTTGCCGCGCCTCGATGGCCTGATCAACAACGCAGGCATCATGGAGCCGCCACAACGCGACACGTCCGCTGACGGCTACGAGATGCAGTTCGCGGTCAACTACCTGGGCCACTTCGCATTGACCGCGGAGCTGCTGCCGCTGTTGCGGAAGTCGGATGCCCCGCGGGTGGTGACGCTGTCCAGCATCGCCGCCCGCCGCGGCGCGCTCCACTTCGACGATCTCCAGTTCGAACAGGACTACGATCCCGCGAGCGCGTACCAGCAGTCCAAGCTGGCGTGCCTGATGTTCGCCCGCGAACTGCAGCGTCGCAGCGATGCGCAGGGCTGGGGCCTCCGGAGCATCGCATCCCATCCGGGGGTGGCGCGCACCAACCTGCAGGTCAACAACGGTTTCGTACGCCGCAGCGTGATGAGGTTGGTGTTGCAGCCGGCCGCGCGCGGCGCATTGCCGACGCTGTATGCCGCGACTGCACCCGATGCGCGTGGCGGCGGTTACTACGGGCCGACCGGGATGATGGAACTGCGTGGCCCGCTTGGCTTCGCCCGCGTGCCCGAGACGGCGACGGATGCGCAGGCGGCGTCACGCCTGTGGACGTTGAGCGAAGCCCTCAGCGCCACCCGGTTTCCCTCGGGATCCGACCGCATGAGCGCGTCCCTCCCGGTAGTGGATCGTCCCTCCCGCTGACGACCCGGCCATCCGGCACTCTCGACCCAGGATCCCTCGATGCCCCCCACCACGACAACGTCGCCTGCATCGCGCCGCCCGCGCCTGCTGCAGACCCTGTTCAATCTCCGCCGCGAGGAAGTCGGGCCGGTGCTGATCGGCGCGGTGTTCTTCTTCTGTGTACTGACCGCATTGATGCTGTTGCGGCCAGCGCGTGATGCGCTGGGTATGGAGCGCGGCATCGAGAGCATCCGCTGGCTGTTCGTCGGTACGGCCGTGGCGACGCTGGCGGTCAATCCGCTGTTCGGCTGGCTGGTCGGACGCCTGCGGCGACTGCAGTTCATCGGCGTGACCTACGGCTTCTTCATCGCCAGCCTGGTCGGGTTCTGGGCGCTGCTGATGTTCGCACCGGGTGCCATCGGCCAGCGCAGCGGCCAGGTGTTCTATGTGTGGTTCAGCGTGTTCAACCTGTTCGTGACCATGGTGTTCTGGGCCTTGCTGGCCGATCGTTTCACCAGCGAGCAGGGCAAGCGCTTCTTCGCACTGATCTCGGTGGGCGGCACGCTCGGGGCGATACTCGGGCCGTGGCTCACGTCGCAACTCGCCGTGCCCCTCGGCACACCCAGCCTGCTGCTGGTCGCCGGCGGCTTTCTCCTGGTGGCGCTGTTCGCGGCATGGCTGCTGGTGCATGTGGTGCCGGATCGCGCGACCGCCGACGCTGCTGTCCACGCGCCCCGGTTCGCTGCCGAATCCGAACGCATCGGAGGCAGTGCGTGGGCCGGCCTCGTGGCCGTGTTCCGGTCGCGCTATCTGACCGCCATCGCGGGCTACGTTCTGCTGATGACCGTGCTTGCCACGTTCATCTACTTCACCCGACTGCAGATGGTCGCGGCGGTGTCGGACAGCATGGATGCGCGCGCGGCGATCCTCGGCAACATCGACATGTGGACCCAGGTCGCCGTGCTGGTGCTGCAACTCACGCTGACCGGCAAGATCATCCAGCGCTTCGGTCTCGGCGTGGCGCTGGCGATCCTGCCGGTCGCCACCGCGCTCGGCTTCATCGGATTGGCGATCTACGGGTCGTTCGTCGTGCTGGTCCTGCTCGAGGCCACCAACCGCGCCGTGCAGCGCGGCATCACGCGACCGGCGCGCGAGGCGTTGTTCACCGTGGTGAGCCGCGAAGAAAAATACAAGGCCAAAGCCTTCGTCGATACGTTCATGTACCGCACCGGCGATGTGGTCGGTGCGCAGACCGAAGGTGCGCTCGGCCGACTGGGGCTGGCCCTGGGCGGACTGGCCAGCGTGGTCGTGCCACTGGCGTTTGCGTGGGCCGCGATCGGGATCTGGCTGGGGCGCGCGCATGCACGGCGCGCCGCATCGGTGATGGCGGATGAAACGACTCCTTCCACGCAGCACGACGCGATGCCTCCTGTGCAGCGCGCTCCACGTCCCACCACTGCCCACCCTGAGGGCTGAAACATGGTGGATGCAACTCCCCCGACCTTCATGAAGTGCCGGACCTGAGCAGGCACCTCTGATGCCTTCCCACGACCACCCCCAACCCCACTGCAAGGAAACACCCATGATCACTGAACGAAACGTCCCATCCGGCTCCGCCACCCCGTCGACATGGCGGGGGCGGCTCGCTGCCTTCGGCCTGCTGCTGGGCAGCGTGATGGCGACGGATGCCATCGCGCAAACGCCGCCGCCGCCGACCTGGAGCACGGCCGACATGCCCTCGCAGAAGGGGCGCATTTTCCTGGTCACCGGCGGCACCAGCGGCATGGGATTCGAGGACGCGAAGGCGCTGGCATCTTCCGGTGCCCGTGTCGTCATTGCCGCACGAAACCCGCAGCGCGGGCGCGAAGCGATCGACAGAATCAAGCAGGACGTTCCGGATGCACAGGTGCAGTTCGAAGCCGTCGACCTGGCCGACCTGTCATCCGTGCGCGACCTGGGCAAGCGCCTGGGCGCCACGCTGCCGCGACTGGATGGATTGATCAATAACGCGGCGATCATGGCGCCGCCGGAGCGCGGCACGTCCGTGGACGGACTGGAAATGCAGTTCGCCACCAACTATGCCGGACACTTCGTCCTGACCGCCGAGCTGCTGCCGCTGCTGCGCAAGAGCGACGCGCCGCGCGTGGTCACGCTGTCGAGCATCGCCATCCACCGCGGCTCCATCAACCTCGACGACCTGCAGTCCACCGGTGCTTATGTGCCGATGGCGACCTACGCCCAGTCGAAGCTGGCGTGCCTCATGTTCGCGTTCGAACTGCAGCGGCGCAGCGAGGCCGGCGGCTGGGGCATCCAGAGCATGGCCGCCCATCCCGGTGTCGCAGTGACCGAACTGGTCGCCCGCGGTCCCGGACTCGACAGCGAACAGGGACGCCAGTGGTCCAGCAACCGCGCGCATCTGCAGACCGCAGCGATGGGGGCCATTTCAACGTTGTACGCCGCCACCGCACCCACTGCGCAAGGCGGGGTCTATTACGGACCGACGGGCCCCAACGAAATCGCCGGCCCCCTGGGCGTGGCCACGGTTCCGGCCGTCGCCCGCGATGCCGCGACGGCGGCCCGTCTGTGGGACCTGACCGAAGAGATCACGGGCACGCGTTTCCCGACGCGCGGCCGCTGATCGCGGACGCATCGGCAGCACGCGGTCGGCGCGGCGCAGGCACGCATGGCGAGGGCGGTGAGGCTCAAGCAGCTTCCTTGCGCCTCGCAGGCACACAACACGCGACAGGAACATCCGCATGGACATGAGCAGGAAATCGGGCAGACCGTTCGGGTCCGCTGGCACCGATGTCGTGCAGGGCGCCGCATCGCGATGGAGCACGGCGTTGCTGTTCACCACAAGCTGGGTCAGTGGCCTTGTCTTTGCCGCGTATATCGTCGCGTTCTTCGGCGGCGTCCTGCTGGCGGGCGCGGGCGAGCGGTGGAACGAATCCCTGCCCGGTCTCTACGACAGGGCATCGCCGATGGCCATCGGCGCCATCGGCGTGCATTTCGTGGCGGGTGCCGTGCTGCTCCTGCTTGGACCGGTGCAGTTCATCGGCAGTCTGCGGCGGAGCGTTCCTGCGCTGCACCGCTGGCTCGGTCGTCTCTACGTTGTCTCGGCCGCGCTGGCGGGTGTCGGCGGACTCGCGTTCATCCTCGCGAAGGGCACGGTGGGAGGTCCGGTGATGGATATCGGATTCGGTCTCTACGGGGCCTTGATGGTGATGTGCGCGGGCCTGGCGTTCGTCCATGCCCGTGCCGGCCGCGTCACGCAACACCGTGCCTGGGCCATCCGGTTGTTCGCGCTGACCGTCGGCTCCTGGCTCTACCGGATGGAATACGGCGCGTGGTTCCTCGTGGCCGGCGGCGCCGGCACGGGAAGGGGATTCACGGGGTGGTTCGACATGGTCATGGCGTTCTTCTTCTACATCCCCAACCTCATCGTTGCCGAGCACGTCATCCGTTCGCATCGCAGTAGCCAGGGCGCACTGGCCAGGATCGGGTCCGCGACGTTGATGGTCGCCGCCAGCATCTTCATCGCGTTCGTGACGTGGATCTTCGTCAACGGCGCCTGGGGGCGACGCATGATCAGTGGCCTCATGGAAGCTTCGCTCTAGACAGGGTCGCGCGCCGGAGTACGGCATGCGTCCTCGTTGACCATGCCGGCCCCAGAGCCGTGGTACGCGCGCATCGACCCCCCTTACCCCCAACAACCTTCGAGGTGATCGACATGACAGGCTGGACAGCATCAGACATTCCCTCCCAGATCGGGCGGACCGCCGTCGTCACGGGCACCGGCGGCATCGGTTTCCAGGTCGCCCTCGCGCTGGCCCGGGCCGGCGCCAACGTGATCGTGGCGGGCCGGAATCCTCTGAAAGGAGCGGCGGCAGTCGAGCAGGTGCGCCAGCATGTCCCGTTCGCGCACGTGCGTTTCGGTGCGGTGGACCTGGCGAGCCTGGAGTCCATCGAGGCGTTCGCCGACACCCTGCGCCGCTCGCACGGCAGTCTCGATCTGCTGGTCAACAATGCGGCGGTGATGGCACCGCCGCAACGGCGGGAAACCGCCGATGGATTCGAGCTCCAGTTCGGCACGAATCACCTGGGGCATTTCGCGCTGACCGCGCACTTGCTGCCGCTGCTGCGACAGGGACGCGAAGCGCGCGTCGTTAGCCTGTCGAGCGTGGCGGCAAGGAATGGAGCGATCGACTTCGCCGACCTGCAATCCAAGCGTCGGTACACGCCGATGGCGGCCTACAGCCAGTCGAAGCTCGCCTGCCTCATGTTCGCGTTCGAACTGCAGCGCCGCAGCGCGAAGGAAGGGTGGGGCATCCAGAGCATCGCGGCGCATCCGGGCATCTCGCGCACGGACCTCCTGCCCAATGGAGCGGGCGCCCGCAGCGTGCCGGGAATGGCGCGGCGATACCTGTGGTTCCTCTTCCAGCCCGCCGAACAGGGTGCCTTGCCGCCGCTGTTCGCCGCGACTGCGCCGGGTGCGGCAGCGGGCGCGTACTACGGGCCGGACAAACTCGGGGAGACGCGCGGTCACCCCCGGCTGGCCGCGATTCCTCCGCAGGCCAGGGACACCGACGTGGCGGAGCGCTTGTGGCAGGCATCGGAACGCTTGACGGCATCCGTCTTCGACCAGGGTGGCGGACACCGCGCAACGTCCTGATGCCGCGCCGCGCGGATATCCACGGGGCGCACGGAACGACGGGGCGTCGCAGGAGGTTCGCATGACCGGGTCCATCCCCCGCGCATCGTGGGGGCGGCCGCTGCGCTGGATGAAGACGCTCTTCGACGTACGCCGGAGCGAAGCCGGTCCGGTGGTGACCGCCGCGTGTGGATTCTTCTTCGTGCTGACCGCCCTGATGCTGCTCCGGCCGGTGCGCGACGCCATCGGCATGGTGCGCGGGGTGGAGACCATCCGGTGGCTGTTCATGACGACCGCGGTGGTGACGCTGGCGTTGAATCCCGTGTTCGGTTTCCTGGTGGGTCGTCTTCGACGGCCGCTGTTCGTCGCGGCGACTTACGGCTTCTTCTGCCTGACGCTGGTGGTGTTCTGGGTTCTGTTGACGTTCGCCCCGTTCGCCATCGCCCAGGGAGGGGGACAGGCGTTCTATGTCTGGTTCAGCGTCATCAATGTGTTCGGCACCATGGTGTTCTGGGCGCTGGTGTCCGACCACTTCACCCGCGAGCAAAGCGCTCGCTTGTTCGCACTGATCGCGATCGGCGGCACGCTGGGCGCGGTGTTCGGTCCTTGGTTGACGTCCAGGCTCGCGGAACCTCTCGGCGCCACCCACCTCCTGCCGGTTTCGGCGTTGTTCCTGTCGCTGGGTGCCCTGGCCGCATGGCGGCTGGCGCGCATCACGCCAAGTCCCATGGAAGCGCGCATGGAAGGGGAGGCGCACCCATCGCATGACCCCGAGCCGATCGGCGGCGGTGCGTGGGACGGCCTGCATGCGGTGGTGCGGTCGCCCTACCTCGCTGGTATCGCGGGCTATGTGTTGCTGATGGCGATGATGGCGACGTTCGTCTATCTCACGCGCCTGCAACTGGTTGCCGGTGTCGCGGCAGAGCCTGATGCGATGGCGGCGCTGCTGGCACGCATCGACATGTGGACCCAGGTGGTCTTCCTCGCGCTGCAGCTCGCGATGGCGACCCGGTTCACCCGGCGTGTCGACACAGGACACGCGCTGGTGCTCCTGCCACTGGCCACCGCGCTCGGGTTCGCGAGCCTGGCGGTGCAGGGCGCCCTCCTCGTTCTGTTCCTGCTCGATGCCGCCAACAGGGCAGTGCAGCGTGGCGTCGCCCGGCCTGCGCGCGAGATGCTGTTCACCGTGGTCCCGCGCAATGACAAGTACAAGGCGAAGGCCTTCATCGATACGTTCGTGTATCGCATGGGTGATGTCCTGGGCGCGCAGATGGAAAGAACGTTGGCGGGAGCTGGGTGGGCCGTGGGCGGCCTCGCGGGCGTCGCCGTCCCACTGGCGCTGGCATGGGCCGCACTGGCGATGTGGCTCGGTCGCCTCCATCGCAAACGCGGGAACCTCGCGCCATCCGGTGCCGGCCCTTTTCCCGGGGCACGGTGATCGGCCAGGAGTGCCTTCGCACGCGAAGACGTCGGACTGGAATGCCCACCGGACAGGTGCGGCATCTACGCCTGGAACCGGATTCAACCGGGGTTCGACGGACCGTTACCGTTTGCCGCCTCGCCACGGCAGGTAGTCGGGATCGGCGGTCTCAGGATCGAGCCGCGTCCTCGTCACAGCCCACCATGCGCTACGCTGTGGGCAAGTCGTGTAACCGGCCAATTGCAGTGTTGGCGACGTGTCCTGCAAGGGACCGACTACCCAGGGGACTGGTCGCTTCGAGACCGTGTGCTGGCGCATCGAGCGCGAGGCCGAGGCGTCGCTGGAGTGTGGCTTGGTGATCCATCCAGGCCGATGCCGCTCGCGGTGCGGTCTGTTCCATGCATCGGCCGCCTGCGAAACATCAGCTCAACCGGAGAGGGCAAATGATCGAACTTCCCACAAGAGAGCCGTGCGACCTTTGCGTGGCGGCGCGCGAAGAAAGATGGAAAGTCATCGATGAGAGCGAACATACCCTGACCGTGATCAATCCATGGCAATTCGAAGTTGGCCAGTGCTGCGTCATCACCCGTCGGCATGTCGCGACGCTGCTCGATCTTTCTGGCCTGGAATGCGCGGCCATCATGGTCTCGGCCAAAAGAGTCGCAGAGGCGCTCGTCAAGACGTATCGGCCGCTGGGAATACTGACGTTCCAGAACAACGGAGTCTTCAGCGGACAGGAAACACCGCACTTCCATTTCCATGTCGTCCCCCGACAGAAGGGCAGTGACTGGGGCGTGGGCCCACCTCAACTCGCTACCTTCGATGGCGCAGGACGCACACGGGGTACGTCACACGATCCCCGCGGGGATGCACAACGTCGAGAGCGAGTTCAGGTTTCCACCAGGCAACTTGCTGAAACCGTGGACCTGATCCGTTCCAACCTGCCGGAGTAGTGTTGTGGCTCAGGTACGAGGGGCGCCGGGCTCACTGCGGAAACAGACCGTTGGCAATCTGGGAGTGGACCATCGTCAACCGAGTAGAGGCCGCACTCGCGAAAGCCGCATGACGGACATGAGCCAACCGCTACGCTCGCTTCTGTCGTCGCCTCTCCTGCTGTTGCTAGGAGGCCACCTCCGACCGTGTCCAGCTTCTAAAGCCACGCAGTCCAACTTCTCGGCGGTATGTAGCTTCTGGCTGACCGCCCCCTGCACCTGAGCTCGGCTACAAGCGAGTTGCGGGCTGGCTAGACCAGTTTGTCGGGTGTGATGGGCAAATCACGAATGCGTTTGCCTGTGGCGTGGTACACCGCATTGGCGATGGCAGCCGGAATGCCGACCATTCCCAGCTCTCCCATGCCCTTGACACCCAGCGGGTTGACGACGGTGTCGTCTTCCTCGACGAAGATCGTCTCGATGGCGTGGATGTCGGCATTCACCGGCACGTGGTAGTGCTGCAGACTTGCGTTCATGATGCGGCCGTAGCGGTGGTCGATCTCGGTGGCTTCTTCCAGTGCCATGCCGATGCCCCAGACGACGCCGCCGATCTCCTGGCTGTGCGAGGCAAGGGGGTTGAGAATCTTGCCGCACGCGGTGATCTCGATGACGCGGCTGACGCGGACCGTCCCCAGTTCGGGATCGACCTTGACTTCGACGAACTGGGCGCCGTGGGCGAGCGATGCGTACTTCTCGCGCTCGGGGGAAGGCTTGGAGTCGTAGACCTCGGTCAGCTCCTGCGTTCCAGCCCGTTGCATGATCGCGGCGATGTCGATCGAACGCGCCGCGTCGCTTTTCAGGCGCAGGCGGTTCTCGAACATCTCCACCTCATCGATCGAGGCACCTCGCAGTGGCGAGCCTGCATCCTGGTTGGCCAGGCTCAGCAGCTTCTCGGTGATCGTCAAGGCAGCTCCGCGTACTGCGGACCCCACACTGGACGTGGTCCAGGAGCCGCCTTGCGCAGGCGCGCGCGGCTGGTCGGTATCACCCAACTCGAACTTCACCTTCTCCAGCGTCAAGCCCAGAAACTCGGCGGCGATCATGGTCATGACCGTATAGGTGCCGGGCCCGATGTCACTGGTCGCACTGGCGACGCTGGCAGTGCCATCGGCCCGGTATGTCACCCGTGCACTGGCCGGCATCTGCATGGCGCCCCACACGCTGGAGGCCATACCCCAACCGACCAGCAGGTTGCCATCGCGCATCGAGCGTGGCTCGGGATTGCGCTTGCTCCAGCCGAACTTTTCGGCACCCAGTCGGTAGCACTCGCGCAACGCCTTGCTGGAAAAAGGTTTGCCGCTCTCCGGATCCACTTCGGCGTAGTTGATCAGGCGCAGTTCCAGCGGATCGATCTTCAGCGCGTAGGCCAGCTCGTCCATCGCGCTTTCGAGGGCGAACATGCCGCTCACCGCTCCGGGAGCTCGCATCCACGTGGGCGTGGCCAGGTCTGTGGCGGCAATCTTCAGAGGCGCGTGCAAATTGGGGCAGGCATAGACCTGCTTGAGAAAGCCCGTGGTGTTGTCCGAGAAGGACTCGAAGGAAGAGGTGTTGTGGAAAGCCTCATGGATGATGGCTTGCAGCTTGCCGTCGGGTGCTGCGCCCAGTGCAACCTTCTGGATCGTCTCGGGGCGGTATCCGTGTCCGGTGAACATCTGCGCGCGGGTGAAGACCACCTTGACCGGCCGCTTGAGCTCGCGCGCGGCCAGGGCGGTCAGCGAAGGGTAGTAGTTGGGCTTGAGCGAGGCACCGAAGGCACCGCCCACGAAGGGAGACACCACGCGGATATTGCCCGTCGGCACCCCGAGGCCTTGCGACAAGTGCTGCTGTACGCCGTAGACGTTCTGGGTCTTGTCGAAGATCGTCAGTTGATCGCCTTCCCAGAATGCGATGGCGGCATGCGGCTCCATCGGATTGTGGTGCTCGATCGGAATGCGGTACTCGGACTGGACCTTGACCGAAGCGGCCTGCATGGCGGCCTGCGGATTGCCGCGCGGCGGCGCTTCCTGTGGGGCCGGCTTGGCCCGATCCAGCAGGGTGGCCACGTTGGTCTCATGCGGCTGCGCCTGGTAACTCACCTGCACCAGCCGCGCGGCGTGACGCGCCTGCTCGTAGGTCTCTGCCACAACGAGGGCGATCGGTTGGCCGTTGAAGAAGACCTGGTCCGATTGCAGGGGCCAGGCCCACGTGGGCGACGCATCGGCCGCCGGCGGCTTGCCCAGTTTGCCGGCATTGAGATGGGTAAATACTTTGATCACGCCGGCAGAGGCTTCGGCCGCACGGGTGTCGATCTGGGTGATCCGCCCCTTGGCGATCGTACTCAGGACGATGAAACCGTACGTCAGGTGTGGGATCTGGAATTCGGCGGCGTACTTGGCCTTGCCGGTGACCTTGGCCATCCCGTCTACGCGTGGTGTTTCCTTGCCCAGGTAACGAGCCATGGTGTTCTCCTTAAGCCAGGTGCGCCGCACGCGTCAGAGCGCGCACGATGGAGCGTTGAGCCAGTTCGACCTTGTAGGCGTTGTGGGCCAGGGGCCTCGCCTGCTGCAGCGCCGCTTGGGCGGCCTGCTGGAACACGGCTTCACCAAGTCGCTGACCCTTCAATGCCACCTCGGCCTCGGCGCTGCGCCACGGCTTGTGCGCCACGCTACCCAAGACCACCCGTGCATCCTTGATGGCGCCGTTCTCCACGCGGAGTGCAGCAGCCACGGCCACCAGGGCGAACGCGTAGGAACTGCGGTCGCGAACCTTCAGGTAATACGAATGGCGGGCAAATTCGGCCGAGGCCACCGGCAACTGGATGGCCATGATCAGATCGCCATGCCCCAGCACAGTGTCCCTGTGCGGCTCTTCGCCTGGCAGGCGATGGAAGTCGCCAATGGGAATCAAGCGTTCCTTCCCGCCCGCACCACGGACACGCACGCTCGCATCCAAGGCGTAGAGCGCATTGGCCATGTCGCCGGGATAGGTCGCCACGCACCCCTCGCTCCAGCCCAGGATGGCGTGGATCTTGTTCAGGCCCTCGCGCGCGCCACAGCCACTGCCTGGTTCGCGCTTGTTGCACGGCATGGCGGTGTCGTAGAAGTAGTTGCAGCGGGTGCGTTGGAGCAGGTTGCCGCCATTGGTGGCCATGTTGCGCAGTTGGCCGGAGGCCCCGGCCACGATAGCCTGGGTCAGCAGCGGATAGTTCTCGCGGATCAGCGGATGGTTGGCCGTCTGCGTATTGGTGGCCAGGGCCCCAAGCGACAGGCCCGCACGGGAACGCTCGATCTTGTGGAACGGCAAATGGGAGATGTCCACCAGGCGTGTGGGCCGCTCCACGTCCTCCTTCATCAGGTCGACCAGATTGGTGCCACCGGCCAGAAATTTCGCCCCGGGAGCGCCGACGACAGCGTCCACCCCGGCACCCGCGTTCTCGGCACGGACGTACTCAAACGGTCTCATGGCCCGTCTCCTTGCGTACTGCAGCCAGCTGGGTTTCGGTCGCGAACTGCCATGTCTGGGCGCTCTGACGTCCAGAATGCGCTTCCTGGACGGCGGCCACGATGCCGGGATAAGCACCGCACCGGCAGATATTGCCGCTCATCCGCTCGCGAATCTCATCGTTGCTCAATGACGTCGTGCCAGTACCCACATCAGCGGTGACATGGCTGACGTGGCCGCGACGGGCTTCGCTCAACACGCCGACGGCCGAGCAGATCTGGCCCGGGGTGCAATAGCCGCACTGGAAGGCATCGTGCTTGATGAAGGCGGCCTGCATGGGATGCAGCTGATCGCCCTCGGCCAGCCCCTCGATCGTGATGACCTTGCGACCCTCCAGCGTGGCGGCCAGCGTCAAACAGGCCAGGGCGCGCTCGCCGTCGATGAGCACGGTGCACGCACCACACTGGCCCTGGTCGCATCCCTTTTTCGTGCCGGTCATGCCCAGCCGCTCACGCAGGGCATCCAGCAGTACCACGCGGGAGTCCAGTTCCAACGATTGAGGCTTCCCGTTGATGGTCAGGCTCACCTTGACCACATTCTGGGCCTTGATGGGTGCCATCGCTGCACCCTCGGCCAGGGGCATGTGCGCGAGCGCCGATTCCTGGACAAGAAGGTTGGCGGCAAACAGACCGATGCCACCGACGGCCGAGGTAACCATGAAGTCGCGACGCGACTGGCCCACCCCATCCAGTGTTGGCATTTCTTCGAGAAGGGCCGCCTCGTCTTCATTCAACTCGACGGGCTCGTTCGGGGGCGTGTGCGGCATGAGGTGTCCTCTCTGGAACGCGCTAAGCGTCGGCGATGTGGCTGGCCCAGGATGGATCGGTCGCAAGTACGGCACGTGCAGGGACCAATCCGGAACTTATCCAATTCCTGGTTAAATAATGCATATCCGTCCGAAACTAGCCCCTATAAGCCGGGCTAATCAATCGGGCTTGCGATGAAGGGTGCGGTATCCGGGGCGAAGTGGGCCCCTCGGATAAAGCAGGTGAGTCGGACGGTGGATATGGTGCCCGGTACACTCACGCTTCCATCCTCGTGTGCTCAGGGACGGCGTCGGGCTGGGTAGCCGCCGGCAAAGCGTCTCCGCGCAGCTGATCGCCGGTTCCTCCACAGACGCGTTTCTGCCAAGCCACTGCAATGTCTGCCAGGATGGAGATCGCCAGTGAGCTCGCATCCCTTGCCTTGGGGAAGATACCGATCGGTGCCTTGATTCTCGCAATATCCTCGGCCCGGTAGCCCAACGCGAGCAGCGCATGTGTTCTGCGCTCGTGGGTTCGCGTGCTTCCCAACGCGCCTATGTAGAAGGGCGCTGCGTCCAAGGCTGTCTGCAACGGTCGTACCTCACGGTCCAGGTCGTGGAACAGCAGCGCGATCGCGGTGAACTCATCGATCGACGGCAACGGCGCTGCGTCATTGGCCAAGGCCACCTCGTACCCTGCAGCCCGTGCGAGCGATGCTGTGCACGAAGCCTCGATGGAGCTTCCGAAGATCACCAGCCTGGGCCTTGGGGGCAGGGCGAGAAGGAACTGGCCGCCTCTCCAGCCTGTAGATACAGCGTGGGGAGCAAAGGCAAGGGTCGAGTCGGACGGAGCGTATGCCAGGCCTGCCGACTGCCGTCGATAGAGCCACTCCAGGGTGTGCAGGAGGGGGGCGTCGCTTCGGATAACGTGGATGGCGAGCGTGATGCCTCCTCCGCAGGGCAGCACGATGTCGAAATAATCGGAGCCCTCGCCAAATCGAACGACACGGTCCCGTCCAGCGGCAATGGCTTCAGATGCTTCACGGGCCGCTGCCGCTTCTACACAACCGCCGGAGACGAATCCGCAATAGCGGCCATCAGCCAGGACGACCATCTGCGCGCCAGGCTGACGGGCAGCTCCGCCATGTACTTCCACCAGGGTCACCAGCGCAGCGGGAATGCCAGCAGCGACTGCGTCTGCTGCGTACTGAAGAATCTCCAGCGCATCGTCGGTCAGTACGTCCTGCCGGGAAACGGGGATACCGCCGCGCGGCGGGAGCTCGTCGGTGTGAGCGTTGGGTAGCACGGCAGCGCAGGTTCCTTGGAGTGATCGTTCCGGTGAAGGCATACCCACGAAAGCCAGAACGCTGTCGGCGTCTGTGCTCGCGTGCCGCGTCAGAGTCGAAGGGCATCAACGACAAGCGTGAAGGCAGGAGAAGGCTGCCGACGGCTGGGGTAGTACAGGTGGTATCCGGGGAAAGGAGGGCACCAGTCCTCGAGGATCCGCATCAACCTGCCATCGTCCAGATAAGGCGCGAATTCCCCCTCGGGCAGGAAGGCGATACCCAATCCCATCACTGCAGCCTCCACGATATGCGGCGAGGTATTGAAGATGCCCTGCCCACTTGCCCTGAAGTTGAGTTCTCGACCCTTCTTCTCGAATTCCCAGACGTAAACACCGCCGCGCGTGGATTGACGGATGTTGATGCAGTTGTGGTTGACCAGATCCTGCGGCTTCTTGGGCAGCGAGCGAGTGGCAAAGTAGGTCGGTGCCGCAACGGCGGCCATCCTCAGCGGTGGGGTGATCGGCACGGCGATCATGTCCTGATCGATGGCCTCGCCAAGACGAACGCCTGCATCGAACCTGTCGGCCACGATGTCGCGAAAGCCATAGCAGACATCGAACTCAATATTGATGTCCGGATACTCCCTCATCAGCGGAACAAGCTTGGGCAGAAGCACCGACTTGAGGACCTGATCGCTCGAGGTGATCCGCACCGAGCCGGCGGGCTTGTCTCGCAGCTCCGTAATGGCGTCCAGTTCTGCTTCAATTTCATCGAAACGATGGCCGATTGCCTTGAGCAGGCGCTCGCCCGCAGCCGTGGGAGACACGCTGCGTGTAGTACGCGTCAGCAGCCGGATCTCCAGCCTGGCCTCCAGCGCCTTGATCGCCTGGCTCAACGCCGACTGGGTAACCCCCAGGATCGCAGCGGCGCGGGTGAAGCTGCCTTCCCGGGCCACGGTCACGAAGGCGACAAGATCATTGAGGTTGCGCTTAGCCATGAGGCTAGTCTGCCACCACTATTGATTAGGTGCGCTTATAGGGTAAATCAGTATTTATTATCTAATCAAAGCGGCGCGCGCCCGACAGAATGACCTCCGATACCCGTGCCACCAGGCACGCCATCCCTCCGGAGCCGACATGACTGTCAACGCCTATGGCGCCCACGCAGGCGACAAGCCGCTGGAACCCATCGAGATTACCCGCCGGGCCCCTGGTCTCCACGATGTCCAGATCGACATCGCCTACTGCGGCATCTGCCATTCCGACCTGCACCAGGTCCGCGCTGAATGGGCCGGCACCTTGTTCCCCTGCGTGCCGGGCCACGAGATCGTGGGTCGGGTGTCCGCCGTCGGTGTGCAGGTGTCGGGCTTCGCCGTCGGCGACCTGGTCGGCGTGGGCTGCCTGGTCGACAGCTGCCAGCACTGCGAGGACTGCGAGCGCGGGCTGGAGAACTATTGCGACAGCACGGTGCTGACCTACAACTCGCCTTCCGCCGATGCGCCTGGCCACACGCTGGGCGGTTACTCCGAGCAGATCGTGGTGCACGAGCGATATGTGCTGCACGTGCGTCATCCGGAGGAGCAGTTGGCCGCTGTCGCTCCGCTGCTCTGTGCAGGCATCACGACTTACTCGCCTCTGCGTCATTGGAACGCCGGCCCAGGCAAGAAGGTGGGAATCGTCGGCATTGGTGGCTTGGGCCACATGGGCGTGAAGCTGGCACATGCAATGGGTGCCCATGTCGTGGCCTTCACCACCTCCGATTCCAAACGCCAGGCAGCCCTGGATCTCGGCGCCGACGAGGTGGTGGTCTCGCGTAACGCTGAGGAAATGGCCGCGCACGCCACCAGCTTCGACCTGATCGTCAACACCGTGGCCGCGCCGCATGACTTGGATGCCTTCCTTTTGCTGCTCAAGCGCGATGGGACGATGACCCTTGTCGGTGCGCCTGCCATCCCGCACCCGTCGCCCGGGGTCTTCAATCTGATCCTGAAGCGCCGATCGATTGCGGGCTCGGCCATCGGTGGCATCCCGGAAACCCAGCAGATGCTCGATTTCTGTGCTGAGCACGGCATCGTCGCGGATATCGAGCTCATCCGCGCCGATGAAATCAACGATGCCTACGAGCGGATGCTCAAGGGCGATGTCAAGTATCGCTTCGTCATCGACAGCGCCACGTTGTCCGAGTAATCGAGGAACAAACATGAAGAAGACATTGCTGTCATTGGCCCTGCTGGCCAGCTCATTCACTGCGTTGGGGCAAGACATGTCACATGGTGCAAACAACTTTTACAAGAGTGATCGACTGGTCGCGGAGAAGATCGCCTTCGACAACCAGTACCGGATGAAAGTCGCCGGCAACCTGTTCCTGCCCAAGGACCGCAAAGCGGGCGTCCGGTATCCGGCAATCATCGTGGGCCACCCGATGGGCGCGGTGAAGGAGCAAAGCTCCAATCTGTACGCGCAGAAGTTGGCCGAGCAGGGTTTCATTACCCTGGCGATCGACTTGCCGTTCTGGGGCGAGAGCGAGGGTCAGCCACGCAACGCGGTAGCGCCGGATCTCTATGCGGAAGCCTTCAGTGCAGCCGTGGACTACCTGGGCAGCCAGACGTTCGTGGACCGCGAGCGGATTGGCGTGCTCGGCATCTGCGGTAGCGGCAGCTTCGTCATCAGTGCGGCAAAGATCGACCCGCGCATGAAGGCCATCGCCACCGTGAGCATGTACGACATGGGGGCCGCCAACCGCAACGCGCTCAACCACTCACAGACGCTCGATCAGCGCAAGCAGATCATCGCCGCAGCGGCGGAACAACGCTACGCAGAGTTCGAAGGCGGGGTAGTTGCGGTATCGGGCGGCACGGACCTGGAGCTGACCCAGGATACCCATCCCATCCAGCGCGAATTCTACGATTTCTATCGCACCTCGCGAGGCGAGTTCACCCCTCCTGGCGCCTCGGACCAGAGAACCACGAAGCCGACCGTCACCAGCAATGTCAAGTTCATGAACTTCTACCCGTTCAACGACATCGAGACCATCTCGCCACGGCCCATGCTGTTCATCACTGGCGATCAGGCGCACTCGAAGGAATTCAGCGAAGAAGCCTATCGACTGGCAGGTCAACCCAAGCAGCTCTACTGGGTGAAGGGTGCTGGCCACGTGGATCTCTATGACCGCACGGACCTGATTCCGTTCGACAAGCTGACTTCCTTCTTCAAGCAGAACCTGGGCGCGAACTGAGGCATTAGCCTTGCCATCTCCCGGAGACGAGACAGTGGACGTAGACCTGCGAGAGATCAGGGCAGCGTTCGCCGTGCTCACCGCTCATGGCGGTCGCATGGATGCCAAGCACATGGATCAGATCGGCCAGGACTGAGAGCGCTCCCGCCGCACTCGCCTCCATGCGGTTACGAATTACTCACCCATCATCATGCAGAGCGAAACCATGACCCTTCTGACAGGCATCCAAGCAGACGCCGAACGCACCGGCGCTGCCCCGCAATCCGCCCACTGGGGAGGTGTCTTCGCCATGACGCTGTGTGTGTTCGCTCTGATCGCCTCCGAGTTCATGCCCGTCAGTCTACTCACGCCAATCGCCGCCGACCTTGCGGTCAGCAAGGGGTGGGCGGGATACGGTATCGCGATTTCCGGCGCGTTCGCGGTGCTGACCAGCCTGTCGATCTCCATCGTGGCCGGCAGCATCAACCGCAAGACGCTGCTGCTGGCGTTGACGGGCCTGATGGCTGTTTCAGGTGCTGTCGTGGCGTTTGCGCCCAACTACCCCACCTACATGCTCGGCCGCGCACTCCTGGGTGTGGTGATCGGCGGTTTCTGGTCGATGTCCGCCGCCACCGCCATGCGCCTGGTGCCACCACCGCAAGTGCCGCGTGCCTTGGCCATCTTCAACGGCGGCAACGCGCTGGCCACCGTGATTGCTGCGCCATTGGGTAGCTATCTGGGCTCGATCATCGGCTGGCGCGGTGCGTTCTATTGCCTTGTGCCCGTGGCGGTCATCGCACTGGTCTGGCAATGGGTCAGCTTGCCGACCATGCCCTCCGCGAGCGCGTCCACGTCTGCCAACGCATTCCGGTTGCTTTGGCGTCGACCCGTTGCACTGGGTATGGCCGCGTGCGGAGCGTTCTTCATGGGGCAGTTCGCATTGTTCACCTACGTTCGGCCATTCCTTGAAACGGTCACGCACGTGCAGGTGTCCACGCTTTCTCTCATCCTTCTGGTGATCGGTGTGGCCGGCTTCATCGGCACCGCCGTCATCGGCACCTTCCTGAAGCGCGGCCTGTATCGAACCCTCATTGGCATCCCGTTGGTGATGGCATTCATCGCGCTTGCGCTCATCCCGCTGGGTGCCTGGGTGACTGGCGTAGCGACCCTTTTTGGTCTTTGGGGGCTGATGGCCACTGCCGCCCCCGTTGGCTGGTGGAGCTGGATTGCGCAGGAGTTGCCCAAGGATGCCGAAGCTGGGGGCGGATTGATGGTGGCAGTGGTCCAACTGGCCATCGCCCTAGGCTCAACCGTGGGCGGGTTGCTGTTTGACCACGCCGGCTACCAGGCCACCTTCGTAGTGAGCGCCGCCTTGCTGCTGGTTGCTGCCCTTCTGACACGGTTGGTCGCGCGCTCACACATGCAGCTCTCGGTGTAAGCGGTTCATCCTTCAAGGAATCGTGTCATGAGCTCAAGTACCACTGTTCCCACTCAGAACCGCTCAGCGAAACGTGGATGCCCGCGCGGGCTGGGCGTTCTGCTCGGTCTGACGATCCTCGGGGGTTGCAAGGCCAGCCAGTTCGAGGCACCCGTCATCGTTGCCCAGGATGCAGGTCGTGCATCCCCTACTTCGGAGGATGCTCGCATGTGGATGACCGTCGGAGAACGTCGTTTCGCCATAGCCTTGGCCGATACTGCGGCCGCGCGCGCGTTCGTGGACAGACTTCCCTTGACGCTCGATATGGCAGAGCTCAATGGCAATGAGAAGCACGCCGATCTGCCGCAAGCGCTACCAACCCACGCAGCACGTCCAGGCACGATACAGAACGGCGATCTGATGCTCTACGGCTCCAGTACGGTTGTCATCTTCTACAAGACATTCCGCTCGTCGTACTCGTATACACGGCTGGGGCGTGTTGACGACCCCAACGGCCTCAGCCAAGTGCTGGGAACGCGCAATAGCCGAGTGGTGTTCTCCGCCAACTAAGCCGGCCCTCCATGCCTTACAAACCTTATCGGAATGGAGTGTCGGTTCCTATGCGGATTCCAACCTCACGGTCGCCTTACTCAGCACTTCTCGTCCTGTTGGTTGGCCTTGGGACGATTCCACTCTCGCTCGCATCATCGGAGGGGGCCGAAAACATGCGTATAGATCGGAACGGAACGTTGCCGTCCAGCGCGGGCCCTTCGGAGTACTTCACCGGAAGTGTCAGGATAGACATGCAGTTCCAGAGAGAAGTACCTTCCCGTGTCTCCGGGGCAACAGTAAGGTTCGAGCCGGGCGCACGTACGGCTTGGCATAGCCATCCGCTGGGTCAAACGCTGATAGTCATCTCCGGCAAGGGCTGGACGCAATGCGAAGGCGGACCGATCATCGAGATCAACCCCGGAGACCACATATGGTGCCCGCCTGGTCACCGTCATTGGCATGGCGCCACGCCCACTACTGCAATGCCCCATGTTGCTATCCATGAAGCACTGGATGGGAAGGTGGTCACATGGATGGAACGTGTGAGCGACGAAGAATATCGAATTCGCCCGCCGATGAGCGACTAAGGGAGACCGGAACGCCATTTGAGTGCGATGTCCGCTTGAATCCAAGACCGAGAGCGGACATTGATCCAGTTGAACGGAGGCACCTGCTTGGTAGGCGCCTCCATTGCGTCAGGAATTGACGTTGAGCTTTGGCTTTTAGCCTACCGTCCGTGGAAACCGGGATGACCCCTGCAGCTTGATCCTCGCTGATAACGTCAGGCGTGGGCGGCGGGCACGTTATCGTGCCCGCCGTTGGACGTTTTCAGAAGTCCCAGCGGCCGGTGATGGACAGCGGCATCGAGACGCGGCTGCCGGTATCGTTGATGGCCGCCAGGCCGAGCCCGGCGATCGCGGAATCGTCGTCGGAAAGATCGCCGATGTAGTTCACTCCTGCGGCGAGCGTCATGCTGAAGTGCTCGGTGAACGAGATCTGCGCACCGGCTTCGAGCCCGCCGCTCAGCGCCCAGTCCTTCTCGTAGAACGGCGCGTTCGGGATCGTGATCGCGGCGTCGGGAATCTCGAAGGTGGCCCGGATGACATCGGTTTCGGTAGCACCCAGTCGCGCCGCGATGAATGGCCTGACCCGGCCACCGTCTCGAAAGAAGTGCCGGTAACCCACCTCCCACGTGTACGCGTCATAGTCCGAGAACCGGCCGAAGACGTCGAGCTCGGTATCGAGCGCCGGCACGTAGGCGGCACCGACGCGCACGCGCCCCTCATCGGCGCTGGTCTCCCTAGCCTGAATGAATACTTCGCTCCGGTTGCTCAGTCCATAGGCCGCCTCCAGGCCCAACGACCTGGCCGTGCCGTAGATCTGGTCGTGGCTCCGGGAGCGAATGCGCAATTCCGCGCTGACGCCTGCCAGCGCGGGATTCAATGGACCGAGATCCGGCACCGGCGCCACGGCGCCGGAATGGACGTCACCGCTGACCGGCATGTCGACGCCGCCCAACACCGACATCGAGAATTTTCCCTGCGCGGGACCTGCCGCGAATGCCGGTCCTGCCGCCATCAGCAAGGCAGCGCCAAGAAGTTTGATCTGCATGTGCCTCTCCCATCAGAACGGGTGACGCCTACCCACTGTAGGCACGTGCTTTACGCAAGAAGGGTGGATGTGGATTCAACGAGGCGCCGGACGTAAGCGCCCTTTCAGAGTCCTCACACCGCGTCCACGTTGCTGTACGCACTTGCCGTTTGTCCGCGCACCACGGTTTGGTTCGGCTGCTGCATCCGACGTGCATGGGGCGACGCATGTCTCACGCCAGACGCTGCACGCCGTCTGCGCTGCACACGCCAGGGATGTCCGCTTCCGACCGCGGATTCATATGATCGATGCAACACACGGATAGCTGCATAGGCAGCAGGAGTGTTGCGGATGAAGCGCAGGAAGAGGATCTATTACACCGACACCCAGAAGGCACTGATGTGGGATCGCTGGCAGCAGGGCGAGTCGCTGCACCAGATCGCGTCCCTGTTTGACCGGCACCACAGCTCAGTCCGGAACATCCTGGCCGAGCACGGCGGCATTCGTCCGCCGACAAGGCGACGGTCCGCGAGGGTGCTGAGCTTGGCCGAGCGTGAGGAGATTTCCCGTGGCCTGGCAGCGGGACGATCGATCCGCATGATCGCTGCGTTACTCGAGCGGGCGCCATCCACGATCAGCCGCGAGATCGGTCGCAACGAAGGCGCTGAAGGCTACCGCGCCAGCCAGGCCGACCGGGCTGCTTGGGACCGGGCGCGGCGTCCCAAGCCCTGTAAGCTGGCGCTGCATCGAGCCTTGGCCGCTCGCGTGGCAGAGAAGATTCAGCGGCAGTGGTCGCCTGAGCAGGTGGCCGGCTGGCTCAAACGCACCTATCCCGATGATGCGAGCCGTCAGGTGTCCCACGAGACGATCTATCGCACGCTCTACATCCAATCGCGCGGAGCCTTGAAACAGGAACTGCTCGCGCATCTGAGGCGCACGCGGGCGATGCGTCGCTCGCGACACCACACCCAGAAGACAGAGAACCACGGTCGGATCACCGACACCGTCTCGATCAGCGAGCGGCCGGCCAATGCCGAAGATCGGGCTGTGCTGGGACACTGGGAGGGCGATCTGCTGTTCGGTGACCGGAACAGTCAGATCGCTACGCTGGTGGAGCGACAGACCCGCTACCTGATGCTGGTGAAGGTGGCAGGCAAGGACACCGAGACCGTGGTCAATGCACTGATCAAGAACGCACGTCGCCTGTCGAAGCAGCTCTACCGATCGCTGACCTGGGACCGGGGCAAGGAAATGGCAGGACACCGTCGCTTCACCTTGGCCACGGACATACAGGTCTACTTCTGCGACCCGCATCATCCCTGGCAACGTGGCTCCAACGAGAACACCAACGGTCTACTCCGTCAGTACTTCCCGAAGGGCATCAGCCTGGCAGACGTCTCGCAGGCCAAGCTGGATGCCGTGGCACGCCAACTCAACGAGCGGCCACGCAAGACGCTGGGCTACGAAACACCGGCACAGCGATATCGGAAAACTGTTGCGTCGATCGGTTGAATCCAAGACCCAAAGCGGACATTCGCGGCTGCGCAAGCTCTGAACCTTGCTCGGTCCGGTTATGCATCGGCTTGTTAGCCGGAGCCAGTCGCCCTAAGATCGAGCCGTATCAAGGGGATAGTCCACCATACGGTGTGCTGTGGATAAGTCGTATAACCGGACCCAGGGATCCGGCTATTGGGTAGTTAGGTGTCTATGAAAGCCACCGGCAGTTCAAGCAAATTCTGGAGCTGGACGTACATTGCAGGCGGCTCCGCAGCTATGCTCATGGCACTCAGCCAAGCCGTAACGTCATTCGCCGCGGGAACGTTGCAGTTCTCGTCCAGCAAGTACGGATTCACTGCTCACGGCATGGAGGCAGCAGTAATCTATGGCGCAGTGCTGATCGGCTCCGCCCTTATCATCGGCTTCGGTTGGCGAGGGTTGAGACATGGTCGGCAAGACACCTAACAATTCATTCAAGCCGAAGCCGCTTCGCGGCTCGGCTTAATTCAGGTGTTAGCCATCATATGAGACAAGTACTCATCTCAGTTGCCGGAACAGCCCTCGGTGCGCTGACCTTCATGCTTATTCTGTTCCTCAGCATTCTTGGTTACACGGCCTACACAGACAAGCAACGATCTGTCACATCCGACCCGTCTTTGGTCGCTCGTCCAACTGGACTTAGGATCACTCGCCACTCTCTAGTGAATGATGTAGACAAGTTCACCGTCATCGGTGTTCTTTACAACTCAGGCACTTCTCAGTGGTACGCGCCAAGAATCGTCATTGATATCTCTGCATCTGGGAAAAGCATTAGTGAGTGCGAAACAACTATCTTCGGCAGGGTGTTGCCCGGAGCTAAACATCCCTTCCAGATTTCGTGTAATGAAACATCTAGCGAACTGCCATTCCCGGTCACCTACAAGATTGCAGTTCGTGAGGCTCGTCGGGCTGATGGCTAACAATTCATTCAAGCCGAACCCGCTTCGCGGGTCGGCTTAACTCAAGGTGTTAGGCACCATTCCATGCATCTAGGCGATCCAAAAGCTATCCGCATGATTCAACTCGCTGACGCGGCAATTGACGCTGCTCAGAAGGCGCAATCATCGGCAGCTACCGCCGGACAGACTTGGCTGGTCGAGGACTGCGATCTCACCATCGCCAACTTTCGCGCCATCCGTGAGCAGGCTGCTTCTGGCCGTCTCCCACCGAGTAAAGGTGCAGGTCTCGGCATCACTCGCGCACTAGGAGAGTTTGGCGTTTCAACGGAGCTCTACGCGGCTGGCCAAGCTCTAGAGAACTACTACCAAGACGAGTATGGTGCCTAACAATTCATTCAAGCCGAACCCGCTTCGCGGGTCGGCTTAATTCAGGCGTTAGGCACCTATGCAAGTGACACGGAGTTTCCTGTGATCAAGGCTGCACGCACCGCACTCATCCTCATGTTCTGC
>NZ_JBIXJW010000008.1:0-95997 GCF_052871755.1 Pseudoxanthomonas sp. LARHCG66 | reverse complement strand
TCGTCGGGCCAGTAGTTCTCACTGCCACAACAGCCATACTTGTAATGGCGTTCCGCTAGTGCAGCCAAGGCCTAACAATTCAATCAAGCCGACGCCGCTTCGCGGCGCGGCTTATTTCAGGCGTTAGCGCTCATGTCAAAATTCAGCTCCACACTAGCTCCAATCCTTGTCGGCGCGTTACTCCATGCTGGACTGTGGGCGGCAATCGGATGGCTCTATTCAGACGCTATCGCGAGGATTCTACCTAGCGACGGCGCCGTAAGAATTACCATGCCATGGCTGCAGCTGCTACATACAGTTTTGCCCGGGCTGGCTGCCGGCTATCTCTGCAAGAGCCGGCCATTTGCGACTGGGTTCCTCGCGGTTGCCACAGCCTCCCTGGCCATGTTTCCAATCTCGTGGCATCCCATTCCAATGCCCGGGGAGCCGCCACTTTTCGTTCAAGCAATTGGAGGCGCGGTTCGCAGCGGAGTTGTTGGAGCAGTCGCAGCGGGTGCCGGATTTCTTCTCGCCTCACGAGCAAGCGCTAACAATTCATTCAAGCCGAACCCGCTTCGCGGGTCGGCTTAATTCCGGTGTTAGAGCGCTATGGGGTTCTGGGATCGCCCAATCATCTACATACAGGTCTATCCCGACCACCTGATGGCCCGCGTACTAGGCGGGGAAAGGTCCATCCGTCGAGACTGTCATGCTCTGGATAACCGCAGAGGGCCGGTCGAGGACTTCTCGCGCATTCGCCTCCTGCTGAAGGAGATGGTTCGCGAGCTGGCGCCTGGCTTCTCACTGCGTAGGCCGACCGCATTGATGCACTTTATCCCTGAGCATTACACTCCCAGCCAGGAAGAGCTGGAGCAGTTCAAGCGTACCGCGGAGCGTGCAGGAGTATCCTTCTGCTGGATGTCCAAGTGGGAAACACCACACACGGACAAAGAGCTGACAGATTTCTTCGGCGCGCTCTAACAATTCGTTCAAGCCGAACCCGCTTCGCGGGTCGGCTTAACTCAAGGTGTTAGACATCAGGGAGAGATCCATGGGGCTTTATGTAAATTCCGTCTCCGAGCTCCCGTTGTCCGAGTCGCGCTCGTACTACTTGTATGTCTTGGACTACTACAACTGGGATGAGCCGATATCCAACACCCTGAGAGCCAACAGCGAACGGATTGCGGCAATCTGCGCTGCAAACGATGCCGTTATGGTCAAAGGCTTGCCAGACAGCCACTTCGGCTCCGAGGTTCTCTCTTGGGTAAAGATTAACGGTCAAGGCCCCAACACCGTGCTTCCGGCTCTGCTCATAACAACAATCCATCCCAAGTATTTCATTGACTCAAACAATGCGGAACCACCACATGAGATCAGCGACTCTTTGATCTTTCTTAAGATTCGAGATATCTGCAAAAGCCCAGGAGATGTTGTCGTTCTTCTCGAGAAACTATTCAATGACATCAAGGAGCGCAAGAGCATCAAGGACTTCACCATCGCGCACGAGCTACGCAAAGGCGAGCACGGCGCTCTAGTTGATGCTCTCATTCTTGAGCCAAACTTCGCTGGACTTGGTGTAGACGTCAAAAAGCTCGTCAACTGGGCCAAGGGCAAGGTCACGGGCTGATGTCTAACAGTTCATTCAAGCCGAAACCGCTTCGCGGGTCGGCTTGATTCGGGTGTTAGGTGCCATGAAGAAATTGCCGCTGCTGCTAGTAGCATCACTTCTTATGGTGGGCTGTGCCGGGCCTGACGATCAACAGATAGAGCAAGAGTTTCGATCTCGGCATCCTGGCTGTGATTTGCTCTCGACCGAAACCGGTGAAGGCGATAGTGATAATGTCTACGTCACCTTTAGGATGCGCTGCCCTGACGGTGACGAGACTAGTACGCAAGCTCTATTCCAAAAGTTTGACGGCGAATGGGTAATTAAGTGGGAGATGCCTGTAATGACGCAACCGATTTGAGTTATCCAGATGGCGCCTAACAATTCATTCAAGCCGAACCCGCATCAGGTTCGCTAACTTCGGGTCGTTCTGGGTAACATCGGCTTCGGTGCCTATCCATGGCGGGTCGGCTTAATTCAGGTGCTAGGCCGCTCTTGCCAAGACGCGCCGCCACTCCTAACATTTCCTCCGCCATCGCGGTTCTCGCGGTCGGCCGTAAGCGTTCACGTCAACCAACGCGCCCATCATCTCCGGCATTGCCGGGGCTGTTTACCCGTTCACGGGTAAAGGGCGCCTTTGCTTGACCGGATCCAGGAGATCACTCATGAACGCTTCAAACAAATCCACCGTCCTCTTTGGCATTCCCAAACTCCCCGCGCGCTACGGCTCGCTGGTCATGCCCCTGCTGCTGTCTATCCTAATGACCTGTATCGTGTCCTTGGTCAGCACGTTCAAAGGCATTGGCATGTCGCCTCAATTCGCGTCCAAATGGCTTGCCGCCTGGGGTGTTTCGTGGCTGATCGCATTTCCGGTATTGCTGTTGGTACTGCCTATAGTTCGCAAGGTAACCGCAGCACTCGTGCGAGCGGCCTAACAATTCATTCAAACCGACGCCGCTTCGCGGCGCGGTTTGATTCAGGTGTCAGGCGCCGTAAAAACCTGTCCCTTCACTCAAGTTGGAAGCGTAGCCTTCGGCATTGATCCTGGCGCCTCAGCTGCGCTCGTCGGTAAGCCGCGCTCCCGGCACGCCAACCGCGCCGACGAGATGGAGTTTTACTATGGTTCGGCCCTTGCTCCACGGCAGGTCTCATTGCACGCAGCAGTGAACCTAGCGTCGAACAGGAAGTCGATACCCACCATCACCGCAGTAGCCGGCAGCCCAGCTATCCCCTGATCAAACGATCCGCGCGAAGCGCATCCACTCGCCCGTGCGCCGGGCGCCGAGTTCGAACGAGTGGGTGGGCGTCCAACCGAGCCGGGTTCTGGCCAGTTCGTTAGATACCCATGACCGGTACGCTTCGCGCACGACACGACCCTCGCTGGGCATCCGCAGTGCCGGCACATCGTCGGCCGGTGTTGCGGTGCTGCGGCGCTGCAGCCGGGACTTGATCATCATCTTCTGCTCGGCGGTGATCCGGCGGGCGACCATTTCCTTGGTGCCGCGGATCAGCTTGCCGACGGGCGGGATGGTGCCGAGCTGGGCGTGGAAAGCCGGCGAGGCGGCGAGGCGGATCGCGGCGGTGACGCTGTCGCGCGCGCGCGGGCGCTTCGCCTGCCAGTAGCGGGCGATCTCATCGAGCGAGTGGTCATGGAGGGTCTTCTCTCCCTCGACCATGCCGGCGAACGTGGTGATGAAGTCCCCCCAGGTCATGCGGGTATCACCGTTGATCAGGAACGCCGCGCCGACCGCGTCGTCGCGCTCGAGCGCCGCCATGATCGCCTCGCAGACATCGTCGACGTACACCGCGTTGCAGATGCCCCGGCCGCCATCGATCAGGCTGATCCGGCCCGCGCGCGCATCCTGGACGATCGGCGTGACGAAGAAGCTGTAGGGCCCGTAGACGATGGTGGGACGGAGCACGACGGTCTCCAGCGCGCCTCTTTTGCCGGCCGCCACCACCACGGCCTCGGACGCCGCTTTGGCATCGGAGTACGCCTCGTTCCATCGCTGGATGGGCGCGGTGGCCTCGGTGAGCACGTCC
Source organism: Pseudoxanthomonas sp. LARHCG66 (assembly GCF_052871755.1). Taxonomy (NCBI): domain Bacteria; kingdom Pseudomonadati; phylum Pseudomonadota; class Gammaproteobacteria; order Lysobacterales; family Lysobacteraceae; genus Pseudoxanthomonas; species Pseudoxanthomonas sp. LARHCG66. The sequence goes on along the minus strand of NZ_JBIXJW010000008.1, from coordinate 92,369 downwards.
AGCTTGGGCGACGGGCCATGCACGGCCATCGAGCTGATGTGGACGAAACGACGGACACCGGCACGCGTGCAGGCCTCGATCAGCTGCGTGGCCTGCGTCCTGGCGCTCTCGTCGTCGCCGTGGGCAAGGTTGACGACGGCGTCGCATCCTTCCACCGCCCGCGCAAGGCTGGCGGCATCGAGCATGTCGCCCGCGACCAGCTCGGTATCCAGCCGGGCGATCCGCACGGCGCGCGAGAAGTCGCGGACCAGCGCACGGTACGGGAGCCGGTACTCGAGCGACAGGAGTTCGCACAGGCGTGAACCGATGAACCCGGTGGCGCCGGTGACGAGGATCTTGGTGGGCATCATGCCGAGGACTCCATGCGTGCCAGCCAGGGTTGCGCCATGGATGTGCGCCTCGCATACGCCGTCTCGATGACGGCGAGCGCGTGCAGCGCCGACTCCCCGGTCACGAACGGTGCGCGCCGCTCGCGGACTGCGCCGATGAAGTCGTCGAGCTGCGCGCGGTAGTGGCTGCGTCCATCCCATCGCTTGGCGCACAGGATCTGCATCTCCATCGGACCACGCCGCGCGGTCCGGTGGAGGGTCAGGGTGCGGGGATCCGAGGTCGAAGCCTCGAGCGTGCCGCGCTCGCCCACTACCCGGATGCTGCGGCGCAGGCGGTGCGACCAGCTGAATTCCAGCCGCGCGGGCACCGGTCGTCCGCCGATCTGCAGGACGCCGGTCAGCTTCGCGTTGCTTTCGAAGCCACCGAATGCATCGTCCTCGTAAGCGATCCCGGTAAGGTCGCCGAACAGCCAGAGCACCCGGTCGAGCAGGTGCACGCCGGTATCGAACAGTACGCCCCCGCCGGTCGCGTTGCGATCGAAGTAACTGTTGCTCGCCATCGGCCAATCGAGCGGCGCGCCGTCTTCGACGATCACCTCGCGGACTTCACCGATCTCCCCTTCCTCCACCAGGTCCGCGAGCCACCGGTTGTGCGGGAAGAACCGCATCATGAGGGCGACGGCAAGCACCCGCTCGGTCCTGCGCGCCGCCTCCACCATTTTCCGGCCGTCGGCGACCGTGATCGCCAGCGGCTTCTCGCACAGGACGTCGATCCCCATTTCCATCAGCTGGATCGCGACGGGTGCGTGGAAGCGCGGCGGGACGGCCACGATGGCGGCGTCGACCTTGCCGGCAAGCCCGGCGAGCTCGGTGGTGATCTCCGCCTCGACACCGCTGGCGCGCGCCGCATGCGTGGCGTTGCCGCGGTCGCGGTCGCAAAGCACGGTCACCTCGACCCGACGGTCCCCGATGATCACGGGCAGATGCGCCTCGCGCGTGATCGCCCCGCACCCGACAATGCCAAGCCGTACGGGCTGGTTGGAATCAAAGCTCGTCAAGGTCCCTCTCCGTGTCAGCACACTAGCGATACGTGAATTGGGCCATCGACCGGCCGCACGGTGGACCACGTCCTTCACGCGCCCAGGCGGGAGCGTGGCCTCACCCTGCACTCATACAGGGCCTTGGGGGTCCACGGCAGGCCTGATCCAGCGCGTCACGGCGCCAGGCGCGATGATCCTCGCCTCAACATCCGACAAGGGGAGCCGGATGGTTTCGCGGACATCGCGGAGGCCATTGCTTGCTGCGCAAGCATCGTGCTGGAGGACGTCGACTGGCGGTTCCTGGACTCGTCAGACGTTGCCCTCGTGCCTACGCATGCTTTCGCTAGCGCTTCACGGTATCTTCGGCACGCCCTCGCAAACCGGTGCACTCCATGCTGATTTCCCGCAGGCAGGCCCTGACCACCGGCATGACCGCCATCGCACTGGTCATTGCGCTGCAGGCGTTCAACAGCGTTGGTTGTTACAGGCACACGTTGCCGACGTTCCTACAGGTGGTGGGCATGTTCGTGCTGGTGCCGTTGCTGCCCGCGCTGGTCTCGCTGCTGACGGTCAATCCGCTGCGGGCGGTGGGGGCGTGCCTGTTGTTCGCACCGTGGCTGGTGCTGGCGTACTACACCGATTGCGTACGGCCGTACCAGGGTGGCGGTGCGTCGATGATCTACGTGGCGGTACTGATGTGGGGCACGCCATGCGCGATCATCGGTGCGCTGCTCACGGGACCGGCGATGCGCCTGCTCGGCGTGTCGGTGGCGCCTCGCCAATAACTCGCGCGCACGCGTCGTGCGCCCTACTCCGCTTCTTCCGGCGGCAACACGATGCCGTCCGGGTCCACCGCCAGGCGACCGGCCGCGAGCACGGCCTGGGTGCGGTTGGTGACGTGCAGCTTGCGCAGGATGGCGGTGACGTGCGCCTTGATGGTGGCTTCGGACACGCCCAGGTCGTAGGCGATCTGCTTGTTGAGGCGGCCGGCGCCGAGCATCTGCAGCACTTTGAACTGTTGCGGGGTAAGGTCGCGCAGGCGCTGTGCGGTTTCCTGCTCGTCCCGACTGGTGGCCGGTGCGTTGTGCGCTTCATCCGGCACCCAGCGCTCGCCATCGAGCACGGCACCGATGGCCTGGCCGATGGTGTCCGAATCGGCGGACTTGGGAATGAAGCCGAGCGCGCCGTGGTCCAGCGCGCGCCGCATCACCGCCGGCTCCTCGCGTGCCGACACGATGACCACGGGCAGCTGCGGATGCAGCGCGCGCAGATGCACCAGCGCATTGAAGCCGTGCGCGCCGGGCATGTTGAGGTCCATCAGCAGCAGGTCGGCATCCGGGTGCGCATCGACGAGCACGTAGAGCGCATCGACGCTGTCGGCTTCATGCAGCTTCACGCCCGGCATCACGCGCTGCACGGCGCCACGCAGCGCTTCGCGGAACAGCGGGTGGTCGTCGGCGATCAGCAGGGTGGGCATGGCGGTGCGGTCCATCGTGGGGGAAGGGTAATCCGTGGGGTGCGTGCTGCACAGCTGCGGGCGTCACATGCCCGCAGCTGCTGGCCCGCCGCCTCCCCGCGACGGGCCGGTCGTGCCTACTTGACCTTGCGTTCGGCCACCAGCGATTCCACCACCGACGGGTCGGCCAGCGTCGAGGTGTCGCCCAGCTGCTCCGGCGCGTTCTCGGCGATCTTGCGCAGGATGCGGCGCATGATCTTGCCCGAGCGCGTCTTCGGCAGGCCCGGCGCCCACTGCAGATGGTCCGGCGTGGCGATGGGGCCGATCTCCTTGCGCACCCAGGCCACCAGTTCCTTCAGCAGTTCGTCGCTCTGCGCTTCGCCGGCTTTGAGGGTGACGTAGGCGTAGATGCCCTGGCCCTTGATGTCGTGCGGAAAACCGACCACCGCCGCTTCGGCCACCTTCGGGTGCGCGACCAGCGCGCTTTCCACTTCGGCGGTGCCGATGCGGTGGCCGGACACGTTGATGACGTCATCGACGCGACCGGTGATCCAGTAGTAGCCATCGGCATCGCGGCGGCAGCCGTCGCCGGTGAAGTACGTGCCCGGATAGGTGCGGAAGTAGGTGTCGATGAAGCGCTGGTGGTCGCCGTACACGGTGCGCATCTGGCCCGGCCACGAATCCAGCAGCACCAGATTGCCTTCGGTGGCGCCTTCCAGCTGCTCGCCATTCGCATCCACCAGCGCCGGCCGCACGCCGAAGAACGGCAGCGTGGCCGAGCCGGGCTTGAGGTCGATGGCGCCGGCCAGCGGCGTGATGAGGATGCCGCCGGTTTCGGTCTGCCACCACGTGTCGACGATGGGGCAACGCGAATCGCCGACGGTCTCGTAGTACCAGCGCCAGGCTTCCGGATTGATCGGCTCGCCGACGCTGCCCAGCAGGCGCAGCGAGGCACGCGAGGTCTTCTTCACCGGTGCCTCGCCCTCGCGCATCAGCGCGCGGATGGCAGTGGGGGCGGTGTAGAAGATGGTGACCTTGTGCTTGTCGATGACGTCCCAGAAGCGCGACACGTTCGGGTAGTTCGGCACGCCTTCGAACATCACTGCAGTGGCGCCGTTGGCCAGCGGGCCGTAGACGATGTAGCTGTGGCCGGTGACCCAGCCTACGTCGGCCGTGCACCAGTAGATGTCGTCCTCGCGCAGGTCGAACACGGCTTCATGCGTGTACGCCGCGTACAGCAGGTAGCCGCCGGTGGTGTGCAGCACGCCCTTCGGCTTGCCGGTGGAGCCGGAGGTGTAGAGGATGAAGAGCGGATCCTCGGCGTTCATGCGCTCCGGCTCGCATTCGGCCGGCTGCGCATCGACGACGGCATCGAACCAGCGGTCGCGCGGCATCTGCATGTCGACGGCGCCACCGGTGTGGCGCACGACCAGGACGGTCTCGACGGAGTTGGTGCCGGGCAGCTTCAGCGCGGCATCCACGTTCGCCTTCAACGGCACCTTCTTGCCGCCACGCAGGCCTTCGTCGGCGGTGATGATCAGCTTGCTGCCGCAGTCGGCCACGCGGTCGGCGATGGAATTGGGCGCGAAGCCGCCGAACACCACCGAGTGGATGGCGCCGATGCGCGCGCAGGCCAGCATGGCCACGGCGGCGTCCGGGATCATCGGCAGGTAGATGGTGATGCGATCGCCCTTCTGCACGCCCAGCGCACGCAGGGCGTTGGCCAGCTTGCAGGTGCGCTCGTACAGCTCGCGATAGGTGACGCCGTAGGACGGCGTGTCGGGACCGTCGGGCTCGAACAGCAGCGCGACCTTGTCGCCGCGCTCGGCCAGCTGGCGGTCCAGGCAGTTGACGCTGGCGTTGAGTTCGCCGTCGGCGAACCAGCGGATGTGGAAATCGTCCAGGGCGTAGCTGACGTCCTTGATCCGGGTCGGCTTGGTGAACCAGTCGAGGCGTTCGGCCGCCTTGCCCCAGAAGGCCTCGGGATCGTCGATGGATGCCTGGTAGTCGCGCTGGTACTGCTCGCGCGTGATGCGCGCGCTGGCGGCGAATTCCGGCTTGACCGGATAGAGATCAGTCATGAGGTCCTCCCGGGACATTCCTGTGAAGCGTCGATTCTGAAGCATGGACGAAGACCGGGCGAGGCGACGGAGGTACGTCGTGCGGTGCATCCGGCACGCCGAGTTTGACGCATACGGTCGTGCGGCATCGCAGCATCCGGCTTAGACAATGGTCGTAAAGCGGCCATGCGCTCCCTGCGACCGATCGCCGCACCCCTTCTGTGGCAAGGGTTTGCCTGCCCGGCGGTGCGATTACGACTAATGGCGAATAGGCGCTGCCGGCGCGCAGGCGCAAGTCTCCGTCAGCCGCGCAACGCGGCCATCAACCTTTCGGGAGGGGTTATGACCCAACGTTCCGCACTCATGGCGCGACGGCCACTGGCCGCTGCGCTTTTCGTCGCCCTCATTGCGCCGGGGATGGCGTTCGCACAGACCGCCAAGGAAAAAGCGCTGGAGGCCCGCGTGGCCGACCTCGAGCGGCAAGTCCAGCTGTTGCTGTCCGCGCAGCAGCAGCAACAGACCCAGATCACCACCACGCAGGAGCAGGTGACGCAGGTGCAGGCCAAGCAGGCCACGGCACCGGCCACCGTGCCCGCCGGCAAGCAGCCGATCCAGAACACCACCATCCTGACCGCAGCCAACCCGGGGAGCACGTTCTCCTACGGCGGCTTCATCAAGATGGACGCGATGGCCACCGACACCAGCGACGGCCGCATCGCCGACGGTTCGTCGGGCCGCCTGTTCTACGTGCCCAGCACCATCCCGGTCGGTGGCCCGACCGCCGACGGCGGCGATGCCTATGCCGACTTCCACGCGCAGTTCTCGCGCTTCTGGCTGAGTGCGGACCATGTGACCGAGGGCGGCGACAAGCTCAAGGGCTTCGTCGAGATGGACTTCTTCGGCGGCGGCAGCAACGCGCTGGCCGGCAACGAGACCGCCACCAACACCTACGCCGTCACCCTGCGTCATGCGTATGTCAGCTGGAACAACTGGCTGGCCGGCCAGACCTGGTCCAACTTCATGGACGCGGCGGCGCTGCCGGATGCGGTGGACTTCGTGGGCCCGACCGACGGCACGATCTTCGTGCGCCAGGCCCAGCTGCGCTACACCAAGGGTCCGTGGTCGTTCTCGATCGAGAACCCGCAGACCACCGTCACCCCGTACCTCACCGGCGCCCGCTTCAACAGCGGAGACAACGCCGCGCCGGACGTCACCGCGCGCTGGCTGACCAAGGGCGACTGGGGCCACTTCACCGTCGCCGGCATGGTGCGCCAGTTCAAGGTCGCGGACGAAACCGACACCGGCGGTTCGGTGAGCGTGTCGGGCAAGTTCAACCTGGGCAAGAGCGACGACATCCGCTATGCGGTGAATGCCGGCCAGGGCATCGGCCGCTACCTGGCGTTCGGCGTGGGCAGCGACGTGGTCACCGAAGCCGATGGCGACATCAGCGCGCTGGATGGCTACGGCGGCTTCGTGGCATGGCGCCACGTGTTCAGCCCGAAGATCCGCACCAACCTGATGTACTCCGCCTCGCACTTCGACAACGACGCCGCGCTCACCGGGTTCGGCGTCACCGAGCGCACGCAATCCATGCACGCCAACCTGATCTACTCGCCGTTCCCGAAACTGGATATCGGCGCGGAGCTCATCTACGGGCAGCGTTCGCTCGAGGATGACCGCGAGGGCGACCTGAAGCGTCTGCACACCACCGTCAAATACACTTTCTGAGGGGAAACCACATGAGTTCCACGACTGTGCAGCATTCGGCGTCGGGCGAGCTGACGAAGGGCCACAAGAAGGTCATCTTCGCCTCCAGCCTCGGCACCGTGTTCGAGTGGTACGACTTCTATCTCTACGGCTCGCTGGCGGTCATCATCGCCAAGCAGTTCTTCAGTGGCGTCAACGAAACCACCGGCATGATCTTCGCGCTGCTGGCGTTCGCGGCAGGCTTCTTCGTGCGTCCGTTCGGCGCTGCCTTCTTCGGCAGCCTCGGCGACCGCATCGGCCGCAAGTACACCTTCCTGGTCACCATCCTGATCATGGGCATCTCGACCTTCCTGGTCGGCGTGCTGCCCAACTACGCGACGATCGGTTTCGCCGCGCCGGTGATCCTGATCATCCTGCGCCTGGCGCAGGGCCTGGCGATGGGTGGCGAGTACGGTGGCGCAGCCACCTACGTGGCCGAGCATGCACCGGCCGGCAAGCGTGGCTTGTACACCGCGTTCATCCAGACCACCGCCACGCTGGGCCTGTTCCTGTCGCTGGCCGTGATCCTGGCCTGCCGCCTGACCTTGGGCACCGAGGCATTCGAGGACTGGGGCTGGCGCATTCCGTTCCTGGGCTCGATCGTGCTGCTGGGTGTGTCCGTGTGGATCCGCCTGCAGCTGGCCGAGTCGCCCCTGTTCCAGCAGATGAAGGCCGAAGGCAAGGGCTCGAAGAAGCCGTTCCGCGACAGCCTGCAGGGCGGCAACCTGAAGCTGATGCTGCTGGTGCTGTTCGGCGCCACCGCCGGCCAGGCCGTGGTGTGGTACGGCGGCCAGTTCTACGCGCTGTTCTTCCTGCAGAGCATGATCAAGGTGGACCCGACGGTGTCGTACCTGCTGATCGCCGGTGCGCTGCTGCTGGCCACGCCGTTCTTCCTGTTCTTCGGCTGGCTGTCGGACAGGATCGGTCGCAAGAAGATCATCATGGCGGGCTGCCTGCTGGCCGCGCTGACCTACTTCCCGATCTTCAAGGGCATCACCCACTACGCCAACCCGGCCATCGAGGAAGCCCGCACGTCGTCGCCGGCCGTTGTCGTCGCCGACCCGGCCACCTGCAGCTTCCAGTTCGATCCGGTCGGCATCCGCAAGTTCACCAGCTCGTGCGACGTGGCCACGGCTGCGCTGACCAAGGCCGGCGTGCCGCATGAAATCCAGCCGGGTCCGGCGGGCGAAGTGGCCAAGGTCCAGGTCGGTGGCGCCGCTGTGGCGTCGTTCGAGGCGGCGGGCCTGTCGAAGGATGACCTGAAGGCGAAGTCGGGCGAGTTCGGCGCCGCGCTGAAGGGTGCGCTGACCAGCGCCGGCTATCCGGAGAAGGCGGACACTGCGCGCATCAACATCCCGATGACGCTGTTCCTGCTGTGGGTGCTGGTGATCTACGTGACCATGGTCTACGGCCCGATCGCCGCGTACCTGGTGGAGCTGTTCCCCACGCGCATCCGCTACACCTCCATGTCGCTGCCGTACCACATCGGCAATGGCTGGTTCGGTGGCTTCCTGCCGGCGATCTCGTTCGCCCTGGTCGCGGGTACGGGCAACCTGTACTACGGCCTGTGGTATCCGATCGGCATCGCGGTGATGACGCTGATCATCGGCACGCTGTTCCTGCGTGAGACCAACCACGTCGACATCACGAAGTAAACGCTCCTCCCCCGCCGGCCCCTCCAGGGCCGGCAACCCGGACGCCGGCCTTCGTGGCCGGCGTTTTCTTTTTGGGTGCTTTCGCGGATGTAAGCTGACCCTCCCGCCACGAGGGGAGGCGCCATGCCACTGATCACCCTGACCATCCGCAAGCCCAAGGACGACGCATTCAAGTCATCCGTGCTGGACGCCGTGCATGCCGCGCTGGTGGCCTCGGGCGTGCCCACTACTGATCGTTTCCAGCGCGTGCTGGAACTGTCGGCGGAGGATTTCCGCTACGACCCGACCTATCCGGATGTCTCCGGTGCACGCGACGAGGACTTCGTGCTGATCGAAATCCTGTGGTCGGCGGGACGCAGCGTGAAAGTGAAGAAAGCGCTGCTCGCGGATCTGATGCAGCGCCTGGCCGCCGCCGGCAGGAATCCGGAGAACGTGATGGTCTGCTTCAAGGAAACCACATGGGAGAACTGGGCGTTCGCAGGCGGACGCCTGATCCATACGTGAGGCGGATCAGCGCGGCGGCGCAGCGAGTTCCTTCTCGCTCAGGAAGCCGTTGCCGTCCGCATCCTGTCGCCTGAAGCGGTCGGCAAGCTGCGCCAGATGCGCCGCGCGGGTGATCGGCTTGCCGCGCCCGCCCGGCAGTTCCTCCACGGACAGCACACCGTCGCGGTTGCGGTCCATGCCGTCGAAGGCGTAGCTCATCCAGGCCTGGTATTCGGCCAGGCTGACGCGACCGTCGTGGTCGGTGTCCATGCGTGCGAGGTAATCGCCGGTGGCGGTGACCTGGGCCAGCACGGGCACGGGCACGACGGTGAGCAGGAGTGCGGAAAGGAACAGGCGCATGGCGGCATTGTAGGGCGACCGGCCGTGTGGGCGCGCACGCGGTCAGCCCCGCCATCGGGCGGCCCTCGTCGGTCGCGGATATTGGGGTACGCTGCACCGGCATTCGACCCCCGCCCCATGATGAACCTGCCAGCGTCCACCTCTGCGGCCACGTTCGCCGCGCCCCTGTTCGAACTCGATCGCGCCACGGTGGTACGCGGCGCCACGCGCGTCCTGCACGACCTGTCGCTGAGCATCCCGCTGGGCCAGCACACGGCCCTCCTCGGTCCGAACGGCTGTGGCAAATCGACGTTCATCAAGCTGATCAATCGCGAGTTGTATCCCCTGGCACGCGAGGGCGACGCGCCGGTGAAGGTGTTCGGCCTGCGCCGCTGGAACGTGAACGAACTGCGCAACCGCCTGGGCCTGGTCACCAGCGACCTGACCCGCGACCTGCAGCAGATGCCGTACCTGCGCGTGGAGGACGCCGTGGTGACGGGTTTCTTCTCCAGCTTCGCAGTCCCCCCGCACCGGCAGGTGGATCCCGGCATGCGCGCCCGTGCACGGCACGCACTGGAGCAGGTGCGCGCGATCCCGCTGGCCGACCGCCAGGTGGCGGAACTGTCGACGGGCGAGATGCGTCGCGTGCTGATCGCGCGGGCGCTGGTGCACGAGCCGGACGCGCTGCTGCTGGACGAACCCACCGCCGGCCTCGACCTGGTCGCACGGCAGCACTTCCTGGACCTGATGCGCGGCCTGGCACAGCGCGGCATCACCCTGGTGCTGGTGACCCACCACATCGAGGAGATCATTCCGGAGATCGACCGCGTGCTGCTGCTTCGCAACGGCACCGTCCACGCGGACGGCGACCGCGCCACGACGCTGACGGACGCGCAACTGAGCCAGACCTTCGGCGGACCGATCCAGGTGCGTCACGAAGGCGGCTTCTACAGCGCGATGCCCGCCCATGCCTGAGCTGCCCGAGGTCGAAACCACCCGCCGTGGCCTGGCGCCCCACGTGGAGGGCCGCCGCATCCAGGCGGTGACGTTGCGCAGGCCCGACCTGCGCTGGCCGATTCCCCCGGAAGTGGCGCGCGAACTGCCCGGCCAGCGCATCGATGCCGTGCGGCGCCGTGCGAAGTACCTGCTGATGGACACCGCCGCAGGCAGCGCGGTGCTGCACCTGGGCATGTCCGGCAGCCTGCGCGTGCTGCCGGCCACCACCCCGGTCGGCGCGCACGACCACGTGGACATCGCGCTGGACGGCGAACGTGGCAGGTCCGGCCGCGTGCTGCGCTTCACCGACCCCCGCCGCTTCGGCTGCCTGCTGTGGCAGCCCGTCGGCCAGGTGCATCCGCTGCTGCAGGGGCTGGGGCCGGAGCCGTTGTCGGACGCATTCGACGGCGACTACCTGTTCGCGCTCAGCCGCGGCCGACGGGCGCCCGTCAAGACCTTCCTGATGGACCAGGCCGTGGTGGTGGGCGTGGGCAACATCTACGCGGCGGAAAGCCTGTTCCGCGCCGGCATCTCACCGCTGCGCGCGGCCGGCAAGGTGTCGCGGGAGCGCTACGTGGCGCTGGCGGCGGCCGTGAAGGACATCCTCGCCTATGCCATCACCCGCGGCGGGACCACGCTGCGGGATTTCCTCGATCCGGACGGTGCACCGGGGTATTTCGAGCAGGAACTGTCGGCGTACGGCCGGGGCGGCGAAGCCTGCCCGCGCTGCGGCCGGGCGATGAAGCAGGCCGCCATCGGCCAGCGGACCACGGTCTGGTGCGGCTACTGCCAGCGCTGACGACCTGGGCGGGCCCCTGCCACGATCACGTCCTGTGAGAGAAATGACGTTATATTCGCGCCCTTGGCTCGTGGGGAAGACGGATGGCCGACGCACCTGACATCACCTTGTGGCTGGACTCGGCCCGGAGCGGCGATCGCGCCGCGCTGGACCGCGTGCTGGCCACGCTGTACCAGGAACTGCACACCATGGCGCGCCGCCAGCTGTCTGGCCAGCACGGCTACACGCTGGATGCGACCGCGCTGGTGCACGAGTCCTACCTGAAGCTGCTCGGCTCGACCGGCACGGCCAAATTCGAGGACCGCGCGCACTTCTTCGCCTATGCCGCCTCGTCGATGCGCAGCGTGGTGGTGGACTACGCCCGCAGCCGGCTGGCGCGCAAGCGCGGCGGCGACCTCAAGCGCGTGGCGGACATTCCCGAGGAAGTGGAAGGCAACCTGCGCCTGGACGAAGACATGCTGGCGCTGAACGACGCGCTGGAGAAGCTGGCTTCCGCCGACGAGCGCCTGGCGCAGGTGGTGGAGATGCGCTATTTCGCCGGCCTGTCCGAGCTGGAGATCGCCGAGCTGCTGCAGCGCTCCGAACGCAGCATCCGGCGCGACTGGCAGAAGGCGCGCATGTTCCTGCTGTCGGTCATGCAGGACAGCTGAGACCCGTACTGCGCGCCCCCTGCGATGGACGCCGAACGCTGGCAACGCCTGTCCCCGCTGCTGGACGTCCTGCTGGAGCTTGACCCGGACGCGCGCGCGCAACAGCTGGAAATCCTGCGCGCCGACGATCCCGACGCCGCCCGCGAGCTGGAGAAGCTGCTCGCCCTGGAAGAAGAAGGCGACGACTTCATCGACCAGCCCCTGGTCGACAAGCCGGGCCAGCTGAAGCCCGGCATGCGCGTGGGGCCCTACCAGCTGGAATCGATGCTGGGCGAAGGCGGCATGGGCATGGTGTGGCTGGCCTCGCGCGCGGACGGCCTGTACCAGCGCCGCGTCGCGCTGAAGCTGCTGCGCCCCGGCCTGGCCGATCCCAACCTGCGCCTGCGCTTCACCCGCGAACGCGAAATCCTCGCGCGCCTGGAGCATCCCAACATCGCGCGCCTGCTGGACGCCGGCATCGGCGGCGAAGGCCAGCCGTATCTGGCTCTGGAATACGTGGAAGGCGTGTCGATCACCGACTACTGCCTCGCCAACAACATCGGCCTGGACGCCCGGCTGACCCTGTTCCTGCAGATCTGCGCGGCCGTCAGCCACGCGCACGCGAACCTGATCGTCCACCGCGACCTCAAGCCCTCCAACATCCTCGTCACCCCCAATGGCGAGGTGCGCCTGCTGGACTTCGGCATCGCCAAGCTGCTCGACGATCCGGAGCCCGCCCCCGTGCATCCACGCACCGAGGTGCGCGCCTTCACCCTGCACTACGCGGCGCCGGAGCAGGTGCGCGGCGAGCTCGTCACCACCATGACCGACGTGTACTCGCTGGGCGTGGTGCTGTACGAACTGATCGCGGACACCAAGCCCTACCGCCTGCGCCGGCAGACCGACGCCGAATGGGAGCAGGCGATCCTCGCCGTCGAACCATTGAAACCCTCGGTGGCGACGCTGCGTACCACCGATGGCAGCCGCAGCCGGTGTCCGGATGCCCGCCGCAATGCCCGCAGGCTGGCCGGCGACCTGGACAACATCGCGCTGAAGGCCTTGCAGAAGGCACCGGAGCAGCGCTATCCGTCCGTCGAAGCGATGTCGCAGGACCTGCGGCGGCACATCGAGGGGCGCCCCGTGCTGGCGCGTCCCCAGAGCATGGGCTATCGGCTGCACAAGTACCTCATCCGGCAGCGCTGGACACTCGCCTTCGGCGGGCTGGCGGCCGCGGTGCTGCTGACCGCGCTGGCGGTGAGCATCTGGCAGGGCCGCCAGGCGATGCGCGAGGCGGCGCGTGCGCAGGCCATGCAGAACTTCGTGATCGGACTGTTCGACAACGCCAGCGCGTCGCAGCAGGGCAACACCTTCGATGCGCGCGAACTGCTGGCGGCCGGCGAACGGCGCGGCGCTCGCGAACTCGCCAACCAGCCGCGCGCCCAGGCCGAGCTGCTGGGCGTGATCGCCCGCCTGCGGCTGGGCCTGGGCGACTACCACGAATCGCTGGCGCTGCTGGAAAAGCAGGCGCGGGTACTCGCGACGACCAACGATGCGCCCGACAGCCTGCGCCTGCAGGCCGCGACCCAGCACGGGCGCGTGCTGCGCCTGCTCGGGCGTTCGCGCCAGTGCGTGCAGGTGATGGCACCGATGGAGGCGCGGCTGGCCTCGCTCGATTCCCGATTGCCGCTTCCGGTAGCCGAGTTCAGGTCGCAGAACGGACGCTGCCGTGCCGATGCAGGCGAGAAGCAGGTGGCGCGCCAGATGTTCGACGGCTCGCTGGAGATCCGCCGCAGCCTGAAGGACGAAGCGGGCGTTGCGGAAAACATGCGCGACCTGGCCCAGCTGGATGTCGAACTGGGCAACGCCGATGCCGGCGCGCGCGGCTACCGTGCCGCACTGGCACACCTGCAGGCACACGGCCATGCACGTCATACGCTGGCCATCGAGATCCAGCGCAGCCTGGCGTTGCTGTACCGCAACCGCGGCGATACGGATGCGGCGCTGGCCTCGTTCCAGCACGCACGTGAGCTGTCCGAGGACATCCACGGCGCGCGCCATCCGCTCACCCAGGCCCTGCGCCGCCATATCGCAGCCGTGCAGGTCGACCTGGGCCGGTTGCGCGAAGCCGACGAGGAACTCCGCCGCCTGCACGCGATGACGCTGGAGTCGCTGGGCCCGCAGCATCGCGACACGGCATCGAGCTGGAACTCGATGGGCATCATCGCCTGGGAGCGCGGCGACAACGACACGGCGGTACGCAATGTCGCCCGGGCCGTCGCCATCTGGCGCAGCAACGAGAGCCTGCAGATCCTGCCCGGTGGGCTGTTCAACTACGGCATGGTGCTGCACAGCGCCGGCCGCCACGACGAGGCGCTCGCGGCACTGGAAGAATCGCGGCAGATGCGGGTGACGACCATCGGCGCCAGCCATGCGCTGATCGGCGAGACGGACCGCATGATCGGCGAAGTGCTGGCGGCCAAGGGCGACCTGCGGGGCGCCAGCGAACGCTTCGACCGCGCCGTGCGCCTGACCCGCGTGGGCTTCGGTCCGGAGCATCCGCGCACCTGGTTCGCCGAATTGTCCATGGCCCGCCACCAGACGCGGCTGGGGCGGCCACAGGACGCCATCGCCCCGCTGGAAGGACTGACGCGCCACGAGGGCGGCGGCAGCGAAGCGCCCAAGCTGCGCTGGCTCGCACGGGCCTATCTGGCCGAAGCGCGTTGCGGCATGGGCGAGAAGGAGCGCGCGCGTCGTGAGCTGGATGCCCTCGCGGGAGAACTGCGCAGCGCGCTGCCCGACGGCGGCATCATTCCGCGCGAAGTCGCCGACCTGCGCGCCGCCTGCCGTTGAGGCCGTTCACTCCAGCGGCAACCCGGGCTGCTGAGGATCGATGCGCCCCTCGCCGCGCGCGATCTTCTTGAACTCCGCGCGGCTGACCGACACATAGCGTTCGTTGCCGCCGATCTCCACCTGCGGCCCATCCTGCACGGCGAGCCCCTGCTCGTTGACCCGCACGGTCATGATCGCCTTCTTGCCGGTGTGGCAGATGGTCTTGATCTCGCTCATCTCGTCCGCCCAGGCCAGCAGGTACTGGCTGCCTTCGAACAACTCGCCGCGGAAATCGGTGCGCAGTCCGTAACACAGCACGGGGATGCGCAGCGCGTCCACCACTTCGCTGAGTTGCCAGACCTGCGCGCGACTGAGGAACTGCGCTTCGTCCACCAGCACGCAGTCGAGCTTGCCGTGCGCGGCGATGTCATCGCGAATCAGGCGCTCGAGGTCATCCTCGCGCTCGAACGCCACCGCATCGGCACGCAGGCCGATGCGCGACGCCACCACGCCGGCTCCCGCACGGTCATCCAGCCGCGGAGTCAGGATCGCCACGCGCATGCCGCGCTCGCGATAGTTGTGCGCCGACTGCAGCAGCGTGGTGGTCTTCCCGGCGTTCATCGCCGAATAGTAGAAATAGAGCTTGGCCATGCCGCCATTGTAAAACGGGCGGGCTTCCCGCTTATCCGCCTTCGGGCGCCTTCACCGGCTCCACCTCGCCCACGTCGACCTTGCCCCTCATGGGCGCCTTCCAGATCGCGTCCTGCAGCCGCCAGTAGTGCTCGGGCTGCCAGTACTTGCGGTCGTAATACTGGTCGCCCCGCACCGTCATGCCGGTGCCGGCCAGCGGCCCGGTGTGGGGAATGATGGTGAGGTTGCCCACGTAGCCGACGCGGCTGCCGGTCATGCTGCGCATGGCCCGCCGCAGGATCTTCTCCAGCCGCGGCTTGGCCGCCTCGTCGCCGTATTCGGCCAGGATCGCCTGCCCGCGCGCGATGGCCTCCTTGCGCTGCACGTCGTCCAGTCGCGCCCAGTAGACCTCGCGCTGGGCGAGGAAGTCCGGATAGAGTCGCTCGGCCGCGATGTCCATCCATGCGTAGGCGATGGCGCGATCCTGCGCGACGCCGGTGCCCTGCCAGTACATGTCCGCGATGATCGCCTGCGATGGCTTGTCGGCATGGAAAGCCGCGCGCTTGAACCGTTCCAGCGCGCCGGCATAGTCCTGCCGTTCGTAAGCGCGCGCGCCCTCAGACCGCCAGCGCAGGTCCGGGTGCGCGGCCAGGAAGCCTTCGGTCAACACCGCCTGATCGAGCTTCGGCTCCTGGGCCGTCGCCGGCCGCATCGGCAACAGGGCCACCATGACCAGCACACAGCAACGGAGGGCATTCATGGCGATACGCCTGCATCCGGAAGCCTGGAGTGTCGACATGCTAGGAGAAGCAGGGCGCCGTTGTCTGTAAACTGATGGCCTACGCAGAAGTACTCCCATGCACGGTCTCAACCCCCCCCAACGCGCCGCCGTCCTTCACAGCAAGGGCCCCCTGCTCGTGCTCGCGGGCGCCGGCAGCGGCAAGACGCGCGTCATCGTGGAGAAGATCGCGCACCTGATCGCCGGCAACCATTTCCCGGCGCGCCGGATCGCGGCGATCACCTTCACCAACAAGTCCGCCAAGGAAATGCGCGAGCGCGTGTCCAAGCGGATCAAGGGGGACGCGGCCGAAGGGCTGACCATCTGCACGTTCCATGCGCTGGGGCTGAAGTTCCTGCAGATCGAACACGCGGCGGTGGGCTTGAAGCGCGGCTTCTCCATCTTCGACGCGGACGACGCCAACGCACAGGTCAAGGACCTGATGTACGGCGCCAAGCCCGACGACGTGGAAGCGGCGAAGAACCTGATCTCCCGCGCGAAGAACGCCGGCCTGTCGCCCGAAGAGGCCCTTGCCGAAGCACGCACCAACCGCGAGAAGGAAGCCGCACTGCTGTACCAGCGCTACCAGGACCGGCTGACCACGTTCAATGCGGTGGACTTCGACGACCTGATCAGGCTGCCGGTGCAGGTGCTCGAGAACAACCCCGACATCGTCGCCGCGTGGCGGGAGCGCATCGGCTACCTGCTGGTGGACGAATGCCAGGACACCAACGACGCGCAGTACCGCCTGCTCAAGGCCATCGCCGGCGAGCGCGGCGACTTCACCTGCGTGGGCGACGACGACCAGAGCATCTATGCGTGGCGCGGCGCGAACCCCGACAACCTGCTGCAGATGGCGAAGGACTACCCGGCACTGCAGATCGTCAAGCTGGAGCAGAACTACCGATGCAGCAACCGCGTGCTGCGCGCCGCCAACGCGCTGATCGCCAACAACCCGCACGAGCACCCCAAGAAGCTGTGGAGCGACCAGGCGGATGGCGAGCGCATCCGCGTATGGGAATGCCGCGACAACGAGCATGAGGCGGAGAAGGTCGCCGCCGAGATCTCGTTCGTGCATGCGTCGAAGAGCGCGGCGTGGAGCGACTTCTGCATCCTGTTCCGCGGCAACCACCAGTCGCGCGCGCTGGAGAAGGCGTTGCAGCTGCTGCGCATCCCCTATCACCTGACCGGCGGCACCGCGTTCCTGGAGCGGCAGGAAGTGAAGGACGCGATGTCGTGGCTGCGCCTGCTGGTGAACCCGGACGATGACGCCGCCTTCCTGCGTGCCGTGCAGTCGCCCAAGCGCGAGGTCGGCGCCACGTCGCTGGCGAAACTCGCCGAGATGGCGCAGCACGCACATCTGCCGCTGTCGCGCGCGGCCGAGTCGATGGGCGCGCTGAAGGCGCTGCCACCGCGCGCAGCCAACGGCCTCAGTGCCTTCGTCGATATCATCCGCGACCTGCGCCGGCATGCCGAGGAGCTGCCACCGGCCGACCTGGTGCGCCGGTTGAGCGAACGCTCCGGCCTGCTCGCCGACCTGCGCGCGCAGTGCAAGGACGAAGCCTCGTTCCAGCGTCGCCGCGCCAACCTGGACGAACTGGCGGACTGGTTCGAAGGGGGCCCGCGTGGCAGTTCAGCCGGCGACCTCGCCGCGCAGCTCGCGCTGCTGTCGCGCAACGACAAGGACGACGGCGGCAACCAGGTGCGCCTGATGAGCCTGCATGCGGCGAAGGGACTGGAGTTCCGCTACGTCTTCATCGTCGGTTGCGAGGACGGCACGCTGCCGCATGAGACCAGCGTGGAGGAAGGCAACCTGCAGGAAGAGCGGCGCCTGATGTACGTGGGCATCACCCGCGCGAAGGAACAGCTGTGGCTGAGCCACAATCGCGAGACGCGCCGCTTCGGCGAACGTCTGCGCCTGCAGCCCAGCCGCTTCATCGACGAACTGCCGGCCGACGAACTCCAGCGCGATGGCGCCGATCCCGCCGCCGACGCGGAACGCAAGAAAGAACGGGCCAGCGCCGGCCTGGCGGCGATCCAGGCGATGTTCGACTGACCCACGCCGCCCGCGCTTGCGCTACGCTGCGCGGCATCGCAGGCAGGCGGAGCGCGACATGACACGCGACAGCAGGATTTGGCGGTGGGTCGGATTCCTGATCGCCTTCGTCGGCGTGGGCTTCCCCTACTGGCAACTCGCGCCGGAACTCGCCGGCTTGCCGCGCGCCCTCTACGGTCCAGGGCTGGTGGCGGTCGGCGTGGTGGCCATGCTGCTGCGCGCATTCGGCACCGGACGTTTCCTGCCGCTGTGGCTGCTGATCGCGATGGCAGTGCCGGCCGCGGTCCTCGTGCGGCTCGGACTGGATGCCCGCCATGGCGTGGAAGGCCCCGGCCTGGCCGTTGCCGACGTGGCCGTGGGCCTCGGGCTGGGATTGGCAACGGCCCTGGTCGGCATGCTCATCGGCAGCCTCTTCCTGCTGCGCAGCAGCCGGCGCCCCGGGTGATGTCCTCCCCTCGACTTACTGACAAGGCTTGCCGATGACACCGCACCTGTCCGAGATCCGTCAGATCGCGATCACCGTCAGCGATGTGGAGGCCGCGCTGGGCTTCTATCGCGATGCACTGGGGCTGGCGTTCCTGTTCCAGCCCGCAGCACAGCTGGCATTCCTCGATGCCGGCGGCGTACGGCTGATGCTGACCACGCCGCAGGGCGCCGGTGCGGTGGGCGCGAACTCGATCCTCTACTTCACGGTGCAGGACATCGTCTCCACCCAGGCGGCGCTGGTCGCGCGCGGCGCGACGGAGGAGCGGCCACCGCAACTCGCCGCCCGCATGCCAGACCACGAACTCTGGACCGGCTTCCTGCGCGATCCGGACGGCAACCTGGTGGGGTTGATGGAAGAGAAAGGCTGACCCGCGCCGGGCGCGCTCAACGCACCAGCGCGGGTGGTTCGCGGGCGGGTTCGGCGGGTGACGGCTGTGGGGGCGCCACGTGCAGCGGCCGCTCCTCTCTCGCCGCCAGTTCCCTCGCGACATCCGCCTGGAACTGACGGGCCCACGGGCCGCGAAGGTATTCACTCACGACCGCCGACATCGGGTCACCGCCGCTTGCTGTTCCTGCCAGGGACGCCCGCTGCACGATCTCATTCAGCCCGGGCCAGGCGGATCGATCCCTTGCGTGGTCAACATCAGCGTCCCCGGCCTGCCCGGGCGCCCGCAACGATGGCCCGGTACGGCGCTCGACCCGCGCATCGAGCGCCTCGTCGATCGGCTCCTTGCGATTGCAGTCGTCGACCACGCCGCGCCGGCATATATGCCCGGGCGCGAGATCGTCCACGTGATCACGCGCGCCGTCCCGGTCGTAACCGCGCGTGCCGTACAGGCCCCCCATGTGCTGGTCGGAGCGGTGGATGACGAACTGTGCTGCGTCCTCGGGAACGGGTCGTTTCTCCAGATAGGGCCGGTCACTCAGCCGGTTGAGGAACTCCACGCCGAGATTGAAGCTCAGCGTGCCGAGGCCGTTGCGCTGATACGTGTCGCCGATGTCGCTATGGCTGCCCGCCACCCATGCGTTGTAGTTGCGATGGTCTTCACTGAAACCCGACGGCACATGCTCGCTGGATGGGAAAAGATCGCGGCGCTCATGTTGTGCCGTGATCTGCAGTGTGGACAGGGTCGAAGGTGGCAGCCGCCGATCATGCTCCTCCACGCCCGTACCGACGGGGTCCAGCAGCAGGGCTACCTGCAACGTCCTGCCGGGTTCGACCAGCAGCGGACGGTCGGCGTACCGGATGCGTGTGACGAGCTCCTCATCGTCGCGCTCGACCTGCGCACCCAGCGGGTCACGGATCCCCCGCTCGTGCACCATGCTGCAGGGCGGCAATTTCCTCCGCCCCGCGACTGAACCCGACACCTGCGATCCGGATCTGCGCCCGGGGATCTTCTTCGATCCATTTCTTGGCCTGCAGGCAGAGCTGCAGATAGGCTGTCTCGACCCGCTCGTCGAAGCTATGGCCAAAGCGGCCGTCCGACCACTTCTCCGGCAGTTTCAGGAGCCCATTCTGGGTGTAAGTGCCTTCGACGTAGCCTGTCGCAATGTTGCGGATCCCCTCGTCCTCAAGCGCCCTGACCTGAAGATGGATCTTCGCTACGGCGCTCCAGCTCTCCTGCTTGTCGTCGAACAGACTGTTCCCGGTTCCATCCATCGCCGCAACATAGAGTCGCTCATGTGGTCGGTCGCTGTGCAGCAGCACGGGAATGCGCATGTGCCCAACATCATTCTCCGCTGCATCATAGCTGTCGCGGCCGACTTCACCTGCCAGTTCCACGTCCACGCCACCATCGCGGCGGCCTGACTGACTTGAACCCATGACGAGCACTCCTTGCTCAGTAGGTGCGACTGAATACCTTGATCAGATCATCGCGGAAATCACTATGAGGGCGATCCGGGAACCGGGGCTTCTTCAACGCAATCATGTCCCGCATGTACACATTGATGGTGCGGTCGTTGACTTCGAGAATGATCCCGGGCGTTCCGCTTGATGCCGGATCCAGCGCATCCTCCCGTGCAACATGGTGGCGGATAAGCTCATCCTTGAAGATCTCGCCGATATCGATCTCCGCCTCAAGCGGGGTCCCGTCCCTCGATCGCCACGTAACTTTGGCGGGCGGCGGAAAGTTGCCGATGGGTCCCATGCTTGCTGTCATGTTGTCGGGATACCGCGACCCCAGCGCTTCGGATGAAGACTGCAACTTCGCCTCGGGATCATCGGCGCGCACCCTGCCGCCATACACCACGCGACAGCCATACGTGCTGTACGTCGACACGCTGAACCTGTGTGCACTGAACTTCAGCGGCCACTCCGCCCCCACATTGCTGTACCCGCCTTCCGGCGATTCCGTGGGAGTGCTGGAAGGTGGTGGCGTGGACATGGTGGCGTGGCATCCTGTCGTGGCAACGGAGATCAGCGCGCTGGTAGCGAAGCTCCGGAGAAGGCGTCGTTCCATGATGGCATTCCTAGCCTGTCGGCGATGCCGACGTTAGCGTGGGTTGGCGGTGCCTGCAATCATCGCTGGAAGAATTTCACATGAACCTGCTCTCTCATTTCCCGCGCGCCAGATGATGCGATCGATGCGAAAGCAAGAATGTGAGAAGTACGGGAGAAACATGAGCATGGTGAGCGATGCACGACTGACGCTGCTGGCGTCGTACAACCAATGGATGAACCGGCGCCTGTACGATGCGGCGGCGAGATTGCCGCATGACACGCTGGCTGCGGATCGCGGCGCCTTCTTCGGCTCCATCCTCGGTACGCTCAACCATCTGGTCGTCACCGACACGATCTGGCTCAAGCGGTTCGCTGCTGCGCCCGGCGCTGCCGCAGTGCTTGCGGCGCTGGACGACACGCCGATGCCGACGGCGCTGGATGCCATGCCGTACCAGACGCTTTCCGTGCTGCGCGAGCGGCGCGATTGGCTGGACGCCATGATCCTGCGATGGGTGGGCACCCTCACGCCGGCGCAGTTGTCAGCCCGCCTGACCTATGTCAACACGAAGGGAACGGCCTTCACGCGCAGCGCCGAAGGCCTGCTCACGCACCTGTTCAACCACCAGACCCATCACCGTGGGCAGGTCACCACGCTGCTGTCGCAGGCAGGCGTGGATGTGGGCGTGACCGATCTGCTGGCGCTGGTACCGGAAGAAGGCTGACACTCAGCTTTCGCGCGGCGCGAGCAGGTCGGCCACCTGTTCGCGCAAGGCGGCGACCTCGCCCTCCAGGGCCGCGACGCGTGCTTCGAGTTCTGCATTCGCGGGTTCGCCGGCGAGCGAAGCCGACGGCAGCCGTGCTGCGATCGCCGCCACGTCCACCGGTCCGCTGAGCAGGTGCATGTAACGATCTTCCCGCTGGCCGGGCCCGCGCGGGATCTGCACGACCAGCGCAGGCTCGCGCTGGATCAGGCGTTCGAGGTGATGGCGCACGTCATCGGCATCGGCGAACTTGCACAGCCGCTCACTGCGCGCGAGCAGTTCGTGCACGGTCTGCGCGCCGCGCAGCATCAGCAAGCCCAGCAGCGCCGCCTGCTGTTGCGGAATGCCGAAGAAGCCCGCCGTTCGATGCTCGTAGCGCTCGGCGCGCGAGGAGAACACCTGCTTCGCCAACCCCTTCTGCTCCAGCTGACGCAACGCGTGGTTCACCGCGCCATGGTCCAGCGCCATGACCGGATCGCGCGCGGTCTTCTGGTTGGCCGCGACCTGCGCGGCGTTGACCGTCAGCGGATAGGTCTCCGGCGTGGTGGCTTCCTTCTCGATCAGGCAGCCCAGCAAACGGGCCTCGGCGGCATTCAGTACGGGCGCGGTGTCTTCCATGGGGAAACAGGTGTCGGATGCGAGGGCGTGCAGGATAACCCGTGTCCCGGACGGCGCCGGACACCGACTGCAACACAGGTCCGCTAGAATCCACGCACCTAGAAGACCGGATTGCCCATGCGCGTTTCCCTGCTCGCCGCCGGCCTGGCGGCCTCGTTGCTGACCCTGTCCGCGTGCAAGCGCACCGAATCCGCAGCTGCGCCCGCCGAAGCCACGGCACCCCCCACGGCCACGACACCGGCGAAGCCCACCGGCGCGCACGACAACCTCAACGCGGTGGCGTGGGTGCAGACCTCGGTGGAATACCGCGCCATCACCACCCAGACCTTCCGCGCTGCTGCCGACCACCTGGATGCCGCACTGAAGGAAAAGAACTGGGATGCGCTGGTGCCCGACGAGCGCGGCAACGCCGCCACCGGACTGAAGCCGGCCGTGGTGATGGATGTGGACGAGACAGTATTGGACAACTCGCCCTACCAGGCCCGCCTGATCCGGGACGGCAAGGAATACGACGAGATCAGCTGGGACCAGTGGGTGGCCGAGAAGAAGGCCAAGCCGCTGCCGGGCGTGGTGGATTTCGCCAAGGCCGCTGCCGAGAAGGGCGTGACCATCCTGTATATCTCCAACCGCGCCGTGCACCTCAAGGAAGCGACCCTGGCCAACCTGCGCGAGGCCGGCCTGCCGGTCGCCGACGACAGCGTGTTCCTCGGCCTGGGCACGGTGCTGCAAGGCTGCGAGCAGAACGGCAGCGAGAAGAATTGCCGCCGCCGCCTGGCCGGGCAGCAGTACCGCGTGCTGATGCAGTTCGGCGACCAGATCGGTGACTTCGTGCAGGTGGAAGCCAACACCCGCGACGGCCGCCAAGTCTTGTTCGACGAATACGACGACTGGTTCGGCGAGCGCTGGTGGATGCTGCCCAACCCGACCTACGGCTCGTGGGAGCCGGCGCTGTTCAACAACGCCTGGGACCAGCCGCCCGCCGCACGCACGCAGGCCAAGCGCGACGCGCTGGATTACGCGCCGTGAGTCCGCGTGGCCCGGTCGCGCTGACCGCGCGCGAGCGACTGATCTTCGCGCTGGACGCACCCTCCGGCGCCGACGCGCTGGCCTGGGTGGACCGCTTGGGCGATGCGGTGCAGTTCTACAAGATCGGCATGGAGCTGCTGGCGAGCGGCGACTACTTCACCGTGCTGGACGAACTCGCGCGCCGCGACAAGCGCGTGTTCGTCGACCTGAAGTTCTTCGACATCCCCGCCACCGTGGCCGGCGTGATCCGTGGCCTGTCGCGCTGGCCGGTGACCTACGCGACCATCCATGGCTGGCACGCCGGGATGATGGAAGCCGCCGCCGAGGCCCGGGGCGGCGACCTGCGGCTGCTCGCGGTGACCGTGCTGACCTCGATGGACGGCGGCGACCTGCGCGCCATGGGCATCGCCAGCGATGATCCGGCCGGGATCGTCGTCCAGCGCGCGCTTGCGGCGCAGGGTGCCGGCATCGATGGCGTGATCTGCTCCGGCCAGGAGGCCGGCATGATCCGCGCCGCCACCGGTCCCGATTTCTCCATCGTGTGTCCCGGTATCCGGCCGGGGGGGCCGGCAGGCGACGACCAGAAGCGCACCGTCGGCGTGGCCGAAGCGTTCGCGCTGGGCGCGGACGCGATCGTGGTGGGCCGGCCGATCAGCAAGGCGAGCGATCCGCGCTCGACAGCCGAGGCCATTCAGGTCGAGATCGCCCAGGCATTACAATAAAATCAATAAGATAAATCAAGTTATTTCAGGTATTGCCTTAGCATTCGGGCGCAGGTAGGCTGTGCGCATCCGGCCTTCGGCCGGAGATGTGCCACAACACTTCGTCCTCCGGCTTCGGTCGGACTTCAGGAGGTCCGCGGCGTCGCAAGACGCCCGGCCTCCTTTTTTATTGCTCGCAAGGCAAGTTGCGACGGCCATGCTTGCCGCCCTCCCCCGACTGACGTGAAGATGCGGGAAGACTGGGGAGTCACCGCATCATGTCCACGCCGTCCGCGTCCCTGCTGCGCGCGCTGGCCGCCTTCGGGCTGTCGCTTGTCCTGCTGGCCGCCTGCAAACGCGAACCCGAAGAGCTGGCCGGCGCCGCCAGCGAACCCGCCGCCGCCGTGCGCCAGTTGGCAACCCACCTGCAGCGCAACGACCTGGCGGCCTTCGCGCGCGACGCCGTTCCCGCTGACGTGCATGCACGGTTGGACGCTGCCTGGCGACAGGGCCACAGTCGCTGGCCGCTGACCGAGCTGCCGCTGGACGACAAGCTGGTGCCGATGCTGGCCGCGCTGGCCGCGAAGGATTCGGAAAAGACGCTGCAACGCAGCTTCGACCGACAGTTCGGGCGGCAGGACCGTGACCTGAAGGAGGCCGCGCGCACGCTGGGCCTGTTCGGCGTGCAGTACGTGAAGAACGAAGGCGACTACACGCAGGAAGAACGCGACCACTACGCGCAGGTCATCGCCGCGCTGGGCGAGTGGGCGCAACAGGCGCCCTTGGGCGACCCGGCGCTGGCACGGACCACGCTGGCCCGGCTCGCACCCGCCGCCCGCACCAGCGGCCTGACCAGCGAAGACGCCCTGAGCCAGGCCGGCATGCAGGCCAGCCTGCAGCGGCTGACGCCCTTCTTCATCGAGACCAAGGCCAGCTTCGCCCGCTACGGGCTGCCCCTGGATGCGACCTTCGCCGACCTGCGCACCGGCCTGGTCGAACAGAAGGGCGACACCGCCACGGTGCGGATCCACTATCCGTTGGCCGAACGCGAGATCGACACCGTGGTCAGCCTGACCCGGCGCGGCGGGCAGTGGTACCTGACCGACTACCTCCGCCATGCCGAGGGCGTGCTGGAGGCAGTGCCTGCGCCCCCGATCGCGCCACCTGCAATCGATACCCCTCCGGGCCCGCCGCCGGGCAGTGGCGGCCCGACGCCCTAGGCAGTGGCATCCGCGCACCCGGGAACCCTGCTGCCGTCGCAGGGCCCACCTGGCCGGTCCCGATGGACAGAGGGCGCCTGCCTGAACCTGTAACCGCTTCCCAGCCGGTCACGGGCGTGCGCCATAATGCGCCGGATGCCTGAACAGAATCCCCTGCCGTTCCCGGACGCCCCGAAACCGACGCCGCCGGAGAAGACCCCGGGTGCGACGGGCCCCGCCGCGCCCGGAAACACCCCGGACACCCAGGTGGTCGCCGATGCGCCCGTCACGGCGGGTGTCCCGATGACGCCGCCCGCCCATCGCCAGGCCAAGCGGCCGTTGTGGGCGCGCCTGCTCGGTCGAGTGGCCGATCCGTGGCTGGCCCTGAACATCGAACCCGAATCGCCGGGTGGCCTGCTGGACGGACGCCCGGTCTGCTACGTGCTGGAAGACTACGGCCTGTCGAACGCGCTGATCCTCGATCGCGCCTGCCGCGACGCCGGCCTGCCCTCGCCCTTGGTGCCGCTGCCGGTCGGCGGCAACCCGCTCGGCCGCAAGCGCGCCTACGTGGCGCTGTCGCGCCGCAACGCCAGCACGTTGATCCCCGACCAGGTCAGCGCCAAGACCCATTCCGGTTCGTTGGCCAAGCTGTTGCAGGCGCATCGGGCCAACCCCGGGCTGGACGTGCAACTGGTGCCGGTGTCGATCTTCGTCGGCCGCGCGCCGGACAAGCAGAGCGGCTGGTTCTCGGTGCTGTTCTCCGAGAACTGGGCCATCGTCGGCCGCTTCCGCCGCCTGCTGGCGATCCTGCTCAACGGCCGCGGCACCATCGTGCGGTTCGCGCCGCCCGTCTCGCTGCGCGGCACGGTCAATGAAGGCCTGGAACCGGAACGCACCGTGCGCAAGCTGTCGCGCGTGCTGCGTACGCACTTCCACCGCATCCGCGAAGCCATCATCGGCCCCGACCTGTCCACGCGCCGCCTGCTGGTAGACCAGGTGCTGGCCGCCGAACCGGTGAAGGAAGCCATCGTCGAGCAGGCACGCCGCGACAAGTCCAAGCCCGAGGACGCGTGGAAGAAGGCGCACGCGTATGCCTGGGAAATCGCCGCCGATTACTCCAACCCGGTGGTCCGCTCGGCCAGCTTCCTCCTGAGCCACGTCTGGAACCAGATCTACGACGGCGTGCTGGTCCACCACCTGGACAAGTTCAAGGAAGCCGCGCCCGGCCACGAAGTCGTCTACGTGCCCTGCCACCGCAGCCACATGGACTACCTGCTGCTGTCGTACCTGCTGTACGAACGCGGCATCGTGCCGCCGCACATCGCGGCGGGCATCAACCTCAACCTGCCGGTGGTGGGCACGCTGCTGCGCAAGGGCGGCGCGTTCTTCATGCGCCGCAGCTTCCGCGGCAACCCGCTGTACTCGGCGGTGTTCACCGAATACGTGGCGCAGCTGGTGTCCGGCGGCTACTCGCTGGAGTACTTCATCGAAGGCGGACGCTCGCGCACCGGCCGGCTGCTGCCGCCGAAGGGCGGCATGATCTCGATGACGCTGCGCGCGTTCCTGCGCCAGCCGCGCAAGCCGGTGCTGTTCCAGCCGGTCTACATCGGTTACGAAAAGCTGCTCGAAGGCACCAGCTACCTGGACGAACTGAGTGGCAGGCCGAAGGAAAAGGAATCCATCTGGGCCGTGCTGTGGGGCATCCCAAAGGTGTTGCGGCAGAACTACGGCCAGGTGGTGGTGAACTTCGGCGAACCCATTCCGTTGAACGACGCCCTGGCCAAGTACGCGCCCGAGTGGGACGGCACGCCGGTGGGCGAAGAGGAAAAGCCCGCGTGGCTGTCCGAGATCGTGGATGCGCTGGCCCAGCAGATCCAGGTCAACATCAACCGCGCCGCCGACGTGAACCCGATCAACCTGCTGGCGCTGGCGCTGCTGTCCACGCCCAAGCACGCGATGGGCGAAGCCGACCTGATCGCGCAGATCGAATTGTCCAAGACGCTGCTGGCGGAACTGCCGTATTCCGACCGCGTGACCGTCACCCCGCACTCGCCCGACCGCATCATCTCCCATGCCGAGGAGATCAACATGCTGCAGCGGATCAAGCATCCGCTCGGCGATGTGCTGAGCGTGGACGACGACACCGCCGTCTTGCTGAGCTACTACCGCAACAACGTGCTGCACCTGTTCACGGCCTCGTCGTGGATCGCCTGCTGCTTCCAGAACAACCGCCGCATGAGCCGTGCCGGCGTGCTGCGCCTGGGCCGCACGCTGTATCCGTTCCTGCAGGAAGAGCTGTTCCTGCCATGGAGCGAGGACGAGTTCGCCGAACGCATGGAACGCACCATCGAGGTGTTCATCCGCGAGGGCCTGCTGCAGCAGGTCAACGACGACGATGGCGGCATCCTGGCGCGCAGCGCCGGCCAGACCGACGAAGTGTTCCGCCTGCGCGCGATCGGCCACTCGCTGCAGCAGGCGTTCGAGCGCTACTACATCGCCATCTCGGTACTGGTGAAGAACGGCCCGGGCACGCTGGGCGCTGCCGAGCTGGAGAGCCTGTGCCAGCAGGCCGCACAGCGCCTGAGCCTGCTGTACGCGCCCGCCGCGCCGGAATTCTTCGACAAGACCCTGTTCCGCGGCTTCATCCAGAAACTGCGCGAACTGAAACTGGTGTGGCCCGACGAGAACAGCAAGCTGCTGTTCGACGAACGCCTGGACGCCTGGGCGCGCGACGCCAAGGCCATCCTCGGCCGCGAACTGCGCCACACCATCGAGAAGGTCAGTCCGGAAGCCGCCAAACCGGCCGAGCCGACACCGACGCCGCAGGACTGAGGTCCTGCTACCGGAAGCTGATGGTCATGCCCGCCGCATCATGCGGGAGCTGACCAACCGGTTTCGGTTTCGCATGGCGGTGCCGCTCAGGACACCGCATTGAACGAGCGCGTCAGCCAGGCCTTTGCCGGCAATGCGCGCGAGGGATCGCGTATCAGGCGGTGCAGCGGCGAGCCGCATTCGGACAGATAGGGCTCGTCCTCGATCACCAGCACCATCCGCAGCAGGTCCACGCCGCCCGGCAGGATGGCCGGGGGCAGGTACTCGCGGAAGCCATAGTGCTCGAACACATCGTGCAGGAACGGCTCGCATGCCAGCAGACAGAACTGGATGCGGTTTTCCTGCGCCCAGCGGTACGCCTCTTCCATCAACCGGTCCACCACCGGCTTGCTGCGCTGGTCGGCCTGCACGGCGAAACGCGTACCCACCGCGACCTGCGCCAGGGGCCAGGAGCGCGCGAAGGCGTCGATCTGGAACAGGCTGCCGTACTCCACCTGCACGGCCAGCGGCGCGAAGTCGTGCAGGCGCAGGGTGGCGATCGCCTGCGTACCTTTTTCCACCGCCAGCGTGGTGCCGCACGCGTCCAGACCGTCGGTGACACGCTTGCTCCGGTCGCCGAACTGGCCCCGCTCGTGGAAATACACCTCGCGCCGCAGGCGCGGCACGTCGCCCAGGGAATCGCCCGGCGCGAAGCGATGCGTGCGCAGGCCCAGCCCGGCCATCGCCTCGTCCGCCGACGCCGCCACCAGTCGTGCCTCGCGGGCCGACGATGGCGTGCGGTGATTGAACGGTTTGTCCTGCTCCATGCCACTCCCTCGCCACGGCGCCGGAGGCGCACGCAGCCAGTCATTGGGAACCGCGGCGCCGGCAGGACGGCAAACGGTCAGTCGTAGGGAAAACCCCCACGCCGGGAAATCAAGCAAGCATCGGGCCAACTGTGCCGATCGCCCCGGAAGGGAACCACGGGGGCCACGGACGGGTATTTCAGGCTTCTGGCGACCCCGACGTGCAGGACGCATGCGTCCACATCGGCAGGGGGTGACGCACAGCGTCAGATCCGGGCTGTCGTGCGGCGCGCGGGCTCAGGCCGGCTCGTCGGGAATCAACGCGCTCTCCAGCCGCGCGATGCAGTCCTTCAGCCACAGCTTGCGCTTCTTCAGGCGCTTGATCGCCAC
This sequence comes from Pseudoxanthomonas sp. LARHCG66, assembly GCF_052871755.1. Lineage (NCBI taxonomy): Bacteria > Pseudomonadati > Pseudomonadota > Gammaproteobacteria > Lysobacterales > Lysobacteraceae > Pseudoxanthomonas > Pseudoxanthomonas sp. LARHCG66. Next base: position 63,303 of record NZ_JBIXJW010000008.1, on the reverse strand, counting down.
CTCGTCGGCGTCGGCATCATCCACCAGGCGCGCGATTGCCTCGTCCAGCTCGCGGTGCTCGAGCTTGAGTTCGGTGACCTTCTGGGTGATGTCGGCGGGGTTGCTGATCTCCACGCGGCGAGCGTACACCGGCGGCGGCAAGGGCGTCACCGCACCCCGGTACAATGACGCCCATGAGTACCGTCCTGCCCTTGCCCGACCCCGTCCTGCGCCGCCCTGCCGCCGATCCGCGCCGCGCCGCGCACGAACAGGGCAAGCTGGCCAAGCGGTTGCGCCGTCAGGTGGGGCAGGCGATCGCCGACTTCGGCATGATCGAGGAGGGCGACAAGGTCATGGTGTGCCTGTCCGGTGGCAAGGACAGCTACACGATGCTGGACATCCTGCTGCAACTGCAGAAGAAGGCGCCGGTCAGCTTCGAACTGGTCGCGGTCAACCTGGACCAGAAGCAGCCGGACTTTCCCGAGCACGTGCTGCCGGAATACCTGGAACGTGCGGGCATGCCGTACCACATCATCGAGCAGGACACGTATTCGGTGGTCAGCCGGGTGATCCCGGAAGGCAAGACCATGTGTTCGCTGTGCTCGCGCCTGCGCCGTGGCGCGCTGTACAGCTACGCCGAGGAGAACGGCTTCACCAAGATCGCGTTGGGCCATCACCGCGACGACCTGGTGGCCACGTTCTTCCTGAACATGTTCTTCCACGCCAAGCTCTCCGGCATGCCGCCCAAGCTGCTGTCCGACAACGGCAGGCATGTGGTGATCCGCCCGCTGGCCTATGTGCGCGAAGACGACATCGCCCAGTACGCCGAGGCGAAGGCATTCCCCATCATCCCCTGCAACCTGTGCGGCAGCCAGGAAAACCTGCAGCGCAAGCAGGTCAAGAGGATGATGGATGCGTGGGAGCGCGAGACGCCCGGCCGCATCGAGACCATCGCGCGCGCGCTGGGCGATATCCGCCCGTCGCAGCTCAGCGATCCGAACCTGTTCGATTTCCTCTCCCTGGGCCACCGCGACGGCGCCGCCTTGCCCGATGCGCAGGCATGGCTGGCGGGCGAACCGCACCCCACCCCGGCGGACGAGGACACCTGACCTCGCCACACGCCCGCCGTCATCCTGGCAAAAGCTGGATCCTTGCAGTTGCGCTCCAGCGGGCTGACGGACAGCAGAAGCAGAATGGATCCCGGTCTTGGCCGGGACGGCGGGCAAAGCAACAACGCGCATCCCCCTCATTTACCGGACCCTGATTCCCTGATGTTCTTTCGCAACCTGACCCTGTTCCGCTTCCCGACTTCGCTGGATTTCTCCCAACTCGACGAACTGCTTCCCGAAGCCGTACTCAAACCGGTCGGCCCACTCGAACTGTCCTCGCGCGGTTTCATCTCGCCGTTCGGCCGCGGTGACGACACGTTGTCACACCGCATCAACGACGCGATCTGGCTGAGCGTGGGTGGCGAGGACAAGATCCTGCCCGGCGCCGTGGTCAACGACCTGCTGCAGAAGAAGCTGCAGGAAATCGAGGCGAAGGAAGGCCGCAAGCCCGGTGGCAAGACCCGCAAGCGACTGAAGGACGACCTGCTGCATGAACTGCTGCCGCGCGCCTTCGTCAAACCCTCGCGCACCGACGCGCTGATCGACCTGGAGCACGGCTTCATCGCCGTCGATGCGTCGTCGCGCAAGACCGGCGAGAACGTGGTGTCGGAAGTCCGACGCGCGCTGGGCAGCTTCCCCGCGCTGCCGCTGAATGCCGAAGTGGCGCCGCGCAGCGTGCTGACCGGCTGGATCGCCGGCGAACCGCTGCCGGAAGGCCTGTCGCTGGGCGAGGAGTGCGAGCTGAAGGACGCGATGGAAGGCGGCGCGGTGGTGAAGTGCCAGAACCAGGACCTGCAGAGCGACGAGATCGCCAAGCACCTGGACGCCGGCAAACAGGTCACCAAGCTGGCGCTGGTGCTGGACGACCACGTGTCGTTCGTCCTCGGCGAGGACCTGATCGTGCGCAAGCTGAAGTTCCTCGACGGCGCGGTCGACCAGCTCGAGAACACCGAGCACGACGACCTGCGCGCCGAACTGGATGCCCGCTTCGCACTGATGTCCGGCGAGGTGAAGCGCCTGTTCCTGGTGCTGGAGCACGCGCTCAAGCTCAGCAAGGCGGATTGAGCCATCCAGGGAAGGGGCTCGGGTGCGGCTGAATCGCATCCGCCACCTCCAGCCCGCGCATGCCCACTACAATCGTGGGCATGCCTTCGCTGCACTCTCTCCTGATCGCCCGCGCGCCACGCAGCGTCGAGCGGGACACCATCACCCTGGAACTCGATGACGGACGCATCCTGGACGTGCAACGCGTCCGTGATCCGCGCGCGAAGCGCCTCAAGCTCAGCATCGACGAGCGCGGTGCGCGCCTGACGCTCCCCCTGCGCGCCAGCCTGGTGGCGGGAGACCGCTTCCTGCAGCAACACCGCGACTGGCTCGCAGCGCAGCTCACCCGGCATGCGCCGGACGACGGGGACGACCCGCTGGTGCCCGGCCAGACCGATCGCCTGCCGCTGCGGGGCGAGTATCTGCCGCTCCAGTGGCACGAGGGCCGTTACGCGCGCATCGAGCGGGTCGGTGATGCGCTGCACATGCATACGACGTCGCGGACCAGTGCTGCCAGCTTGCAGCGCACCCTGCGTGCCTTCTATGAAGCGCAGGCGCGGGCCGACATCGGCCGCTGGCTGCCCGGTTATCTGGCGGGATTGCCACGCGCGCCCCGGCAGATCCGGCTGAAGACCATGTCGTCCCAGTGGGGCTCACTGGCTCCCGACGGGACGCTGGCACTGGATCTGGCCCTCGTGCTGGGGCGGCCTTCGGCGTTCGAATACGTGCTCGTCCACGAGCTGTGCCACCTGCTGCAGGCCAACCATTCGCCGGCCTTCTGGCAGGAAGTGGAAGCGCGCTTCCCCGCCTGGCGCGACGAGCGCGCCTATTTCCATGCCGAGGGCCGCCGCCTGAAAGCACGACTGCACAGGTTGCTGGCCACCCCCTGACACTCGCCTGCGAACCCGCAGACTTCCGGCGCCGATGTCCGGAATGAGACATGCGTCACGAATCAAGAAGACATGCCGGAGATGGCAGGTCCCGCACGGAGAGCGGGCCTGCACTCCGGCACCTCGTCTTCTCCGGTACCCGCTCAATGACCCGTCCCGCCCCCTCGCGCGCGATTCCCGCGACCCCGGCCGCAACCGGGCCAGTCCGCCAGGCCGACACCGTGGCCTCGCTGAAAGCCTTTTCGCTGTACGCCATGCCAGGTTCGGAAACCGCCACCAGCCTTGCCGCGCGGCGCGCGCTGATGAGCCGGAAGGGTGTATCCGTGGAGGAGATCAGCCTGCGGGCGCGGGAGCGTCGGCACGCGGCCAGCCAGATCCAGCGATTCGACCGCCGCGCCAGGCTGCTGGCATTGCTGGTGCCCGCCGCTGCGGCACTGGCCTGGGTTGGCAGCATCCAGAACTCCCTCCCCACCTTGTTGACCGGCTACGTCCTGTTGGCGCTGGCGGCGGTGGCCCTGCTCGCGCGGCTCACGCGCACGCCGGACGCCGCACGCCTCCCACTCGAGCAGTACTACCTGCCGGACGAGCAGCTGGCCAGCGCGGAAGACATCACCCTCCTGCGGCGACTGGCCCAGCAGGATCCCGAGCTCGACGTGGTCACCACGGCGTGGTGGCGCAGTACCGCGCCGATCCGCAAGGGCGACATCCGGCTGGCGCTGGATTTCCAGCGCGCCAAGCGCGGCTGATCACTGCCGCAGGAACGCCAGCATCCGTGCGGCGACCGCCGCCGGATCTTCCATGTGCAGGTGATGGGTGCCCGCCAGTACATGCAGGCGCCCATCGGGCAGCAGCGCGGCGCGCTGTGTCCGCAACGGTTCCGGGAAATAGGCTTGCGGCGGGTCCGCATAGATCACCGTGGTGGGGCACGCGATACCGGCCACGAGACGCGCCAGCTGCGCCTCGGAAAGGCGCTGCGGCGTAGGCAGCGTCAGGCGCGGATCGCTGCTCCAGACGAAGCCGCCCTCCACGGGCCGGACGCCGCGCTCGACCAGCAGCCGGGCGGCAGGCTCGCTCAACTGGTTTGCCTGCATGCGTGCGCGGACCGGCGCGGCCAGGTCGGCGAACACGCGCAGTTGCTTGCCCGGCAGCGCGCGCGCCGCGGCAATGGCTTCGCGCCATCGGTCGGCCGTGCGCTCGACGGTTTCGGCCAGCCCGCCCAAGGCTTCGATGGCTACCAGCCGGCGAACACGATCCGGAACCGACGCGGCCACCAGGCTCGCGATGCCGGCACCCATCGAGTGACCGAGCAGCGAGAACGTGTCCCATCCCAGCGCATCCGCGATGTCGAGCACGGCATTGACCGCCACGCCGCTGGTGTACTCCGCTCCCGGCGCCAGATGCGCACTGCGGCCGTGGCCCGGCAGGTCGGGCGCGGCCAGTTGCAACCCGGGCAGGTGGGCGGCCAACGGAATGAAGCTCGCCGCGTTGTCCAGCCAGCCATGCAGGGCGAGCACGCGCGGGCCATCACCGTCGCCACGAAGTCCCGTGATCCGGCCCAGCGGAATGTCGACCTCGAACTCGCGCAACATCATGCGGGGGTGCCGACGGCGCGCTGCGCGAGTGCCGCCAGCGCATCGGCATGGGCAGGATCGTCATTCAGGCAGGGCAGGTAGCGCAGCTCGCCACCGGCATGCGCGAATTCCTCGGCGAAGCCGATCCCCACCTCCTCCAGCGTTTCCAGGCAGTCGACCGCGAAGCCGGGGCACACCACGTCCACCTTGCGCACCCCACGCGCAGCGAGTTCGCGCAAGGTCACGTCGGTGGCAGGTTCCAGCCAGCGTTCCTTGCCGAAGCGCGACTGGTAGGTCAGGGTCCATTCGTCGTCGCGCAATCCCAGCGCCTGCACGATGGCGTGCGTGCTCGCCTGGCAGCGTTGCGGATACGGATCGCCATTGCGGGCAAGCCGCTGCGGCAGTCCGTGATACGAAAACAGCAGGTGCTCGCCGGCACCGTTCGCCCGCCGCCACTGCCGGATCGATGCCGTCACGGCCGCCAGCCAGCCGGGATCGACCGAGTAGTCCTCGATGAAGTGCACCTCCAGCCCTGCGGCTTCCCGGGTGACCACGTCGCGCACGGATTCGGTGGTGGTGGTGGAGTACTGCGGATACAGCGGCAACACCACCACGCGCTGCACCCCGGCGGCACGCATCGCTTCCAGACGCTCACGCACGGAGGGCTGCCCGTAACGCATCGCATCGACCACGTGCCAGTCCGGCAGCCGCGCCTGCATCGCTCCGGCCAGCCGACGGGTGTACACGGCGAGCGGCGAACCCTCCGGCATCCAGATGCTCGCGTACTTCGCCGCCGCCTTGGGACCGCGCAGGGGCAGGATCAGGAAATGCAGCAGCGGGCACCACAGCCAGCGGGTCAGCTGGACCACGCGATGGTCATGCAGGAACTCGGACAGGTACCGGCGCACGGCGGGCGCCGTCGGCGCTTCCGGGGTGCCGAGATTGACGGCGAGCAAGGCGGTGGGAGAGGTATCAGGCATCCCGTTATTGTGGCAGAGCCGTGCACGCACACCGATCCGGAAATCCCAGTGCGGCGATCAACCCCACGAACCGCGACGAGCACCGTCCAGCGTCAGTGGCGATTCATCCATTCACGCCTATTTTCAAGCGATTGCAGTAACTTGCTGCCAATCCGCTTCTGGAGCCCCCCATGAACCGCACGTCCCGCCGCCTGCTGCCGCCCACCGCCCTCGCGCTCGCCGCCGCCCTGTTCGCCGGGCAGGCCATCGCAGGTCCGAAGGAGGACGAGCGCGCGAACAACGCGGTGCGCGTGCTCAACGAAATCCAGCGCATTCCGGAGAACGGCATCCCCGACAAGCTGCTGGACGAAGGCAAGGCCATCATCGTCATCCCGGACACGCTGAAGGCGGGACTGGTGATCGGTGGCCGTCGTGGCCACGGTCTGATGTCGGTGAAAAGCGCCGATGGCAGCTGGTCGCAGCCGGTGTTCGTCAAGCTCACCGGCGGCAGCATCGGCTTCCAGGCCGGCGTGCAGTCTTCGGACGTGGTGCTGGTGTTCCGCAATGACCGCTCGCTGGACTCCATCGTCAATGGCAAGTTCACCCTGGGTGCGGATGCCGGCGTGGCGGCGGGTCCGGTGGGCCGCAACGCCAGTGCCGCCACCGATGGTCAGCTGAAGGCCGAAATCTGGTCGTGGTCGCGCGCGCGCGGCCTGTTCGCCGGCGTCGCACTGGATGGCGCCGTGCTGCAGATCGATGACGAGGCCAACACGTCGGTCTACGGCAGCGCCGCGACGCCACGCGCGATCTTCGAGAGCCGCGCCGGCCAGCCTTCCAGCGCCGTGGTCGGCTTCCGCGACCAGCTGGAAGAAGTCACCGAACTCGCGCGGGGCAACCGCGGCACCACGGGGTCGTCCACGCAGGTGGCGGCCTCCACGCCCGCGCCTGTCACCGCACCGGTCGTGGTGGAAGCCCCCGCGCAGGCGCAGGGCTTCGAGCCGGTGCAGGACGGCGAAGTACGCACCGAACCGCTGGACGGCAACCCGTAACGGAAGTAATGGGCGGTGGATCGCCATCCCGGCGGTCCGCCTGCGCTATCCTGAGCGCCCCGACTTTTCCTGCGAGTACACACCATGGGCGGTTTGAGCATCTGGCATTGGATCATCGTGCTGGTGGTCGTGTTGCTCGTCTTCGGGACCAAGCGCCTGCGCAACGCCGGCCAGGACCTGGGCGAGGCGGTCAAGGGCTTCAAGAAAGGCATGAAGGACGACGACAAGCCGGCCGGCCAGTTGAACGACCAGTCGCGCACCGATGAATCCAGCGCCGCCAAAGAGCGCGACCGCGACGCCAACTGATCGCGCGGCATCGCGGCCGCGGCCATGTTCGACATCGGTTTCAGTGAACTGCTGGTCATCGCCATCGTCGCGTTGATCGTGCTGGGCCCCGAGCGCCTGCCCAAGGCAGCGCGTTTCGCCGGCCTGTGGGTGCGGCGCGCGCGCGCGCAGTGGTATTCGGTGAAGGACGAGCTGGAACGCGAACTCGCCGCCGACGAGCTGAAGCGCAACCTGCAGGACGCCAAGGACGCGATGCGCGAGACCGAACAACGCATCCGCGACAGCGCCCGCGAAACCGAACAGCAGTTCGAGGAAGTGCGCCAGGCCGCGCGCGACGACGCGAAAGCGTTGCATGACGACGTTGCATCGGCGATCACGCCACCCGCGCTGGCAAGGCCGCCGGCGGCGACCGGAGAGGTGCCTGACGCTGCCGACACGCCCGCCGGTACGGATGCCACCGACACGCCCGAGACGGGCACCACGCCCGACCTGTTCCCGCCGAGGGAGACGCGATGAACCGCGAATCCTCGAACCAGGAAGCCGAAAGCAGCCTGATGGAACACCTGCTGGAGCTTCGCACGCGGCTGGTGCGCGGATTGGCGGGCACGGGGGTCATCCTGCTGGCGCTGCTGCCCTTCGTGCGCCAGCTCTACGACCGCCTGGCGCAGCCGTTGATTTCGCAGCTGCCGGCCGGACAGGCCGCGCAGATGATCGCCAGCGACCCGACCTCGGGCTTCTTCGCGCCGATCAAGCTGGCTTTCTTCACCGCCCTGTTCCTGTCCTCGCCGTGGCTGCTCTACCAGGCGTGGAGCTTCGTCGCGCCCGGGCTGTACAAGCATGAGAAGCGGCTGGCGGTGCCGTTGCTGGCGTCGGCCATCGTGCTGTTCTATGCAGGCTGCGCGTTCGCGTATTTCCTGGTGCTGCCCAGCGTGTTCCACGCACTGACGGTGTTCACGCCGGACATCGTGACGCTGGCGCCGGACCCGGCGAAGTACCTGGACTTCGTGATGGTGATCTTCCTGGCCTTCGGCGTGAGCTTCGAGCTGCCGGTGGCGCTGGTGATCATGGTGTTGCTGGGCTGGGTGACACCGCAGCAACTGCGCGAGGGCCGCGGCTACGCGATCGTCGGCGTGTTCGTCGTCGCCGCGCTGATCACCCCGCCGGACGTGGTGTCGCAGCTGATGCTCGCCATTCCCATGTGCCTGCTGTACGAACTGGGCATCATCGCGGCGGGTTGGCTGAAACCGAAAGAACAATCCGCATCGTAGGGCGGGCCCTGGCCCGCCGCATGGCGATGTCGAGGCTCAGACTTCGATCCTGGTCGGCGCCACCGATGCACCCGGAGCGACCACGCCCTCGCCCAGCATCTGCCGCCATGCTGCGTACGCCGCACCGGCCAGCACCGGCATCACCACCGCCATCAGGGTGAACTGCCACAGCCCCATCGCGATGGTCGCGCCCACTGCCAGCGCCAGGATCGAGGCCACGAGCAAGGAGCCGACGCCGACCGCGAAGATGGCGATCCCCGCCAGCAGGTAGAACACCAGCATCGCGGCCCAGTTGTGCAGGCAGGCGCGCAGGCTGTTGCGCATGGCCTCCATGACATGGGTGCCCGAAAAGAGGATCTGCGGCGAGGCGATGAAGGTCATCCACTTCACGGCCACGAAGACGATCGCCACCAACAGCAGCCACAACAGCAGGCGACCGGCAGGCAGGCCTTCCACCAGGGAAGGATCGGGTTGGCCCCCGGCTTCGGCGATGGTCTGCATCTTCTGGTAGACGTCGGCCAGATGCTGCAGTTGTTCGGTGCCCACCAGTACGAACAGCAGCGCGCCCATCACCAGGGCCGCGAGCAACTGCGGCAGCAGGGTGGCCAACAAGGCCGGCGCATGGCCGTCGCGCACGGGCTGCAGCAGGTTGGAGGGCCGTGCGGCGCGCCCCTGGTCAACCTCGCGCACCGCCCACAGCATGCCGGCGAAGAACAACGGACCCGCCAGTACGAGCAGGAACTGCATGGCCAGCGTCATGGCCGGCAGCGACACCGCCACCAGCATCACGCCCATCGACAGCAGGCCCCACAGCACGGCCAGCGTGGCCAGCGGCACCGGCGCGCGCTTCAGCAGCGCGAAGCCCGCCAGCAGCCATTCCGCGCCGGCACTGGCCGGCACCTTGTTGATCGTCGACATCGGGGTTCTCTGGAGAGGGTGCAGCGGTGGACTCAGCGCGCGTGCAGGCCACGCGCATGGCGGACGAACCGCCGCAATAGTTTGCGGGCTTGCGGCGCCGCCGTCACGCTGCGGGCGATGCTGCCGGGGCAACGGCCTTCGCTGCGCAGGTGGTCGGCGCGGGCGTGCACGTAGCCGCGCATGTGGTGGGTGGCGAATTCGGGATGGAACTGCACGCCCCAGGCGTGGTCGCGCCAGCGGAACGCATGGCAATCGTCCTGCTCGGAACGCGCCAGCACGGTGGCGCCTTCCGGCGGCCGCGCCACGGTCTGCACATGGGTGGCGTGGGCGGTGAACTTCAGCGGCAGCGCGCCGAACAGCGGGTCGTCCTGCGCCTGCGGATGCAAGTCGATGTGGACGGTGCCGGATTCGCGCCCGGCAGGGTTGTAGGCCACCTCGCCGCCCAGCGCGTGCGCCAGCAGCTGATGGCCGTAGCAGATGCCCAGCAGCGGCAGGCCTTCATGGGCCGCGTCGCGCAGCCAGTCCGCACTGCGTTCGCTCCAGTCGGCCCGGTCGGTGACCATCGCGGCCGAGCCGCTGACGATGACGCCGGCAAAACCTTCGCGACGCGGCAATGCGTCGCCCCGCTCCACGTTCGCCACCACGGTTTCGTCCGCCTCCAGCCCGGCCGCCACGCGGATCCAGTGCGGGAAGCCGCCATACCGTCGCATCGAGCGCACCGGCTGGCCGGTTTCAACGATGAGGAAAGGGGCTTTCACGGCGGCATCCACGACGGCAAACATCAGCGAGAAAAGGGCTTGCCCGTATACTAGCCCGCTTTTCCGCAGTGCACGATAAGTCGATGACTGGACAGACAATTTCACCGGCAACTTTCCAGGGCCTGACATTCCAGAACCTGATCCAGACGCTGAACCAGTACTGGGCCGACCAGGGCTGCGTGCTGATCCAGCCGCTGGACCTGGAAGTGGGCGCCGGCACCTTCCACCCGGCCACGTTCCTGCGTGCGCTGGGGCCGGAGCCGTGGAATGCCGCCTACGTGCAGCCCAGCCGCCGCCCCACCGATGGCCGCTACGGCGAGAACCCCAACCGCCTGCAGCGTTACTACCAGTACCAGGTAGTGATGAAGCCCAACCCCGACAACATCCAGGAGCTGTACCTGGGTTCATTGAAGGCGCTGGGCATCGATCCGCGCGTGCACGACCTGCGCTTCGTCGAGGACAACTGGGAGTCGCCGACGCTCGGTGCCTGGGGCCTGGGCTGGGAGGTGTGGCTCAACGGCATGGAAGTCACCCAGTTCACCTACTTCCAGCAGGCCGGCGGCCTGGAATGCCGCCCGGTGCTGGGCGAGATCACGTACGGGCTGGAACGCCTGTGCATGTACCTGCAGAACTGCGACAACGTGTATGACCTGGTGTGGACGGTCGGTCCGCAGGGCGTGGTGAAGTACGGCGATGTGTACCACCAGAACGAAGTCGAGCAGAGCACGTACAACTTCGAGCACGCCGATGTGGCCGAGCTCTTCCACCGTTTCGACGCGTGCGAGAAGGAAGCGCTGAAACTGGTCGACGTGGGCCTGCCGTTGCCCGCCTACGAGCAGGTCTGCAAGGCCAGCCACAGCTTCAACCTGCTGGATGCGCGCCGCGCCATTTCCGTGACCGAACGCCAGCGCTACATCCTGCGCGTGCGCAAGCTGGCGCAGGCGGTGGCCGAGGCGTACTACGCGCAGCGCGAGAAGCTTGGGTTTCCTGGTTTGAAGAAAGAATCCGCTTGAAGCCCCTCTCCCGTCGGGAGAGGGGTTGGGGAGAGGGTCCGGCGACACCCGGATGGTTGACTGCCACGGACTCCGCCGTACCCTCATCCGCCCTTCGGGCACCTTCTCCCACAGGGAGAAGGGAACAACTCAAGGTTGCATGCATATGAGCGAACAAAAATCCCTGCTGGTCGAACTCGGCACCGAAGAGCTGCCGGTCAAGGCGTTGCCCGGGCTGGCGCAGGCGTTCTTCGACGGGGTGATCGCCGCGCTTGAAAAGCGCGGCATCGGCTTCGAGCGGGATGATGCCAAGCCGCTGTACACGCCGCGCCGCCTGGCGGTGCTGCTGCCGGCCGTGGACGTGGAGCAGCCGGAACAGAAGTCCGAAGTGCTGGGCCCCTATCTCAACATCGCGCTGGACGCGAACGGCGCGCCGACCAAGGCGCTGGAAGGGTTCGCCGCCAAGGCCGGCATCGACTGGACGCAGCTGGAGCGCACCACCGACGGCAAGGGTGAACGCTTCGTCCATCGCGCGGTGAAGCCGGGCGCGAGGACTGCGGACCTTCTGGCAGAGATCGTGCGCGAGGCGCTGGCCGCCATGCCGATCCCCAAGCCGATGCGCTGGGGCGACCACGACTATGCGTTCGCGCGGCCGGTGCACTGGCTGGTGCTGCTGCTGGGCAAGGACGTGGTGGAGGCCGATGTGCTGGGCGTGACGTCCGACCGCATGAGCCGTGGGCACCGTTTCGAACACGACAAGCCGGTATGGATCGGCAACCCGGACGATTACGTGGACGCCCTGCGCGGCGCCCGCGTGCTGGTCGATCCGGAGGAACGCCGCACGCGCATCGTCGCCGACGTGCAGAAGGCCGCCGCACAGGCCGGCGGCAGCGCGCGCATCACCGACGACAATCTGGAACAGGTGATCTGCCTGACCGAATGGCCGGCCGCAGTGCTGTGCAGCTTCGAATCCGCCTTCCTGGCCGTGCCGCAGGAAGCGCTGATCGAGACGATGGAGATCAACCAGAAGTTCTTCCCGGTGTTGAGCGACGGCGGCAAGCTGACCGAGCATTTCATCGGCATCGCCAACATCGAATCGCAGAACGTCGAGGAAGTGCGCAAGGGCTACGAGCGCGTGATCCGTCCGCGTTTCAGCGATGCGAAGTTCTTCTTCGATGAAGACCTGAAGCAGGGTCTCGTGGCGATGGGCGACGGCCTGAAGACCGTCACCTACCAGGCCAAGCTGGGCAGTGTCGCCGACAAGGTCGCGCGCGTGGCGGCGCTGGCGGAAACCATCGCCGCGCAGGTCGGCGCCGATCCGGCACAGGCGCGTCGCGCCGCGGAACTGGCGAAGAACGACCTGCAGTCGCGCATGGTCAACGAGTTTCCCGAGCTGCAGGGCATCGCGGGTCGCCACTACGCTCTCGCCGCTGGCGAGCCGAAGGAAATCGCACTGGCCATCGACGAGGCCTACCAGCCGCGCTTCGCCGGTGACGACATCGCGCTGTCGCCGCTGGGCAAGGTGCTGGCGATCGCCGAACGCCTGGACACGCTGGCGGGCGGTTTCGCCGCTGGGTTGAAGCCGACCGGCAACAAGGATCCGTTCGCGTTGCGGCGGAATGCGTTGGGGTTGGCAAGGACGGTGATCGAGAGTGGGTTTGAAATCGATATAAACAAGACTCTAAAGCCCCATCTCGAATGGATAGCGAGAACAACTCAAACAGTTGCAGCACGTGCGGGGCTTAAGAAGTTGAAAGATGCTTCGGAGACGATGAATGATCTCGGCTCCGTTGATTACAAGCTTGAAGTAGCAGTCGATCGGGAGCGCACTCCGGATTTGTCCGCACTGGCTAGTGAGATCTACGACTTCATCCTCGATCGCCTGCGCGGCTACTATGCCGACAAGGGCGTTCCGGCCGCGCACTTCACTGCGGTGGCGGAACTGAAACCGGCGTCGCTGTACGACTTCGACACGCGCCTCGACGCCATCGGCACGTTCGCGACGCTGCCGGAGGCCGAGGCGCTGGCCGCGGCCAACAAGCGCATCGGCAACATCCTGAAGAAGGCCGACATCGCCATCCCGCACGCGATCGACCGCGCGCTGCTGACCGATCCGGCGGAAAGTGCGCTGGCCGAAGCGGTGGAAGCCGTACTCGGCGAGACCGACGAGGCCCTGCACCACCACGACTACGTGACCGTGCTGAACCACCTCGCCCGCCTGCGCCCGCAGGTGGATGCGTTCTTCGACAGCGTGATGGTCAATGCGGACGACCCGGCCGTGCGCGCCAACCGCCTTGCGCTGCTGAAGCGCCTGGCCGACCGCTTCCGTGCGGTGGCGGCGATCGAGCATCTGTCGAGCTGAGTCGCGTTTCCTTCTCCCCGCATCTGCGGGGAGAAGGTGCCCGGAGGGCGGATGAGGGGCGGAGCGCGGTGCTTGCACAGGCGCAGCGGGTACCTCACTCCGTTCGCCCCTCACCCGCCTTCGGCACCCTCTCCCCGCACGCGGGGAGAGGGAGTCAAACTCCACGGATCCTGGATGCACCCGGACTGCAGCGCCGCCTCTCGCGCATGCCATATCCGTTCCCTTTTCCCCGCGCGCGGGGAGAGGGTGCCCAAAGAGCCTGCCCCGTACTGGATACGGGGGCGGATGAGGGGCGCTCTTCGCGCCGACCCTTGCAGCGCAGCCACTGTCGGCTGATCGAACACCGGATATCTGCGGAAAACTTCCTCTTCCCGCTGTGCCTGAATCAAGACAGTTGCCCGCCCCGCATGCGGGGCGAGGGATCATTCCGCATACGCCATCAGTGTGACTTCTCGTGAACCACGACTCGCGCGGCGGCCGCGCCCCTTCACCCCGCTTAACCCTCACCGGTTATCCTGCCCGCATGCGTCGACTCCCCTGCTTCGCCACCGCCGTGGTCCTGCTTGCCGCAACCGGTCCGGCCTGGGCCGCGGCCATCGTCGACAAGGTGCAGATCGAAGGGCTCGACAACGAGCTGATGATCGAGAACGTCAACACCGCGCTGTCGCTCAACGATTCGCTCGGCAAGCGGCTGGGCGAGTCGCGTCTGGAATACCTGCTGGGTGAAGCCGTCGCCGAAACGCGCGAAGCGCTGGAGCCGTTCGGCTACTACTCCCCCACCATCACCGTGGATGCGCCGCGCACCGAAGGCGCCAACGACGAGCGGCTCACCATCACCCTGCGGATCGCCCTCGGCGAACCCGTCCGCGTGCGTGGACGCGACCTGTCCATCGAAGGCGAAGGCGGCGACGACCGCTACCTGAAGGAAGACCTGGACGCGTTCGCGCCGAAGGTCGGCGAGATCTTCGACCACACCACCTACGAAGCCAGCAAGCTGGTCATCGTGCGGCGACTGGCGGATCGCGGTTACTTCGATGCCGACTTCACCCACCGCCGGGTGGAAGTCACGCGGGCCGAACACGCCGCCGACATCGCGCTGGGCTGGGTCAGCGGCATCCGTTATGACATGGGGCCGACCACGTTCCACCAGGACAAGTTCGATCCGGGCCTGCTGGACAAGCTGGTGTACTGGGAAGAAGGCAGCTACTTCCACCAGGGCAAGCTGGATCGCCTGCGCGAATCGCTGGTCGGCCTGGACTATTTCGCGAACATCGACATCCAGGCCAACCCCGACAAGGCCGTGGACGGACGCGTGCCGGTCGACGTGAACCTGGAGTTGGCCAAGCGCGACATCTATACCGCCGGCGTGAGCTACGGCACGGAGAGCGGGCCCGGTATCCGGCTGGGGCTGGATCGCCGTTACGTGAATTCGCGCGGGCACAAGCTGTCCACGCACCTGGACTACGCGCAGAAGCGCAAGACGCTGCTGACCCAGTACCGCATCCCCGCGTTCAAATGGCTGGACGGCTGGTACACCGTCGGCGTGCAGGCCAGCGACGAACAGACCGACTACATCGACCTGCGCCATGTCGAATTCACCGGCAGCCGCAGCGGACAGGTCAGCGAAGACTGGACTGCGGTGGCGTCGATCCACGCGTTGCGCGAACGCTGGCGTTATGTCGAAGACGATCCGGTCACCGGCCTGCCCGACACCACCGTGCAGTACGCGACCTTCACCTACCCCTCGCTGCGCGCGGACTACACCAACTCGCCGGTCGGCTCGAACCGTCCCGACCAGCTGGCCGGGTCCATCCTGCTGCGCGGCGGCGTGGATGGCGCGGGCTCGGATGCGAACTTCCTGCAGTTCCACATGCGTGCGCGCTGGTCGCAGCGGTACAAGACCAACAGCGCGCTGATCGTGCGCGGCGAGTATGGCCATACGTTCACCAGTTCGCTGGTGGCAATGCCGCCGTCGCTGCGTTTCTTCGCCGGTGGCGACCGCAGCGTCCGCGGCTATGCATGGCGCGAAGTCGGCCCGCGCCGTGGCGACTACGCACTGGGCGCGAAGAACGTGGTCACCGGCAGCGTGGAGTACGAGTTCTATCCGAAGGGCGGCCCCTACGGTGGCGCGGTGTTCGTGGATACCGGCAGCGCCTTCGACGGCACCCGCCCGGACCTGAGCACGGGCATCGGCGTGGGCCTGCGCTGGCGCTCGCCGGTGGGGCCGGTGCGCCTGGACGTGGCGCACGGGCTGAATGATCCGGATTCCAGCTTCCAGATCTACCTCAACATCGGGACCGATCTGTGAAGAAGCGCGTACCCGACAACCTGACGCCGGAAGAGCGCGACGCCCGCATCGCCGAGCTGCGCGCGCGCCGCAGGGCCCGCATGCGCACGCTGGCGATCCGCAGCGCCATCGGCACCGGCGTACTCACGCTGCTGCTGTGCATCGGCCTGTACTGGTTGCTGCAGACGGTCGCGGGCCGCGACATGCTGCTCGCGCAGATCAAGGCACGGCTGCCGGCCGACGCCTCGCTGGAATACCGGGAAGTGGACGGCCCGATCGCGGGCCCGCTGACGCTGCGTGGCGTCGACTTCCGCTGGGACAGGATCCGCTTCACCGCCGACGAGGTCTACCTGGAGCCGCACTTGCGCCCGCTGCTCGGCAAGCGCCTGCGACTGAATGTGCTGAAGCTGCGCGGTGCGATGCTCGATGTGCCGGAAAGCGACGAACCGTTCGAGCTGCCGCACTGGCCCGACATGCTGCCGCAGATCGAGATGCCGCTCGCGATCCAGGCCGACCGGCTGGAGGTGGACCGCTTCCTGATCCGCCAGAGCGGGCAGCCCCTGATCGACATCGCGCATGCGGGCGGCGGCATCGATATCGGCGACGGCTACGTGCATGCGGAGAAGCTGGCCATCGCGAGCGATCGCGGCACCTTCGGCGTGCACGGCCGTTACGAACCCCGCGACGGTTACGACACCGACCTGACGGCCACCGGCGTGTTCGCGGCCGCTGCCGGGCGCACCCCCGCCCGCATCGGACTGGTCGCGCGCGGGAATCGCGCCCGCATGAACGTGGGCATTTCCGGTGCCGCGCCCGCGCCGTTGCGCGCCACGCTCACGCTGCGCGGCGAAACCCGGCCGACATGGACCCTCGCCGCGAAGACGGAAGCACTGGACCTGTCGTTGCTCGGCGTGATGGAGGACAGCACGCCCGTCTCTTTCGACCTGGCGGCCAGGGGCGCGGGCGGTGCCGCGGACCTGCAGGGCACCGTGCAGCAGGGCGACATCGCCGTGGTGATCGAACCTTCGCACGCGCGCATCGACGGCGAAGCCCTGACCGTGGAGCCGCTGGCGATCCGTGCGTTCGACGGCTATGCCGCGCTGCGGGGTCGCGCGGACTTCACCGTGCCGGAGAACCCCACCTTCCGTTTCGCGGTGAACGCACGCGGCCTGCGCTGGGGCACGGAAGCGGACAGCATGATCGGTGCCGAGGGCGATTTCGGCGTGGCCGGCAAACTGGAAGCATGGGCCGCCATCGGCAAGGCCACGCTGACCCGCGGCGACGACAGCGCGGTGGTGGAGTTCGATGGTCGTGGCAATGCCGAGCGCGTGCAGTTGCAGAAACTGCAGGCACGCATGCCCACCGGCACGCTGGACGCCACCGGCATGGTGGGCTGGTCCCCCGTGCTGGACTGGGACGTGAAGGCGACGCTGGCCGGTTTCGATCCGGGCTACTTCGCTGCAGGCTGGAAGGGCAACCTCTCGGGCGCGCTGGCGTCGAAGGGACGCCAGCGCGAGGACGGCCAGTTCCAGGGCACGCTCGACGTGCCGAAACTCACGGGCCGCCTGCGTGACCGCGCGCTGGAAGCACGCGGCACGTTCGCGCTCGACGGCAACGCCGGTGAAGGCGAGCTGGACCTGTCGCTGGGTGGTAGCCGCGTCGCCGCGCAGGGCAAGGTCGGCGACACCCTGGATATCGATGCGACGTTCCGCCCGCTCAACCTGGCCGACCTGCTGCCCGATGCCAGCGGCACCCTGGCCGGCACGCTGAAACTGACCGGCGCGCGCACGGCACCCACCCTCAATGCCGACCTCGGCGGCGACGGCCTGCGCTGGAACGACTGGAGCGCGGGCAGTCTGAGCCTGCGCGGCAACCTGCCCTGGCGCAGCGGCAATGGCGAACTCACCCTGCAGGGCAGCGCCGTCGACGTGGGCACCGTCCTGGACAGCGTGCAGATCAGCGCGCGCGGCGCGGTGGAAGACCTGCGGGTCGACGGCGATGCACGCAATGCGATGGGGGCAGTCGCGTTGTCGGGCAGCGCACAGAAGCGTGGCGCCAACTGGCAGGGCACGCTGGATACGCTGCGCATCGCGCCGTCCAAGGGCAACCCGTGGACGCTGCGGCAACCCGCCCGCTACGCGCAGAACGGCAGCGCGTGGACGTTGTCCGAGAGCTGCCTGGGCTCCGACATCGGCGGCGCCCTCTGCGCCACCGCCAACTGGCCACGGCAAGGACTGGTGGTGCGTGGCGAAGCGCTGTCGCTGGCCCTGGTGCAGCCCTGGTTGCCGCCCAGCAGCGGACGACCGCTGACGCTGCGCGGCGAGTTCACCCTCGACGCGACGCTGCGGCCTGCCGGCAATGCATGGCAGGGCGAAGTGCACCTGGCCTCGCTGGATGGCGGCCTGAAGATGGGCACGAGCGCCCGCGGCGAGATCATCCGCTACGACAACTTCACCTTCGATGCCGACTTCAACCCGCAGCGCATCCAGGGCCGGCTCGGTACCGGCTTCAAGGGCGACGGTTATGTCGATGCCACCTTCGCCACCGGATGGGATGCGTTCGCGCCGCTCAAGGGCGACCTGTATTTCCACAACTCGCGCCTGTTCTGGATGGAACTGTTCTCGCCGGACCTGGTGCGCCCGCGCGGCAAGCTGGCCGGCCACATCGGCGTTGCCGGCACGCGGGGCCATCCGCTGCTGAGCGGCGAAGCCACGCTCACCGAATTCACCGGCGAGTTGCCCGCGCTCGGCGTGTCGCTGGCGGACGGCGGCGCGGAACTGGTCGCGCTGTCGGATGGCAGCGCGCGCATCGACGGCAGCATGAAGACGGTCTCGTCGACCGGCGGCACCGGGACCGGCGGCGTGCTCAACGTGTCCGGCACGCTGGGCTGGAACAACGACACCACGCCGCTGCAGTTCCAGGTGCGCGGCGACAACGTGCTCGTGGCGGACACCACCGACCTGCGTGCGGTCGCGTCCCCGGACATCCAGGTGGGCTTCGCCGACAACACCATCCGCGTGCGTGGCCAAGTGGGCATTCCTTCGGCCACCATCGACGTGGAGAAACTGGATGACGGCGTGTCCGCGTCGGAAGACGTGGTGGTGCTGGATCCCGCCGATCCCGAACGCGCGCCCAGTTCGCGACTGGATCTGGACCTCGCCCTCAAGGTCGGCGACGAGGTCAACCTGAAAGGCTATGGCCTGGAAGGCACGCTGGCCGGCACCCTGCACGTGCGTTCGCAGCCCGGCCGCGAGATGCTGGGCACGGGTCGCCTGGACGTGGACGGGCGTTACGAAGCCTACGGGCAGAAACTGCGCATCACCCGTGGCGAACTGACCTGGAGCAACAACGCGATCTCCGATCCGCGCATCAACATCCGCGCCGAACGCGAAGTGGTCAGCGCCAGTGTCACTGCCGGCATCGACGTCACCGGCCGCGCCAGCCAGCCGCGCGCCCGCGTCTGGTCCAATCCGTCGATGTCCGAATCCGAAGCGCTGGCGTACCTGGTGCTCGGCCGTTCGCTCAACACCGCCAGCAGCGACGAGAGCCGCCAGATCAACGCCGCTTCGTCCGCGCTCGGCGCGGGTGCGGGCCTGTTGGCATCGCAGCTCGGCGCGAAGATCGGCCTGGATGATGCCGGCGTGCTGGAATCACGCACGCTCGGCGGCTCGGTGTTCGGCGTGGGCAAATACCTGTCGCCCAAGCTCTACGTCAGCTATGGCGTCTCCATGGTCGGATCAGGCTCCGCGGTCACGCTGAAATACCTGCTGCGCAAGGGCTTCGACGTGGAGATCGAGTCCAGCACCACCGAGACGCGCGGCTCGATCAACTGGCGCAAGGAAAAGTAGGCGTGATGCCGTCCCTGACGGCCCGCCGCCTGCAGCGGCACGGCATCGCGGTACCGACGGCGGCGGATCCGGCCGATGCCGTCCGCCACATGGGGGCAATGCAGGCGCAGGACTATGCGGCATCGCTGTGGGCCATCGGCCTGCGCACCCGCGGCGCGACGCGCGCAACGGTGGAAGACGCCATCGCGTGCGGCAAGATCGTCCGCACCTGGCCGATGCGCGGCACCCTGCACTGGCTCGCGCGCGAGGACGTCCGCTGGATGGTGGCATTGCTGGCACCCCGCGTGCAGGCCGCGAATGCGGCACGGATCGCGCGCGATCTCGGATTGGATGCCTCCACGCTCCCGCACGGTCGACGCGTGCTGGAACAGGCATTGAAGGAAGGTGTGCCCGTTACCCGCGCCGACCTCTATGCCTGCATGGAGGCAGCCGGCATTCCCAGCGGCGGCCAGCGGGGCCTGCATCTTCTGAACTGGCTGGCGCATGAGGGCGTCATCTGCCAGGGGCCGCGCCATGGCAAGCAGCCGACGTTCGTCCTGCTCGATGCATGGGTGCCGCCGAGCGCACCGCTGGCTCGCGACGAGGCACTCCGGCAGCTGGCACTGCGCTATCTGCAAGGGCACGGGCCGGCGACAGCGGCCGACCTGGCATGGTGGTCGGGACTGACGCGCAAGGAGGCCATGCAGGCCCTTGCATCCGCCGCATCCGCGCTGGTGCAGGAAACACATGACGGGACGACGTGGTGGTCGCATGCCGACGCGGCTGCGCCCGCGCGCTCGAATGCGGTGCATCTGTTGCCGGCATTCGATGAATATCTCATCGGCTACCGCGACCGAACGCCCGTGCTGGATGCCGCACACACACGGCGCGTGATCGGCGTGAACGGCCTGGTCAGCGCAACGGCGATCATCGGTGGCCGGGTGGCCGCGGCATGGAAACGCGATGCGGCCGGCGACGACATCACGCTCGCTCCCCTGCGTACCCTGAGCGAGGCGGAACACATCGGCATCCGTCGCGCGGCGCAGCGACAGCACCACTTCCTCGACGCCGCGCGCTGATCATTCGATGGCTCCCGGCATTGCCGCATCCTGGCTCTGCCGATATCGTCGCAGTCCTCTCCGCCGGAGCCTGATGATGCGCCGCCGACTCTCGACCTCCGCCCTCGCCCTGGGCGCCGCCCTGTCCCTGCCCGCCCATGCCGACGAAGGCATGTGGATGCCCTCGCAGCTGCCGCAACTGGCCAAGCCGCTGCGCGAGGCCGGCTTCAAGGGCAGACCGCAGGCGCTGGCCGACGTCACCGCAGCCCCGCTGAGCGCGGTGGTGCGCGCAGGCGGCGGCACGGGCGCATTCGTCTCACCGGACGGATTGATCCTGACCAACCATCACGTCGCGTACGGCGTGATCCAGTACAACAGCAGGCCCGAGCGCAACCTGATCGACGATGGCTTCACCGCCGCCGACCATGCCGGCGAACTGCCGGCGAATCCGGACTTCCGCGTCCTGGTGACGGTGGGTTACGACAAGGTCACGGACGCCGTACTGAAGGATGCGGCCGGCAAGACCGGGCGGGCGTACTTCGATGCCATCGATCGCGCCAGCAAGGCCATCGTCGCGGAGTGCGAGCAGGAAAGCGGCGTGCGTTGCAGCGTAGCGAACATGTACTACGGCACCGACTTCTACCGCATCCGGCAGCTGGAACTGCGCGACATCCGTCTGGTCTACGCGCCGCCGCGCGCGATCGGCAACTACGGCGACGAGATCGACAACTTCATGTGGCCGCGCCACACCGGCGACTTCACCCTGCTGCGCGCCTACGTGGGCAAGGACGGCAAGCCGGCCGCCTACAGCGCCGACAACGTGCCCTATCGCGCGCCAGCGCACCTGCCGTTGGCGAAAGACGGCCCGAAGGCCGGCGACTACGCCATGCTGGCCGGCTATCCGGGCACCACCTACCGCCACCGCACCGCCGCCGAATTCGACGAACAGGTCAACTGGACGCTGCCCGCGCGCGTGGCCGTATTCGACCAGCTGATCGATGTCGTGGAAACGGCCGGTGTCCGGGATGCCGACGCGAAGACGCGGTACGCCGCACAGCTGCAGTCGCTGAAGAACAATCGCAAGCGCGCCGCCGGCGAGCTGGAAGGCCTGCGTCGCAGCGATGCGGTCCGCGTCCGTGCCGACGACGAGCGCGACATGCTCGCCACCGAGGCGGCCGCGAAGGAACGGACGGACATCGATGCATTGAATGCGTCGATCGCCGGCGGTTCGGCCGTGCGCGAACGCGAGCTGGTGCTGGCCCTGTTCGGTTCCCAGTCCCAGCTGATGCGCGCGGCGATCACGCTGGAACGGTTGCGGGTGGAATCCGCCAAGCCGGATGCCGAACGCGAGAGCGGCTACCAGGTGCGCGACCACGCCCTGATCGAAGGTCTCCTGAAACAGGTGCAGCGCCGCTATGCGCCGGACGTGGAGAAAGCCCTGCTCACGGTGCTGCTGACGCGCTACCAGCAACTGCCGGATGCGCAGCGGCTGCCGGGGTTCGATGCTGCCTTCGGCCGCACGCCGGCCGCATTGAAGCACGCGCTCGACACGCTGTATGCCGGCACGAAACTGGGCGACGAAGCCGAACGCCTGTCGCGTTTCGCTGCTGCACGGGAAGGCAAGTTGATGGCCGCCGATCCGCTGATCGGCCTCGCCGCGAAGCTGGTGCCCGTGCAACTGGCGCTGGAGCAGGAGCGCAAGACCCGGGAGGGCGAGCAGCTGCGCCTGCGTCCCGCCTACATGCGCGCACTGTTCGCCTGGCGGCAGCAGCAAGGGCGTGCGTTGTATCCGGACGCCAACGGCACGCTGCGCGTCAGCTTCGGCAGGGTGGATGGTTTCTCCCCGCGCGACGGCGTGCGGTACACGCCGGTGACGACGGTGGCCGGCATCGTCGAGAAGAACACCGGTGAAGTGCCGTTCGACGCGCCGAAGCCGTTGCTTGATGCCATCGCGAAGGGCGACTTCGCCGGCACGGAAGATCCCGCACTGAAGACGCAGACGGTCAACTTCCTGACCAACCTGGACACCACCGGCGGCAATTCCGGTTCACCGGTGCTCAACGCGCGTGGCGAACTGATCGGTCTCAATTTCGACAGCAACTGGGAATCCGTGAGTGCCAGCTGGATGTTCGACCCACGCTACAAACGCGCCGTCCATGTCGACATGCGCTACCTGCGCTGGTTGATGGGCAAGGTCTATCCGGCGCCGCACCTGCTGGAGGAGATGGGCGCACAGTGACCCCGGACGACGACCCGCGACCGGTGGAACCGGAGCCGCCGTTGCCCAGCGACTGCTGCAACAGCGGCTGCCCCATCTGCGTGCACGACCTGTATGCGGAGCAGTTGCAGCACTACCGCGAACAGCTGGCGGCGTGGAATGTCCGGCATCCCGCAACGCCGGACCTTGATGGCCATGACCCAGAGCCCCGCGGGTCATAAAGCCGGACTTTCGACATGAACAACGCTCGGGGCCCGTTCTTGCGAGCTCTTCTGTTTTTGCGGAAGCAGGGCTCCGGGAGCGGTTCAAGACCGTTGGCGGCGAACCGCTCTCGTAACGACGGCCAGATCTAGCCGGCCCTGCCGGGTGCGGCGGGCACCCTCCGCCCGATCCATCTCACAACTGCGGCCTGAGCCTGCCTGTCGTCTCGAGCTGCCTTATGGCGTCCTGCATGCCCGTGACATACCGGTGGTCGTCCGGATACTGGGCCGCAAGGCTCGGATAGGTGCTTCGCAGCAGTGCGAGCGCCTGATCCACACGCCCCTTCCGGGATGCGATATCGGCGCGCATGAGTACGGCTGTATTGAGCCTGCTGTAGGCATTCGGGTCAGGCAGTTTCCCGACAGCGCTGGCCTGCAGTTTTCCGTACAGACTGTCCGCGTCATCAAGGCGCCCCCGCTTGAAGTAGAGGTGTGCAAGTGCCATCTGGTTGGTGCTGTAGTAGAACGTTTCAACCAGTTCGTGCTCGATGATGAAGTCCCTGTTCTCCTCGAGGAGCTCTTGCGCACGCTGAAGATCTTCCTCCCGTCCAAGCATGACGTGGAGCGTAGCCAGGGTTCTCCGGGCAAAAGGTGGAGGTGGAACACCATCCTCGCGACATGCCTTCATCACCTCATTGAGCAGTGCCATGGACGCCTGGATGGCGGCCATGCGCTCCTGCTCGGGCTCGCTCTCGATGTTGTTGACGAGCCGGCCTGCCAATCCAACCTGTACGCTCGCGACCTTCTCGTGAGACAGCGGGTAGTACTGCCGGAGAATCGCCAGCGACCTTCGGGTAAGCGCAAGCATCTCTTCGCGCTGGCCGCCTTCGAACTTCATCAGCCAGCTGCGGTAGGTCAGTGCCAGGGCGTACTCGGGATGGCTTTCACCGTATCCCGCGAGAATGCGCTCCTCGCCCTTCCGGATGGCTTCGCGGCAACGCACGAGCTCCCCTGCGTTGCATCTTGCGTTGCCAAGCACCAGCCAGGCGCTCCCCATGCTCGGATGCGATTCGCCGACGGCTTTGAGCGTGCTGTTCCACTGCAGCTCGGCGTACTTCCGTGCCTCTTCCGTCTTTCCCAGGTGCGCGAGACTTTCGAAAAGAACGCGTTCCGCGTTTGCGGCGAGCAGGGGATACCTCGGCTCGGCCAGTTCTATGGCCGTTCGAAGATGCTCTATCCCGGTGCCGAATCGATACTGTTGAAAGTACCAGTACCCCTGGATGGTGAGGAGCTCGATGTAGGGCTCCGGAGACGCCGACTGATGGCGCCTGGCAAGGTCAAGCGCCTTGTCGAGAGTACTTTGTGCTTCCCTGTGGCGGACGAGATTCCATTGTGCGCGGGCAAGCTCCACCATGAGCTGGAGCCGCACTGGCATCCACTGCTCTTCGTTCGGGCCGGGCAGGACACCCAGGGCAGAGTGGGCCACGGCCAAGGCGTTCTTCGGCTCTCCTTCGATGTTGAACAGGGCCGCGCGAGTCGCCTGAACCTCGGCCTGCACGAGCGGTTTTTCCTCCGCAAGCTGCGCCGCTTCATCGGCCAGGACTTTCGCCCTGCGATGCTGGCCGATCATGGAATGGCTTCTTGCCAGAGCCAGCAGACCCCGTGCCAGGATCTCCGGATGCTCCTGCAACGACAGGCTCCGCATCTGCAGTTCCGTCTTCCGCAGCAGGTCATCCGATGAGTGGGGGCTTTGTGCAAGCCCGGAGAGCGTAGCCATCCCCAGCGTCTTGCTGAAGATGGCCGCCATGGCGTCATGGGCGAGCACCTCGTCCGCGGAGCGTTTCGCCTGAATGTGGAGGGTCAGCGCACCTACGACCAGCAGTCCCGCGGCAAGGACGGACACTGCAACCGTGGCCCGGTTCCGTTGCAGGAACTTCACGACTCGATAGGCCGCGCCCCCCTTTCGAGCACGTACCGGCATTCCATGCAGCCATGCGTCGAGGTCGTCCCGAAGCTCCAGCAATGACGTATATCGCGTCGCTGGATCGTAGGAGGTACAGCACGCCGCGATGGCTTCAAGGTCGCCACTCAAGCGCTTCTCCAATGCCCGGGCGTCTGGGAGCCCGCGCGCCTCGGCATCCTTGAGCGTGCCGGAGTTGGCAATCGATGCCGTCTCGTGGGTCATCGGCCCCGACGGATCCACCATGCGAAGCGGGCTTGCATCCTTAGGCAGCGCCCCCCACAGGAGGCGGCGCATCACCATGCCCATCGAGTAGATGTCCAACGCTGCGGTTGGCAGGGTCCCGGTCAGCGCCTCCGGCGCCGTGTACCCCGGAGAGACGGCGATGCGAGGCGCTTCACGCTCACCGTTGAGCACCGTGGAAAGCCCGAAATCGACGATCTGGATGTTGCCATCCGCGGTGACCAGCAGATTGGACGGCTTGATGTCGAGGTGCAGAACCATGTGTCGGTGCGCGTAATCGAGTGCCTCGCAGACTTTTTCCAGAAGCCGCACGCGCGCTTCGATGCTCGACCTTCTTCTGTCGCACCACTGGTCGATGGGCTCTCCGTCCACCAGTCGCATGGCAAACCAGGGATGTCCATGCAGGTCCACGCCTCCATCAAGGAGGGGCGCGATTCCAACATGGCTCAGCCGGGCCAGGGTGTTGCGCTCGCGAATGAAGGCATCCACCAGGGCCTCCGAGGTCAACTCCCTGCGCACGCATTTGAGCGCGACTTGCTGTTCATACTGCCCGTCGTCCCGCCTGGCCTTGTACACGGTCCCCATTCCGCCAGTGCCGATGACATCCGTTATCAACCACGGCCCCAATCGGCTACCAAGGCGCGCCTCAGCGTGCGTCTGGTCCGTCTTCTCAAGGCGCTCGAGCACCTCGCTGGGAAGGTGATCCAGTGGATGCTTGGCCTGGTCCATGCGGAGCATGGCGGCAACCAGACGGTGGACTTCGGGTTCACGCTTCTCGAGCGCGCGCAGCTCTCTTTCCCGATCACTGGCCTTGAGAGCGAGGTAGTCGCCCAGAAGAGCGAGCGCCCGAATCCTGGCGGGATTCATCGGTCGCTCCCACCCGGCCGATCCTCGGCGAGCAGGAACGACACACTCCCTCTTGCCGACGTCATGAAAAGAGCCGTTTTCGCCTGGACCGCGCGGTGCGGTCCAGCGAGCGCCCGCTGTCGGCAATACGCATCGGCGCTCACAGGCCGCTCGCTGTCACCGTGCATTGCAGGGTGAGGGTGACCTGCCCCCCCACCGGAAGGACGGGGAGCGTGATGCCGCTGCCCAACAGATTGCTCACCGGCACTGTCGGCGAGGGACAGCTGGCGCCGCCTGTCGCGGCGCAGATCGCAGTCGTGCTGGACGTGGTGCAGTCCTGCCCGGCACCGGCCGCATCGGTCAGCACCGCGCCGTCAGCGGCCAGTGGCCCGTTGTTGGTCACGACGATCTGGTACGTCACCACCTCCCCGGTGACCACCGGATCCGGCGAAGCGGTCTTGACCACCTGGATGTCCGCTTGGCGCAGGGTATTGGTGAAAGTGCACTCGATGCTGGCACCGACCGCCGTCGCCGCCGTGTCCAGCACCACCGTGCGGGCAGCCAGATCCGGCGTGGCTGTTCCACCCGCACCCAGCCCCGTGCACGTGATGCTGCTGACCTGGTACGTCGCGGGCGACGTGCTTTCGATGATCGTGGTGACGGTTGCGGCGGCGGCCAGTGTCTGCGTGGCGCCCGCCACAGCCGTACCGGCGGTGGTGGTGGTCAGGGTCTGCGTCTGCACGCCGTTGTCGCCGCTGAAGCCGAAGCTGTCCACGCCGCCCACGCTGATCTTCCGGATCGTGAGCCGCGGCACGGACTGGTCCACGTCTGTCGCCATGTTGTTGGCGGTGTTGCTGTCGTTGACCATGATGGGGGGCGTAAGGGTCACTGTGTTGGTGAGGTTGCCGGTGAAGCCGGCAGGCACCGTCATCGTCACCAGATACGTGGCCACCGCACCGGCGGGCAGGTCCAACCCCGTGTCGTTGAGCGCGCCGGTCCCGCTGGCCGCCCCGCACACGGCGCCGCCGGACGTGGGTGCACAGGTCCAGCTCATGGTCGCAGCATCGATGCCCGCCGGCACCGGATCGCTCATCGTGATGTTCTGTGCCCCGAACGGCCCGTTGTTCGTCACCACGACACTGTAGGTGCGCGCCTGACCCGGCACATAGCCGTCACCGGCCAGATCATTCGGTCCGGATGCCGGGGTGTTGGTTTTGGTGACCGACAGGTCGGCATTGAAGGTGATCGGCGCCGTCGGGCAGTTCGCACCATCGTTCTGCCCCGCGGACGGCGAACCGGAAATCAACGTGCGCACGCCGGTCGTCAGGTCAATCCGATAGAAGCCGCCGTTGTTGTCGCTGCCGAACAGTCCCGTGGTCGAACCGAACATGGCCCCCATGACAATCGCCCCCTGCGGTGTCCCGATACTGGTGACCTGTCCCGTGGCAGGATTGATCGAGCGAAGTTGCCCATTGCTCTCCACGGTGTAGATCAATCCACCAATCCACGCGAAATCGCTGGAATTGACGCCGGTCGAGAGCGTAATCAGCGTCGACGTGTTGGTCTGCACGTTGATTGCGCGAAGGTTCGACGAGCCTCCTCCTCCCAACACATAGAGGGTCCCGTCGGGCGACATCGTGCCGTTGATCCAGTTGTCCAAGCCCAGTCCCGCGACGGGTCCGAGCAGAAGGGAACTTCCATCCGCGCCGATCCTGATCAGATTGTTCCCGCTACCGCCGCCCTGGTTGATGCCGTAGATGTAGTTGTCGACCGGATTGAAGCCGATGGCGTTGTACGTGTGGATGCCGGTTCCGATCGCAGGAAACGTCATGGGATTGGTTGCGGCACTCACACTGTAGAGCGTCGTGTCGGTATTCACGTTTGGCGATTGCGCCAGATACATTTCCGAACTGCAGCCCGGAAACGCCGGCTGACTCTGCACGGCATTGGTGACCGTGCAGGCGATGGTGCTGCCCGCATCGACCGCCGCCGCATTGAGGGTGAACGAACCCGTGTTCTGCGTGACCGTGCCCCCTGTGCCCATGCCGGTGCAGGTCACGTTGTTCAGCAGGAATCCGGACGGCAGGGTCTCGTTGATCGTGGTGGCGACCAGGGGGTTGGTGAGTGTCTGGGTGGCCCCGGTCACGCCCACGCCCGGCGTGGTGGTGGTGATGGTCTGGCTGGTCCAGCCGTTGTTGCCGGTGAAGGTGAAGGCGCGCGTGCCGCCCTGGCTGATCTTCGTCAGCGTCAGGGTAACGGGCCGCCGCGTGTTGACGACCGTGCAGGTGATGTCATCGCCCGAGGCCGGTGTCAGGCTGAAACTGGTGCCCGTGCCGCTCGGCAGTATTGTCCCGGTGCCACTCGATGCGTTGGCGCAACTGTAGGTCGAGGTGTAGTCGCCCAGGTCGGTGGTGCCGGCGGCGGCTTCGGACAGGGTGTGCAGCACGCCGGGATTGAACGGCGCCAATGTGGCGAGCCCGGTATTGACCGTGGTGCCGGTACCGGTGGTCGTGGTGCTCGCCAGCGGCGACCCGCCACTCGCGATGGACAGCGCGAACTGGTCGGTGCCGCTCTCGCGCCCGGTCACGATCTGCTTCTGCAACCGCAGCGTGGCCTTGCACTGGTTGATCTGGATGTTGCGGAAGCGGATATCGTCGTCGGCCGTGTTGTCGCTGTAGTCGGACCGGTAGACGTACTGCACGCTGGTGACCTGCGTGACCGTGGTCGGCAGGCGGATGGTGAACGGCCGGTAGGTCCGCGGCGATACCGAAGTCGCATCGCCAATGAAAGCTTGTTGCGTGGCGGTCTCCACACTTCCATCGACGGAGATCAGAGAACCGTTGTCTGGCCAGAACTCGCCATCCGTGCTGAACAGGCCGGACACCGCTTCCGACGTGAACAACGTGGCGTACCGCACGCCGTTGACGAAGATCTCCATCGTGGCCCGGCCCGAATTCGGACCGGCAGGGTTGTTCCACTGCACTTCACCCGCGACCACGATGGCACCATTGGTCTGGATGCCATAGCGCGTGCTGGTCTGGTTGCCGTTGAGCGTCGGCGTGTGGGTGAGGCCCAGGGAATTGTCGTTCAGCCAGCCTGTGTTGGCGGGCGAAGCGATGATGGGCGACGTGTTGACCAGGGAACACTGGTTGGCCGCCTGGGCCCAGAGTTCGCGGGGCGCTAGCAACAGCAGAATGCCCATGGCCAGCCAGCACAGCATGCGGCCGGTGGCCTGCAGCGGCCTGTTTGGAGGGAGGCGGCTTCCTTGCTGCTGCGTAATATCGACTACGCGCGCGCTGCGAACGGGATCGCGCCAGTCCGCAGTCCCGATCACTCCATCCATCACCGCCCCCTTTGGCGAATCCTGTATCGCCACGGCACCTTGCGGCGCCGTGCGACAAACTGCCACACCGGACAACAAGCCGCAACGCCGCTTGTCACATTGATGGTGAGGTAGATCGTGCTCGGCTTGTCCCTCAGGACATCACATTGCGGCGCCGTGCCCGCTCAAGGACATCACGGCGCCTTCCAGACCCTTCTTGCGCCGGAAACCAGCGAAGCCATTGCGGCCTCAAAGACCGCTGGCGGTCACCCTGCACTGCAAGCCGAACGTGACCGTCCCCCCGACCGGCAGGGTGGGAATGGTGACACCCGCGCCGAGCAGGCTGCTCACCGGCACCGTCGGTGAGGGGCAGCTCGCGCCGCCCGCGGCCAGACAGGTCGCGGGCGTGCTGGGTGTGGTGCAGTCCTGCCCTGCCCCGGCCACGTCGGTCAGCAGGACATCGGCGACCGCCTGCGGGCCGTTGTTGCTGACCACGATCTGGTAGGTCACCACGTCCCCGGTGACCACCGGATCCGGCGAGGCCGTCTTCACCACCTGGATATCCGTCTGCTGCAGGGTATTGGTGAACGTGCACACGATGTCGCTGCCCGGTGCCGTCGCGGCGGCATCCAGCACGACCGTGCGCGCGGCCAGGTCCGGCGTCGCGGTGCCCGCCGCACCCAGGCCGGTGCAGGTGATGTCGGTGACGCGGTACGTCGCCGGGGACGTGCTTTCGGTGATGGTGGTGGCGGTGGAGGTTGCCGTCAGCGCCTGCGTGGCGCCGGCTACGGGTGTCCCGTCCGTGGTCGTGGTCAACGTCTGTGTCGCAACGCCGTTGCTGCCACTGAAGCCGAAGCTGCCCACGCCGCCGATACTGATCTTGCGCAAGGTCAACTGCGTCACCGAAGCATCGGTATCCGTGGCGGTGTTGTTCGCCGGTGTCGCATCCACATAGCCGTCGGGCACCCGGATCGTCGCGGTGTTGGTGACGGGGGAGACGCCTGCGGCCACCGTCGCGGTGATCGTGAACGTCATGGTGCTGTTCGGCGGCAGGGTCGGAATGACGATGCCGCCCGCACTCTCCAGGGCCGCCACGGTCACATCGCCCGCAGACGGACACACGGCCCCGGCCGTCGTGGCCGTGCACGCCACCGCCGTCTTGGTCAGTCCCGCGGTGGCAGGGTCGATTAGGGTCGCCAGGTTTGCGTAGTTCATCGATGGGTTGCTGACAACGAGGGTGTACGTGGTCGTGCTTCCGGGCGTCACCGTATCGTTCGCCTGGTCGACGTTGCCATTGACGCCCGGGGTATTGGTCTTGGTGATGGACAGGTCCAGCAGCGCACGCGTCAGCGTGAACTTGGCCGCCATGCCGCCGGAGGTTCTTTGGCCGGCCGTCAGCGCACCGTTCTGCGACTGCAGGGTGATGTTGGCGGCTGGTATGCCACTGGCGTACTGGAACGACGTACTGAAGCCGTCCGATTCCGTGGCGGCCAGGAAGTGCGCCCCGGCCACGCCTGCAGTGCCGGGATCGGTGTTGACCACCGCAGGATTCGACACTTCGGTGAAGCCGGGCACCGTGGCGAAGTCCAGCGGACCGCTGCGGGCATAACCGTTGTAGCCCACCAGCAGCACGCCATCGCCGGCATTCACCGGTGCCTGGCCGACGTCGTAGCCGTTCAGGCACGCCGACCAGTTGCCCGGCGCGTTCACGCCCGCCAGGTAGACCAGCCCGGTGCCGCAGTCGGTGGTGGAAACGAAGCGGGACCGCACGATGCCCGTACCGGGATCGCCGGTAGCCAACTGACTGACATGGTTGAACTGCAGTGCCGACAGCAGCGCCTCGTCGCCGGCTCGATTCGGCGCATCGACGTTCGGGAGGGTGATCGTGAGGGTGCCGCTGTCGGCGCCGCCCAGCAGCGTGCGCAGCTGCGACTCATAGATCGCGGCGAAGTAGAGTTCCTGGGAATAGGTCACCCGGTCGGCGGCGCCATTGACTATGCTGTAAAAACTGTTGACGAGCCGCAGGTCGCCGGCCGGAGGCGCCAGGGGGTTTGTTACCGTCGTCGAGCCGCCCGGGCCGGTCACGGTGAACTGGATCTGCACGTTCGCGCCGTTCGTGACCACGAAGGCGGGGGACGCGAAGTTGCTGTTGGCGGAAGTCTCGTCGACGCACGTACCCGAGGTTTCCAGGGTATCCGTCGTGCAGTGGTCGCGCTCGAACGCGGCGGTGATGAAGACGACGCGGTTCTGGCCCGCCGTCACGTTGAAGCTGAGGGAAGGGGTCCCCGGGGCGCCTGCGCCGATCGCGGTCGATGCGCCGCCATGGTCGAAGGTCACGGTCTGTGCATGCGTCGTGGCGCTCCAGCCCGAGGCCAGCCCGAACGCGAGCGCCCATCCTGCGAATCGTCTGCTTTTCATGCGGCTTCTATCTTTCCTTCCAATGGATACCGATCCGTCCGGTCGCTGCACCGCGCCATGCGACGCGACGCCCGACGTGGCCACCGTTCTCGCGTGACCGTGCCGGGCGCCTCGGCAATGGCGATGCGGACGGGCTGTATCAGCCGTTGGTCCCGCCGCTGCCATCGATGCAGGTGCCGGTACCGATCAGCCCGTTGTTCCAGTCATCGAGCACGCGCGACACCGCGATCATTTCCTTGCGCAGTTCGCTGCTCTTCGGCATGGCCGCGATCTGGCCCGGGGTGTACTGCGCCATCAGCTGGCTGGCGCGGGACAGCGCGTCCGAGACCAGGGCGGGGGTCTGGGCACCCAGCGTGTAGTTGGCCTGCGCGGCGACGAGCTGGTGGGCAAGGATCCAATAGGCGTTGCCGCGCGAGGGTTCCTGCAATACCTGCTGATAGGTGAAGCCCGACAGGTAGAAGGGCTGGTAGCGAAGGGTCAGCCAGACGTCCGTGCTCAGGTCGCCGGCGTTCTGTGCGCGGTTCTGCCAGTAGCCCTGGGTGAACTGGCAACCGCTTTCGGCGCGGGCATCTGCGGCGGCCGTCAGACCGGCGACCGCCATCAGCAGGCCCGCCGTTGCGTTACGAAACAACATCATATGTGTAGTCCTTGATTCGGGTGAAGGTGAAGCACGGACGTTCCGCCCGTACCGTTGACCTCGGCTCACATCACGCGCGTGCCTTTGCGTGATCCGAGTGACGTCAGTACCCGATGAATTCGTGACAGCCGTCAAAAAAAGGACAGGGCTTGCATGCGAAAGCAGGTCGGCCGCGCGAGGTGGCCGACCTGCTTCTGTTTCGCGACAAGGAAGACGTGCGCGGGATGAAAGGCTCAGGGCGTGCCGGTGGCCGAGACGGTGCACTGCAGTCCAAGGGTGACCTGACCCCCCACGGGCAGGGTCGGAATCGTGATGCCGCTGCCCAGCAGGCTGCTGACGGGCACGGTGGTTGACGGACACGTCGCGCCGCCCGTGGCCGAACAGGTCGCGGTCGTGCTGGGCGTGGTGCAGTCCTGGCCCACGCCGGCCACATCGGTCAGCACCGCCCCATCGGCCGCCAGCGGACCGTTGTTGGTGACCACGATCTGGTAGGTCACCACGTCGCTGCTGACCACGGGGTTCGGCGAAGCGGTCTTCACCACCTGGAGGTCGGTCTGTCGCAGGGTGTTGGTGTACGTACACGTCACTGTCTCACCCGCATCCAGGTCGATGGTGGCTGCGCGCGTGCCCAGGTTCACCGTGCTGCCACTGTCCGGGTCCGCACAGGTCAGGCCCGTCAGGTTCCAGCCAGCCAGCGCCGTTTCCGTCACGCTGTAACTGCCCGGCGCCAGGCCGGTGAAGGTGCGGGTGTTGCTCAGCGTGCCGTCCGCGTCGTCGTCCAGGCTGAAGTTGCTCAGCCCGGTGCCGGTGGTGGTGAAGGCGAAGTCCTGCGCATGGTTCGGCACCGCATCCTTCACGATGACGATGCTGCCCTGCTGGGTGTTGGTGTACGTACACGTCACCGTCTCGCCGGCATCCAGGTCGATGGTCGCTGCCCGCGTGCCCAGGTTCACCGTGCTGCCGCTGTCCGGGTCCACACAGGTCAGACCCGTCAGGTTCCAGCCGGCCAGTGCCGTTTCCGTCACGCTGTAGCTGCCCGGCGCCAAGCCGGTGAAGGTGCGGGTGTTGATCAGCGTGCCGTCCGCGTCGTCGTCCAGGCTGAAGGCGCTCAGTCCCGTACCGGTCGTGGTGAAGGCGAAGTCCTGGGCATGGTTCGGCACCGCATCCTTGACGATGACGATGCTGCCCTGCTGGCTGTTGGTATACGTGCAGGTGATGTCCTCACCGGGATCCAGATCGATGGTCGCAACGCGCGTGGACAGATTCACAGTGCTGCCACCGTCCGGATCCACACAGGTGAGACCGGTGAGGTTCCAGCCGGCCAGCGCGGCTTCGGTCACGCTGTAGCTGCCCGCCACAAGACCGGTGAAGGTTCGCGTATTGCTTAGCGTCCCATCCGTGTCGTCGTCCAGGCTGAAGTTGCTCAGCCCGGTGCCCGTGGTCGTGAAGGCAAAGTCCTGCGCGCTGTTGGGCACGGCATCCTTGACGATGGTGATGCGGCCACCGCGCACGTCCGTGTCCGTGGCGGTGTTGTTTGCAGGGTTGGTGTCGTTGATGGTGCTGGGCGGCGTGATGGTGACCGTGTTGGTCAGGTTGCCGGTGAAGCCCGCCGGCACCGTCATGGTCACCAGATAGGTGGCCACCGCACCGGGCGGCAGATCCAGACCGGTATCGTTCAGCGCGCCTGTGCCGCTGGCGGCCCCGCAGGCCGCATCACCGGACGTGGACGCACATGTCCAGCTGACTGTCGAAGCGCTGACGCCAGCGGGGACGGGATCGCTGACTGTGATGTTCTGTGCCCCGAATGCCCCTGTATTAGTCACGACGACGTGATACGTGCGCGCCTCGCCAGGCGTGTACGTGTCACCCGGCAGATCGCTGGGCCCATCGGAAGGCGTATTCGTCTTGGTGACCGACAGATCTGAATTGAACCGGATGCTGGCCGTAGGGCAGTTGGCACCATCGCCATTCTCGATGCCGACGGTGCTACTGAGAAGTGTGGCCGCGCCAGTCGCAGGGTCCACACTATAAATCGCATCCGTTTGATTATCCGTTGCGAAGAGGCCATTCTGCATGCCCCACACGGCAACGCTGCTGACAAGCGGCGCTGTGGATCCCACGTCGGTTGTTGCACCGGTCAACGGATCAATACGAATCAGTCGACTTTTGGAGTCTATTCCGTACAGAGCTCCACCGTACCAAGCCAAATCAGCAAAGTAATGACTTGAGCTTGTCGTAATAGGTGTCGCACTGCGCGTGACTACATTGATTCGATACAGGGTGTTATAGATGTCAAGTCCTGGGAAAACATAGTAGTCACCACTCGGAGAAAACGTACCGGACGAGTAACCGTAGGTGTTGGGTAGGCCAGCAACTGCACCCAGGATCACGCTACTTCCGTCTGACCCGACACGG
The DNA here is from genome assembly GCF_052871755.1 of Pseudoxanthomonas sp. LARHCG66. Classification (NCBI taxonomy): domain Bacteria; kingdom Pseudomonadati; phylum Pseudomonadota; class Gammaproteobacteria; order Lysobacterales; family Lysobacteraceae; genus Pseudoxanthomonas; species Pseudoxanthomonas sp. LARHCG66. Next base: position 28,688 of record NZ_JBIXJW010000008.1, on the reverse strand, counting down.
ATCAACTCATTGCCGATCAAGCCATCGAACTCAATGCCATAAATGTAGTTGTCAACGGGGTTGTAACCCAATCCGTTGCGTGCCAGCCCCGACCCTAGTTCATTGGCAGTGAAAGGGGAGGTTGCATATTCGATTTCCCACAGGGTAGAGACGTCTGGATTCGGGGTCCTATTGTTCGTATCCAGAAACATCCGCGCATCGCAGGTGCCGAAATCCGGCTGGATGCTGGTGTTGGTGAACGTACAGGTCAGTTGCGCACCCGCCACCACCTGGGCTGCGGGAATGGTCAGCTGACCGGTGGCCAGGTTGCTGGTGACCGGGACATTGGCATTGCTCGCGTTGACGCACCCGACCGAAGTGAGCGACCAGTTCGATGGAACGGTCTCGGTGATGCTGGTGGGCGTATTGAACTGCGACAGGAATACGCCGCTGGCCGCCTGCGGATTGGTGGTCGCCGTACTGAGCGTCAAGGCTGAAGGCAGACCATTGGTGCCACCGGAGAAACTGAAACTGCCGGTGCCGCCGACGCTTTGCTTGCGCAAGATCACACAGGCAGGCACCGTGGCGTTGAATGCGGTATTGGCGGCACTCAGGATGGTCGCATCGTTGTAGGTGGCGCTGTACGTCGCAATGCGCGGCGTGCCCGTATCGAATGCCTGGGTGGAGAGGGCCGTCGGATGGGCCGCATCGTAGTCGGTAGCCGTGCCACCCCTGCTGGCGAAGGCGGCCACCTCTCCCCGGTTCACGGCATTGGCTGCGGCGGCATCGATGCCCACGCCGACAATCACGGCGTTGCGCACGTTCTTGAAACGATTGCTGTAGTGATAGAAGCCCAGGCCGGTTTCGGTGGATGGCATTTCCCGGATGGAGCTGCCATCAAATCGGAAGCTGTTCGGATCCGCATCGGTCATGTGGATCAGCATGAGCTGCTGGGTCGGCGCGGACGGCCCCAGCGTCGGCTGGTTGTAGCTGTCGTTGCCTCCCGTGGTGCCGCCGCCGTACAGCACGCCTTCCAGGATCTTCAGGCCATGCTGGGCGTAGTCGTCGTTGATGTTGACGCTGAAGTTGGCACCGCCGCAGTTGTTGCGATTGACGGAACCGGCGAAGTTGGTGCCGAACGAACGGCAGACCCGGTTGGCGGCGCTGTTGTTGCCGGCGTAGGCGAAATCGGCGGGATTGCTGGACCACCCGCCCGGGATGGCCGAACCGGTCGCAAGGTCGACGCGGCAACCATCGCGGGTCGTGCGCCTGCCACCCTCGCAGCCCCAGTTGACCACGGCCAGGCGGTAGCCCGGCCGGCTCAGCACGCTGGCGGCGATGCCGGCAATGGCCTGCTGCGCCTCATCGAACTCGGCATTGGTGATGGAGCTGGAGTTGTCCACGAACAACAGCACATCCTTGCCGGGCGGCGTGGGACACGACTGCGCCTGACCTGCCACCGGCACACCCACCGCGGCGCTCACCACCGCCGACAGCGCTAGCCGCCTGAAAACATTCATTCCACTATCCCCGACTGGATTCATTCGACGCGCGTGCGGCCCACAACAGGATCCGCACCGGCAATGAAGGTCCACCTCGACCTACACAGGCACATTTCGCGATAAGGCCCCTTGAAGGGACATCACGTGCCCGCACTGGCCCATGCCGTGTCCTGATCCAGCCTCGTACTCCGACTATCCAGTGCCTTCCTTCCCGGGAGGGGTCTCTGGCGCGTCCAGAGAACGCGCAATCCGCAGGAACCCGCAACGTGATGTACCTTCCGCCACGCTGGACCACCGTCTTCGTCGACGTACTGATCCAGGAACACGCCTCGTTCTTCGTCCTGGAGAATCCACAGGCCCGGCTGGAAGCCTTCGCCGCGAGAGCCAATTGCCTGCTGGATTTCACCGCGCCCGAGGAGCAACTCGCAATATTCGAGCGGCTTGAAGCGGCGGTGCATGCCACCGAGGGTTTCCGCAAGACCCTGTCGCCCGGGCATCCATAGCCAGGCGGGCAACACCGCTGGCCGAGCGTGACGGCCAGCCTCGCGCGCAGCGTGCCTATGTAACGGAACGATCCATCCGGAGTCGTGCGAACGGGCAATGGATCCTCTGGCGCCGACCCGAGGGTGATCCCACCCCGGGAACGAGACGCCCCACCCGCTATGCCTCTCCCGGCGGGATCCTGCTTGATGACCTGGCGGGCGGGTGCTGTATGCCGGGGATGACGCCTTCGCTGTCGTAGCGGCGCCTCAGTGCCTGCAGGCGGCTCCACGCTTCGGCCGAGAAGCACCTGGATACCGATCCGGCCCGCTCTTCCAGGTCCATTTCATTGATGTAGTGTCCGGCCGAAGACGGGGACAGTTCGTCATAGAGCGCCTTCAACCAGTCGCGATTCGGTGCGTCCGCGTCCGCATCGTTCCACTGCGCATAGGTCGAGATGAAGAACTTCCCCCCGACCGAGAAGGCAGCATCCGGGTAGTGATGCGCCGGGCGGTGGATCAGCAACGAGAACGTGGCGCGCGACGGCCGCTCACCGAAGCGGGCGAGCAGCACGCGCGATGCCGTCTCCGCGTCATCGGTCATGACATTGTCTGCACGATAGCGTTTGGACACCATGGCTGCGTCCGTCTTGTCGTAGATGGACTGCAATCCGCGAAGCTCCTGCTCGTCGAACTCGTTGCCCGTCCACGCGGCGACTGCCGAGAGAAGGTCGGCATGCAGCAGCCTGGTTTCATCATGGTCACCGCAGAACGACGTCGCGCTGAGCGACGCGGCCAGGTCCGCATCACCGGAAAGCGCCACCATCACCTGCATGCGCTTGTCCGCGGCGCGTCCCGACAATGCAAGCAACACGGAGGCCAGGTGCTTCGGATCGAATCGATAGTTGCGCGCCAGTATCTTCTTCGGCTCAGGCCAGCACTTGATATAGAACCTGACCACCACGACGAAGAGACAGGGACCCGCCCCCCGTGCGGCCCACAGCAGCTCGGCATTCTGATGCGCGTTGGCATGCAGAATCTGGCCGTCGGCGGTGACCACGTCGACCGCCTGGACATTGAACGTGCTCATGCCTCCCCAGGCATCGCAGTTCACCCCGAGCCCGCCCCCGAGCAGAAAGCCACTCAATCCCACACCGCCGCCATGGCCGGTCGGGAAGGCAAGTTCATGGGCGGCCAATGAGCGGCTCAACTGCGCACTGGTAACACCAGGGCCCAGGACGGCAGTACCTTGCTCGGCGTGGATCTCGAGGTCGTCGAGCAACGACAGATCGAGCAGTATGCCCCCGCATTGAAAGAAGCTTCCGGAGTAGCTGTGTCCCGAGCCCTTCACCCCGACCGCCAGGCTATGGGATCGCGCGAAATCTATCGTCCTTGCGACATCGGAGATTGAAGCGGCGCGGACGATGTATTCGGGATATCGCTCGAATCCCCGTCCATTCCACGCTGCGCCGTAATGCCAGCCCGCATACTCCGCATGATGCCGGGACCGGACTTTTCCATCCAGGCACCGGGAGAATGCACGGAAGTCGTCTGGCCTGATCCTAGAGTGAAGCAGTTCCATGGCTCGCTCCTGGTGAGCATCCTTCGTTGGGGAGACTCGGTGTCGCGCACACGACCTCGCTGGTCGCCGAGTACAGGGGGAGCGGCTTGAGTCCGAGCCGGACCTTGATGCGCTCGTTCAATCGACCCGCCTCTATGGTCTCGATGCCTTGCGCAAGCGCCCATCTGTATGCGCAGGCGAAACTGACGGTGTAGGGACTGTAGGCCGCGAGGTCATAGCGCATGCCCGCAGACCAGATGCAGAAGACGCCCCTGTCAAGAAAGCAGACCAGGCCGCCAACGACAGCACCCTCCTCTTCAACGAGGACGATGCGCGCCAGATCTCCACAGATCCTGACGAAGCGCGCCAGTGCATCGGCCGGGAAGTACTTCGGCGTACCGTTCCTCGCCGTTGTCTGCTGGCACAGCGAGGTCAGCGCTTCGAGGCGGTGATCGAAAGGAGGCCCGATGACGGCCACGGTTCCATCGCTTGCATCGAACTTTCTGAGCTGGCGCGTCATCTCATGGCGCCCCTCTTTGGGAAGCGTCTGAACCAGTTCATCGAAACTGCCGAGTCGGGTCAGGTCCAGGTAGTACCTGTCGACGAGGTGACGGATCATCAACTGCTCGCCGGCAGCCGTCCTCAGTGCATCCGCCTCCGCCACATTCAGCAGGCCGACGTAGTGCACGCCGATATCGGATGCCAGCCGCTTCAGCGCCGCTACCACGACTCGGGGAGCGGATGTGCCCGGGACGCAGACCACCTTGCTGTCGAAGCAGTGCATGACATGGCTGAAAAGTGCCTGCTGGCCGCGATCACCGGCGATGCCGGCCGTGCGTGCAAGCAGACCGAAAGGATCGACGGAATCGACTGCCTGCACATAGGCCGGAAGGAACGCGACGAGCCTCCCCTCGTCCCTCGCCAGGAAATAGTAGGTGGCATTGACGGGCAGCAACGGTGAGCGCTCGGCGGCGCACAGGAATCGCCGGTCGTAGAAGAACGATGCTCCGCTCGCTCGAAAGAAGGCTTGATACTCCTCCTCTTCGACGGCATCGATCGACTGCCTGAGTTCGACTTCAATGGACATCGGAGCTCCCCCGATGAAGACATCGACCCCGTTCGTCCGGCAGCGGGCCACAGCCCGCAGGGCCAACGCGATACCGGATCAACAGATGGCGCGGACGATCAGGCGATCAGCAGGCGCCGGCCCCTACGACTTGCGGCACTGGAGTATCGACGCATGCGGCTTTTCGACGTACGCCTGGAGCGCTTGTGGCACCTCGGCCGCGCCATATCGCTCATCGAGCGCCGGATTCGCCCATCGAATGGCGGTCGCGCCCGCCTTGCCGAGGGCGGCACTGATGGCATCCTCTGACCAGTACCAGGCATACACGCTCGCGTCGTATTGGCGGTAACGCAGATCCAGACGCAAGCGCCCACCCTCCTCGTACGGGTGCTGCGGATCATCCGGCGTCAGGGTGAACCCGCATGCCGCGTAGTAGCCGGGATCGGGCTCGAAGCGCGCGTGGATCGGCAGGGCGACCAGCCTCCCGCCAGGACGAAGCGGCGCCATCATCTCGGCGCACATCTGATCCAGTTCTGCGCGTGTTGTCGCGTAGGGGAGCACATAAACCGCCAGCACCACATCGAATGCACCCTCGCATTCCGGCCCAAGTCTCGAGCGGAACTCGATGGGGACGCCGTCGCGCTCCGCCACGCGGCGGGCATAGTCGAGCATGCCGTCCGCCAGGTCGTATCCCACGACACGGCGTGCGCCTTCGACCTTCATGGTGCGTGCGTAAAATCCGCTGCCGCATCCGTAGTCGACCACATCCAGTCCCGCGAGCGACCCCAGCGCATGTTTGACGCTGGGTGTCTCGATGTGTTCGCGGAATGGCCAGGTGGCCAGATCTTCGTAGAGAGCGCCAAGCTGATCGAACTGGTTCGCCGATTCCTTGCTCACGTGCCACTCCTTTGCGCTTAGGTTGTGTACCCCGATGCAGCGGTGCGAATGCTGGGCAACGCGGCGTTGTTAAACCGTGATGTCCGTTGTGAATCATCGAAAATTCATCTTCGATCGCGAAGCGGCATGCAACAAGTAACTCTGGTTACTCGACTGCTCACCTCGAATGCGCAAGTTCACGTGTTTACGATGGCTATCGGTGAGCCCTCCCTGGTATTTCACAGGCCACAACGGGCAGGGATTCCATCCGGGCGCGATGTGCGGCTTGGAGATGGTCACCGGGGCCGGGGCGATTCAATCCGATTGCGGCGCCTGGATGAAGTATTCGAGATATCGAAGCACTTCACGGAAGACGCAACTCCCCAACGAGGCATGGGCGCTCACTGTAGCGACGCAAGTCGCGACCGCAGATTCTCGGCGACAGTGCGCCATCGGTCGAGAATGACCCTGTTCTGGAAATCGGAACGCGTGCGGTCGCGACTTGCGTCGCTCCTGCAACGGAACGCAACGGGTTACGCCACCCGCGTGCGCCGCGCGCGCTCCAGGTGCACCAGCAGCAATGAAATGGCGGCGGGTGTCATGCCGGGGATGCGCTGGGCCTGGCCAATGGTTTCGGGCTGCACGCGCTCCAGCTTTTGCTGCACTTCCGCCGACAGGCCGCGCACGCCGGCGAAGTCGAAACCGGTCGGGATGGGCGTGGATTCGTTGCGCTGCTGGCGTTCGATCTCGTCGCGCTGGCGGTCCAGGTAGCCGGCGTACTTCACACCGATCTCCACCTGTTCGGCCACCCGCGCATCCTCCACGCCGGGGCCGATCGACGGCACGGCCACCAGCTTGGCGTAGTCCAGTTCCGGACGCTTGATCAGGTCGAGCACGTTGGTCTCGCGGCTGACCTGCACGCCGAGCGTGTCGGCCACTTCGCGGCCCAGGGCATTCGCGGGCGTGGCCCACAGCGCCCGCAGGCGGCCGGTTTCGCGCGCGATGGCTTCGCGCTTGGCCTCGAAGCGCTGCCAGCGCGCATCGTCGACCAGACCCAGCGTGCGACCCGTCTCCGTCAGGCGCAGGTCGGCATTGTCCTCGCGCAGCTGCAGCCGATACTCGGCACGGCTGGTGAACATGCGATACGGCTCCTTGGTGCCGTGCGTGATCAGGTCGTCGACGAGCACGCCGAGATAGGCTTCATCGCGTCGCGGCGACCAGGCCTCCTTCTGCTGCACGAAGCGCGCGGCATTGAGGCCGGCGAGCAGGCCCTGCGCAGCAGCTTCCTCGTACCCGGTGGTGCCGTTGATCTGCCCGGCGAAGAACAGGCCGGCCACCGCTTTGGTTTCCAGCGAGGCCTTGAGGCCGCGCGGATCGAAGAAGTCGTATTCGATGGCATACCCCGGCCGCGTGATGTGCGCGCGCTCCATGCCGCGGATGCTGCGCACCAGCGCCAGCTGCACATCGAACGGCAGCGAGGTGGAAATGCCGTTGGGGTAGATCTCGGTGACCTCCAGGCCTTCGGGCTCGACGAAGATCTGGTGGCTGGCCTTCTCGGCGAAGCGCACCACCTTGTCCTCGATGGACGGGCAATAGCGCGGGCCGATGCCTTCGATCTGGCCGGAATACATCGGCGAACGATGCAAGGCGCCGCGGATGATCTCGTGCGTCTGTTCGCTGGTGTGGGTGATCCAGCACGACACCTGGCGCGGATGGTCGGCCACGTCGCCCATGAACGACATCACCGGCAACGGATCGTCGCCGGGCTGTTCTTCCATCACCGAATAGTCGAGCGAACGGCCATCGATGCGCGGCGGCGTGCCGGTCTTCAGGCGATCCACGACGAAGGCGCCTTCGCGCAGTCGTTGCGCCAGCGCGGTGGCGGGCGGATCGCCCGCGCGACCACCGGCGTACTGGGTTTCGCCCACGTGGATCTTGCCGGCGAGGAACGTCCCCGCGGTCAGGACGACCGCAGGCGCATGGAAGGTCAGGCCGGTCTGGGTGATCGCGCCACGTACCGTGTCGTTCTCGATGACCAGATCATCGACGGCTGCCTGGAACAGGGTCAGGTTGGGCTGCGCTTCCACGGCGCGCCGGATCGCGCTGCGGTACAGGGCGCGATCGGCCTGGCAGCGCGTGGCGCGCACGGCAGGCCCTTTCGACGCGTTGAGGGTGCGCCACTGGATGCCGGCCCGGTCGGCCGCCCATGCCATCACGCCCCCGAGCGCGTCGATTTCCTTGACCAGGTGCCCCTTGCCGATGCCGCCGATGGCCGGATTGCAGCTCATCGCACCCACGGTTTCCACGTTGTGGGTCAGCAGCAGCGTGCGTGCGCCGGCTCGCGCGGAGGCCAATGCGGCTTCGGTGCCGGCATGGCCGCCGCCGATGATGATGACGTCGTAGTGGTGGAAGCTGGCATTCATCGTGGGAGTCCGGTACCTGCGCGGATGTCGACAGGCAATGGGATTGGGTCGGGCGGATCCGGCATGCCGGGAGGGCAAAGTTGGCACGCTTCCTGCTGTATTCCCGTGCACCCGTCGTGGCAAGCGACCAGGGGCGCCGGGCTGGTAATTGGAACAGGGGCCAGCCATGCGCACGCCGGGGATGCCGAGGGGCCGGTAGTCGGGGGACTACCGGCCCCTTTTTTATGCGCGCAGGATAGCAGAGACAAGAAAAAGCCCGGCATTGCCGGGCTTTTTGCAGAGGCGCCGACGCCCGGCAGGGCCGGAACAGGGGGGATCCAGATTTCCCCACCGGACGTCGACATTGAACCTTTATTGCCGCTTACGTCAGAAAGCGACGCAACCGGTCAACTGATTGTTCGGAGCCTGCGACGACGGCGAGGGGAAAGCAACGGAAGAACCCCGTCAGGGGGCTGTTTCAGCGCTCCAGCTGACGGGTGGCATTCTCCGAGCGTCCGGATGACGGTCGCGGCGGCGGCGCGGGACGCTCCACTCTGGCCGGTGCCGGGCGCTCCATGCGCTGTTGCGGCCGCTCGACCGCACGCGGCGCGGAGGGCGAAGAAGTCACGCGGGGAGGACGATAGCCACCCTCACTCATGCGTGGCTGGTTGGGCGATGGCATCACGCGGGGCGGGCGATAACCCCCTTCACCCACGCGCGGCTGGCTGGGGGAAGGGATGACCTGGCCAGGACGATTCGGGACCATCGGCTGGGAACCGCCTTCACGCCAGCGACCGGTGGGGTCCCGCCACGGCGGCGGCCGGTTGCCACTTCCTCCATTGCCGGGCGGCTTGGGGGTGTTGTCGCCGGGACGCGGCGGCCGGGGATGGTGGTGCGGCGGGTAATAGGGGTAGTGGGACCCGTAGTAGCCGTAGTACGGATAGCCGTAATAGCTGCTGTAGCGATAGGGTCCGCCATACCCATACCCACCATACGACCCGACGCCACCGTAGTAGCCGCCGTAGGGATCGTAGTACTGGGTGCTGGGCCGACCGTGGTAGTAGCCACCCGGTGCGGTATCACCCACGTAGTCATAGGTCGCACAGCCGCCCAGGGCCAGGCTGGCGAACGCGATGGCGAAAAGAGATGTGCGCTTCATGGCGGAACCCCCGTTACTTTGCCTTTGCAGCATCTGCCCGGCGCATTGAATCAGTGCTTAACCCCTCCGGCTCCGTCCGGGCGTGGAAAGCCCGTCAACACAGGCCTGGTGGACGGGTGATGCGTTAACCTTTCTGCATGCCGACGCTCTTGCCCACCTTCGACGACGTCCTCGCCGCTGCCGCCCGTATCGCCCCCCACGCACACACCACCCCCGTCCTGCACTCCAGCGCACTGGATGCCCTGGCGGGCTGCGTGCTCCATTTCAAGGCTGAACCGCTGCAACGGACGGGGGCGTTCAAGTTCCGCGGCGCCTGCAACGCGGTCTGGGCGCTCGACGACGCGACGGCAGCGCGTGGCGTGGTGACGCATTCCTCGGGCAACCACGGCGCCGCGCTCGCGCTTGCGGCACGGACGCGCGGCATCGTGTGCCACGTCGTCGTGCCCGAGGGCGCAAATGCCGCGAAACTGGCCAACATCACCCGCTATGGCGCCCACCTGCACACCTGCGCGCCGACAATAGCTGCCCGCGAAGCGGCGGCTGCACGGGTGCAGGCCGAAACCGGCGCCAGCCTGATCCATCCCTACACCCATCCGCACGTGATCGCCGGCCAGGGCACGGCAGCGCTGGAATTGCTGAACGCTCACGGCCCGCTGGATGCCCTGGTCGCACCGGTCGGCGGCGGTGGACTCCTCTCGGGTACCGCGATAAGCGCTGCCGCGACGACCATGGACTGCCGCATCTTCGGTGCGGAACCGGAAGGGGCTGCCGATACCGCCGATTCGCTGGCGGCCGGTGAGCGACGGGTCGACTTTGTTCCCGACACCGTGTGCGACGGCCTTCGCGGTGCGCTCGGCGAACCCAACTTCACCCTGCTGCGCATGCATGCCGTGGAGGTGTTGACCGTGCCCGATGCCGAAACGCTCTCCGCGATGCGGCTGCTGTGGCAATGCCTGAAGCTGGTGGTCGAGCCTTCGTCCGCCATCGCATTGGCGGCGATCCTGCGGCACCGGGAGCGCTTTGCCGGGCAGCGGGTCGGCGTGCTCCTGTCCGGCGGCAACGTCGACCTGGATGCGCTTCCCTGGGAGGCAGCGGCATGAGCACGCGGCGGCGCAAATCAAAGCGTGGCCTTGCAGGCTGGATGTGGCGCCTGCTGTTGCTTGCTCTGGTGTGGCTGGTGTGTGTGGCGGCCTACATCGTGTGGGTGGGGCAGCGGGACGATGCGGCGCGCGCCGATGCGATCATCGTGTTGGGTGCCGCCGCTTACGACGCCAAGCCATCGCCCGTGTTCGAGGAGCGCATCCGCCATGGCATCGATCTGTACAAGCGTGGCATGGCGCCGACACTGATCTTCACCGGCGGCTACGGCGGCTCGGGCGCGCGCTTCTCGGAATCGCAGGTCGCGCGCCGCTACGCGTTGCGCCAGGGCGTGCCGGAGAAAGCGATCCTGATCGAGTCGCTGTCACGCAATACGCACGAGAATCTGCGCCAGGCTTCCCTGCTGATGCAGCAACACAACCTGCACAGCGTCATCATCGTGAGCGATCCGCTGCACATGGCGCGCGCCCTGCGGATCAGTCGCGGCCTGGGCATCCGTGCCGTCGGTTCGCCCACGCCGACCAGCCGCTTCCGCACGTTCGCCACGCGTTGGCGCTTCCTGTTGCAGGAAGTCTATTTCTTCCATCGCGACCGCCTGCCACGCTGAAGGCCTGGCGTATCATCGGCGCGTCGCCCTCCCCCCGGGAATCCACCATGAAGATCGACGGCACGCGCCGGCAGGATCGCGCCACCGAACTCGTCCTCAGCTACTACGCCGCGTTCAATCGCGGCGACTGGGCGAGCATGCTGGCATTGCTGACAGACGACGTGGTGCACGACCTCAACCAGGGCGCGCGCGAGATCGGGCGCGACGCCTTCGCCGCCTTCCTCGGCCGCATGAATGCCAGTTACCGCGAACAGTTGCGCGACATCGTGGTACTGGTCACGCAGGACGGCCAGCATGCCGCCGCCGAATACGTGGTGCATGGCGAATACCACCACACCGACGAGGGCCTGCCAGCCGCGAGTGGCCAGACGTACATGCTGCCGGGTGGTGCGTTCTTCGATATCCGCGACGACCGCATCGCGCGCGTCACCAACTACTACAACCTGCAGGACTGGATCGCACAGGTCGGCGGCTGATTCCCTAGGGTGCACCCGGTGGCGCCGGATGCGCGCGATCGGAGCGGAAGCCCTCCTACAGCTTGCGTCTGATCGGAATCTTCGCCAGCGGTACCGCCGCGATGTCTTCTCCCTGCCCGCGGATCGGGGCACCCGGCGGCGGCGCCCAGGCGTGTGCGTAGATGACATCCCAGGTGCTGGGCAGCTTGCCGTCTGCCCGCCGCAGCGGTTCGTACGCGCTGGCAGCGGCGGTGAACCGCGCACGCCCGGTCAGCGTATGCCGGCGATGCTGCAGGGCGTTGGTCGCGCCCATCGCGCGCAGCTCGCGCATCAGGGCCGGCAGGTCGTCGTAGGTCAGGGTGAAGCGGTCGCGATCGAGCACCGGATCGCGGAAACCGGCCATCATCAGCGCATCGCCGAACTGGGCGATCTGCGGGAATGGACTGACATGCGGCACGGCATCGGCATGCGCGAAGGCATCGCGCAGCTCCTGGAGCGTCTCCGGCCCGAAGGTCGAGCACACCAGCAACCCGCCGGGTTTCAGCACGCGGCGGAACCCGTTGAATGCGGCAGGCAGGTCGTCCACCCATTGCAGACTGAGATTGCAGAACAGCACGTCCACCGTCCCTTCGGCCAATGGCAATGCGCGCAGGTCGGCACACACGCGCTGGAACGGCTTCCACCAGCCGGATTGCTTCTTGGCTTCGCGCAACATCGGCAACGCCAGGTCCAGCGCGACCACCTGCGCCTTCGGCCAGCGCTTGCGCATCGCCGCCGCCGCGTGTGCGGGGCCGCACCCCACGTCCAGCACCACGCTGGGCGCTGCGGCGTCCTGCCCTCTTCGCAGGGTGAAATAGTCCAGCGACTCCATCAGCCGCTTTTCCACTTCGTGCTGCAGAGCCGCCGCCGCGTCGTAACCGGCAGCGGAGCGCGAGAAGGCGCGCCGGATATGGCGCTGATCGAAGGTGGTCATGCCGCCACCTCATGCGTGAGGGACTGCATGAAGCGGTCGACTTCTTCCGCCACCCGGTCGGCATGCCCCAGGAACGGCGCGTGCCCGCCCCCGGCGATCTCGACGAAGTGCGCCTGCGGCGCGAGCGCTGCCGCCGCATGCATCGCCTTCGACGGCACCAGCAGGTCGCGGCGACCGGCCAGCCACAGGCTGGGCACGGACAGCGCGGGCAGCGTCGCGCGCATGTCGGATTGCTCCAGCAATTGCAGGCCCGCCTGCAGCGCTTCGGGTGCGGGTTCGCCGCGCGCATAGAGATCGTGTTTCAACGTGCGCAACTCGCTGCGCGCATGTTCGGAGCCCATGGTGTCCAGCGCGAGAAAGCGCTCCAGCGTGCCCGCGTAGTCGTTGCGCAGGTCGGTGCCGAATTGCGCGAATACGCTGGCATCGACCGCGTGCGTCCATGCGTCGCTGCGAACGAAGCGCGGAGTGGAGGCGACCATCGCCAGTCCGCGCACGTGCGGCGACCGCGCGGCGGCCTGCAATGCGAACAATCCGCCCAGTGACCATGCCAGCCACACTGCGGGCGGCGTGCTGGCGAGGATGGCATCGGCGGTGGCGTCCAGCGTCAGCGCGACGTCGCTGCCACGACTGTGGCCATGGCCGGGCAGGTCGACGAGATGGAGGGTGTAGCGGTCGGACAGCCGCTGCACCAGCGGTGCGAACACCCCGCCATGCAGCGCCCAACCGTGCAGCAGCACCAGGGACGGGCCGTTGCCGAGGGATTCGATATGCATGTGCGTATTGTCGCCGATCCCGCCCGGAGCGGGATCACGCAGACGGGATGGCGCGTCGCGTCAGGCGACGGCGCCGTGCACGCGCTGTACCGCATCCCACGAGCGCGCCAGCGTCGTCACCAGTCCATCCACGTCCTGCGGCGAGTGCAGGGCGGACAGGGTGATGCGCAGGCGCGCCTTGCCGTCCGGCACGGTGGGTGGGCGGATGGCGGGCACGAGGTAACCGGCACTGTCCAGCGCGGCGGACAGGGCCAGCGCATTGGCGTCGCTGCCGCACAGCACCGGCTGGATCGGCGATTCGGAAGCCATCAACTGCAGGCCCGCGCGCTGGGCCCCGCTGCGGAAGCGATCCACCAGCGACTGCAGCTTCTCGCGGCGCCAGTGGTCGCGGCGGGCGTGCTTCACGGCGACGCGGCTGGCCGCCGCCAGCGCCGGCGGCAGCGCGGTGGTGTAGATGTAGGGGCGTGCGGTTTCGGCGAGATGCTGGATCAGGATCTCTTCGCCCACGACGACGGCGCCATAACCACCAAGCGCCTTGCCGAGCGTGACCAGCTGCAGGGGCACGTCGGCCACGCCCATCCGGGCTTCCGCCACGCTGCCGCGGCCGTCCGGCCCCCGCACGCCGACGCCATGCGCGTCGTCGACGAACAGCAATGCCTGCTGCATGCGCGCCACCAGGCTCAACGCACGCAACGGCGCAGTGTCGCCGTCCATGCTGAAGACACCGTCCGTCACCAGCATCGCCGCGCCATCCGCCTGCAGCTTGAGCTGGCGCAATGCGCCTTCCGGGTCGAGGTGCGGGTAACGCCGCAGCCTGGCACCCGCCAGCCGCGTCGCATCGAGCAGGCTGGCGTGGTTGAGCCGGTCCTGCACGCAGACGTCCCCGTCTTCCAGCAGGGCCTGCTGCACGGCGAGGTTGGCAAGGAAGCCACTGCCGAACAACAGCGCACGCGGATAACCCAGCCATTCCGCGATGTCGCGCTCGAGTCCTTCGTGGGCGGCGTGGTGGCCGCTGACCAGATGCGATGCACCCGCGCCCGCGCCTTCGCGCGCAGCGGCGTCCTGCAGCGCATTGGTCACTTCGAACTGCTGTGCCAGGCCCAGGTAGTCGTTGCTGCTGAATTCGGTCAGCCACCGGCCATCGACCTCCACGCGCACGCCGTCGCGCCGGCTGACGATGCGGCGTGTGCGCTGGCGCGCCAGCGCCACGCGTTGCTGGCGCTGGGCAAGGATGCGGTCGTGCAGGTCAGGGCGGGTCATGGTGTCGGCACCGGATACGGAGGATCGCGTCGGCGGATGCGGCCGGGACGCAGCGACGCCGACGCGCCGGTCCGCGATGCCCGCGCCGGCGTGATGGCCTTCGTCCTGCCCCTGTCGTTCCCCCAACTACGCCGCCTGGCCGCAGTGCGGCGCAGGGTGGGTGATGTCGGCATGCACCGTACCGCTGCCCGGGGCATCGGTTCTGTGATGCTCGTGCACGTTTTCCACCTGCACCCTCATCGGCCGCAGGCCCAGGCGTGCGAACAGCGCCTGGTCGCGCTCGGTGTCGGGGTTGCCGGTGGTCAGCAGCTTCTCGCCGTAGAAGATCGAATTGGCGCCGGCCAGGAAGCACAGCGCCTGCAGCTCGTCGCTCATGGCCTCGCGTCCCGCCGACAGCCGCACCATGGAGGCCGGCATCGCGATGCGGGCGACCGCGATGGTGCGGACGAATTCGAACGGATCCAGTTCGGTCGTCCCGTGCAGAGGGGTGCCCGCCACCTGCACCAACCGGTTGATCGGCACCGAGTCCGGATGCGCGGGCAGGTTGGCCAGCGCCTGCAGCAGGCCGGCGCGCTGGTCGCGCGACTCGCCCATGCCGACGATGCCGCCGCAGCAGGTCTTCATGCCGGCAGCGCGCACATGCGACAGCGTGTCCAGGCGGTCCTGGTACTCGCGCGTGTGGATGATGTCGCCGTAGAACTCCGGCGCGGTGTCCAGGTTGTGGTTGTAGTAGTCCAACCCGGCGTCCTTCAGCGCATGTGCCTGCTCACCGCTGAGCATGCCCAGCGTGGCGCAGGTTTCCAGGCCCAGGGCCTTCACTCCACGGATCATCTCGGCGACCTTCGGGATGTCGCGGTCCTTCGGCGAACGCCAGGCCGCACCCATGCAGAAGCGCGACGCACCGGCCGCCTTGGCCTGCGCGGCTTTCGCCAGCACCTGTTCGGCATCCATCAGTTTCTGCGCGTTCACGCCGGTGTCGTAGCGCTGGGCCTGCGGGCAGTACGCGCAGTCCTCCGGGCATCCGCCGGTCTTCACCGACAACAGGGTCGAGACCTGCACTTCGGCGGGATCGAAATGGCGGCGGTGCACGGCCGATGCCCGGTGCAGCAACTCGGGGAACGGCAGGTCGAACAAGGCCAACAGCTCCTCGCGCTGCCAGTCGTGGCGCAGCACCGGCGCATCGCTCGAAATGTGAGAGGACATGGTGGCCTTGGGGAATTAGAGTCGGGGAAGTCTGGAAACCGGGCTGCGCCCTGTCAACCGCATGGATGCTCTGAAAGTTGACGGCTTTTATCGATGGGCCAGCACGCTGCTGCTCGCCCCACGCTGCCTGGTTTGCCGCGAACGTGGCGCCAACGGCGTCGATCTGTGCGCGTCATGCACCGAACAGCTTCCATGGAACAGGTCTTCATGCGTTCGCTGCGGACTGCCGATGCCGGTCTCCGGGGAATGCGGAGACTGCCTGCGGCAGCCTCCCGTGCTGACGCACACCCGGGCGGTGTTCGTATACGGCTTTCCGCTGGACCGGTTGGTCCCGCGCTTCAAGTTCCACCGCGACCTGGCCGCCGGGCAACTGATGGCGGAGCTGATGGCCGGTGTCCTCGCTTCCGCGCCGAGGCCGGAGGCGATCGTGCCCGTGCCGCTGCATGCACTGCGCCTGCGAGAAAGGGGCTACGACCAGGCGCTGGAACTCGCCCGCCCGCTGGCCACCGCACTCGGCCTTGCCCTTCGTGCGGACCTGTTGCAACGCACTCGGTCGACACATGCGCAGTCGGAACTGGACGCCGAACAGCGGCGGCGCAACCTCGCCCGAGCATTCACCGCACGAGACACTGCATCACTGCCCGGTCATGTGGCGCTGGTCGACGACGTGATGACCACCGGCGCGACCTTGCACGCCGCCGCGCACGCGCTGCTCAGGGCAGGCGTGCGACGCGTGGATGCGTGGGTCTGCGCGCGCGTGCCGTGACCGGCACGCCGCAGGTCAGGGCGCGCCGGTGGCCGTGACCCGGCATTGCAGGGTCAGCACGATCTGGCCCGACACCGGAAAACTGGCAATCGGTATGCCGGCACCCTGCAGGTCGGCCACCGGCACGGTGGCACCGGGGCAGAGTGCGCCATTGGAAGCGGCGCAGCTGGCCGTGGGGCCCGGGTCGGCGCAGGCCAGGCCGCTGCCGGGCGTATCGAAGATCCGCATGCCATCCGCCGCACTGGGACCGTTGTTGATGGCGGTCAGGGTGAAGGTCGCGACATCCCCCGAGGTGACGGCGCCGGGCGTGGCCACCTTGCTGATCGACACGTCCGCACGTGGAATCCGCACGTTGCGGAAGCGGCAGGCCAGCTGGTCGCCCGCCACCGGTGTGATCGCAAACGAGGCAGCACTGCCACTGGGCGCTTGGCCACCGCTGCGCGCGTTGGTGCAGGCATACGTCGTGGTGTAGTCGGCCAGGTTCGCACCCCCTGCACCGGTCTCGGCGAAGGTGTAGCTGCTGCCCGCCGTGGCGGGGCTGACGATCGCCGTCTGCGCGGGCGTGCTGGTGGGGCCGGTCGTGGTCACCGCCGCGCCTGCCCCTGCACCGGTTCCGGCAATGGTGAGCGCGAACTGGTCCGTGGCCTGCAGGCGACCGTCGGGCAGTTCCTTGCTCAGGCGCAGGATGGGCCGCGCCGTGTTGGTGATCGTGCAGACGATCTGGTTGTTGGCGGCGGGCGTGACGTTCCATGTCGGGGCCCCGCCCGCGGGCGTGAACGCCACGCCGTTGCGGGTGCAGCTGATCGACGCGGTATAGGCACCCGCCAGTGTGGACGCGCTCCCGCTCGCCATCACGTCACGCAGGTAATACGTCGTGCCCGTGGTGACGGGCAGCGCACCGGTGCTCGCCTGCTGACCGACGCCGCTGCCGGAGGTGGTGGCCTCGCGCACGGTGCCCGCCGCCGACGTCGTGCCGATCTGGACCGTGAACTGGTCGCTGGCGTCGGCGCGCGGGGCGCCCAGCGCCTTGTTCAAGGTGATGGTGGTGCCGTTGCCGGTGATGGAACCGTTGCAGCCGGTCGCGCTGGCCGCCGCGCCCGGATCGCGGAACGCAGTCGCCGGAATGATCGCGGTACCGCCGGCCGGCAGCGTCCAGCGCAGGCGAGCGAAGTTGATGCCGCCATGGTTGAGCCAGTAGACGCGCACCAGCGCGCAGCTGTTCGCATTCGTCGCGATGAAGCTGCCCAGCGTGGCGTACGTGGTCTCGCCCGCCGTCCAGTCGTTGACCACCCCTACGGGGACGTCATACGAAGCCGAACGGTAGTTGGTGTTGGCGTAATCGCTGGAGAGCCCGATTTCGACGTTGTCGTCGTGGGCAATGCTGAGGTTGTAGGTGCCCGCCTGCGGGAACTGGATCAGCGCGTATGACACTCGACCCATGGCCTGGAGGCCGCAGGACGTGGCGCTGGCCACTGCGTTGTCGAGGTTGCAGAGGTTGTAATCCGTCTGCCGGTAGTTGATGTCGGTCGCGGTGCCGGTACGCACGGCATTGGCGGCGTTCGCGGCGATCGCACGCAATGCATTGAGCCGGTCCGCGCCGGTACCGGTGTTGTTCGCGAACGTGGGGCGACCCGCCGGGCCAGTGTAGACAGCCCCGACACGCGAATTGCCACGGTAGTCCTCCCAGCGCACCGTCTGGGCGGCCGCATTGCCCAGGCACAGGACCAGCAAGATACCCGCCAGCCAACGCCCGCTCTTCATCGAAGGGAACCCTGCGATTCCCGCCCCCCTGTCATGTTTCGCCATGGTCGCGCGTTACGTGATGTCACCCTTTGGAAATGAGAAAACTATCACGCTTTTCGCGGCGGATCATGAAGACCACCAGCCCCCCGGAACCGACAGATCCAGCGCCAGACCGGCAAATATCGCCGCGCCTATCCAGTTGTTGTGCAGGAACGCCCGGAAGCATGCTTCCCGTCCCCGGTGGCGGGCCATGACGAACTCCCACGCGACCAGGAGCGTGGCCACTCCCAGGGCCGCCCAGTAACAAGGACCCAGGGCCGCCTGTCTTCCCACCAGGTACAAGGCCAACAGCACCAGCGCATACAGGACGCCCTGGATGACCAGATCAAGATCACCGAAAAGGATCGCGGTGGACTTGGACCCCGCCCGGATATCGTCCTCGCGGTCCACCATCGCGTACCAGGTGTCGTAGGCGGTGGCCCACAGGATGTTGGCGCCATACAGCACCCAGGCCACCGGCGGCACCTCGCCCTGCACGGCGGCAAACGCCATCGGGATGCCCCAGCCGAAGGCGAGCCCCAGGTAGACCTGCGGCAGGTAGGTGTAACGCTTCAGGTACGGGTAGCTCGCCGCCAGGAAAACGCCGACGACGCTCAGCCAGGCGGTGAGCCTGTTCAACGTCAGCACAAGCCCGAAGGCCACCAGCATCAGCACGGCGAACACCAGCAACGCCTCACGCCCACTGACGGCCCCGGTCGCGAGAGGGCGATCGCGGGTGCGTTCCACCTGCGGATCCAGCCAGCGATCGGCGTAGTCGTTGATCACGCAACCCGCCGAGCGCGTCAGCCACACCCCGGCCGTGAACACGAACAGCGTCCACAGCGGCGGCACGCCATCGGAGGCCAGCCACAGCGCCCACCACGTGGGCCACAGCAACAGCAACACGCCGATCGGACGATCGCCGCGCACCAGTTTCCAGTACTGCCCCAGGCGCTCCCGCCAGCGCGGCACTGCAGCCGCTTCAAAACGCTCGTATGTCATGTCGGAAAGGGTAGCAGGCCCGCCGCCAGCCCCCGATTCCCCCGCCTGCACGTCGAAGTGGGCCAACCTGCCGGTTTGCGGCTAGAATGCCCGTCCCGTGCGCCTGTAGCTCAGCCGGATAGAGTAGTGGCTTCCGAAGCCATTGGTCGGGGGTTCGAATCCCTCCAGGCGCGCCATTTCTCCGCGGCATCGACGCGCGGGGCCCCGAAAGCGCTACCCTCACCGCGATGGGTCCCGGTCCGGCCGCGCATCCACTGCATCCTGCCTTCGTGGCACCTGACGCCGTGTCCTTCCCCGACAGTCACCGATGTCCGACCTAGCGGCCCGCGCGCTTGAACTGTTCGACGCGTACGTCGATCTGACACCGTCGCAGCGTTGCGCTGCCTTGGCACGGCTCAGGAAAAGCGACCCCGCACTGCACGATGCCCTGCACAGGCTGCTGGTCGCCGACGCCGCAGAGCACGCGCTGCAGAGCACTGCGTTCGACGCCCTCATCGGTCTTCCGGAGCACGACGATGCCGACCTTTCCTCGTCGCGCATCGGCAACCGCCTGGGACCGTGGCGCATCGACGGCGTGCTGGGGACCGGCGGCATGGGCACGGTCTACGAAGCCAGTCGCGTCGATGGGCAGTACAACAAGCGGGTCGCACTCAAATGCATCCGTGCCGAGATGTCCTCACCGGCATTGATCGATGCCTTCATGCGCGAACGCAACCACCTCGCGCAACTCGATCATCCCCACATCGCCGCCCTGCTCGACGGCGGCGTCGAGGAAGATGGTCGGCCCTGGTTCGCGATGCGGCTGGTCGATGGCATCTCGATCGATCTCTGGGCCGACCAGCAACGTCTGACACTGCACGAGCGCGTGGCGCTGCTCCTGCAGGCGTGCCAGGGGCTGCAGTATGCGCACGCACACGGCGTGCTGCACCAGGACATCAAACCCGGCAACATGCTGGTATCGCCGGACGGACGCGTCCATCTGCTCGATTTCGGTCTCTCCACCGTCATAGACGGGAGGGGTGGCGCCTCACCCCCCCGGATCGCGGTCTCCCATGGCTACACCTCGCCCGAAGTGCTCGCCGGCGGGATACCGTCCGCGGCCAGCGACATCTACTCGATCGGCGTGGTGCTGTACCAACTGCTGGTCGCGGATTGGCCGCGCCCACTGCCGCCACTGCATGCCGGCCTCGTTGCGCAGCCAGCAACGCCGTTGCGCGCGCCCTCCGCGTTGGCGGTCGCGGCATCCGCCGACGTCGCCTGGAAGCGCAAGTGCGGCAACGGCCGGCAGCTGTGCAGACGCCTACAGGGCGACCTGGATGCAATTGCATTGAAGTGCGTCGCTGTCTCGCCGGACGAACGCTATGCCGGCATTGGCGCCTTGGCCGACGACCTCGATCGCTGGCTCAGCCGGCGGCCGGTGGCGGCGCGCAAAGGTGGCCGTCGCTACGTCCTGCAGCGTTTCCTGCAACGCAATGCGCTCGCCAGCATGCTGGCCGTCAGCGTGATCGTGGTTGCGGCGACCGGCGCCAGCGTGCTGGCATGGTTCCATCTTCGCGACCGGCAGGAGATGCGTGACATGCAGGCGGTGTCCGCGCTGTTCGAACAGACACTGGGTGCGGCAACTCTCTCGGGACTCGCCGAAGCTCGCCCTTCCTCCCGGCAGCTGCTCGAGAAATCCGAAGCGCACCTGCGCGAATTCCAGCTGCGGTCCAGCCCCGCCATCAAGGCACGAGCCCTCGCGTCGCTGGCCCGCAGCTACGCCCTGCTCGGCGATTATGAGCATGCCCTTGCGCTGGCCGGTGAAGCCAATCTCCTGTTGGCGGATGATCGCGCGCACCAGTCCGATACGCAGGCGATGCTCGCCACCCTGCTCAACCTCCAGTCCCGCCATGCCGAAGCGCGCGAGGTGGCCGCAGGGGGCTTGGAGCAGGCGACTTCGACACGCCCGACCGCCGACATGACCACGCTCGGCCTGCTGACGGAGCTGGCACGCGCGAACTGGGGCCTGGCGGAATACGACGCTGCGTTCGACGCCCTGAACTTCGCGCAGGAAACTGCCGCCGGCATGCCCTCACGCGTTGCGCTCGATACCCGCGTCGAACTGCTCATCCTGCGCGGCCAATGGCACCTGCAGCTGTTGAACCTGCCCGAGGCCGCCCGCGACCTTCAACGCGCCATCGACCAGGCAGGCACGAGATCTCCCGCGCTGGCAGACAATGCCCGCGAAGCGCGCCTGTCCCTGCTGCTGTCGCAGGCGCGTCATGCAGAAGCCGGCGCACTGGCGGAATCACTGCTGGCCTCGCGCCGCCAGCGACTGGGGTCGACGCATCCGGACACCGTGCGCAGCGAACGACTGCAGTTGGAAGTGAAGTACCAACAGTCCGGCGGGGAGGATATCCAACCCGCCGCAGTAGAGAAGGTGCGCGAAGCGATCGTCGCAGCTTACGGAACGCGGCACCCCGAGTACGCACGCCTGCTGATGCTGGAGGCCCGTCTGCGGCTGCACGAAGATCCAGCCAGTGCACTTGCGCTCGCCAGCCAGGCCTCCCAACTGCTGGAGCAGATGCTCGGCCCGCGCCACCAGGCCACGCTCGCAGCCAAGGAGGAACAGGGCCGCGCGCTCATCGCGGCCGCGGGCCGTCAGTCAGACGCCGATGCCAGTGCCTCGTTGGCGCAAGCCATTGGCCTGCTGCAGGAGGTCGTCCACGCCACCCGTCAGCACCACCAACCCTCCCCCGCCGCCAAGTTCTGGCTGGCGCAGGCGCTGATCCAGCGGGCCGGCCACAGCAGGCCTGCGAACCTGGATGACAGGCAGCAGGCGGAAACCCTGCTGCAGGATGCGTTGGTGGAAGCGAGCCGCCACCTGGGTACCAGTCACGCGCTGACGAAGCATATCCGCCAGTCTCTGGTGCGGAACTACCAGCCGGATACATCCGATAGCGCACCGACAGCCCTTGGCCCCTAGGCCTCGGGCTCACCAACGCGTGGGCATGCGCGCGCCGGACGACGCTGCCGGGCGATCCTTCGCCCGTGATGAGGTCAGTAGGTTCCGACCAGGTTGAGGAACCAACCCTTGTGGTCGTAGTCGAAGTCGGTCAGGTCGTCGCTGAAGTCGGTGAAGTTGTAGCCCACGCCGACGCGGAAATTCTTGTTGAGGTCGCGGTCGACGCCCACCAGGAAGCCCTGCTTCGTGCCGCCGTTGTCGACGTCCAGCCAGCGATACTCGGCCAGCGCGTGCCACTGCGTGCGCAGGTCGTAGCGCACCTGCGCCGCTGCGAACGTGGTCGCCGAATCCAGCCACGCACCCGTGCCGCGCCCCATCCGCACCTCGCCCTCTCGACGGGCCAGCTTGCCGGCGAACTCCCAGTGCTGATCCGGCTTGTAAACGCCCTCGAACGACAGGATCTGCGACTTCTGGTCGTACTCCGCGCCACCCAACTGGCCCAGCGTGGCCAGGTCGTACAGATACGTGTAGCGGCCGAACAGGCCCCAGCGCTGGCTGTTCCACGGGCGATAGGCGAAGCCCACGTTGCCTTCGATGAACTTCGCGCCTGCCAACGGATTGAGCTGGTCGTCGGTATCGGCGTAGTTCAAGCGTGCGGCGATGCGCCAGCTCTCGTTGATCTTGTGGGTCAGGCGATTCGTGCTGACCCACTGCTCGCGCTGCTCCGCACCGGTGTCCTCGCGCCACTCCAGCTTGCTCTGCCAGTCGGTATCCGGTGAGGTGCGCCCGCCGGACACACTGATCGCCCGACGATCGACATTGCCGCCGGTCGAATTCGTCAGCTCGCCATCGGACAGCGTGAAGCCCATGTTCCAGCCCTGGGCCGGATAGAAATCCATGCCGAAGGTGTGTGCCAGGCCCGACTCGTTGCGCTCCTTCAGGAACTGGCTTTCGTTGTACAGGTTGACCTGGTTGGACAAACGCCAACGCTGACCCAGCGTCCAGCCATTCTGCGCATTGCGGGTGAACAGCGAGTCGTAGGCCGTGGTGTCGGTGGAGTACGTGTACGCGCCGTACACGGAATGCTCGGCCGTCAGGCGATGCTCCGCCGACACGGTAGCGCCTTCGCCACGGTCGCCGGTGGTCACTTCCGCGCCGACCGAGGATTGGTTGCCGTACAGGTACTTGCCGCCCAACGTCAGCGCGTTGTTGTCGGCGTACTGCCCCCCATCGTCATCCAGCGTGAACTGACCAACGCCGTACAGTTCCAGCGTGCTTCCGAAGCGATGCTGGTACTTCAGTGCGCCCAGCGTGCCCGCGACGTCGGTCGACGTGCTTTCCTGATCCACACGACGCAGTTCGGCGCTGAACGTGCTGGCATCATTGATGCGCCATTCCAGCGTAGCCTGCGCCTGCGTCAGTGATTCCGCACCACTCTCGGCCCGCGTGTAGCGCGTGTACAGGCCCAGATTGGGGGTGAACTGGCCCAGCAGCTCGGCACCATACTCGGTCACCGGACGGCCGGTGTCGTAGCGCGAGATCGAGTAGCCGGCACTGGCATTGCGCCACCAGGCCCCCACGCTCCAGTCCTGTTCCGTCCAGCCCAGTTCCTTGAAATTGGCGCGGGCTTCGAGCGACTTGGCCTCGCCCTCGCGGAACATGGCCGTGTTGTTCTGCTGGATGAAGCTCAGGCCGCCGTTGTCGGAGAAGAACACGGGCGCGCCGAATGATTCGGTCTGCGCGTACTCGGCCTTGACATAGGTGCCCTTGCCCGCCTGCAGCGTCAGGTCCCCGGCGGCCAGCGTGTAGTCCTGCCCCGCCCGGTTCTCCTGCACGTAGGTGGCACCCACGCCCACATGGTTCCCGAACCAGTGCTTGCCGCGGAAGCCGGCGGTGACGTCGTCGGCATCGAAGCCGGACGGCACCCATTCGTAGTCCACGATCAGGCGCTGCTCGAAGCCGTCCAGCGGCGTGTCGCGCGTCAGCGTGGGAATGTTCTCGCGGGTGATCTGCGTCAATGGGCGCGTCAGCAGGATGCGGCCCTGCAGTTCGTCGATCTCGTAGTCCGCGCCACGCTGCAGGACCACACGGTTTTCCGTGCGGCCCGTGGTCAGGTCGCGGATCTCCAGCGTCACGATGTCCGAGCCCGGCAGCAGGTCGGTGTGGCGCAGGTAGTAGAGGCTGCCGCCCGTGCCGATGAATTCGTTGTGGCCGGGTGCCGTTTCAGCCTGCGAGCCGAACATGCGCAGTTCGGTTCCCGGGTCGCCCCAGCGGTTGGTCGCGATGGAGCGCCAGTTCAACGCCGCGCCGTACAGCGAGCGCTGGTACTGCGCGTACTCGGTGCCGGTGATGCCGGTGCTGTAGTTGCCCCACAGCGCCTGGTTCTTGTCCCAGTCCACGCGCAGGTAGAAGCGCCCCATCGTATCCACGTCACGATAGGTCGTGGAATCGTCGCCATACACCGGGTAATAGAGGTCCGGATCCAGTCGGCGGAACACGTCCTGCGGATCGGCCTGGGTGAATCCGTTGAACAGCCGGTCCAGATCGCGCTGGGTGGTGTCGGCCTGCGCAGTGACCAGATACTTGCCGGCATACTTGGCCTTGCCGTAGAACGCCAGGCGACCGTAGCTGATGACATCATCCTCGTAGCGGCTGTCATTGGCGAACGGTTCAACCGAACCGCTGACCTTGTTCTGCGCGATGGTGACGTCGGCCAGGCCGACGCCGAAGAAGTAGCGTCCGGTGACGTCCACGTCCAGGGTGTGGGAGCCCGTGGCCGAATCCTTGCCTCCGGCGCTCTCGCCACTCAGCCCGATATCGAAGCGGTGCCGCCCGACGGGCACGAGATACTCGGCGACGAACTTCCGCTCCTGGTCGACCGGATAGCTTTCGCCATTGATCGTCAGCGATGCCGTCTGCGGAATGTTGCGGCCCTGGATACGGATGCGGGAGCCATACATCGCGATGTTCTGCTGGCGCAGCCCGTTGTCGGCGAACACGTTGTCCAGCAGGCTCTGCGCTTGCGCTTGCGCTTGCTCGCCACTCAACGCGCTGCCCAGCGAGCGTTCCACGCTGTCGCGCAGCAGGTTGGTACCGCGCTCGGCTTCTTCCGGCGACACCAGCTGCAAGGTCCGCGGATGGGTTTCGTCGAAGCTGTCATTGTCCCCGTAGGCGCGCAGCACGTACACCAGCTCGTCACCCTTGCGGAAGGGGTACTTCGACGGCAGCACGCCCGCCCATTCCACACTGCTGACCGCCGCAACCTCCATCGGAATGGTAGCGATCGGCTCGATCAGGTCGCCGTCGCTGCTGCGGTACAGCGAGATCTCCAGACGCTTGATGAAGGCCGGATAGTTGCCGCGCGCATAGAACTGCACCGGCTTGGTGATGCGTTCGCCATCGAAGGCCACCACCGACGGCGCGGACACCGACAGCTCGGGCTGGCCCAGCGTGGGATCTTCCGTGGCCCAGATGACGCCTCCGCCCGGCAGGTCGATGGAGAACTTGCCCACGGCGGTCGCCTTGCCTGGCTGCTCCATCGCCACGGTGACGCGGCGGTCCGGCTGGAGGGCTTCCGACGATGAGCGCTCGCTCGTTTCCCGCGTAACCGGTTTGTCGTAGCTGCGCGTCCTCAGGCGGAACAGCAGTCCCTCCTCTCCCGTGCACGTCTCGGCGTTGCAGTCCACCGGCGTGGCCATGCCGTCGGCATGGTCCTTCGCCGCCTGCGTACCTGCATCCGTCTGGGCGCCCGCCAGCGGGGCCGTGCCCGCCAGCAGACTGATCAGCGTGAAATCCAGCAGCTTCATCTTCATACGCTTCTTCATGACACGCCCCCTCACTTCCGTACGCCGACAGGGGCTGTCGGATCGTTACTGGCTTCCACGCGGACCTTCGTACGTATCTCCGGACTCAGGCGTTTGGCGAGCGCTTCATAGACCGCCTTGGCACGGCGCATGCCGAGCGCGACGTTGTAGGCGTGCGATGCACGCACGTCGGTGTGGCCGACGATCGCGATGCTGCCGCCCCCCATCCTGTCCAGCGCGGCCGCCACCTTGTCCAGCAACGGCTCGAACTCCGGACGGATGTTCGATTTGTCCGTGTCGAACAGCACCGTTCCAAGCAGGGCACCCCCTTCATCGACACCGACGATCAGCGAGCCCGGATCGTCCACGTTGCCACGCGCACTGACCACCAGTCCCTTGGCCGAAACAGCGTCGAGCTTCTCCAGCAGCGCCGCCTTGACCGCGTTTGCACGATCGAAGGCCAGCGCCTCGCCATCGGCATTCGCATTGATGACCACTTCACCACCCTGGTACTCGCGCACCTTGGCTGCCATGGCCTCGATCACCGGCAGGTACTGCGGACGAACCTCGGCGCTGCCCGGGGCGAAGAACACCTCGCCCATCTCCAGTTCGACCTGCTCGCTGCCGCCTTCGATGACCTGTTCCGGCACCTTCACGCCGAAGTCGAAGCGCACCGGCACACCGGGGGTGATCCGGCGCAGCAGCGGGTTGTCGGTGGTGAACTCGGCGCCGGCCGGCAGGGTGGACGGGTCGACCTTCAGGATGAAGTTGCGACCCCGCTCCCACGCGCCGCCGGACACACCGGCCAGGTGGTAGCGACCGTACTGGTCGGTCTCGATCAGCAGGCCTTCCACCGACGCGATGCGCACACCGGGGATGCCGCGCTCATCGATACCGGCGTTACGGATGATGTAGTTGACCACATAGCCCTTGTCGCCCTGGGCCACGCGCCGCTCCACCGTCGGCGCCGCGGCCGTCAGACCCTTGGCGGCATCGCCGGTGGTCTGCACCGTGGTGTTGCCCGCCGCGTCCATGCGAACGGTGACGCCCTCGGCGCTCGTCAGAATGAAGTCGTCCGTGAAGGCGGCTTCGCTCAGGTGCTGACGGATGACCACTTCATGCGCGTCGATCGCCTCGGCCACCGACTGGCGACCGCTGATGGCGCCCACGGCGATCCCGTGCAGCAGCGGCGAACTGGCGTCCGCTTCAGGCTGCGGTCCTGCGCCGCGGTCCACGGTGGTGGAGTTCGCGATGTAGGCACCCGGGGCAAAGCCGCCCTGCACCTTCACGCCACTCAGTGCCGCGCTGTCCTGCCAGCCATCGCCGTCGCGGTCGTTGAAGACCGTGCCCAGCAGCAGGCTGTCGTCCAGCATCGGATCAGCCGTGAGCACCACGTCCGCAGTGGCGACATTGGACACCGGATCGTCGGTCGCCGAGCGCACCTGCGCCTGGTTGACGTGGGTGCCCGGGCGGACGCCCGCACCGACGCGCATCACATAGACCAGGGTGGCGGTCTCGCCGGCGGCCACGTCCACACCGCCGAAGCGGAGCGGGCTGCTGCCGGAAACCGTCGCCATGGCATCGTCGTCGTTGGCCAACAGCGAGCCCTCGACGTAGCTGAAGCCCGCCGCCGGCGTATCGACAACATTGCCGTTGACCAGATCGGTGCTGCCCACGTTCTCCACGGTCAACGTGTAGCGGACCAGGTCACCGATACGGACCTCGCGCGCGCCTGCCACCTTGCTCAGGCGGATCTCCGGTGCATCCAGTTCATGCTCCGTACTGCAGGTGGTGCAGACGGGCGGCTCACCACCGCCGCCCGACGCGACCACCTGGTTGCCGACGATGGCGCCCGCGTTCGCATTGACGACGGCGTCATAGCTCAGCGCGTGCACACCGGCGGCCGTACCGGCAGGCAAGCGGCAGGTCAGCGTGGTGCCATCGAACGTGCAGCCCGCAGGCAATGCGCCCAGCGTCAGTCCGCGGTCCGGTGTATCCACCAGCACCAGTTCTTCGGTCAGCGCGGACGCGCTGATCGCGACCGACAGGGTGTAACGCACCGTCTGCCCGATCTGCACCTGAGCACCCGTCCCCGGATCGGAGGACTTCGTCACGGTCACGCGCGGCTCGGCCACCGGGGTGACGGTATCGCAACGATCGGCACAGGTCGGCGTGTCGTCACCGGTGCCTACCACCGCATTGTTCACCGTACCCGAGGCCGCGGCATTCACCGTCGCCGTGTAGGTCACCGTGTAGGTGCCAGGCACCGTGCCTGCGGGCAGCGTGCACACCAGCGGGTTGGTGCTGTTGCAGGTGTACGCACCGGCATCGGTCACCGCCACGAAGTCCAGGCCCGTGCCCAGCGTGTCGGTCAGCACCAGATCACCGGTAGTTGCCGCATTGTTCACCGTCGCCGTCAGCGTATAGGTGATCGTGTCGCCTACGCTGACTTCAGTCTGGTCCGCAGGCAATGTCGCGCCCTTCGCGTACGTCACCAGCGGCGGCAGCGGCTCCGTGACCGGCGTTTCGGTGCTGCAGCTGCCTGCGCAGGTCGGCGCGTCATCGCCGGTGCCGACCACGGCGTTGTTCACCGTGCCCGAAGCCTGGTCGTTGACCGTGGCCGTGTAGGTCACCGTGTAGGTGCCCGGCAGCGTGCCCGCAGGCAAGGTACAGACCAGCGGGTTGGTATTGCCGCAGGTGAAGGTGCCCGCCGTCACGGTGCCCAGATCCAGACCAGGACCCAGGGTGTCGGTCAGCGTCAGCATGGCCGTCGTGCGGGAATTGGTGATCGACAGGCTCAGCGTGTACGCCAGGGTATCCCCTGCCGAGACTTCGGTTTGCCCTGCAGGCAGGACAACCGACTTGCTGTACGTCACCGCAGGCGCCGTCACCGGCACCTCCACGTCGCAGTCGGCCGAGCAGGTGCCCTGGTCGCCCACCACCGCGTTGTTCACCGTGCCCGTGGCCGCGGCATTCACCGTCGCCGTGTAGCTCACCG
>NZ_JBIXJW010000007.1:0-126528 GCF_052871755.1 Pseudoxanthomonas sp. LARHCG66 | reverse complement strand
CCCTGAACTCGCAGATATCTCCTTGATGAGGTTGTCCAAGTGCTCACGCGCATCCTCAAGGTCGTCAAGGAGCAGGGACCAGCCCACTGGGTTGTCGGTGCAATTAATCATGGTCCTGTCGCCTAACACCTGAATTAAGCCGACCCGCGAAGCGGGTTCGGCTTGAATGAATTGTTAGGCCGCAACACGTGAAATCCGGCGTGCGGCCCACAGGACAGCATAAGCGAACGCCTCAAATGCCAGGTAGTACGCGCCGATGCAGGCAAGGAAGAACCAGCCACCGGACCGATTGGCGTGGCAATGAAGCCCAAGCAAGCATCTAGCGACGTTAACAAGCGATGCCCCGGAGAGCACTAGGGCGAGGACGGAGCATAGAACCAGCAGGGCATAGGCGACCCTTCCGGCGCCAAGCTCCGACCAAAGCGGAGTGTTGCGGCGAAGGAGCAGCCAAGAGCGCAGCGGGAGGAGCGTAACGCCGGCAAAGCCGATGCCGCCGAGCACATAGAGTGTCGAGACAAGCAGCCAGTACTGCCAAGGTTGTTCCATTGCGGCCTAACACCTAGTAGACCCCATTCCAGGGTAATAGCGCGGAGTATTCAGGCTTGCCTCGTGGGCGTCAATCGGGGTTTTCCTATGCTGGATCAATCGCTTGGCTGATGGCCTTGGTGCAGCTCGGATGCGACGTTGCCTGCGTTAGTCGCATGGAATGCAGGGGCTATGGAATATCAGTCGGGAGACGGGGCGGTATCGGGCTCGGGAGCGGTGGGGCGTGTGGGGTTGATGGAGGAAGTCACGCGAAGGTTGCGCGTGGGTCATTACAGCTTGCGCACCGAGCGGGCTTACCTGGGATGGATCCGCCGGTTCATTCTGGCCAATGGCAAACGTCATCCGCGCGAGCTCGGGGCGGTGCAGGTCGAGGCATTCCTGACGAACCTGGCAGTCGAGGGCAAGGTGGCGGCGAGTACGCAGAACCAGGCGCTGTCCGCAGTGCTGTTCCTGTATCGCGAGGTCCTGGGCCTGAAGCTCGCATGGATGGACGATGTGGTGCGCGCCAAACGACCGCTGCGGGTTCCCACGGTGCTGTCGCATTCGGAGGTAAGGGCCTTGCTGGCCCACATGGACGGACGCATGGCGCTGCTCGCCCGGCTGCTGTACGGCAGCGGCATGCGATTGATGGAAGGCGTGCGTGTGCGTGTGAAGGACGTCGATTTCGCCCGCAACGAGATCACCGTGCGGGAGGGCAAGGGTGGAAAGGATCGCCGGACGGTGTTGCCGGCGTCCCTGGTGCCGACGTTGCAGGCGGAGGTGGAGCGCGTGCACGTCCTGCACCAGCAGGACCTGGCGCAGGGTGCGGGAGAGGTCTGGCTGCCGCATGCGCTTTCGCGCAAGTATCCGAGTGCCGGGCGCGAACTGGGGTGGCAGTACGTGTTCCCCGCGCGGAACCTCAGTCTGGATCCACGCGATGACCGGTGGCGACGCCACCACCTGGACGAGGCGATGCTGGCGCGGGCGCTCAAGCGGGCGCGGGTATCGGCGGGCATCACCAAGCCGGTGACCGCGCACACGCTGCGCCACTCCTTCGCCACTCATCTGATCGAAAGCGGCTACGACATCCGCACCGTGCAGGAACTGCTCGGCCACAAGGACGTCGCGACTACCCAGATATACACACACGTCCTCAATCGGGGCGCTGGTGCGGTGCTCAGTCCCCTGGACCGCTGACATGGAGCCGACGCGCATGCGGAAGCTGCCGTTGCCGCCGTTCGGGATGGCGTGCACGGCTGCCTTGCTGCTCGGCATGGTCGTCATGCTCTGGCGTCCTGCGCTGCCCGCGATGGTGATCCTGTGGTGCGCGCTCGCGCTCGGGCTCGTCGGGTGGTTGTCTCCCTCCCGGTGGCGTTGGCTGGGCGCCGCGTTGGCGGGTATCGGATGGGCAGGACTGCATGCGGCGTGGAGCCTGGGTTCACAGCTGCCTGTGGCATGGGAAGGGCGTGACGTGGTGGTCAGCGGGCAGGTGGTCGGCCTGCCTGACCCACAGGCGCGGCGAACCCGCTTCCTGCTGCGCGTTGATGACGGGGAACGCCAACCCGCGCCATTGCGCGGCAGGCAGATCCGGTTGGCGTGGTACGACGATTTCGGTGCGACGAAGCCTGGACCACGCATGCAACTGGGTGCGGGCGAGCGTTGGCAGTTCGAGGTTCGCGTGCGAGCGCCGCGCGGGCTGGCCAATCCCGGCGGCGTGGATGCGGAACGCCATGCGGCGGCCCAGCGCATCAGCGCCATGGGCTATGTGCGTGATGCCACGCGTGCGCGTCGGCTGTCGCCCGGAGAGGGTATTGACGCGTGGCGCAGCGACATGGCCGACAGGATCGGGCGTGCGACGCCCGGTCCGTCGACGCGCTTCGTGCAGGCGCTGGCACTGGGAGACACGCGGGCGCTGGAGGATGCCGACTGGCAGGTGCTGCGTGCCACGGGCCTGACCCACCTGATCGCCATTTCCGGATTCCACGTGGGGCTGGTGGCGGGATTCTGTGCCTTGGGTGGGGCGGGGGTGTGGAGCTTGTTTCCCGCGCTGTCGAGGAGGATTCCACGTCCGCAGGCGGCAGGCGCATTGGCGTTGTCCGGCGCGCTGGGATACGCCGCCGTCGCCGGCTTCGCGCTGCCGACGGTACGCACCGTGCTGATGATCGCGGTGGTGGTGATCGCGCGGCTGGCGCGGCGCCATGTGCGGCTGGTGGACGCATTGGCGCTGGCGATGCTGGCGGTGCTGGTGTTCGACCCCTTGTCGCTGCTGGCGGCAGGTTTCTGGCTGAGCTTCGGCGGTGTGGCGTGGCTGGCATGGTGCCTGCCGGCCTCGCAGCATTGGGCGAAGGCGTTCCTGCCGGCCCAGGGTGTGGCCACGGTGGGTCTGCTGCCCTTCACCGCCGTGTTGTTCGGCCAGGCTTCGCTCGCAGGCCCGGTGGCCAACCTGATTGCTATTCCATGGTGGAGTCTGGTGGTGGTGCCGCTGTCATTGCTCGGGACAGGGCTGGAAACGATGCACGTGGGTGCGGGCGCATGGGCATGGCGCGCCGCTGCGGCGTGCTTCGAGTGGAGCTGGGTGCTCTTCGACGGCATGGCGAAACATCCCTATGCGTTGTGGTGGCTGCCCGAAAGCCGCGCATGGGCGCTTTGGCTGGCGCTGGGGGGCGGGTTCTGGCTGCTGCTGCCGCGTGGCGTACCGGGGAAAGCGCTTGCGTTGCTGTTGTGGTTGCCACTGCTGTGGCCGGATCGCGAGTTGCCGCGCGAGGGTGAAGTCGAACTGGTGGTGATCGATGTGGGGCAGGGGCTGGCGGTGCTGGTACGCACGGCACACCACGCCTTGCTGTTCGACGCGGGGCCTGCCGTCGAGGAAGGTTTCGATGCGGGCGAGCGGGCCGTGGTACCGGCTCTGCGTGCGCTGGGGGTGTCGCGCCTGCACGCGATGGTGATCAGCCATGCCGACAACGATCATGCCGGCGGCGTCGATGCCGTCCGCGATGCCTTTCCGGTGCAGGCGGTGTTGGCGCCGCCGGGCAGCCCGCTGGATGCGCGGGCGCCTTGCGTGGCGGGCGCGTCGTGGATGTGGGATGGCGTGCGCTTCAGCTTCCTGCATCCGGGCCTCCACTTTCCGTACCTGGGCAACGAGGCGAGCTGCGTACTGAAGATGGACACGCCGCATGGGGGCGTCCTGCTGCCGGGCGACATCGGCACCATCGTCGAGCGCGGACTGGTCCATCGCCATGCGGGCTCGCTCAGGTCGGAGGTCGTCGTGCTGCCGCATCACGGCAGCGCCGGCTCCTCCGATCCGGCATTCGTGGCCGCCACATCGCCCCGGCTTGCCGTGAATTCCAGCGGGGCAGGCAACCGCTTCGGGCATCCACGGGCCCAGGTGGTGGCTCGCTGGCAGTCGCGGGGCGGTGAATTGCTTGACACGCAGTCCGGTGGCGCGTTGCGCGTATGGCTGGGTGGCGATGGACTGCGCGTACGTGAACGGCGTCACGACCGGCCACGCTGGTGGGATGCCGTGCGGCGCCAGCGGGCCGGTGGGCTATCCTATCGGCTGGAAGAAGGACGGCCCGATGTGCCGGAGGACTGAACGTGCTGGAACTGGTGAAGGCCGGCGGTTGGCCGATGATCCCGCTGCTGCTGCTCGGCATACTGGCCCTGGCCATCGTGGTGGAACGCTTCTGGTCGCTGCGCCGCAAGGAAATCCTGCCACCCGGCCTGGGTGAGGAAGTGCGCGCGTGGGCCGGCCGCGGGCAACTGGAGGCGGCGCACATCGATTCGCTGCGCCGCAACTCGCCCCTGGGTGAAGTGCTGGCGGCGGCGCTGGATGTGCGCAACAAGCCGCGCGAGCAGATCCGCGAGCGCATCGAGGACACCGGCCGGCATGTCGTCCACCGGATGGAGAAATTCCTCAACGCCCTCGGCAGCATCGCCTCCGCCGGTCCGCTGCTGGGCCTGCTGGGCACCGTGGTGGGCATGATCCAGATGTTCCTGGGCATCCAGGACAGTGGCGTGGGCGATGTCAACGCGCTGGCGGGGGGTATCGGCAAGGCACTCGTGTGCGCCGCCGCGGGCATGATCGTGGCCATCCCCGCGCTGCTGTTCCATCGCTATTTCCGCGGCAAGGTCACCGGTTACGTGATGGAGATGGAGAAGGAAGCCACGGCGCTGGTCGACGCGCTGGAAGCCCGACATCCCCGTCCGGTGGCGCGCCCGTCCGGCGTGGTCGCGCCGGCACCCGCCAGCGCCTGAGGCCAACCGCATGCGCATCCGCGACGACCGCGCGCAGGAAGAACCCGAGATCAACCTCGTGCCGTTGATCGACGTGATCCTGGTGCTGATCATTTTCTTCGTCATCACCACCACGTTCGACGCTCGCTCGATGCTGCAGCTCCAACTGCCCAGCGCCCATGGCGAGCCGGTGGCGGCGCAGGTCAAGGCGCTGAGCGTGCTGGTTAATGCGGACGGGCGCTACTTCGTGGACGAGCATGAAGTCCTCCGCCCCGACATCGACGCCCTGAAGCAGACGCTGCAGCAGGTGGCGGGCAGTGACCGCAGCCGCCCCGTGCTGTTGCGCGCCGATGCGCGCACGCCGCACCAGGCGGTGGTGACGGCGCTGGATGCGCTGGGCCAGCTGGGTTTCCGGAAAATCAACATCGCCACCGCGCCGGAGGCGAAGAAGTGAGCCGCGACGGCTCTGCGTGGCAGGTCTACAAGCGGCTGATGGGCTTTGCCAGGCCGTACCGCGGACTGCTGGCGCTGGCCGCTGTCGGCATGCTGATCGAGGCAGCGGCGGGTGGCGCGTTCAGCAAGCTGATGGAGCCGGTGGTCAACGAGACCTTCATCGATCGCGACAAGGCCAAGAGCCTGTTGCTGCCGCTGGCCATCGTGGGTCTGTTCGTCATCCGCGGCATCGCCGGCTACATCACCGACATGGGCATGGGCAAGGCAGCGCGCAGCATCGCCCGCGATGTGCGCGTGAACGTGCTGGGCAAGTACCTGCGGTTGCCGGGCCTGCGTTTTGATACCGAACCCGTGCCTGCCATGCTGGTGCGCCTGGGGTCCGATGCCGACCAGATGGCGCAGGCCGCCGTCGATGCGATGAAGGTCATGCTGCAGCAGGTGCTGCAGATCATCGCGGCTCTGGTGGTGATGTTCATCACCAGCTGGCAGGTCACGCTGGCCATCCTGGTCATGGCGCCGCCGCTGGCCTGGATCATGGACAAGGTGGCCAAGCGCTACCGGCGCATCAGCCATCGCATCCAGGAAAGCGGCGCCGAGATGATGCAGGCCGCCGACCAGACCCTGTCCAACCAGCAGGAGGTCAAGGTCTACGGCGCGCAGCAGAGCGAGTTGACGCGATATGCCGGCCTGGCCAACGCGAACCTGAGGCTGGCGATGAAGGTAGAAGCCACCCGCAGCATATCGTCGGCGATGGTGCAGTTGATGGGCTCGGTCGGACTGGCCCTGCTGCTGTTCTTCGCCGGGCGCGAGGCGATGGCCGGGCGGTTGACCGCAGGTGGGTTCGTCACGCTGATGATTTCCATGATGGCCATCATCCCGGCCCTCAAGCAACTGACCAACGTGCAGAACATGCTGCAGCGGGGCGTCGCCTCGGCACAGCGCCTGTTCTCCGTGCTCGATGCCGAGGACGAGCGGGATGTGGGCAGCCGCGCGCTCGAGCGCTCGAAGGGACTGCTCGAATTCCGCGACATCACCACGCGCTATCCCGGCCAGAGCCGGCCGGCGCTGGAGGGCATCAGTTTCACCGCGCGCCCGGGTACCGTCACCGCCATCGTCGGGCGTTCCGGCAGCGGCAAGTCGACGCTGATCAAGCTGATCCCGCGCTTCTACGAGGCCGAATCCGGCCAGATCCTGCTCGACGGCCATCCGCTGCAGGACTACCGCCTCGCGGACCTGCGCCGGCAGATCGCGCTGGTGGGGCAGCAGGTGATGCTGTTCGACGGTACCGTCGCCGCGAACGTGGCGTATGGCGAACTGCAGGGAGCCGAGGCCACGGCCATGGAAGAGGCCGTGCGTGGCGCCAACGCGATGGAATTCGTGCAGGAGATGCCCGAGCGCATGCAGGCGCCGATCGGCAACAAGGGGGGCCGCCTGTCCGGTGGCCAGCGCCAACGCCTGGCGATCGCCCGCGCGATGTTGAAGGACGCGCCGATCCTGATCCTCGACGAGGCCACGGCCGCGCTCGACAACGAATCCGAGCGGCTGGTGCAGAACGCCCTGCAGAAGTTGATGCCGGACCGTACCACGCTGGTCATCGCGCATCGCCTGTCGACCATCGAGCACGCCGACCAGGTGCTCGTGCTGGACCAGGGCCGCCTGGTCGAGCAGGGCACGCACGCGGAACTGCTGGCACGAGGCGGGCTCTACGCACATCTGCACCAGATGCAGTTCCGCGAGGGTGAGGCGGGGTGAGCCAGCGCGCGATGCCGCAACCGCCGGATTACTGGTTTGGCAACGGGCGGGTGCCCCTGTGGGCCCGTGCGCTCGCGGGCGTGTACGGGATGCTGGTTGCCCTGCGCAGCTGGCTGTACGGGGTCGGTCTGCTGCGCCAGCAACGGGTGGGCGCGCCGGTCATCGTGGTGGGCAACATCACGGCCGGCGGCACCGGCAAGACGCCGCTGACCATCGCGCTGATGGAGCGATTGCGCGCGGCGGGTTTCAGGCCGGGCGTGGCGAGCCGCGGTTACGGCCGTCGCGACGAGGCGCAGGCGCGCTGGGTGGATGCGGCGACCCCGCCGGAAGAGGGGGGGGACGAGCCCGTCCTCATTGCGCGGCATACCGGCACGCGGGTGCGCGTGGACCGTGATCGTGTCGCAGCCGCCAAGGCCCTGGTGGCCGCCGGTTGCGACGTGGTGATCTGCGACGACGGACTGCAGCACTACCGCCTGCAGCGCGATGTGGAGATCGAGGTGATCGATGGCGCGCGCCGCTACGGCAATGGACGGCTCATGCCCGCCGGCCCGCTGCGCGAGCCCGTGGCGCGCGCGGCGACGTGCGGGTTCCGGGTGGTGAACCTGCCATCGTCCGAAGACACGGTCGCCTTCGGTGAATGGCCGATGCAGTTGCAGGCCGATGACGCGCTGCCGTTGCGTGGCGGCAGGCCGAAGCCGCTGGCGGGTTTCGCCGGCCAGCGCGTGCATGCGGTGGCGGGCATCGGCAATCCGGCCCGTTTCTTCGCCATGTTGCGGAGGCAGGGCCTGGGCGTGGTGCCGCATGCGTTCGCGGACCATCATGCGTACCGCGCGGAAGATTTCGCGTTCGGCAGCGAACTGCCGGTCCTCATGACCGAGAAGGATGCGGTGAAGTGCGCCGCATTCGCCAACAACTGGTTCTACAGCGTGCCGGTGGCGGCGAAGCTGCCGGAAGCGTTCTGGGTCGCATTGCTGGACCGGTTGGGTCGCGCGCGTCCGCCAGCAGCCGATCCGAAGTAGATCGTTCTCTTCATCCCTGACCCGAGCCGGATCCCGATGACCGATTTCATCGTCGCCATTCCCGCCCGCTATGCCGCGTCGCGGCTGCCCGGCAAACCGCTGCGCCTCCTTGGCGGCACGCCGCTGGTCGTCCATGTGGCGCGCCGTGCGCTGGCCGCCGGTGCGCGCGAAGTCTGGGTCGCCACGGATGACGCCCGCATCCGTGACGCATTGGTGGCCACCGAGGTGCGTGTGGCGATGACATCCGAACGACATGCCTCAGGCAGCGACCGCCTGGCCGAGTGTGCCGACATCGCCGGATGGGCCGACGACGCGCTGGTGGTGAATCTCCAGGGCGATGAACCGTTCGCACCGCCGGCCGGCATCCGGGCGGTTGCCGACACGCTGGCGTCCAGTGGCGCGGAGATGGCGACGCTGGCGGTACCCGTGGACGACGCGGCCACCTTGTTCGACCCGAACGCGGTCAAGCTGGTGCGTGCCGCCAATGGCGATGCGCTGTACTTCAGTCGCGCGCCGATTCCCTGGCACCGCGATGCCTTCGCGCAGTCGCGCGATGCCCTCCCGCCAGGCCAGTGGTTGCGCCACATCGGCATCTACGCCTATCGCGCCGGCTTCCTGCGCCGGTTCTCGCAGATGCCGCCCGGCCGGCTGGAGCAGGTCGAGTCGCTGGAGCAGTTGCGGGCACTCGAAGCCGGCCACCGCATCGCCGTGGCGCTGACGCCCGAGCCGTTTCCGCCGGGCGTGGACACCCCCGAAGACCTTGCCCGCGCGGAGTCCATCCTGCGGGGCGCGGACCAGTGAAGCTGCTGGTCGTCTGCCTGGGCAACATCTGCCGCTCTCCGATGGCCGAAGGCGCGTTGCGCGCCCGGCTGGAGGCATCGTCCCTGGCCGGTCAGGTGGAGGTGGATTCGGCCGGCACCGGTGGCTGGCATGCTGGTGAATCGCCGGATCGCCGCGCCATCGCCTGCGCCCGCAGCCATGGTGTCGATATCGGCATGCAGCGCGCACGCCAGCTGTCCGCACGTGATTTCGATGCCTTCGACTGGCTGCTCTGCGCCGACCGCGCGAACCTGCGGGACGTGTTGCGGATCGCGCCTGCAACCCGACGCGACCGGGTGGCGCTGCTGCTGGAATGGGCCGGCGTGCAGGCCGGAGGCGAAGTGCCGGACCCCTATACGGGCGGGCCGGAGGACTTCCAGCGGGTCTGGCGACTGGTCGATTCCGCCGCACAGGCGGTCGTGGCCCGGCTCTCCCCGGAATGAGACTTGGGCATAATCAGGGAAGATGACGGACATGATCTTGGCCCCCGAACTGCCGCGTGCCCTGCAGTGGCTGAATGCACCAGCGACCACGCTGCACGAGCAGCGGGGTCGCATCGTGGCGTTGGCCTTCGTCAACAGTGCCTCGGCCTGGTGCGCGCAGCGGCTCAATGACCTGGCCGTACTGCAGGCCCGCCACCTGGGCCGGCTGCAGGCATTGGCCATCCACGTGCCGCGCTTCGACAGCGAGCGCGACCCGCAAAGCGCCCTCAAACGCCTGCGCCGGCACGGCAACGTGCTGCCGCTCGCGCACGACGCGGACTGGGTGGCGTGGCAGCGCTTCGGGGTGGAATCGTGGCCGACGGTCCTGCTCATCGATGGCGAAGGCCAGGTCCAGCACCGGATCGTGGGTGCGGATGGACTGGCCGAACTGGAGCGGCACATCGCGCGCCTGTGCGACGGATTGCATGTGCCACCGGACGACGACCTGCGGGCGTTCCGCGAAGCCCACCCGGAACCCCGGATGCCGCTGTGCTTCCCCGCCGGACTGGTGGCCACGCCTGATCGCCTGTTCGTCGCCGACAGTGGCCATCACCGCGTGCTGGAGTGCAATCACCTGGGGCGGGTGATCCGGCAGTTCGGCATGGGGACACCCGACTTGGCCGATGGCGAGCTCAACCACGCCGCGTTCCGCCGTCCCCAGGGTCTGGCCCTGGTGCGCGAGTCGCTGTACGTGGCGGACACCGGAAACCATGCCCTGCGACGCATCAATCTGCCGACCAGTACCGTGGATACCCTCTGCGGCAACGGTCGTGCAGGCGAACCGACCGAGGGCGTGGTCGCCGCGCCCCGCAACGTGGCGCTCAACCAGCCGCAGGCGCTGGTGGTGAACAACAACCAGATATTCCTCGCGATGGCGGGCGACAACCGCGTGTGGAGCTACGACCTGGGCACGCGCGAGATCCGCCCGCGGGCCGGCTCCGGGCAACTCGATGTCCGCGATGGCAGCGGGCCGATGGCGGCCTTCGCGCAGCCGGCCGGGCTGGCGGCGGTGCTGCAGACGCTCTACGTCTGCGATGCGGTCGGTTCGGCGGTGCGTTCGATGCAATTGCGTGGCGATACCGTGCAGACGCTGATCGGGCAGGGCGCGTGGACGTTCGGTGCCGAGGATGGCCCACGTGACCGCGCGCGTCTCCAGCATCCGCAGGCCATCGCACTCAGTCCCGATGCGCCGGTCATGTGGATTGCCGACAGTGGCAACGGCAGCCTGCGCACCCTGCGCCTGGGTGGCGGCGAACTGACCACGGTGGCGCTGCCCCGGGCCCTGCATGGTCCGGCGGGTCTTTCCGTCGCCGCAGGCGCGGTATGGATCGCGGAAACGGATGCACACGCAGTGCTGCGCTACGATATCGCCACCGGCGAATTGAGCCACGTTCCGATCGACGAATGAGCGGCAGTCCCCAGGCGGAATTCGACGGCAAGGCGTTCGCTGCCGGCTTGAGCACGGCGCCCGGCGTGTACCGCATGTACGCCGCGGACGACGCCCTGCTGTACGTCGGCAAGGCCGGCGCGCTGCGCAAGCGCGTCGCCAGCTACTTCAACAGTTCGCCCAAGTCGCCGCGCATCCTGTCGATGCTGTCGCAGGTCGTGCGGATGGACGTGACCGTCACCCGCACGGAAGCCGAAGCGCTGCTGCTGGAGAACCAGCTGATCAAGTCGCTGACGCCGCGCTACAACGTGCTGCTGCGCGACGACAAGAGTTATCCCTACGTGCTGCTCACGCGCGAGGAATGGCCCCGTATCGCATTCCATCGTGGCGCCCGTGCGGTGCCGGGGCGCTATTTCGGCCCGTACGCCAGCGTGATCGCGGTTCGCGAAACGCTGAACCTGATGCAGAAGCTGTTCCGCATCCGCAACTGCGAGGACAGCGTGTTCCGCAACCGCTCGCGCCCGTGCCTGCAGTACCAGATCGGGCGCTGCAGCGGGCCGTGCGTGGGGCTGGTGGAAGAGGCGGACTACGCGGAATCGGTACGCCGCGCGGCATTGTTCCTGGACGGGCGCAGCGACGAACTCACGCGCGAGCTCGGCACGGCGATGGAGCAGGCGAGCGCGGAACTCGAATTCGAGAAGGCGGCCCGCCTGCGCGACCTGGTGGCGTCGATCCGCACATTGCAGGCGCGCCAGTACGTGGACGGGCATGCCGCCGACCTGGACGTGCTCGCCTGCGCCATGCAGGGCAGCCACGCCTGTGTGCTGCTGCTGGCCTTCCGCGACGGCCGCAACCTGGGCACGCGCACGTTCTTCCCGAAAACCAATGGCGAGGACAGCGCGGAGGAGGTGCTGGGCGCGTTCGTGTCGCAGTACTACGCCGAACAGCCCGCGCCGCAGGAGATCGTCCTCGATCGCGAGATTGCGGAAGCGGAACTGATCGAGCATGCGCT
Source organism: Pseudoxanthomonas sp. LARHCG66 (assembly GCF_052871755.1). Lineage (NCBI taxonomy): Bacteria > Pseudomonadati > Pseudomonadota > Gammaproteobacteria > Lysobacterales > Lysobacteraceae > Pseudoxanthomonas > Pseudoxanthomonas sp. LARHCG66. The sequence continues at coordinate 114,846 of NZ_JBIXJW010000007.1, read as the reverse complement.
GGCCTCGGCGGCGGGTCGCAAGGTCCAGTTGAAGTGGAGCGTCCGCAGCGAACGCGCCGGTTACCTGGATCTCGCGAAGCGCAACGCCGAAATCGCCCTGGTGACCGAGCTGGGCAGCCGCAACGCCCAGACCGCGCGCAGCGAAGCGCTGAAGGAGCTGCTCGCGTTGCCCGACGTCGCCAAGCGCATCGAGTGCTTCGACATCAGCCACACGATGGGCGAAGCCACGGTCGCTTCATGTGTGGTCTTCGATGCCAACGGTGCGGTGCGTTCCCAGTACCGGCGCTACAACATCACCGGCATCACGCCGGGGGATGATTTCGCGGCCATGCACCAGGCCATCGAGCGCCGTTTCCGGCGTGCGGTGGAGGAGGGCGGGGTACTGCCCGATGTCCTGCTCATCGACGGCGGAGCGGGTCAGCTGGCCCAGGCCCAGGCCGCGCTCGCCGACCTGGGCGTGGACGGGGTGGTGCTGGTCGGTGTCGCCAAGGGCGTCGAGCGTCGGGCCGGCCACGAGACGCTGGTGCTGCCTGATGGCCGGGAAATACGGCCAGGCGCCGCGTCGCCGGCGTTGCAGCTGATCCAGCAGGTGCGCGACGAGGCGCACCGTTTTGCGATCACCGGTCATCGCGGCAAGCGACAAAAGGCGCGCATGACCAGCAAGCTGGAAGACATTCCCGGCATCGGTCCGCGGCGGCGCGCCAGCCTACTCAAGCATTTCGGAGGATTGGCGGGCCTCAAGGCCGCCGGTGCCGACGAGATCGCGCGCGTGGAAGGCGTGAATGCCGCACTGGCCGAGCGAATCTACGCTAACCTGCACGGGCTGCCGATGCCCGAGGCCGGAACCGAGTAAGCCTGCGATGAAGTTGACCGTCCCCACCTGGCTCACGTTGCTGCGGATCGTGCTGATCCCGGTGCTGGTGCTGGTGTTCTACCTACCGTATTCGTGGACCAACTTCGCGGCTGCGTTCATCTTCGTCCTGGCGGCGGTCACCGACTGGCTGGATGGCTGGATCGCGCGCCGCTACCACCTGTACTCGGCCTTCGGCGCGTTCCTCGATCCGGTGGCCGACAAGCTGATGGTGGCGGTGTCGCTGTTCCTGATCGTGCAGGACAATCCGACCATGTGGATGGCCATCTGGGCTGCCGTCATCGTCGGTCGCGAGATCGCGGTGTCCGCGTTGCGTGAATGGATGGCCGAACTCGGCCAGCGCGCCACGGTGAAGGTGGCTGCCCTCGGCAAGATCAAGACCATCGTGCAGATGGTGGCGCTGTCCTGCCTGCTGTATGCGTCCACCCCCGGCAAGCAGGTGCTGGGCGACATCTGGATGGGCCGCTGGGTGTTCCTGCTGGGCGACTGGTTGCTCGCCATTGCGGCCCTGCTGACACTGTGGTCGGGCATCCAGTACCTGCTCGCGGCGTGGCCCATCCTGCGCGACGGCGAGGAAAAGAGTGTTGACATGCCGAAACAAGACGCTACAATTTCGACCTTCTCGACGCGGGAATAGCTCAGTTGGTAGAGCACGACCTTGCCAAGGTCGGGGTCGAGGGTTCGAGTCCCTTTTCCCGCTCCAGATTTCGTCCTGAGAAGGATGGTTCCCAAAGCCCCGTTCGCGGGGCTTTGTGTTGCAGGACGCTTGAAAAGGCGTCGTGATTGCGCCAGTCTGGTGCGGTCGCCACCGGCCTGGTGGCAGAGTGGTTATGCAGCGGACTGCAAATCCGCGTACGCCGGTTCAATTCCGACCCAGGCCTCCAAATCCGGAGATCGCCACGATCTCCCAACGCGGGAATAGCTCAGTTGGTAGAGCACGACCTTGCCAAGGTCGGGGTCGAGGGTTCGAGTCCCTTTTCCCGCTCCATATACGCTCCCTGGTGAGCACGGAAGAAGCCCCGCATGCGGGGCTTCTTCTTTTCCGGTCTGTCCATCGGCACATTCGGGCGCTTTCCAATGCGGCGTGACTGAGGCAGGCTATCCGCATGCCCGGATGGCGAAACTGGTAGACGCATCGGACTTAAAATCCGCCGGCCGCGAGGCCATGCCGGTTCGATTCCGGCTCCGGGCACCATCGCGCCGCTGTTGCCTCAGCGCTGCCGCTTCTTCTCTTCCTCGCGCACCTTGCGGCGCACGAACAGCGCCACGAAGACGCTGATGCCCACCATGATGATGCTGCCGCCGATGGCCAGCCAGCCCACCGGCTCCATCAGGATCTCGCGCAGGATCGGATGCATGTCGTGTTCTCCCCGGTTGTGGTGGCGCCAACGTCGCACCGTGCGTTTCGGCCGGCATTGATCCGGATCAACCCTGCGCGGTGGCTGCGGCATGCGGTCGCAGGGCATGGCATAGAATCGTGGCTGGCCCACGGGAGACTGCCGGATGCAGCGTTACCTCGCCTTTGCTGTCTGCGTGTTGCTGGCTGCCGCTTCACTGGCGTTCGCGTCGATGTGGCCGGGAGCGTGGTGGGGTGTCGCGGTGTTCGGTGCGCTGGCACTGCTGGGCACGTGGGACGTCCTGCAGACGCGCAGCACGCTGCGGCGCAACTATCCGGTGCTGGCGCACTTCCGTTACGGGCTGGAATCGGTCGGTCCCGAGATCCGCCAGTACTTCATCGAGGGCGACACGGCGGAAGTGCCGTTCTCGCGCCAGCAGCGCGCACTGGTCTACCAGCGCGCGAAAGGTGTCAGTGACGTGGTGCCGTTCGGCAGCCAGCAGGACGTCTACGGCGTCGACTATGAATGGATCAATCATTCGATGGCGCCGGCGCACGTGGATTCCCACGACTTCCGCGTGGTGATCGGCGCCGGCACCGCGCAGCCGTATTCGGCCAGCGTGTTCAATATTTCGGCGTTGAGTTTCGGTTCGTTGTCGGCCAATGCCGTGCGCGCGCTGAACGAAGGCGCGCGACGCGGCAATTTCTACCACGACACTGGCGAAGGTTCGATCTCGCCCTATCACCGCGAGAAGGGCGGGGACCTGGTGTGGGAAATCGGCTCGGGCTACTTCGGTTGCCGCGACGAGCAGGGGCGCTTCAGCGAGGCGCGCTTCATCGAGAACGCGCATTCGCCGCAGGTGAAGATGATCGAGCTGAAGCTGTCCCAGGGCGCCAAGCCGGGTCACGGTGGCGTGTTGCCGGCGGCCAAGGTCAGCGCGGAGATCTCTGCGACACGCGGGGTGCCGATGGGGCACGACTGCGTCTCGCCAGCGAAGCACTCCGCGTTCTCCACGCCGGTCGAGCTGCTGCAGTTCGTCGCCCGCCTGCGCGAACTTTCGGGCGGCAAGCCGACGGGTTTCAAGCTGGCGATCGGCCACCCGTGGGAATGGTTCGGCATCGCCAAGGCCATGCACGAGACCGGGCTGCTCCCGGATTTCATCGTCGTGGACGGTGCGGAAGGCGGTACCGGCGCGGCCCCCGCGGAGTTCATCGACCACGTTGGCGTGCCGATGCACGAGGCGCTGCTGCTGGTGCACAACACGCTGGTCGGGCTGAATCTGCGTGACCGCATCCGGATCGGCGCGGCAGGCAAGATCATCAGTGCCTTCGACATCGCCCGCACCATGGCGATGGGTGCGGACTGGTGCAACGCCGCGCGCGGCTTCATGTTCGCGCTGGGCTGCATCCAGTCGCAGAGCTGCCACAACGATCGCTGTCCGACCGGCGTGGCCACCCAGGATCCCGCGCGCTGGAAGCACCTGGACGTGGGCGACAAGTCGGTGCGCGTGCAGCAGTTCCACGACAATACCTTGAAGGCGCTGCGCGACATGCTGTGCGCGGCGGGGCTGGAGCATCCCCAGCAGCTGGGGCCGGAGCACATCCTGCGGCGGGTGTCGCCGATCGAAGTGCGGTCGCTGGCGGCGCTGTACCGCTTCCTGGAGCCGGGCGAACTGCTGGGCCGCGTGCCGTCCCATGCGGTGTTCCGCGATTTCTGGCCGGAGGCGCGCAGCGACGCCTTCGCGCCGCCCAGGCGGGTCAGTGCGCTGTGCGATACCAAGGATCGCTGAAGGCGGGCGCGTTGACCGGGCGCCCGGTCCGCGCTTATCATTCGCGCCCCGATGATTTCGGGCGGTTAGCTCAGCGGTAGAGCACTGCTTTCACACGGCAGGGGTCACAAGTTCGAAACTTGTACCGCCCACCAGTTCCATCGGAAAAGCCCGGCCTTGGCCGGGCTTTTCCGTTTCCGGTCCGCCACGGTCCGGGCAGTCGTCGCCCCGGTGCTCCCGCGCGCCGGCAGGTGCAGCCATAAGTGCTTGTTTCTCTGGGTGAAACGGTCCGCTGGATGGGGTGTCTGTGATACACTCCGCAGGCTGCAGAACCTGCCGGAATCCCCGCCCGATCCTGCCCCGCCGGACTTGTCCCGGCCGGGAAGGTGTGGGCCCGGATTCGGGCCCGAGACAACCAAAGAAACACGGAACCCGAATGGCCGATACCGCCAAGGAAATCATCCCCGTCAACCTCGAAGACGAGATGCGACGCAGCTATCTCGATTACGCGATGAGCGTGATCGTGGGGCGCGCGCTTCCGGATGTCCGCGACGGTCTCAAGCCTGTCCACCGGCGCGTCCTGTTCGCGATGAACGAACTGGGCAACCACGCCAACAAGCCGCACGTGAAGTCCGCCCGTATCGTCGGCGACGTGATCGGCAAGTACCACCCGCACGGCGACCAGTCGGTCTACGACACGCTGGTGCGCATGGCGCAACCGTTCTCGCTGCGCTACATGCTGGTCGATGGCCAGGGCAACTTCGGTTCGGTCGACGGCGACTCCGCGGCCGCCATGCGTTACACCGAAGCCCGCATGGCCAAGCTCACCCATGAGCTGCTGGCCGACATCGACAAGGAAACCGTCGATTTCCAGCCCAACTACGACGAGAAGGAACAGGAGCCGACGGTCCTGCCGACGCGCTTCCCGAACCTGCTGGTCAATGGCTCGGCCGGTATCGCGGTGGGCATGGCGACCAACATCCCGCCGCACAACCTGTCGGAAGTGGTCAACGGCCTGATCGCGCTGATCGACAATCCGGAACTGGATGTCGACGGCCTGATGCAGTACATCCCCGGCCCGGATTTCCCCACCGGCGGCATCATCAATGGCACCGCCGGCATCATCGCCGGCTACCGCACCGGCCGTGGCCGCGTGCGCATGCGCGCCAAGGCCGATATCGAGGTCAACGACGACAACGGCCGCGAGTCGATCATCGTTACCGAGATCCCGTACCAGGTGAACAAGGCACGGCTGATCGAGAAGATCGCCGAGCTGGTGAAGGAAAAGAAGCTCGAAGGCATCAGCGAGCTGCGCGACGAGTCCGACAAGGACGGCATGCGCATCTACATCGAGGTCAAGCGCGGCGAATCCGCCGAGGTCGTCCTCAACAACCTGTACCTGCAGACGCCGATGGAATCGGTGTTCGGCATCAACATGGTCGCGCTGGTCGATGGCCGCCCGCAGCTGCTCAATCTGAAGCAGATGCTGGAAGCGTTCGTGCGCCACCGTCGCGAAGTGGTGACCCGTCGGACCATCTTCGAACTGCGCAAGGCGCGCAACCGCGCCCACATCCTGGAAGGCCTGACGGTCGCGCTCGCCAACATCGACGAGATGATCGAGCTGATCAAGACGTCGGCCAATCCGCAGGAAGCGCGCGAGCGCATGCTGGCCAAGACCTGGGAGCCGGGCCTGGTCGGTGCGCTGCTGGCAGCCACCGGCGCCGAAGCCTCGCGTCCGGAAGACCTGCCGGCCGCGATCGGTTTCGTCGACGGCCGCTACCAGCTCAGCGAGGCGCAGGCCACGCAGATCCTGGAAATGCGCCTGCACCGCCTGACCGGCCTGGAGCAGGAAAAGCTGACCGAGGAATACCGGCAGTTGCTGGAGGTCATCGCCGGCCTGATCCGCATCCTGGAAAACCCGGACGTGCTGCTGCAGGTGATCCGCGACGAACTGCTGAACGTCAAGGCCGAGTTCGGCGACGAGCGCCGCAGCGAGATCCGCCACAGCGAAGAAGACCTGGACATCCTCGACCTGATCGCGCCGGAAGACATGGTGGTCACGCTGTCGCATGCGGGTTACGCCAAGCGCCAGCCGGCCAGTGCCTATCGCGCGCAGAAGCGTGGCGGCCGTGGCCGCAGCGCGGCGGCGACCAAGGAAGAGGATTTCATCGACCAGCTGTGGCTGGTCAATACGCACGACACGTTGCTGACCTTCACCAGCAGCGGCAAGGTGTTCTGGCTGCCGGTGTACCAGTTGCCGGAAGCCGGCTCCAACGCGCGTGGCCGTCCGATCATCAACTGGATCCCGCTGGAAGCAGGCGAGAAGGTGCAGGCGGTGGTGCCGGTGCGTGCCTACGAAGAAGGCCGCTACGTCTTCTTCGCCACCAGGAACGGCACGGTCAAGAAGACCCCGTTGACGGAATTCGCCTTCAAGCTGGCGCGCGGCAAGATCGCGATCAACCTCGACGAAGGGGACGCGCTGGTCGGCGTGGCCCTGACCGACGGCGAGCGCGACGTGATGCTGTTCGCGTCCAACGGCCGTGCCGTGCGCTTCTCCGAGTCGCTGGTCCGCGCGATGGGCCGCACTGCGACCGGCGTGCGTGGCATGCGCCTTGCCGCGGGCGTCGATGCCGAAATCGAGGGTGAGCAGGACGAAGGAGAGGCGGGCGATGCCGATGGCGTGCCTGCGTTGCCCGAGGCCGGCTCCGAGGTCGTCAGCCTGGTCGTGGTCGATGGCGAAGGCGATATCCTGACCGCCAGCGAGCGCGGCTATGGCAAGCGCACCCCGGTGGCCGACTACCCGCGCAAGGGGCGTGGTACCCGCGGCGTGATTGCGCTGAAGACCACCGAGCGCAACGGCCGCCTGGTCGGTGCCATCCAGCTGTCCGACCACCACGAAGTCCTGCTGATCTCCGATGGCGGCACGCTGGTGCGTACGCGTGCGGCGGAAATCTCGCAGGTCGGACGCAATACCCAGGGCGTTACCCTGATCCGCCTGTCCGATGGCGAGACGTTGCAGGCGGTGGAACGCCTGGATGCCTCGCTCGACGAGGATGAGGTCATCGACGGCGTCGGCATCACACCTGCCGCGCCGGACGCCACCGAGGCGCCGCCGGAAGCATGATCCGGCGGTGAGTCATGGAGACGCGCGGCATTGACCCCGCCGTCTCCATTCCCGCGTTCTATACTGCCTGTACGACCAAGGCAGGGAATGGCACATGGGATCGCTCTATCGGAACTGGACGAACGCGCGCGGCCACTGGGTGCGCGCGTTTTTTGTTGTCTTGCTGGCGGCAGCGGCGTTGGCCGGCTGCAAGCGCAACGAGACCGGGCAACTTCCCGACATCAGTGGCGAACCCATCAAGGCGAAGGCCGAGAAGGTGGAAGGCTTCGCGCTGGTCGGCGCGTATCCAGACCAGCATGACGGTGACCTGGCCATCGCGCTGGAGTTCAGCCGGCCGCTGGTGAGCTCGCAGGATTTCGACACGCTGCTGGTGGTGAAGGACGCCAACGGCGCGGCCGTCAAGGGCAGCTGGGTGCTGGACGACAAGGGCCTCGTCCTGCGCTTCCCCTCGGTGGAAGCCGCGAAGGACTACGAGGTCACGCTGAAAGCGGGTCTTTCCGCTGCGGACGGTACGCGACTTGGCAAGGACGACACGCGCAAGGTGCATACCGGTGAACTCGACCCGGCGGTGGGCTTCGCCTCGCAGGGCAGCGTGTTGCCGGCGCGCGAGAGTCGCGGCTTGCCGGTGGTGTCGATCAATGTCCCGGAAGTGGACGTGGAGTTCCTCCGGGTCAGCGAGAAGCAGCTGCCCAAGTTCTTCGCCGAGTACCAGCGCGGCGGTCGCCGTGGCAGCTGGGACCTGGACAGCGACTACGGCGACAGCACGCCGCTGGGCCAGCTGGCCGAACCGGTCTATCTCAACCGCTTCGTGCTGGGCGGCAAGCCCAACGAGCGCGTGCTGACCTACCTGCCGATCCAGGACATCCGCGAACTGCAGGATCCGGGCCTCTACTTCGCGGTGATGAAGCGTACCGGCAAGTTCGCGGGCGAGTTCGAGACCGCCTTCTTCACCGTCAGCGACATCGGCCTGCATACGCGCGCCTACAAGGACAAGCTGTTCGTCCACACTGCGTCGCTGCAGGACGGCACCGCCACCGGCAGCGTCGAATTGAAGGTGCTGGATGCGCGCGGCGAAAGCATCCTGGCTGGCAAGACCGACGGCAATGGCAATGCGCTGCTGAACTACACGCTGGACGCCGGACACGTGCTGGTCGCCACGCGCGGCAAGGACGTGTCGATGCTGCCGTTCAACCAGCCGGCGCTCGACCTGTCGGAGTTCGCCGTCGCCGGTCGCGAACAGGCGTGGTTCGACGTGTTCGCGTGGTCCGGGCGCGACCTGTACCGCCCCGGTGAAACGGTGCGGATCTCCGCGCTGCTGCGCGACAACGACGGCAAGCCCGTGCCTGCACCGAAGCAGGGCGGCGGACAATCCGTGTTCCTGCGCCTGAAGCAGCCGGACGGCAAGGTGTTCCGCGAGACGCGCTTGCAGCCAGGCGCGCAGGGCTACTTCAACTTCGAACAGGTGATCCCGGTGGAAGCGCCGACCGGGCGCTGGCAGGTGGAGTTCCGTACCGACCCGGCCAGCAAGGAAGCCGTGCAGGGCATGACGCTGCGCATCGAGGAGTTCCTGCCCGAGCGCATGAAGCTGGACCTGGACACCGCGCAGTCCGTGCTGAAGCCGGGAGAGCCGTTCAAGCTGAAGGCGACGGCCGCCTACCTGTACGGGGCGCCAGCCAGCGGCAACCGTTTCACCGCCAAGCTGGCGGTGGCGGTGGAACAGCACCCGCTGGAGCAATTGCCCGGTTACTTCTTTGGCGACCCGACGCTGGAACTGCCGAAGGAGGCCAAGGACGTCATCGATACCACGCTGCCCGAGAGCGGCGTGGTGCAAGAAGACATCGCATTACCGGCGGAGGCCAAGCCGCGCAGCACCATCGCCGCCATCGTATCGGGCAGCGTGTACGAGACCGGTGGTCGCACGGTGAACCGCACGCTCAAGCGCGTGCTGTGGCCGGCCAACGCACTGGTCGGCATCCGCCCACTGTTCGACGACAAGGACGGTGCCGATGCCAACGCCAACGCCGGATTCGAACTGGTGCGCGTGGATGCCGCCGGCAAACCGCAGCCCGGCAAGGGCCTGAAGGCGACGTTGGTTCGCGAGCTGCGCGACTACCACTGGAACTACGACGAGGATGGCGGCTGGGACTACGACTTCACCCGTCGGTTCGAGAACAAGGACACGCGCACGCTGGACGTGGGCGCGGGCGCGTCGAAGATCGATTTTCCGGTGGAATGGGGCGAGTACCGGCTGGATGTGTTCGATCCGGCCACCGGCCTGACCACGCGCTATCCGTTCCGTGCCGGCTGGAGCTGGGACGACCAGAACCGCGGCCTGGATGCGCGCCCCGACAAGGTCAAGCTGGCGCTGGACAAGACCGGTTACAAAGTCGGCGATACGCTGCAGGTCACCATCACCCCGCCGCACGCGGGCAAGGGCCTGCTGATGGTGGAGAGCGACCGCATGCTGTACGTGCAGGCGATCGACGCCAAGCCGGGCAGCACGTTCTCCATCCCGGTGACCAAGGACTGGGAGCGGCATGACGTCTACATCACCGCGCTGGTCTTCCGCGGAGGGTCGGCACCCAGCAAGATCACGCCGGCGCGCGCCGTGGGCGTGGCCCACGTGCCGATGGACCGCCGCGAGCGTCGCGTCGCCGTCGGGTTGTCGGTGCCGAAACAGATGCGCCCCGAGCAGAACCTGCCGGTAACGGTCAGTGTTCCCGAGCTCGCGGGACAGGCCGCGCACGTCACCGTGTCGGCGGTGGATGTCGGCATCCTCAACATCACCCGCTTCCCCGTGCCCGACGCGAACGCGCAGTTCTTCGCCCAGCGCCGGTTTGGTGTCGATGCCTACGACATCTACGGCCGCGTGATCGAGAGCTTCGAAGGCGGCAGTGCGAAGATGCGCTTCGGTGGCGACATGGCATTGGCGGCCTTGCCGCAGGCCAAGCGGCCGACCTCGCGCGTGCAGACCGTGGACCTGTTCTCCGGTCCGGTAAAGCTGGACGGCAAGGGCAATGCACGCATCGCGCTGAAGGTGCCGGACTTCAACGGCACGCTGCGCGTGTCGGCGCTGGTCTACTCGGACACGCGCTACGGCAACCGCGATCGCGAGACCGTGGTGCGCGCGCCCATCGTGGCCGAAGCCAGCCTGCCGCGCGTGCTGGCGCCTGGCGACAGGAGCACGGTGACGCTGGACGTGCAGAACTTCACCGGCAGGACGGGCGCCTTCAAGGTGCTGGTGAGCAATGAAGGGCCGCTCGCCATCGGCGAGGGCAGCAGGACGGCCGATCTTCCGGTTGATGCCAAGCGCACCCTGACGTTCCCGATCACCGCGGGTGAGGGCTACACCACGGCGCAGGTGCGCGTGCGCGTGGAAGGCAATGGCTTCAAGGTCGACCGCCGCTACGACGTGCCCGTGCGTGCCGGCTGGCCGGCGGTGCTGCGCTCGCGCACGCAGGTGCTGGACAGCCTGGGGCCGGTGGAAATGGGCGCGGGCTTCGCGGATGGACTGATGCCCGGTTCGGTCACCGCGCGCATGACAGTCAGTGCGCTGCCCCCGATTCCGTTCGCCAGTGCGTTGAAGGGCGCACTGGAGTATCCGTACGGCTGCGCCGAGCAGACCACCAGCAAGGGCTACGCCGCGCTGGAACTGGATGATGCGACGGCCAGGCTGTTGGGCATCGATGGGCTGGAGGCGAAGAAGCGCCGCGAGCGCATGGAGGGCGCCTTCGGGCGGTTGGCGTCGATGCAGGTGGCGAACGGCCACTTCTCGATGTGGGGCGACGACGACTACGTCAACCCGGGCCTGACGCCCTACATCGCCGAGTTCCTGCTGGATGCGCGCGAAGGCGGCTTCGCGGTCCCGGATGCGGTGCTGCAGAAGGCGCTGGCGCGCCTCAACGAAGACCTGCTGGCCGGCGGCGCGCAGTTCTACGGCTACGACCGGCGCGATCACCTCAAGTTCGCCAACCAGGCCTATGCAGGTTACGTGCTGGCACGCGTGAACCGGGCGCCGCTGGGTACGCTGCGTGCGTTGTACGACAACGAGCGCGGCAAGAGCCTGACCGGCCTGCCGCTGGTGCACCTGGGTATCGCGTTGTCGCTGCAGGGCGACAAGAACCGTGGCGCCAAGGCGATCACCGAAGGGTTCGCCAAGACGGGCGACCGCCCGGAATACCTGGGCGACTACGGGACGAAACTGCGCGACGACGCCTTGATGATCGCGCTGGTACACGAGCGCAAGCTGGCCAAGCCGGAGTTCGACCGTCGCGCCATCTCGCTGGGACGCGAACTGGACGCGCGCCGCAACAGTGGCTGGCTGTGGTTGAGTACCCAGGAGCAGGTGGCGCTGGCAAGGCTGGGCAAGGCGTTGATGGTCGACCAGAAGAAACTGGTCTCGGGCCAATGGAGCATCGGCGGCGATGCGCAGGCGGTGGCGCCCGTGCGCCTGTTCGGGCGCAGCGTGGACCATGCCGCGCTGGCGCGCGGCGTGCGTTTCGTACCCGAGGGTTCGCCGCCGCTGTACGCATCGCTCGACGTGGCCGGCATCCCGCGCAGTGCGCCAGCGCCGGACAACCGCCAGATCGGCATCGAGCGTCGCTACTACACGACCGATGGAAAGGAATGGAAAGGCGGCACGCTGAAGGAGGGCGAAGCCTTGATCGTGCGCGTCGGCATCACCGCCAATGTCGCCATGCCGGATGCATTGTTCACCGACCTGCTGCCGGCGGGGCTGGAGATCGAGAACTTCAACCTCGGCGATGCCAAGCAATGGGCCGAAGTGGTGGTGGATGGCATCTCGATCAGCGACCGTGGTGGCGCGGCCGACGTGAAGCACGAGGAGTTCCGCGACGACCGCTACGTGGCCGCACTGAAACTGGATCGCGGCGACACCGCCAAGGTGTTCTATCTGGTGCGCGCGGTGACGCCGGGCACGTACACCGTGCCGCCCTCGCTGGTGGAGGACATGTACCGTCCGGACATCCGCGGTGTCGGCAAGGCGTCGCCGGCGACGATCACGGTGGTGCAGCCGTAGCAAGGTCGGTCTTCTTTCGTCATCCCGGCGCGAGCCGGGATTCCTCCTGGTCTTCAGCCGTTTCCGGTCAATGACGCTGCGGACCGGGACCCAATAGGATTCCAGCATGCGCTGGAATGACGATGTGGATCGAGCGGGAGTTCGTCCGGCCGTCATCCCGGCGAACGCCGGGATCCATCTTGATCTTCAGCCATCTACGGCCAATGACACAGCGGATCAAAAGCAGAATGGATTCCAGCGTGTGCTGGAATGACGGGGTTGGAGTTGGCGAGAAGTTTCCCGGACGTCATCCCGGCGAACGCCGGGATCCATCTTGATTTTCAGCCATCTACGGTCAATGACACAGCGGATCAGAAGCGAAATGGATTCCAGCATGCGCTGGAATGACGAAGGTCGGAAACGACGCTGGTTGTCCTGCCTGCGATGGTCGACGGTGGTCCTGCTCGTCGCGCTGCTGGTGGCGGATCTTGCATTCCCACCGCCGCTGCCAAAGACCCGTGACACCAGCACGCTGGTGGTCGCACGCGACGGCACGCCGCTGCGCGCCTTCGCGGACCGCGACGGCGTCTGGCGCTATCCCGCATCACCCGACACGGTATCGCCGCTCTACCTGCAGGCGCTGCTGAACTACGAAGACCGTTGGTTCTGGAGGCATCCCGGCATCAATCCGTGGGCCCTGGTGCGCGCGGCAGGCCAGTTCGTCAGGCATGGACGCGTGGTCTCCGGCGGCTCCACGCTGACCATGCAGGTCGCGCGCATGCTGGACCGGCATTCGCGCACGCCATGGGGCAAAGCCAAGCAGATGCTGCGCGCGCTACAGCTGGAAGCGCACCTGTCCAAGTGCGAGATCCTGACGCTCTACCTGGAGCGCGCGCCGTTCGGCGGCACCATCGAAGGCGTGGATGCGGCGAGCTGGGCCTATCTCGGCAAGCCTGCAGCACGGCTTTCGCATGCCGAGGCGGCGCTGCTCGCGGTGCTGCCGCAGTCGCCCAGCCGGCTGCGCCCGGATCGCCATCCTGAGGCGGCACGGGTGGCACGCGACAAGGTGCTGCAGCGCATGGCCGATCTCGGCGTCTGGTCGAAGGCCGAGGTCGATGATGCGCGTGTCGAGCCCGTCGTCGCCCGTAGCCTGCAGGCGCCGTTGAGCGCCGCACTACTGGCCGAACGTCTGCGCCGCCAGCAACCGCGAGCATCGCGTATCACGTCCACCTTGGATGCCGGCCTGCAGCGCACACTGGAAGAGCGCGTACAGAGCTACTTCTCCACGCTGCCTGCACGGACATCCGCGGCGCTGCTGGTGATCGACAACGCCACGATGGAAGCGCGCGCCTATGTGGGCTCGGTGGCGTTCGGTGACCGCGAACGGCTGGGACATGTCGACATGGTGCAGGCATGGCGTTCGCCTGGTTCGACACTCAAGCCGTTCCTGTACGGCCTGGCGTTGGACGACGGACTGATCCATTCCGAGAGCCTGCTGATCGACGCGCCGCAGTCCTTCGGTGGCTACCGGCCCGGCAACTTCGACGCGGCCTTCAATGGACCCGTCAGTGCCGCTGATGCGCTGCGCCTGTCGCTCAACGTGCCCGCAGTGGACCTGCTGGACCGCGTCGGACCGGCGCGTTTCTCAGCGCGTCTGGCGAACAATGGTCTCGTGCTGCGCTATCCGCGTGGTGCGCAGCCCAACCTGTCGCTGATCCTCGGCGGCACGGGTGCGCGCCTGGAGGATCTGGTGGGCGCATACGCAGGATTGAACCGTGGCGGACTGTCGGGCCGCGTGCGTTACACCGCAGAGGACCCAGCCTCCGATCGGCGCCTGCTGTCGCCCGGCGCGGCATGGATCATTCGCGAAGTACTGGAGGCGCATCCGCGTCCCGGTTACGGCAGTGGCGTGCTCGACACCGCGAACCGCCCGCGCGTAGCGTGGAAAACCGGCACCAGCTATGGCTTCCGCGATGCGTGGGCGCTCGGCAGCACCCGTCGCCATACCGTCGGGGTGTGGGTGGGCAGGCCCGACGGCACGCCGCTGCCTGGCCAGTACGGCGCGGTCACCGCGCTCCCGTTGATGTTCGAAGTGATCGACAGCCTGCCGCGTGCGCAGGGCGATGCGGGTCCGATGCCGCCACCTGCCGACGTGGCGGAACAGGCGATCTGCTGGCCGCTGGGCACCCGGGCGGAAGCGGAGTCACCGCAGCTGTGCCAGCGCAAGCGCGCTGCATGGACGCTGGGCGGAAACGTGCCGCCGACATTCGCCGAACGCGATGCTCGCCTGTGGAATGCAGGCCGCGAACGTTTCGAGGTGGACGCGCGCACCGGTCTCCGGCTGTCGAGTGAATGTGCCCGTGCACATGAAGCAAGAAGCACGGAGATCGCACGCTGGCCCGCGTTGGCTTCGCCCTGGCTGCCTGCACGCGAGCGGATCGCTTCACGGCTGCCGTCGCTGTCGCCCGATTGCCAGCCCGACGGCCGTGATGCCGCCGAGGAACTGCGCATCGACGGCCTCAATGACCTCGCCACGCTGGCCCGTGCTCCCGGCAGTCAACATGGCGTCCGGTTGCAGTTGCGCGCACTGGGCACGGATACCCGCGTGCAGTGGCTGCTCGACGGTCGCTGGATCGCGGAAACGCACGGTACACAGGCGTTCCAGCAGGATTTCACCGAGACGGGGGAGCACCAGCTCACCGCACTGGCCGACAGCGGCGCGTGGGCAAGGGTTCGGTTCAACGTACTGAGGTGACTGCGATGCCTGCAGGAGGGGCTGAAGCCCCTCCTGCACTGGTGTCAGGGCATCCGTCAGCCGATGTGTTCCAGCACATGCTCCGCGCCGGAGACCTTGTACTCGCCGGGCGCTTCCACGAACACGTTCTTCACCACGCCGTCTTCCACATACAGTGCGAAGCGCTTGGCGCGGATGCCCATGCCGTAGGCGCTGGCGTCCATCTCCAGGCCCAGTGCCTTGGCCAGGTCGGCATTGCCGTCGGCGAGCATCTGCAGGCCATCCGGCACGTGCTGGGTCTTGCCCCAGGCCTGCATGACGAAGGGATCGTTGACCGACACGCAGAAGACCTCGATGCCGCGGCTGCGGAAATCGTCGAAGTGCTGCACGTAGCTGGGCAGGTGCTTCTCCGAGCAGGTCGGGGTGAAGGCGCCGGGGACAGCGAACAGCACGGCCTTGCGGCCATCGAACAGGGTGACGGTGTCGACCGTCTCCACGCCCTCGCGGATCCGCTTGAGAGTTACTTCGGGAATGCGCTCGCCAACCTGGATGCTCATGGAAATGCCTTGTGTGGAGGGAAACTGAATGCAGTTTAGCGTGTCGGTGTGGTGTGGCCGTGACGGTCTTGAAATGACCTGGCAAGCGCCTATTTCCGGGGCATCGGCGCCCGGCAGGACCGGCGCCACTTCCAGAGGAGCTACCGACATGAGCATCGTGCAGTACAACCCTTGGGGCAATGCCCGCGGCCTGCAGGACGAGATCAAGCAGGTCTTCGACCGTTTCCTGGGCGAGGCCGACGCCGACCAGTCCAACGTGGTGACCAGCCAGTGGGCGCCGCGCGTGGACATCCGCGAGGACAACGACCGTTTCGTGATCCTGGCCGACATTCCGGGCGTGGATCCCAAGGACATCGAGATCCACATGGACAAGGGCATCCTGACCTTGCGGGGCGAACGGGTGTCGGAGAAGGAAGAGGGGGCGCGCTATTCCCGCATGGAACGCGTCCACGGCACCTTCTACCGCCGCTTCTCGCTGCCGGACAGCGCCAACGCCGACGGCATCACCGCCACCGGCAGGCATGGCGTCCTGCAGATCGACATCCCCAAGAAGCCTGAAACCACGCCACGCCGCATCCAGGTGCAGTAAGCCGTGCCGGGGCCCCGCCGGTCGACACGGCGGGGCAGCGGGCGGAGCGATAGAATCGGCCCGTGGCGCCCGCGTCGCGGGCCTTTTCTTTTTTCCGGATGCCTCCCCGCCATGGTGGATGGCATTCCGCGTGATCGTGCGGAGATTCCATGCAGTTCAAGGACTATTACGCGGTACTGGGCGTCGAGCCCACGGCCGGCGACGCCGAGATCAAGACGGCGTACCGTCGTCTGGCCCGCAAGTACCACCCGGACGTCAGCAAGGAGTCCGGCGCCGAGGATCAGTTCAAGGCCGTCAACGAGGCTTACGAAGCGCTGCGCGACCCGCAGAAGCGGGCAGCCTACGACCAGCTGCGCGCGCGCGGCTATCGGCCCGGAGAGGAGTTCCGCCCGCCGCCTGATTTCGGGCGCGGCGGGCCGGGATCGCAGGACTTCGATTACGAGGAGATCTTCGGTGGTGCGGGCGGGGGCACTGGCGGGTTCAGTGATTTCTTCGAGGGGTTGTTCGGCAGGCGCGCCCGCGCGGAGCAGGCGCAGTCGCGCGGACCGCAGCCGATGCGGGATTCGCGCGCGAAGCTGTCGGTGCCGTTGCAGGCGGTGCATGACGGCGGCAGCGTGCGGGTGAACGTCAACGGACGGCAGCTCGATGTCCGCGTGCCGACAGGGGTGAAGCCGGGGCAGGTGATCCGGCTGGCCGGGCAGGGTACGCAAGGTGGAAACCTGCTGCTGGAAGTGGAGTACGCGCCACATCCGCAGTTCGAGGTGGACGGCCGCAACATCATCCATGTGCTGTCGTTGACGCCCTGGCAAGCGGCGCTCGGCGCAACCGTCAGTGTCCCCACGCTGGGTGGCGCAGTGGACCTGAAGATCCCGGCGGACTCGGATTCCGGCCGCAAGCTGCGCCTGCGCGGGCGCGGCCTGCCCGGCACGCCACCCGGTGACCAGATCGTGGAACTGGAGATCACGGCGCCGCGTGCGGAGACCGATGAGCAGCGTCAGGCCTACGCGGCACTGGGCAAGGCCTTCGACGCCTGATCCCATCCGCGAAACGTAGGGTGCGCCCTGGCGTGCCACGCTCTCGATCAACCTCAAGGCATCGAGGGCGCCGTGATGGTGCGCCAGGGCACATCCGATGTTCGGCAGTGCGGAGTGGCGAAATTTTCGCCACCCGTCTTGACATGTCCGCCGCACAAGGCGGCCAGAGGGTTATCCACAGTTTCGTGCAGGTTCCATCCACACGCATTGTGGAAAACCCTGCGCGTCACCCGTGGATTCCAGCCCCCTGAAAGCACCACGCCACCCGAAGGTGGCGTGGGAAACATCATGCAACCTGGCAGGTCCGCTTACTTGACCTGCTTGGCCGCCGGCGCAGCGCTGGCGGGTGCCGTCAGGCCGCGCTTCTCCAGCAAGGGCTCGATCCTGGGATCGTGGCCGGCGAAGTCGCGGAACAGCTTCATCGCATCCTGGCTGCCGCCCTGCGACAGCAGCGTCTTGCGGAAGTGGTCGCCGTTCTCGCGCTTCAGGCCGCCGTTGTTCTTGAACCATTCCACGCTGTTGGCGTCCAGCACTTCCGACCAGATGTAGGCGTAGTAGCCGGCCGAGTAGCCGCCCATGATGTGGCTGAAGTACGGGGTCTTGTAGCGCGGCGGCACCGGCTTGTAGTTGATTCCGTCGGCGGTCAGCGCGGCGGCTTCGAACTTCATCACGCCCGCGGCATCCGGCACCTGGTCGGCAGTGATCTGGTGCCAGCGCTGGTCCAGCATGGCGGCGCCCAGGTACTCGGTCGTGGCGAAGCCCTGGTTGAACTTGGACGCAGCAATCACCTTGTCCAGCAGTGCCTGCGGCATCGCCTCGCCGGTCTTGTGGTGCTTGGCGTAGTTGGCCAGGATCGACGGCCAGTCGGCCCACATCTCGTTGACCTGCGACGGGTATTCCACGAAGTCGCGCGGCACGCTGGTACCGCTGAAGTACGGGTACTTCACGTCGGAGAACATGCCGTGCAGCGCATGCCCGAACTCGTGGAACGTGGTGGTGACTTCATCCCACGTCATCAGCGTGGGCTCGCCGGCCGGCGGCTTCGGTACGTTCAGGTGGTTGGCGACCACCGGCTTGTCGCCGGTCAGGCCGGACTGCGACACGTACGAGTTCATCCACGCGCCGCCGCGCTTGGAGTCGCGCGCATACGGGTCGAAGATGAAGATCGCCAGCTGCGAACCGTCGGCGTTGAACACGTCGTAGGTCCAGGTGTCGGCGTGGTACTTCGGCAGGTCGGTGCGTTCCTTGAACGTCAGGCCGTACAGCTGCGTCGCGGCGTAGAACACGCCGTTTTCCAGCACGTTCTTCATCTCGAAGTACGGCTTGAGCTGCGACTCGTCGAAGTTGTACTTCGCCGCGCGTACCTTCTCGGTGTAGAACGCCCAGTCCCACGGCTCAAGCGCGAAGGTCGGCTGGCCCTTGGCCTTCTGCTCCTGGTCGATCATCGCCTGCAGGTCGGCGGCCTCGCGCTTGGCGTTGGCCACGGCGGCCGGCGCCAGCTTGCCGAGCATCGCGTTGACGGCTTCCGGCGTGCGCGCGGTCTGGTCTTCCAGGCCGTACGCGGCGTGATTGGGGTAGCCCAGCAGTTTCGCGCGGTCGGCGCGCAGCTTCATGATGCGCGAGACCAGCGCGGTGGTATCGAACTCGCCACCACGGCTGCCGCGCACGACGGAGGCTTCGTGCAGGCGCTGGCGCAGGGCGCGGTTGGTCAGCTGCGACTCCGGCGGCTGGCCCGTGGTGTTGAGCAGGGTCAGGACGTACTTGCCTTCGAGGCCACGCTTCTTGGCGGCTTCGGCAGCGGTGGCGATCTGGCCATCGGTCAGGCCGTCGAGTTGCTTCACGTCGTCAACGACGACGGCCGAGGCGTTGACTTCCTTCAGCACGTTGTCGCTGAAGGTGGTGCCCAGCGACGCCAGTTCACCGTTCATTTTCTTCAGCGTCGCCTTGTCGGCTTCGTTGAGGTTGGCGCCGGAGCGCACGAAGCTGGTGTGGTAGCGCTCGATCAGGCGCACGCCCTGCGCGTCCAGGCCCAGGTCGTTGCGCTTGTCGAACAGCGCCTTGATGCGGGCGAACAGCTTCGGATTCAGGCTGATGGCGTCGCCATGCGCGGCGAACTTCGCCGAGTAATCGGCGCGCAGCTTGTTGCGCGCATCGTTGGTGTCGGTGCCCACCAGGTTGAAGAACACGGTGGTGGCGCGGTCCAGCACCTGGCCGGATTTCTCCATCGCGATGATGGTGTTCTCGAAGGTGGGCGCGGCCGGGTCGTTGGCGATGGCGTCCATCTCCTTCAGCTGCTCGGCCATGCCGGCGTCGAAGGCGGGGGCGAAGTCGCTGTCCTTGATCTTGTCGAACTGCGGGTAATGCAGCGGCAGCGGGCTTTCGGCGAAGAAGGGATTGGCGACCTGGGCGGTCTGGGTGGCCGGGGTGGCGGCTTGGCTGTAGGCGGGCATGGCGAGTCCGAGGGTCGCGGCGAGCGCGATGGCGAGGCGGGTGGTCATGTAGCGCAACGTCCTGACAGAGTGGATTCCCAAGGGTAACCCAGGGGGGCGGACCGGACCCATGACGAAAGGCATGGGCGACGGACCCGGCGGGGCCTCAATCTGCGGGAGAATCGCATCGTGCGTCCCTTGCCGGAGAGTCCTGTGAAGCCTGTCCTTGCGTTCTGCTGTGCGCTGCTGCTGGCCCCGTCGGCGCTGGCCGCCGAGACCCTGAAGTACATCGCGCTGGTCGATGGCGGCAAGAAGGCCGGGGAACAGACCGTGACGGTCGGGAATGACGGCGTCACCCGGGTGGACTTCATCTTCAAGGACAACGGGCGCGGGCCGGAGCTGAAGGAAGAGTACCGGCTCTCGGCCGACGGTACATTCGAGCGTTACCAGGTGAAAGGCGTATCCACGTTCGGTGCGCCGGTGGACGAGACGTTCACCCGTGACGGCGATCGTGGCCAATGGAAGAGCACCTCCGACGCAGGCACGCATACCTTCACCGGCACGGCGCTGTACACGCCACTCGGTGGCACGCCCGCCACGACATCGGTGGCGCTGGCGGCGCTGGCCAGGCAGGCGGATGGCAAGTTGCCGCTGGTTCCCAGCGGCACGCTGACGCAACGCAAGCTCGCGTCGATGGACATCCGCACTGGCACGCAATCGCGCACGGTCGACCTGCTGGCGCTGACCGGCATCGGCTTCACGCCGAGCTTCGTATGGGTAACGCGTGATGCCGAGCCGCGCTTGTTCGCTTACATCTATCCGGGCTTCCTGCAGCTCATCGAAGACGGTTGGCAGGGCACGGCCGACACGCTGGAAGCCCGCCAGAAGATCGCCGAGCGCGAGGCACTGGTGGCACTGCAGCAGCGCCTGGCGCATCCGTTGCCAGGTACTACGCTCATCCGGAATGCGCGCGTCTTCGACAGCGAAAAGGCCGTGCTCGGGGCTTCCTCCGACGTGGTCGTGCGCGATGGCAGGATCGTGTCGGTGTCGCCGGCCGGACAGGTGACGGTGGAGGCGCAACAGGTCGTCGACGCCGGCAACCGCGTGCTGCTGCCGGGGCTTTACGACATGCATGTGCACGCCGGCAGCTGGGAAGGCGGCCTGCACCTGGCGGCGGGCGTCACCAGCGCACGCGACATGGGCAACGACAACGCGACGCTGCAACAGCTGATGGCCGAGGAGAAGGCCGGCACGCTGATGCATCCGCGCGTGATTCCCGCCGGCTACATCGAAGGCCAGAGCCCGCATTCCTCGCAGGGCGGCTTCGTGGTGAAGGACCTGCCCGGCGCGAAGCAGGCCATCGACTGGTACGCCGACCATGGTTACCCGCAGATCAAGATCTACAATTCCTTCCCGAAAGAGATCCTGCGCGACACCGCCGCCTACGCCCACCAGCGCGGCATCCGCGTCAGCGGCCACGTGCCTGCCTTCATGCGGGCGCAGGACGTGGTGGAACAGGGCTATGACGAGATCCAGCACATCAACCAGGTGATGCTGAACTTCTTCGTCACCCCGGAAACCGACACGCGCACGCTGGCGCGTTTCTACCTGGTCGCCGACAAGACCGACGGGCTGGATTTCGACAGCAAGCCGGTACAGGACTTCATCGCCGAACTGGCGGAGAAGCAGGTCGTCGTCGATCCGACGCTGGCGACGTTCGAGTTCCTGCACCAGCGCGAGGGCCAGTTGTCGCCGATCGTCGCCGACGTGGCCGATCACCTCCCGCCGGACGTGCAACGCGGCCGCCGCGCTGCGGAACTGAACATTCCTGACGACGTCACCGGCGCCCGCTACAAGCGCAGCTTCGACAAGCTGGTCGACTTCACCGGGCGCATGTATCGCGCAGGTGTCCCGCTGGTCGCGGGCACGGACGAACTGCCCGGCTTCACCCTGCAGCGCGAGCTGGAACTGTATGTGCAGGCGGGGCTGACGCCCTCGCAGGTGCTGCAGGTGGCGACCTGGAACGGCGCGAAGTACAGCCGCACGCTGGACGACGCCGGCTCCATCGCGCCCGGCAAGCGCGCCGACCTGGTACTTGTGGATGGCGACCCGACGGAGAACATCAGCGACATCCGCAAGCTCGCGCTGGTGATCAAGGACGGGCGTGCGTACTACCCGGCCGAGATCCACGAAGCGCTGGGGATCAGGCCGTTTGCGCCTGCACTGAAAGTGCAATCCGCTCGCTGACCCAGCTGTTGTAGGAGCGACGTCAGTCGCGACCGCAGACTGGGAATCCTCAAGGTATACGGTCGCGACTGACGTCGCTCCTACAGGAGGACAGGGCTACGTCAGGATCTCGTAACGCCGCCAGATCCACGACAACTCGTACAGCAGTGCCATCACCGCGAACGTGCCGTGGAAGCGCGGGTTGCGCGTGGCGATGGCCACCAGGCTGCCGGCGACATACACGGTGTTGCGCACCCAGTACTCCGGTCCCAGCTGCTGGGCATAGGCCGTGCCCTTGATCAGGGTGTCGCCGATATCGACGACGAACATCAACGCCAGCAGACCGAAGAACCAGTGCCGTCGCCCGTAGTAGTACTCGCGGTAGCCACCGCCTTCCGGCAGCGATTCCGGGAACACCAGCGCGCACAGCAGGTACAGCAGCAGCGCGTACAGCGTGACGTACAGGTAGAGGTTGAAGTTCCAGTGCGCCTGGTGGGACAGGCTGAATTCCCACCACCAGAAGTGCAGGAGGTAGACGAACATGAAGGCGACCCAGACAAGGTGGACGCCATGGATGCGGTGAGCGTTCGGTCGCTCCACCAGACGCGCGACGTGGCGCAGCAGGTGGGTCAGGCCTAGGCCGACGATCATGCCCAGCAGGATGCGGACATGGATGTAGAGGCTGGCGTGGCTGGCGGGATCGGCAGCTTCTTGCATGGGCAGCATCCTGGACCGGGTGCGCGGCCACGTTAGCCGATCATCGGAGGCTTGGACAGCCGCCGGGCGCATGCCTTGCCCTGCGCGCGCGCGCGGTGTCTGATAGCGTCTTTCCCGGAGCGCGCGCATGACCACCGCCTACGACTTTTCCGCCCAGGACCTCGATGGCCAGGAGCGTTCCCTGTCCGAGTACCAGGGCAAGGCCCTGCTGATCGTCAATGTGGCCTCCAAGTGCGGCTTCACGCCGCAATACACCGGCCTGGAGGCGCTGTGGCGCGAGTTCGGACCGCAGGGGCTGGTGGTACTGGGATTCCCGTGCGACCAGTTCGGCCACCAGGAACCGGGCGATGAAGCCGAGATCCGCAGCTTCTGTTCGTTGAATTACGACGTGACGTTCCCGATGTTCGCCAAGATCGACGTCAACGGCGAGGGTGCGCATCCGCTGTGGAAGTGGCTGAAGCAGGAGAAGAGCGGGCTGCTCGGCATCAGTGCGATCAAGTGGAATTTCAGCAAGTTCCTCGTAGGCCGCGACGGCAAGGTGATCAAGCGTTATGCGCCGACCGATGCGCCGGCGTCGCTGGCGGGCGACGTCCGCGCTGCATTGGCCTGAAACAGTGGGCGAGGGCGTGGACAACCGGCTGTTCCATATCGAGTTCGCCACCACCGACTACGGATTGCGCGCGTGGGTGACCGGCGTCAATGGCACGCTCGAGACCACGCTGGCCTACTGGCAGGTCATCGCGGGAGAGATCCGCCGGTTGACGCCACGTGCACTGCTGGTGGTGGATGACATGGAAGGCGAGCCACCGCCGCCGGGACAACTGCTGGAGTTCGTGCAGGCGATGCAGGGGCAGGGCATGGAGGCCGTGCGTATCGCCTACGTTGAACGGCATGCGGACCAGCTGCCACAGGTGGAATTCGCGGGCCTGCTGGCCAACGAACACGGGTTCAACGCGCAGGTGTTCGCGGATGAGGCGGCGGCCGTGATCTGGCTGCGCTACGGGGGAGGCTGAGAGGGGACGCGCCGTTGCAGCGCCTCTTCGGGCAGCAGCGCGAGCAACTCCCGGGAGAAGGATTCCAGCACGGCCTCCGAGTAACCTCGATGGGTGCGCACGATGAGGCCATCCTGGCCGATGACGAACATGTTCGGCAGCGCAGTCACGCCGTAACGGTCCGTCACCACGCCGCGGACGTCGTGGACGAAGGTCAGGTCCAGATCCTTGTTGGCACGAAGGACGCCGAGGTAGTCGCTGCGCGGTTCCTTCATGTTGATGGCGATGACTTCCAGGTGCTCCCGGCCGACGATCTTCTGCATGTGGCCGAGCATCGGCAGCTCGCGCCGGCAGGGGCCGCACCACGATGCCCAGAACGTCACCACGACCACTTTGCCCTTGAGGGCATCCAGATCGACGGGATTGCCCTCGCGATCCTTCAGTGTGATGGGGGGCGGCACGTCGCCCACGCCAGGCTGCCGGACGGCATCGGCGGCGTGCACATGCGGGACAGCGGCCAAGAGCATGGCCAGCAGCAGATTCCGGATCACGGCTCGTCCTCCCCAGGACCTCGTGTCGGCAGCGTAGCAGCTGACGGCGCGATCGTCCCGCGTGGCCTGTTCCCGATGCGCGCCGGGCGTGGCCCGGGCGCGCGCCTCGCGCCTATTTCTCGACGAAGGCGCGCTCGAACACATACTGCCCGGCGGTGCCGATGCGTGGTGCGGCGGTGAAGCCGCGACTGTCCAGCAGGGTGCGGAAATCGGCCAGCATCTGCGGGCTGCCGCAGATCATCGCGCGGTCGTGCTCCGCATCCAGTGCGTCGATGCCGAGGCTCTCCATCATCCTGCCGCTGGCCATCAGGTCGGTCAGGCGGCCCTGGTGGGGGAAGTCCTCGCGGGTGACGGCAGGGTAGTACAGCAGCTTCTCGCGGATGGTCTCGCCGAGGAATTCGTGCTGCGGCAATTCCTTCTCGAAATAGTCGCGATAGGCCAGGTCTTCCGCATGGCGCACGCCATGGGTCAGGATGACTTTGTCGAAGCGCTCGTAGGTCGCCGGGTCCTTGATGATCGACAGCCACGGCGCCAGTCCGGTCCCCGTGCCCAGCAGATAGAGATTGCGGCCGGGGTGCAGGTCGCTGATCAGCAGTGTGCCGGTGGGCTTGCGCCCGATCAGCACGCTGTCGCCCGGCTTGATGTGCTGCAGTCGCGAGGTCAGCGGACCGTTCTGCACCTTGATGCTGAAGAACTCGAGCTGTTCTTCCCAGTTCGCACTGGCGATCGAGTAGGCGCGCAACAGCGGCTTGCCTTCGACTTCCAGCCCGATCATGACGAACTGGCCGTTCTCGAAGCGGAAACCGTCGTCGCGGGTGGTGGTGAAGCTGAAGTAGGCGTCCGTCCAGTGACGGACGTCGAGCACCGTCTCGGTGCCGAACGCAGAGGACATGGGGGAGTCTGGGCTATCGAATCAACGGCGCATTGTAGCCGACCGCCGCGATGCGGCCTTGATCGTGCTCAATCCGCGCGCTCCGGGTCGGGCATCGGACCGCCACGCCGATGGAAGCAGAGTTGCTCCACCATGCGACGCATGGGGCGCGCGGTCAGCAGCAGGTTCACCGGGGCATCGAACTGCGCGTGGTCGAAGGCCCATCGCAGCATGCGCTTGAAGGCGAAGGCGGGTACGGCAGGCGTGGCGGGGGGCATGGGCATGGCATCGTCCTGCAGCCGATGGGCGAGCATGCGCCCGATCGTCGCACCGTGCCGCAGGCCCGCGTGTATGCCACCGGCCGAGAGCGGGGACACCATGCCGGCCGCGTCGCCCGCCAGCAGCACGCCATCGCGCTGCCAGGGCTGCACGGGGCCGCCGCAGGGGATCAATCCAGCGCGAATGCTGTCCGGTCGACGTCCGCCCGGCAGTCCCGTCATCGGAGCGACATGCCGCAGGAAGCCTTCGATGTCGGGCGGTGAGCGCGTGCCGGCATGGTGCCGCACGGCGAGTCCGGCCTGTACGCCGGTGGGCGTCTGCGCCACCCAACCCAGGTAGCCAGGCGCGAACCGTTTGCTGAGGAAGCAGTGCAGGGCATCGGGTTCGCGCAGGGCGACGCCATCGAATTCGTGCTCGACGCCGTAAAGGAACTGGCGTGCGCGACCCAGCCCCATGCGTTCTGCGACCCGTGAACGCGCGCCATCCGCGCCGACAAGAAAGCGCGCGTGTCCCATACCCGGCACGTGCCACCCGTTGGCGGTCCGCACGGCATCGCGGAAGGCCCGTCCCAGCCGCAGGTCGATGCCGGCAGCCCGCGCTTGTTCGCCCATCCAGCGCATCAGGGCGGGCGTGTCGGTGGTGTAGAACCGGTAGTCTTTCGCACCCAGCCGCACGCTGCGCAAGTTCGGCGCGTACAGCCGGATGTGCGGTACGGCGCGCACCAGCGCTGCCGGCAAGCCGGCGAGCAGGGGGGATTCGCAAGCCTCCTTCACCAGGATGCCTGTCGTATGCAGGCGTTCGCCGAGATCGTGCTTGCGATCGATCACGCACACACGCAAGCCGCCGGAGGCCAGCTCGCGCGCGCACGCAAGGCCGGCGAATCCCGCACCCACCACGATCACGTCATAGCGGTTGTCCTGCATGGTGGGGCAAGCGCTCCGTCATCGGTCTGGAGGCGCAGCGTGCAGACCGAGCAGGGAGTGACGATGAAGTCGCGATGAAGTCGTCTGGTCGCGAACCGGCAACCGGAAAAGAAGAAGGCGCCGAGGGCGCCTTCTCCGTGTTGCTTCAACCGTGGCCGCCGCCGCCGCGAGGGCCACGCTGCCCGCCGCCGCCACCGGGCCGGCCACCGGGCCCACGCCCGCCGGCCGGGCGACCACCGGGGCGCGGACCCGCCTGCTGCGGACGGTTGCCACCGCCACCGGGACGTCCCTGCGGACGCGGACCGCGCGGCTGCTGGCCGTAGGGACTGAACCCTGGATTGGCGTGATCGGAGGGGAAGCTAGGTGCGCTGGCGGGGTGGCCGTACGGGCGCGCTGCGCGCTGCGGCTTGCCCGCACCTTGCGCACCGCGCGGACCACGTTCGGCACCCGGGCCGGCGCGGTCACTGCCGAAGCGGTCGCCACCGAAGCCACCGGGACCACCGCCCGGGCCGCGCTTGCCCATGCCGCCACCCGGCTTGCCACCGGCACCCGGACGACCGCCCGGCTTGCCGCCGTAAGGCTTCTTCGGGCCACCGGGGCCGGCGTTGCGGTGTCCGGCCGGGCCGGTATCCACGCCGTCCGGCACGTACCAGCTGCGGAACGCCGCCGGATTGCCGTCCGGCAACGGCTTGGGGCCCTTCTGCGTACGCTGCTTGAACGGCCGCTGCGACTGCTTCGCGGCTTGCTCGCCACTGACGGTCAGCCCGCCATGCGGCTTCTTGCCGCGACCACCGCGGCCACGGTCTTCACGGACATGATCGAAGCGGCGCAGTTCGCGGCCTTCGTCGGCGCTGTTGTGGCCGTTGACGTAGGCGCTGCCGCTGCGTCCCCCGCCCACGTGCACGGTGGACTTGGATGCCTTGCGCTGGCCGATGACCGGCTGCAGCGTCAGCGCGGCGGGCGTGCCGTCTTCAAGGCCCAGTTCCTTGCGCAACGCCAGCACCTGCGCGTCGGGCAGTTCCTGCGACTGGCCGCGCAGCAACGGCTGCGGCAGGCTGACCTTGCCGTAGCGCACGCGCTTCAGGCGGCTGACCTGGCAGCCCTGCGATTCCCACAGGCGGCGCACTTCGCGGTTGCGGCCTTCCTTGACCACCACGCTGAACCAGTCGTGCGAGTCGGTGCCGCCGATGCGCTCGATGCTGTCGAACTTGGCCGGGCCGTCTTCCAGCGCCACGCCGCGGCGCAGGCGGTCGACGACGTTGTCCGGCACGCTCTCCTGGCCTTCCGGCGCACGCACGCGTACCACGTACTCGCGTTCGACTTCGTAGGACGGATGCATCATCGCGTTGGCGAGTTCGCCATCGGTGGTCAGCAGCAGCAGGCCGGTGGTGTTGATGTCCAGGCGGCCGATGGCGATCCAGCGCGCGCCCTTCAGGGCCGGCAGCGCTTCGAAGATCGTCGGGCGGCCTTCGGGGTCTTCGCGGGTGGTCACTTCGCCTTCCGGCTTGTTGTAGATCAGTACGCGGGAAGGCTCGGTCAGCGCGCTGGCAACGAAAGTCTTGCCGTCGAGCTCGATGCGGTCGCCGCCCTTGACCGACATGCCGGTCTGCGCGATTTCGCCGTTGACCTTGACCAGGCCGTCGGCGATGCGCTGTTCCAGCGCACGGCGCGAACCCAGGCCGGCCTGCGCCAGTACCTTGTGCAGTCGCTCTTCAAGGCGTTGGGTGTCGGGGGTTTCGGCGCCTTCGCCGCGCTTCAGCGACAGCTTGCCGAGGGAGGGTTTTTTCGGGGTGTTGCTCATTGTTTCTGCTCCGACGGTGCCTGGTGTTCCTCGTCGGAAACTGCGGCGTCGTCATCTTGGGGTTGAGGTTCATCGCTGGAAGCGTGTGCGGCGTCATGGCCGGCTTCCGTCGGGGTGTCGTCATTGGCGGCATCGTCCTGCGACGCGTCCGCGTGGTCCTGCGTATCGGTATCCGTTCCGTCGTCCCTGTCGCCTGCGTCGTCGTCCGACGGCGTGGCCTGCTGGTGTTCGTCCTGTGCCTCATCCACGGCATCGCCGCTTGCGATGCTGACCGGCAGCGGCGCGCCGTCCAGCGGCAGTTGCGGCTCCAGTTCGCCGATGTCCTTGAGTTCGGACAGGGGCGGCAGTTCGTCCAGGCGCTTCAGGCCGAAATAATCGAGGAAGCCCTTGGTGGTGCCGAACAGCGCCGGTTTGCCCGGCACGTCGCGGTGGCCCACCACGCGGATCCATTCGCGCTCTTCCAGGGCCTGGATGATGTTGCTGCTCACCGCGACGCCACGGACCTGCTCGATCTCGCCACGCGTGATCGGCTGGCGGTAGGCGATCAACGCCAGGGTTTCCAGCGTGGCGCGGGTGTACTTGGTCTTGCGTTCCGTCCACAGCCGGGCGACCCAGGCATGCACGTCGGCCTTGACCTGGTAGCGGTAGCCGGAGGCGACTTCGACCAGTTCCACGCCGCGGTCGGCGCAGGCGTCGGCAAGCTGTTGCAGTGCCTGCTCGACACTGCCTTCCGGTGCCGGCTCGTCCTCGGGGAACAGGCCGTGCAGCTGCGCGAGTGTCAGCGGCTGGGTCGCCGCCAGCAGGGCGGCTTCCACGATGCGGTTGATGAGCGATTGATCCATGCGGTCCTGTCGTTCGGGCATGCGGCGCGGGCGGGTCGGCCCGGCTGCGTCAGGGGGTGTCGTTGGCAGCGTCGCTGTCGTCGAACTCGCTGTTGAACTGCAGCGGTTCGTTGGTGTTGTTCAGCGCCAGCGACTTGATGTAGATCGGTGCCAGCGGGGCTTCCTGCACGATGTCCAGCAACTGTTCCTTGGCCAGTTCCAGCATGGCCAGGAACGTCACCAGCACGCCCAGCTTGCCTTCCTCCGGCGTGAACATGCTTTCGAAACGGTGGAACTTGCCGTCCTCCAGCCGCGTCAGCACATCGCCCATGCGCTGGCGCACGCTGAGCGCCTCGCGCTTGATCGCGTGGCCGCTGAACAGCTCGGCGCGCTTGAGCACATCGTGCAGCGCCAGCAGCATTTCCTTCAGTTCCACCGGCGGCGGCAGCCTGACCGCCGCCCGGTCCGGAACGTCCGCGCTGACCGGCGTGGTGTCGCGGTCCTGGCGTGGCAGGGCGTCCAGGTCCTCGGCCGCCTGCTTGAAGCGTTCGTACTCCTGCAGGCGACGCACCAGCTCGGCGCGCGGATCGCCTTCCTCGCCATCCTCGCTCACCGGCCGGGGCAACAGCATGCGGGACTTGATCTCGGCCAGGATGGCCGCCATCAGCAGGTACTCGGCGGCCAGTTCGAACCGCAGCTCCTGCATCACGTTGATGTAGTCCACGTACTGCCGGGTGATCTCGGCGACGGGGATGTCCAGGATGTCCAGGTTCTGCCGGCGGATCAGGTACAGCAGCAGGTCCAGCGGCCCCTCGAACGCGTCCAGGATGACTTCCAGCGCATCCGGCGGGATGTACAGGTCCTGCGGGATCTGCAGTACCGGCTGGCCATGCACCATCGCCAGCGGCATTTCCTGCTGCTGCGGATGCGTGGACGGGGATTGTGGGTTCGCGTCGGACGCGAGTTCTGGGCTCATCAAGAAACAGTCATCGTGCTAACCACCGATCCATCCTGCACGCGGCAGGGCCGGCTTGGTGCCGTCATTCCGCAAACCAACATCATGCGTCGCAGGGCGAACGCTTCCCTTGAAGCAACCAGCAAAGCACACCGCAGAATGCGGCGGTGGACAGCGAGAGGTCGTCGGGCGCGGGCGGGTATGGGCAGCGAATCGAACGTCCCGGTGGTCCCCGTGCCGGGGATCGGGGAGGGCGGCGTGGCCGGGTCTTCCCCTGGACGGGCCGCTGCTTCCGGCCGTGCAATGAATGACAGGGTAAGGCTTGGCCGGGAGCGTGTCCAGCACCCGCCCAGGGGAGGGCACGTACAATTCAGGCTCAGCCCCAGGAGTGAACAGCATGTGGTATGCCATTGAAGGGCATGACGCCCCCGACGCCCTTCCCAAGCGCCTGGCTTCGCGGCCTGCGCACCTGGCCCGCCTGACCGCGCTGCGCGACGAGGGTCGCCTGCTGCTGGCGGGCCCGTGTCCGGCCATTGATGCGGAGGATCCGGGTCCGGCCGGCTTCAGCGGCAGCATCGTGATCGCCGAGTTCGACTCGCTGGAAGACGCCCGCGCCTGGGCCGATGCCGATCCCTACGCAACCGCCGGCGTGTACGTGCGCACGGACGTCCGGCCCTTCCGCAAGGTCCTGCCGTGAACCGGATCGAGCGCATCCGGGCAGCCCTCGAGTCCGCCCTGCAGCCGGTGTCGCTGGATGTTCTGGACGACAGCCACAAGCACGCGGGCCATGAGGGGGCCCGTGATGGGCGAGGGCACTTCACGGTTCGCATCACCAGCGCCGCCTTCGCCGGCAAGCCCCCGCTGGCCCGCCATCGTGCCGTCTACGCCGCCCTGGGCGAGATGATGCAGACCGATATCCACGCCCTGGCCATCGACGCGCGGACACCCGACGAGGCCCGCTGAGCACCGCCGGCCTTTCCGGCGCTGCCGCATGCAGTCGCCGATGAAAACGTTTACATTCGCGCCCTTCGCTATGCCGGGAGGGCGCCATGAAGCATCACAATCCCCGAATCCCCCACGCACTGCTGGCCGGACTGGTGGCTACCCTGCTGGCCGGGACCGCCGCCGCCAGGCCGCCGGTCTACGCGACGCCGGCCGAAAAAACGTTCGTTGACGCCCTGCTGGCGAAGATGACGGTGGAGGAGAAGCTCGGCCAGCTGAACCAGCCGCCCGGCGTGGGCAACAACACGGGGCCGGCCGCGATGGCGGGCAGCGAGGACCAGATCCGTCGTGGCGAGATCGGCTCCTACCTCGGCACCCAGGGCGCGGTGCTGACCTGCCGCCTGCAGCGCATCGCCGTGGAGCAGTCGCGGCTCGGCATTCCCCTGCTGTTCGGGTACGACGTCATCCACGGACACCGCACGGTATTCCCGGTGCCGCTGGGCGAATCGGCGAGTTTCGACCCGGCCGAAGTGCAGCACGCTGCCCGCGTCGCGGCGATCGAGGCGTCGGCGCACGGCATCCACTGGACCTACGCTCCGATGGTCGACATTTCGCGCGATCCACGCTGGGGCCGCGTCGTGGAAGGCGCAGGCGAAGACCCGTACCTGGGCTCCGTGCTGGCTGCGGCACGGGTGCGGGGCTTCCAGGGCGAAGACCTGCGCGCACCGGATGCGGTGCTCGCCACCGCCAAGCATTTCGTCGCCTACGGTGCAGCGGAGGCGGGACGCGACTACAACGTCGCCGACATCTCCGAGCGCACGCTGCACGAACTCTACCTGCCGCCGTTCAAGGCTGCCGTCGATGCGGGCGCGCAATCGATCATGGCCGCATTCAACGAGATCGCCGGCGTGCCGATGCACGCGCACCAGCCGCTGATCGAGGATCTGCTGCGCAAGCAGTGGGGCTGGGACGGCCTGCTGGTCAGCGATTACACCGGCGTGATGGAACTCATGCCGCACGGCGTGGCCGCCGACCGCGAACAGGCCGGCATCCTCGGCCTGCGCGCGGGCGTGGATGTCGACATGGTCAGCCAGATCTACGTGAAGGATCTTCCGGCAGCGGTGAAAGCGGGGCGTATCCCGATGGCGCAGCTGGATGCATCGGTGCGTCGCGTGCTCAACGCGAAGTATCGCCTGGGCCTGTTCGATGATCCCTATCGCTCCTGCACCGACGACGGCGCCCGTGAGCGCGCGCTGACCCTGACGCCGCAGCACCGTGCCGACGCACGCCGGATGGCGCAGAAGTCGCTGGTGCTGCTGGAGAACGACAACCAGGTGCTGCCGCTCTCCAAGGCGGTGCGAACGCTGGCGGTGATCGGGCCGCTGGCCGACCATCGCCGCGCCATGCTGGGCAACTGGGCGGTGGCAGGGCGCGAGGAAGATGCGGTCACGCCGCTCGAAGGCTTGAAGGCCGCGCTCGGCGACAGGACGCGCCTTGTCGTGGCGAAGGGTGCCGACATCGACAGCCAGGACACCCGTGGTATCGCCGATGCGGTCGCCGCCGCGAAACAGGCCGACGCGGTGGTGATGTTCCTCGGCGAACACCCGGACATGAGCGCGGAGGCGAACAACCGCACCTCGCTGGACCTGCCGGGCGTGCAGGAGCAGCTCGCGCTTGCGGTCGCGGCCACCGGCAAGCCCGTGGTCGTCGTGCTGTTGAATGGCCGGCCGCTGTCGATCGGCGGGCTGAAAGGCAAGGTGCCGGCGATCCTGGAGGCCTGGTTCCCGGGCATCGAGGGCGGGCACGCGATCGCCGACGTGCTGTTCGGCGACGTGAATCCCTCCGCGAAATTGCCGATCACCTTCCCGCACAACGTGGGCCAGGTGCCGATCTACTACGCACACAAGAACACCGGCCGCCCGCCGCGCACGGAAGAGAAGTACACCAGCAAGTACCTCGACGTCCCGTGGACGCCTTTGTACGCCTTCGGCCACGGCCTGAGCTACACCACGTTCCGCTATGACGTACCGGTCGTGTCATCGGCGACGCTGAAGCCGGATGCCCTGGAGCAGCAGGTCAGCGTGCGCGTCACCAATGCCGGCAAGCGCGCAGGCGACGAAGTGGTGCAGCTCTACGTGCGCGACGATGTGGCCAGCATCACCCGGCCGGTGAAGCAGTTGCGCGGGTTCCAGCGCGTGGCGCTGCAGCCGGGTGAATCGAAGACCGTGACGTTCACGCTCGGCTTCGATGACCTGGCCATGTACGACGCGCGCATGCAGCAGGTCGTGGAGCCGGGCACGTTCACGGTCTTCGTGGGCGGCAGTTCGGACCGTACGCAGCAGGCCACGTTCACGGTCGGGGCGCGCTGAGGCGAGCCGGCCGCACCCCGTCATCGATGCTGCGCCGCAATATGTTTCGCGGGCAGCGCGAGGCGTGCAAGTCGTTGAAAGAGAAATATTTTTGCCACCAACTAACGCGCGCTTTACACGTTTCCGTGAAAACGGTTACAGTCCGCGCCACTTGCAGCAGTCATCACCGCGGAGGGGCGGGGAATGGCGCGAACCTCGGTCACCATCAAGGACGTCGCACGTGAGGCCCGGGTATCCGTGGCCACCGTGTCGCGTGCCTTGAACGGGCACGAGAACGTGGCCGAATCCGTGCGCCAGCAGGTCCTGGCCACGGCAGACCGCCTGCGCTACCAGCCGCACGCCGCCGCGCGCAGCCTCAGCAGCCGCCGCACCCAGACCATCGGCGTGGTGCTGCCCGACCTGTATGGCGAGTTCTTCTCCGAACTGATCCGCGGCGTCGACCAGGTCGCCCGCGCGCGCCGCCAGCACCTGCTGGTGTCCAGCTATCACGGCCACCCGGAAGAGCAGGGCGAAGCCCTGCGTGCGATGCGCGGCCGCGTGGACGGACTGCTGGTGCTGTCTCCCTACACCGACCAGCCGGGTTTCCTGGTGGACAACCTGCCGTCGTCGTTGCCTGTCGTGCTCATCAACAGCGACGTGCAGGACGCGACATATCCCACGCTGACCATCGACAACTACAGCGCCGCCGTGGCGATGGTGGAACATCTGGCACAGGCTGGTCACGCCAGGATCGCGTTCATCGGCGGCCCGGAAGGCAACTTCGATGCGCGCGAACGCCTGCGGGGGTATCGCGATGCATTGGCGCGTTTCGTGCCGGATGCGTCGCCCTTGGAGTTCCGCGGTGATTTCAGTGAATCCACCGGCTATGAGGCCGGCAAGCGCATCGCGCAGATGGCCGAGAAGCCGCAAGCCGTGTTCGCGGCCAACGACATGATGGCGCTGGGTTGCCTGTATGCCTTCAACGAGGCCGGCGTGCGTGTACCGCAGGACGTCGCGCTGGCGGGCTTCGACGACATCCCGCTGGCGCGATTCGTTCACCCGACCTTGACCACGATGCGCGTCAGTATTGCCGAGTTGGGTGGTCAGGCCATGAGCCGCCTGCTGGATGCCATCGACTCGGATGGCGCGCGCGTGGCGCCATCGGCGATGTTGACCCCCGAATTGATCGTCAGGGCTTCGAGTGTGGGAGAGGGCCGCCACGCGAAAAGATAGGCAATGTTCGACCGCTTTTTTTTGAGCGGAGATGTAATCGATTACAAGCGGCACCAATGCCGATATGCAGTACATCAATCTTTGGAGGGAGAGCCAATGAAACATCGCAACCGCACCACGTTCCAACCCAATCGCAAGTTGTTGTCCTGCGCCCTGGCCAGCTGCCTGGCCATGGCGGCACCGCACGTGATGGCGCAGTCCACGTCGGCCACGCTGCGTGGCGTTGTCGCACAGGACGCAACGGTCACTGTCACCAACGTGGACACGGGCCTGACGCGTACATCGAAGGCTGCCAATGGCAGCTACAACATCGGTGGCCTGCCGCCGGGCACCTATCGCATTGAAGTGAACGCGGGTGGCCAGACCAGCAGCCGCGCCGTGACACTGGCCGTAGGCCAGACCGCCACGCTGAACCTGCAGGATGCACCGCCTGTCGTTGCACCCACGGGTGATGCGACGACGCTGGAAACCATCCGTGTCACTGCACCGATACTGGTGGAGACCAAGACGTCGGAAGTGGCGACGTACGTCAGCCAGAAGCAGATAGATTCGCTGCCGCAGAATTCGCGCAATTTCCTGGCGTTCGCAGATACCGTGCCGGGCATGCAGTTCATCTCCAGCGTCAACGGAGACGAGTCACAACTGCGAAGTGGTGCGCAGGGTTCCAGCCAGATCAACGTCTTCATCGATGGCGTTGGGCAGAAGAACTACGTGACACCCGGCGGTATCACTGGCCAGGACGACAGCCGCGGCAACCCGTTCCCGCAGTCGGCGATCGGCGAGTACAAGGTCATCACATCCAACTACAAGGCCGAGTACGACCAGATCAGCAGCGCGGCGGTCACTGCCGTGACCAAGTCCGGCACGAACGAGTTCACCGGTAGCTTCTTCTGGGACCGCACCTCCGACGACTGGCGCAAGTCCACGCCGCGTGAAGATGCAGCAGGCGCCAAGACGCCCGAAACGACGGAGCAGTACGGTGTGTCGTTCGGTGGCCCGATCATCAAGGACAAGCTGCACTTCTTCGTGTCGTATGAGGCGAAGGACTTCGTGGTCCCGGCGGACATCATTCCACCCAACCAGGTCAATCCCGCCACACTGCCTGCCGCCATCACGTCGCAGTACGTCAGCGCCACTCGCCCCTTCAATCAGGATCTCTACTTTGGCAAGTTGAGTTGGCAGGCGTCGGATGCCCACCTGATCGAGCTCAGCATTCGCCAGCGCGACGAAACAGGCACGCTGGACATCGGTGGGCAGAATTCCGTCAGCCGCGCTACGCAGCTTGTGAACGACGAGACGCGGTACGATCTGCGTTCGGTTTATTCGGCCGAAAACTGGATGAACGATGCACACATCACGTTCGAAGAGTCGGCGTACAACCCGCAGCCATTGACCAACGCACCGAGCAACGCCTACACCGTCGTCGATCCCAGCAACCCGGGCAACCTTTCGTTGATCGTGCTGAACACGGGTGGCGGCGGCAACTTCCAGGACAAGGGCCAGGAAGGCTGGGGCATCCAGAATGACTTCACGTTCTATGGTTGGGACCGCCATACGATCAAGGCAGGTGTTAAGTACAAGGACGTCGAACTGAAGGCTTTCCAGCAGTTCCCCCCGTATCCACGCTACTGGTACGACGTCAACGAAAGCATGACCCAGCCATACCGGGTCCAGTACACGACGCCTTTCACCGGCCGCACGCCGTTCGTGGAATCCAACAATCGTCAATTCGGCATCTACGTGCAGGATGACTGGGAAGTCACCGACAAGTTGACGCTGAACCTCGGTATCCGCTGGGATTATGAGCAGACCCCGAGCTATACCGATTACGTCGTGGACCCGGGCATTGCCGCGGCACTGCGTGGATGGACCAACATCCAGAACACCGATTTCGATGTCGAGGACTACATCAGCAATGGTTCCAACCGCGACGACGACAAGGATAACTTTGCGCCGCGTTTCGGCTTCTCCTACGATCTCAATGGCGACCAGCGCCACGTGATCTTCGGCGGCGCCGGCCGGGCGTACGACCGCAATCTATTCGACTACATGGCCAGCGAATACTACGCTGGTGCGTTCACCACCTACGAGCTCAATTTCGCCACGCCGATCCACGGCTGCAGCGGCACCAACTGCATCCCGTTCAATCCGGCTCTGCTCACGCCGGAAGGTCTGGCAGCCTACGCTGCGGCCAACCCGCGCTCGGGTGGTGAGGTCCGCCTGCTGAACAATGATCTGGAGACGCCGTATTCCGACCAGTTCAGTCTGGGTATGCGTAATGCGGTGACATTGTGGGGCCAGGAGTGGAATACGTCGGTCGCCCTGTCGCACATCCGTGGACATGACGGCATCTACTTCCGTCTGGGTAACCGCTACTCCGACGGTCGTTACTACAACGTCCCGGGCGCAACGTGGGGTGGACAGCCGTGGGGCCAGGCGATTCCCGGCTACGGTTCCCTCATCCTCGGTGACAACGGCATCGAGACGCGGCTGAATTCACTGCTGTTATCCATCGACAAGCCGTTCACCGAAGCCTCGGGCTGGGGCGCCACCCTGGCATACACGTATAGCGATGCCGAAGAGAACCTGATCGATTCTGCACAGAACAATGGCAATTTCGTGGGCGACTATCCGGTCATCCCCGACACGTTGATCACGTCGACGGGCGTACCCAAGCATCGCCTGGTGATGTCGGGCATCGTCGATCTGGGATGGGACGTGACGCTGAGCAGCAAGCTGACCCTGGCCAGCCAGCGTCCGCGTTACGCCATCAATTGCAACGACGCACCGAGCAGCAACAATTGCTTCTTCGATCCCTTCGAGCCGGAAGGCACGCTGGGCTACAAGCAATTCGACCTGGCCCTGGAAAAGCGTTGGAGCACGGGCACCGACATCGGCTTCAAGGTGCGGGCTGATCTGATCAATGCATTCAACTGGCGTAACTGGAACCAGTACACCGATTGGCGAGGCGGCGCAGGCGAAGTCCAGAATCCGAATTTCGGCCGCCGCAACGGCAACGAGATTCTGTGGCCCACGCGCACATTCAAGCTGTCTTTCGGCTTCGACTGGTAATACTCACCCGCCCTCAGGCGGCGCCTCGTGCGCCGTCTGACCGGCGGGTTTGTTTCATGTGGTCCTGTAAACGATTACAACGGAACGACGTTTTGAAAAAGATCACCCAAGCCTCGCGTTCGTCCTGGTTCACCGGCGTAGCGCTGACTCTGTTGATCGCGGGCTGCCAGAAGGCACCCGAGCAGGTTGCGGCGCCTGTCGCCAAGCCTGCCGCGCCTGCGGTCGCCGCCAAGCCCGAGCCACCCGCGAAGCCGGAACTGCCCCCGCTGTTCCGCGACATCGAACGCCGCACGTTCCAGTTCTTCTGGGACACCACCAATGAAGTGAACGGCCTCACGCCGGACCGCTATCCGTCGCGTCCGTTCGCCAGCATCGCGTCGATGGGCTATGCGCTGACCGCGTATCCGATCGGCATCGAGAATGGCTGGGTGAGCCGTACCCAGGCAGTGGACCGCACGCTGACCACGCTGAAGTTCCTGCGCGACGTGCCGCAAGGTCCGCAGAAGGAAGGCAAAGGTGGTCACAAAGGCTTCTACTACCACTTCCTCGACATGCAGAATGGCCACCGCTTCGACAGCTGGGTCGAGCTGTCCAGCGTGGACACGTCGCTGCTGTTGATGGGCGTGCTGTTCGCGCAGTCGTACTACGACCGGGACGACGCGCGCGAGAAGGAGATCCGCGACATCGCCGACACGCTGTACCGGCGCGTGGACTGGACGTTCCTGCAGAAGAACAAGCCGCTCATCTCGATGGGCTGGTTCCCCGAAAGCGGCATCATCCCGCATGACTGGAAGGGCTACAACGAAGCCATGCTGGTGTACGTATTGGCGATGGCGTCGCCCACGCACCCGGTCGGACCCGAGGCGTGGGAAGTGTGGACGCGCAGCTATGGTGAGCTGTGGGGCGTGTTCCAGGGCCAGGAATACCTGACGTTCGCACCGCATTTCGGCCACCAGTACAGCCACGTCTGGATCGACTTCCGCGGCATCCAGGATGCCTACATGCGCGAGCGCGGCATGGATTACTTCGAGAACAGCCGCCGCGCCACGTACGCACAGCGCGCGTATGCGATCGAAAACCCAATGAAGTGGAAGGACTACGGCGAGAACGTGTGGGGCCTGACCGCGTCCGACGGTCCGCAGCAGACCACGCAGGAGTATCGCGGCGAACAGCGCCAGTTCCGCCACTACTCCGCACGCGGGGCCGGCTTCCGTGAAAACTTCGACGACGGCACCATCGCACCGACCGCTGCCGTGGCCTCGCTGCCGTTCGCACCGGAGGTCGTCATCCCGGCCACCGAGGAAATGCACCGTCGCTACGGCGACTATCTGTATTCGAGCTACGGCTTCCTGGATTCGTTCAATCCGAGCTTCGACTACGACATCCCGCTGAAGACCGGACGCATCGTGCCGGGCAAGGGCTGGGTCTCCAGCGACTACATCGGCATCGACCAGGGTCCGATCCTGGCGATGATCGCGAACTACCGCAGCGATTTCGTCTGGAGCGTGATGAAGAAGAACCCCTACATCCGCGAGGGCTTGCGGAAGGCGGGGTTCCAGGGCGGCTGGCTGGATGCGAAGACCGACAAGGCGGTTGCCGCCGCCACCACAGAACCGGCAGCGCCGGCGGATCCCGACGCTGCGGCCGCACGTGCGCTGGGCTCGGCGGAGTCGCGTGCCAACCAGGCCGCACAGCCTGAGGCGGCGCGTCCGCAGCAGCCAGAGTAAGCTGCGCACATGGATGAGCGTGCGCCAGCATGGGTCTCTCCAGCACGCATCAGGGTCTTCTCCGGTGGAAGGAGGGCCCTGGTGCGCTGCTGTTCTCTGGCGTTCCTGCTGTTCGCGATGACCGTCGCCGGCTGCGCGGACACGCGGGACGAGCGCACGGTGGTGCGCTTCTGGGTGATGGGGTACGAGGGCGAGGTGGTGGCGAAGCTGCTGCCGGAGTTCGAACGCCAGCACCCCGATGTCCATGTCGACCTGCAGATCGTGCCCTGGCTGTCCGCTCATGAAAAGCTGCTGACGGCTTTCGCGGGCGAATCGCTGCCGGATGTCAGCCCGATCGGCAATACCTGGATACCCGAATTCGCCGCGCTCGGTGCACTGGAGCCGCTGGACGACGAGATCGCCGCGACACCGGGTTTCGATCAGGGCGATTTCTTCCCCGGTGTCTGGGATACCGGCGTGATCGAAGGCCGCGCGTACGCAGTGCCGTGGTATGTGGAGACGCGCCTGCCGTTCTATCGGCGCGACATGCTGGCCAAGGCCGGCGTGGAGACCTTGCCGGCGAGCTGGGATGAGTGGCGCGTGGCGCTGCGGCAGGTGAAGCAGGTCGCGGGGCAGGGCAACTACTCGATCCTGCTGCCGCTCAACGAATTCGAGCCGCTGCTCAGCCTCGCCATCCAGCAGCCCGAACCGCTGCTGCGCGATGGCGGCCGTTACGGCAACTTCCGCAGCGAGGGCTTCCGCCAGGCGCTCGGTTTCTACAAAGAGATGTTCGAACAGGGATGGGCGCCGATCGTCACCAACAACCAGATATCCAATGTCTGGGACGAGTTCGGCAAGGGGTTCTATTCGTTCTACATCTCAGGCCCCTGGAACATCGCCAAGTTCAAGGAGCGCCTGCCTGCCGCGCAGCAGGACGACTGGATGACGATGCCGCTGCCGGGTCCCGAAGGTCCCGGTGCCTCGCTGGCCAATGGCACCAGCTTCGTCGTGTTCAAGGATTCGCCGAACAAGGCGGCGGCGTGGAAGCTGATCGCATGGTTGTCGTCGCCGTCGGTGCAGGCGGAATTCCATGCGCTGACCGGAGATCTGCCGCCGCGTCGCTCGCCGTGGCAGACACCGGCGCTTGCGGGTGATCCGTATGCCCGTGCATTCCGCGAGCAGCTGGAACGTGCCGTCTCCACTCCCAAGGTGCCGGAGTGGGAGCGCATCGCCACCGAGATGCGGCTGGTCGGCGAGCAGGTGGCGAACGGCCGCATGACCGTGGACCAGGCGGCCGAGGAACTGGACCGCCGCGCCGACCGGATCCTCGAGAAGCGTCGCTGGATGCTGGATCAGGCCGCGAAGTCCGGAGCGGCACCATGAGGTCGTCGCATTCGCTTGCGGGCTGGCTGTTCGCCGCTCCCGCCATCATCGTGATCGTGGTGTTCTTCGGTCTGCCGGTGCTGGCCGCGCTCGCGCTCAGCCTGACCGATTTCGACATCTATGCATTGGCCGATCTCGACAACCTGCGCTTCGTCGGCGTGGACAACTATGTCGGCCTGCTGCAGAACCCGCTGTTCTGGAAGTCGCTCGGCAATACGGTGTACTTCGTCGCCGCAGGCGTGCCGTTATCGGTGGCGCTGTCGCTCGGCGCCGCGCTGCTGCTGCATTCGAAGCTTGGCCGCTTCAAGGGCTTCTTCCGTACCGCCTTCTTTGCGCCGGTGGTCACGACCGTGGTCGCCGTCGCGGTGATCTGGCGCTACCTGTTCCACACCCGATACGGGCTGGTGAACTGGGCCCTGTCCTGGGTGGGCATCGATCCGGTCGACTGGCTGGGCGATCCGGCCTGGGCCATGCCGACGATCATCCTGTTCGCGGTCTGGAAGAACTTCGGCTACAACATGATCATCTTCCTCGCCGGCCTGCAGAGCATCCCGGAAGACCTGTACGAAGCCGCACGCATCGACGGCGCTTCGCGCTGGGCGCAGTTCCGCCACATCACCCTGCCGCAGCTGGGCCCGGTGCTGCTGCTGGTCGGCATCCTGACCATGGCCGGCTACTTCCAGCTGTTCGCCGAACCCTACGTGATGACGCAGGGTGGCCCGCTGGAGAGCACCAAGAGCGTGCTGTACCTGATGTATGACGAAGGCTTCAAGTGGTGGAACCTGGGCAACGCGTCCGCCGTGGCATTCCTGCTGTTCGTGCTGATGACGGCGGTCACCAGCGGGCTGCTGTGGTTCGCACGCAGGCGGGGTGTCGAATGAACACGCGCGTCGCCGCCGTGGCCGTCAATGCGCTGCTGGTCGCGCTGGCCATCGTCAGCCTCGGCCCGCTGCTGTGGATGCTGTCGGTGTCGTTCATGCAGACCGGCGAAGCGGGGCATTTCCCGCCGCCGTTGCTGCCGGCGGCCCCCACGCTCGAC
Organism: Pseudoxanthomonas sp. LARHCG66; assembly: GCF_052871755.1. Lineage (NCBI taxonomy): Bacteria > Pseudomonadati > Pseudomonadota > Gammaproteobacteria > Lysobacterales > Lysobacteraceae > Pseudoxanthomonas > Pseudoxanthomonas sp. LARHCG66. Next base: position 73,527 of record NZ_JBIXJW010000007.1, on the reverse strand, counting down.
AACTATCGCGAACTGTTCGTGCGCGCGGGCATGGGGCGTTACCTGGTCAACAGCTTCATCGTCTCCACCTGCGTGATGCTGCTGTCGCTGCTGTTCAACACCATGGCCGGCTACGCCTTCGCCAAGTTGCGCTTCAAGGGGCGCGACCGCACGTTCCGCGCGCTGCTCGCGGCGCTGGTCATCCCGGCGCAGGTGGCGATGATGCCGCTGTTCCTGCTGTTGAAGCAGATGGGGCTGGTGAACACCTATGCCGGCGCCATCGTGCCGGGCATGGCGGCGATCTTCGGCATTTTCCTGGTGCGGCAGTACGCGCGCTCGATCCCGGACGAACTGCTCGAGGCCGCACGCATCGATGGCGCCGGCGAGGTGCGCATCTTCTTCCAGATCGTGCTGCCGGGCCTCAAGCCGATCCTCGTGACGCTGGCCATCTTCAGTTTCCTTGGCGCCTGGAACGATTTCATGTGGCCGCTGATCGTGCTGAGCGATGACGCACTGCAGACCCTGCCGGTGGCACTGGCAGGACTTTCGCGCGAGCACGTGATGGATTACGAACTGATGATGGCGGGCTCGGTCGTCACCATCCTGCCGGTGCTGCTGCTGTTCCTCGCATTGCAGCGCTACTACATCCAGGGCTTGTTGCTGGGCAGCGTGAAAGGCTGAGCCTGTCGCCTTGCAGCCCCTTGTCGGAGACGAAAACATGGTGTCGACCCATTTCCGCGCTGCGGCCGGTTTCCTGCTGCTTCCCCTGGTCGCGTTCAGTGCCGCAGCCGCCGAACCGGTGCGCGTGCTGGACGGTTTCGACGACGTCGCGACTTGGCGGGTGGTCACGTCGAACCAGGTGAGTGCCGCCGTTCGGCTCGTCGATGGCGTGGAAGGCAAGGCGCTCTGCCTCGACTACGATTTCAATGGCGTGTCCGGGCATGCGGGCATCCAGCGTGACTTGCCGCTGGAATACCCGGCGAACTACCGGTTCGGCTTCCAGTTGCGCGGCGATTCCCCACGCAACGACCTGCAGTTCAAGGTTATCGACGCGAGTGGCGACAACGTCTGGTGGGTCAACCGGCCGAAGTACGACTACCCGACGACCTGGACACCGGTGCGCTACAAGCAGCGCCACATCGACAAGGCCTGGGGACCGGACCCCGACCGCGTGCTGCGTCGGAGCGCGAAGCTTGAGTTCACGGTCTACAACAATGCAGGCGGCAAGGGCGCGATCTGCTTCGACCAGCTGACATTCCAACCCTTGCCGGTGGATGACGGAGCCCCGCTGACAGGCAAGGCAAGCGCCACCGTGGCGTTTCCTGCAGGGACACCGACGATGGCCGTGGACGGCAGGCGGGAGACGGCGTGGTCGGCCGATCTGCATGGCGACACGGATCCCCAGCTGACGCTGGACCTGGGCAAGGTACGCGAGTTTGGGGGCTTGGTACTGCGCTGGAAATCCGGGCAGCACGCTTCGGACTATCTGGTGCAACTGTCCGACGATGGCATGCGCTGGCGTGACGTCCGCACGGTGGTGGGCGGCGATGGTGGCAACGACTATCTGGCGCTGCCGGAATCGGAGGCGCGCTATGTGCGCGTCAATATCGGCGATGGTCCCGGACGTTCGTTCTCGCTGGCCGAGCTGGAGGTGAAGTCGCTGGCGTTCGCCGCGCACCCCAACGACCTGATCAAGGCGATGGCGGCCGAATCGCCGAAGGGCTGGTTCCCGCGCGGATTCAGCGGCGAGCAGCCGTACTGGACCATCGTGGGCCTGGATGGCGGGCGCGAGCAGGGATTGATCGGTGAGGACGGGGCGATCGAGATCGCGAAGGGCGGCATCAGCGTCGAACCGTTCGTGCAGGTCGATGGCCGCTGGATCGGCTGGGCGGACGTGCAGGCGACCCAGTCGCTGCAGGATGGCTATCTGCCGATTCCGACCGTCGCCTGGAAGCATGCCGCCTTCGCGCTTTCCACCACGGCTTTTGCCGCAGGCAGACCCGGCGACTCGCGCGTCGTCGCCCGCCATCGCCTGACCAACACGGGTGTCGCCCCGCGAGACTACGTGCTGGCATTGGCCGTACAGCCCTGGCAGGTGAATCCCCCCAGCCAGTTCCTCAATACGACGGGCGGCTTCAGCCCCGTCAACGCGCTGGTGCTGCGTGACGGCGTGGCCACCGTCAATGGGCGCGACAGCGTGCGGTTCGCGCAGCCGGACGCGGTGCTGGCCTCCCGGTTCGATGAAGGGCTGGTCCGCGAGCGGCTTGACGTGGTCGATGCCGGGGGCGAACAGGGCAGCGCGCACGTGACGGGCGACGCGACCGGCCTCGCGTCGGGCGCGATGCTGTACCGGTTCACCCTGGCGCCGGGCGAGAGCCGCGACATCGACTGGGTCGCGCCGCTGGAAGGCGATCTGCCGACGCGTATCGATGCCACGCGCGACCGCGATGCGACGGCCGCCATGTGGCGCGGCAAGCTCGGTGAAATGAAGCTGCAGGTGCCTGCGGAAGGACAGCCCGTCGCCGACACCCTGCGCACCGCACTGGCCCATATGCTGATCTCGCGTATCGGGCCGCGCCTCCAGCCGGGCACGCGCTCCTACTCGCGCAGCTGGATCCGCGACGGCGCGATGATCTCGGAAGGGCTGTTGCGCCTCGGTCGTCCGGAAGTGGTGAAGGAGTACGTCGAGTACTACGCGCCGTACCAGTTCGAGAACGGCAAGGTGCCGTGTTGCGTCGACGACCGGGGCAGCGACCCCGTGCCGGAGAACGACAGCCATGGCGAGCTGATCTTCAACATCGCCGAGTACTACCGCTATACCGGTGACAAGGCTTTTCTGAGGAAGATGTGGCCGCACGTGCAGGGCGCTTTCGCCTACATGGAGGAACTGCGTCTGAGCGAGCGCACCGAGGCCAACCGCGCGGTCAATGCGGCCTTCTACGGCATGATGCCTGCCTCGATCAGCCACGAAGGCTACTCGGCCAAGCCGATGCATTCGTACTGGGACAACTTCTGGGCATTGCGGGGTTACAAGGATGCCGTCGAGGTCGCCGACGCGCTGGGCGAAACCGCAGCGTCCAAGCGCATGGCGGCGTCGCGCGACCAGTTCCGCGATGACCTGTACGCGTCCCTGCGCGCGGCGACGCGCCTGCACGGCATCACGTACCTGCCGGGTGCGGCGGAAATCGGCGATTTCGACCCCACCTCGACCACCATCGCGCTGGCGCCGGGCGGGGAACAGGGCAAGCTGCCGGCCGACCTGCTGCACGGGACGTTCGAGCGCTACTGGACCGAGTTCGTGCAGCGCCGCGATGGCAAGCGCGAGTGGAAGGATTACACGCCCTACGAATGGCGCAACGTGGCGGCCTTCGTCAGACTGGGCTGGCGCGACCGTGCCTGGGACGTGCTGGACTACTTCTTCAAGGATCGCGCACCGCAATCCTGGAACCAGTGGGCGGAAGTGGTGTCGCGCACACCGCGCAAACCGTTCTTCGTCGGTGACCTGCCGCATGCATGGGTGGCGTCGGATTTCGTGCGCTCGGCGCTGGACATGTTCGCCTACACGCGCGAACTGGATGACAGCATCGTGCTGGCGTCAGGCGTTCCCTCCCGTTGGCTGGATGGCGAGGGCATCGCCATCGACGGCCTGCGGACACCGAATGGCGTGCTGGGCTACTCGCTGCGTCACGCTGGGAACGAGGTCGTGCTGGAAGCGAAGGCCGGGCTGAGATTGCCGGCGGGCGGACTGGTGCTGCCGTGGCCCTACGGAACGACGCCGGGCGAGACCCGCATCAACGGCAAGCCGGCGCAGTGGAAGGATGGTGAACTGCGCATCACCTCGCTGCCCGCCCGCGTGGTGGTGAAGATGCCCTGACCGGAGCAGCGCAGCTTGCTCCGCTGCCCTGCCGTGGAGCGGAGATCCGCACGGCGGCCTGCAGGGGCCGGGCAAACTCCGGCGCTCTGCGCCGCATCGCGGGTCGGAGTACATTGCCCATGTGACGTATCGTCCCGTCGCCGCCATGCCCGCCGACACCACCCGCATCCCGCTCTGGCCGTTACCGTTGCTGATCACGTTGTTGTTCGTGGTCGCCGCGCACGCCGCTTACCTGTTGTCGATCCAGGGCGGCCATGTGCCTGCCTGCATGCCCTACACGGAAGGTTGCGTCTCGATCAGTCGTGCGGCTCGGCACGGACTCGGCAATCACCTGTTCCGCCTGATGGTGATCCCCTGCGCGGTGCTGCATGCGCTGGTGTGGTGGCTGTCGGTGCGCTGGTTGCACGGCGGGCGTGCGATGCTGCTGCTGGGTGTCCTGTCCGCGTTCGCACTGGCGGTCTACGCCACCTTCCTTGGCACCGAAGGCGAGACCTACCGTTTCCTGAGGCGCTACGGCGTGGTCGTCTACTTCGGATTCGGCTATCTGGCGCAGTTGGCGCTGATGCGGCGTGCCTCACTCTCGCATGCACTGCCGGCAAGCACGATCGCAGGAATGTCGTGGATCGCGCTGGCGATGCTGTTGCTCGGTGTGGCGAATGTCGCCGCCGGTTTGTTCGTCGCCGACCCGGCAGCGAAGGACCGGTGGGAGAACGTCTTCGAGTGGTGGCTCGGACTGCTGATGGTCGGCTGGTACGCCGTGCTCGCCTGGGGATGGAGACGGCAGGGCGTGTCAGTGGACCTCAAGCCCCATGCTCCCATGTAGGAGCGACGTGAGTCGCGACCGCACGGCAACAGCCACCTGTAGCACCGGGGCAAGCACGACACCTTCCTGGCCCTGGCGAGCGGGCTGCGTTCCGATATCAGGACGCCTCATTCTTGCGGTCGCGACTCACGTCGCTCCTACACACGGCGGAGATGTCAGCCGCGCACGCGCTGCACGATGCCGGCGGCCTTGGCCGAACTCTCGGTGACCTTGTCCCACTCGCCGTTGTCCAGCCAGCCTTTCGGGACCATCCACGAGCCGCCGATGCAGACCACGTTGGGCTGCGACAGATAGTCGGCGGCGGTGTCTTCGGTGATGCCGCCGGTGGGACAGATCTTCAGTTCCGACATGGGGCCGGCGAGCCCTTTCAGCATCGCCAGACCGCCCACGGCGGTGGCGGGGAACAGCTTGCACACGCGGAAGCCGCGCGCCATCAGCGACAGCAACTCGGTCGGCGTGGCGGCGCCGGGCACCACCGGGATGTCCGCGGCGGCCAGCGCTTCCGCCATGTGCGGCGGCGTGCCGGGTGTCACCAGGAAATCCGCGCCCGCCGCGATGGACTGCTCCATCTGTTCGACGGTCAGCACCGTGCCCGCGCCGATCACGATGTCCGGCAGCTCCTGCTTCAGCATCGCCAGCGCTTCCATCGCCACCGGCGTGCGCAGTGTCAGCTCGATCGCGGGCAGGCCGCCTTTCAGCAATGCTTCGGACACCTTGCGCGCTTCATCCAGCGTGTGGACGGTGACGACCGGCAGGATGCCGGCGGCGCGGAGGAGGGATTCGGCTTTCTGCTGGCGGGCTTCGATGGTCATCATGTATCGATCAGTTGGAGTGGGCCCCTCTCGCATCGGGAGAGGGGTTGGGGAGAGGGCGACGAAGGTCAGGGCAGTTCACCATCACGATGACACCCACCCTCATCCGCCCTTCGGGCACCTTCTCCCGAGGGGAGAAGGGGAAAGCTCATGCATCCTTGGCTTCATGCGGCGCTTCGGCGGCATGCGCGGCGTCGCCCAGTTCGTACTCGGCATCGTATTCCCAGGTGCCGTCGTGGTACGGCAGGCCGCAGGAAATCGACATCGCGCCGCGATCCGCAGGGGTGACCACGTCGCGACTGACCGCGAACAGGTTGCGGCCCATGTCCAGCGCGGCGGGCGAGGTGTTCGGTGCGATCTCGCGCGCCGCCCATTCCGCCGCATCGACCAGGGCTTCCAGCGTGCCGGCTTCCGCATCGAGACGCACGATGTCGCCTTCGCGCAGCTTGGCCAGTGGACCACCGCGGGCGGCTTCCGGGGTCAGGTGGATGGCGGCGGGAATCTTGCCCGAGGCGCCGGACAGGCGACCGTCGGTCACCAGTGCCACGCGCCGGCCCTGGTTCTGCAGCAGGCCCAGCAGCGGTGCCAGCGAATGCAGTTCCGGCATGCCATTGGCGCGAGGGCCCTGGTAGCGGACCACGGCCACGAAGTCCTGCGGCAACACGCCGGCAGCGTGCAGCTTGTTCAATGCGCGCGGATCATCGACGACCACCGCAGGCGCTTCGATGTAGCGGTACTCCGCCTTCACCGCCGATGTCTTGATCAGCGAACGGCCCAGGTTGCCGCGCAACAGGCGAAGCCCACCCTGCGGCTCGAACGCACGCGAGACGGGACGCGCGACCTCCTCGTCGGCACTCTCGGCTACGCCGGGTGCGTAGGCCAGCTTGCCGTCCTGCAGGCGCGGTTCATCGCAGAACGCGCGCAGCCCGCCCGGCACGATGGTGGTGATGTCGTGCATCAGGCCGGCATCCAGCAGTTCGCGGAACACGAACTGCGTGCCACCGGCTGCCGCGAAGCGGTTCACATCGGCTTCGCCATTGGGATAGACGCGGGCCAGCAACGGCACGGTCTGCGCGATCAGGTCCATGTCGTCCCAGGTCAGCACGATCCCGGCCGAACGCGCCACCGCGATCCAGTGGATCGTGTGGTTGGTGGAGCCGCCGGTCGCCATCAAGGCCGCCATCGCGTTGACGATGGCGCGCTCGTCGATCAGGCGGCCGATCGGACGGTAGTCGTCGCCCAGCGCGGTGATGGCCAGCGCGCGTTCGGCGGCGGCGCGCGTCAACACGTCGCGCAGGGGCTGGTCGGGATTGACGAACGAGGTGCCCGGCAACTGCAGGCCCATCGCTTCCAGCAATACCTGGTTGGAGTTGGCGGTGCCGTAGAACGTGCAGGTGCCGGCGGCGTGATAGCTGGCGGCCTCGGCTTCCAGCAGTTCCTCGCGCGAGGCTTCGCCGGCGGCGTAGCGCTCGCGTACCGCCGCTTTTTCCTTGTTGGGGATGCCTGGCGACATCGGGCCAGCCGGCACGAACACCGCCGGCAGATGGCCGAACGCCAGTGCGCCCATCAGCAGGCCGGGCACGATCTTGTCGCACACGCCCAGGTAGAGCGCGGCGTCGAACATGTCGTGGCTCAGCGAAATCGCCGTGGCCTGCGCGATCACGTCGCGCGAGAACAGCGACAGTTCCATGCCGGGGCGCCCCTGGGTCACGCCATCGCACATGGCGGGCACGCCGCCGGCGACCTGCGCGGTGGCACCGAGGTCGCGCGCCACCTTGCGGATGATCTCCGGGTAATGCTCGAACGGCTGGTGCGCCGACAGCATGTCGTTGTAGGCGTTGATGATGCCGAGGTTCGGCGTCACGTCGGCGCGCAGCCGGCCCTTGTCGGTGGGCCCGCAGGCGGCGAAGGCATGCGCCAGGTTGCCGCAGCTCAGGCGCGAGCGTTGCGGCCCGTCGCGGTGCGCGGCATCGATGCCGTCGAGATAGGCACGGCGCAGGGGGGCGCTGCGCTGGCGGATGCGTTCGGTGACTTCCTGGATGCGGGGGTGCAGGCTCATGGGCGTAGGGCTAGGCTGCAGAGGGATGCATTCTGCATGGCGTGGCGAGATGAGGCCGTGAGGCGCAGCCTTCCGGCATCTCCAGCGCGTGGAGGGGAAGGGCGGGGAACGACGGCGACGGCATGATGCTTTCTACCGCCTTTGACGCAGGTGCGAAAGCGACCAAAGGCAGACCAGTCCCTGCATCGAAGCATTGCGCGTGTTGCATTGCAGCGCGCATCTGCGCAAAACCTCAGGTGCGCGCGGGTGTCTTGGGGCCGAACAGTTCGACCGCGTACGCCGCCGCACCCAGCAGGCCCGGCCGCGGATGCACGTTCGCGAGCGTCGGCACGCGTCCCATCGCGGGCGAGAAGCGCCCCTTGTGCTCGAAGCGCTGGCGGAAGCCGGAATGCTGCAGCGACGCCAGGAGTTTCGGCACCAGTCCGCCGGTGAGGAACACGCCATCCCACGCGCCCGTGGTCAGCACGAGATCGCCGGCGATGGCGCCGAACACCGCACAGAACACATCCAGCGTACGCACGCAGCGCGGATCGCCTGCCGCGGCGCGTGCAGTGACATCCTTCGGTTCCAGCGGGCCGCCCGGATCCTCGCCCGCGATCTCGCTGAGCGCGCGATACAGGTTCACCAGGCCGGGGCCGCAGATCAGGCGCTCGTTCGATACCCGGCCGAACTGCGCGGACAGGATCTCCAGGATGCGGATTTCTTCCGGCGTGCCGGGCGGGAAGCTGACGTGCCCGCCTTCTGTTTCCAGCGGATACGCACGGCCGTCGCGGATCACCAGCGCCGCCACGCCCAGGCCCGTGCCGGGCCCGATGACGGCGTAGGTGCGCGGCACCGACAACGGCGCAGGCTGCCACTGCGCGGCGCCGATGGCGACCACGTCGCGTGGCGTCAGCAGTGACACCGCCATCGCCTGCGCGGCGAAGTCGTTGACCAGTTTCAGGCCCTGGAATCCCAGTGCCTGGCGCGTGCGGTTCACCGAGATCACCCACGGATGATTGGTGATGCGGGCTTCATCGCCATCGACGCGCCCGGCAACGGCGAAGACACCGTTCTGCGCCGTGGCGCCAGTTTCATCGAGGTAATGCTGCGCGGCCTCGGCGAGCGAGGGGAAGTCGGCGACCACGAACTCGCGCACGCTGTCGTCCAGCAGCGGAACGGCAGCGGCCGCATCGGCAAGCGCGAAGCGCGCATTGGTGCCGCCGATATCGGCGAGAAGGACGCGCTCGGCGTTGCTCATGCGGCAAACATCCTGTTCGATGCGGGGTGGCTTCCAAAACGGGTCCGCTGCATTCGCCTGGTCGATCCTGTGCTGCCGGAGAAGGGCCACATCGCGTGGGCGGCGCATGATAGCGCGCACCTGCACCGACGGGATGCCGGCATGCGCGTCCATGCGGCATCCGTATACGTATGCGCCATTCCGGAATAGGAGGACGTGCGGTCGGAGGCGCAGGGAGGCATGACGGACATGGCGTGCGTGGGCAGTGCGACCCGCCCGCGCACACCAGCATGCAGGGGACGGCTTGCGTTGTGAAAACGGTTACATGGCAGAATAGCCGAACTTCCCCGCCTGCGGAAAGGGAAGCCGAACGCATCGCCCGCGAGGGCATGCCTGCCATCGGGAGGGCCCGGTCGCAGCGAATACAACCCATGGGCGTCGCCCGACCGGAGCAATGATGGCCAGTGTCCAACTCGACCGCGTGCGCAAGGTGTACGACAACGGCCAGGTGGCCGTGCACGGGGCCAGTTTCGAGATCGCCGATGGCGAGCTCATGGTGCTGGTCGGCCCGTCCGGCTGCGGCAAGTCCACGCTGCTGCGGATGATCGCCGGCCTGGAGGAGATCTCCGACGGCAACCTGCTGATCGGCGAACGGCGCGTCAACGACGTGGCGCCGAAAGACCGCGATATCGCGATGGTGTTCCAGAGCTACGCGCTGTACCCGCACATGACGGTGGCCGAGAACCTGGCCTTCGGCTTGAAGCTGCGCGGGGCGCCGCGTGCCGAGATCGACCGGCGCGTCAACGCCGCTGCCGAGACCCTGGGCATGACGCACATGCTGGGCAAACTGCCGCGCGAAATGTCCGGTGGCCAGCGCCAGCGCGTGGCGCTCGGGCGTGCGCTGGTGCGCGAGCCTTCGGTGTTCCTGCTCGATGAGCCGCTGTCGAACCTGGACGCCAAGCTGCGCCATTCGGTGCGTACCGAGATCGGCCGCCTGCATCGCCAGCTGGGCGCGACCATGATCTACGTGACGCACGACCAGGTGGAGGCGATGACCCTGGGCCAGCGCATCGTGGTGCTCAAGGATGGCGAGATCCAGCAGATCGACACACCGATGGCCTTGTACGAACGGCCAGCCAATCTGTTCGTCGCCGGTTTCCTGGGCAGCCCGGCGATGAACGTGCTGCATGGCACGCTCGACCAGGCCGACGGCCTGCATCTGTCACTCGACGACGGGACACGGCTGCCGCTAGGCAACGCACCGGTCGCCGATGCATGGAAAGGACGCCGCGTGGCGATGGGCGTGCGGCCGGAGCACCTGCAGCCGGCAAGCATCGGCAAACCGGCCTTCGAGGCGCAGGTGGAATTGATCGAGCCGGTGGGCAACGAGGTTTTCGTCAACCTTGCGTACGCGGGCCAGGCGCTGGTCGCGCGCGTGCCGCCGCAGCGCCTGCCGGAACCGGGCCAGGCGTTGCGCGTGACCGTCGAAGGGGCTGCGCTGCATTTCTTCGACCCCGACAGCGGGCTGCGCCTGTAAACACTGCGCCCGGGGGCGCTCATGCAAAGACGCTTTGAGAAAGGGAGGCCGCAGCCTCCCTTTTTTCTTCATGCGGCTGGAAGCGCGGCCTCAGCCGCGACTGACCGTGCGGACCGCTTCCGCCACGTAGCCCAGGTTCTGCTGGTTCAGCGCGGCCACGCAGATGCGGCCGGTGCCCACGGCATAGATGCCGAACTCGTCGCGCAGTCGATCCACCTGTGCCTTGCCGAGCCCCGAGTAGGAGAACATGCCGGCCTGCTGCTGGATGAAGGCGAACTCGGGCGCGCCGAGGGCGGCCAGCTTGTCCACCAGTCCGGCGCGCAGGGCATGGATGCGCTCGCGCATGCCGCCCAGCTCGCTTTCCCAGACCGCACGCAGTTCGCTGCTCGCCAGCACGCCGGCCACCAGCGCGGCACCGTGCGTGGATGGACTGGAGTAGATCGTGCGGATGATGCGCTTGACCTGCGACTGCACCGCCTTGGTGGCGTTGGCGTCCGGCCCGACCACCGACAGCGCGCCGACGCGCTCGCCGTACAGTGAGAACGACTTGGAGTACGAATTGGCGACGATGAAGCTGTCGATGCCGGCCTCGGCGACGATGCGTACCGCGGCGCCATCTTCAATGATGCCCTTGTCGAAGCCCTGGTAGGCCATGTCGATGAAGGGGAACAGGCCACGATCCTTCATCAATGCAGCGACCTGCTTCCACTGCTCGACCGTCAGATCGGCGCCGGTGGGGTTGTGGCAGCAGGCGTGCAGCAGGACGACGGTGCCCGGCTTCAGCTGGCCCAGGTCGGCCAGCAGGCCGGTGAAGTCCAGGCCGTGCGTGGCGGCATCGAAGTAGGTGTAGTCGACGATGTCGAAGCCCGCCGCGCCGAACACCGCGCGGTGGTTTTCCCAGCTCGGGTTGCTGATCGCGATGGTGGCGTGCGGCAGCAGCTTCTTCAGCAGGTCCGCGCCCACGCGCAGCGCGCCGCTGCCGCCGACGGTCTGCGTGGTGGCGACGCGGCCGGCGGCCACCAGCGCCGAATCCTTGCCGAACACCAGCTCGCGGGTGGCGGCGTCGTAGGCGGCCAGGCCATCGATCGGCAGATAACCGCGCGGTTTGGCGGCGTCGGCCAGCGCCTGTTCCACCTGGCGGACGCAGTCGAGCAGGGGGATGCGGCCCTGTTCGTCGTAATAGATGCCGACGCCCAGGTTGACCTTCTGGGTGCGGGGATCGGCGTTGTAAGCCTCGGTCAGCCCCAGGATGGGGTCGCCGGGCACCAGTTCGACGGATGCAAAAAGAGACACGGAGTGGGGACCGTTGATGAGTGAGGGAGGAGGGGTGAAGCGGCCTGCGATGCTAACAGGCGCCGGCCTCTCCGTACGCCCGCAGTGGCCGGGAGTACGGCGCCGAAAGGCCCGGGCATCCCATGGCAGGGGCGGCTATACTCATTCGTTGGCACGCCTTCGGGCGGGTCGGATTGTCATACGAATCAACAGGTTGGCAGTCCTAGCTGATCCCACTTCACACTTGCGGCAGCGCGCCGGCCCGGTCCGGTCGCGGTGCCCGGAAGACACCGCCGCATGCGCCTTTCCACCATCAAGCTGTCCGGTTTCAAGTCCTTCGTCGACCCCACGGTGCTGCACCTGCCGACCAACATGACCGGCGTGGTCGGTCCGAACGGCTGCGGCAAGTCGAACATCATCGATGCGGTGCGCTGGGTCATGGGCGAGAGTTCGGCCAGCCGCCTGCGCGGCGATTCGCTGACCGACGTGATCTTCTCCGGCTCGGCGGCGCGCAAGCCCGTCTCGCAGGCCTCGGTCGAACTGATCTTCGACAACAGCGACCACACCATCAGCGGCGAGTTCGCCGCCTTCAACGAAATCTCGGTCCGGCGCCTGGTCAGCCGCGACGGCCAGAGCAACTACTACCTCAACGGCACCAAGTGCCGCCGTCGCGACATCACCGACCTGTTCCTCGGCACCGGCCTGGGCCCGCGCAGCTACTCGATCATCGAGCAGGGCATGATCAGCCAGATCATCGAGGCGCGGCCGGAAGACCTGCGCGTGTACCTGGAAGAGGCGGCCGGCATCTCCAAGTACAAGGAGCGCCGCAAGGAAACCGAGACCCGCATCCGCCATACCCGCGAGAACCTCGACCGACTCAACGACCTGCGCGAGGAAATCGGCAAGCAGCTCGAGCACCTCAAGCGCCAGGCCAAGCAGGCCGAGCAGTACAAGGCGCTGCAGGAAGAGCGCCGGGTGAAGGACGCCGAGTGGAAGGCGCTGGAGTACCGCGGCCTGGACGGCAAGCTGCAGGGCTTGCGCGAGGCGCTGTCGCAGGAAGAAACCAGGCTGCAGCAGCTGATCGCCGAACAGCGCGAAGCCGAGCGCCTGCTCGAGACCGACCGCGTGCGCCGCGAGGAAGCCGCCGATGCCCTCAACAAGGCGCAGGGCGAGGTCTACCAGGTCGGCAGCACGCTGGCCCGCATCGAACAGCAGATCCAGCACCAGCGCGAGCTCGGCGACCGCCTGAAGAAGGCCCGCGACGAAGCCCACAACGCGCTGCAGGAACTCGGCCAGCACATCAGCGGCGACGAGACCCGCCTCAACGTGCTGCGCGAGTCGGTCGCCGATGCCGAACCGCAGCTGGAGCAGTTGCGCGAGGAGGACGTGTTCCGCCAGGACGCGCTGCGCGAAGCCGAGACACGGCTGTCCGACTGGCAGCAGCGCTGGGAAACCCACAGCCGCGAATCGGCGGAAGCCTCGCGTGCCGGCGATGTCGAGCGCACGCGCGTGGACTACCTCGACCGCCAGTCGCTGGAAGCCGAACGCCGTCGCGAGGCGTTGGCCAACGAACGCCTCGGGCTGGATCTGGACGCACTCGCGTCCGCCTTCGAACAACTGCAGCTGCAGCACGACACCCAGAAGGAATCACTGGACACGCTGGCCGAGCAGGTCGAGGCGCGCAAGCAGGGCGCCGCCGACATGCAGGAACAGCAGCGTGGCACCCAGACCGAACTGTCCGACGTGCGCAAGCGCACGCAGGAAGCGCGTGGCCGCCTGTCCTCACTGGAAACCCTGCAGCACGCCGCGCTGGGCCAGGAACAGGGTGCCGCGATGAGCTGGTTGAAGGCGCGCGGCCTGGACAGCGCTTCGCGTGTCGGCGAGAAGCTGACCGTCGAGCCGGGCTGGGAGAACGCCGTCGAAGGCGCGCTCGGCCAGCTGATCGAAGGCGTGCTGGTCGATGCGCCCGAAGCCCTGGTCGATGCGCTCGGTGAACTGGGCGACGGCCGCATCGCCCTGGTGTCGGACGACCGTGGCGATGTCGCGTTCGCACCGACCTCGCTGGCCGCCAAGGTGCAGGGCCCGGCGGCGATCCGTCGCCTACTGGCCCGTCTGCACGTGGCCGAGGACCTGGGCGAAGCCCGCCGGCTGCAATCGCAGCTGGGCGAGGGCGATTCCGTCATCACCCGCAATGGCGAACGCCTCGGCGCCGGCTGGGTGCGCGTGCTGCGCTCCGGCGCGGCCAAGCAGGGCGCGTTGCTGCGCGAGCGCGAGATCCAGTCGCTGCGCGGCGAGATCGAAACCCTGCAGGCGCGCGAAGCCGAACTCGAAGAGCGCCTGGCCCACCTGCGCGACCAGCTGCTCGCCGCCGAGCAGCAGCGCGAGGATGCGCAGCGCACGCTCTACATGGCGCATCGCGGTGTCTCCGAACTGGCCGGCCAGCTGCAGAGCCAGCAGGGCAAGGTGGAGGCCACCCGCACCCGCCTGGAACGCATCGACGGCGAGATCGCGCAACTGGTCGAAACGCTGGATGCCAGCCGCGAACAGGCGCGCGAAGCCCGTTCCAAGCTCGAGGATGCGGTTACCCGCATGGGCGACCTGGAGTCCGCACGGCAGGCCCTGGAAGGCGAACGCCGCCAGCTGGTCGAGGCCCGCGACCAGGCCCGCGAAGCGGCCCGCAGTTCGCGCGACACCGTGCACGCGCTGGCACTGACCTTGGAATCGCAGCGTGCCCAGATCGTATCGCTCAGCCAGGCGCTGGACCGCATGGGCGGGCAGCGCGGGCAGCTCGATTCGCGACTGGAGGAGCTCACCCTGCAGTTGAACGAAGGCGATTCGCCGGTCCAGGAGCTGGAAACCCAGCGCCAGGTCGCGCTGGAACACCGCGTCACCGCCGACCGCCAACTTGCGGAAGCGCGTTCGCTGCTCGAGGGCATCGACAACGAGCTGCGCCAGTACGAGCAGACGCGCCAGCAGCGCGACGAACAGGCACTGGCCCAGCGCGAGCGCATCTCGCAGCGCAAGCTCGACCAGCAGGCACTCGCGCTGAAGGCAGAGCAGCTGTCCGAGGCCGTGGTCGCGGACGGTTTCGTGCTGGACGACGTCATCAACACGCTGCCCGAGGTCGCCGACCTGCGCGAATGGGAACAGACCGTCACCCAGATCGACGGCCGCATGCGCCGGCTGGAGCCGGTCAACCTTGCCGCCATCCACGAGTACGGCGAAGCCAGCCAGCGTTCGGAGTATCTGGATGCGCAGAACGTCGACCTGACCACCGCGCTGGAAACGCTGGAAGAAGCCATCCGCAAGATCGATCGCGAGACCCGTGGCCGCTTCAAGGACACCTTCGACCGCGTCAATGCCGGCGTGCAGCAGTTGTACCCGCGCCTGTTCGGCGGCGGCCACGCCTATCTGGAACTCACCGGCGAAGACCTGCTCGACACCGGCGTGGCGATCATGGCGCGTCCGCCCGGCAAGCGCGTATCCAACATCTCGCTGCTGTCCGGCGGCGAGAAGGCGATGACCGCCGTGGCGCTGGTGTTCGCCATCTTCCAGCTCAATCCCGCGCCGTTCTGCCTGCTGGACGAAGTCGATGCGCCGCTCGACGAGGCCAACGTGGGCCGCTTCACCAACATGGTGAAGGAGATGAGCGAGAAGGTGCAGTTCCTGTTCGTGTCGCACAACAAGGCCACGATGGAAGCCGCACACCAGCTCAGTGGCGTTACCATGCGGGAACCCGGTGTCAGCCGGCTGGTGTCGGTGGACCTCGAAGAGGCCGCCCGCCTGGCCGGCGCCGCCTGACCCTGATCGATCCCACCCTGCCGGAGAAACCCCTGTGTCCGACATGGCCATGCTTCGTATCGGAATCGTTGTTGCCGGCGTCCTGCTGGTGGTGGCGATCTTCCTGTTCGGTCGTCCCAAGAAACCCAGCCAGGGTCGCCGGCTGGAACCCGCCGAGCGCGACACCGCGCGCGTCGAGCCCAGTATTGCCGGCGACGACACCAGCGAGCAGGTGCAGGACTACAGCGACGATCGCGTCAGCCAGCCCGAGTTGGGCCTGCCCGGGGGTACGCCGGTCGCCGGCGTGGAAAGCGATCTGGGCAAGCGGCCCAGCCAGGATTTCGACAAGATCGTCTCGCTGTATGTCGCGGCCAAGGCCGGGCAGGTGCTGCGCGGCGAGGACATCGTGGTCGCGGCCGAGAAGACCGGCCTGACCTTCGGCCACATGAACGTGTTCCACCGTCTCGTGGAAGGGCACCCCGAGCGCGGCCCGGTCTTCAGCATGGCCAACATCATGCAGCCCGGCAGTTTCGACATGGCCAACATCCGCACGCTGGAAACCCCGGCCATCGCGTTCTTCCTGACCCTGCCGGCACCGATGACCGCACTGGAAGCGTGGGAGAAGCTGCTGCCCAACGTCGAACGCATGGCCGAACTGCTCGGCGGCGTGGTCCTCGACGACAGCCGCAACACCCTCGGCCGCCAGCGGATCCAGCATATCCGCGAAGAATTGCGCGCGTATGACCGCCAGCATGAAGCGCCGCCGCTGACGAAGGCGCCGCGGTGGTGAGTGGGCTCTAAATAATTTCGCAGATTGTCGGAGGCCAGGTTGGCAAGGAAGAAGCTTTCGAAGCGAGCTCCTGACGTTCTGCGTGGTTGGTTGGAGCCTGCTAACGTTATCGCAGCGGTCGCAGTCGTTATTTCTATCCTCGCGTTCTCGTCTTCTGTAAAGAGTTGCAGCGTCAGTCAGCAGGCGCTTGAGCTCGCGAAAGAGGATCGAGCGGCAGAGCGGTCGCTTGTTCTCTCTGGCACGGTTGATTCTGAGAATCGTAAGGTCAGGCTTGTACCAGTCGATTCAAGCTTCGTGCTCCAGAGCGCGAAGTTTCGATTTCCGGAAGCATTTGGAGGCGTGGATCGATCCGTGCTTCCTCCTGATTTCACTATGTATTTGTCCTCTGAAGTGGCTCGACTCGAGGAAATGGTGGTAAGACGGGTGCCAGCTAAAGAAGGCTTTGTTCAAATAAAGCCACAGGCAGCAGTTCCATTCATTCTCCAGTCGAGCGCCGTTTCCAAAGGTCGAGTCGTCGAGGATAGAAGTCTCTACGCTTTTGTTTTTGGCTTTAGCGTTCAGGACAATCCGGCAGTCCGCCCTGAGATCCACCTCCTAAGCATTGCGTTTGTGGAAAGGCTCGGAGATGAAGTTGATGGGGAACAAGCGCTTGCTGCGGCTTGGCTGCAAACACAGAGTGAAAGCTTCTGAAAGTTTCGGCATTGCTGGTTAATGCGCATATGCTGGGCTGAGCGTAGCGAAGCCCAACATCGCCGGAGCCGCTTCCGTTTCTGCATCGGATAACGATCGCGTGTTGGGGTTCGCTATGCTCACCCCAACCTATGACGCCGACGTTTGGGTCAGGTCAGCGCGTAGGATGGGTTGAGCGAAGCGATACCCATCGCTTGCCGCTGAAAGATCGTGATGGGTATCGCCTCCGGCTCAACCCATCCTACGATTGCTTCAGATGACGTTGTCCCGGTCTACTGGAGTGCTCACGATGTCCGCTCACCGCATCTTCACCACCTCCTTCGCCAGCGTTTACCCGCTGTACGTGCAGAAAGCCGAGCGCAAAGGACGGACGCAGGCGGAAGTCGACGAGGTCATCCGCTGGCTGACCGGCTACGACGCGGCCGGGCTGCAGCGGCAGATCCGCGACAAGGTCGATTTCGACACGTTCTTCGCTCAGGCGCCGGCGCTCCATCCCAACGCCTCGTTGATCACCGGCGTGGTCTGCGGCGTGCGCGTCGAAGACGTGGGCGACCCGCTGATGCAGAAGATCCGCTACCTCGACAAGCTGGTCGACGAACTGGCGAAAGGGAAAGCCATGGAGAAGATCCTGCGGTGAGCGGATCCGGAGTCCATGCGTAGGCTTCCGCGCGCGCCGGACACGGCGATGATCCGGGTGGCAGGCCATGATCGTTGCCTTACCATCTCCTCCCATGGACAGAGAATTCCACACGCCCGCTGCCGCAGGCATCATCCGCCGAGGCGACATCTTCTGGGTAGCGGCCGACGAATCCCGTGGCTCGGTCCCCGGCGTGCCGCATCCGCATGTCGTCGTGCAGGACGACGTGTTCAACCAATCCCGGATCGGCACGGTCGTGGTCTGCGCGCTCAGCTCCAACCTCAATCGCATTTCGGAACCCGGCGTGGTGCTGCTGGATGCCGGCGAAGGCGGGCTCGCCAAACAGAGCGTGGTGATCGCGTCGCAGATATCCTCCCTCTACAGGCACCGCCTGCAGGACCACATCGGCCGCCTGAGCGACGCGCGTGTCGACCAGGTAATCGCCGCACTCCGGTTCCTGCAGGCGTCCTATCACCGCTGACCACCATGCCCCGCCACGTCCTCTTCATCTGCACCCAGAACCGCCTGCGCAGCCCCACGGCGGAGCAGGTGTTCGCCGACTGGCCGGGGATCGAGACGGCCTCGGCGGGACTGGGTCATGAAGCCGAAGTCCCGGTCTCGCCCGAGTTGCTGGCATGGGCGGACCTGATCTTCGTGATGGAGAAGGTCCACCGGGCCCGCCTGTCAGCGAAGTTCGCCCGCCACCTCAACAGCAAGCGCGTGGTCTGCCTGGACATTCCAGACAACTACGACTTCATGGATCCGGCACTCATCCAACGGTTGAAGGAGAAGGTGGTGCGGTTCCTGCCCACCGGAGCCGCGCACCCGGGTTGAGCTTCCCCGTGTTGCGCGTGTGCAGTACCTTGCGCTGGGTCGCCCCTTGCAGGATCCACCATGCCATTGCCCGTCAAGATCGGCTTGTTCCTCGCCTTGTGTGGCGCATTGTGGCTTTTCATCCGATGGCGTTCGCCGCGTCCCGAGTTTCCACCGTTGCAGACGGACCCGGACGATCCCCTGCTGCTGGCCGCGATGGAGCGCGCCACCGCCACCCTGGAGGCATTCCGCTCGCACCTGGCAGGGCCGCGCGAGAGCGCCCTGGTCAAGCTGCGCTTCGTCAGCAGTTCCGGGCAGGTGGAGCACCTGTGGGCCGAGGTCGTCGAAGTGCTCGGGCCAGGCGAACTGGGCGTGCGCCTGGTCACGCCGCCCGTGACCCACAACGGCACGCCGGACCGCCTGCATCGCTGCGCCTTCGAGGACATCGAGGACTGGCAGGTGCGGGACAGCGCCGGAAAGATCCATGGCGGCTTCACCCAGCGTGCGATGTTCGCGATTGCGCGACGCGACGGCATCGCATTGCCCGAGCAGCTCAGGGCGCACGAAGCCGAGTACGCCGACACCTGATCACGCGGCCCGGCGTACACGCAGCACAAACGAATCCTCTGCTTGAGACACCAGGATATGCCCACGCTCGACCTCTGCGTCACCGATGTCCGTCCCTTCATCGGTGCGAAGGACTTCGACATCTCCCGTGCCTTCTACGAAGCCCTCGGCTGGACGACGGACTACCTCGACGACCAGCTTGCCCTGATGACGAACGGCGCGCACCGCTTCTACCTGCAGCGCTACTACCAGAAGGACTGGCTGGAGAACACGATGCTGCACCTCACCGTGGCCGATGCCGCGGCCTGCCATGCGCAGATCGCCGCGGTGCTGGCGAATGGCGCGTACGGCGATGCCCGCGTGGCGCCCCCGAAGCACGAGGACTACGGCGCCCGGGTGACCTATGTCTGGGACCCGGCGGGCGTGCTGCTGCATCTGGCTGAGTGGGACGCCGCATGAGCCGCCCCCTGCAAACCTGCATCGGCAGCTGCCACTGCGGCGCCATCCGCTTCGAGATCGACACCGACTTCCCCGAGCTGACGCAGTGCGATTGTTCGATCTGCCGCAAGAAGAACGCGCTGATGGTGAAGGTGCACGAGAGCGCCTTCCGCCTGCTGGCCGGGACGGAGGCACTGGCCGAATACCAGTTCCACACCCACACCGCGCGCCACCACTTCTGCAAGGTGTGCGGCATCTATCCGTTCCACCGCAAGCGCGTCACCCCGGATTACTACGGCGTCAACGTGTTCTGCCTGGAAGGCTTCGATCCGGCGGGCATCCCGGTGCGGATGACGGTCGGGGCGGGCATGCCGTGACCAACGGAGTGGTGCTCAGCCGCCGGGACAGCTGTCACATTGGAGGCCGGGGATCGGGCTCGGAGCCCCATCGATGGCCCTCCGAGCGTTGCGTGCAAGGCTCGGATTCCCAACGGTGGGGCACGGAAGGCCATCGGATGGCTTTCGGAGAGCCATCGATCGCACTCAAAGACCCATCGATCGCTTTCTGAAACCCATTGACGGAGCACCCGAGCCCCAGCGATCACATTCCGGGAGCCATCGATGGCTCCCGGACACCCATCGATGGCTTTCAACGGGCGATCGATGGGGCTCTGAATGCCATCGATGGGGCAGGTGAGCCTTGTGCTTGGGATTCGGAGCCTTGCGGATGGGGCGTCGAGGGCGATGGGCTGCTGGCGGCCGCCACGACGCGACGCGATGGAGGGCAGGGGGCGGCCCTCAAGGCGCCGCCACTGCACCTCCCGTCACGGCGCCCGGCCTTAGAATTCACGTATGACGACCCCTGCCGCCCGCATCGCCGACCTCCGCCACCAGCTGGAGGACGCCAACCACCGCTACCACGTCCTCGACGAGCCCAACATCCCGGACGCCGAGTACGACCGCCTGCTGCGCGAACTGGATGAACTGGAAACGGCCCACCCCGAGCTGGTCACCGCCGATTCGCCCACCCAGCGCGTGGGCAACGCCCCGGCGGGCAAGTTCGCCGAGGTGCGCCACGCCATCCCCATGCTGTCGCTGGGCAACGCCTTCAGCGACGAAGAGGTGGAGGACTTCGTCCGCCGCATCGCCGACAAGCTGAAGCGGCCCACGCTGCTGTTCTCCGCCGAGCCCAAGCTGGACGGGCTGGCCATCAGCCTGCGCTACGAAGGCGGTGCGTTCGTGCAGGGCGCCACGCGCGGCGACGGCGCCACCGGCGAGGACGTCACCCTCAACCTGCGCACGGTCAAGGCCATTCCGCTCAGGCTGCGGGGGAAGGGCTGGCCGGACGTGCTGGAAGTGCGCGGCGAGGTGTACATGCCGCGCGCGGATTTCGAGACGTACAACGAACACGCCCGCCTGCACGGCGGCAAGGTGCTGGCCAATCCCCGCAACGGCGCGGCCGGTTCGCTGCGCCAGCTGGACCCGCGCATCACCGCGCAGCGGCCGCTGGCGTTCTTCGCCTACGGCACCGGCCTGGTGGAAGGCGGCGAACTGCCGGATTCGCATTCGGCCACGCTGAAGCAGCTGCGCGCGTGGGGCTTCCCTGTCAGCAGCCTCAGCGAGACCGTGGAAGGCGTGGACGGCCTGCTGGACTATTACCGCCGCATCGGCGAACGCCGCGACGCCTTGCCCTTCGACATCGACGGCGTGGTCTACAAGCTGGACGACGGGGAAGGGCAGCGCACGATGGGGTTCGTCTCGCGTGCGCCGCGCTGGGCCATCGCGCACAAGTTCCCGGCGCAGGAACAGATGACCGTGCTGGATTCCATCGAGGTCAACGTGGGCCGCACCGGCGCGGTGACGCCGTGGGCGCTGATGCAGCCGGTGCACGTGGGCGGCGTGACGGTGACGCGCGCCACGCTGCACAACGCCGACCAGGTGGCGCGCCTGGACGTGCGCAACGGCGACACCGTGATCATCCGCCGCGCCGGCGATGTCATCCCCGAAGTGGTGGGTGTGGTGCTGGAACGCCGCCCCGCCGGCACGCAGCCATGGCAGATGCCGACGGCGTGCCCGGTCTGCGGCTCGGAGATCGTGCGCGAGGAAGGCGCGGCGGTGTGGCGCTGCAGCGGCGAGTTGACCTGCCCGGCGCAGCGCAAGGAGACGATCATCCATTTCGCCTCGCGCCGCGCGATGGACATCGAAGGCCTGGGCGAGCGGTTCGTCGAAGACCTGAGCGACCTCGGCATCGTGCAGCGCATCGCCGACCTGTACACGCTGACCGTGGACGACCTGCTGGAGATGAAGCGGCGCGTGGACGAGCGCGATGGCACCACGCCTGAGACCGTCAAGTCCGGCAAGGTCGCGACGAAGTGGGCCGAAAACCTGATCGAGGCCATCGACCGCAGCCGGCACACCACGCTGGAACGCTTCCTGTTCGGACTGGGCATCCAGCATGTGGGCGAGAGCACGGCCAAGGCGCTGGCGCAGTGGTTCGGCGACCTGCAGCTGATCCGCCGCCTGCCATGGCCGCTGTTCAAGCGCGTACCCGACATCGGGGGCGAAGTGGCGCGTTCGCTGGGTCACTTCCTCGACCAGCCGGGCAACCAGCAGGCCATCGACGACTTGCTGGCGCGTGGCGTGGTGATCGGCGACACGCGTCCGCCGTCCGGCAAGCTGCGCGCGGGCTTGGACCTGGCCACGCTGCTGGTGGACCTGGAGATTCCCAAGGTCACCCGCGTGCGCGCCGAGCAGCTGGCCTCGGCGTTCCCGTCGGCGCAGGCGCTGCTGGATGCGCCGGTGCACAACTTCGTCACCGCCGGCCTGCCCAGCGATTCGGCCAATGCCTTCGCCGCGTGGCTGGAAGACGAGGCCAACGCACAGCTGCTGACGCGCAGTGGCGCGGCGCTGGAGGAACTGCTGCGGGTCACGCCGGAAGACGTCGCCCTCTCTGCCGGTCCGCTGGATGGCAAGACCGTGGTGCTCACCGGCGGACTGGCGGCGATGAGCCGCGATGAAGCCGGCGAAAAACTCGAAGCCCTCGGCGCCAAGATCGCCGGCAGCGTGTCGAAGAAGACGCATCTGGTGGTGGCCGGTGAAGC
Source organism: Pseudoxanthomonas sp. LARHCG66 (assembly GCF_052871755.1). Classification (NCBI taxonomy): domain Bacteria; kingdom Pseudomonadati; phylum Pseudomonadota; class Gammaproteobacteria; order Lysobacterales; family Lysobacteraceae; genus Pseudoxanthomonas; species Pseudoxanthomonas sp. LARHCG66. The sequence goes on along the minus strand of NZ_JBIXJW010000007.1, from coordinate 51,137 downwards.
CGCCGGTTCCAAACTGGCCAAGGCGCAGGAACTGGGCATCGAGATCTGGGACGAAGCCCAGCTGCTGGCGTTCCTGGAGCAGCACGCATGAGGAGCCGCCCGCTTCCCTGTAGGAGCGACGTAAGTCGCGACCGCACGCCGACAGTGCCATGGACCTTCAACAGAAGCGCGGTGAGGACGCTGCACGGGAGGCGAGGTCTTCCGGTCGCGACTTACGTCGCTCCTACAAGGTGCATGCGATGAACTGGCAACCTTCCGCGTCGATGGACGCCCTGCGCCTGCGTGCGTCGCTCAATCGCCTCATCCGCGAGTTCTTCCATGCGCGCCATGTGCTGGAGGTCGAGACGCCGATGATGTCGCGGGCGGGCAACACCGACCCGAACATCGCTTCGTTCGCGCTGGAATTCTCCGGGCGGATCGAGGGTGGGTCGCGTACGCGCTGGCTGCGGACCTCGCCCGAGTTTCCATTGAAGCGCCTGCTGGCGGCCGGCGTGGGCGACTGCTACGAGCTGGGCCGCGTGTTCCGGGACGGCGAAGCGGGCGGGCGGCACAACCCTGAATTCACCATGCTGGAGTGGTACCGCGTGGGCTGGACGCTGGCGCCACTGATCGATGAAACCGTCGCGCTGGTGCAGTCGGCGCTGGCACTGGTCGGCCGCACGGCCACGGCGTCGCACATCGGTTTCCGCGACCTGTACCTGCAACGGCTGGGATTCGACCCGATGACCGCCGACCTGGACACGGTGCGCAATGCGGCCAGCGGCATCGCCATCGACGGCGAGGGCCTGACCCGCGACGATTGGCTGGACCTGCTGATGACGCACCGGATCCAGCCGGACTTCCCGCGCGACCAGTTGCTGGCCGTGTACGACTACCCGGCCTCGCAGTGCGCGCTGGCGCGCATCCGCCACGACGCGGTGCCCGTGGCCGAGCGTTTCGAGCTTTACCTGGGCCCGCTTGAACTGGCCAACGGCTACCACGAGCTGGCCGACGGCGCCGAACAGGCACAGCGCTTCCAGCGCGACGTGGCCGCGCGTGCCGCGCGCGGCGTGCCGTCGCCGGCGATCGACGCGCACCTGCTGGCGGCGTTGTCGCATGGCTTTCCCGATTGCTCGGGCGTGGCGCTGGGCGTGGACCGGTTGTTGATGGCCCTGCAGGACACCCCGCGCATCGCCGATGTGCTGGCGTTCGATTTCGCGCGCGCCTGAAAGCCAGCCAAACACGTCATGAGCGGATTGATTCCTGCAAACGGTTTCGTGGGTTCACGTTCATGATGGCTGCGTAGATTTCAATGCAACACACACGAGGATGCATGCCATGGAACGTCGACTTCTTGCTTCGCTGACGCTGGGCGCCGCCGCGCTGCTCGGCACCGCCGCTGCCCACGCCGCGCCGCAGTACGGCAGTGATGGCTACGGCCACGACGGTCAGGTGATCCGCTGCGAATCCAACGATGGCCGTTACCGGGAATGCCGCATGGACACGCGTGGCCGCGTGCAGGTGGTGAGGCAGTTGTCGAAGACGCGCTGCGATGAAGGCAGTACCTGGGGCCAGACCCGCGATGGCGTGTGGGTGAATCGCGGTTGCCGTGCGGAGTTCGCCAGCGGTCGTGGCGGATGGAATGGCGGCAACAGCGCACAGCGCATCCGCTGTGAATCCGACAGTGGCCGCACGCGTACCTGCGCGGTTTCCACGCGTGGCGATGTGCGCCTGGTGCGCCAGCTTTCCAGCGCGCGCTGCGTTGAAGGACAGAGCTGGGGCCAGGACCGCAACGGGATCTGGGTGTCGCAGGGCTGCCGTGCGGAGTTCGAGGTCCAGGGTCGCGGCAACGGGTGGGGCGGTGGCGGCTGGAACAACGGAGGGGGCTATGGCCAGGTGTTCCGTTGCGAGTCCGACCGCGACCGCACCCGTGTATGCGACGTGGACGGCCGGGGCGGTGTGCAGCTGGTACGCCAGCTGTCCAGCGCGCCCTGCATCGAAGGCCGCACCTGGGGCCGCGATGGTCGTGGCGTGTGGGTCACGGCAGGCTGCCGGGCGGAGTTCCGCAGCCGCTGATGTCGCGGCCGGGAGGGGCTTTCACGGCGGGCCGTTACAATGGCGGCATGACCAACGCCATCGACTACGCCCGTTACGACCACGTCCGCCCGATCCGCTGGACCGGCAGCGCCCTGGAGCTGCTGGACCAGCGCAAGTTGCCTTTCGTGGTGGAGTACCTGAGCTGCACCACCAGCGACGAAGTGGCCACCGCCATCCACGCACTGGCGGTGCGGGGGGCACCGGCCATCGGCATTGCTGCGGCGTGGGGCGTGGTGCTGGCGTCGCGTGACGTCATGGCGGCTACGTCCGCCGACGCACTCGGGAAGCTCGAGCCCGCGTTGCAGCGCCTGAACGATGCGCGCCCCACCGCCGTCAACCTCGCGTGGGCACTGGCCCGCATGCGCGCGGCGCTGAAGACGGCGGGCACCGACTGGCGCGGCGTACTGGAACTGGAAGCCCTGGCCATCGCCGAGGAAGACCTGGCCGCCAACCGGCACATGGGCGAACTGGGGGCTGCACTGATTCCCGCGGGCAGTGGCGTGTTGACCCATTGCAACACCGGCTCGCTGGCCACGGCCGGCTTCGGCACCGCGTTGGGTGTGATCCGTGCCGGCGTGGCGCAGGGCCGCATCGGCAAGGTGTATGCCGGCGAGACGCGGCCCTGGCAGCAGGGCGCGCGGCTGACCGCATGGGAACTGCTGCAGGATGGCATCCCGGCCACGCTGATCGCCGACTCCGCCGCCGCCCACCTGATGAAAACCGGTGCCGTGCAATGGGTGGTCGTGGGAGCGGACCGCATTTGCGCCAATGGCGACACCGCCAACAAGATCGGCACCTACCAGCTGGCCATCGCGGCACGCCACCACGGCGTGGGCTTCATGGTGGTGGCACCCTCGTCCACCGTGGACATGGCCACGCCGAACGGTGATGCCATCCACATCGAGGAACGCGACCCGGCCGAACTGCTGGGGATCGGCGGTACGCGGACGGTGGCCGAGGGCGTGCCGGCGTGGAACCCCGTCTTCGACGTGACCCCGGCGACGCTGATCGATGCCATCGTCACCGAGAAAGGCGTGATCGAACAGCCGGATGAAGCACGCATGCGGGCCGCGTTCGGCGGATGAAGCGGGTCACGCGCATGCGCTGGCCGGCGGAAAGCGCCCCCGTGCGTCAGTCCGGCAGGCCTGCGGGCAGGGGCGGGGCACGCGCTGCGTGAGACGTTGCAAGCGGCGGCCCCGCGCTGAACAGGCGGTGGCACGGGAGTTGCATCGTGATGGTCATTCCGCCCAGGAACCGAGCATGCGCGCCCGACTCCTCAACGCTCCGATCGCCGCCCCGGGCTTGCTGCACAGCCTGCGCGGACTGCTGTCGCGCCATTCCACCCGCGCGCTCAGCATCGAGGAACGGGAAGACCTGACGCTGGCGCAACTGCGGGCCACCCGGCCCATCGTCAGTGGCGTGCTGCTGTGCGGTGCCGTGCTGCTGGCGATTACCGCGCTGTTCGACATGGCGGGCGTCACGCCGTCGATCGGATATCCGGTGTGGTCGCAGTTGCTGGCATCCACCGTTGTCGCGGGCTGCGCGGCAGGCGTATCGCGGATGGTGAGCTGGCAGCACCGTCTGCTACTGATGCTGCTGGCCACGCTGATCACCGGCATCTTCATGAGCATGCCGCTGCCCGGATCGACCGGCCAGTTGGCGCTGCGCACGGGTCTTTTCCAGCTGTTGCCGCTGGCCTTGATGGCGCTGATGGTGCGCCCGGTATCGCTGTTCGCGCTTGCCCTGCTGATCGTGGTGATGGCGCTGCTGCGTATCGTGCTGTACGGGGCCCCGGGCACCGGCAGCGCGCTGTACTGGCTGTACACGCTGACCACGATCGGCTTCGGCCTGGTGCTGGCGGGTTATCGCACGGACTTCGCGGTGTCCGCGTGGCAGATGCGTCGCCGGCTGGTGCGGCAAGCGCATACCGATGAGTTGACCGGCCTGCTCAATCGCAACGGATGGAACGAGCACGCCGTGTCCGCGCACGCGCGTGCGGTCGCGGCGGGCGTCCCGGTGGCGGTTGCGGTTCTGGACATCGATTACTTCAAACGCATCAACGACCGCCACGGCCACGACGGCGGCGATGCCGTGCTGCAGCGACTGGGCGACATCATGCGTGCGCGCGTCGGTGCCAACGGATGCGCGGCGCGCATTGGTGGCGAGGAGTTCGCGGTACTGCTGGAGGGCGAGGATGCGCTGTCGGCGCGCGCATTCGCCGAGCGCGTGCGCGGCGAATTCGGCAAGGAGCAGGGGGGTGTTGTCGCCACGCTGTCCGCCGGCATCGCCGAGCACCGGCCCGGCGAAACCCTGCGCGACCAGATGCGTCGTGCCGACGGAGCGCTGTACGACGCCAAGCGTGAAGGGCGTGATCGCGTGAACGTCGCGGACGTTTCCTGAACGCCTGAATTTCATTCCAAATGTGACATGGCTGCGATAGCATCTTCGGATGCCGACGTGGCAGGGCGCGCGATACGCGGCTCCGCCCGTCACCCATGGATGCCAGGGGATCATGAACGACGACGACAGTGCCCGTACCAGCTGGGGTGGATGGCGACTGCCGCTGTTGGGTCTGGCCATCCTGCTGATCGTGGTCGGGCCCGTGGTGCTGCTGCAGCGCCTGTCGCGGGCCAACCTGGAAGCCGCCGATGCCGTGGCGCATACGCATCAGGTGGAAGCGGCCGTGATGGCGATGGCCGTCGAGGTCCGCGAGATCGAATCCTCCGGCATGATGATCGCGCTGGGCGCGGACCATCCCCTGGCCCGCGAGCGACTGGTCTCCGGGCGGAAGGCGCTGCCAGGCCGGTTCGAGACGCTGGCCGAATTCACGGCCGACAACCCGGAGCAGCTCGTGCTGATCGGCCGCCTGCGTGAACTGGTCGAGGCGCGCGTTGAAGTCATCGATCAGTTGATCGAGGCTCCCGAAGCCTACCGGGGTTCCGTGGTGGCGCCGTTGGCCACGCGTTTCCCCATCCGCGGTCTCCTGACCCAGATCCTGGACAACGAGCGCCAACTGCTGGCCCAGCGCAACTACGACGCACAGCGCCAACGGCAGCGCGCGGAGTGGTTGGCGCTGGTGGCGATGGGTGCCCAATTGCTGCTGCTGGCGCTGGTACTGCTGTCGCTGGGGCGCCAGGTGGCGCGCCGGCTGAATGCGGAGAAGCGGATCGCACAGGCCAGCAAGCGCGCGCTGGTCATGCTGGACACCGTGCGCGAACCCATCGTGCTGCTGGATGGCGAGCAGCACATCAAGATGCACAACATCGCTTTCGGCGAGCTGTACGGCATGGGCAAGGACACGAAGGCGGGCAGCCTCGATGAACTGGGCATGGCCTGGCAGGACAAGGTGATGCGGCAGCGCCTGGACGATGTGCTCGCGCGCGGGCGCGAACTCTGGGACTACGAACTGCAGCAGGACACCGTCGATGGCGTGCGGCGTACCGTGCTGCTCAATGCGCGCCGCATGCCACTGCCGGGTGAGGACGAGCATGCCGTGCTGATGACGGTCAGCGACATCTCGCTGCAGAAAACCGCGCAGCAGGAAATCGCGGCGCTGAACCGCCAGCTGGAAGGCAAGGTGGAGCAGGTGTCGGAAGTGAATCGCGAGCTGGAAGCCTTCAGCTACTCGGTATCGCACGATCTGCGTGCGCCGCTGCGGCACGTGGCCGGCTTCTCGGACAAGCTGGGCCGCCATCTTGGCGAAGACATCGACGACAAGAGCCGTCATTACCTCGACGTGATCGGCAGTTCCGCGCGCCGCATGTCGCAGTTGATCGACGACCTGCTGGTGTACTCGCGCCTGGGCCGGAACGCGCTGCGCCTTCAGGCCGTGGACATGCAGTCGCTGGTAGCCGAAGCGCGCGCCATGCTGGATGCCAACGAGGCGAACGAAGGCCGCGCCGACCGGGTGGAATGGCGCATCGCGCCGCAGCCCATCGTGCTGGCCGACGAGAACATGATGCGGCAGGTATGGAGCAATCTGCTGGGCAACGCGCTGAAGTACAGCAGCCAGCGCGAGCGCTCCATCGTCGAGGTGGGCCATCAGCTGCAGAGTGACGGCAGCCACCTGTTCAGCGTACGTGACAACGGCGCAGGGTTCGATATGGCGTACGCCGGCAAGCTGTTCGGCGTGTTCCAGCGCCTGCACAAGGCCAGCGATTTTCCCGGCACGGGCATTGGCCTGGCCAGTGTCCGGCGTGTGCTCGGCCGGCATGGTGGCCGCATCTGGGCCGAGTCGGTGCCCGACCAGGGCGCCACGTTCTATTTCACCCTTCCCGCGGCGCTCGACGCTCCGCTTTCCAGAGAGAGAGACGCATGAGCGCCATCCGCACCATCCTGTTGGCCGAAGACAGCCTGGCCGACGCCGAAATGGCGATCGACGCGCTGCGCGAGGCCAACCTGGCCAATCCCATCGTGCACGTCGAGGACGGCGTGGAAGCACTGGACTACCTGCTGCGCCGCGGCGCGCACGCCCAGCGTGAAGACGGCCTTCCGTCGGTGCTGCTGCTGGACATCAAGATGCCGCGCATGGACGGGCTCGAGGTGCTGAAGACCATCCGCGGCGACGAGAAGCTCAAGCACCTGCCGGTGGTGATCCTGTCGTCCTCGCGCGAGGAAAGCGACCTGGCGCGCAGCTGGGACCTGGGCGCGAACGCCTACGTGGTCAAGCCGGTGGACATCGACCAGTTCTTCCAGGCGGTCAAGACGCTGGGCACGTTCTGGGCGGTCATCAACGAAACCCTGCCGCGAGACTGATCCGTGCCGCAATCGGGAACACCGCTGGGACCTGTCCGCATCCTGCTGGTCGAGGATTCCGAACTCGATGCCGAACTGCTGATGGAGCAGTTGCACGAGGCCGGACTGGATGCCGAATTCGTGCGCGTGGATGCAGCCGAGGACCTGCGCACGGCGCTGGCGGGCGCGCCATTCGACCTGGTGCTCTCGGACATGGAGCTGCCCGGCTTCTCCGGTTACCAGGCCCTGGAAATCCTGCGCGCGCATGATCCGCGGCTGCCGTTCGTGTTCTTCTCCGGCACCATCGGCGAGGAAGCTGCGGTCAAGGCGTTGCAGGAAGGCGCCAGCGACTACGTGCTGAAGCACACGCCCGCACGGCTGCCGTCGGCGGTGGCGCGCGCCATCCGCGAGGCGCGCAGCGAGCGCGAACGCGAACATGCCGAGCGCGAACTGATGCGCTCGCAGCGGCTGGACTGCCTGGCCATGCTGGCGGCGGGTCTGAGCCACGATCTTCGCAACATCCTGCAGCCGCTGCTGATCGTGCCCGACCTGCTGTCGACCTACAGCGACGATCCGAAGATCCTGCGCCTGGGCGCGGTGATCTCCGAAAGCGGCAAGCGCGGGCACGAGATGGCCGATTCGATGCTGTCGTTCGTGCGCGGTTCGCGCAAGGCCAGCGAGACCATCAGCGTGGCGGCGCTGTTCAGCGCGGTGCAACTGCTGCTGCAGGGCAGCCTGTCGCGGCAGGTCCGGCTGACGGTGGAACTGCCGCCGGAGGACCTGCTGATCGAAGGCAACTACACCGAATTCCAGCAGTGCCTGATCAACCTCTGCTTGAACGGCATCCAGGCCATGGCCGAACGCGGCGGGCAGTTGACCCTGTCGGCGACGCAGACGGTGGGCACCGACGGGCAGGACTACGTGGTGCTGCGTGTCTCCGATGAAGGCAGTGGCATGGACGAGGCCACCCGCCAGCAGCTGTTCACGCCGTTCTTCACCACCAAGGCCAGCGGCACGGGCCTGGGCCTGATGTCGTGCAAGCGCATCGTCGAATCGGTGCGCGGGCGCATCGAGGTGAACAGCACGCATGGGCAGGGCACCGCGTTCGAGCTGCACCTGCCGGCTCCGGCTGTCGACGACTGGTCGGGAACGGAAGACGCGGCGTTCCGGGATGGCGAGGGTCGCCGCATCCTGTTGGTCGATGGCGACGCCACGCGCCTCTCACTGCTGGGCAACGCACTGGCCAGCCAGGGCTACGATCCGATCATGGCGCCTGACGGTGCGAATGCATTGCAGCAGATTGCGCGTGACGGGTTGCCGCAGCTGGCAATCATCGACGACGACATCCTGCTGCTGTCCGCCGCGGACGTGCTGGCGGTATTGCAGGAAGCCGGCTTCGACGGTCCGGTGATCCGCCTGCGCGAGCCGGGCACGCCGGACGGCGGCCACGACTGCGCGGCGACACTGACAAAGCCGGTGCAGATCCAGGCCTTGTTCAACGCGATCGAGCACGCACTGGGCCTGCGCAGCTAGGCGCCCCTGCCCATGGGCAGGGGCGTGTCGAGGATCAGGCGTGGCCCATCGCGACGGCAGGCTTCAGCCGTTGCCATACCGCGCGCATGATCGGCTGCGCACGGTACCAGCCGATCGGCGTATCCGGGCAGTAGCGCTGCAGGCGGTCGCGCAGTGAGGGCGCGATGTCGTCGAAGTCCTGGCGATGGTGCAGCAGATAGGCGTCATAGCCGACCTTCAGGCACTGCTCCAGGTCACCCACCGTGGCTCCGACCACCTGGAACGTGTCTTCGTTGAGACGCGTCTTCCAGTAGGCGAGTTCGGCGTCGATGTCGACGATCTGAGCGGTGGCGTGGGCGTTGCGATGATGCAGGCTGGCCATTGGTGATCCCCGGTCGGCGTGGTGGTGGCGACGAGGATTTTTTGTTCCGCGCGGTGATGCTTAAGTGAAATAAAGAGCGTTTTAACCCGTGTTTAACCGCACAACGTCTTTTACGTTCACCTTTGCATTCGCTGCGTGATGGTACGGGTGCCCGCTTTGTTCATCGCCTCTGCCAACAAGGCGCGCTCGTCCACGACGGTTGTCGGTGGCGGGGCGAACAGCGGCGCATCTTCTTCCAGCGGCGCATTGAGCCGCTCCCATACGCGTGCGATGACCGCATGCGCCAACGGCCAGTCCAGCCGGACGCCACGCACGATGCCCGCCTCATAGCGGGAGGGCAGCGAAGGCAGCAGTTCTTCGAGCGATCGTCTGTGCGACAGCAGATAGATGTCGTAGGCGAATTTCAGCGTGGGCACGTAATGGCGGAACGGGGTCCCCGGGCGGTGGAAGCTCTGGCGCGCGTAGGTTTCTTCCCAGAAGCGCAGTTCCGAGTGGATGTCGATGACGGCACAGGGCATCGCATCATCTATCCACGCGGGCGCGGACGGATCAGGCAGGCAAGACATGAGGTCCCCTCCATGGCGCAAGACCATGGCCGAGCGTGGACCTTGTGGATGAAACGCGGCTTACCTGTACATGACAGCCGTCTGCGCGACCCCGTCGCGACAGTCCCTGACTGCGCGCGGCCCCTGTGGCAACGTGTCACCCCATTCCCCGAAGGAGATGCGTGGTCCACGACCCTGCCGGATCTTGTCGTTATTGTGCCCCTGCGTTGTTGAAGACGGCGGGTCGTGCCATGGCCGGCCTACCGTTCGTCGTCTCCTGCAATGCGGGGGATGATTCAATGCATGCGGGTCGCACCCGCGCCGTGTTCATCCAGCCAGCGCCACGTCTCGCGCAACAGCGTACGCGCGACCGGCCAGTCGGGACCGGCATCGCCACGCAGGCGTTCCCAGTGGTCCTCGAGTTCGAGTTCCGTGTCCAGGTCGAGCTGCCCGGCATGGTCCGCATGCGAGGCCGCCGCGAACGCGTAGGCACGGCAGGCATCTTCCCACGCGACATCCGGATGCAGGCGGCGGCGACGGCCGTAGTCGTAGGCCGTGAATGCGGTGAATGCATCGTCGGCCATGGTGCTGGCATGACGGGGTGCCTGCCGAAGCGTGTCGAGCTGTTCGCGATAGAGGTGGCGGTTCATGGGCGTCTCCGGTTCACGGTGACGTGGTATCGCGGGAGACGTTACCCACGGGTGAGAAATGCCTTCAAACTCCGATCACAAAGCTGAGGCAGGGGCCACCTGTCAGCAGGCAGTCAGTCTCAGGGATTGAGACGCGGCGCGGTTCTGATGGCGCACACGCCGCCGAGAGACCGCCATGCCCGCCCAGACATCCCTGATCCGCCAGCACGCCACCGATGCAGCACTGCTGCCGGTGAACGCAGCCGATGGCCGTGCCCTGGCAGAGCGGCTCGCGGGCAAGTACCACGATCGCGTGACCGGGCAGTTCGTCATTCCGGGGCGTGAAGGGCGTTACGAGCCGCTGCCGCCGGATCTGCCCGTGGAACTGGCCGAGGCGCTGCGCGCGCGCGGTATCGGGCGTCTGTATTCGCACCAGGCCGAGGCATGGCGGCACGTGCAGGCGGGTGGACATCTGGCGGTCGTGACGCCGACGGCATCGGGAAAATCGCTGTGCTACACGCTGCCGGTGGTGGCCTCGGCGCTGGAGCGCAGGGGCAAGGCGCTGTACCTGTTCCCGACCAAGGCACTGGCGCAGGACCAGGTGGCGGAACTGCTGGACCTGAGCAGAGCCGGCGATCTTGGCCTGAAAGCCTTCACCTTCGACGGCGACACGCCGGGCGATGCGCGCCAGGCGATCCGCCTGCATGGCGATATCGTGGTCAGCAATCCCGACATGCTGCACCAGGCCATCCTGCCGCACCACACCAAGTGGGCGCAGTTCTTCGAGAACCTGCGCTACGTGGTGATCGACGAAGTGCACACGTACCGCGGTGTGTTCGGCAGCCACGTGGCCAACGTGCTTCGGCGCTTGAAGCGTGTATGCGCGTTCTACGGCGCCACGCCGCAGTTCATCATCTGCTCGGCCACCATCGGCAATCCGCAGGCGCACGCGGAGGCGTTGCTGGAGCTGCCGGTGCATGCGATCACCGAATCCGGCGCGCCGACCGGAGAGAAGCACGTACTGTTGTGGAATCCGCCCGTGGTGAATCCAGATCTCGGCCTGCGGGCATCCGCGCGCTCGCAGAGCAACCGCATCGCGCGGCTGGCGATCAAGGCGGGCCTGAAGACGCTGGTGTTCGCGCAATCGCGCACGATGGTGGAGGTGCTGACGAAGTACCTGAAGGACGTGTTCGACCACGACCCGCGCAAGCCGGCGCGCATCCGTGCGTATCGCGGGGGCTACCTGCCTACCGAGCGCCGCGACGCCGAACGCGCGATGCGTGATGGCCGCGTGGATGGCATCGTCTCCACCTCCGCGCTGGAGCTGGGTGTGGACATCGGCAGCCTGGATGCGGTGGTGCTGAACGGGTATCCGGGTTCCATCGCGGCGACCTGGCAGCGCTTCGGCCGCGCCGGGCGCCGCCAGCAGGCATCGCTGGGCATCCTGGTGGCCAGTTCGCAGCCGCTGGACCAGTACGTGGTGCGGCATCCGGAGTTCTTCGCCGACAGCCCGCCGGAGCACGCGCGCATCGCGCCCGACCAGCCGATGATCCTGCTGGACCACGTGCGCTGCGCCGCGTTCGAACTTCCCTTCCTTGGGGGTGAACCGTTCGGGCCGGTCGATCCGGCACCGTTCCTGCAGTTGCTTGACGAAGACAACGTGGTCCACCGCGAAGGCGACCGCTACGAGTGGATCGCCGACAGCTACCCGGCCAACGCGGTCAGCCTGCGCTCGGTGGCGGACGGCAACTTCGTGGTGGTGGACCGCACCGACGGCCGCCAGGTGATCATCGCCGAAGTGGATTTCAGCGCCGCGCCGCTGACGCTGTACGAAGGCGCCATCCACATGATCCAGTCAACGCCGTACCAGGTGGAGCGACTGGACTGGGAAGGGCGCAAGGCCTACGTCACCCGTACGCACGTGGACTACTACACCGATGCGATCGATTACACGAAATTGAAGGTGCTTGAGCGCTTCGATGGAAGCATCGCGGGGCAGGGCACCTGCCATCACGGCGAAGTGCACGTGGTGCGGCGCGTGGCCGGCTACAAGAAGATCCGCTACTACACCCACGAGAACATCGGCTACGGGCCGGTGAACCTGCCGGACCAGGAGATGCACACCACCAGCCTGTGGTGGCAGCTGCCGCCGGCACTGCTGGAGTCGACGTTCGAATCGAGGCAGGAAGCGCTGGATGGCTTCCTCGGTGCCGCCTACGCCTTGCACATCGCCGCCACCGTCGCCGTGATGGCCGAAGGCCGCGACCTGCAGAAGGCGGTAGGCGATGGCGACGGTGCGTGGTTCGCCTTGCCCGACACGCAGGGCCGCGGACAGTTGCGGGGAACGGAAAGCCAGGTGCTGTCGCCAGTGTCGGGCGAACGTTTCGTGCCCACCGTGTATCTGTACGACAACTATCCCGGCGGCATCGGACTGAGCGAACCGCTGTGGCGGCGACAGCGCGAGCTGGTCCAGCGTGCCTCGCAGCTGGTGGCGGCTTGCGACTGCAGGGCCGGCTGTCCCGCCTGCGTGGGGCCGGTACTGGCGAACGACGAGCACGCCGAAACCACGCCGCACGCGCTGGCGGCACGCGTGCTGCGGATGCTGGATGCCGCATGAGCGTCAGCCTGGAGAAGCTGCAGCGGCTGCGACGGCAGGCCGGGCATGACAGCCCCGGGGCGCAGTCCAGCAAGGCGCCGCCGGTGCACGATCCCTTGCCTGGGTTGCGCCGCATGCTGGGCATTCGCGAACGCACACGTCCGCCGATCGGCGTAGGTGCATGCGATCGCGCCTTGCCGGGCGAGGAGATCGCGCCCGGGTTGCTGCGACTCGAACAGATCCTGCCCTTCGACGGCGTGATGCCCCATGTCGACGGTACGTTCGCGCGGACCGGCCCCCTGTCGACGCATGGCATGCTGTTCTTCGACACTGAAACCACCGGCCTGTCCGGTGGTACAGGCACGCGAGCCTTCATGATCGGTGCGTCGGATTTCGTGCCCGGGGGATTGCGTATCCGCCAGATGCTGATCACCCATCTGTCCGCCGAGCCGGCGATGCTGCGCGCGTTCGCCGGCTGGCTGGGCGAAGAGACACGACTGGTCAGTTACAACGGCCGCTGCTACGACGCACCGCTGCTGGCCACGCGCTACCGGCTGGCGCGACTGGGCGCGCCGCTCGCCGGCATCGAGCATCTCGACCTGCTGTTCCCCACGCGTCGCCGCTATCGCGGGGTGTGGGAGAACTGCCGGCTGGCCACCATCGAGCGCAATGCGCTGGGCATCGTGCGGGAGGACGACCTGCCGGGCTCGGAAGCACCGGCCGCCTGGCTGCAGTACCTGCGCGGTGGCGACGCGGGCCTGCTCAGGCGCGTGCTGCTGCACAACTTCCAGGACGTGGTGACACTGGCACACCTGCTGCTGCATCTCGCGCAGCCGGATGCCGGGACACCGGCCGTGGGGCCACCGTTCGCCTGCGATCCTCCGTGATCGCCCCCTCGCCGGACGGATGCTGGCAGGGTCGGCGTGTCGGCGATGAGGCCATGCCTGTCCGCTTTGCCGCAGGAGCCGCCCCATGCGCCACCCCTTTTTCCTCTGCTTGCTGGTCTGTGCAGGATCGGCTTTCTGCGGTGGATCGCTTTTCCAGGGACGAATGGCCCCATGCTGCGCGTCGAGTATGCGCGGTCGCTGTCGGGACACGGGCGACGCGCTGGCGTACACAGGGAAGGACAGTGGCAACGTCACCGGCGACGCGATGGAAGCGCAGGTGGAAGTGGAGTACTTCCCCTGGAAGTATTTCGGCTTCTTGTAGCGCTACAACGACAACGACGTGGACTCGATTTCGAGCGCACGCGTTTCGATGGCAACCTCAATCTCGACAATCGCGGGCCGCAGCGCTGGGCACGTTCCGCTTCCGAGTCGCAGCGCTGTCGGGAATCCACCGACAGCGGAATGTGAAGGACTGCGCATTCTCCGCATCGCGATTCAAGAACTCCCGGCCGCGGCCGACATCCTTGCTAGATTTCATCCGGTCCGCGCCTCCGCAAGCAGGGGGTGCGCGTTGAAGCTTGCAAGAACGATCCAAGGGGAAGTGCTTTGCGCATTCTGTATGTTGGCGACACCGCCTGCCTGCCTGACGACCTGGCCGATTACATCGGCGACATGGGGGACGAATGGACCGTGGAGGTCGTCGCCGACGCCAAGTCGGCGATGTATACCGTCGCCAATGGCCCGGTGGACGTGGTGATGGCGGGCCCGGCGCTCGTCGACCTGCCACCGGCCACGCTGCTCGGCCAGATCCGCACGCTGCGTCCGGAGACCATCCGCATCGCGCTGCTGGAAGGCGCTGCGGAGAGCCTGGCGGCGCCGATCAAGCTGATCGGCGTGGCACACCGCTTCCTGCCGCTGCCGCTGTCGTCGGAAACCGTGCTTGAGGCGATCCACAGCCTGGAAGAACTGCGCGACCTGCTGGACAGCCCGCGCCTGCGCCGCGCCATCGGCCGCGTCGAACACCTGCCATCGCCGCCGCACCTGTATTTCGCGCTGACGCGTGCGCTGGAAGAGGACGAAGGGACCGCCAACGACATCGCCACGCTGGTGGCCGGCGATCCCGCCATCGCAGCCAAGGTGCTGCAGCTGTGCAACTCGGCCTATTTTTCCAACGGCCGTTCCATCACCGACCTGCGCGCTGCGGTCACCCGGCTGGGCCTGGGCACCCTGCGTGACCTGGTGCTGGCCAGCGAGGTGTTCTCGATGAAGACCGCCTCCAACGTCGATCGCAGTGTCCTGCAGCAACGCGCTTTGCTGGCTTCGCGGCTGGCGGCGAAGATCCTGCCGCGCACCAGTTCCGAGCTCGGCGCAACGGCGGCCTTGCTCGCCGACATCGGCCTGTTGCTGCCGGGCGTGCGCGACGAACGCGATACGCCGGCCGCCGAAGACGACGACCGCCCCGGCCACACCGAGGCCGGTGCCTACCTGTTGGGCCTGTGGGGCCTGCCGATGCCGATCGTGGAAGCGGTGGCCTTCCATCGCCAGCCGCAGCGCTCCAGCCTGCGCAGCTTCTGGGTGCCGGGCGCCGTGCATGTGGCCGGTGCCCTGGCCAGCAACGAGCCGGTGGACGAGGGTTACCTGAAGTCGCTGGGCGTGCTCGACCAGCTGCCCAGTTGGCGGCAGATGGCCGAGACCATGGTCGAGCGTGCCGAAGAACAGGCTGCCTGACGTTTCATCCGATGCCACGTGCGCTCCTGCGCACGACATGACCGCCTGCGGCTCCATGCGTCCGTCACGTGGAACGCGGCCGTTTGGAGGTCTTGGCCGTCCTTTCAGCGCAAACTGGAATCCATTGCCCCTCAGTGATGTCCGTCCTTCCCGCATGTCCGGGAAGGCAACGGCAAGGTGGGTCCCAGCTTTCGCTGGGACGACGGCGAGTGTGCGTCGCCGTCAGGGGCTGTAGGCGGGAGAGGGCTCCTGCACTTTGCCTGGGGATCTGGCGATGATCCGCGGACGCAGCCACGCGGCGAATTCGTCCTCGCCGAGGCTGCCTTCGGACAAGCCGAGGTACTGCGGATACAGCTCGTGGTCTTCGGCCGATAGGGTGGCGCCATTGAGCACGATGAAGACTTCGCAGGCCACGGCCGCCATGCGTTTGTTGCCATCCAGGAAGGGATGGTTGCACGCCAGGCCGAAGGCAGTGGCGGCCGCCAGATCGGCCAGGTCCGGCACAGGCTGCCCGTAGGCGTGCAACTGCTTGGGGCGTGCGAGCGCCGATTCCAGCAATCCCTCGTCGCGTATGCCGGTGGCGCCGCCATGCTCGGCCAACTGGCGGTCATGGATGGCCAGGGCCAAGGCCCGGCTGATCCAGACGATCATGAGCGCCGCGTCACTGGGCCAGCTTGTTGAGCAGGGTGCGGCGGCGACGCATCACCTGCTCGGCCACGTCCATCTGCTCGGCCAGGGTGGGGTCGTAGACGGTCAGGCGGATGCCGTCGGGCGTCTCGAGCGCGTGGAGTTCATCGCCTTTGTCCAAGCGGAGGCGCGACAGGAGCTCCTTGGGCAGAATGACACCGGCAGAGTTGCCGACCGTGGTGATCTTGAGCTTCATGGCTGCCTCCTTGACGTTATAACTGGAGTTATATTGAGGCGTATGAGGCTTGCAGGCAAGCCGCACCTCTTTCTCGCCATGTGAGACCTTAAGGTGTACAAATGTACACCCATGAACCCCGTCGACCTGCCTCCCCAACGTGCCGCCGTCCTGGCCTTCCTGCGCCGGGAACTGGCGGCCGGGCGCGCGCCGAGCCTGGCGGACATCGCCGACGCGTTCGGCTTCGCCTCGCGCAATGCCGCGCAGAAGCACGTGCAGGCGCTGGTGGCCGATGGGCTGCTGGAGCAGGCGCCCGGCCAGAAGCGCGGCCTGCGCCTGCCCGGCGGCACCGCCGACCTGCTGCCGCTGCCCGTGCTGGGCCGGGTGGCCGCGGGCCAGCCGATCGGCGCCGACATCGGCCTGGATGAGCAGCTCTGGCTGGACCGCCGGCTGTTCTCGCCGCAGCCGGATTACCTGCTGAAGGTGCAGGGCGATTCGATGATCGACGACGGCATCGTCGACGGCGACCTGGTCGGCGTGCACCGCACCCCCGACGCGCGCGACGGGCAGACCGTCGTGGCCCGCATCGACGGCGAACTGACCATCAAGCGCCTGCAGCGCGAACGCCGCCGCATCCGCCTGCTGCCGCGCAATCCCGCGCATGCGCCCATCGACGTGCAGCCCGGGCAGGACTTCGCCATCGAAGGCGTGTACTGCGGCCTGGTAAGGCGCGGCTGACATGGGCGCGGTGGTCGCCCTCGACACGCTGCTGGCCGCGCGCACGCTGTGGCACGCCGGCCGCAGCGCGGCCATCGCCGCCGATGGCGAACCCACCGGCCACGCAGCGCTCGATGCCTTGCTGCCGCAGGGCGGCTGGCCACGCCGCGCGTTGACCGAACTGCTGCTGCCCGCCGACGGGGTGGGCGAACTGGCATTGCTGCTGCCCACACTGGCGCGAATGACGCAGGCGGGCAGCACCGTGGCGGTGATCGCGCCGCCGTATATCCCGTATGCGCCCGCATGGCAGGCCGCGGGCGTGGATCTGGCCTTGCTGGAGATCGTCGAGGCAGCGCCGCGCGATGCGCTGTGGGCGTTCGAACAATGCCTGCGCAGCGGCGCCTGCGCTGCCGTGCTGGGGTGGCCGGTGCAGGCGGATGGACCGGCGCTGCGTCGCCTGCAGGTGGCGGCCGACAGCGGCGAGTGCCTGGGCTTCGCGCTGCGTGACCGTCGCCATGCCGCCAATCCCTCGGCGGCCGCGCTGCGCCTGGAAGCCACCCGCGATGCGCGGGGCGACACGCGCTGGCAGGTACGCAAATGCCGCGGCGGCCCGGCGCCCGCGCAGCCCTTCGCGCTGCTCGCGCATTGAGGCCTGCGCATGCTCTGGGCCTGTGTACTGCTGCCGCAGCTGGCGCTGGACGCCGTCCTCCGGCGTTTGCCTGATCCCGACGCGCCGCTGGCGCTGGTCGGTGGCGCCGCGCAACTGCGCATCCTGCATGCCGTGAATGCGTCGGCCGCGCAGGCGGGCCTGCGGGCCGGCATGCGCCTGACCGCCGCGCACGCGCTGCTGCCGGACTTCGCGATGGTCGAACACGACCCGCCGGCCGAAGCGCGCTGGCAGCGTTTCCTCGCCGCATGGGCGTACCGCCACAGTTCGCTGGTCAGTGCGGAGTGGCCGGGTTGCCTGGTGCTGGAGGTGCGCGCCAGCTTTCGCCTGCTGGGACCATGGCCACGCATCGAGGCGCGGTTGCGCGAGGAACTGGGGCTGCTGGGTTTCCAGCATCGCCTCGCGTTGGCACCCACGCCGCGCGCGGCGCATGTGCTCGCCGGCCTGCGTGATGGCCTGGCGGTGATGCAGCCCGCGGCGATGGCCGAGATGCTGGACCGCGTGCCGGTGCGGCGCGCGCGCCTGCCGGACGACGCCGGCGAGCGCCTGCACCGCATGGGCATCCGCGACCTGCGCACGCTGCGCGGCTTGCCGCGCGACAGCCTGCGCCGCCGCTTCGGCCTGCCGATGCTGGAACACCTGGACCGCCTGTACGGCCAGACCGACGATCCGCTGGCGTACTACGCACCGCCGGACCACTTCGATGCGCGCATCGAACTCGGCTACGAGGTCGAGAGCCACATGGCGCTGCTGTTCCCGCTGCGCCGGCTGATCGGCGACCTGTCCACCTACCTGTCGATCCGCGATGGCGGCGTGCAGCGTTTCGTCCTGCGGCTGGAGCACGAGGAAGGCCACACCGATGTCGAGGTGGGCCTGCTCGCCGCCGAACGCGAACCGGCGATGCTGTTCGAACTCACCCGAAACCGGCTGGAGCGCGTGCAGATCGCGCAACCGGTGGTGGGCGTGCGCCTGCTCGCGCGCGAGTTGCCACCGTTCGTGCCGGCGGCGCGCGACCTGTTCGATACGCGGCCGCAGCAGCAGCTGCCGTGGCCGCAACTGCGCGAACGCCTGCGTGCACGCCTGGGCGACGAGGCGGTGCATCGCGTAGCGCCCGCCGGTGATCCGCGCCCGGAGCGCGCGTGGCGGCGCATGCAGGGCGATGGCGGTCGGATCGGGCAGGCGCCGGTGCGTCTGCCGCGTCCCGCCTGGTTGCTGCCGCAGCCGGTGCCGCTGCGCGATCCGCATCCGCGCATCGTCTCCGGTCCGGAACGGCTGGAGAGCGGCTGGTGGGACGGCGAGGATGCGCGCCGCGACTACTACGTGCTGGAAACCTCGCAGGGCCAGCGTGCCTGGGCGTTCGCGCCGCCGGGCGAGCAGGGCGGGTGGATGCTGCACGGGTGGTTCGCGTGAGCCGCGACGAAGAGCGCGGCGATTACCCGGGCGCGCATGTGCCGCGCGCCTGGGAGACCGCGCATCGGCTGCGGGCGCATGCGGCCGCCAATGACGACGCGCTGGTCGACGACGGCCTGCCGGCTTACGCCGAACTGCACTGCCTGTCGGATTTCTCTTTCCTGCGCGGCGCATCCAGCGCGGAAGACCTGTTCGTCCGCGCGAAGCACTGTGGCTACGAGGCCCTGGCGATCACCGACGAGTGCTCGCTGGCCGGCATCGTGCGCGGACTGGAGGCATCGCGCGCCACCGGGCTGAAGCTGATCGTCGGCAGCGAATTCACCCTGGCGTGTGGGCTGAAGTGCGCGCTGCTGGTGGAAACCCTGCACGGATACACGCGCCTGTGCGAACTGATCACCACCGCACGCCGTGCCGCACCCAAGGGCACGTACCGGCTGACGCGTCAGGATGTGGAACGGGTATTGGGGAACGAGGAACCGGAGGTCGGCGGCCTGTTCGCGCTGTGGTTGCCGTGCCGCACGCCGGACGATGCGCAAGGGCGCTGGCTGCAGCAGGTGCTGGGTACGCGCGTGCACCTGGCGGTGGAACTGCACCGTGAGCAGGACGACGCGGCGCGCCTGCAGCAGTTGCTGGATCTGGCCGGACGGATGTCGATGACGACCATCGCCAGCGGCGACGTGCACATGGATGTGCGTCGACAACGGGTGCTGCAGGACACGATGACGGCGATCCGCCATACCTTGCCGCTGGCGGAGTGCGGAGAACATCTGTTCCGCAACGGCGAGCGCCATCTGCGCACGCGACGGGCACTGGGCAACATCTATCCCGCGGCATTGCTGGAAAACGCCGTCGCCCTGGCGCAGCGCTGCACGTTCTCGATGGAGGAGGTGAAGTACCGCTATCCGGCCGAACTGGTGCCGGCCGGTCATACGCCGGCCAGCTGGCTGCGCGCGCTGACCGAGCAGGGCATGCGGGAGCGCTGGAAGGACGGCGTCCCGCCGGCCATCGTTGTGCAGATCGACGAGGAACTCGCCCTCATCGCCAAGCTCAACTACGAGGCATTCTTCCTGACGGTCGAAGACATCGTCCGCTTCGCCAAGTCGCGGGACATCCTCTGCCAGGGGCGAGGCTCCTCGGCCAACTCGGCCGTCTGCTTCGCGCTGGGTATCACCGTGGTGGATCCCGCCGAAAGCCGGCTGCTGATGGCGCGCTTCCTGTCCGAGGAGCGCGGTGAGCCGCCGGACATCGACGTCGACTTCGAGCACGCGCGGCGCGAGGAAGTGCTGCAGTACGTCTACGGCAAATACGGCCGCCGCCGCGCGGCGTTGGCCGCGACCGTCATCCGCTACCGCGGCAAGAGCGCCGTGCGCGATGTCGCCAAGGCGTTCGGCCTGCCGCCGGACCAGATCGCATTGCTGGCCGAGTGCTACGGCTGGGGCAATGGCGAGACGCCGATGGAGCAGCGCCTGCGCGAAGCCGGCTTCGATCCGGAGAATCCGCTGATCCGTCGCGTGCTGGCGGTGACCACCCAGCTGCGCGGCCATCCGCGTCACCTGTCGCAGCATGTCGGTGGCTTCGTCATCAACGACGGGCCGCTGTCCGAGGTGGTGCCGGTGGAAAACGCCGCAATGGATGACCGCACCATCATCCAGTGGGACAAGGATGACCTGGAGACGATGAAGCTGCTGAAGGTCGACTGCCTGGCACTGGGCATGCTGACCTGCATCAAGAAGGCCGTGGACCTGGTGACGAAGCACCGCGGCTACACGATCGACCTGGCCGGACTGCCGCCGGGAGACAAGCGGACCTACGCGATGATCCAGGCCGCCGACACCATCGGTGTGTTCCAGATCGAATCGCGCGCACAGATGAGCATGCTGCCGCGGCTGAAACCGAAGAATTTCTACGACCTGGTGATCGAAGTGGCCATCGTCCGTCCCGGCCCCATCCAGGGCGGCATGGTGCATCCCTACCTGCGGCGACGGCAGGGCAAGGAACCGGTGACGTATCCGTCCGAGGGCATCGAGGCCATCCTGGGCAACACGCTGGGCATCCCGCTGTTCCAGGAACAGGTGATGGAACTGGTGATCCATGCCGGCTATACGCCTTCGGAAGCCGATGGCCTGCGCCGTTCGATGGCGGCGTGGGGCAGAGGCGGCGACATGACGCCGCATCGCGACAAGATCCGTCGGCTGATGGAGGAGAAAAATTATTCATCGGAGTTCATCGACCAGATCTTCGAGCAGATCAAGGGTTTCGGTTCCTACGGTTTCCCGCAGAGCCACGCCGCCTCATTCGCCAAGCTGGTGTACATCAGCTGCTGGCTGAAGCGGCATGAGCCGGCGGCATTCGTGTGCGCGCTGCTCAATGCGCAGCCGATGGGTTTCTATTCGCCCAGCCAGATCGTGCAGGACGCGCGGCGGGGCCATTCGGCGGGGCGACCGCGTATTGAAGTCCGTGCCGTGGATGTGGCCTGCAGTGACTGGGACAACACGTTGGAAGGCGGCCGGATGCGAAGCGATGCCGTTCGGGGAGGGCAAGCCGCGGTGCGTCTCGGTTTTCGCCAGGTCAGCGGGTTATCGGAAACGGTGGGCAAGGCGATCATGTCCGCTCGCGCACAGCGACCCTTTACCGACGTACGCGACCTGTGCCTGCGCGCCAGTCTCGACGAGAAGGCACGCAGTGCGCTGGCAGAAGCGGGCGCACTGCAGTCGCTTGCCGGCCATCGCCATGCTGCACGTTGGGCGGCGGCCGGCATCGAGCGCCAGCGCCCGTTGTTGCCGGGAAGTCCCGACGAGGACGACATCGTGCTCCCCGCGCCGAGCCAGGTCGAAGACGTGCTGTCGGATTACCGCGTCACCGGACTGACGCTGGGCGTGCATCCGCTGGCGTTGCTGCGGGAGCGCCTGCGCCAGCAGCGCGTGGTCGATTCGCGCCAGCTGCAGGACCTGCCGCACGGGCGTGGTGTGCATGTGGCCGGCATCGTCACCCAGCGCCAGCGGCCCGGTACGGCCAGCGGCGTCATCTTCGTCACCCTGGAAGACGAGCATGGCGTGGTCAATGTCGTGGTCTGGGCACGCATCGCCGAACGCCGGCGCAAGGCCCTGCTGGGTGCGCGCCTGCTGGGTGTGCGTGGTCGCTGGGAACATGTCGATGGCGTGCGCCATCTGATCGCCCACGACCTTCACGACTTCAGCCATCTGCTGGGCGAACTGCAGACCTCTTCGCGCGATTTCCACTGAGGCCGCCATGCACGCTCTGTCCACGTTGACCGACGATCTGTTCGCACCCGGCGTAGTGCCGCTGGTGGACGACGCCGAGGGAGGCATCCGCTACTGGCCCGGGGTGATCGATCCCGTCACGGCAGGGTGCTGGTTCGACATCCTCCTCGCCCAGGCCGCGTGGACGCACCTCCAGCGCCCGATGTACGACCGCATCGTCGACGTGCCGCGGCTGCTGGCGAACTATCCCGTGGACGCGCTGCCGGACGACCTGCCACTGGCGGCGCTGCTGGCCTGCGTACAGGCGAAGGCGCCGGCACCGTACTCGCGCATCGGCATGAACCTCTACCGCAACGGCGAGGACAGCGTCGCCATGCATGGCGACAAGCTGCACACCGTGGCGGCCGGTCATCCGATCACCCTGGTCTCGCTGGGCGCGCCGCGACGTATGCTGATCCGTGCCCGTGCGGGCAGGCGCGAGACGCTGGCGGTCGACCTCGCGCCTGGCAGCGTGCTGTCGATGAGCCATGCCTCGCAGAGCACGCACGAACACGGCATTCCAAAGACGCGACGTGCGCAGGGGCCACGGATCAGCGTGGTGTTCCGGGTGCGGCCGACGAGTTCCCCTCTCCCTGCGCAGCGGGGAGAGGGTGCCGAAGGCGGGTGAGGGGCGAACGGAGAAGTGAAGGTGGAGCGCCCGATGGCTTACAGCGCTCGACCCCTCATCCGCCCTCCGGGCACCTTCTCCCCGCAGGCGGGGAGAAGGGGACATACAAAAAAATCGCCGCGAGGGATCGCGGCGGGAGGGTCAAGGACTGCTTGAAAAGGGTTCGTGCGCCGCCGTCAGCCCATCAGCTTGAACAACGACAGCGACTGCATCTGCATGAAGACCGTCTGCGCGGCCTGCAGGGCGGTGTTTTCCATCTGGTAGCGGCCGATGGCTTCGGCCCAGTCCAGGTCGCGCAGGGTGGACAGCGTGCCCTGCAAGGTGACGTTGTTCGCCTCGCGCAGCGCAGCGGCGTCGTCGATGGCCGACAGCTGCGCACCGCCGCTGGCGCGCGCGTCGATCATCCTGCTCTGCGCAGTGGCGATATCGCGCATGGCCGCCTGCAGGCTGTTCTGCATGACGGCACGCTGGGTGTCGGTGGTGGGGCTGGTCTCCAGCGTGTCGATCAGGCCCTGCACGGTGGCGAAGATGTCGCGCGAGCCGGCCGGCCCCAGCGTGAAACTGTCGCCATTGGCGGGCTGGCCGTCGATCTTCATCTGCACACCGGCAAAGGCGATGCTCTCACCCTTGGCGTACGCACCCGTGGCGACCACGGCGCCGCCGCCATCGACCACCTGGTAGGTATTGCCCGCGCCGAAGCTGAGCGTGTAGGTGTCACCGTCCCAGGCCGTGGAATCGGTCACGCTGAAGCCCATCAGCAAGCCGGTGCCGGTGTTGCCGGCGGCCGGCTGGCCGTCGATGCGGCCGTCGCCGGTGCGCAGGCGCAGGAACACCTCGCTGCCGGGCAGGGTGTCGGCGACGAACATGTCCGGCGCCACTTCCACCTGCCGCTGGGTCTGGTCGCCGCTGTAGATCACGTTGCCGCCGGCGATGGCGAACGGCGCGCTGCCGTCGCTGGTGCCGCCGAACAGGTAGCGGCCCGCGCCGTCGGTGCTGTTGGCCAGATCCAGCAGGCCGGCGTAGATCGATTTCAGCTCAGTGCTGATCGCCTGGCGACTGTCGTCGCCCATGGCCGCATTGTTGGCCTGGATGACGAGCTCGTTGACGCGCGCCATCGCATCGCCAACCTGGGTCAGCGCGTTCTCCTGCAGGCCCAGGCGGTTCTGCACGGCGCTGGCGTTCATGCCGAAGCGTTCGAGTTCGGCCACCGCACGGTCCAGCCCCACGGCGGTGCCGGCGGCGACCGGATCGTCCTTGGCGGTGACCAGGCGCTGTCCGCTGGAGAGCTGTTGCTGTGTATGCGCCAGCTTCGCCTGCTTGGCCAGCATCGTGTTGATCGACTGCTGGTACATCATCCCGGTGGAGATACGGTAGTTCATCGGCGTGTGGCTCCCAGCAGCGCCTGGAACAGGGTGTCGGCGGTGGCGATGATCTGCGACGCGGCCTGGTACGCCTGCTGCAGGCGCATCAGGTCGGCGGCTTCTTCGTCCAGGTTGACGCCGGAAACCGCATCGCGTGCGGCCTGCGCCTGGTCATGGATGACCTGCTGCGCCTGCGCGGAATAGTCCGCCTGGCGCGCCGCCGAGCCGACCTGCGTGGTCAGCCCGCCAATGGCGCCATTGAGCGTCAGCGTGCCGCCGTTGAGCGCGCGTGCATCGTCCAGGTTCGACAGCAGCTTGGCGTTGCCGTTGTCGCTGGAGTTGGCGCCGGTGGGGCCGACACTGAAGGTGTCACCTGCCGCAGGCGCGCCATCCAGCACCAGGCTCCAGCCGTTCGATGCGATCGTCTGCCCCGGCGTGTAGGGGAACGGGCCAGTGCCATTGATGGTGTATTGCGTGGCGTCGATGAACTCGATGTCCACCGGCGCCAGCAGGCCTGCGTTGGCCGCGTCGGTCACCTTCAGTCCGCTCAGCTTGCCGCTGCCGGTGTTGGCCATGTCGGTCGTGGCCTTGACCGGCGTGGCGGCGGCGATGCGGCCGGGATCGGTAATCGCGACCCCCAGGTTGCCGGCGGCGCCGGCCGTGGGCTGCAGCAGGAAACGGTCGTTGGTCGCCGGCGCGCCGGACGCCAGCACCACTTCGATGCCGTTCACCACCAGCGGATCGGCGACGGTGCCGGTGCCGGTGGTGGCGATGGCCGCGCCGGTTTCCGGATGCGTCGCCACCCACGCGCCGCCATCGAAGCGCAACAACACGTTCTGCGCATTCAGCGCCGATACGCTGCCGACCGATGTCTGCAGCACCGCGTTGCCGGCATTGCCCGCATGCGACGAAATGCGGGGTGCGGGCAGGCTGAAGAAATCGCCTCCGATCTGCCCGTACTGGTCCATGCCGGTGCGATGTCCTTCATTGAAGGTCTGCGCCAACGAGGTGGCCACGCGCCCCAGTTCGGCCACGGCCGGGTCAAGCACGGTGGTACGGAATTCGATCAGGCCGCCGATCTGGCCACCGAGGGCGCGCTTGTCCAGGGTGATGCGCTGGCCGTTGGTTTCCAGCGCCACCTGCAGGCGCTCGGGACGGTACGCATCGGGCACGGTGACCAGCGTGCTGGCGCTCGCACCGACCACCAGCGGTTGACCACCGGCGCTGAATACGTTGACCAGTCCACCGTCCTGCGTCACCGCGTTGCCGCCGGTGAAGGCGACCAGTTCGCTGATGAGCTGGTCGCGGCGGTCCAGCAGGTCGCCGGAGGGATTCGTATTGCCGCCGATCTGGCCGTTGAGCTGGGCGATCTCCTTCGCCAGGCGGTTCACTTCGCCCGTGGCGGCGGTCAGGCCCGCATTGACTTCGGTATCCAGGCCGTCGAGATGCTGGTCGATCTGGCGGAAGCGGGTGACCAGCGCATTCGCCTGCGCCAGCACGCTTTCGCGGTCGGCGGAGCCGGCGGCATTGGAGGACAGCGCGCTGACCGAATCGAAGAAGCTGGACCACGGCGCACTGATGCCGGTCGCTTTCTCGGAGAACAGCTGGTCGAGCCGGGTGGAGAGGACCGACAACTGCTGCAGGCGCGAGAGTTCGCCGCCACTGTCGAGCAGGCGCGAGGTGGCCAGCGAGTCGGCCATGCGGCGCACGTCGACGATCTGCACGCCGTTGCCCTGGTAGCCCTGGCCGAAGAAGGTGCCGTCGCGCGCTTCGAATTCGGCACGCTGGCGCGAGTAGCCCGGCGTGTTGATGTTGGCGACGTTGTGGCTGACCGTGGACAGGGCGCGCTGGAAAGCGAGGAGGGCGCTGCTGCCGGTGGCGAGAAGGTTGGACATGCGTGCTCCCTGGATCAGCGCTGCAATGCGTTGCCGATGGCGTTGCCGACGAGGCCGCCGACCCTGCCGCCGACGGTGTCGCCGATCGCCGACAACACCTTGCCCAGCGTGGGCCCGTTGGCGATCGACGCGATCTTGTTGGCGTAGGTGGGGTCGGTGGCGTAGCCGGCGCGCTGCAGGCCGCGGGCGAAACCGGCGATGTCCTTGCCAGCGGCGAGGGCCTGCTGGTAGCGCGGATTGTTCTTCAACAGCCGCACGTAGTCGGCGAAGCTCTCGGCGGGCGAAGCGTACGCGCGGAAATCCGCCGTCTCGCTGCGCTTCACGCCGTTGCTGTACTCGTGCGTGGCGGTACGGGCGCGCTCGCCCTTCCAGCCGGTGGCCTTGATGCCGAACAGGTTGTGCGCGCTGTCGCCGTCGCCGGTCCTGATCTGGCGCTTGCCCCAGCCGGTTTCCAGCGCGGCCTGCGCGACCAGGGCGCGCGGATCCACGCCCAGCTCCTTCGCGGCCTGCTTGGCGTGGTCCCATATCTCGGCGACGAAGCGTTCCGGTGTATTGCGCGCGTATTTCGACGGGTTGGCCGACGCCACGCTCTCGACTTCGTCGCAGGCCGCATCGGGACGCACGGTGATGGTGTCCAGCGTGATCGTGGCCGGCATGCCGGCATCGTTGCGCACGGTGCTGCTGCCGATGCCGCGACCGGCGATGGCGTCGAGCATGGCGTCCGCTTCGGCCGTGGGCATCATGCGGCGATACGCCGACAGCGCGGTGTTGGTCGCGACGGGTGCCGGGGTGTCGGTGGCACCCAGCTGGCGCGCGATCATCGGCGCCAGTCCCAGCCCGCGCCCCTGCGACATCGCGGTGGCGATCTGCTGGTCGTACATGTCGCGGAACACCTGGTTTTCACCCGGGAACAGCGAATCCCCGAAGCCTGCCTCGCGCATGCACTTGATCATCATCTGCGCGAACTGGCCTTCCAGCTTCCGCGCGACATCGTGGATGCGGGCGTTGTCGGGCTTGCCATTGGCGTCGGCCAGCGGCAAGGGAGAATTCAGTACGCCGATGGGCATGCTGGCCATGTCAGATCACCTCGAGCTCTGCCCGCAGGGCGCCGGCCTGCTTCAGGGCTTCCAGGATCGCGATGAGGTCGCCGGGCGCGGCGCCGACTTCGTTCACGGCGCGGACGATTTCGTCCAGCGAGGTGCCGCCCTCGAACTTGAACATCCGGTTACCTTCCTGGCTGACGGAGACGGTCGACTGCGGTGTCACCACCGTGTTGCCGCCGCGCGAGAATTCATTCGGCTGGCTGACGTTGGCCGATTCGGTGATGGTCACCGTCAGCGAGCCATGCGTCACCGCCGCCGGCATTACCTGCACCTGCGCGCCGATCACCACGGTGCCGGTGCGCGCGTTGACGATCACCTTGGCCGGCGCACTGCCGGGCGTGAGTTCCAGGTTCTCGACCTGGGCGAGGAAGTTGATGCGGCGGGACACGTCGGCGGGCGCGCGCACGGCGACCGTGACGGCATCCAGCGCATAGGCGTTGCCCGCGCCGAAGTTCTGTTCCAGCGCGGCGACCATGCGCGAGACCGTGGTGAAGTCGGCGCGATGCAGGTTCAGCGTGATCGTGCCGTCGCCGGTGTCCAGGGCGTTGGGCACCGCGCGCTCCACCGTGGCGCCGTTGGGAATGCGGCCCACGCTGGGGACATTGACCGACACGCGCGAGCCATCGCGTCCCTGCGCGCCGAAGCCGCCCACCACCAGGTTGCCCTGGGCGATGGCGTAGACCTCGCCATCGGCTCCGCGCAAGGGCGCCATCAACAGGCTGCCGCCGCGCAGCGAGGTGGCGTTGCCGATGGAGGACACGGTGATGTCGATCGGCTGGCCTGGCTTGGCGAAGGCAGGCAGGTCGGCGTGGATCGCCACCGCCGCGACGTTCTTCAGCTGCGGATTGACGTTGGCCGGCACGTTGACGCCCAGTTCGCCCAGCATATTCTTCAGGCTCTGCACGGTGAAAGGCGCCTGGCTGGTGCGGTCGCCGCTGCCATCCAGGCCCACGACCAGGCCGTAGCCGACCAGCGGATTGCTGCGCACGCCACCGACCTGGGCGAGATCCTTGATGCGTTCGGCACGCGCGGCGGGGGCCAGGCAGAGCAGCACCAGCCCGATCCACGCCAGCAGCCCGAGCAGCGTATAGGTGTCGATGCGGCGCGGCTTCTTCGCGGGCGCGGGGTTCGAGCGTTCGGCGTTGGGCGTGTCCATGGCGCGATGCTCAGTTGGGGAAGACAGGCGAGTTGAAGAACCGGCCCAGCCAGCCCATCGAGTTGGACTGCGCGATGGCGCCGCGGCCGCCGAAGGCGATGCGGGCGTCGGCGACCTTGCTGGAGGCGATGGTGTTGTCGGTGCCGATGTCGGCCGGGCGCACGATGCCCTGGATCTGTACCAGTTCGTCGCCCTGGTTCAGGCGCATGTTCTTCTGGCCCTGCACGACCAGGTTGCCGTTGGGCAGGCGCTGGATCACGGTGACGGTCACGCTGCCCTGCAGGCGGTTGCTCTGCGCGCTGTTGCCGGCGCCGCTGAAACCGCGGTCGCCATTGACCGAAGCGCTGAGGATGTCGCGTCCGTTCCAGGTGACCGGGGCGCCGGCGATATTGGGCGCGGCCATGCTGATCTCGCTGCTCTTGTCGACCGAGGTGGTGGCCGAGGTCTGCGCGGCGGTGTTCTCCACCAGGTTGATCGTCAGCAGGTCGCCCACGTCGCGCGCGCGGCGGTCGGCGTAGAGGTTCAGGCCGGGGCCGGCGCGATAGATGGAGCCCGCAGTGGCCGGTGCCTGCGCGGCGACGATGGGCTGGATGGGTTGCATCGGCGCGTACGGGCGCACGTCGCCGTAGTAGCGTGCGCAGCCCGGCAGCAGCATCAGCGCGCAGGCGAGGGTGGTGGCGGACGTGGAGCGCTTCATGGCGATTCCCGGTATGCGTGGGTCAGACGTTGTTGTTGAGGTAGCCGAGCATCGAGTCGGTGGTGGAGATGGCCTTGGCGTTCATTTCGTAGGCGCGCTGGGTTTCGATCATGCTGACCAGCTCTTCCACCACGTTGACGTTGGAGCCTTCCAGTGAGCCCTGCACCAGACTGCCCAGGCCGTTGAGGCCGGGGGTGCCGTTCTGCGCAGGACCGGACGCGGTGGTCTCGACGTAGAGGTTCTCGCCCTTGGCCTGCAGGCCGGACGGATTGACGAAATCGGTGAGCGTCAGCGAGCCGATTTCCAGTGCCTGCGCCTGGCCGGCCATGGTCACGCTGACGGTGCCGTCATTGCCGATGGTCATCGACTGCGCACCCTCGGGCACCTGGATGCCGGGTTGCACGGGATAGCCGCTGTTGGTGACCAGTTCGCCTTGTGCGTTGATCTGGAACGAGCCGTCGCGCGTGTAGGCCGGCGAGCCGTCGGGCAGCAGGACTTCGAAGAAGCCGCGGCCGTTGACCATCACGTCCAGCGAGCGGCCGGTCTGCTGCGGGTTGCCCTGCTGGAAATCCTTGGAGGTGGATACGACGCGCACGCCGGTGCCCAGTTGCAGGCCGGACGGCAGCTGCGTCTGCGAAGAGGTGGAGCCGCCCGGCTGGCGGACCTGTTGGTACAGCAGGTCTTCGAAGCTGGCGCGGTCGCGCTTGAAGCCGGTGGTGTTGGTGTTGGCCAGGTTGTTGGAGACCACGGACATGCGCGTCTGTTGCGCATCCAGTCCGGTCTTGGCGACCCAGAGGGCCTGGTTCATGGCGTGGTTCCTCGCTGGTGGAAGGGGTGGAGCCGCGTGGTGCGGTTCCTCGCCTCCTCTCAGGCAAGTCCTGTGCCGGAATGGGTGTCGTGGTTCTGGCGCTTGGATTCGGGTCGAACTGGGACCGGGGTCATGGCCTTGGACCAGGCACCGGCACTTTTCTGGCGGCAGGGCCTGTTCAAGCCCCTCTCCCTGCGGGAGAGGGGTTGGGGAGAGGGCCAACGAAGTCCATCGCCTGTGTGGGCCTTGGGCGTGTCCAAAGGGCGCGCCTTTGTTTCAGGTTTCTGGGCCTGGCGGGATGGTTTTTTGGCGTGCAGGCATGGTGCTGCTCGCCGCAGAGGCCTTCTTTCTTTGCTTGTGCAAAGAAAGAAGCAAAGAAACACACCCCAGGCGGCACGCCCTCCGCGCTGTGCGCTCCGGGTTCGCGAGTGGGCCGGGAATTTTCGTAAGGCACATCCTGTGCCATACGAAAACGCCGCCATCCATGGCGGCGCCCTGCGGGTTTTACCCGGCCCACTTGCCGTGCCTCATGGGGGCCCGAAAGCAACAGCCACAGCAAAGCACTTTCTACGGATATGCCCGGCTCAGCTTCGGGGCCCCTTAGGTCCGGCAGTCACGGCGGGTCAAACCCCGTAGGGGCGGCGCACAGGAATGTGCGTCGTTTCCGGATGACACAGGATGTGTCTTCCGGAAATTCCCGCCGGGACTGCGAACCCGCCGCGAAGCGGCGGGCAGGCCGCCGGGGTGTGCTTTCTTTGCCTACTTTCTTTGCACAAGCAAAGAAAGTAGGGCCCCCGCGGCGAGCGGCACCATGCGTGACCTCAAGCAGACCCGCACCGAAAGATGCATGCAAAAGATTCGTCGCGCGTGAGTGCTTTCGGTGAATCGTAGATGTTGTCGGGCCGCCGGTTTATCGGGGCTGGGTGACTTCGTTGGCCCTCACCCCAGCCCCTCTATCCCACAGGGACTTCCTTCGGTCGCCGTGGGGAGAGGGGGCTTCCAGCGCAGAGAGAGGGACGGAACGAAGCGTCAACCACCCAACCGCAGCAGCTGGTTCGACGACTGCGCCATCTCGTCGCCGCTGCGGATCACCTTCACCTGCATCTCGAACTGCCGCTGCAACTGGATCATCTGCACCAGCGCACCGGCTGCATCCACGTTGCTGCCTTCCAGCACGCCCGTGGTGAGACTGTTGCCATTGGCGACCGGCAATGCCGGTGTCTGCGGATCGGCGGGCCGCATCAGGCCATCGCCACCCCGCGCCAACTGCTGCGGCGTCGCCTGGACCACGCGCATGCGCCCGACAACAGCCATCGTCTGCGGGCCTTCGCCCTGCGGAACGATGGATACCGTGCCATCGGCGCCGATGTCGATGGATTGCGCGGGTGGTACCGCAATCGGATTGCCGTTGTCGTCCAGCACCGCCCGACCGCCGGCCGTGACCAGCTGGCCGTTCGGGGTGACGCTGAGCTCGCCATTGCGCGTGTAGGCCGTGCCACCGTCGGCTGCCTGCACGGCAAGCCAGCGGTTCGGCTGCAGTGAGACGTCCAGGGAGCGACCGGTGACCATCTGCGAACCGGTCCGCGAATCGAAGCCGGGATCGATCAGCATCGCGTCCACGCGTGAAGGAAAGCCCTGTCCCTGGATCTTGAACGCCTCGGTGCCGGCCAGCGCCGCCTTGAAGCCCTTGGTGTCCACGTTGGCCAGGTTGTGCGACACCGTGCCCTGCGCCTGCAGCGAAGCGCGGGCACCGGTCATTGCGACATAGAGTGCCTTGTCCATGCGTCAGCCTCCGTCGGCCGTGCCGTCATCAACGGATGTTGATGACCGTCTGGGTGATCTGGTCCTGCGTGGACAGCATCTGCGAGTTCGCCTGGAAGTTGCGCTGCGCCACGATCATGTTCACCAGCTGCTCGGTCAGGTCCACGGTCGAGGCTTCCAGTGCGCCGGAGGCCACCTGGCCGAAGTCCGACGTGCCCGGCGCACCGATGCGCGGCTCACCGGAGGCGAAGCTGTGCGTCCAGGTGTTGTTGCCCTGCGATACCAGCCCCTGCGGGTTGGTGAAGTTGGCCAGCCCCACCTGCCCGATGGCGCGGTCCACGCCGTTGGAGTAGCGCGCATACACCACGCCCTCCGGCGAGACGCTGAACTCGTTGAGCTTGCCGGTGGCATAGCCGTCCTGGTTCTGGATGCGCTTGGCGAACTGTTCGCCGTACTGGGTGGTGCCGTTGATGTTCAGCGTCATGTTCAGCACGCCCGCGCCGGTGCTGGGCGTGAACGGCGACAGCGTCACCAGGCCATTGGCCGGCGCGGTCAGCGTGCCGTTGTTGTCGAACTGCACGTTGGTCGGCGCACCCATCGAGGTGCCGTCCACGTACACGTGCATCTGCCACTGGTTCGGGGTCGGCGTCTTCACGTAGTAGACGGCCTGCTGGTGCGCCACGCCGAGCGAGTCGTAGACGGTGACCGAGGTGGTCTCGTTGTAGCTGGCGCTGTCGGTGGGCGAGAACGGGGCGATCGTCGGCTGCGCGGCATTGCCGGGCAGGGTGACGCCGAGGTCGACGTTGGTGGTGGGCGCGGGTGCGCTGTCGGTGGTCAGCAACTGCAGGTCGACCAGGTTGCCGGTGTCGAAGCCGACGCCATCGGCGCGCGGCGGGAACACCTGCAGGCGGTAGCCGTCCGGCGTGGTGACGTAGCCGTTCGGATCGCGCTGGAAGTTGCCGGCGCGGGTATACACGTTCGTCCCGTTGTTGCTGACGGTGAAGAAGCCTTCGCGGTCCACGGCCAGGTCCAGGTAGCGTCCGGTCTGGTTGATGTCGCCCTGCGAGAACTGCTGGGCGACGTTGGTCACGCGCACGCCCGCGCCGATGCCGTTCTGCAGCAGGCCGTAGCCGGTGGTGGAGAACACCTCGGCGAACTCCGCGCGCGACTCCTTGAAGCCGGTGGTGTTGACGTTGGCGATGTTGTGCGAGGTGACGTTGAGGTCGGCGTTGGCCGCCCTCATGCCGGACAGCGAGCTGTTGAAAGCCATGGATGACTCCTTGCAGGATGCGGTGGGAGTGAGGGGGTCAGGACGCCGACTTGCCGATGCGCAGCACGTAGTCGAGCGGGGCGGTGCCCAAACCGGGCAGGTTGAGGTACAGGCCGTCGGAGCCGATGGTCACGCTGTCCACGGTAGCGTCGACGTAGGTGTTGAGCGCAGTGCCGGTGCCATCGGTGGCGGTGTGCGAGGCCTTGATGGAGTACGCACCGGCGGCGGCGCGTTCGCCGTTGGCCTTGATGCCGTCCCAGGTGAAGGCGGTTTCGCCCTTGCCGGTGGACTCGACGTCGAGGGTGTCGACCACGACGCCACTGGCGTCGGTGATTTCGAACGTGACCTTGCCTGCGCCGGGCGACATCACCAGGCCGCTGGCATTGCCGGTGGCCGGCAACGCGACCGAGTCGGAGGGCACCACGACGGAATGCCCCACCAATGCCGCGCCCTTCAGCACCTGGTCGCCGGTCAGCGCCGAGGTGAAGCCGCCGACGGTGGTGTTCAGTTCGCTGATGCCCTGCACGGTGGAGAACTGCGCCAACTGGGCGACGAACTCGCTGTTGGACAGCGGCTTGAGCGGATCCTGGTGGCTCAGCTGCTCGGTCATCAGGCGCATGAAGTCGGCCTGGCCCAGCGTGTCGGCCTTCTTGGTCGTGGCAGCGCCCGACGTGGCGTTGTTGATGGCGGCGAACGGATCGCCATTGATGGTGGTCATGTGCGTGGTCGCTCGGTGGGAGGGCGTCAGCGGCCCATGGTCAGGGTGGCCAGGGCGAGTTCCTTGGCGGTGTTCAGTACTTCCACGCCGGCCTGGTAGCCGCGTGATGCCGAGATCAGGTTGACCATCTGCGCGACTGGATCGACATCGGGCGCGTAGACGTAACCATCGCCATCGGCCATCGGGTGGCCGGGCTCGTAGCGCTTGATCGGCGGTGCTTCGCTCCGGGTGATCTCCTTCACCTGCACCGATGTCAGCGAGCCGTCCGCATTCAGCGGTCGCGCCTGGAAGATCGGCTCGATGGGCTTGTAGACCGCCTCGGGCGAGGATGCGATGGAATCCGCGTTGGAGAGATTGCTGGCGATGGTGTTCAGGCGCACCGATTGCGCCTGCAGCGCGGAACCGGCGACGTCGAAGATGGGCAGGTTGCTCATGGCGCGTCCCCCTACTGGCCGGTGATCGCGGTGAGCATGGTGCGCACCTTGGATTCGATGAAGCTGAGCGAGGCGCGGTATTCCAGCGCCGCGCGGCCGTAGGCGGCACGTTCGGTATCGGCGTCGACGGTGTTGCCGTCCAGGCTGGGCTGCACGCCGGCACGTTCGAAGATGCGCGGGGTGGCATTGAGCAGGGTCAGGTGCTGCTCGCTGGTGGTCAGCAAAGGGGAGGCCTTGGCCGCCGCGCTCTCCAGCGCAGCCTGGAAGTTCAGGTCCTTCGCCTTGTAGTTCGGCGTGTCCGCGTTGGACAGGTTGCTGGCGATCAGCTGCATGCGCTGCTCGCGCAGGGGCAGGGCCGCTCCGTGGACACCCAGGTAGTTGGAGATGGGATTGGACATGGCACCGCTCCGGCAGACCGTTGCCGGGGATGCTGCAAGGCGTGTGCCAGAACGGGGCAGGTCGGCATCCGGGCAGGCAGTGATTCCCGGTGCCGTCATCCCAGCGAACGCCGGGATCCATCTTGATCCCGCCCTTTGCCTCTTACCTCTTCCGTGGGAAAAGCAAATGGGTCCCAGCGTTCGCTGGGACGACGATCAGGCCGCCATCTGCGCCGCAACCACCTGGTTCAGGCGGAACAGCACGTGCTCGGCCAGTTCGTGCGGGCTGTACTTCGCCACGAAGGCATTCGCGCCCACGCGTTCCACCATGGCGTTGTTGAACACGCCCGACAGCGAGGTGTGCAGCAGCACGTACAGGCCGGCCAGGCCCGGGTGGCGACGGATTTCCGTCGTCAGGGTGTAGCCGTCCATGGCCGGCATCTCGATGTCCGAGATGACCATGGCGTAGCGCTCGGCCGGATTCTCGCCGGCGGCGTGCACCTGCAAGAGGTGGTCCAGCGCCTGGCGGCCGTCGGACAGCAGGGTGGTGGTCACGCCCAGTTGCTCCAGCACGCTGCGGATCTGCGAGCGCGCCACGCGCGAGTCGTCCACCACCAGCACCTGCAGCGGCGGTGCGTCCGCGGGCAGGGCCATCTCGGGCGCCAGCGTGGCGTCCATGCGCGACTGGCAGATGTCGGCCAGCACGCTTTCCACGTCGATCACCTGGATGAGTTCGCCCTGGAAGCGCGTCACGGCGGTCAGGTAGCTGTTCTCGGCGCCGAGTTCCGGAGGCGGGTGGATGTCTTCCACCGCGATGTTGACGATGCGTTCGACGCCGCTGACCAGGAATCCCTGCACGGAGCGGTTGAATTCGGTGACCACCAGGTAATTGGGGGTGTTCTCCGGATTCGGGTCGCGTTCGGGGTGGCGGATGCTCAGGCCCAGGTCCAGCACCGGCACCGAGCGGCCGCGCACGTCGGCCACGCCGACGAATTCGGTGGGCAATCCGGGCAACTGGAACAGATCGGGCCGGCGCAGGACTTCCTGCACCTTGAATACGTTGACGCCAAAAAGCTGACGCCCGCCCAGGCGGAACAGCAGCAGGGCGAGGCGGTTGTGGCCGGCCAGGCGGGTGCGCTGGTCGATGCGGTTGAGCAGATCCTGGGTCATGCACAGCATATCGGCCTCTTCGAGGGGCGCTTGAGCGTCGTTGCTTGTTCCTTCTTCCCGCTTGCGGGGAGAAGGTGCCCGAAGAGCCTGCCCCCGCACGTGATGCGGGGGCGGATCAGGGGCAGAGCGCGGTGCTGGGGCGGCGCCAACGCAGCGCTGGCTTCGTTCGCCCCTCACCCGCCTTCGGCACCCTCTCCCCGCATGCGGGGAGAGGGAGAGGGGCACTCCTTTTCCCATTGAAGTCCCCTTCTCCCCGTTTACGGGGAGAAGGTGCCCGGCGGGCGGATGAGGGGCGAGCGGAGTCAGGGCATCGTCCAATCAAGAAACATCGTCCACATGCGTGCGCGTTCTTTCCCAAACTCGATGCGCCTTGCGACGCCAGTGAATGCGGCTCTGGCACGCCCCTTGCAGCTTCCCGGCCGATGAACCTCCGGATCCCGCCCATGCTGCGCCTGACCCTCGCCCTGATCGGCGGCCTGACCGCATGCACCGTGCTGGCGGCCGACTTCCACAGCGTGGACAGCATCAAGGCCGCCGCCCTGGGCGCCCTGCCTGCCGGCAGCGAGGCCGAGGCCACACTGGACTCCGCCTTGCGCCTGCCACGCTGCGACGCATCGCTGGTGGCACGCGTCCAGGGTAGCCACAGCGTGGAAGTCAGCTGCCCGGATGGCTGGCGCCTGTTCGTGCCGGTGCGGGTACGACGCAGCCAGACCGTGCTGGTGCTGAGCCGCGGCATCGCACCGGGCGAAACGATCACCGCCGACGCGTTCATTCCCGAAACCCGCGACGCGTCGCGCATCGTCGGCGCCGCCGTCGCTGATCCATCCCAGGCCCTGGGCCGCGTGGCACGGCGCATGCTGTCGGCAGGCACGGTACTGTCGGCCACCGATCTGGTCGCCCAGCGCCTGGTCCGCCGCGGCGACAACGTGGCGCTGGTGTCCCGTCGCGGCGGGGTGGAAGTGCGCGTGGCCGGCAAGGCGCTGGCGGATGCCGGCGAGAATGAGCGGGTCACCGTGGAGAACCTGTCCTCGCGCCGGGTGGTGCAGGGCGTGGTGGGCCCGGGCGGCGACGTCTGGGTCAACCGATGAAGAAATGTGGAACATGGCCCTCAAGTTGTTCCGGGGGCGGCCGATACCGAACGCGGGTGGAAGGAAACCGGGCAGCATCGGGTCCTTCCTCGGAAATGCGGCATCCGTCACTAAAGTCGGATCAGTCGCGGCCGATAACTCCCTTGAACCCTGTTACAGGTGAACCGACATGAGCCAGAAAATCGAAGGCACTCCCCCCGCCGCCGTACGCACCACCGGTCCCGTCAGCGGGCGTGTTGCCAACGCGGGTGCCGACCGTTCCAGGCCGGTGGAAGCCAGCGCCGGTGGTGACAGCCTGCGCCTGACCGGCGAGGCCGCCAGCCTCCAGGCCATGCAGCGCGAGCTGTCCACTGCGCCTGCCATCGACAATGCCCGTGTGCAGGCCGTGCGCGAAGCGCTGCAGGCCGGCACGTACAAGGTCAATCCCGAGGCCATTGCCGACGGGATGCTGCGACTGGACGACCAGCTGGGCGGTTGATCGCGATGACACCGGCCCCCCTCCAGCGACTGTCCGCGGCCCTGGGAGAGGAGCGTCGCGCCATCCTCGAGCATGACGTCGAGGCACTGGTGCGCGCCACGCAGGAGAAGCTGGAGGCATTGCGCGCGCTGGAGGCGGCCGCTGCCGGCTTCGGCTTTCCCGATGAACTGCAGGGGCGGCTCGCCGAACTTGCCGAGATGAACCACGCGAACGGCATCCTGCTGGCCCGGCGCCGCCGCGAAGTGAACTGGGCACTGCGTCATCTGGGCCGCACCGAGAGCAGCGGCGCCTACGACGCGCAGGGCCAGACCGCGACCCTTTCCGCCACCCGTCCGCTTGCGGTTGCCTGAGCCCGGTGCCGGATCCGCAAACTGCGACGCCGCAACTTGCCGCTCCAGCGGCCGCGCCGGATACTGGCGCCCCATCGCCGCCGCCCGATGCGTCCTTGGCCACCGCCCCTCCCTCGAACCCACCGTCCAGAGCCTGCACTGCGGATGACGTCCCGACCTTCGCCGATCTGAAGGCGTTGGCCGAACTGATGGACGACGGTTACCTGTTGTGCCGTGGCGACGCCCGTCCGTTGCACGCCAACGCAGCGGCGCGCGCACTGGTGCAGGATGCCCCCGATGTGCTCGGCGCCCTGTCGCGGCTGCTGCCGCCCGACGCCATTCCCACCGCGCGCCAGTCCGGCCGCTGGAACGGCGACCTGGCCCTCGACGACGGCCTGGTGCTGCAGGTACGCGCGTACTTCCATGACAACCCGGGCGGCGGCCACTGCCTGATCGTCTTCCACGACGTCAGCGAAGCGCACGCGCGCCAGCAGGAACTCCAGCGCCGGCACGCGCAGCTGCGGCAGACGCTGGTGCGCCTGGCCGGCACGCAGGAACAGCTGGTGCAGTCGGAGAAGATGGCCTCCATCGGCCAGCTTGCCGCCGGCGTTGCGCACGAGATCAACAACCCGATCGGCTACGTGCACTCCAACCTCGGCTCGCTGCAGGAGTACCTGCACAGCCTGTTCTCGCTGATCGAAGTCTACGAGCGCGCGCTGCGCCTGCCGGACCCGAAGGCGATGCTGCCCGAGATCGAGGACCTGCGCGCGCGCTACGACATCGACTTCATCACCGGCGACCTGCCGCAGCTGATGTCCGAGTCGCGCGAGGGCATCGAACGGGTCACCGCGATCGTGCGCAACCTGAAGGATTTCTCCTACTCAGGCCGCGACGACAGCTGGAAGTCCGCCGACCTGCATGCCGGCCTCGATTCCACCATCAACATCATCTGGAACGAGCTGAAGTACAAGGTCACCCTGGAAAAGCACTACGGCAAGCTGCCCCTGGTGCAGTGCCGGCCGTCGGAATTGAACCAGGTGTTCATGAACATCCTGCTCAACGCCAGCCACGCCATCGACGAGCGCGGCACGATCACCGTCGCCACGGGCGTGGAGGGCGACGAAGTCTGGGTCGAGATCCAGGACAGCGGGCATGGGATTCCCGACGACATCCTGCAGCGCATCTTCGACCCGTTCTTCACCACCAAGCCGGTGGGCAGCGGCACGGGCCTGGGCTTGTCGATCTCCTACGGCATCGTGAAGAAGCACAACGGCCGCATCGAAGTGCGCAACGAGCCCGGCTCCGGCGCCTGCTTCCGCATCATGCTGCCGATCCGGCAGCCGGCCGTCGACGCGGCGTGATGTCGCTCCCTTCTCCCCGCCAGGCGGGGAGAAGGTGCCCGGAGGGCGGATGAGGGGCGAGCGCAGGAGTACGCCTCGCGGCATACACTGCGATTGTTGCGATGGCGCCAAGTGTCCCGGCTCTGGGTCTTCGTTCGCCCCTCACCCGCCTTCGGCACCCTCTCCCCGCTTCGCAGGGAGAGGGGAATCGGTCGGCGCTTCGAAGAACGCCAGCTTCTTCGCGCGCGGCATCCGCTTGAGCTGTGCTTCCGCGCGCGACGCTGCGCTGCGATCCGGATAGTCGCGGCTCGCCAGCACGCGTACCGGCGGATTCGCGCGCGTGTACTTGGCGCCCGTACCCGCCACATGCGCGGCGTAGCGGGCGTCCAGCCGGTTGGTGATGCCGGCGTAGTACGCGCCGTTGCGGCACTCCAGCAGGTACACGCACCAGCCGTCCTGCGTTCCGGTGCGGGTCTCAGGCATGCGCGCGATGGTGCGGCTGGTGCTCGTAGGTGGTGAACGCCTGGCGGATGTGTTCGCGCAGGTCGTCGTCGTTCCACGGTTTGGTCAGGAAGCGGTAGATCTCGCCGCGGTTGATCGCCTCGGTCACCGTGGCCAGGTCGGTGTACCCCGACAGCACCAGGCGTATCGTGTCCGGATACAGCATGCGCACGCGGCCCAGGAACTCGGTGCCGCTCATGTCCGACATGCGCTGGTCGGACAGGATCACCTGCACGTCGTTGGTCGCCAGCAGTTCGAATGCGTCGGTGACGTTGCTGGCGGCCAGGATGCGGTAGCCGTCGCGGCGGAACAGGCGCACCAATGAACGCAGGATGTTCTCTTCGTCGTCCAGCAGCAGCAGGGTGCGATCGGGCTTGGTGGCGGCGAAGGCATCGGCGCGCAGGTAGCGGCGGCGCAATACCGCGCCGGCATCTTCGGCCGACATCGGTTCGCCGAACAGGTGCCCCTGGAACATGTCGCACTGGTTCCTGCGCAGGAATCCCAGCTGCACGTCGGTCTCCACGCCGTGCGCGATCACCTTCATGCCCAGCTGGTGGCCCATCGCGATGATGGCGCAGGTGATGGCCACCTCGCGGTTGCCGGACGGCACGCCCTTCACGAAGTTGCGGTCGATCTTGATCTTGTCCACCGAGAAGCGGACCAGCGAGTCCAGGTTGGAATCGCCCATGCCGAAATCGTCCAGCGTCAGCCGCACGCCTTCGTGGTGCAGTTGCGCCAGCGTGCGGTGGACCAGGTTCATGTCCTTGGCCAGCGCGTTCTGGCGGACTTCCAGCACCACCATCTGCGGCGGGATGCCGGCCTCCTGCATGGCCTCCAGCACTTCGGAAACGAAGCTGGGGCGCAGCAGCTGCAGCGTCGACACGTTCACCGCGATCTCGAAATCGTCGAAGCCCCAGTCGCGCCAGACGCGCGCCTGCTTGAAGGCATTGCGCAACACCCAGTCGCCGATCTGCACAATGACGCCCAGCTTCTCGGCCACGTGCATGAAGCGTTCCGGCACCAGCAGGCCAAGCGCGGGCGAGTACCAGCGCAGCAGCGTTTCCATGCCCACCACGCGGCCGTCGTGGGCGTTGATCTGCGGCTGGTAGAACAGGCGCAGCTCGTTGTGCTGGATGGCGTTGACGATCTGGCGGGCGATGATGCTGTCGCTGCGCGCGGTGATCGCGGCGCCGCGCCGGTACAGGCGCACCAGGTTCATGCCCTCGTGCTTGGCCTGTTCCATCGCGCTTTCGGCGCACTGCAGCAGGCCGGACGCAGTGTCCGCATGCTCCGGGCACAGCGCGATGCCCAGCGTGCCGGTCAGGAACAGCGTGTACGGCAGCACCGTCATCGGCAGCTCGATCTGCTCGCGCAAGGCATCGCCGAAGCGTTCCGGCGGCAGTGTGCCCGGCAGGCGCGGCACCGCCACGATGAATTCGTCGCTGCCATGGCGCCAGGCGCGTGCTTCCGGGCCGAGTGACCGCTGCAGCCGGTCGCTGAGGATCGCCAGCGCTTCATCGCCGACTTCCACGCCCATGTTCTCGTTGATCGAGCGGAAGTGGTCGATGTCCAGGTACAGCAGCATCAACGGCGTGCCGTCCGCATTCGCGGTGTCGACCATCCGCTGCAGGTCGGGTTCGCCGGCGCCGAGGCGGGGCAGGCGGGGCAGGTGGGCGTGCTCGGTGTTCAAGCGGTGTCGGTGGGCGTCACGGGTGCAGGCGCATAGGGTAGGCGAAGTTGCCATCGGCTGCCGCGCCCGCCGCTGCTGGATTCCAGCCCGCCGCCAAGCGTCGCGGCCAGGGCCTGCAGCAGCGGCAGTTCGGTGCATGCCGCGTGGACATCGGCATCCAGGGTGACGGCGAGTCCGCCCTCGGCATCGGCGTCGCCGGCCAGCTCCAGCGCCAGCCGGCCTCCCGCACCCGCCACCGCGCGCATGGCGACCTGCGCGATCCGGAACGCCACCAGCGCCGTATCGGCCGCAGGCATGTTCGGCAACGGAGCGAGTGTCACCGCGGTGCCGGGAAACACGCGTTCGTGCTCGGCGCGCAATGCGGCGTCCAGCCCGATCGCTTCCAGCTGGGGCGGGTGCAACGTGGCATGCAGGTCGCGCAGGATCGCGACGGTCTCGTCGCAGGTGCGGATGATGTCCTGCAGGTCTTCCTGCTGCTGTGCCGGATCATCCTCGGACTGCACCAGGTGCGCACCCATCTTGATCGCCGACAGTGCCTGCCCGACCTGGTTGTGCAGCGCGCGCCCCACCTGAAGGCGTTCGGCTTCCTGCAGCCGGAACAACTGCAGCAAGAACGGGGAGGGAAGCGGCGGGTTCGACATCGTCAGCAGCAGTGCGATCAGCCTGCAGTATGCCAGTGGCGATCCGCAGCCGGGCGGGCTGCCGTCCGGAACGCGACGGGGCGACCAGATCCTGGTCGCCCCGTCGGGATTCAGTGGTGTGCGGACGCTGTCGCGGTCAGAACAGTTCCACCGTGCCGGCGCCCATGTTCTGCTGTGCGACCGGCTTGTGCGGCGG
This sequence comes from Pseudoxanthomonas sp. LARHCG66, assembly GCF_052871755.1. Lineage (NCBI taxonomy): Bacteria > Pseudomonadati > Pseudomonadota > Gammaproteobacteria > Lysobacterales > Lysobacteraceae > Pseudoxanthomonas > Pseudoxanthomonas sp. LARHCG66. The sequence goes on along the minus strand of NZ_JBIXJW010000007.1, from coordinate 9,491 downwards.
GCGTTCCCACTCGGTGCGCTGGTCGCGCAGGCGGTTGCCGATCAGGCGCAGTGCGCTGAGCAGTTCGTTGTCGGTCGCGCCGCCGGAGCGATGCAGGAGTTCCTGCAGGGCGAGGGCTTCCTTGTTGATCGCGGTCAGGCGGTCAAGGTGGGTGTTCGCACTGCCCAGCGACTGGGTGGCGATGTCCTCGAACTGCAGCGAGCGGACGGCATCGGCCACGCTGGCATCGATGGCATGGCCGCACATCGAGACTTCGCGCATGCCATCGCCCAGCGAGGCGTTGATCGCAGCCACCTGGTTCAGCATGCCGGCGGCTTCCGAACGTGCCTCACGGGAGCGGTCCAGGTCGCGCGAGGCCATGTTGGAGACTGTGTCGCGCACCTTGGCGATGGATTCCTTGGAGCTGTGCGCCAGCTTGCGGATCTGTTCGTTGAACGCGGTGGAGCGCTCGGACAGGTTGCGCACTTCGTCGGCCACCACCGCGAAACCGCGACCGGCTTCACCGGCACGGGCGGCTTCGATGGCGGCATTCAGCGCCAGCAGGTTGGTCTGGTCGGCGATGGACTTCACGTCTTCCAGCAGCGAGAAGATGCCGTCCAGGTGCTGCGCCATGTCGTCGATGTGGTGCACGGTGGTGCCGCTCTGGCCGGCGACCTGCTCCAGTGCCTCCACCAGCTGTTCCATGCGCTGGCTGGCGTTCTGCGCGAAGCGCGCCACGTCCACGCCGGCACGGTCTCCCTCGCCATTGCGGTCGATGATGCGGGAGATCGCGGCACTCTGTTCGCGTGACTTGCGGTTCATCGCATCGAAGCTGCCGCCGAGGTTGCTGACGGCTTCGCGGATCAGCTCGCGGGCGCGGTCGATCTCGCTGCGCGAACCTTCGATCTCGTTGTTGACGAAGCGGCGCAGCTCGGTGAGCAGCGCATCCTGTTCGCGGATGACGGTGGCGTGCTCGGGCGACACCACGTGGCTGTTGACGGCCGTCAGCCAGGCGAAGATCAGCCAGGCCAGCGTCAGCGAAGTCAGCAGGGCCCACTGCAGCGCGTTCGGCCAGTCGAAGGCGACCGACAGCGGGAACAGCAGGGTGAGGATGAGGGGTGCCGCAAGACGAACCAGGATGCGCGAGTACATGGGTGCTCTCTGATGAAGCTCACTGTTGAGTATCGGCCGTAGGGATCGGCTCTTTAGGCGGGAAATCGGGTGGTTTTTCGATCCCCCGCGATCTGTGACGGGCGTTGCGACCTTCTGTAGGAGCGACGTGAGTCGCGACCGCCGCAGGGAGGGGCCATTGGCATTGACGGAGTGGGATGCTTGCCCGCCACAGCACCTTGCCTGTACGAGTCAGGGCAGCGTCGGCCGTGCGGTCGCGACTTACGTCGCTTCTACAACGGCGCCAGCGCCTCAGGCGATCGCTGCCGCCAGGTCCAGCAGGCGCTGCGCGATGCGTTCCAGCGGCAGGGCTTCCTTGGCGGCGCCCAGGCGCATGGCGGCGCCGGGCATGCCCCAGACCACGCTGGTGGCTTCGTCCTGCACCAGGGTCGGCGCGCCGGCCTGGCTCATTTCCAGCAGGCCGCGGGCACCGTCGTCGCCCATGCCGGTGAGGATGGCGCCCACCGCGTTGCCGCCCGCGCTCTGCGCGACCGAGCGGAACAGCACGTCGACCGCCGGCTTGTGCCGGTTCACCGCCGGGCCGTCGTCGATCCGGCAGCGCCAGCGCGCACCGTCGCGGATGACCCGCATGTGCTGGCCGCCAGGCGGCAGGTAGGCGTGACCGGGCAGGATGGCTTCGCCATCGCTGGCTTCGCGTACGGCCATGGCCGAATGACGGTCCAGCCGTTCCGCGAAGGCGTGGCTGAAACCGGCCGGGATGTGCTGGGTCAGCACGATGGCCGGCGCGTCGGCGGGCATCTGTTCCAGCACCACGCGCAGGGCTTCGGTGCCACCGGCGGAGGCGCCGATGGCGATCAGGCGGTCGGTGGTGCGGAAGCGCAGGGCCGGAGGGGATGGCAGCGCGGTGTCCAGGCCCACGCGGGGCGCGCCGGTGCGAGCCAGCGGGCGGACACGCGCCTTCGCGGCGGCCTTCACCTTGGCGATGATCTCGTCGGCATACGCCTGCAATCCACTGGCGACATCGAGTTTGGGCTTGGACACGAAATCCACCGCACCCAGCGCCAGCGCCTGCAGCGTGGTGTCGGCGCCACGCTCGGTCAGCGAGGAGATCATCACCACCGGCATCGGCCGCAGGCGCATGACGTTTTCCAGGAACGCCAACCCGTCCATGCGCGGCATTTCCACGTCCAGCGTCATCACGTTGGGATTCAGGCGCTTGATCTTGTCGCGGGCCAGCAGCGGATCGGCGGCGGAACCGACGACTTCGATGCCCGGATCGCGCGAGAGGATCTCGGTCAGCATCTGCCGCACGACCGCCGAGTCATCGACGATCAGCACCTTGCAGGAGGAAGGACTACTCATCAGAACAGCTCCACGCCTCCGGTGACCGGCGCCCTCGACAGACGGGCGCGGGCAGCGGATTCGGCGGCCAGGACCTCGGCATCATGGGCATGCGGCAGGCGCTGCACGACCACGCGGCCGGTGTTGGGGAAATACCAGACCTTGCGCGGATGGATGCCGCGCAGGTCTTCGGCGACCACGGGAATGCGTTCGGCATCCAGGTACTTGCGGACGAACTCGGCATTGCGCGTGCCGACCGGGTTGCTGGTGAAGCCTTTCAGCACGTTGGCACCGCCGAAGACCTTGGCCTCCAGGCGGTTGCGCGCGGCGCCCCGCTTGAGCAGGTCGTTGATCAGCAGTTCCATCGCGAAGCTGCCGTAGCGCGCGGGCGCACCGTCGCCCACGTTGCCGTCCGGCAGCAGGAAGTGGTTCATGCCACCCAGCTTGAGCAGCGGGTCGCGGATGCAGGCGGCCACGCAGGAGCCCAGCACGGTGACCAGCGCGGTGTCGTTGTCCACCACCAGGTACTGCGTGGGCAGCAGCTTGGCCGCTTCGGTCTTGAAGCGGGCGTCGTGGTAGCGCATCACGCTGCCGTCGGCGAACGAGGCGGCGGCTGAACTCATGCGCCGGTCCCGGCGCGGCGGTACAGCGTGCGACCGCAGGGCTGGATGATGTCGGCGGCGTGCAGGTAGTTTTCCGAGTGCCCGGTGTACAGCATGCCGTCTTCGGCCAGGTGCGGCACCAGGCGCGCCAGGATGCCGCGCTGGGTGGGCTTGTCGAAATAGATCATCACGTTGCGGCAGAACACCGCGGTGAACGGGCCGGCCACGTCGTAGCGCGCGGTCAGCAGGTTGAGCGGGCGGAACGCGATCAGCTGGCGCAGGGCCGGATGCACGCGGCACTTGCCTTCGTTGGGGCCGCTGCCGCGCTGGAAATAGCGCCGCTTCAGGGTGTCGTCCAGGCCGGCGATGCGCTCGACCGGATAGACGCCGCGTTCGCCGGTGGCCAGCACCTGCGTGTCCACGTCCGTGGCCAGGATGCTTACCGGCGGGGTCAGCGTGCCGTAGGCCTCACAGGCGGTGATGGCGATGGAGTAGGGCTCTTCGCCGGTGGACGCGGCACATGACCAGATCTTCAGCGGGCCGTCGTTCCGGCGCTTCGCCAGTTCTTCCTGCAGCCGCTCGAAGTGGTGCGGCTCGCGGAAGAACGAGGTGAGGTTCGTGGTCAGTGCGTTGGTGAACGCCTGCCACTCATCGCCACCATCCCGTTCCAGCTGGTCGAGGTAATCCTTGAAGCTGCGCAGGCCCAGCGCGCGCAGTCTGCGTGACAGGCGGCCATAGACCATGTCGCGCTTGCCGTCGGCCAGGGCGATGCCGGCGCGCTGGCGGATCAGGTCGACCACGCGACGGAAGTCGCGGTCGTCGAACTCGAAATCGCGTGCCGCCGATCCTGCCGCGCCGTCGTCGGCGGGAAGCGGCGCAGGGGTCCGTCGTGTCGTGGCAGCCGGGGCAGGGGAGCGGGTACTGACGGACATCGGATTCTCGACGGGACGGATGAGGCTAGGGGCGTGGCGGGACCCTTTCCCTGCCGCAGGGACAGGGAAAGGGAGCTGTTGCCGGGATGCGATGCAAACCGCGTGCCTCAGAATTCCTGCCAGTCGTCGCCATCGGCCAGGGCGGGCTCCAGCATCGACGGCGTGGCGGCGCGCGGCGCGGGCCTGGACGGAACCGGGGCTGCTGCCTTGGCCGGCTTGGCGACCGCGGCGGTCGGGGCGGTCGGGGCGGCGTGGGCATGCAGCTTGAACACCGACACCGACTCGCTCAGCGCCTGTGCCTGCTCTTCCATCGAACGGGCGGCGGCAGAGGCTTCTTCCACCAGCGCGGCGTTCTGCTGGGTGGTTTCGTCCATCTGGGTGATGGTCTGGTTGACCTGTTCGATGCCGGCGCTCTGTTCCTGCGAGGCGGCCGAGATCTCGGCCATGATGTCGGTCACGCGCTGCACGCTGGCGACGATCTCGCCCATCGTCGCGCCTGCCTGGTTCACCAGCTTGGAGCCATCGGCCACCTTGTCCACCGAGGTCTCGATCAGGCCCTTGATCTCCTTGGCGGCATTTGCGCTGCGCTGGGCCAGCGTCCGGACTTCCGAAGCGACCACCGCGAAACCACGACCCTGCTCGCCGGCACGGGCGGCTTCCACGGCCGCGTTCAAGGCCAGGATGTTGGTCTGGAAGGCGATGCCATCGATGACCGAGATGATGTCGGCGATCTTCTTCGACGACTGCTCGATGTCGCGCATCGTGGTGACGACCTTGCCGACCACTTCACCGCCTTGCGAGGCGACCCCGGCGGCACCGATGGCCAACTGGTTGGCCTGGCGGGCCGACTCGGCATTCTGGCGCACGGTGGAGGTCAGTTCCTCCATCGAGGCGGCGGTTTCTTCCAGGTTGGCGGCCTGCTGCTCGGTACGGCGCGACAGGTCGCTGTTGCCGGACGCGATTTCGCCGGCAGCGGTGTTGATGCTGGTCGACGCGTCCTGGATGCGGCCGACGATGTCGGTCAACTGGGCGACGGTGGCGTCCGCGTCATCGCGCATGGTGGCGAAGACGCCGTGGAAGTCGCCTTCCATCCGTGCGGTCAGGTCGCCGCGTGCGATGGCCTGCAGCAGTTCGGAGACCTCGGCGAGGTTGCCGTCGGTGGTTTCCATCAGCTGGTTCAGGCCGTCGATCATGTCGCGGAAGTCGTACTGGTACTTGTCCACGTCGCCGCGCTGGCTGAAATCGCCGGAGGAAGCGGACATCGCCAGGCGCTTGATCTCGCCGTTGATCGCCGACAGGTTGGCCTTGGTGGCGTCCATCGTCTCGGTGAGGTTGGCCTTCTCGCCCGGCAGCTTGGGCATGTCCAGGCTCAGGTCGCCGATCGAGTAACGCTGCATGATCTTCAGTGCGTCGCCGATGGCCTGCAGGTGCGAGGCGACCAGGGCGTTGGTGTCGCGCACCATGCGGCCGTACTCGCCCGGGAACGCACTGTCGTCCATGCGATAGCTGATCTGGCCCTCGTCGTGGCGCGCGGCCATTTCGCTCTGGGCGGAAATCACCGACTGCACCTGCGTCTGCATGCGCTGCATGGCGGTCAGCAGCTGGCCCACTTCGTCCTGGCGGCTGGTATCGATCTTGCCGTCCAGCTTGCCGGCGGACACATCATTGGCCACGCGCACGGCTTCGCCGACGGCGCCGGCGATGGCGCGGGCGAAGAACCAGGCCAGGGCCAGGCCGCCCACGATGCCCACCAGCAGCATGATGACCATCAGCGTGCTGGAAGCAGCGAAGGTGCTGTCGGCGCTGGCGCTGGCCGTCTTGGCCTGCTGGTCGACCACGTTGACCAACGTGTTCAGTGCCGCGACTGCCTTCCGGTGCTGGTCGCGCGTGGTGCCGATGAAGGTGTCCACGGCGTCGTCCGGCAGGCCGAGGTCCAGCATCTCCTGCACTTCGGCATACGACTGCTTGGCTGCCTTCCACTCCTTGACGAAGGTGTCGTAGGCCTTCTTTTCGTCCGGGCTGATGATCAGCGTGGCGTAGTCCTTGATGGACTGCTCGATCTTCTTCTCGGTCTGGGCGGCCAGCGTCTTGGCTTCCGCCTTGACGGCGTCGCTGGCGCGCACATGCTGCCGGTAAGAGGTCGTGCGGTATTCGCCGATCAGGTTCTGCAGGTCGCCCGCGGCCTTCACGCTGGGCAGGACGTTGCCGGTCACCTCGGTGGTGGCGCCGTTCAACGAGTTCAGGCCGACGAAAGCGGCGATGCCCTGTACCAGCATCAGCGCCAGCACGGCGCCGAAGGCGAGCATCATCTTCGTCGTCAGTTTGAGGTTCTTGATCCGCTGCATGGGATTCTTTTTCCTTTACCGGTGGCGTGCCGCGCCGCTCTCAGGTGCGACCAGGGCGGGCAGGGCGTGGCGCCCTGCCGTTGGAACGGATCAGCGGATCGTCGCCAGCTTCAGGTTGGCCGGCGAACTGACCACGATTTCGGCGCGCGAGTTGTCGCGCTCGATGGCGCCGATCACGCAGACGTCCTTGCCTTCCAGTTCTTCCGGGGCCGGCTTGAACTTGGCGCGGGCATCGCCCGGGATGCGTGCGGTGAAGGTATGGCGCGGGAAGTTGCCGCCCATGTACAGGAAGGTCGGCGTGCCTTCGGAATTCTCGGCGAAGCGGGCCTTGCCCACCTTGCCGCACACCGTGCCGTTCTTGCCCGCGAAGCGCGCGGCCATGTCGGCGGGGATCGCGTTGTCGACCTGCGACTGGCTGTTGGCCGGCGTCGCGGGCATCAGCAGGGCGGCGCCGACGACGGCGATGGACAGGGTCAGGGCGGATGCGATTTTCATTCCAGTAACTCCGGATGGACAGAAGAGGGGTAACGACTCACTGCCTGAGATCGGCCCGCCTTGGCCAAACTTGAGGCGAAGGCGTGGTGCGGGATCGTTCGTGTGTGCGACTGGGCGCTGGGTCACACTTTCCGGGTGGTCCGGGCGAACACCGGTCGCGCGGCATTGCACTTATCCGGGTGCGCCGGCTTCGGTTTCGACTTCGCGGGCTGCGGTGTAACCCTGTGTTTCCAGCCACTGTTCCAGCGGACCGGGTGGCAGCGGTGGTGAGAACAGATACCCCTGCAGCACGGGAAAGCGCTGCTCGGTCAGGAAGCGGTGTTGCGATTCGGTCTCCACGCCTTCGGCGACCACCTTCATGCCCAGGCTTTCGCCGATGCGCAGCACCGATGAGGTCAGCGTGCGCGCAATGGCGCTGGTGTCGATGTCGCGCACGAAGCTCTGGTCGAGCTTGAGTTCGCTGATGGGCAGGCGGTGCAGGTGGCTGAGGCTGGAGTAGCCGGTGCCGAAGTCGTCCAGCGACAGCCGCACGCCCAGCACGTAGATGGCCTCGATGTTCTCGAGCACGTCCGGGTCCGGGTCCAGCATGACGCTTTCGGTGATCTCCAGCGTCAGGTCGCCCGGCTCCAGGCCATGCTCGTCCAGCAGGTCGGAGATCTGCAGGGACAGCTCCGGATCGCGGAAATTGATCGCGGAGACGTTCACCGACACGCGCGGGATGTCGATGCCGCGCTGCCGCCAGTCGGCCATCTGCGCACACGCCTGGCGCAGGACCCACAGGCTGAGATCGGCGATCAGTCCGCATTCTTCGGCCACCGGCACGAAGCGCGCGGGCGGAATCACGCCGAGCTCCGCGTGGTGCCAGCGCAACAACGCTTCCACGCCATACAGCTGCCTGCCGTCGCAGCCGCCGACCTGGGGCTGGTACTGCAGTTTCAGCTGGTCCAGCCGCAGCGCCTCGCGCAGCGCGGTCTCCAGCGAGACGCGCTCCTGCGCCAGCCGGTTCATGTCGACGCTGAAGAAGCGGAAGCTGCCGCCGCCATCGGTTTTCGCGCGGTACATCGCCATGTCGGCATGACGCACCAGCAGGTCGATGTCGCGGCCGTCGTCCGGGAACATCGCCACGCCGATGCTGGCACTGGGGTGCAGGGTCATCAAGCCGGCGGCGGTCGGCGCCGCGATGGCCCCCAGCAGGCGCTCGGCCACGCTGCCGGCATGCTCGGTGCTGCACATCGGCAGCACCGCGACGAAAGCGGTCCAGGTCGATGAAGAGCACGGCGGCGGTGCCGTTCACCTGGGCGACGTTGGCCAGCGCCTGTTCGGCCTTGGCGCTGAACATGATGCGGTTGGGCAGGCCGGTCAGGGTGTCGTAGAACGCCAGCTGGTGCACGCGTTCGTTGGTCTGCTCCCGCTCCAGGGTCAGCGAGCACAGATGCAGGCAGGTATCGGCCAGGCGTTCGTGCAGCTCGTCGGGGCCCCGGTTCTCGCGGTAGTAGAACGACAGCGTGCCCAGCACGCGGCCGCTGCTCGACTTGATCGGATGGGTCCAGCAGGCGCGCAGCCCGAGCGGCGAGGTGAGGTGGCGGGTGTTGGCGCACAGCGGATCGCTGGCGATGTCCTTCACCAGCACCGCGCGGCCCCGCCAGGCGGCGGCACCGCATACGCCGGCACGCGGGCCGATCGCCATGCCGTCGATCTTGCGTGCCCAGGCTTCGGGCAGGCTGGGCGAGGCGAGGGCGTGCATCAGCCCCTCGTTGTCCACGGTGATGATGGAGACCGTCAGTTCCGGCGCGATGTGCTCCACCTCGCGGCAGATCAGCGTCATCACGTCGGCCACGCTCCATCGCGGCCGACAGCCACAGCGGGCGGCCCGACTTGGTGTACAGCAGCACTTCCGTCTGCAGGCCTTCGCCGGCCTTCATCGCCTGGCTGATGCGATCGTCCAGGGTGGCGTCGGTATGCGCGCCGGACAGCAGCTGCGAGGGCTTGATCCCGCGCAGCTCTTCAAGCCGGTAACCCAGCATGCGGGTGAAGCCGCTGTTGACGTAGACCACTTCGCGGTCTGGTGCGCTCACGAAGATCGCGTTGTCGCTCTTGTCCACCACGATCGACAACTGGCGCAGGCGCTCGAGCTGGCGCTTCTGGTCGCTGGTGTCGCGCACGAAGGCGGTGTGGAAGACCTGCGTGCCCAGTTGCACCTTCGACATGGAGACCGAACAGGCGACCTCGCTGCCGTCGGGCCGATGCAGCACGGCATCCCGATGGCTGCCGAGCAGTTGCGCCAGCGCGGCGTCGGCGGTGTTGTCCGCCTGGGGGCTGGACAGCAACCGGGTGAACGGCATGCCATGCACATCTTCGCGCAGGCAGCCCCAGAGGGCTTCCGCCGCCGGATTGAACAGCACCACCCGGTGGCGCCCGTCGATGACGAACGCGGCGTCGACGGACTGTTCCAGCACGTGCCAGAGGCTCTCCGTGGGGAGATCCGTGGACGCCTGTGTGTCGCGCACCGATGTCAGCGAAGTCAGCGTGCGGCGAAGCATGCAGTGTCCTCGCGGCGCACTTGCGTGCAGCGGCTGGCGTCGTCGGTGGCGGAGGGTGCGACGGTCATCGGGTGCCAGGGAAGAGGGCCTTCTGGTGACATATCGGCCGGAGTCCGGGTTACTTGA
>NZ_JBIXJW010000006.1:0-215704 GCF_052871755.1 Pseudoxanthomonas sp. LARHCG66 | reverse complement strand
AGCCGCGCTGCTGCGGCGTGAGGGCATCGAGGTGCTGGAGGAAGCGGCGGTAGGCCGCGGCATAGGCCTGCGTGCGGGTGGGATCGGGCGTGGCGGACAAGGCCGGCTCGGTGGCGACATGGGCGCGGGCAATGTCGGCGATGGACGATGTCTCGCCACGCGAACGGCCCCATGCCCACAGCGCCTGCAGCGCCGCGCCGAAGGCCGCGCCCTCGGCCTGCACGGGCACATCCACCGGCAGGCCGAACACATCGGCCACCAGCTGCCGCCACGCGGCGCTGTTGCTGCCCCCGCCGGTCAGCACGATGCGATCGAAGTCCATGCCGGCTCGCACGAAGGCATCGAAGCCGTACTTCAGGCTGTAGGTCGCCCCTTCCATCGCGGCGCGGTAGACGTGCGCCGGGGTCATGTTGGTCGTATCCAGCCCGGCCAGCACGCCCTTGCCCAGCGGCAGGTCGGGCGTGCGCTCGCCGTTGAGGAAGGGCAGCATCACCAGACCGTCTGCGCCGGGCGGCGTGGCGTGCAGGTGGGCATCGCCCTCGCGCGTGCTGAAGCCGAACGCCTTGGCCACCTGTTCGGTGGCCACGGTGCAGTTCATCGTGCAGATCAGCGGCAGCCAGCCGCCGGTGGAGGAACAGAACGCCGCCCACGCGCCGGCCGGATCGACTACCGGGGTATCGGAGTAGGCGAACAGCGTGCCCGAGGTGCCCAGGCTCATCGCCAGCCTCCCCTCTTCCACGCAGCCGGTGCCGATGGCGGCCATCATGTTGTCGCCGCCGCCGACGGCGACCTTCGCCGTGGCAGGCAGCCCCAGCATGGCGGCCATGCCCGCATCGATGTCGAACAGCGCATCGGGTGCAGCGATCGGCGGCAGGCAGTCGGCCAGATCGCGGTCCGCATCGGTCGCGCGAAGGAGTTCCTTCGACCAGGTGCGCGTGCGCACGTCGAGCCAGCCGGTGCCGGAGGCATCGCCCCACTCGCAGAAGCGCTGGCCGGTGAGCACGAAGTTGAGGTAGTCGTGCGGCAGCAGGATGCTCGCCAGCTGTGCATAAGCCTCGGGGCGGTGGGTCTTCGTCCACGGCAGCTTGGAGGCGGTGTAGCCGGCCAGGATCGGATTGCCCGCAAGCGCAATCGTCGCTGTCGAACCGCCCACCGCGTCCATGATCTGCGTGCACTCGGCCGTGGTGCTGGTGTCGCACCACAGTTTGGCCGGGGCCAACACCTCGCCGGCAGTATCGACCGGCACGAAGCCGTGCTGCTGGCCCGACACCGACAGCGCCACGATGCGTGCACGCAGTGCCGGATCGATGCGGTCGAAGCAGGCCTGCATCGCGGCCACCCAGTCGGCGGGGTGCTGCTCGCGGCTGCCGTCCTCGCCGCTGATCAGCTCCAGCGGCGCGCTGGCACCGGCCACCACCGCACGTGCGGCTGCGTCGTACACCACCACCTTCAGGCTCTGCGTGCCTGCGTCGATGCCCGCAACCAGACTCATCGGATGTCCTTCTTCATGTCTTCACCAGCGCTCCCTGGCGCAGCACCACCGTGGCCGACGCACCTGCCGCGAGTTCGAGGTCGAGCGTGCGGCCTGCATGGACCAGCTGGTAGCGGCCGCCCGTGTCCGAATACAGCGTGGCGCGCGCCAGTCGACCTGCTTTCCAGCTGAGATCCAGCTGCGCGGCATTGCGCACGCGCACGCCTTCAAGTTCACCGTCGCGCCATGACGACGGCAGCGCAGGCAGCAGGAAGATCGACCCGCCCCAGCTCTGCACCAGCATCTCGACGATGCCGGCCGCGCCACCGAAATTGCCGTCGATCTGGAAGGGCGGGTGCGCATCGAACAGGTTCGGATAGCTGCGCTGCGGCGACAGCAGCATGCGCAGGATCTTCAGGCTGTGCTCGCCATCCCACAGGCGTGCCCAGAAATTCAGCCGCCACGCGATGCCCCAGCCGGTGGCGTCGTCGCCGCGGATCTCCAGCGTTCGGCGCGCGGCGCGCGCGAGCTCGGGCGTGTCGCGCAGGTTGATCTGCGCGCTGGGGTGCAGGCCGTACAGGTGCGAGATGTGCCGGTGGTGGATCTCGGGCGCCTGCATGTCCCAGTCCTGCTGCCACTCCTGCAACTGCCCGGCCTTGCCGATCCGGTTGGGCGGTAGCTGCGCGCTCAGCGTGTTCAAGCGCGCGGCGAAATCAGCGTCCACGCCAAGCACGCGCGCCGCCTCGATGCACTGGCCGAACAGATCGCGCAGGATCTGCGCATCCATCGTCGGGCCGGCGCAGATCGCTGCGCCGAAAGGATGTTCGTTCTCCGGCGACAGCGACGGTACGGTGACCTTGTGCCCGGTCTGCGGATCGTTCTGCAGCGTCTCGACGAAGAACTGCGCGGCGCCCTTGAACAGGGGCCAGACCTGCTTCAGGTAATCCGTATCGCGGCCGTAGTCCCAGCGGTCCCACAGCGCCTGCAGCAGCCACGCGCCCCCGGTCGGCCACAGCGCCCAGCGCGCGCCATCCGGCGGCGTGGCCGCGCGCCACAGGTCGGTGTTGTTGTGGAGCATCCAGCCGCCGGCGCCGTACATGTCGCGCGCGACGCCGGCACCGGTCTTCGCCAGTTCCTCCAGCATGCGCTGCAGCGGCTCGACGCACTCGCCCAGCCCGTTCGCTTCGGCGGGCCAGTAGTTCATCTCGGTATTGATGTTGACCGTGTACTTGCTCTCCCACGGCGGATCCATCAGGTCGTTCCAGATCCCCTGCAGGTTGGCGGGCTGGCTGCCCGGCCGCGAGCTGCAGATCAACAGGTAGCGTCCGTACGCGTGGTACAGCGACACCAGCGCGGGATCGTCGCCCTGCGCAAACGCGGCGATGCGCTCGTCGGTGGGCAGGTCGGCCGCGGCGGTGCGGCCCAGGTCCAGCCGTACGCGACGGAAGAGCCGGCGGTGTTCGGCCAGATGGTCGGCCAGCACCGCATCGAACGCCTTGTCCTTCACCCGCCCCAGCTGCGCGGCGGTGATCGCGTCGGGATCGCCGCTGACATCGTCGTAGGCCATATGGCCGGTCGCCGCGACGAAGCGCAGTTCCAGCTCGCGCACGCCGTCGAACACGACCTGGTCCTGCTCCACCCGCACCTGGCCCTCGCGGTGCGCGATATGCACGCGAAACGCGAAGCGCAAGCGCCCCTCGATGCCATGCTTGCCGACGTTGCGCCCGCTGATCAGCCAGCCGCCATCGACGACGCGCGTCGTGGTCGCATGTTCGTTGCCAGTGCGAATGCGGCCGATCATCGCGTCGCCGCCATCGACCGCGTAGCGCACGACGATGCACTGGTCGACCGGTGACACGAACACCTCGCGCCGATGCACGCCGGCACCCACGCGGAAGGTCGTGCGCGCGACGGCCGCATCGAGATCGAGCTCACGGCGATAGTCCGCCACGCCATCCAGGCGGTCGAACTGCAGCCACAGGTTGCCCAGCGGCTGGTACGCCATCTGCTTCGCCGGGCGCGAGATCAGTATCTCGTCGGCCAGCGCCGCAGCTTCGGCGTAGCGACCGGCGAAGACCAGCTCGCGCACCCGCGGCAGGCCCTCGCGCGCCTTGGGATTGACCGCCGAGTACGGCCCGCCCGAATACAGCGTGTCCTCGTTGAGCTGCAGGCGCTCATGCGCCACGCCGCCGAACACCATCGCGCCCAGTCGGCCATTGCCGACCGGCAATGCTTCCACCCAGACGCGCGCCGGCTGGCGATACCACAGGCGCAGGTCCTGCGCCGTCGTCGCGCCCGCTGGCGCCGCAGCGGCATCCCAGGGCAGTCCCGCCACCAGTGCACCGCCCGCCACGCCCTTGAACAGGGTGCGGCGACCGGGATCATGTGGCCCGGTGTCGACGGCGACCGGCGACATGCCCGGGCGCGAGGACTGCATCATCCAGCCCTCCCGGACAGGTGTTGTCTACCGGTTTCCATGGTGCCGCCCGACCACCCTGCTGTCATCGTGCAGTGCGGGGAAACCGCACGGCCTGCGCCTTGCCGTCGTAACGCACGGTGACGTCGGCCGCCGGTTCCAGCGTGCCGGCATCGGCGCGCGGACCGTCGATGAAGCGGACGCGTATCTCGCGCTGGTCGACCATGCCGGGATAGCGACCCTCGCGCGCGCCGATGCGCAGTTCACCCGTCTTCTCGTTCCACGCCAGCGGAATGCGGCTGGATTCACCGCGCTCGTAGCCGTAGCTGCGACCGTTGTCCTCGTACAGCGAGAACGTGCCATCGGCACCGGTGTAGACCTCGATCGTCAGCGGCGCATCGGGCTGCTCGTCCACGTACTGCTGCACTACCGTGCGTGGCACGATCGAACCCGCACGCACGAACAGCGGCATGCGCTGCAGCGGCGCGCTGGCGTCGATGGTCTGGCCACCGTCGTAACGCTTGCCGGTCTGGAAGTCGATCCAGCTCGTGCCCGCCGGCAGGTAGACCGGGCGCGTGGTCGCCTTGAACGTGGTGACCGGGGCGACCAGGAATGCCGGGCCGAACATGTACTGGTCGGCGATGTCGCGCACCTTCGAGTCGGACGGGAAGTCCATCGCCAGCGTGCGCAGCAGCGTGCCGTCCTGGTGCCAGGTATCGCCGGCCAGCGTGTAGATGTACGGCAGCAGCGTGTAGCGCAGCTTCAGGTAGTGGACGAAGCTGTCGTAGTGCGGCGAGCCTTCCGGTGCGATCTCCCAGATCTCGCGGTACGGGAACTGGCCGTGCAGACGGAAGATCGGCACGAACGCACCGTGCTGGAACCAGCGCAGGCTCAGCTCGCGCCACTCGGCGAGGTGCGCCGGGTCCTTGGTCTCGTAGCGCCGCTCCGGCGAGAAGCCGCCGATGTCGAAGCTGACGTTCGGTGCGCCGGCCATTGAGGCGTTGACGAGGCCCGAGATCTGCTCGCGCAGGTCGTCCCAGCGCGGCACGATGTCGCCGCTCCAGAACGCCGCGCCTGCGCGCTGCTGGCCCGCGAAGAACGCGCGCGACAGGATGAAGACGCGCTTGTCCGGATCCTGCTCGCGCGAGCCACGGTAGACGCCTTCCGAATGCACCAGCGGATAGGAGTTGAAGAACTCCACCGACGGGCCCAACGCGGTCGGCGTGGTGCGTGCCTTGCGCTCGCCGACGTCGATGTTGCTGTGCAGGTCGGGCTCGCTGGCGTCCAGCCACCACGCATCGAATCCCTTGGCGTTGAGCTTGCCGTTGACCTGGCGCCAGAAGATGTCCTGCGCTTCCTTCGAGTACGGGTCGTAGAACGAATTCAGGTAGCCCTTGCCGATCCAGTCCAGCTCGCCCACTTCCACGTTGCGGTGGTACATGTGGCCGGCGGCGTCGAGTTCCTTGTAGTTCGCGGTGGTCGGATAGAACTTCGGCCACACCGAGATCATGATCTGCGCATGCTGGTCGTGCACGTGCTCGACCATGCCATCCGGATCGGGAAAGTTCCTGGTATCGAAATCGTGCGAACCCCAGGCGTCTTCCGGCCAGTACGACCAGTCGAGCACGATGGCGTCGATGGGCAGCTTGCGCTTGCGATACTCGTCCAGCGCGCCGGTCAGCTCCGCCTGGGTCTTGTAGCGCTCGCGGCTCTGCCAGAAGCCGTACGACCATTTCGGCAGCAGCACGGCCTTGCCGGTCAGCGTGCGGTAGCCGGCCAGGACCTGGTCGGCGTCGTCGCCCGCGACCACGTAGTAGTCGATGGCCTGCGCGGCCTCGGACCAGATCGACAGGTCCTTGGCTTCTTCCGCAGGCAGCGGATCGCGGTGCAGCAGCGCGATGTAGGCCGGCTCGATGCGGTCCCACACCAGCTTCACCTTGTGGCGCTGGCCGGCCTTCATCTCCAGGGCGAACTCGTGGTGCCACGGATTCCAGTTCTGGCGCCAGCGGTCGATGACCAGCTTGCCGTCGATGTACAGCTTGGCGTATTCGCTGTTGTAGACCGAGAACGTATGCCGGCCATCGGTGCGCGCCGCGATCTCGCCCTCCCACACCACGTCGCTGCGTCCGCCCTGCGCCATGTTCTTGCCGGCCGCCGGGAAGTTGGCGAGATCCTTGATGTACTGGTAGTTCACTTCGCTTTCGCGACGCTCCACCACCTGCTTGCCGTTGACCGTGTAGCGCGCCGTCAGCGCACCCGGCTTGCCCTGCGCGTCGAACAGGTCGAGCGACGCGCCCAGCGGCTGCAGGCCACGCGGATCGCCATAGCGGGTGATCGCGTTGCTGTCCCACAGGATGCCGTAGTGGCGCGTGGAGACCAGGTAGGGAATCGCCTTGTCGATGTTGTGCTGGAGCAGCTCGACATCGCGGCCCTTGAGGTTCATCCAGCCCTGCTGGTGCAGGCCGGTGCCGTAGAAGGCTTCGTCATCCGTCGATTCGAAGCGCTGGCGGATGCTGTAGTAGTCCTTGCCCTCGATCTTCGTCGGCGTGAACGTGCGCGCACGCTCCGCCAGCAACGGCTTGCCGGCGGCGTCGAAGAAGCTGACCTGGCCCGTGCGGGCATCGACCTTCGCCGAAATGCCCTGCGTGCTGACCGTCACCTGCCCGCCGGCTTCGCCCACCTTCACTGCCGGCGGCGCACCGGTCTTCGCCCGCATCAGGCTGGGCGTGCGGGCGAAGTCGCCGTCGGGATCGGCCATCACGCGCAGGATGCCCGGCGCGACCGCTTCCACCTTCACGTCGGCGGCAGTCGCGTCGGCGGGGCGCACGATCACGCCGTGGTCGATCTTCTCGACGGCCTCGTTGCCCGCGGCGTTGGCGCCCGCTGCAGCCAGGGCCAGCAGCGGCACCGTCAACGTCTTCAAGTAACCCATCGCTTGCTCCTCGTGGGCGCCCGCAGGCGTCCCGGTTCATGGACCGGCGGTGCCGGCCCGTGGATCGTTCAGTAGGTCGCCAGCTTCACCCGCAGCAATTGCGGGACGCTGGAGAAATTGAGGCCGTAGTCGGTCTGGTCGCCATTCCAGCGACGGCGGAACACCCACTTGCCATCGACGTAGGTGCCCTCGTCGACGTAGTCGTAGATCTGCCGCGCGGCCAGCGCCGGATCGGCGGCGTGGATGTTGATGCGCGCATGCGCGCCGGTGACCAGGAATTCGTCCGGCCCCAGCTGCACCACCAGCGCGCGGCCGATGGGCTCCGGATTGCCGGGCGGCTCGCCCTGGAACCAGAACTGCGGCACGCCGTAGGTCACCACCATGTTCCAGCGGTCATCGATCTTCACCGTCTGCACCGCCTGCCCCGGCTGTTCGGCGGTACCACGCACCTTGCCCTCGAAGCTCGCCTGGGCGATGACGCGAGCCGCCGGCTTCACCATCGCGTAGTTCATCGCGAACGTGGCCAGCGTCTTCTCGTCCATGTGCTTGGCGCCGAGCGGCCAGTTGGAATAGCGCGAGTAGTCGATGCCGAACGGCGACCAGCCGATGGCCTGCTCGCCCAGTGCGGAGAAGAAATAGCGCGCGTATTCCTCCCGGTTGCCGGTCTCGGCGACGAACAGCGGGTTGTCCGGGCGTGAGTAACGGTCCAGCACCGTGGTGTAGTGGGTGTACTCGGGCATGTAGATGTCCGGCGCCAGCAGGTCGATGTGCGGCGCCGCGGCCTTGTACACATCCAGCACGTTGTCGGTCGGGCCACCGCTGGCGTACTGGCCCGGCTGGCCTGGATTGAACGGTCCGCGCAGGGCGGCATTGACGAACATCGGCAGCGGGTAGACCGCCTTGCCCGCTTCCGCCACCTGGTCGATGTAGTGCGCGATATGCCAGGCATGGAAGACCTCATCCGCATCGGCGCCGAACACGTCGCGCCACGTGCCCGGCGACTTGCCCAGCTTCTTCAGCAACGCTGCCGGCACCGGTCCTTCGAATACCTTCTGCGCCAGCGGCGAGAAGTCGCGCACGCTGCCGTAGGTGCCCGGCTCGTTCTGCGGCTGCACCAGGATGACGGTGCGCTGCGGGTCCGCCGCTTTCAGGTGCGTCATCAGCGCGACGAAGGCCTTGCGGTCGGCGTCCAGCGTGGCCTGCGCATGCGGCGACAGCGAGTTCAGCGTGCGACCGTCGGCGGTGACCACACGCGGGAAGCGCGCGTTGTCCAGCTTGACCCAGGCCGGCGCGTAGTTCGGGCCGTTGTTCTTCCAGGTGGCGAACCACAGCAGTACCAGCCGCACGTTTTTCTCGCGCGCCTGCTTGAGCAGCACATCGACGAAGGAAAAGTCGAACGTCCCCTCCTTCGCTTCGATCTGCTCCCATGCCACCGGCACCATCACCGTGTTCGGCTTGACCACGTCGATCGCCGGCCATACGTCGTCCAGCGCCTGCGGCCAGTTGCTGGAATTGTTGACCTGCGCGCCCAGGATCAGGAACGGCGCGCCATCGACCATCAGCGCATGGCGGCCGTCCTTGCTGACGATCTGCGGAATGGGGGCCTCGCCGCCGCTCCGGCTGCCTGCGCCCGATGCCGCTTCGCCCGGCGTTGCCGCATCGTCGGGAGCGCGGCATGCAGGGAGTGCGCAGATCGCGACCAGAAGACCGCAGAGCGTGGACAGGCGAAGCAGGCGAGGCATCATCAACAAGACTCCAGGTTCACCAGGTGTCGCTGCGGAAAGGCGAAGCGGGCAGCTGCGCGGTGTTGATCAGGTCGGCATCGGCGGGATTGTCGGACCAGCCGTAGCGCACGGCGACCGGGCGCGGGACCGCCGCACTGCGCACCACCACCTGCCCATCCACCAGCGACGCCTCCGCCGGATGGAAGACCTGGTCCGTGCCGGCGAGCGCGAAGCCGTGCACGCGCGTGCCGCCACCGCGCACCGCCAGCGTGCCGCCCGCGCTGCCGAACTCGACATGTGCGGCACCGCCCTCGAAGCGGGTGTGCTGGGGCGTCGGGCCATGGAAGTCCACGGCTTCGCCGTACGCCACATGCCGTGCGGCCAGTGCCAGGCGCTTGCCGACGTCCTGCTTGTTGAGCGGATGGATGTCGTCGGGATTGCCGATATCGATCGCCACCACCTGCGCGGTGCCCGGCATCCACAAGGTCATCGATTGCGACTCGCGCAACACCGCCCAGGGACTCTCGTCGCCCTTGTCGGTGCCGGAGGAGAAGTTGGCCAGCTGCACCCAGAGGAACGGCAGGCCGGGCGCATCCCACTGCGTGCGCCACTGCGCCCGCCACTGTTCGATCATCGCGGGGAACTGGCGGCGGTAGCGCAATGCGTCCGCCACGGTGTTCGCGTTCGATTCGCCCTGGTACCAGATCACGCCGCGCAGTGCGTAGGGCTGCAGCGGATGGATCATCGCGTTGTACAGCAGGGTGGGATGCTGGTTCTTGTCGTCGACCAGGGCGACGCTGACGCTGGACGGCCGGAACGACCAGTCCGCCAGCGTGCGCGGTGCGGCGCCCTGCGGCTGGACGAAGACCTCGGCCGCGTCGCCGTGGATGCCGCCGCCCCCGCCGAAGTCGGATACGCGCACGGCCACGTGATTGACGCCCGCATGCAGGGCCGATGCCGGCACGGTGTAGCGGCGCGGCAGGTTGTACTGCATGTGCGTCCGGCCGACCTGGGTGCCATTGACCCAGGTGGTGTCGGAATCGTCGATGCGGCCCACGCCCAGCATCACGCCGGCAGCGGCCTCTTCGGCGGTCAGTGTGAACGTGGTGCGGTACCACGCCACGCCGTCCATGCCGTTCCAGCCCGTGGCTTCCCACAGCGCGGGCACCTTGATCGGTGTCCACGCGGACGCGTCGGTCGCGGCGGACTGCCAACCTGCATCATCGACGGGAAGATCCGGCCAGCGCGCCAGATTGCGGCGCGTCCGCGCCAGCGCCTGCTCATCCTGTGCGCGCAGCGTGCTGGCCTGCTGGGCCAGCGCCTTTTCGTCCAGCCCCTGCGATGGCGCATCCATCCAGGCTTCGATGCGGCTGCCACCCCAGGTGCTGTCGATGATGCCGATCGGCACACCGGTGACCTTGCGCAGTTCGCGCGCGAAGAAATGCGCCACCGCCGAGAACTTGCCCGCGGCCTGCGGCGACGAAGCGACCCATTCGCCACCTGCGAGCTGCGCCTGCGGCGTGCCGGCCCAGGACTTGGGGATCTTGAAATGGCGGATCTGCGGATCGGTCGCGCGTGCGATCTCCCCCTCCGGATCGGCCGACTGCGCGATCGGCCACTCCATGTTCGACTGCCCGCTGGCCAGCCACACGTCGCCTACCAGTACGTCCTGCAGCACACGCGCGCCGGTGCCATCGTCGATACGCATCACGTGCGGGCCACCGGCGGGCAGCGCGGGCAGTTCCAGCGACCAGTGGCCGCTGCCATCGGCCTGCGCCGCGCCGTCACGGCCGGCGAACGCCACCACGACGCGTGCGCCCGGGGCCGCCTGGCCCCAGACCTGCACCGGCTGGTCGCGCTGCACCACCATGCCATCGGCAAAGATGCGCGGCAGTTCGACGGCGTGTGCGGCCGGCATTGCGAGAAAAACGAGAAGAGCGAGGGCGATTCGATTCACTGCGGATCTCCGTACCAGATGCCACGTCCTTCGGTGCCGAAGTAGACGCGGCCATGCAGGCGGGGATCGCCTGTCACATGGCGGATGATGCCGCCAAACCGCAGCGCGTCGGTATCGATCCGCTGCCAATGCCGGCCGTTGTCGCCGGAGCGATACAGGCCGCGCTGGCCCCCCACTTCGCCGAACACGAACAGCACCGGCGCATCGCCGTCCTTCGCCGGCTTGCCCAGGCCCACCGACATCACGTTGTCCACGCCCGGCACGCGTGCCAGCCTGCCGGGGGAAAGATGCAGCAGGCCGCGCCAGGACGACGCGATCCAGGCTTCGCCGGCACGCTGCGGATGCGGCCGGATCTCGGCCCGGTACCAGTCGCCGATTTCGCCCACCGGCGCGCGGACTTCCTCGAACGCGACGCCGCCATTGCCGCTGACATACAGCGTGCCGCTGATGGCATCGAAGCCGTAATAGATGCCTTCATCGACGCGGTCGGCTTCCACCACCGCCGTCTTCGGCAGGCCTTTCACCTGCTGCCAGCGCCCACCCATGTCGGCGGTGATCCAGTGGTATTCGCCGTTGCGGGGATGCCAGATAGCGCGCTTGCCATCGGCGGCCAGGGTGATCTGCCCCGCGCCCTCGCCATCCGGCGGCTCGCTCGCGAACGCGGTCCAGGTGCGGCCGCCATCGTTCGACCATGCGCCACGCACCGCGCCTTCCGGCCGGTTGTGGAAATAGCCCGTGCGTACCATCACCTGCGGCACCTGTCCGGCGAAGGCCAGGCTTTCGGTATTGGAGAAACGCACGCCGGCAAAGCGCGGTTGCGATACATCGAGCGTGTCATGCACGAAGCCGTCGACATCGCCCAGACCGCTGACCAGATGTGCGCCCTGCGGCGGACTGGCCAGCGCCAACGGCACGGTTTCCTCGAAGCCCGCCTGCTCGAAGCGCCACTGCATGTCGGCGCCTTGGTCGAATGCACGCGCATTGGTCGACGCCCACACGCCGTAGCCGGTGACGAACAGGATGCGGTCGGGATCGTGCGGATCGATCTCGATGTCGGCCATCCAGTGCGGCTTCGCATCCGCAGTCCACGGCGCGGACGAATGATCGAAGCGGGAGCGCGGCAGCGTGGCCGTCCACGTGCGGCCGCCATCGACGCTGCGATAGAGGTCATCGTGCGGCTGGTAGCGACGGAAGGTGGTGGCGATGATCACGTCCGGGTTGTCGGCCTGCACCGCGACCGCGCCCCAACCGAACCCCTTGCCGGACGCGTCGGAGGAACGGGGTGCCGGCGTGATGTTTTCCCAGCGGTCGCCGGCGGGATCGAAGCGCCATACCGCACCATCGGCCATGTTGTTGGGGCCGGGCTCGTCGCCGTAGCTGAGCAGCCAGCGCCCGCGCCCGTCGCGCACCATGTGGCTGGGACGCAGCCCCACCGGCTGGCCGGGCACCGCGTGCCAGCTCACGCCACCGTCAAGCGAGCGATACAGGCTGGTCTCGTTCGTCGATACGCCTGCATACAGGGTCTTCGAGGGCGTGCCCGGCGTGCCGCTGGCGGGATCGAACACCACGAACGCGATGCCGACGGGACGCAGCTCGCGCCAGCCCATCGCCCAGGCCGAGCGCGCCTTCGCAATGGCAGGGAACGCCGGCACTTCACGCCAGGTCGCGCCGGCATCGCCGCTGCGCCACAGCCCGTCGGCGCGCGTGCCGAACAACAGCACGCGTCCGTCGTGGGGATCCACCGCCAGTCGTTCACCGTTGCCGCGCCCCTGCTCGTTGCCGCCGAGCTTGAAGGGCAGCGACGTGCGCTGGAACGTCGCGCCGCGATCCATCGAACGCAGGATCGCGCCGTCCTGTCCGCGTTCGTGCAGGTAGGTGCCGACGGCGAGGTACACGCGATCCGGATCGGACGGATCCAGCGCCAGGCTTTCCACGCCGAAGCGGCCACTGTCCTCGTGGCCCATCCAGTCCATCAACGGTTGCCAGCGCTGTTCGCGCGACACCCACCGGTACGCGCCACCGATATCGGTGCGGGCGTACAGCAGGCCCTTCTCGCGCGGATGGAACACCAGCCCGGTCACGAAGCCCCCGCCGCCGATGGCGACGTTGCGCCAGCGGTAGTCGGCGGTTTCGTCCTTCGCCGCGACGGCGGGTGCCAGCAGCAGGACGGACAGCGCGAGGATCAGGCGAAGCGTGTGCACGGAGTCTCCTGTGGAGAGGGAGAGCCGGTGCGCCAGCGTGAAGCACACCCAGGTAGCCGCGAGCGATGCGGGAAGGGCGGTTGCTGCTGCCCTTCCCGCAAAGCGCGGATCAGAACGTGAAGCGGATCGTTGCGGCGTAGCGGCGGTCGTTGACGTACCAGGACGTGACGCGCCTGCCGGCGCCGTTCTGGTCCATGATCGTGCGCTGCTCGGCGTTGTTGAGGTTGTTCATCTCCAGGCCGATCTGCACGTTGTCGGAGAAACGGTAGAAGATCGAACCATCCAGCTGGCCGAACGCGTCGCTGTACACCGGCAGTTTCCATGCGATGCCGCCGTCACCGCCGTTGTAGCCGTTCGGGCCGATCGACAGCAGGTACTCGCTGCGCCAGTTGTAGGCCAGGCGGAACTGCCACGGGCCCTTCTCGTAGAAGGCCGCCACGTTGTACGAGTTCTTGGACAGGCCATCGGCCGGCAGGTCGTCGAACAGCGAGCCATCGGTATCGACGGGCACCGCGTTCGAGGCGTCCGGAATGCTGGTGGAGCTGTCGATGTAGGTGTAGTTCGCCGACATGCCCAGGCCATCGAACGGCGCCGGCAGGAAGTCGAAGAACTGGTTCCAGCCGATTTCCGCGCCCTGGATCTTCGCCGTGCCGACGTTGACCATCCGCGAGACCAGGTAGTCGTACTGGTTGCCGTCGACGCCGGGATAGGCAACGAGTTCGGTCTGCTGGCGGAAGTAGTCCTTGATGTCCTTGTAGAAGAAGTTCACCCAGGCCATGCCGCCGCGGTCCGGCGCGAAGTACCACTCCAGCGACAGGTCGAACTGGTTCGCCTTCATCGGCGTGAGGTACGGGTTGTCGGTGGAACTGCCGGTGAGATCCAGGTCGCCGGGTTGCAGCGTGGTGCCCGGTTGCGGGGTCACGCCGTCCCTGACCGCCACGCTGAGTTGCTGGTAGGCCTGCATGTCGCTGAAGGCAGGACGTGCGATGGCCTTGGACGCGGCGAAGCGCACGATCCAGTTCTCGGCCGGCTCCCACTTCACGTTCGCGCTCGGCAGCACGTCGGTATACGAGTTCTCCGCCGAGATCGGTTCGGACTGGCCCGAACCCAGATACGGCGCGAACGCGTTGTTCGGATAGACGAGATAGCCGTCCGCGCTGTTCTCGGTGCGGACGACGCGCACGCCCACGTTGCCGTCGATACGCGCGTCGTCCATGGCGAAGTTCACCATGGCGTAGGCGGCGTACGTCTTCTCCTTCTGCACGTTGCCCCATTGCGGGTCGGCGAGGTTGCGCGGGGTGATCTGGCCGTAGGGCGCGCCGGGAAGGTAGTACGGCACCGCTGCGCCGTGGATGTCGAGGTAGCTGTTGGGGAAGCCGAGCGCGGTGGCCAGCACCGGCGAATAGAACGCCCCCGGCGTGGTGGCGCCGCCCCGGTAGAAATTGTCGAACGTGACCAGGTTGGTCAGGCTGGAATTGACGGTGCCGTTGAGGTCGAGGCCGGGCAACGGCACGCCGCCCGGCAGCGCCCACCACTGCATCCACGGCTGGAACACGGGCTGCCAGTCGTAACCGGTATCGATGCTGTGGGCATCGCGGTCGGTGACGCGCACGCCGACCTTGAAGGAATCGAAGAAATTGCTGTCGAAGCTGTGCTTCAGGTCCGCGCGCCAGGCGATCTCTTCGGCTTCGTTGTCGTCCTGGTGGTCCATGGTGAACCCCCAGTAGTAGTTCGCGGGGTTCGTCGTGAACTGCTGGTCGACACCGATGCGCGGCACGCCATGGCCCAGGTCGATGTCGATGTAGGGCACGTTGAGGCCCAGCGACACGGTGGAATCCAGCGAACGCGTGTCGGCGGTGATGTACTGCAGGTCGGTCGACAGTTCGGTGCGGTCGCTGAAAGCCCACTTCAGGCCGAACGAGTAATCGGTGGTCTCGGACTTGCGATGCGACGCGCGGATGTCCGTGCCCATCGGGATGTCGCCGTTCGACAGCAGGCGACCGGACACGAACACGTTGCCGTCCATCTCGTACGGCTGGCTGGCATCCACCCGCACCTGCAGCGGGTCGTTCGAGACGAAGATCGCGTCTTCGTACCAGAGCTCGTCGTACTTGCTCTGGAAGGCCGTGGCGAACAGTTCCAGCGTGTCGCTGGGACGCCACTGCAGGGCGACATACGCGCCCTGGCGCTCGCGCTTGTATTCCAGTGTGCGCCAGTCGGCGCCGCGCGGCAGCCACAGTTGCTCGTTGGTTCCGTCATTGTTGAGGTCGGAGTTGGCGGTGCTGAAGAACGGCCGCACGAACATGCCGTCGGTGCGCGTGGCCAGTTCCGAATGCGCCACGTCGACCAGGATGCCGAAGTCGCCGGCATCGGTTTCCCAGCGGTTGCTGAAGAGGATGGAGCCCGACGGCTGCAGCTTCTCGGCGAAGTCGCCGCGGTTGGCGCTGAAGGACATGCCGAACTTGCTGCCTTCGAAGTCGAACGGCATGAAGGTGCGCAGGTCGACGCTGCCACCCAGGCCGCCTTCGATCATGTCGGCCTTCTGGTTCTTGTACACGTCCACGCCGGCCATCAGTTCGGATGGCACGTCCTGGAAGCTCAGGCTGCGGCCGCCGGAAGCGGAGAAGCTGTCGCGACCGTTCAACTCGGACCGCACCTGGGTCAGGCCGCGCACCTGCACGCCACCGCCCTCGGCGGAGAAATGCTCGGGATCGCCGACCGACAGGAAACGGTCGATGGTGACGCCGGGGATGCGCGACAGGGTTTCGGTGATGCTGCGGTCGGGCAGCGCGCCGATGTCGAGCGCGGTGACGGAATCGACGAAGGTGTCGGCGTCGCGCTTGATGTCCTGCGCCTTGTAGACGGAACCGCGGATGCCGGTGACGACGACCGCGTCAAGCTCGGTAGCGGCCTCTTCCTGTTGCGTGGCGGGCGCGGTGTCCTGCGCATACGCAGGCGCGGCCAGCATCATGGCGATGCCCAGGGCGAGGACGGTGGGTTGCAGCTTGCGGCCATCGGAGCGGACGGCACGGACGGCCGCCGCAGGGCGGCGCTGGAGCGTTGACATGGATGTTCCCTCCCAGGACACATGACAAGCGATTGAGTTTTGGTCCCGATCCGCGGACGTCTGCGCGTCTTTCGGCCGGATGAAGCAAGTGGCGGCTGCGGCCCCGGCCGCGGTCGTCGGTGGTGCGGATCCATCCGTGGTGGATGTCAGGGCGGTGAAAGCCATCTGGGCGGGCCCGGACAATCAACCGGCGGCAATGGGACCGCGCTGGGTGACTGCGGCGGGAGCATAGGCGGCGCTGACATGCCGTACCAATGAAATATTGATCGCCAGCTATATCGAACCCGAATAGCTGGCCCGGCTCAGCCCGGGGAACCCTCGCCCGGCGGCGGTGCACCCGCAGGACGCGGCGGCTCCGGTTCGGCATACAGCCGGCGGGCGGTTGCCCGCAGCGCCTCCAGCACGCGCTCGGCGCCTGGCGACAGCAACTGGTCGCGGCGGCGCACGATGCCGAAGAACTCCATGCGCACCCCCAGCTCGATCGGCAGCACGCACATCTGGCCGGTCTGCAGATACGGGCCCACGGATTCGGCCGGCAACGCGGTGAGCATGTCGCTGTGGCGCAGCAGGTGGATGATCACCGGCAACGAAGCGGTTTCCACGATGTTCTGTGGCGGCGGCTGGCCGTGTTCCAGGAACACCGCGTCCAGCCGCGAGCGCAGCACGCTGGCGGCCGGCGGCATGATCCAGCCGTAGTCCGCCAGGTCGGCGTGGGTGATGCGCGGGCGCCGGGTAAGCGGATGCCCGGCGCGCACGATGACGGCATGCGGCTCGTCCGCCAGCGGCTCGAAGTCCAGTTCGCCCGCGCCTTCCGGGCCCATGATGCGACCGACCACGATGTCCAGCTGCCCATCCAGCAGCTTGGCGACCAGGGGCCGGCTGTAGTCCATCTCGACCTTGATGAGGATGTCGGGAAAGTCGCGCTTCACCGCGGCAACTGCCTGGGGAACCAGGGTGGTGCCCGGGTTCACCACCGTGCCGATGGACGCCTGGCCCATCCGCCCGCTGCGCAGCGCGGCGATCTCGTCATGGGCGCGCCCGATCTCCGACAGCGCGGAGCGCGCGCGGCGGATCAGCACCTGGCCGTACCAGGTGGGCTCCACGCCACGCGCGTGCCGCTCGAACAGCGGCACGCCCAGCAGGCTTTCCATTTCCGCCAGCAGCTTGGACGCGGCCGGCTGGGTCATGTTCGCGGCCTCGGCGGCACGCAGCACCGACCGCTGCTCGTACAGGTGCAGCAGCAGGGTGAGATGGCGGGTCTTGAGCCGGGTGGCGCCGAACCAGCCGGTGGTGGGTTGGACCATGGGAACCTCCGGGCGAATGACCTATTCGCGCTGGGAATAGCCTATGACAAAAATTTCATTTGTCGTACATAGATGCCCACGCGAGGCTATGCCACGCTTCAAGGGCGGGCTGGCCGGGACATCGGGCCGTCCGCAACGGGGGCACCCACGGACGGCCGGCACAGGCCCGCCGCACGGTGATCCCGCATCCGATCAACGCCGGGAGGAGGGCCCCATGGCGACATCGCAGTCCGACGGCACCTCGCGTGCCGGCGCCATCGTCGCGTCCATGCCACCCGCAGGTGCGCGCCCGTGAGCACCCGGCTGTCCGGCAAGATCGCCATCGTCACCGGCGCCGCCAGCGGCATCGGCGCGGCGACCGCGCGCCTGTTCGCCCGCGAAGGCGCCACCGTCATCGGGCTCGATCGACAACCGGTGACCTCCACCGACGCGGGCGTCACCCACCACCTCGCCGACATCACGGATGCCGCCGCGGTCGATGCCGTCGTGCAGTCCGTGCGCGAGCGGCATGGCCGCATCGATGCGCTGGTGAACAACGCCGGCGCCGACGTGTTCTCCGAGCCGCTGTCGCTGTCGGACGAAGACTGGGAACGCTGCTTCGCGCTGAACCTCAAGGGCGCATGGCACCTGTGCCGTGCGGTGCTGCCGGCCATGCTGGCGCAGGGCGCCGGATCCATCGTCAACATCGCCTCGGTACACGGGCACAAGATCATCGCCGGCTGCTTCCCGTATCCGGTGGCCAAGCACGGCCTGATCGGCCTGACCCGTTCGCTCGGCATCGAGTACGCCGCGCGCGGCATCCGGGTGAATTCGATTTCGCCCGGCCTGATCCTGGTGCCGCGCATCGAAGCCTGGTTCGAACGCGAGCCCGGCACGCGCGAGAAACAGACTGCGCTGCTGCCGCCGCAACGCATCGGCACGCCGGAGGAAGTGGCCTATACCGCGTTGTTCCTCGCCAGCGATGAAGCCCGCTTCATCAACGCCACCGACATTGCCATCGATGGTGGCCGTTCGCAGGTCTACCACGACTGAGCGCATGGACAGCCCTCCCCTCCCTTTCGCCCTGCCGCTGATCGCGATCCTGCGCGGCATCACGCCCGCCGAGGTGCCTGCGCATGTCGGCGTGCTGGTGGAGGAAGGCTACGATGCGATCGAGATACCGACCAACTCGCCGGACTGGGAGCACAGCGTACGCATCGCCGTGGATGCCTTCGGCCAGCGCGCGATGATCGGCGCCGGCACCGTGCTGACCCCGGCGTCCGCCGATGCGCTGGTGGCGGCCGGCGGCCGCTTGATGGTGACGCCGAACACGCGTCCGGCGGTCATCCGCCACGCGGTGGAGCACGGCCTGCAGGTGGCGGCCGGCTTCGCCACCGCGAGCGAAGCCTTCGACGCACTCGATGCCGGCGCGCAGATGCTCAAGCTTTTCCCGGCTTCCGTACACGGACCGGCGCTGGTGCGCGCCCTGCGCAGCGTGCTGCCACCCGTCCCCCTATTCGCCGTCGGTGGCGTCACGCCCGACACCCTCTCCGGCTACCTCTCAGCCGGCTGTCAGGGCGCCGGCATCGGCGGCGAACTTTACAAGCCCGGCCAACCGGTCGAGCGCACGCGCGAACACGCGCGGCGTTTCCGGCAGGCCTACCTGGACCACGCCGCATGAAGATCGTCCGCCTCAGCACCTACCATGCCGCACCGCGCTGGCTGTTCCTCAAGGTGGAAACCGACGAAGGCATCACCGGCTGGGGCGAGCCGGTCATCGAAGGTCGCGCGCACGCGGTGGAAGCGGCGGTGCACGAACTGTCCGACTATCTGGTTGGCCAGGATCCGGCGCGCATCAACGACCTCTGGCAGGTGCTGTATCGCGGCGGCTTCTACCGGGGCGGCGCGATCCTGATGAGCGCCATCGCGGGCATCGACCAGGCGCTGTGGGACATCAAGGGCAAGGCGCTTGGCGTGCCCGTGTACCAGTTGCTCGGCGGCCTGGTGCGTGACCGCATGAAGACCTACCGCTGGGTCGGTGGCGACCGTCCTTCCGACATCGTCGCGCAGATGCAGCGGTACCAGTCGCTCGGGTTCGACACGTTCAAGTTCAACGGCACCGAAGAACTGAAGCTGATCGACAGCCCGCGCGCGATCGACGCCGCGGTGGCCAAGGTCGCGGCGATCCGCGAGGCGATGGGCGATCGCGTGGACTTCGGCATCGACTTCCACGGCCGCGTCAGTGCGCCGATGGCGCGCGTGCTGCTGCGCGAACTGGCGCCGTTCAAACCGTTGTTCGTCGAAGAGCCCGTACTGCCCGAACAGTGGGAATACTACCGGCCGCTGTCCGATGCCACCTCCATTCCGCTTGCGGCCGGCGAACGCATGTACTCGCGCGCCGAGTTCAAGCCGGTGCTCGCCGCCGGTGGGCTGGCGATCCTGCAGCCCGACCTGTCGCACGCCGGCGGCATCACCGAGTGCGTGAAGATCGCGGCGATGGCCGAAGCGCACGACGTGGCGCTGGCGCCGCATTGTCCGCTGGGCCCGGTGGCGCTGGCGGCCTGCCTGCAGGTGGACTTCGTGTCGCACAACGCGATGCTCCAGGAGCAGAGCATCGGCATCCACTACAACGCAGGCGCCGACCTGCTGGACTACGTCCTCAACAAGGACGACTTCCGGTGCGATGGCACCGGCAGCATCGCCGCATTGCCAAAACCGGGCCTGGGCGTGGAGATCGACGAAGCCCGCCTGGTCGAAGCGAGCCGGCAGCCGCCGCGCTGGCGCAATCCGCTGTGGCGGCACGCCGATGGCAGCGTGGCCGAGTGGTGACGCCGTGACGACGGCGCTGGCGACCCTGGCCGTCGACAGCCGCTGCGCACTGGGCGAAGGCATCCTGTGGTGCGAACGCCGCCGGGTGCTGTACTGGACCGATATCCTCGCCGCCGAACTGTGGCGGCACGACCCCGCCACCGGCCACACCCACACCTGGTCGCTGCCTGCCCCGCTCGGCTGCCTGGCGCTGGGCGAAGACGGACGCCTGCTGCTGGGCCTGGCCAACGGGTTGTATGCCAGCGACGTGGAAGCGCACCTGGTCGCGCGCGACCTGCCGCTGGCGAAGCTCGTGGACGTCGAAGCGGACGACCCGATGACACGCATCAACGATGGCCGCGCCGACCGGCATGGCGGCTTCGTGTTCGGCACCAAGAGCGAACACGCCGACCTGCGCCCCGCCGGCCGGTTCCATCAGTACACCGCCGCCCACGGCCTGCGCGAGCTCGCGCTGCCGCGCGCCGCCATCCCGAATTCGATCTGCTTCGATGCAAGCGGCACGCGCATGTATTTCTGCGACTCGGTGGCGCCACGCATCCTGCAGTGCCGCTATGACGCGGCGACGGCAACGGTGTCGGACATCGCCGTGTTCGTCGAACTCGACACGCCCGGCGCGGAGCCGGATGGCGCCATCGTGGATGCCGAAGGCGCGCTGTGGAACGCGCAGTGGGGAGCCGGTCGCGTGGTGCGCTACCTGCCCGACGGCCGCACCGACTGCATCGTGGCGGTCCCCGCGCCGCAGCCTTCGTGCTGCGTGCTGCACGACGACACGCTCTACATCACCAGCGCCCGCGTCGGGCTGGATGCCGCCGCACTGGCCGCGCATCCCCTGTCGGGCGGCGTGTTCTCCCATCGCATCGCGCGTCCGCTCGCGCGTGCGGAAGACCGGGTGCGACTGCCATGATCGCCGTCGACTGGGGCACCAGCACGCTGCGCCTGTACCGCATGGCCGACGACGGCCAGGTCCGCGAGCGCCGTCGCAGCGACCACGGCGTGATGGCCTGCGATGGCCGTTTCGGCGACGTGCTGGCGCAGGAGATCGCAGGCTGGGACGACACCGACGTCCTGCTGTGCGGGATGGTCGGCGGTCGCGGCGGCTGGCACGAAATGCCCTACCTGCCGTGCCCCGCCGGCAACCATGCGCTGGCGCTGGGCATGCAGCGCTTCCAGCCTCCGGGCTTCGACGACCGGGCGCTGTGGCTGGTGCCGGGATTGCGCGACAACGATTCCGACACCGTGCCCGACGTGATGCGCGGCGAAGAGACGCAACTGGCGGCATTGCTGGACGTGCTGCCGGGCGGCACGCACCTGGTCTGCCTGCCCGGGACGCACAGCAAATGGGTCACGGTGCGCGACGGCAGGGTGCAGCGGATCGCGACCGCGATGACCGGCGAGCTCTATGCGGTTCTGCGCCAGCACAGCATCCTGGGACGGCTGATGCCCGTCGGCGACGTGCGCTTCGATGGCTATGCGTTCGACGCCGGTCTCAAGCGCAGCGCGGATGCGGGTGGCCTGCTGCACCATCTGTTCGGCGTACGCACCACCGGCCTGTTCCAGCAGTTCGCCGAACCGGCGCTGCCGTCGTACCTGTCCGGCCTGCTGATCGGCCATGAGCTGCGCGCGTCGGGCCTGTTCTCGCATGCGCCGCGTCCCGCACAGGTGCACCTGATCGGCAACGACCGGCTGCTGGGCTCGTACGCACACGCGCTGACCGCGCTGGGCGTCGGTGTGCAGCGACACCCCGAAGACCTGGCCGCGCGCGGCCTGCATGCGCTGTGGTCACGGCGCACGAGTGCCGCCACCACATGAGGAGGCAGACGATGCTGACGCGTTGCGCACTGGTGTTGATGGGCACTCTTTCGATGGCGTCCGCATGGGCGGGTGACGCCGTCTTCCGCGAGGTGCGCTATGCCGGCGACGACGGTGGCCCGCCCGTCGACGCCACGCAGTTCCGCAACCCGGTGGTCGCCGGCTTCTATCCGGACCCGTCCGCCATCCGCGTCGGCGACGACTTCTATCTCGTCACCTCGACCTTCGGCTATTTCCCCGGCCTGCCGGTCTTCCACAGCACCGACCTGGTGTCGTGGACGCAGATCGGCAACGCGATCCATCGCCCGGACCAGATCCACTACGGCGATAAGGAAGAACTGACGCGCGGCCTGTTCGCGGCCACCCTCGCCCACCGCGACGGCACGTTCTACGTGGCCAACACCTGCTTCTACTGCGACCGCGGCAACTTCGTGGTCACGGCCAGGCATCCGGCCGGCCCGTGGTCGGACCCGATCTGGCTCGGGGTGAGCGGCATCGACCCTTCGCTGTTCTTCGATGACGATGGCAGCGCGTGGGTGGTGCACAACGACGTGCCCGATGGAACGCTGCGCTATGACGGCCACCGCGCGGTCTGGCTGCAGCGCTTCGACTTCGACAAGCGCGAACGCGTGGGCGGGCGCATCCTGTTGGTGGATGGCGGCGCGGACCCGTCGACGAATCCCGAGCACGTCGAAGGGCCGCACATCTTCAAGCACGACGGCTGGTACTACCTGACCGCCGCCGAGGGCGGCACCGGCGAGCAGCACGCGCAGATGATCTGGCGCAGCCGCAAGCTGACGGGGCCGTACGAAGCGTTCCCGGGCAATCCGTCGCTGACCCAGCGCGATCTCGACCCGACGCGCATCGATCCGGTGACATCCACCGGCCACGCGCAGTTCGTGCAGCTCAAGGACGGCGCGTGGTGGGCGGTCTTCCTTGCCACGCGTCCGTACCGTGGCAACCAGTACAACCTGGGCCGCGAGACCTTCCTGCTGCCGGTCACGTGGAAGGACGGCTGGCCGGTGATCCTGCCGCGCGGCGAACGCGTGCCGATGGTCGTGAAGCGCCCGGACCTGCCGCGCAATCCGCAGCCGCTGCCGACCAGTGGGCCGATCGCATGGACGGAGCGCTTCGACGCGCCGGCGCTGCCGCTGTCGTGGATGACGCTGCACCCGCCGAGGACGAGGTGGTACACGACCGGTGCACAGGGCCTGGCACTCTCGCCCGGCACGATGCCGCTCGGCGGATTCGGCGCCACCCCCGGCCAACCGTCCTATGTCGCGCACCGCCTTCAGCACCACCATGCCACGCTGGAAACGACGATCGCCTCGTTCGACCCGTCGCCAGGCGAGTTGGCGGGACTCGCCCTGCTGCAGAACGAATACGGTCACTACGTGCTCGGTGTCGAACGCGACGCGCGCGGCCTGGCGGTGTCGCTGTACCGGCGCAGCAGCCGCGATGGCGCGAAGGAAGGCGAACGGGTGGCGCGCATCCCGCTGGATGCGAACGCCATGCCGATCACGCTGCGCTTCCGCCTCGACGGACCGCGCCTGGATGCCGATTACGCGTTGGCTCCAGGCGAGTGGAGGTCCGTCGCCTCCGGCCTGGATGCGAGCCTGCTGAGCGTGGAGACCGCAGGCGGCTTCATCGGCAACACCTTCGGACCCTACGCCGTCCGTCGCTGACCACGCCATCACGGGAGTTCGCATGTCGGGTACCTCGCGTCGCGGGTTGTTCAAGGCTGGGCTCGCGGGACTGGTCGCCTGGCCGCTGTCCTCGCGTGCCAGTGCGGCGGACACATGCGCGGCACCGCTGCCACCGCACGCCACCGGCATCGAGGGCCAGCGCAAGGCCGATCTCGGCGACGGCACCTACCTCAATCCCGTCGTCGCGGGCGACCGCCCCGATCCCACGATCCTCAGGGACGGCGACGTTTACTACATGACGTTCTCGTCGTTCGATGCCTATCCCGGCCTGGTGATCTGGCATTCGACCGACCTGGTCAACTGGGCGCCGCTCGGACCCGCATTGCGCACGCCGGTCGGCACGGTCTGGGCCGTCGATCTCTGCAAGCACGGCGACCGCTATTTCATCTACCTGCCTTCCCTGGCGAAAGGCGGGACGTGGAAGATCCACGTCATCTGGGCCGACGACATCCGTGGCCCCTGGAGCGAACCGGTCGACCTGCACATCGATGGCTGCATCGATCCCGGCCACGCAGTCGGCGAGGACGGTCGGCGGTATCTGTTCGTCAACGGCATCCGCAAGGTGCGGCTCACCGACGATGGCCTGGCGACCGACGGGGCGCTGGAGCATGCGTACAGCCCGTGGCGTTATCCGGACGACTGGATCACCGAGAACTTCGCGCCGGAAGGCCCCAAGCTGACGCGCCGCGGCGACTGGTTCTATCTGGTCACCGCCGTCGGCGGCACCGCCGGCCCGGTGACCGGCCACATGGTGATCGCCGCACGTTCGCGTTCGATCCACGGCCCATGGGAACACTGCCCGCACAATCCGCTGATACGGACCCGGGACGCTTCCGAACCCTGGTGGTCGCGCGGACACGCGACGCTGGTCGAAGGCCCTGCCGGCGACAGCTGGATGGTCTACCACGGGTACGAGAATGGGTACCGCACGCTCGGGCGGCAGACGCTGCTGGAGCCGATCGAGTGGACGGAAGACGGCTGGTTCCATGCGCGTGGCGGGGATCTATCGAAACCGTTGCTTGCTCCACGGGGTGGCAAAGTAGGCATTGCCGGTGTCGCGCTGTCCGATGATTTCTCGACAGACCGGCTCGGCACGCAATGGGCCTTCCACGCGCCGCGGCCTGACGAGATGCAGCGCATCCGCTACGGGACGCAAGCGCTCCGCCTCGCCGGCGCCGGCACTTCGCCTGCCGATGGCAGCCCGCTGGCCTGCATCGTCGGCGACCGCGCCTACCAGGCCGAGGTCACGCTGACCTTGGTGGGCGAAGGCGAAGGTGGCCTGCTGCTGTTCTACAACCCGAAGGCCTTCGTCGGGCTCGGCTTCACGCCCGCCGGGCTGCGCGTGTTCCAGTACGCCGAGGAACAGACCTGGGCGCGACAGTCGATGCCGACACGGCGCGTACGCATCCGCCTGACCCACGACCACCACGTGGTCACCTGGCACCACTCGCACGACGGTGGCCGCACGTGGAAGCGGCTGGACACGCGGATGGAAGTCTCCGGCCTCCACCACAACGTGTTCGGCGGGTTCCTCAGTCTCCGGCTGGCGCTCTACAGCGCCGGCACGGGCGCAGTCGAGTTCAGCGACTTCCGCTACCGCGCGCTCGCCTGAGGCGCGTCACGTCGCGTCGCCGGCCGCGTTGGCGCGATCGTTCTCGCGCATCTCGTACCACATGCCATTGAGGATGGCGAAGCTGGCCGCGAGGCTGACGCCGAGTATCCAGGAGAAGTACCACATGGTCGTTCCTCAGTAGGCGTTGTGGTTCTGTTCCAGGCTTTCAGGACTCACCTTGCCGCGCAGCACGCGGTACACCCAGGCGGTGTACAGGAGGACCAGGGGCAGGAACACGCAGGTGGCCACCAGCATCACGAACAGCGTGAGGTGGCTGGAAGACGCATCCCACACTGTCAGGCTCGACGCGGGATGGGTGGAGGACGGCAGCAGGAACGGGAACACCGCCAGGCCTTCGGTCAGGATGATGCCGGCGATGGCGAGCGCCGAGGCGAGGAACGCCGCCATGCCGCGGCCCGCGCGCAACAGCAGCGCGGCGGCCAGCGCGCCCGTGACGCCCAGCACGGGGAAGATCCAGGTCCACGGCATGGCCTGGTAGTTCGCCATCCAGCCGCCGCGCGCGCTGGTCACCTGCTTGAACAGCGGATTGGACGCGGCATCGGTCACGGCGGCCCCGACCACGGCGTAACCGTCCACGCCCTTCGCCACCCACACGCCGGCCAGCACGAACAACACCGCCGTCGCCACCGCCGCCAGCGATCCGAGGCGCCGCGCACGCAGCGCCACCGGCCCGTCGGTCTTGAGCACCAGCATGCTGGCGCCATGGGCCACCAGCATGGCGACGCTGACCAGGCCGCACAGCACCGCGAACGGCGACAGCAGCGCGAAGAAGCCGCCGCTGTAATGGATGCGCAGCGTGTCGTCGAAATGGAAGGGCACGCCCAGCAGCACGTTGCCCATCGCCACGCCGAACACCAGCGCGGGCACGAAGCCGCCGACGAACAGCGCCCAGTCCCACACCGCCCGCCAGCGCGCGTCTTCGACTTTGCTGCGGAACTTGAAGCCGACCGGCCGCAGGATCAGTGCGAACAGGATCAGGAACATCGCCAGGTAGAAGCCCGAGAAGCTGACTGCATACAGCGCCGGGAATGCCGCGAAGATCGCGCCACCGCCCAGGATCAGCCAC
Source organism: Pseudoxanthomonas sp. LARHCG66 (assembly GCF_052871755.1). Taxonomy (NCBI): domain Bacteria; kingdom Pseudomonadati; phylum Pseudomonadota; class Gammaproteobacteria; order Lysobacterales; family Lysobacteraceae; genus Pseudoxanthomonas; species Pseudoxanthomonas sp. LARHCG66. The sequence continues at coordinate 189,610 of NZ_JBIXJW010000006.1, read as the reverse complement.
ACCTGGTTGCCTTCCCACACCGGGCCCACCACGTTCAGCACCAACCGGCGCTCGGCATCGGTACGCGCCACCGCCGGCAACAGCGTGCCGATGCCCAGGTCGAAGCCGTCCATCACGGCGAAGCCGATCAGCAGGATGCCCAGCAGCAACCACCAGATCAGGCGCAGGGTCGCGTAGTCGAGGGGAATCGTGTCCATGTCGTCCTCCTGTCAGGCCACGGTCGTGGACGCGGGTGCCAGCGGCGTGCCTGCCTGGTCGGGTCGCCGTTCGCCGCCGGGCACGTCATCCGGGCCTTTCAGGATCACCTTGCGCAACAGGTACACGTCGATGACCGCCAGCGTGGTGTAGACCAGCACGAAACCGGTGAGCGAGATGACGACCTGGTGCAGTTGCAGTCCCGAGGCGGCCATGAACGTCGGCAGCACGCCATCGATGGCCCACGGCTGCCGTCCGTATTCGGCGATCAGCCAGCCGGCTTCGATCGCCAGCCAGGGCAGCGGCAGGCTGTAGAGCGCCAGCTTCAGGAACCACGGGTACTTGTCGAGCTTCTGCACCGTCGCCAGCCAGAACGCCAGCGCGAAGAACGCGATGAAGTAGAAACCGATGCCCGCCATTAGGCGGAAACTCCAGAACAGCGGCGCCACGCGCGGGATGGTGTCGGCGGCGGCGCGCGTGATCTCCGCGTCAGTGGCGCTGCCGATATCCTCGCGGTAGCGCTTCAGCAGCAGCGCATAGCCCATGTCGCGCCAGTGCTGGTCGAACACCGCCTTCGCCTGCACATCCTCGCGATTGGCGCGCAGCTGCTGCAGCGCCGCGTAGGCCAGTTGTCCGTTGCGGATGCGGCCCTCGGCGCGTTCGACCAGCTCCCCGATGCCCGGAATTTCGGTATTGAACGAGCGCGTGCCGATCAGGCCCATCACCCACGGGATGTGCACGGCATAACGGTTGGCGCGCGCCTCCTGGTCGGGAATCGCGAAAGCAGTGAATCCCGCCGGCGCCGGCTCGGTCTCCCACATCGCCTCGATGGCCGCCAGCTTCATCTTCTGGTTCTCGCCGGCCACGTAACCGCTCTCGTCGCCCAGCACCACCACCGACAGGGCCGCGGCCAGGCCGAAGCTGGCCGCCACCGCCATCGAGCGCTTGGCCAGGTCCGCATGGCGTCCCCGCAACAGGTAGAACGCGCTGATCGACATCACGAACACCGCGCCCAGCACGTACCCCGCGCTGACGGTGTGCACGAACTTCGCCTGCGCCACCGGGTTGAACAGCACCGCCGCGAAGTCGGTGACTTCCATCCGCATGGTGACGGGATTGAATTCGGCGCCCACCGGGTACTGCATCCAGCCGTTGGCGATCAGGATCCACAGCGCCGAGAAGTTGGTGCCCAGCGCCACCAGCCAGGTCACCATCAGGTGCTTCACGCGCGACAGTTTGTCCCAGCCGAAGAAGAACAGGCCGATGAAGGTCGCTTCCAGGAAGAACGCCATCAGCCCTTCGATGGCCAGCGGCGCGCCGAAGATGTCGCCCACGTAGTGGCTGTAGTAGGACCAGTTCATGCCGAACTGGAACTCCATCACGATGCCGGTGGCCACGCCCATGGCGAAGTTGATGCCGAACAGCGTGCCCCAGAACATCGTCATCCGGCGCCAGATGTCGCGCCCGGTCATCACGTAGACGCTCTCCATGATCGCGATCATGAAGGACAGCCCCAGCGTCAGCGGCACGAACAGGAAGTGGTACATCGCCGTCAGCGCGAATTGCAGACGGGACAGTTCGACGACGGTCATGTCCGGCATGGCGATGCGGCTCCCGGGTGTCCGTGGTGGATTCTAGACGCCGCCTGTCGCGAACGGGGGCGACCATCTGTCGCACCCCCCTTCGCGCGGCCCTGCGGCATCCTGCGCGCCCCGCAGCCGACCGGCTGTCGGGAAGGGGTTGATCCTGATCAATGCGGCCCGGCTGAATGGGCCCGAGAATCCACCGTACCAGAATAGGAGAGGCCGCATGCAAGGCGTCCAGGGGACTTACAACGACAAGGTGGTGCGCCAGTTCACGGTGATGACCGTGGTCTGGGGCATCGTGGGGATGCTGGTGGGGGTGCTGATCGCGGCCCAGCTGTACTGGCCGGCGCTGAATTTCGATCTGCCGTGGCTGAGCTACGGACGCCTGCGCCCGCTGCACACCAACGCGGTGATCTTCGCGTTCGGTGGCTGCGCCCTGTTCGCCACCAGCCTGCATGTGGTGCAGCGGACCAGCCACGTGCGGCTGCTCTCCGACAAGCTGGCCGCGTTCGTGTTCTGGGGCTGGCAGCTGGTCATCGTGGCCGCCGCCGTCTCGCTGCCGCTGGGCCTGACCCAGGGCAAGGAGTACGCCGAGCTGATCTGGCCGATCGACGTGCTGATCGCGGTGGTCTGGGTGTCCTACGCCGTGCTGTTCTTCGGCACCATCGCCAAGCGCGCGGTCAAGCACATCTACGTGGCCAACTGGTTCTTCGGCGCCTACATCATCGCGGTGGCGCTGCTGCACATCGTCAACAGCCTGGCGCTGCCCAGCGGCCTGCTGCACTCCTATCCGGTGTACAGCGGCGCGGTCGATGCGATGGTGCAGTGGTGGTACGGCCACAACGCGGTGGGCTTCTTCCTGACCGCCGGCTTCCTGGGAATGATGTACTACTTCGTGCCGAAGCAGGCCGGCCGCCCGGTCTACTCGTACCGCCTGTCGATCGTGCACTTCTGGGCGCTGATCGCCATCTACATGTGGGCCGGTCCGCACCACCTCCACTACACCGCGCTGCCGGACTGGGCGCAGAGCCTGGGCATGGTGTTCTCGCTGATCCTGCTGGCGCCCAGCTGGGGCGGCGCCATCAACGGCGTGATGACGCTGTCGGGCGTGTGGCACAAGCTGCGCACCGACCCGATCCTGAAGTTCCTGATCGTCTCGCTCTCGTTCTACATGATGTCGACCTTCGAAGGTCCGATGATGTCGATCAAGACGGTCAATTCGCTGAGCCACTACACCGACTGGACCATCGGGCACGTGCATGCCGGTGCCCTGGGCTGGGTGGCGATGATCACCATCGGCTCGGTGTACGCGATGCTGCCCAAGCTGCTGGGCCGCGAACAGATGTTCTCCATCAAGGCCATCGACACGCACTTCTGGCTGCACACGCTGGGCGTGGTGTTCTACATCGCCTCGATGTGGATCGCCGGCGTGATGCAGGGCCTGATGTGGCGCGCCACCAACGCCGACGGCACGCTGACCTACAGCTTCGTCGAAGCGCTGAACGCCACGTATCCCTACTACCTGGTCCGCCTGGGCGGCGGCCTGCTGGTATTCGTCGGCATGCTGCTGATGGCCTGGAACACCTGGAAGACCTTCCAGGCGGCCAGGTCCACTGCACCGCAGCCGATCCTGCCGCCCGATGCCAGCCAAGCGCGCGCCTGAGGAACCGACATGAGCAACGGAAATTCACACGAGAAAGTCGAGAAGAACGTCGGCCTGATGGCGGTGCTGATCGCGGTGGCGGTGTCGTTCGGCGGCCTGGCCGAGATCGTCCCGCTGATGTTCCAGGCCGAGGCGATCAAGCCGCTGGAAGGCGTCAAGCCCTACCCGGCGCTGCAACTGGCCGGCCGCGACATCTACATCCGCGAGGGTTGCTACAACTGCCACTCGCAGATGGTGCGCACGCTGCGCTTCGAATCCGAGCGCTACGGCCACTATTCGCTGGCCGGCGAATCGGTCTACGACCGCCCGTTCCAGTGGGGCAGCAAGCGCACCGGGCCCGACCTGGCCCGGGTGGGCGGTCGCTATTCCGACGACTGGCACCGCGTGCACCTGATCAACCCGCGCGACGTGGTGCCGGAATCGAACATGCCGTCCTTCCCCTGGCTGGAGAACGCCAAGGTGGACGGCGCCGAAGTCGCCCAGCGCATGAAGACGCTGCAGCGCATCGGCGATCCGTATACCGACGAGGAAATCAACAGTGCCGCCACCGACGTGGAAGGCAGGACAGAACTGGACGCCGTGGTCGCCTACCTGCAAGGGCTGGGCAAGGCCGCGCCGAGGGGAGGCTGAGCCATGGTATCGGGGATCGTGACCGGGGCACTGATCGTGCTGTTCATCGCCGGCTGGGTGTGGGCGTGGAGCCCGCGCCGCAAGGCGGATTTCGAGGATGCGGCACGCATGCCGCTGGGTGAGGAAGGGGAGAACAACCCATGAGCGCAGGCTGGATCGGATTCATCGTCGCGCTGGTCGTACTGAACATCCTGGGCTGCGTGTGGCTGCTGTGGTGGACCGGCCGCCGCCGGCCCGGCGACCCCGCACCGGAAGACACCTCGCACGTGTGGGACGGCGACCTGACCGAGTACAACAAGCCGCTGCCGAAGTGGTGGATCAACCTGTTCTACCTCACCATTTTCTTCAGCATCGGCTACATCGCATGGTACGGCGGCCTGGGCGTGATTCCCGGCTATGCGAAGTGGTCCTCCACAGGCGAGCACGACCAGGTCAAGGCCGTGCAGGACAAGAAGCTGGAAGCGACGTTCGCACCATTCGCCAACCAGCCCATCGACCAGCTGGCCAAGGATCCGAAGGCGCTGGCGCTGGGACAGTCCATCTTCAACAACACCTGCGCCACCTGCCATGGTTCCACCGGCCAGGGCGCGATCGGATATCCCAATCTCAGCGACGACATCTGGCATTGGGGCGGCACGCCCGACCTGGTGCTGCAGACGGTGCTGGATGGCCGCGAAGGCGTGATGCCGGAATGGGGCACCGCGCTGACCAACATGGGCGGCGACAACGCGGTCGACTACGTCATCGCCTACGTCAACGTGCTGAACAACCCGCAGGACGGCATGAAGAACAACTTCATGGCTGCCCAGGGCAAGCCGCTGTACGATGGCCTCTGCGTGGCCTGCCACGGCGTGGACGGCAAGGGCAACCAGGAACTGGGCGCCCCCGACCTCACCGACGATTACTGGCTGTACGGCAACAGCAAGGAGAGCATGCGCACGACCATCAACAAGGGCCGTCATGGCGTGATGCCCGCCCACCGCGAACTGCTGGGCGAGACACGTGCCCGCCTGGTCGCCTCGTATGTCTGGTCGCTCTCGCACAAGCAGGGCCAGGCGACCGCCGGCGCGAAATGACGGATTTCACCGAGCCCCGCCTCGACCATCCGCCCCGACCGCTCGCACAGCGCATCGGGGCGGTGCTGTGGCCCAGCTTCTTCGCCGCCGGCGTGGCGACGATGGTGTTCTTCGCCTTCGTCGACCCGCTGACGCTGCGCGACATGACCTTTCCCGACCTGGCGATCAGCCGCGAACTCGGCTACACGCTGGGTTTCTTCATGTTCTGGCTGGCGACGTCGGCCAGCAGCCTGTTCACCTGGATCCTGCTGCGTCCGGCCAGCCGCTTCAACCGCGCGCTGCCGCCGGACTGAGCGCGGCCTGCGACAAACCGTCGCTCCCTCGCGTGCCGATGCGGCGCGAGCATGACGCCAGCCAAGACAGAGTCGCCCATGTCCACGCCAGCACCTCCTCCCTCTCCCGCCCCTGACACCGCCAAGCGGCGCATTCCGCTGGACGTGGTGGATGCGCAGGGCAACTCGTTCTACGTGAGCGAGCGCAAGGTGTATCCGCGCGATGTGGCGGGCACGCTCAACCGCCTGCGCGTGGCGGCGGTGTGGTGGCTGCTGGGCATGTACTACGTGTTCCCGTGGCTGAAGTGGGACGACCGCCAGGCCGTGCTGTTCGACCTGCCCGCGCGCAAGTTCTACGTGTTCGGGCTGGTGTTCTGGCCGCAGGATTTCCTGCTGCTGGCGGTGCTTCTGATCATCGCGGCGATGGCGCTGTTCTTCTTCACCGCGCTGGCGGGCCGCCTGTGGTGCGGCTATGCGTGTCCGCAGACGGTGTGGACGGAAGTGTTCCTGTGGATGGAGCGCTGGACCGAAGGCGACCGCAGCGCGCGCATCAAGCTGGATGCCGCGCCCTGGAGCGCCAACAAGGTGATGCGCAAGGGCGGCAAGCACGTGCTGTGGGCGGTGTTCGCGCTATGGACGGGCTTCACCTTCGTCGGTTTCTTCACGCCCATCCTCGATCTCGGCGCGCGCCTGTGGCCCTTCGCCTGGGGTGGCTGGGAGACGTTCTGGGTGTTCTTCTACGCGCTGGCCACGTGGGGCTTCGCCGGCTTCCTGCGCGAGCAGGTCTGCAAGTACATGTGTCCGTACGCGCGCTTCCAGAGCGCGATGTTCGACCGCAACACCCTGATCATCGCCTACGACCCGATGCGCGGCGAGCCGCGCGGTCCGCGCAAGCGCGGCCTGGGCAGCGTGCTGGAACGTGCGCGCGGCCTGCTCGACCAGGTCACCGCCTACGATTACGTGGTGCGTGCCAACGCACATCCCAGCGCCGCCGACCAGCGCCTCGGCGCGCACGGCACCATCACCTTCGCCGGTGCCGGCGCGGTGATCGAGCCGCTACCGAAATTCGTCCCCGACCAACTGGGCGACTGCATCGACTGCACGATCTGCGTGCAGGTCTGCCCCACCGGCATCGATATCCGAAACGGCCTGCAGTACGAGTGCATCGCCTGCGGCGCGTGCATCGACGCCTGCGACGACGTGATGGACAAGATGGGCTACCCGAAGGGCCTGATCCGCTACACCACGCAGAACGCCATCGACGGCAAACCGTCGAAGGTGCTGCGACCGCGCATCTTCGTCTACGGCACCATCCTGCTGGCGCTGGTTGCGGCGTGGGGCTGGGGCGTGTTCAACCGCGACGTGCTGATCGCGGAAGTGCTGCGCGACCGCAACGCGCTGTACCGCGAAGTGGCCGGCGACCAGGTCGAAAACAGCTACACGCTCAAACTGGTGAACAAGGACCAGCAATCGCACCGCTACCGCGTGACACTGGCGTCCGGCCAGCCCGGCATCCGCCTGCGCGACGGCGAACTGATGGTGCAGGCAGCGCCCGAGGAAGTGCTGTCGCTGCCCGTCACCGCCACCGCCCCTGCCACCCTGCACGGCCGCCATGCCGTGACGTTCACTGTCCGCGATGTCGATACCGGCACCGGGAAGACCGTGGAAAGCAGCTATTTCGGACCCATGCAATGACCACGAAGCCCGATCCCTCCGCCGCCGTCGCGCGCCCGTTCTGGAAAGAGCCGATGGTGTGGCTGGTCTGGGGCCTGCCGCTGGCATCGGTCATCGCCGGCCTCTGGCTGGTGGTGGTCGCCGTGCGGGCGGGAGGAGCGGATTCCGTCACCGACAAGGTGCAGCGGGTGTCGCAGATCCAGACCGCCGACCTGGGCCCCGACGACAATGCCGCGCAGCGCAAGCTCAGCGCGATCGTGCAGGTCCGCACGGATCACGTGGAGATGATCGCCGTCACCGGCGATTTCGCGGGCACGTCCCCGCTGGTGCTGACGCTCGCCCATCCGACCGAAGCCGCGAAGGACGTCGTCCTGACCCTGGCACGCGACACGGCCGGCTGGACCGCGCCCGCGGAAATCGAAACCACCCATGACTGGAACATCCAGCTCGCGCCGCAGGACGGCGCATGGCGTATCCGGGGACGCCTGCAGAAAGACACCCAGGCCGTGCGACTGGCCCCCTCGCACGGGAGCGGCTGAGCGCCCCTGCATGGACATCCCCGTGGTGCCCTGCCACCACTGCGGCGAGCCGGTCGGCGATGCCGCACGCCGGGTCGATGCGGGCGGACGGGCGTTCTGCTGCGAAGGCTGCGCGGCGGCCGCCGCGTGGATCGAGGATGCGGACCTGGGCAGCTACTACCGCCTGCGCAGCGCGAGCGCCAACCGCGTGCAGGCCGACCGGCTGGATCTTGCAAGCTGGGACCGTGCCGAGTTGCAGGATGAACACAGCCGCGCCATCGACGGTGGCCGCGAGATCGTGCTGCTCACCGACGGCATGCGCTGCGCCGCGTGCGCGTGGCTGATCGACCGCGCACTGGCGCGCGAAGCCGGCGTGCTCGACACCACCGCCAACGCGGTAACCGGCCGCATCCGCATCGCCTGGGACCCGGCACGCACGCACCTGTCCGCCCTGCTGCACCGCCTGGCCATGCTGGGCTATCGACCGTATCTGGCCACCGGCGACGCACGCGAACAGGCCCGCCTGTCCGAACGCCGCCGCTGGCTGCTGCGACTCGGCGTGGCCGGCCTCGGTTCGCTGCAGGCGATGATGCTGGCCGAGGCGTTGTACCTCGACGTCAACGCCACCATGCCGCTGCCGACACGCGACCTGTTCCGCTGGCTCACCTTCCTGGTCAGCACGCCGGTGGTGTTCTACAGCGGCTGGCCGTTCCTCGCCGGCATGGCGCGCGAACTGCGCGCGCGCCACGTGGGGATGGACACGCTGATCGCCAGCTCCACCCTGCTCGCCTACGTCGCCAGCCTGGTCGAGACGATCCGTGGCGGCACGCATGTCTGGTACGACGCGGCGGTGATGTTCGTCTTCCTGTTGCTGGCCGCGCGCATGCTGGAACAGCGCGCGCGCAACGTCGCCACCGCACAGGTGGATGCGCTGGCGCGCGCGCAGCCGGTGTTCGCGATCCGCGAGCGCGATGACGGCACGCGCGAATCGGTGCCGCCGTCGGCGCTGCGCGTGGCCGACGTGGTCTGCGTGCCCGCCGGCGAGGGCGTGCCCGCCGATGGCGTGCTGCTGGACGCGGCCGCGGATTTCGAGGAAGCGCTGCTGACCGGAGAATCGCGACCGGTGCGCCGGCATGCGGGCGAGACCGTGTATGCCGGCACCACCTGCCGCGAGCGTCCGGCACGGCTGCGCGTGACCGCAATCGGCACGGCGACACGGCTGTCGCAGCTGGCGGAACTGGTCGACCGCGCGCAGGGCCATCGCCCGCCACTGGCGCAACTGGCGGATCGCGTGGGCCGGCATTTCGTGGTCTCGCTGCTGGTGCTGGCGGTGTGCGTCTACATCGGCTGGCGGATGTACCAGCCCGAACGGGCGTTCGAGGTGACCCTCGCTCTGCTGGTCATCAGCTGCCCCTGCGCGCTGTCGCTGTCGGTGCCCGCCGTGCTCGCCGCCGCGCATGGTGCACTGGCGCGCTGCGGCGTGCTGGCCACGCGGCCCGAAGCGCTGGACACGCTGGCGCGCGCTACCGACGTGGTGTTCGACAAGACCGGCACGCTCAGCGACGGCCGTCCCGCACGCGTGGCCGTGGAGGTATTCGACGGCCTGGACGCGGACGCCGCCACGCGCATCGTGGCCGCGCTGGAGAAGGACAGCGGCCACCCGATCGCGACCGCATTCGCGGATGTCGATGCACGCGCATGGGCGCAGGCCGTGGTCGCACGTCCCGGCCAGGGCGTGGAAGGCGATGTCGACGGTCGCCATTGGCGCTTCGGGCGCGCGGACTGGGCCGCACACCGGGCAGACGATGGCGGCCTGTGGCTGGGCGATGGCACGCACGGCGTCGCCTGCTTCACCTTGAACGAGCGACCGCGCGAGGATGCCGCCATCGCCATCCGGGCCCTGCGCGCGCAGGGCCTGGACATCCATCTGGCCAGCGGCGACAGCGAGGGCGCGGTGCAGCGCCTGGCGCACGTCCTCGGCATCGCGTCGACGCTTGCCCGGCAATCGCCGGAGGACAAGCTGGCACGCGTGCGGCAGCTGCAATCGGAAGGCCGCATCGTGGCGATGGTCGGCGACGGATTGAACGACGCGCCGGTGCTGGCCGGCGCGGATGTCTCGATCGCGATGGGCGAAGGCGCGCCGCTGGCGCAGCGGGCGGCCGACCTGGTCGCCACCGGTCCTTCGCTGTTGCGCATCGCCGACGCCGTGCGCGTGGCGCGGCTGTCGCGGCGGCTGGTGAAGCAGAACCTGGCCTGGTCTGCCGGCTACAACCTGCTCGCCGTGCCACTGGCCGCCGCCGGCCTGGTCACGCCATGGATCGCGGCGCTGGGCATGGCGGTATCCTCGCTGGTGGTCACCCTCAATGCGCTGCGGCTGGCGCGCACGTCCACGGAGATGGCGGCATGAACATCCTGCTGATGCTGTTGCCGATCAGCCTGGTCCTGCTGGGCCTGGCCATCGCCGCGTTCGCGTGGGCCGTGCGCAAGGGCCAGTTCGACGATCTCGACACACCCGCGCTGGACATCCTCGACGATGCACCGCCGAAACAGCGCGAGGACGCGCGCGCGCGCGAAGGCGACGATGGCGCCTGACCTCCCTGTCCTGTCCGCTGCCCTGCTGGCGGGCCTGGTGGGCAGCACGCACTGCGCGGTGATGTGCGGCGGCATCGCCACCGGCTTCTCCGCGATGTCCTCCCGGCAACCAGGCTGGAGCGGTGCCCTGCAGCTCAACCTCGGCCGCGTCGCCGGTTACACGCTGGCGGGCGCGATCGTCGGCGCCTTCGGCGGTGGCCTGCTGGCGCTGGCACGGCACGACACCGCCGTGCTCGCGATGCGCGTCGGCGTGGGACTGGCCCTGGTGGTGCTGGCGCTGCGCCTGTTCGACCAGCGGGGCCGCCTGGATTTCCTTGCCCGTCCCGGTGCGAAGGTCTGGCAGGCATTGCGGCCCCTGCATGCACGCGTGCTGCCGGCGGACACGCTGCCGCGCCGCCTGGTGGCCGGTGCGCTGTGGGGCTGGTTGCCGTGCGGACTCAGCCTGAGCCTGCTCACCGTCGCCTGGCTGCAGGCCAATGCGCGCGATGCCGCCTTGACCATGGCCGCGTTCGGGCTCGGCACACTGCCGATGATGGTCACCCTGACCTGGTCGGGCGCACGCCTGGGGCGGCGCTGGCAGCAACCGGCCGTGCGGCGCGTGGCCGCGACCTTCGTGCTCGCGGCGGGCCTGCTGACCATCGCCTCGCCCTGGTTGATGCGGCACCCGGCGCTGCACGGCGTGCTCACGGCACTGGGCTGCCAGCCATTGCCACCATGAGGGCGGATGCGACACCGGCTTCAGAAGGCGCGAACGCGAAGATGCGCCTGCAGACGCTGGGGCGCGTGGCGCGCGATCCCTTGCGGGCCGCCAGCGCGCTCGCCCTGTTCGCTGGCTGGCTGCTCGTGCCGCAGGCTGCGCTCATCGCCGTGTGCATGCAGCGCGCGTTCGTCGCCCACGAGCCGCCCCTCGTCCTGCTGCCACTGCTTGGCGGCCTGTTGATCCTGTTGCTGCTGCGCGCCGGACTGGGATGGGCGAGCCGGCGATGCGCCGACCATGCGGTCGAGCGCATCCGCGTCGACCTGCGCGGCAGCATCGCGCGCGCGCTGGTGGCGCGCGGTCCCGCCTGGGTACGCACCCGGCAGAGCGGCGCGCTGGCCGAACGCATGGGCGCGCACGTGGATGCGCTGGAAGGCTATTTCGGCGGCTTCGTGCCAGTACGCGCGGAGGTGGTGGGCGTACCGCTGGCGATCCTGCTGGCGGCGTTCTGCGTGGATCGCACGGTCGGCCTGATCCTGTTGCTGACGATGCCGTTGGTGCCGGTGTTCATGATGCTGGTCGGCTGGAGCGCGCAGGCCGCCAGCCAACGGCAGTTGCAGGCACTCGCGCGCATGGGCGGACACTTCGCCGACCGTCTGCGCGGACTGGGTCTGATCCGCCTGTATGGGCGTGGCGAGGCTGAACTGGAAGGCATCCGTTCCGCCGCCGAGGAACTGCGCCTGCGCAGCCTGCGCGTGCTGCGCATCGCGTTCCTTTCGTCGGCGGTACTGGAGTTCTTCGCCTCGCTGAGCGTGGCGATGATCGCGCTGTACCTCGGCCTGAGTTATCTCGGCATGATCGATCTGCGCGCGCAGCCCTTGACGCTGGGCACGGGCGTGTTCTGCCTGCTGCTGGCGCCGGAGTTCTACGCGCCGCTGCGACGGCTGGCCACGCACTACCACGACCGCGCTGCGGCGCTGGCGGCGATGGACGAGATCGCGCCGGTACTGGACGATGCGGACGCCGTCATGCCGCCCGTCCTTCCGACCACAGTGCCTGCGGGCACCCTCATCAGCGCGCGCGACGTCACGCTGCGCCATGCAGGCAATGCACGCGACGTGTTGCGCCATGTCGATATGGCACTGCATCGCGACCAGCACATCGCCCTCGTCGGCGCCAGCGGCGACGGCAAGAGCACGCTGCTGGAAGCCCTGGCCGGCTGGATTCCGGCCACGACCGGCACGGTGGAGCGCGCACCCGGCCTGCGCATCGGCTACGCGCCGCAGCGTCCGTTCCTGTTCGCCGGCAGCCTGCTCGACAACCTGCGTCTGGCGAAACCGGATGCGGGCGACGACGAACTGCGGCGAGCGGCCGAAGCGGCACAGGTGCTGCGTTTCGCGGACCGCCTGCCTGACGGCCTGGATACGGTGATCGGCGAACGCGGCTTCGGCCTGTCCGGCGGCGAAGCGCGACGCATCGCGCTGGCGCGCGTGTTCCTGCGCGACCCCGACCTGCTGCTGCTCGACGAGCCCACGGCCTTCCTCGATCCGGACACGGAAGCCGCCGTGCTGCGGGCGATCCTGCACTTCGCACGCGGACGCGGGCTGGTGATGGCTACGCACAGCGCCGCCGCGCAAGCGGCGATAGCGCAGACCTGGCGCGTGCATGGCGGGAAGCTGCATGCGACCGCGGTAGCGCCCCGATGACCGACCGCGACGACACGCTGCCGGTGCGCCTGCGCGAGGTGGTCCTTCTTCACCGTAGATGGATCGTACTCGCGATAGCGCTGCTGTTGCTGACGCTGCTCGCAGGCACGGCACTGCTCGGCCTGTCCGGACATTTCCTCACTGCCGCAGCACTGGCGGGCAGTACGGCACTCGGCTTCAACTTCTTCGGCCCGTCGGCCGGCGTCCGTGCGCTGACCTTCGTACGCATCCTGTCGCGCTACGCGGAGAAGCTGCTCGGCCACGATGCCACGCTGCGGCTCGCGCGCGACCTGCGGGTGTGGTTCTTCCGCCGCGCACTGCCGCTGGCGCCGCTGGGCCTGGGCCGCTTCCGCATCGGCGAACTGATGGCGCGGTTGATGGCGGACATCGAAGCGGTCGACGGCGTGCTGGTCCGCGCGCTCGGCCCGCTGCTGGCCGTGCTGTCGCTGTGCGCGCTGGCGACGCTGGTGGCGACGTTCGCGCTGCCGGCAGCCGGCGCCGTGCTGCTCGTCGCGCTGCTGCTGATCGGTGCGCTGGCGCCGTGGCTGGCGGCGCGCAGCGTGGCGGCGCTGGAAGGCGAACGCGCCGAGGCCCGCATGCGCCTGCGCGCGTCGGTGCAGGAAGGCATCGAAGGCCAGCAGGACCTCGTCGCGATGGATGCCACATCGGCGTGGCTGGCAGCGCTGGATGCGCGGAGCCGCGAGGTGGCGCAGTGGGAAGACCTGCGCAAGCGCCGGCTTGCGCTCGCCAGTTTGGCGCATGCCCTGGTCACGGCCGCCACGCTGCCGGCGATGCTGTGGGTCCTGCTGTCGGCGGTGCACGGCGAACGCATCGGCGCCGCAGCCGCGGGCGGCCTGTTCTTCATGACGGTCGCCGTACTGGAAGCCTGCAGCGCCATCGCCCCGGCCTGGCAGGCATGGCGTGCCGCCGTCACCGCAACCGGACGGCTTGAAGAAGTGGTGGAGCCGAAGCACGAAGCCCGAAGCCACGGGCGCACGGGTGCGCAACCGCCAGCGCCACGCGGTGTGCTGTGGTTCCGCGAGGTGGTGTTCGCCTGGCCCGGCAGCGCGCGGCGCGTGCTCGATGGCGCCAGCCTGCGCATCGAAGCGGGCGAGCGCGTGCTGGTCTCCGGCGACAGCGGCGAAGGCAAATCCTCCTTGTTGGCGTTGGCGCTGGGACTGTGTACGCCGAACGCAGGGGAAGTACGCTTCGCCGACGACGACCTGCGCACGCTGGATCCTGCGCTCTGGCACACCCGCATCGCCTGGCTGCCGCAGGACGCGCCGGTCTTTTCCGGCAGCGTGCGCGAAAACCTGCGCCTCGGCGATCCCGCTGCCGACGATGCGCGCCTGTGGCAGGCGCTGGCGCAGGTGAAGCTGGACGCCCGCTTCCGCGATGCGGACGACGGTCTGGATACCTGGGTCGGCGAGAACGGCGCGACGCTGTCGGCGGGCCAGGCACGTCGACTGGCGCTGGCGCGTGCGCTGCTGCGCGATGCACCGTTGCTGCTGCTCGACGAGCCCACCGAAGGCCTCGACCAGGACACCGCTGACGCCCTGATGCGCGACATCGCGACCGCCAGCGAGGGGCGCAGCGTGCTGATCATCAGCCATGCGACGCTGCCGGATGGCGTGGTGGATACGCGGTATCGGCTGCGCGATGGCAAGCTGGTGAAGGAGGCCATCCCCCTGTAGGAGCGACGTGAGTCGCGACCGCACGAATGATCGACCGTTGCACCGTCGGGTGGAACAGCGCTGCGGAAACACCTGCATGCCCTGCTGCGCTCCCATCGCCCGCGGGGCATACGGTCGCGACTTACGTCGCTCCTACAGAGAGCAAAAAAAGCCTCAGGCGCGCGCTTCGGCCAGGGCGTCCAGGCGCTTGCGGTTGAGCAGGCGCACGTGGTGCGGGTCGTCCGTGGCGATGCTGCCTTCCTGGCGCAGGCGGGTGAAGCTGCGGCTGACGGTCTCGACGGTCAGGCCCAGGTAGTCGGCGATGTCGGTACGCGTCATCGGCAGGATTACTTCGGTGTCGTCCTGGCCCTGGCGCCGACGACGCTGCGCCATGTCCACCAGGAAGCCGGACAGGCGCTCCATCGGATTGAGGCGGGCCAGCGACATCAGGTTGCCACGGGTGGCGTCGAGTTCGACGCAGGCGCGCTCCAACAGTTCGCGCTCCAGCTCCGGGTGGTCGTGGCACAGGCCGCGCATGTCGGCCATCGAGAATTCGCACAGCGTGCTGTCGGTGATCGCCTCAATGGTGTGCTTGTAGTGCGAGGTCCCGCTGAAGCCGATGAAGTCGCCCGGCATCAGGAACCCCGCCACCAGCCGGCGCCCGTCCGGCAACAGCCGGATGCGGCGCAACGCTCCCTTGGTCACCGTGAACACGCCCCGCCGCGGCTCGCCCTCGCGCACCAGCGCCTCGCCCGCGGACAGCCGGACGTCATCGGCCAGCGCCTCCATGGCATGGGCCTTCTCCACCGGCAGGGCCGCGCAGATGGCCAGGTGCCGGACCAGGCAGCCGCCACAACCGCGCGAATTGGCCTGGCAGACCACGCCATCGGCTGGCGCACGGGTCACCGGGGCGTCGTTCTGGCGGAGGATGCGAAGGCTCATGGCGGTCGGCTACGTGGTCTTCCCAGGCCATGATACGCCCGCAAGTCACTGATTTCCGGGCTGCGACAATTGGTCGCAGACCCGGGTTTCAGCACCCATTCCCCCATTCAGGCCCGGATTCGGTTACAGTGCGCGCCGCTTGCCCGCGGCCGTTCGTTTCCCCATGGTCCGCCGGCGCCGGGATGTCCACACGACCTCCCGCGCCCGCCCCGCCCCGACTTCTTTCGTGGGCAAGCCCGGATCCGCCGCTTTGGCGCCTCCGCACCCCTTCTCGCAGCGCGGTTTCAGGGAACGCTTCGAGTCACGGCCTCACCGCATTCCGCGCGTCCCACGTTGCCGCACTTCGCTGTGCCGGCGTTGCGTGCGTGTCCGGCCGGCCGGCTTTGGAGCTTCCACCATGACGTTTGAAAACCTTGGCCTCGCGCCCGCCCTCCTGCGTGCGCTGGACGAACAGGGCTATACCCAGCCCACCGCCATCCAGGAACAGGCCATCCCGCTGGCCCTGGCCGGGCACGACCTGCTGGCCGGCGCCCAGACCGGCACCGGCAAGACCGCCGCGTTCGGCCTGCCGCTGATCCAGTACCTGGCCACCACGCCGCAGGAAGTCGCCACCCGTGGCCCGCGCAAGCCGCGCGCACTGGTGCTGACCCCCACCCGCGAACTGGCCGTGCAGGTGCATGACAGCCTGCGTGGCTACGGCAAGTACCTGCGCATTCCCAGCACCACCATCTATGGCGGCGTGGGCATGGGCAACCAGCTGGACGCGCTGCGCCGTGGCGTGGACATGGTGATCGCCTGCCCGGGCCGGTTGATCGACCATATCGAGCGTCGCAGCATCGATCTGTCCGGCATCGAGGTGCTGGTGCTGGACGAGGCCGACCGCATGCTCGACATGGGCTTCCTGCCCTCGATCAAGCGCATCCTGGCCAAGCTGCCCAAGCAGAACCGTCAGACCATGCTGTTCTCCGCCACCTTCGCCGAGCCGATCCGCGAACTGGCCATGGAATTCATGCGTGATCCGAAGCAGATCCAGGTCACGCCCAAGAACACCGTCGCCGAGACCATCACCCACCGCGTCCACCCGGTCGATGGCAGCCGCAAGCGCGACCTGCTGCTGCACCTGCTGGCCAAGGACAGCCGCCTGCAGACGCTGGTGTTCGCCCGCACCAAGCATGGCAGCGACAAGCTGGCGATGTTCCTGGACAAGAGCGGCATCAAGACCGCGGCGATCCACGGCAACAAGTCGCAGGGCGCACGCCAACGCGCGCTCAACGACTTCAAGGCCGGCCGCATCAACGTGCTCGTTGCCACCGACATCGCCGCGCGCGGCATCGACATCGACCAGTTGCCGCAGGTGATCAATTTCGACCTGCCGATGGTGGCCGAGGACTACGTGCACCGTATCGGCCGCACCGGCCGCAACGGCTCGACGGGCGAGGCGATCTCGCTGGTGGTGCAGGATGAAGTCAAGTACCTGCGCGCCATCGTGCGCATGCTCGGCCGCGACGTGGACCTGCGCGACGTGCCGGGCTTCGAGCCGCAGACGCCGATCCGCTGGGGCAACAGTGCGCCGGGCAAGGCCGAACAGCCCGCCGGCGAGCGCACCCCGCGCCGCAACGGCCCGCAGAAGCATGCGCGCCGCCCGCACAGCGAGGCCCCGCGCCACGCCCACGCCGGCCCGAAGAAGCACAGCAGTGGCCCGCGTCGCGAAGGCGACCGCCGCCCCGGCGGTGCGCGCCCCAGCCAGGCACGCCCTGCCCGTTGAGTCGATCGTGCGGCGCCCTCACCGGCGCCGCACGCTGGTTGCCACGCCCTCTAGAATCGCCGCATGGATATCTTCAAGGTCTTCACCGTGGAAGCCGCGCACCGGCTGCCGCACGTGCCGGACGGGCACAAGTGCGCGCGCCTGCACGGACATTCGTTCCGCATCGAACTGCATCTCTCCGGCCCGGTCGATCCGCACGCTGGCTGGGTGATGGACTTCGCCGACGTGAAGGCGGCCTTCCTGCCGATCTACGACCGGCTGGACCACCACTATCTCAACGACATCCCCGGCCTGGACAACCCGACCAGCGAGCAGCTCGCGAAGTGGATCTGGGACCAGACCAAACCGGTGCTGCCGCTGCTGAGCGCCATCGTGGTGCATGAAACCTGCACGTCCGGGTGCCGCTATACGGGCCCCTGAGGCATGAAACCGGTTTCATACCACTACATACAAGCGTTTGATTTTTAACGGCTCCTGACCGTTCGTCGGATTTCCATACGCCACTTATTGCACTGCAACATGGATATGTCTATGCTGCGTCGCAACAGATGGGAATCCCCTTTCAGGAGCACGCCATGACCACGCAATTCAACGAAAGCTTCAGCCAGTTCACGCACCAGTTCGCCGCCGCTGCCTCGCGCGCCAACCGTCTGGCCCTGGAAAGCGCCGAGACCGTGTTCGGCGTGCAGCTGAAGACCTTCGAAAAGAACATCGACGCCACCACCGCCTTCTTCGGCGAGCTGGCTGAAACCCGCGACCTCGAAGGCTACAAGACCCTGTGGCCGAAGGGCATGCAGGTGGCCAAGGACAACGCCGAGCGCGTCGTCGCCGCCAGCCAGGAAGTGTTCGGCCTGGGCCTGAAGACCGGTGAGGCCTTCG
Organism: Pseudoxanthomonas sp. LARHCG66; assembly: GCF_052871755.1. Lineage (NCBI taxonomy): Bacteria > Pseudomonadati > Pseudomonadota > Gammaproteobacteria > Lysobacterales > Lysobacteraceae > Pseudoxanthomonas > Pseudoxanthomonas sp. LARHCG66. The sequence goes on along the minus strand of NZ_JBIXJW010000006.1, from coordinate 171,742 downwards.
GCCAGCTGGTGAAGACCCAGTTCGAAACCGCGACCGACAACGTCCAGGCCTCCGTGGCCAAGGCGACCAAGGCCGCCAAGGGCAAGTAAAACCCGCCCCAGGACCTGCACGTCCAACGTTTATTGCGCGGCTCCCCCTCCCTCCGCGCAGCCGACCCGGCAGCCCCCACGCTGCCGGGTTTTTTATTGCCCGCGCACCCAGGCTCTTGCAGGAGGGCCTTCAGGCCCGGTGCTTTTCCGGCAACGCCTGTCGGGCCTGAAGGCCCTCCTACAGGGAAATCGCGATATGCCGGCTGAGCTGCCTGGCGTCGATGTCCGGCGCATGTGGCAACCTCCCCCAGCACGGCACCGGCATGCGCGCGGACAGCAGGGCGAAGTTCTCGTCCCGGCGTTCCATCTCCGGATCGACCTCGTTCGCTATCCAGCCCACCAACCGTGCCCCGTCGTCCTGGATGGCGCGCGCACTGAGCCGTGCATGATTGATGCAGCCCAGCCGCATCCCCACCACCAGCACCACCGGCAGGCGCAGTTCCTCGACGAGGTGCCGTTGATCGAGCGTCGCCGTCAGCGGCGCGGCCCAGCCGCCAACGCCTTCCACCAGTACCAGATCAGCCATCGGATGCAGGCGCTCGAACGCTGAAACCAGCACCCCCAGTTGGACGTCCACGCCTGCATCGCGGGCCGCGATCTCCGGCGCCAGCGGGGCGGGCAGCGCATACGGATTGAGGTCCTCGTACGGCGGCACGGGATCGCTCGCCGCCTGCAGGGCCAGTGCATCGTCGTTGCGCCAGCCGGCCGGCGTGAGGGTACAGCCGCTGGCAACCGGCTTCATGCCGACCGCGCGCAACCCGCGCGCGCGGAATGCATGCAACAAGGCGGCACTGGCAACGGTCTTGCCGACGCCGGTGTCGGTACCGGTGACGAACAGCCGGTCCATCGGCCTATCCATCTGCGCGCTCCGGCCAGCGGCGCGCGCCCCAGCGCTGGCCACGCACATGCACCAGGCCGGTGAACGAAAGCAGGAAATACACGCTGCCCGGCAATGCGACCTGCCACGACCGCGAGTGCTCGGTCAGCAGCAGCGCGATCAGCACCGACACCAGGCTGACGAGAACGAAATAGGCATGCGATGCGACCTCCCCAGCTGCGTTGGCGGCGGCATCGCCATCCAGCCGCAGCCGGCCACGCGCGCGCCATGCGAGCGCATACAGACCGCCTACGCAGGCGGACATCGACGCGAACGCGAGCCCGTAGAAAATGAACATGAAGGCCAGCGGACGCGGACCGTTGGCGTCGGACAGCGGCATCGGCAGCCACCCGCCCGTGATCCACCCGAAGAACGTACCCAGCAGCAGCCGCAGCGGATACACGTAGACCAGCACCAGGAACACCAGCAACAGGCTGAGCAGCGTGGCCGGGACGGTGCCCAGCCGATAGCGCCGGCTCCAGCGCACATGCGCGTACCAGAACATCGCCACCATCGCGAAGCTGGCGGCGAACGCCGGTATGTTCTTCAGCGCCTGCAGTACGCCGCCGATGCTGTCAGGAATGCGCTCCACGGAGATGACCAGCAAAGTGACCGCGAACGCGAACGCCGCATCGACGAATGCCTCCAGCCGCGTCACGCCATGGCCACGCCAACCCGCTTCTTCTTCATCGCGTGCATTCGCGCCCACCTGTCGCCCCCGTCAGCCCATGCGCATGGGACGCATCATATCGGGCCGTCCCGCAGGACGCGGGAGTAGAATCGACGCCATGTCATTCGCCTCCCAGACGCTCACCGGCAGCAAGCCGGAACAATACGCACAGCTGGCCGCGCAGGCCCGTGCCCTGCTGGCCGGCGAACCGGACCGGATCGCCAATGCCGCCAACCTGGCCGCACTGCTCTACCACGCCCTGCCGGACCTCAACTGGGCCGGCTTCTACTTCTTCGATGGCCGGGAATTGGTCGTTGGCCCGTTCCAAGGCTTACCAGCCTGCGTGCGGATCCCGTTGGACAAGGGGGTCTGCGGAGCCGCCGCACGCACCCGCCAGACCCAGCGCGTGGACGATGTGGAGGCCTTCCCGGGCCACATCGCCTGCGATTCCGCTTCACGCTCGGAGTTGGTGGTACCGCTGGTGAAAGGGGACGAACTGGTCGGCGTGCTCGACCTGGACAGCCCACGCCTGGCGCGCTTCGATGCCGACGACCAGGCGGGCATGGAACGCATCGCCGCCATCTTCGTGGATTCGCTGACATGACAGGCACCAAGCTGCGCAACATCGGCCCCAAGTCCGCCGCCTGGCTGCGCCAGGTCGGCCTGCGCACGCAGGAGGACCTGGAGGGCGTCGGCGCGGTGGAAGCCTTCATACGGGTCAAGCGCGCGGGATTCCGGCCCAGCCTCAACCTGCTCTATGCGCTGGAAGGCGCCCTGCTGGACTGCCACTGGCAGCAGCTGCCCGAGGATCGCCGCAGTGCATTGCTGGTGGCCTACGACGCGGCGGCGGCCCTGCTGCCGCCGCCGCGCGGCCGACCCGCTGCAGGCCCGGTGACCACGACGCACACCGAGCGCGAAGAAGACACGGGCCCTTCGCTCAACCTGTTCGACTCGCCAGGCGGCGACGACTGACTCCTGCATCGGGGCTTCAGCCCCGATGCTTTTCAGCAACTCCATAGGGGGCTGCTCGAAGAGCATCGAAGCTGAAGCCCCTCCTGCACCTGTGCGGGCAGGAACGCGTTGGCTTCCCGTATACTGCGCGCGCTTTCAGGTGACCCGTGGCTTCCACGCCCGGGTTGAAACGGGAAGCCGGTGACCCGCGATACGCGGCATTCCGGCGCTGCCCCCGCAACGGTAGGCGAACAACAGCCGCGGCATCGGCCACTGTGCATTGCATGGGAAGGCGCCAAGGCGGAGTGCCCTGCACTCGTTCGCAAGCCCGGAGACCGGCCTGGGAGTCCACTGGTTGCGATGCGGAGGGCGTCGCGGCGTGCCGCGCCGCTGCCTGTCTGCTGCGCTGTCCGCAACGCTCCCTTCCCCGTCGCAACTCCACGCCGAAGAATGCGCGCGGGGCGCGCGATGGAGTTGAATCCGATGTACAGCCGTTTTCCCCTTTCCCACCTGGCCCTCGCGGTCGCATTGGCGCTGCCGTTCGCGGCGCAGGCGCAGGACCGCAGCACGACCGACCTCGACGAAGTCGTGGTATCCGGCACCCGAACCGCTGTCGCGGTCGAGGACAGCCTGGTCCCCGCGCAGGTGATCAATCGTGAAGCGATCCAGCGCAGCCAGGCCCGTTCGTTGTCCGAACTGTTGCAAGGCCGCGCCGGCATTTCGCTCGCCAACCAGGGCGGGGCCGGCAAGATCACCACGCTCAACCTGCGCGGCACCGAATCGGACCATGTGCTGGTGCTGATCGACGGCGTCCGCATGGGCTCGGCGACCGCCGGCCTGCCGGCGCTGCAGGACCTGCCGATCGATCAGATCGATCGCGTCGAGATCGTGCGCGGCCCGCGCTCAAGCCTGTACGGCTCGGAAGCCATCGGCGGCGTGATCCAGGTGTTCACCCGTCGCAACACCGGCAAGGTGCGTCCGAATTTCCGCATCGGCGTGGGCAGCGACAGCACGCGTGAAGCCAGCGCCGGCATCGGCGGCGGCAATGCGCGCGGCTGGTTCGGCGCGGACGTGGCGCATACGCGGACGGATGGCTTCAATGCCTGCCGTGGACGCGGTCCGGATCCGGGCATCCCGTTCGACTTCGGCGCTGGTTGCTTTACCGACGAACCCGACCGCGATGGCTACCGCAACACGTCGGCCAACCTGCGCGGCGGTTACTCTTTCACCGATACGCTGACGATGGAAGCCAACGCACTGCGCGCCGAGGGCAAGAGCGAATTCGACGGCAGCTTCACCAATCGCTCGGAAACGGTGCAGCAGGTGATCGGCACCAAGCTGCGCTATACGCCGAGCGAGAAGGTCGGCCTGCAGCTGAGCCTGGGCCGCAACGACGACAAATCAGACGATTTCCATGACGACGTGCAGTCCGGCTATTTCGAGACGCGCCGCTACGTGGCTTCGCTGCAGGGCGATTTCACGGTGGCCGCCAACCAGCTGCTGACCGCCGGCATCGACTGGCAGGACGACAAGGTGGAAAGCGCCACCGACTTCGACGTCACCCAGCGCGACAACCTGGCCGGCTTCGTCGAGTACCAGGGCCGCTTCGGTGCGCACCAGCTGCAGGCCAGCGTCCGCAACGACGACAACGAACAGTTCGGCAACCACACCACCGGCAGCCTGGGCTACGGATTCGGCTTCGACAACGGCCTGAAGCTGACCGCCAGCGTGGCCACCGGCTTCAAGGCGCCGAGCTTCAACGATCTGTACTACCCGTTCTTCGGCAACCCCGACCTGAAGCCCGAAGAATCCGAGAGCGTCAACCTGGGCATCGCGCGGTACGCGGACAGCTGGAACTGGACGTTCAACGTCTACCAGAACAAGGTGGACCAGCTGATCTCATACGATGCGGCGATCTTCCTGCCCAACAACATCGACGAAGCGCGCATCCGCGGCGCGGAGTTCACGGTCGACTTCACGCTGGGCGGTTTCGACATCGCCACCCAGCTGAGTCACACCGACCCGCGCAACCGTTCGGCGGGCCCCAACCACGACAACCTGCTGGCACGTCGTCCACGCAATACCGCGCGCATCGACGTGGATCGCGCGTTCGGCGCGTTCCGTACCGGCGTGACGTTCAACGCGGCGGGCGAGCGCTACGACAACCTGGCCAACACCGATCGCCTGGGCGGCTACAGCACGCTGGACCTGCGCCTGGAGTACGCCATCGCGCCGGCCTGGACGTTGCAGGCGAAGGTCGGCAACGTGTTCGACCGCGACTACGAAACCGTCGCCTGGTACAACCAGGCTGGCCGCACCTACGGCCTGAGCCTGCGTTACCAGCCGACCGAGTGACACGACGGGACACGCGATAGAAGAAAGCCCGGCATCGCCGGGCTTTTTTTTCCCCAATCACCCCGCCACCCGCTCCGCTTCGTCGAACAAGCCCGGCTGGGTCGCCACCTCATCCCGGTCGCGGAAGCCGGAAAGGCCCACGCCCACCAGCCGGTAACGCGTGGCCGCCGGCAGCTCCACGCGCTCGCGCAGCGCGAGTGCGATGTCGATGAAATCCTGCGCCGTCACCGGAGGCGACTCCGGCGTGAAGCTGCGGGTCAGGATGCGGAACTGCGAGGTCTTGAGCTTCAGTACCACCGTGCGGCCCACGCGCTCCGTCTTCCGGCTGGCGGCCCAGGCCTTTTCCGCGATACGGACGATGTGCGGTTCCAGTTCGGGCAGCAACAGGTCGGTGGCGAACGTGTCTTCGGCCGAGATCGACTGCACCGGCTGGTCAGGCTCCACGGGTCGCTCGTCGATGCCGCGCGCGCGCCGATAGAGACTTCCGCCGAAGCTGCCGAAGCGCTGTTCCAGATCGCGCTGCTCGAAGGTGCGCAGATCGCCGACGGTATGGATGCCGGCCGCGTTCAACTTGCCCTGCATCACCTTGCCCACGCCCGGAATGCGCTCCACAGGCAAAGGCGTCAGGAACGCCTCCACCTGGTGCGGCCGCAGCACGAACTGCCCATCGGGCTTGCGCCAGTCGGACGCGATCTTGGCGAGGAACTTGTTCGGCGCCACGCCGGCCGACGCGGTGAGCTGCGTCTCCTCGCGGATCTGCGCACGGATCGTTTCGGCCACCGCGGTGGCGGTCGGCAGGTTGGACTTTGGCGCGGTGACGTCGAGATAGGCCTCGTCCAGCGACAACGGTTCGACCAGGTCGGTGTGGCGCAGGAAGATCTCGCGCACCTGTCGCGACACCGCCTTGTAGCGCGCGAAGTCCGGCGGCACGAACACTGCCTGCGGGCACAGCCGCTCCGCGCGCACCGCCGGCATCGCCGAGCGCACGCCGAAGACGCGGGCTTCGTACGATGCCGCGCACACCACCGAGCGCTCGCCGCGCCACGCGACGACCACGGGCCGTCCACGCAGCGACGGATCGTCGCGCTGTTCGACCGACGCGTAGAAGGCGTCCATGTCGATGTGGATGATCTTGCGCATCACGCGATGATATCGGCCGCCGTACGCGATCGCATGGACGCAGGCGGGAACGATACGGTTGCGTTTGGACATGCGGACAGAGAGTGCGAAACCCTTGCCGCAATTACGCCTCGCCGATGGTACGCCGGCGTATGGAAAAAACCCGGTTGATTTGCATCAAGACAAGCGTATGCACATGTGTGCATTATTTGCGCCTTCGTAGAATGGACCATGCAATGACCGCCCCTGCTTCCTTCTCGCGCGAACAGCTGCTGGCCAGCGCGCGCGGCGAACTGTTCGGCCCCGACAGCGGCCGCCTGCCCAATGACCCGATGCTGATGTTCGACCGCATCACCGAGATCCGCGAGGACGGTGGTGCGCACGGCAAGGGCCTCATCCGCGCGGAACTGGATATCCATCCCGACCTGTGGTTCTTCAAGTGCCACTTTCTCGGCGACCCGGTGATGCCCGGCTGCCTCGGCCTGGATGCGATGTGGCAGCTCACCGGTTTCTTCCTGACCTGGATCGGCGCGCCCGGTCGCGGTCGCGCATTGGGATCAGGCGAAGTGAAGTTCACCGGCCAGGTCTTGCCGACCGCCAAGCGCGTCAGCTACGAGATCGACATCAGTCGCGTGATCAACCGCAAGCTGGTGCTTGCGGTGGCCGATGGCCGCATGCTGGTCGACGGCCGCGAGATATATACCGCGCGCGATCTGCGCGTGGGCCTGTTCACCTCGACGGAGAGCTTCTGATGCGCCGTGTCGTCATCACCGGTCTGGGCATCACGTCCTGCCTCGGCAACGACGCGGATACCGTGTCGGCCGCGCTGCGCGCCGGCCATTCGGGCATCCGCCATATCCCGCAATACGCCGAACTCGGCTTCCGCAGCCAGGTAGGCGGTGCGCCGGAGATCGATCTCGATGCGCAGATCGACCGCAAGCAGAAGCGCTTCATGGGCGACGCGGCCGCGTTCGCGCACATCGCGCTGCGCGATGCCATCGCCGATGCCGGCCTGGACGACGCGCTGGTCAGCCAGCCGCGCACCGGCCTGATCGCCGGCTCCGGCGGCGGCTCGGCCGAATGGCAGATCGAAGCCGCCGACCTGCTGCGCGCGCGCGGCATCCGCAAGGTGGGCCCGTACATGGTGCCGCGCACGATGTGCTCCACCGTATCGGCGACCCTCGCGACGGCGTTCAAGATCAAGGGCGTGAGCTATTCGATCTCCGCCGCCTGTGCGACCTCGGCACACTGCATCGGCGCGGCGGCGGACCTGATCCGCGCCGGCCGCCAGGACATCGTGTTCGCCGGCGGCGGCGAAGAGCTGCACTGGGCGCTGACGATGATGTTCGATGCGATGGGCGCGCTGTCGAGCAAGCGCAACGATGACCCCGCGCATGCCTCGCGTCCGTACGATGCGGACCGCGACGGTTTCGTCATCGCCGGTGGTGGCGGCATGCTGGTGCTTGAGGATTACGACCACGCGGTGAAGCGCGGCGCACGCATCCACGCCGAACTGCTGGGTTACGGCGTGACCTCCGACGGCGCCGACATGGTCGCGCCGTCCGGCGAAGGCGCGGTGCGCTGCATGCAGATGGCGCTGGAAGGCGTCACCGCGCCGCTGGACTACCTCAACACGCACGGCACCTCCACACCGCTGGGCGACGTGATCGAACTCGAGGCGATCCGCACCGCGCTGGGCGATACGCTGCCGCCGATCTCGTCGACCAAGGCACTGTCCGGCCACTCGCTGGGCGCCGCCAGCGTGCACGAAGCGATCTACTGCCTGCTGATGATGCGCGATGGCTTCATCGCGGGCTCGGCCAACATCGAGACGCTGGACGAAGGCGCCAAGGATTTCCCCATCGTGCAGGCGAGCCGCGACGCGACCCTGGCCACGGTGATGTCCAACAGCTTCGGCTTCGGTGGCACGAACGCCAGCCTGGTGTTCGGGCGGGTCTGACCCGGCTCAGCGCCCGTCCACCGCGCGCCGCCCCAGCGCCGGATCGTCGGTGAAGAAGCCGCCGATCCCCAGCGCGAGATAGGCGCGGATCTCGGCAAGGGATCCCGCCTCGTTGCGCATGCGCGGATCGTCGCCTTCGCGCAGCGCCTTTGGCAGGAAATGGTTCTCCGGCCGGAAGGTGTATGGCCACACGTGCAGGCCTTCGTTGCGGGCATCCGCCATCAGCGTGGTCGGCGCTCCCAATGCGCCGTCCTCGGAAACCGGCAGCAGCAGGCGCGTCCACGGCCCGATGATGTCGGCATAGCCGGCGATGTCCTGCAGTCCCGCCGGCGTCATCAGGTCGGCATAGCGGGTCGGCTTTCCCGCCGCCAGCGCATCGCCCGGTTGCGTGTCCGCCGGACCCAGCAGCTGCAGCAAGCGGATGTTCCGGCTGGACGGCCCAAGGCGCGTGCGCAACGCGCGCAGGTTCGCCTGTTCGAACGATTGGATCACCACCGGGGCCTCGCGCGTGTACGCGTGCGCCGCCAGCGTCTCCAGCAGCCGCGCTTCCATCGGCAGCCCGATGCGCTGGAAGTGGCTGGGATGCTTGATCTCGGGAATCAGGCCGATGCTGCGTCCGCTGCGTGCGGCGTGCTCCGCCGCCAACGCGATGACCTCATCCAGCGTCGCGATGTCGTATCGGCCATCGTGCGCCATGCCGCGCAGCTCGGGCAACCGCTCACGCGCGCGCAGCGTCTTCAGTTCGGCGAGGGTGAAGTCTTCGGTGAACCAGCCTTCGAACGTCTCGCCATCGATTACCTGCTGGCGCTTGCGGGCGGCGAACTCGGGCCGCTGCGCGACATCGGTGGTCCCGCCGATCTCGTTCTCGTGCCGCGCGACCAGCACGCCATCGCGCGTGGACACCAGGTCGGGCTCGATGTAGTCCGCGCCGTCCTCGATTGCACGCGCATACGCCTCCAGCGTGTGCTCAGGCAGATGCGCGCTGGCGCCGCGGTGTGCGACGACGACCACGTCGGCCGGCATGTCGCCGGACTGCACGGACGCGGCCGGCATCAGTGCCAACAGGACGGGAAGCAGACGACGCAACGGCATGGGCAATCCTTCATGCATGCAAGCATGCCACGCGCGGCACGGGACCCGGACAGCACAAAGCCCGGCTTTCGCCGGGCTCCGGTGCAACGCGGGAGGAGAGAGGACCTCGTTGCAGGTCGCATTCTGCGCGCCGCCTGTTACAGGAAGGCGACAGCGGTCACTCCACCGTCACCGACTTCGCCAGATTGCGCGGCTTGTCCACGTCGGTGCCGCGCGCCAGCGCGGTGTGGTAGGCCAGCAGCTGCACCGGGATGGTGTGCACGATGGGGCTGAGCACGCCGACGTGGCGCGGGGTGCGGATGACGTGCACGCCTTCGGATTCACTGAAGTGGCTGTCCTGATCGGTGAACACGAACAGTTCGCCGCCGCGCGCACGCACTTCCTGCATGTTGGACTTCACCTTCTCCAGCAGCATGTCGTTCGGCGCGATCACCACCACCGGCATGTCGGCATCCACCAGCGCGAGCGGGCCGTGCTTCAGCTCGCCGGCCGGGTAGGCCTCAGCGTGGATGTAGGAGATTTCCTTCAGCTTGAGCGCGCCTTCCAGCGCGATCGGATAGTGCAGGCCGCGACCGAGGAACAGCGCGTCGGACTTCGGCGCGAAACGCTCGGCCCACGCGGCGATCTGCGGCTCCAGGTTCAACGCGTGCTGCACGCTGCCCGGCAGGTGGCGCAGCTGTTCCAGGTAGTCGGCTTCCTGCTCCGGAGTGACCTTGCCGCGCAACTTGCCCAGCACGACGGTCAGCTGGAACAGCGCCGCCAGCTGGGTCGTGAAGGCCTTCGTCGACGCCACGCCGATCTCGGCGCCGGCGCGGGTGTAGCAGACCAGTTCGCTGGCGCGCGGGATGGCGCTCTCGGGCACGTTGCAGATCGACAGCGTGTGCTGGTGGCCCAACGACTTGGCGTACTTCAGCGCCTCCATCGTGTCCAGCGTTTCGCCGGACTGCGAAATGGTGACGATCAGGTGCTTGGGGTTCGCGTACGCGGCGCGATAGCGGTACTCGCTGGCGATCTCGACGTTGCACGGCACGCCGGCGATGGCTTCCAGCCAATAGCGCGCGGTCATGCCGGCGTAGTAGCTGGTACCACAGGCGAGGATCTGCACGCCCTCGATGTCCTTGAGCGCGGCTTCGGCGTTGGCGCCGAACAGCGCGGGCGAGAAACCGCCGTCGACCACCGCCTCGATGGTGTCGGCGATCGCGCGCGGCTGCTCGTGGATTTCCTTCTGCATGAAGTGGCGGTACGGGCCCAGCTCCAGCGACGCCAGCGACACGTCCGACACATGCACGTCGCGCTGCACGGGTTCATTCTGGCCGTCGAATACCTTGACGCCTTCGCGCGTCACTTCGGCGGTATCGCCTTCTTCCAGGAAGATCACGCGCCGCGTGGCCTGGATGATCGCCGACACATCGGAGGCGATGAAGTTCTCCCCCTCGCCCAGGCCGATCAGCAACGGGCAGCCCATGCGCGCGCAGACCATGCGGTCGGGTTCCTTGCGACTTACCACGGCCAGTGCGTACGCGCCGGTGAGTTCCTTCACCGTGTGCTGCAACGCGGTGAGCAGGTCGTCGCCCCCCTTCAGGTGGTGGTGCATCAGGTGGGCGATCACTTCCGTGTCGGTCTGCGACTCGAACACGTAGCCGAGCGCGCGCAGTTTCTCGCGCTGCTCCTCGTGGTTCTCGATGATGCCGTTGTGCACCAGCGCCACCCCGTGGCTGATGTGCGGGTGCGCGTTCGCCTCGGTCACGCCGCCGTGCGTGGCCCAGCGGGTATGGCCGATGCCGAGCGTCGCATTGAAGCCCTCGGCGGCGGCCGCGCCTTCCATCTCGGCCACGCGGCCGGTGCGGCGCACGCGGCGCACGTCCTGCTGCTCGACCACGGCGATGCCGGCGGAATCGTAGCCGCGGTATTCGAGCCGCTTCAGTCCCTCGATCAGTACCGGCACCACGTCGCGATCGGCGATCGCACCCACAATTCCGCACATAGGCCTGTGTCTTCCATCTGAGTCAAACGAACGGACATTCTACGTGTCCGGTACTGGACAAGCCCTGTCCGCGCGGTGTCCGCGGACACCCGGACAGTCCTCCATTCCGGACAACCCCTTTGCAAATCAATCGCTTGCGTTTGGCACGCATCCTGCTGAGTACGGCAGGTCATTCCAAAGAACGCATGCCGCCGATGATTCGGGACACCTCCGCGCAAGACCGAGTGCTCAGTTCCTCGCAGACCCGCCCAGCCTGGCGCCGCTGGGTATGGCCCGCCGCCGGTGGCGCGCTGCTGCTGGCCGGCATCGTGTTCGCGGCGCGTGGCTGGCTGGCGGGCACGACTTCGATCGACGGCGCCCGTCTGCGCATCGCCGAGGTGACCCGCGGCGATCTGGTCCGCGACATCGCCGCCGACGGGCGCGTCATCGCCGCCAATAGCCCCACCCTGTACGCGGTGGCCGGGGGCGTGGTCACGCTGAAGGTCGTGGCCGGCGACAAGGTCGCCAAGGGCCAGCCGCTGGCCGAGATCGACAGCCCTGAGCTGCGCAGCAAGCTGGCGCAGGAACAGACCACGCTGGCGGGCATGCAGGCCGAGGCCAGCCGTGCGACCCTGGATGCGAGCGTCACCCGTGCCAATGCGCAGAAGGCACTGGACCAGGCCGGCATCGAGCGTCAGGCCGCCGAGCGCACCCTGCAGCGCTATCAGCGCGGCTTCGAAGGCGGTGCGGTGCCGCAGGTCGACGTACTGGAAGCGCAGGACAACCTGCGCAAGGCCGAGATCGCACTGTCCCATGCCCGCAAGGATGCGGGCCTGCAGGGCCAGGGCGCCGGGCTGGATGCGCGCAACAAGCAACTGCTGGCCGAACGCCAGCGTGCCGTGGTCACCGAAGTGCAGCGCCAGGTCGATGCACTGACCTTGCGTGCGCCATTCGACGGCCAGGTCGGCCAGATCCAGGCAGTGCAGCGCTCCAACGTCGCCATCAACGCGCCCGTGCTGAGCGTGGTGGACCTGTCGGTGTTCGAAGTCGAGATCAAGGTGCCGGAAAGCTTCGCGCGCGACCTCGCCATCGGCATGCCCGCCACGCTGACCAGCGCCGGCCAACCGTATCCGGGTGAAATTTCCGCGGTGTCGCCCGAAGTGGTGAACGGCGAAGTCGTCACCCGACTGCGCTTCTCCGACAAGCAGCCGCCCGGCCTGCGCCAGAACCAGCGCCTGTCCGCCCGCATCCTGATGGACACGCGCCGCAACGTGTTGATGGTCGAGCGCGGCCCGTTCCTCGAACAGGGCGGCGGTCGCTACGCCTACGTCATGGACGGAAGTTCCGCGGTGCGTCGCCCGGTGCAACTGGGCGTCAGCAGCCTGAGCAACGTGGAAGTACTCAGCGGCCTGCAGCCCGGCGACAAGGTCGTCGTTTCCGGCAGCGACCAGTTCGGCGACGCCGAGCGTGTCTCGGTCAACTGATCATCACCCCCAGCCCTCCCCAACGTCTCCCACTCCACTCCCGAACCCGAAGAAGAAGGAACCCGCCATGCTTGAGATGCGCCAAGTCGCCAAGGTCTACCGCACCGAACAGGTGGAAACGCATGCGCTGCGTTCCCTCGACCTGCATGTCCGCGAGGGCGAGTTCGTCGCGGTCACCGGTCCATCGGGCTCGGGCAAGACCACGTTCCTCAACATCGCCGGCCTGCTGGAAACCTTCACCGGCGGCCAGTTCCTGCTGGATGGCCAGGATGTCAGCGGCCTGGGCGATGACGCGCGCTCGCGGCTGCGCAACCACAAGATCGGATTCATCTTCCAGGGCTTCAACCTGATCCCCGACCTCAACCTGTTCGACAACGTCGATGTCCCGCTGCGCTATCGCGGCATGCCGGCGGCCGAACGCAAGCAGCGCATCGAAGACGCCCTGGGCCGGGTCGGCCTGGGCTCGCGCATGAAGCATTTCCCCGCCGAACTCTCGGGCGGCCAGCAGCAGCGCACCGCGATCGCGCGCGCATTGGCCGGCAGCCCACGCCTGCTGCTGGCGGACGAACCCACCGGCAACCTCGACTCGCAGATGGCCCGCGGTGTGATGGAGCTGCTGGAGGAGATCAACCGTCAGGGCACGACCATCATCATGGTCACCCACGACCCCGAACTGGCCGCGCGCGCGCAGCGCAACGTGCATATCGTGGACGGCATGGCCACCGACCTGTCGGTGGAGCCTGCATTGATCCGTGCGGCGCACGCCGCCGAAGCCAACGCCTCGGCCTGAGGAGACCGCCATGTTCGGTTACTACTTCACTCTCGCGCTGCGCAGTTTCAAGCGCAACAAGGCGCTGACCTCCCTGATGGTGCTGGCCATCGCGCTCGGTATCGGCGCCAGCATGACCACGCTGACGGTGTTCTACGTGTTGTCCGGCGACCCGATCCCGCAGAAGAGCGACAAGCTGTTCTATCCCCGCATCGACCCGCGCTCGGCGAACGGCTTCACCCCCGGCGACGAGCCGGAAGACCAGTTCACCCGCTACGACGCCGAGCGCCTGCTGCGCGACAAAAAGGGTGATCGGCAGGCTTTCATGACCGGCGGCGCTTCTTCGATCGAGACGGAAGACGGCAGAATCGAGCCATTCCGCATCGACTCGCGCTACACCACGGCCGATTTCTTCCCGATGTTCGAGGTGCCATTCCGCTACGGCAATGGCTGGTCGGCGGCCGATGACGAGTCGCGCGCGCGCGTGGCCGTCATCTCCAAGGCCCTGAACGAGAAGTTGTTCGGCGGCGCCAACAGCGTGGGCCGCGAGATCAAGGCCTCCGGCGCGACGTTCCGCGTGATCGGCGTGCTGGATGAATGGCGTCCGGCACCGAAGTTCTACGACATGACCCAGGACCGCTTCACCGAAGTGGAGCAGCTTTTCGTGCCGTTCTGGACCTCGCGCGCGTTGAAGATGGGCACGCAGGGCAACATGAACTGCTGGGGCGATTCCAGCGCCGAAGAGGAAGGCTCGCAAGGCCCGAATGCGCCGTGCGCGTGGCTGCAGTACTGGGTCGAACTGGGCACGCCAGCGAAGGTCGAGGCATACAAGCAGTACCTGAAGAACTACTCCGACCAGCAGCGTGCTGCCGGCCGTTTCGAACGCGCCGCCAACGTGGACCTGCACAACGTGATGCAGTGGCTGGACAAGCAGGGCGCGGTGCCCGCCGACGTTCGCCTGCAGGTGTGGCTGGCGTTCGGCTTCCTGGCCGTCTGCCTGCTCAACACCGTCGGCCTGCTGTTGGCGAAGTTCCTGGGCCGCGCCTCGCAGATCGGCGTGCGGCGCGCGTTGGGTGCAACGCGCAAGGCCATCTTCGCGCAGTGCCTGGTGGAAGCGGGCACGGTCGGGCTGGTCGGTGGCGTGCTGGGCCTCGTGCTCGCCTGGCTGGGCCTGCTGGCCGTTCGCCAGCAGCCGGCCGGCTACGCCGACCTCGCGCACATGGACCTGAAGATGCTGCTGGCCACCTTCGCGCTGGCAATTCTCGCCAGCCTGCTTGCCGGGATGCTGCCTGCCTGGCGCGCCATGCAGGTGACGCCCGCCATCCAGCTCAAGAGCCAGTGACCCATCCATTCAAGAGGCACGTCATGGACATCCGCCCCATCCTTTCCACCCTGTCCCGCCACAAGACGGCCGCCGCACTGATCGTGCTGGAAGTGGCGCTGTCGTGCGCCATCATCTGCAACGCGGTATTCCTCATCACCCAGCGACTGGAGCGCATCGATCGCCCCACCGGCATGGCCAACGAGGAGATCGTGCGGATCAGCATGGGCAACCTCGGCGAAAATCCCGACGCCGACGCGCTGGTGAAGCAGGACGTCGCCAGCCTGCGCGCGCTCGCAGGCGTCAAGGCGGCCGGCAGCATCAACCACGTGCCGTTCGACAATTCATCGTGGAACACCTCCATCCAGCTCGCACCGGAACAGGAACGCCCCAGCGCGCAGGCGAACGTCTATCTCGGCGATGCGGTGGTCGAAACCCTCGGCCTGAAGCTGGCCGAGGGGCGCGACTTCAACGCCGACGAGTACGTCAACTGGACCGAGATCAACAAGCAGAATGCGAAGTACGCAATGCCCGCCGTGATCCTGAGCCGCGAGCTGGCGAACAAGCTCTTCCCCGGCGAAAGCGCGATCGGGAAGAACATCTACGCCTGGAACACCGACAACGTGCCGCACCGCGTGGTCGGCGTGGTCGATCGGCTGATCCGCACGAACGACAACGGTGGCATCGCGGAAGCGGGTTTCGCGATGATCCTGCCGGCGAAGGACCTGACCATGGGGACCTTCGTGATCCGCACCACGCCGGAACGTCGTGCCGAAGTGCAGAAGGCTGCGATCGCCACGCTGGAGAAGAACAGCGCGCGCCGGCTGGTCCTGCGCGAGGGCACGTTCACCGACATCATGAGCGACTACTACCGCGGCGATCGCGCGATGGCCTGGCTGTTGATCACCGTGATCATCTCGCTGCTGATCGTCACTGCATTGGGCATCGTCGGACTGGCCAGCTTCTGGGTGCAGCAACGCACCAAGCAGATCGGCATCCGCCGCGCGCTGGGCGCAACGAAAGGACAGATCCTGCGCTACTTCCAGACCGAGAACTTCCTGCTGGCGACCATCGGCATCGTGATCGGCATGATCCTGGCGTACGGCATCAACCAGCTGCTGATGGGCAAGTACGAACTGCCACGCCTGCCGCTGCTGTACCTGCCGGTCGGCGCCGTGCTGCTGTGGCTGCTGGGCCAGGTCGCCGTGTACGGGCCGGCGCGCAAGGCCGCGTCGGTGCCGCCGGCGGTGGCGACGCGTACTGCCTGACGCGCACGGGTCGCCGCACACACTTCCGGGTGTGTGCGGCGCCGGAATGCTCATGCCACATCCGGGATTCCTGCTGCTAGGACGTCACCACGCAGGCACATGGCTGCTCGCGTTGCAACTCGCCATCGGCGTCGTGCTGTGCGTCCATGCCTGGCAGACGTTCGCCGCGCTCCAGGCCCGACGCTTCGAACCCAGTGGCATCGACGAGAATACGTTGATGCTGGTGCCCTGGATCAAGTTGCCTGCCGCAGACGATCCGGGTGTCGAGCATGTGCTGCAGACGCTGCGCGCCATTCCCGGGGTCGTCTCGGTGGCGGCAAGCAACCAGGCCCCGTACGGACGCAATGCATGGAGCGTGCATGCCTGGACCGGATCGGACCGGAGCCCCCGCCACCTGACCTCCCTCTATCTCGTCCATGAAGGCTTCTTCGATACCCTCGGCCTCTCCACAGCAAGCGGACGCCGCTTTCTCGCCGATGAGTTCCACGACTATCCGGGCGACCAGGGCCGGCTGCACGCCGGTCCGACGTCCGCCATCGTCTCCATGGCGCTGGCGAAGCATCTGTATGGCGATGCCGATCCACTGGGCCGCACGTTGCACGTGATGCCCGGCGTGCCGCTTCACATCGTCGGCGTGGCGGACAGGATCCCGCTGCCGGCCACGGCGCATGGCACCGACGGTGCGGCCGTGGTGCTGCCGGTGCGCTTGCAGGACACGGCGGCGGCCCAGTTCGTGGTCCGCCACCGCCCCGATCCCGGGGCGATGACGGCGCGCATCCGTACCGCGTTGTCGGCGGCGTACCCGACCGCCGTGTCCGCCATGCCCGTCAGCCTGGCGACGCTGCGCGAGCAGACCTTGCGCGCGCCCGCAGCGGACGCATGGCGGTCGGCGCTCGCCTGCGCGACCTGGTGGCTGCTCACACTGGGCATGCTGGTGCTGGGCGGCCATCGCTGGATCCAGGAGCACGCGCAGGAGTTCAGCCTTCGACGGGCGATGGGGGCCAGCGGCGCCCAGCTCGCCCTGCGATTGAGGCTGGAGTATTTCCTGCTGGCAGCGGGTGCCTCCCTGGCTGCGCTGGCGTGCATGGCATGGCTGTTCCCGCTGCTCGTGCCCGGATGGCGCGCAACGGCCGCGTCACCGTGGACGCATGCAGCGGCGGTTGCCTGGACTGCCCTTGCGGTGCAACTCGCTGCCGGGTGGCCTGCCCGTCTCGTGCGCCGCATTCCGGCGCACCTCGTCAGCCGCAGTCCTTCGGTTAGGCTATAGCGCATGCCCACGATCCTCGTCATCGACGACAACCTGGCCGTCAGCACGGCCTTGAACGTGCTGTTCTCGCTGCACGACATCGACACGCTGCATGCCGAATCACCCGAAGCGGGCCTGACCCTGCTGCGCGAGCAGGCGGTCGACCTGGTCATCCAGGACATGAACTTCACCGAGGACACCACGTCCGGGGTGGAAGGCGAGCAGCTGTTCACCGCGATCCGCGCGCAGTGGCCCGACCTGCCGGTGATCCTGCTGACAGCGTGGACGCATTTGGAAGCGGCGGTGAACCTGGTCAAGGCCGGCGCGACCGACTACCTGGCCAAACCCTGGGACGACCGCAAGCTGCTGGCCACCGTCAACACGCTGCTGGAACTAGCCGAGACACGCAATGAGCTCGATCGCCGCCGCAACCGCGAGCGCCGCAGCCGCGACCAGCTTTCGGCGAAGTACGACCTGCGCAACCTGGTGTTCGAGGACCCGGCCAGCGAACGCGTCGTCGCCCTCGCCTGCCAGGTCGCGCGTTCGGACCTGCCGGTGCTGATCACCGGCCCCAACGGTGCAGGCAAGGAGAAGATCGCGGAGATCATCCAGGCCAACTCCAGCGTGAAGTCGGGCGCCTTCGTGACGCTCAATTGCGGCGCATTGCCTTCCGAGCTGATCGAAGCCGAATTGTTCGGCGCCGATGCCGGCGCCTACACCGGTGCCAACAAGGCACGCGAGGGCAAGTTCGAGGCGGCCGACGGCGGCACGCTGTTCCTCGATGAGATTGGCAACCTGCCACTGGCGGGCCAGATGAAGCTGCTGCGCGTGCTCGAGACCGGGCGTTTCGAGCGCCTAGGCTCCAATCGCGAACGCCAGGTCGTGGTGCGCGTCATCAGCGCCACCAACGCCGACCTGCCCACGATGATCCGCGAGGGTTCCTTTCGCGAAGACCTGTACTACCGGCTCAACGCGATCGAACTCGCGCTGCCGCCCCTGGCCGAACGTCCCGGCGACATCCTGCCGTTGGCCGAGCGCTTCCGTCCCGCCGACAAGCCGCTGGGTGAAAGCGCACGCGCTGCGCTGCTCCGGCACGCATGGCCCGGCAACGTGCGTGAACTGCGCAACGTCATCCAGCGTGCCGGGCTGCTGGCGATGGGGGACCGCATCGAGGCAACCGACCTCAACCTGCCCCGGCCCGCACCGGTGCGCAACACGGTCGTGGCGGAACCGGAGCGGGCCGACATCGAAACCGCGCTCGCGCGCGCCGGCGGCATCATCGCCCAGGCCGCGGCCGATCTCGGCATGAGCCGGCAGGCCCTGTACCGGCGCATGGAACGCTTCGGCATCAAGACCCCATGATCCGTCGCTCCCTCGCCGGTCGCGTGCTGTCCTGGCTGCTGCCCTTGCTGGCGCTGGCACTGGTGCTGCCGGTCGCACTGTCGCACTGGCTTGGCGACGACATCATCGCGGTACTGGTCTCGGCCATCGTGGTGTTGCCGCTGGCGATGTGGGCGATCCATCGCGGGCTGCGCAGCACGTACTCGCTGTTCCGCGCGCTGGCCGGCAGCGTCAACAGCTATCGCGATGGCGAATACAACTTCGGCATCCACTGGCGCGGGAACGACGAACTCGCCGAGCTGGTGCAGTCCCATGCCGCGCTGGGCGAGGTATTGCGCGAACAGCGCCTGAGCCTGGTCCAGCGCGAACTGCTGCTCGACACCATGGTGCAGAATACGCCGGTGGCCATGCTGTTGATCGCGCCAGGCGGCGACGGGGTCCGGCGGGTCATCTTCGCCAACGTTGCCGCGCGCAAGCTGCTGCACAGCGGCTGGAAACTCGAAGGCCAGGACTACGATGTGCTGATCGGATCCGCACCCGTCGAGATGCGCGAAGCCCTCGCCCGTGGCGGCGACAGCCTGTTCGCCATCGGCAGTGAGGAAGAGGACGGCGAAGAACAGGTCTACCACCTGGCGCGCAGGAACTTCCGCCTGAACGGTCGACCACACGAATTGCTGCTGCTGCGCCTGCTGACCAGCGAGCTGCGGCGACAGGAAGTGATGACGTGGAAGAAGGTCATCCGCGTGATCAGCCATGAACTCAACAACTCGCTCGCGCCGGTGGCGTCGCTGGCGCACTCGGGCGCGGAGCTCGTGCGGCGTGGCCGCCACGACCGGCTGGAAGAAGTGTTCGGCACCATCGAGGAGCGCGCACGCCACCTGGAAGGCTTCATCCGCGGCTACGCACGCTTCGCCAAGTTGCCGCAGCCGCAACTGCAGACGGTGCACTGGCGTGCCTTCTTCGAAGGGCTGCAACGGCAGATCGCTTTCGAGCTCACGATGCCGGAGGCCGACATCGATGGCCGCATCGATGTGGCGCAGCTCGAACAGGCGCTGCTCAACCTGCTGAAGAACGCGCACGAATCGGGCACCATCCCGGAGGGCGTATCGGTCCGCGTTACGCGCCTTCCCGACTGGTTGCGCATCGAGGTGATGGATCGCGGCACCGGCATGAACGACGCGGTGCTGCAGAACGCACTGGTGCCGTTCTATTCGACCAAGCGCAACGGCACCGGGTTGGGCCTTGCGCTGACGCGCGAGATCATCGAGGCGCACGGCGGGCGCCTGTCGCTGCACAACCGCGATGGCGGCGGCCTTTGCGTGGCGATTCAGTTGCCCGAAAATTGATCTTTTCGAGGAGGGGACTTCGGAGCCCTCCCGCTGCATCCGAGGTCGAACCCGCATGGCACCGACTCCCCCTCTCCCTCCGGGAGAGGGTAAGGGGTGAGGGCGGGCCGCCGCGATCCCGCTCAATGTACTTCCGCAAATGGCGGGCTTGAGCCCGCCCTACGCTACTTCAGCTTCTTCACCGGCCGCTGCCAGCCTTCGATCGTGACCTGCCGCGCGCGGGCAACCGTCAGCTGGTCAGCGGGAGCGTTCTTCGAGATGACAGAGCCTGCACCGATCGTCGCGCCGTCGGCCAGCGTTACCGGCGCGACCAGCGAGGTATTGGAACCGACGAACACGCGGTCGCCGATCGTCGTCGTCGACTTGTTCACGCCGTCGTAGTTGCAGGTAATCGTACCGGCGCCGATGTTGGTGCCGCTGCCGATGACGGCATCGCCCAGATAGGTCAGGTGGTTGGCCTTGCTGCCCGTACCGATGTGCGCGTTCTTGGTCTCGACGAAATTGCCGACGTGCACGCCATCGGCCAACACGGTACCGGGACGCAGCCGCGCATACGGACCTATCAGCGCCGCACCCTGGCTGACCACGCCTTCAAGGTCGCAATGCGCGCGGACCTGGGTACCGGCGGCCAGCGTCACGTCCTTCAACCGCGTGAACGGACCCACGATGACGCCGTCGCCCAGTTCCACCTCGCCTTCCAGCACCACGTCCACATCGATCTGCACGTCGCGCCCCACACGCACGGTGCCGCGCTGGTCGAAACGTGCCGGATCGATCAGGCGCGCGCCCAGCGTGCACAGCGCGCGCGCGGCGCGCAGCTGGTAGGCACGCTCCAGCTGCGACAGTTGCCACGGATCGTTGGCGCCTTCCGCTTCGATGGGTTCACCCACCAGCACCATCTCCGCAGGCGTGAATTCTTCCGCCGCCATCGCGAACACGTCGGTCAGGTAGTACTCGCCCTGCGCGTTGTCGTTGGACAGTCGGGTGAGCCACCCCTTCAAGGCACTGCCGTCGGCGGCGATGATGCCGGTGTTGATGGTGCGGATGCGGCGCTGGTCTTCGTCCGCATCCTTGTGTTCGACGATGGCGGCCACGCGCCCCGCTTCATCGCGCACGATGCGTCCATACCCGCTCGGGTCGGCGGGCTCCGCCACCAGCACCGCCAGGCGGGCGGGCGCGTCCAGCAGGCGCTGCAAGGTCTCGCTGCGGGTCAGCGGGACGTCGCCATAGAGCACCAGGACGCGCGCACCGTCGGGAATCTCCGGCATGGCCTGCACCACGGCATGCCCGGTGCCCAGCTGCTGCGCCTGGTGCGCCCAGTGCAGGTCAGCCTGGTCGGCGAATGCCGCCTGCACCTGGTCGCCACCGTGGCCATGGACCACGTGCACCCCGGCGGGCGACAGGGCGCGCGCCGCGTCGATGACGTGCGCCAGCATCGGCCGCCCCGCGATCGGCTGCAGCACCTTGGGCAGCGCGGACTTCATGCGCTTGCCTTCACCGGCGGCCAGGATGACGACGTGGAGTGGATTCATGCGAGCAATTCCTTTGTCGTGGACGAGCGCGTGCAGGAAGGACCACATGGTAGCAATTACCCCTTCAACGCAGTCCGCCCCCCGCACATGCCATCCGCCCCCACGACGGCGGGTAACATACGACGATGCTTCAGCGCCTCACCCAACATGCGATGTTCAGACAAGGCGGAAGCTTCATCGCCGTCGGCGTGGCGCAGTTGCTGCTGGACTGGCTGGCCTTCGTGGTGCTCACCGCCGTCGGTGTAGCCGCCGCACCCGGCAACCTGGCCGGACGCGCGTGCGGCGCGCTGCTGGGCTTCTGGTTGAACGGCCGGCTGACGTTTGCGCAGGCCGGTGCGGCGCGGCTGGGCTGGTGGCGCTTCACCAAGTTCCTGCTGGTGTGGGTGCCACTGACCGCAATCAGCACACTGGCGGTCACCTGGGTGGCGTCGTCACTGGGACTGGCGCACGCCTGGCTTGCCAAGCCGCTGGTAGAGGGCGTGCTGGCGGTGGTCGCGTTCTTCCTGTGGCGGCACGTCGTCTACCGCTAGGTCCGGAAACGGAAACGCCGGCGCGAGGCCGGCGTTCCGATGAAGCGAAGGCGGTGGACCTCAGTGCTTGAGGTTCTTGCGCAGGCGCTCCAGCGCGCTGAGCTGGGCGATGCTCATGGCCAGCTGGGCCTGGGCTTCTTCCACGCTCATCTTCGGGTCCTTGTGGGACAGCACGCGCTCGGCTTCTTCCTTCGCCTTGCGCACCTGCGCCTCGTCGATGTCGGTCGCACGCACGGCGGTATCCGCCAGCACGGTGACGACCTGCGGCTGCACCTCGAGGATGCCGCCGGAGATGGCGAAGTCCAGATGCTCGCCGCTCGGCAGCGTCACCACCACCTTGCCCGGCTTCAGGCGGGTGATCAGCGGCGCGTGCTTCGGCGCGATGCCGAGCTCGCCCAGTTCCCCGGTGGCGACGACCAGGGTGGCTTCACCGTGGAAGATTTCCTGCTCGGCACTGACGATGTCGCAACGGATGGTGCTCATGGAACTCTCTTTGCCGTTTGGGGCGGACCGAGGCCCGCCACCGGTTGCCGCGAAGGTGGGCCGGGGCCCACCCTACGTGCTTACGCCTTCTCGGCGAGCTTCTTGGCCTTCTCGACCGCTTCTTCGATGCCGCCAACCATGTAGAACGCCTGTTCCGGCAGGTGGTCGTACTCGCCGTCGACGATCGCCTTGAAGCCGCGGATCGTGTCCTTCAGCGAGACGTACTTGCCCGGCGAACCGGTGAACACTTCCGCCACGTGGAACGGCTGGCTGAAGAAGCGCTCGATCTTGCGGGCGCGCGACACGGCCTGCTTGTCTTCTTCGGACAGCTCGTCCATGCCGAGGATGGCGATGATGTCCTTCAGTTCCTTGTACTTCTGCAGCGTCGACTGCACGCGGCGCGCGGTGTCGTAGTGCTCGTGGCCGATGACGTTCGGGTCCAGCTGGCGGCTGGTCGAGTCCAGCGGGTCCACGGCCGGGTAGATACCCAGCGAGGCGATGTTGCGGCTCAGCACGACGGTCGCGTCAAGGTGGGCGAACGTGGTGGCCGGCGACGGGTCGGTCAGGTCGTCCGCGGGCACATACACGGCCTGGATCGAGGTGATCGAACCGGTCTTGGTCGAGGTGATGCGTTCCTGCAGCACGCCCATTTCCTCGGCCAGCGTCGGCTGGTAGCCCACGGCCGACGGCATGCGGCCGAGCAGCGCCGACACTTCGGTACCGGCCAGCGTGTAGCGGTAGATGTTGTCGACGAACAGCAGCACGTCCTTGCCCTTGCCGGACGCGTCCTTCTCGTCGCGGAAGTACTCGGCCATGGTCAGGCCGGTCAGCGCGACGCGCAGGCGGTTGCCCGGCGGCTCGTTCATCTGGCCGTACACCATCGCGACCTTGTCGAGAACGTTGGAGTCCTTCATCTCGTGGTAGAAGTCGTTGCCCTCGCGGGTACGCTCGCCCACGCCGGCGAACACGGACAGACCGCTGTGCGCCTTGGCGATGTTGTTGATCAGCTCCATCATGTTGACGGTCTTGCCGACGCCGGCGCCGCCGAACAGGCCGACCTTGCCGCCCTTGGCGAACGGACACATCAGGTCGATGACCTTGATGCCGGTTTCCAGCAGGTCGTTGGCCGAAGACTGGTCCTCGTACGACGGGGCCGAGCGGTGGATTTCCCAATGGTCGGTCGCCTGCACCGGGCCGGCTTCGTCGATCGGGTTGCCCAGCACGTCCATGATGCGGCCCAGCGTGCCGGCACCGACGGGCACGGAAATGGCCTTGTCGGTGTTCACGGCGATCAGGTTGCGCTTCAGGCCGTCGGTGGAGCCGAGGGCGATGGTGCGGACGACGCCGTCGCCGAGCTGCTGCTGCACTTCGAGCGTGATGGCGGTGTTTTCCACCTTCAGCGCGTCGTACACCTTCGGCACTTCGTGGCGCGCGAATTCGACGTCAACCACCGCGCCGATGATCTGAACGATCTTGCCCTGACTCATTGCTGCATTCCTCTAGATGAATTCTTGTGACTACGCGCGTCAGACTGCCGCCGCGCCGCCGACGATTTCGGAAATTTCCTGGGTGATCGCCGCCTGGCGGGCCTTGTTGTAGACCAGCTGCAGGGTACCGATGAGCTTGTTGGCGTTGTCGCTGGCGGCCTTCATGGCCACCATGCGCGCCGCGTGTTCCGACGCGATGTTCTCCAGCACCGCCTGGTACACCAGCGACTCGATGTAGCGCGTGATCACGTGGTCGAGCACGGTCGCGGCATCGGGTTCGTAGATGTAGTCCCAGTCGTGGTGCGCCACCTGCGTCTCCGCCGCCGGCAGCGGCAGCAGCTGGTCGAACGCCGCACGCTGGGTCATGGTGTTGACGAAGTCGTTGTAGACGACGAACACGCGATCCAGCTTGCCTTCGGTGTACGCGTCCAGCATCACCTTGATCACGCCGATCAGCTGGTCGAGCTTGGGCGAATCGCCCAGGTGCGACACGCTGGCCAGCATGTCGACCTTGACCCGGCGGAAGTACACCGAAGCCTTCTGGCCGATGGTGACCACGTCGACCTCGACGCCCTTCTCGTTCCACTGGCGGATCTCGCCGAGCATCTTGCGGAACAGGTTGTTGTTCAGGCCGCCGGCCAGGCCGCGGTCGGACGATACGATGATGAAGCCGACGCGCTTGACGTCCTTGCGCTCCACCATGAAGGGATGCTGGTAATCGGTGTTGGCCTGCGCCAGGTGGCCGATCACCTGCTTCATCGCGCGTGCGTACGGGCGCGAGGTCTTCATGCGCTCCTGCGCCTTGCGGATCTTGGAGGCCGAGACCATCTCGAGCGCGCGCGTCACCTTGCGGGTGTTCTGCACGCTCTTGATCTTGGTTTTGATTTCGCGTCCGCCTGCCATGCTCTGCTCGCTTGATTCGTCTTCGTAGGGCGGGCCCGGCCCGCCGCCTTCACGAATGGTGGGCCGGGGCCCACCCTACGCTTACCAGGTACCGGTCTGCTTGAACTCGGCGATGCCCTTCTTGAAGGCGCCTTCGATCTCGTCGTTCCAGTTGCCGGTGCTGTTGATCGTGTCGACCAGCGCGCCCTGGGTATTGGTGAAGTGCGCGTGCAGCGCGTCTTCGAACGCCAGGATCTTGCCGACCGGCACGTCGTCCAGGTAACCCTCGTTGACGGCGTAGATGGACAGCGCCTGCAGGGCGATGGACATCGGCGCGTACTGCTTCTGCTTCATCAGCTCGGTGACGCGCTGGCCGCGCTCCAGCTGCTTGCGGGTGGCTTCGTCCAGGTCCGAGGCGAACTGCGCGAACGCCGCCAGCTCACGGTACTGGGCGAGCGAGATGCGGATGCCGCCCGACAGCTTCTTGATGATCTTGGTCTGGGCAGCGCCACCGACGCGCGACACCGAGATACCGGCGTTCACGGCCGGGCGGATGCCGGCGTTGAACAGGTCGGTTTCCAGGAAGATCTGGCCGTCGGTGATCGAGATCACGTTGGTCGGCACGAACGCGGACACGTCGCCGGCCTGCGTTTCGATGATCGGCAGCGCGGTCAGCGAACCGGTCTTGCCGGTGACCTTGCCTTCGGTGAACTTCTCCACGTAATCCTCGGACACGCGGGCAGCGCGCTCGAGCAGGCGGGAGTGCAGGTAGAACACGTCGCCCGGGTAGGCTTCGCGGCCCGGCGGACGCTTCAGCAGCAGCGAGATCTGGCGGTAGGCCACGGCCTGCTTGGACAGGTCGTCGTACACGATCAGGGCATCCTGGCCGCGGTCCATGAAGTACTCGCCCATGGTGCAGCCGGAGTAGGCGCTGATGTACTGCATCGCGGCCGACTCGGAGGCGGTGGCGGCGACGACCACGGTGTGGGCCAGCGCGCCGTTCTCTTCCAGCTTGCGCACGATGTTGGCCACGGTCGAGGCCTTCTGGCCGATCGCGACGTACACGCACTTGATGCCGGTGCCCTTCTGGTTGATCACGGCGTCGATGGCCATCGCGGTCTTGCCGGTCTGGCGGTCACCGATGATCAGCTCGCGCTGGCCGCGGCCGATCGGGATCATGGCGTCGACGGACTTGTAACCGGTCTGCACCGGCTGGTCGACCGACTTGCGCCAGATCACGCCCGGGGCCACGCGCTCCACCGGCGCGGTCAGCGAGGTGCCCAGCGGGCCCTTGCCGTCGATCGGCTCGCCCAGCGCGTTCACCACGCGGCCGAGCATTTCCGGACCGACCGGCACTTCCAGGATGCGGCCGGTGGTCTTGGCCACGTCGCCTTCGCGCAGGTGCTCGTAGTCGCCCAGGACCACGGCGCCCACCGAATCGCGCTCCAGGTTCAGCGCCAGTGCGTAGGTGCTGTTGGGCAGCTCGATCATTTCGCCCTGCATGACGTCGGCCAGGCCGAAGATGCGCACGATGCCGTCGGACACGGAGGTCACCGTGCCTTCGTTGCGCGACTCCGCGGCCAGCTTGACCTTCTCGATACGGGTCTTGATCAGGTCGCTGATTTCAGAGGGGTTGAGCGTGGTAGCCATGGGTAAGTCCTGTGTGCCGGCTCGCGCGCGGCGGTTCAATGGGAATTCAGTGCGTCAGCGCCGACTGCAGGCGCGCCAGCTTGCCTTTCAGCGAGCCGTCGATCACCACGCTGCCGGCATCGATCACGGCGCCGCCGATCAGCGATGCGTCGATGGCCGTTTCCACCTCGACCTCGCGGCCGAAGCGCTTCTTCAATGCCGCCTTGATCACGTCCAGCTCACCGGCCGGCATCGCCGTGGCGGAGGTGACCTTCGCCTTGACGATATGTTCGGCTTCGGCACGCAGGTCCTCGAACAGGCCGGCGATCTCCGGCAACTGCGGGAGGCGGCGGGCATCGGCGAGGATGCCGAGGAAACGGGCGAACGTCTCGCTGGCCCCCTCGGGCGCGAGCAGCGCCACCGCGTCGGCGGGCAGCAGCTGCGGATTGGGCAGCAGCGCGGCCACGCGCGGGTCCGCCGCGACATGCGCGGCGAAACCCAGCGCCTGCGACCAGACAGCGAAGTTGCCTTCGTCGCGCGCCGTCGCAAAGGCGGCGCGGGCGTAGGGGCGAGCGACGGTAAGGGCCTGGCTCATCGATCAGATCGTCCGGATCAGATTTCGGCGGCGAGTTCGTCGAGCAGCGCCTTGTGGGCGTTGGCATCGATCTCGCGCTTCAACAGCTTCTCGGCACCGCTGACGGCCAGCGCGGACACCTGCTTGCGCAGGTCCTCGCGGGCACGCGTGGCGGCGGCGTCGATCTCGGCTTCGGCCAGCGCCTTCTGGCGGTTGGCTTCGGCGATCGCGTCGTTCTTGGCCGCATCGACGATCTGGTTGGCGCGCGCGTGGGCCTGGTCGATGATCTCGTTGGCCTTGACGCGGGCTTCCTTCAACGCCTCGTTGACCTTTTCCTGGGCCTGCGCCAGATCCTTCTGGCTGCGGTCGGCCGCGGCCAGGCCTTCGGCGATCTTCTGCTGGCGTTCCTCGATGGCAGCCAGCAGCGGCGGCCAGATTTTGGTCGCAATGATCCAGATCAGGCCGGCGAAGGCCAGCGCCTGGGCAAACAGAGTGAGATTGATATTCATCGTAAACCTGCCGGTGATGAAGGGCCCGCGCACATCGCGCCGGCCCAGCTACGCCTGGTGACTGACCGCGGGCGGATGCCCGGGGTCAGGCGTGCACGCGACGGATCAGCCCGCCAGCTTGGCCAGCTGTTCGGTGAAGATCGTGATGAACGGGCTGGCGAACGCAAACAGCAGGCCTACGGCGACCGAGATGATGAACGCGGCGTCGATCAGGCCGGCGGTGATGAACATGCGCACCTGCAGGACCGGGATCAGTTCCGGCTGGCGGGCAGCCGATTCCAGGAACTTGCCGGCCATGATGGCCAGACCCAGACCCGCGCCCAGCGCGGCCAGGCCGATCATGATGCCGATGGCGAGGGCGGTCGAAGCCTGGACCTGGGCGAGGTTGGTGAGGATGCTTTCCATGGTGATCTCCGGAACTTAAGTGCTTGAAAGGTGATGGTACGAAGGAAACGGTGAAGCGGAAACGTTAGTGACTGTCTTCCGACAGGCTCAGGTAGACGATCGACAGCATCATGAAGATGAAGGCCTGCAGCGGGATGACCAGCAGGTGGAACAGCATCCAACCCAGGCCGAATGTCGCACCGCCGAGCATGCCGAGGATGCCGGCGCCGCCCAGCACCCAGATCAGCAGGAAGACGATCTCGCCGCCGAACATGTTGCCGAACAGTCGCATCGCCAGCGAAATGGGCTTGCTGACCCATTCGACGATGTTGAGGATCAGGTTGAACGGCATCATCCACTTGCCGAACGGCGCCGTCAGGAATTCCTTGGCGAAACCACCCAGGCCCTTGGAGCGGAACGCGAAGACCAGCATCAGGAAGAACACGCTGATCGACATGCCCAGGGTGGCATTGACGTCGGCGGTGGGCACCGGCTTCCAGTAATGCACGCCCATCAGTTCGAGCGGCTTGGCGATGAAGTCTGCCGGGATCATCTTCAGCAGGTTCATCATCAGGATCCAGAAGAAGATGGTGATCGCGATGGGCGTCACCAGCTTGCTGGTCCCGTGGTACGTGTCGCGGGCCTGCTTGTCGACGAACTCGAGCATGATCTCGACGAACGCCTGCCACTTGCCCGGCACGCCGGCCGTGGCCTTGCGGGTCGCCATCCAGAAGGCGAACACGATGAGCAGACCCATCAGAACGGCGGTCACGAAGGTGTCGACATTGATCGTCCAGAACGGACCATCGCCGCCCACCTGAGCCGTGAGGTTCTTCAGGTGATGCTGGATGTAGCTGGTGGGAGTCAGAGCTTCGCCCGCCATGAGTCGGAAACCTTTCTAGTTGGGTTATCGCTGCTTGCCGGTCGCGACCAGCACCTGTGCCACCAGTCCGGTGATCACGCCTGCCAGGAGAGGCAGCGGGGGCAGCTTGTACAGCCCCGCGCCAACGACCAGCACACCGATCACCACGACCCACTTCACCACCATCCCCGCGGCCAGCCTCAGGACCGCCGAGACGGCGCCGAGCACACCACCACCGAAGGCCATCCAGGCCGCCAGCAGCGCGCCGGCCACGATCGCCAACCCTCCGACGGCCGCCGCAACCGCTTGGGGCACGCCCCAGAGCAGGAACAGCAGCGCGACCAGCAGTACCGCGACCGTCTGCCAGACGGCGGCGCGCAACACCAGCCGCCGGCCCGCAGCGACGGAATTCAGCACACGAAAGCCCTACGGAATTGGCGGGGTACAAGGCGGTAAAGCGCCTCGCCGAGCCGCAAAAGTATAGCAGCGGGACAATTTCCGGGACAACCGCCAAAGGTCGAAACCGCGAGTTCGGCGCCGGATTCCGCCAAAGCCAGCGGGGACAAGGCTGTAACCGTTTCCCCTGTTCAGAATTTTCCGCAGGATTTCCCGGAACTTTGACGAAAACCGCCTGTCAGTCCCTCTGAGGCCTGCCGCTCAACTTCCTCGTCCGATGCTCCGTCGCAGGTTCTCCAGAAGCCCCGGTTGCCCCCGGGGCTTCCTTTTTTCCGGCGGGAAACGCTGCGGAGAGCGCCACTCGTTCAGTCAATTCACTCCCTGTCGACCCGGGCATGGCGAACGTTGGGCTCCCCACACCCAACCGCATGGACCCCATGAGCCGCCACATCCCCCATCGCACCGCCGCATCGGTCTTCTGCTGCCTGTCCCTGGCCATCGCCACCTCCACCGCGTCCGCACAGGAGGTTTCCGACGACGCCCGCTTCGAACTGAGACTCTCCGCATTCAATCCCGAGGCGAACATCCGCTTCACCGGCGACGCCGTGGCCACCAATGGCGAGCGAACGGAGGAGTTGGGTGCGGCCGGGGAGATCAATGCCGACGGCCGCTGGCGCCCGCGCGGCGAGCTCGCCTTCAACATGACGCCCCGCCAGTCGCTCCGGCTCAATTACTACGACTATCGACGGGATCAATCGTGGGGCTTCGATGGCGATTGGGTCGATCCCGGCACGATCTTCGACGAGGTCGAGATCCCTGGCGAGCCGGTGGAGGTGCCTGCCGTCGATGTGTCGGGCCGCATCAGTTTCGAACTGGCCAGCCTCAACTACGAGTTCGCGATGGTCGATACACCACGCTTCCAGTGGGGCCTCGGTGCCGGCATCACCCATGCGACGCTGGCGGCGCGCGGTACCGCCACCAGCACGGGTACCGGGGAGATCGATCCGCAGTGGGAAGACCTGGACTGGAACCGCGATGGCACCTCGCCGAACCTGCACACCCGCGTGGCGTGGTCGCCCACGCCGCGCCTGCGCATCGAGGCGCAGGGACAGTATCTGGATACGCGCTGGGGCAACTTCATCAATGAGCAGGGACACTTCGAACGCGGCGGCCTGCTGGTCGAGTACCGGGTCACCGAGCGGATCGGCGTGCATGTGGGCTACGACTGGTTCCGCCTGAAGCTCAGTGACGACTATCGCGGTTCGTTCGAGGCGCCGGCGGAGTCGGGTATCGGCACGGTGGACGTCGCGGGCAAGGCCACCGGCGAGTTCAAGGTGCATGGCCCGATGGCGGGCGTGTCGGTCCGGTTCTGACCCGGTCGCACAAGGCACGCCCGGCGCCGAACACGC
This sequence comes from Pseudoxanthomonas sp. LARHCG66, assembly GCF_052871755.1. Classification (NCBI taxonomy): domain Bacteria; kingdom Pseudomonadati; phylum Pseudomonadota; class Gammaproteobacteria; order Lysobacterales; family Lysobacteraceae; genus Pseudoxanthomonas; species Pseudoxanthomonas sp. LARHCG66. The sequence continues at coordinate 141,214 of NZ_JBIXJW010000006.1, read as the reverse complement.
CCGGGCCGCCTTGGCCAGCCATCCAGATACCCCACCCCGACCGATAGGCAATATTTATCGGTAGCAGCGGATCATTCCATTGGACAGCGGCAGCTTGGACCCCATAATGAGATCAATTCTCATCTGGAGCCCGCCGTGAACAAGACCCTGAGCTTCGCGATCCTGCATTTCTCGGTGGCCTTCACCCTGGGCTACCTGTTCACCGGCAGCCTGCTGGTGGGCGGCATGCTGGCGTTGATCGAACCGGCGACCAATACCGTGGTCTTCCACTTCCATGAAAAGGTGTGGAAGCGGATCGAAGCCCGGCGGGCGTCCAAAGCAATGCCCTTGCCCGCCTGACAGGCCCGACGCCAGGAACGGAAAGGCCGCGCATCCGCGCGGCCTTTCCGTTCCTGAAGCACCCGGTGTCGCTTACTTCTTCTTCGGGATGTACAGGTCGGTGATGGTGCCTTCGTAGACCTCCGCCGCCATCGCGACCGACTCGCTGAGCGTGGGGTGCGGGTGGATGGTCGCGCCGATGTCGCCAGCTTCCGCACCCATCTCGATCGCCAGCGCGAGTTCGCTGATCAGGTCGCCCGCGTGCACGCCGACGATGCCGGCACCGATGATGCGGTGGGTGTGTTCGTCGAAGATGAGCTTGGTCGAGCCTTCGCCGCGGCCGATGCCCACCGCGCGCGCGGACGCCACCCACGGGAACTTGCCCACGCCGATCTTCAGGCCCTTGGCCTTCGCTTCGGTCTCGGTCACGCCGACCCACGCGATTTCCGGATCGGTATAGGCCACGGACGGAATCACGCGGGCCACCCACTCCTTCTTCTCGCCCGCAGCGACTTCCGCAGCCAGCTTGCCTTCGTGCGTGGCCTTGTGTGCCAGCATCGGCTGGCCCACCAGGTCACCGATGGCGAAGATGTGCGGCACGTTGGTGCGCATCTGCGCGTCCACCGGGATGAAGCCGCGCTCGGTGACGGTGACGCCGGCCTTGTCGGCATCCAGCTTGCCGCCATTGGGCGAACGGCCCACCGCGACCAGCACGCGGTCCCACGTGCCCGACTCGAGTTCCGGCTTCTGGCCTTCGGTGGCGCTCTCGAAGTGCACGGTGATGCCCTTCTTCGACGCTTCGACCTTGGCGGCCTTGGTCTTCAGGTGCACGGCCACGCCCTGCTTCTTCAGGCGGTCGGCCAGCGGCTTCACCAGGTCCTTGTCGGCGCCCGGCATCAGCTGGTCCATGAACTCGACCACGGTGACTTCGGCGCCCAGCGCGCGGTACACCGTCGCCATTTCCAGGCCGATGATGCCGCCGCCGCCGACGAGCAGCTTCTTCGGCACCTCGGCCAGCTGCAGCGCGTCGGTGGAATCCATCACGCGCGGATCGTCCCACGGGAAGTTCGGCAGCTTCACCGCCTGCGAACCGGCGGCGATGATGCACTGCTCGAAGCGCAGCAGCTGCGTCTTGCCGTCGCTGCCGGCGATCTCGAGCTCGTTCGGCGAGACGAACTTCGCCACCCCGGTGACCGTGCGCACCTTGCGCTGCTTGGCCATGCCGGCCAGGCCCTTGGTGAACTGGCCGACCACCTTGTCCTGCTTGAAGCTGCGCAGCTTGTCGAGGTCGATCTTCGGCTTGCCGAAGCTGATGCCGATGTCGTCGGAGTGGGAGGCTTCATCGATCAGGGCCGCCGCATGCAGCAGTGCCTTCGACGGGATGCAGCCCACGTTGAGGCAGACGCCGCCGAGTGCTTCGTAGCGTTCGATGAGGACCGTGTCCAGACCGAGGTCGGCGGCGCGGAACGCCGCCGTGTAGCCGCCCGGACCGGAACCGATCACGACGATGCGGCATTCGATATCGGCTGGCTTGCCGCTGCCCAGCGCGGGCTTCGGCGCCGAGGTGGCCGGTGCGGCAGGGGCCGCCGGCGAGGCCGCAACCGGCGCAGGCTTGGCCGGCACCGCAGCGGCGCCCTCGCCTTCCAGGATCGCGACCAGACTGCCCTCTGCCAGCGAATCGCCCAGCTTGACCTTGATCTCCTTCACCACGCCGGCGGCAGGCGACGGCACTTCCATCGTCGCCTTGTCGGATTCCAGCGTGACCAGGCCCTGGTCTTTCTTCACCGTGTCGCCGACGGCCACCAGGATCTCGATCACCGGCACGCCATCGTAGTCACCGATATCGGGCACCTTGGCTTCGATCAATCCGCCACCGCCGGACGGCACGGGTGCCGCGGCCGGTGCTGCAGGCGCGGGCGCCGACGCGGCAGGCGCCGCCGGTGCGGGCGCAGGCTTGGCGGGAGCTGCGGGCGCGGGCGCGGATGCCGCGGCGCCTTCGGCTTCCAGTACGGCCACCACGCTGCCTTCGGACAGCGAATCGCCCAGCTTGACCTTGATTTCCTTCACCACGCCGGCGGCCGAGGACGGCACTTCCAGCGTGGCCTTGTCCGATTCCAGCGTGACCAGCCCCTGGTCCTTCTTCACCGTGTCGCCGACGGCGACGAGGATCTCGATGACCGGCACATCGCTGTAATCGCCGATGTCGGGGACTTTGACTTCAATCGTGTTCGCCATACCGCTCTCTTTCGTAGGGTGGGCCTGGGCCCACCGTGGCTTGGTCGGATCGGTGGGCCGGGGCCCACCCTACGGACTCACAGGAGTACGCGGCGCATGTCGCCCAGCAGCTGCGCCAGATACGCGGTGAAGCGCGCCGCGGCGGCGCCGTCGATCACGCGGTGGTCGTAGCTCAGCGACAGCGGCAGCATCAGGCGTGGCTGGAACTGTTTGCCGTCCCACACCGGCTGGATCGAGGACTTGGACACGCCCAGGATGGCCACCTCCGGCGCATTGACGATGGGCGTGAACGCCACGCCGCCGATGCCGCCCAGCGAAGAGATCGAGAAGCAGCCGCCCGACATCTCGGCCGGGCCCAGCTTGCCTTCGCGCGCCTTCTTGGCCAGCTCGCCGCTTTCCTGCGCGATCTCGTTGACACCCTTCTTGTCGACGTCGCGGATCACCGGCACGACCAGACCGTTCGGCGTGTCGGCAGCGAAACCGACGTGGAAATACTTCTTCAGCGTGAGGTTCTCACCGCTGGCATCGAGCGAAGCGTTGAAGTCGGGGAATTTCTTCAGCGCCGACACGCTGGCCTTCATCAGGAAGGCGAGCATGGTCAGCTTGATGCCGGCCTTTTCGTTTTCCTTGTTCAGCGCCACGCGCAGCGCTTCCAGGTCGGTGATGTCGGCGTGATCGTGCTGGGTGACGTGCGGGATCATCGCCCAGTTGCGCGCCAGGTTGGCGCCGGAGATCTTCTTGATGCGCGACAGCGCGACGACCTCGGTCTCGCCGAACTTGCTGAAGTCGACCTTCGGCCACGGCAGCAGATTGAGCCCGCCACCGGCGGCGGCCGGTGCGCCTGCCGCGACGGGGGCCGACACGCCACCTGCCAGCGCGCGCTTGACGTACTTCTGCACGTCTTCCTTGCTGATCCGGCCACCGCGCTCGGTGCCCTTGACCTGGTTGAGGTCCACGCCCAGTTCGCGGGCGAACAGGCGCACCGCGGGACTGGCGTAGGCGACCTTCTCGGGCAGCACGCGATCGGCATTGAATTCGACCGGCGGCGTGCGCGGCGGCGAGGCTTCCGGGTCGATGCCGGGCTTGTCGTCCAGCACACGCGAGGCAGCGGGGGCGACGGCCGGCGCGGCGCGTTCCTGCGCGATCTCGCGCTGGGTGATCTTGTCGGGTGTCGGCGATACCGCGACCGGCTCCACCTTCGCGCCGGTTTCAGCGGTGGCGGTCGGTGCGGGTGCGGCGGCAGGTTTCGCCTCGGTCGCGCCTTCGCTCACTTCGATCAGCGCCACCACCGCGCCTTCGGCGATCTCGTCGCCCAGCTTGACCTTGATCTCCTTCACCACGCCGGAGAAGGCCGACGGTACTTCCATCGTCGCCTTGTCCGATTCCAGCGTGACCAGGCCCTGGTCCTTCTTCACCGTGTCGCCCACGGCGACCAGGATCTCGATCACCGGCACACCGTCGTAGTCACCGATGTCGGGAACCTTGGCTTCCTTGATGTCGGACATGGCGTTACTCCGGTGCGGACTTGAAGAGGGGAACCCCTATTGTGTCCGCAGCGGCGCGATGCGCCAACCATTCCTTCGGACTAATTGCTGTCCACGGCGGGACATTGCGTGCCGGCGCGGAGGAAAACGACTGCGCCACGCGAGCCTGCGGACAGAGTGGTATCGCTTTGGTTCGACGTTCGACTCACACGATACGCCGCCGCATTGTCAGGCGGGCATGCGCAGCAACGGCGAGATCGCGGTCCAGGCTTGCTGCAAGGCGTCGTGGCGAATCGCTGCGTTGGCGGGGCTGGTGGATGGCAATGCGAACAGGGCCGGCATGCAGGCCTCCGGCAGCTGCGGCTGCACGTGGCGACGGAAGGCCTCCGCCGCCTTTCCCCCGTTGAACGCGATCGCCACGATGCTGCGGTGCGCCACCAGCATCTCCTCCAGTGGATTGGCGACCTCGCTGCCGCGCACGATGGCGGCATCCAGACTGCCGCGTCGCTCGCACTGGCCGATGACATCCCACAAGCCCACGCCGGCCTCATGCAGGTACCGGAGGCGATGCTCGTACGGGGCGACCGGATCGAATCCGCAGATCGACGCCATCACCGGCCAGAACCGGTTGCGTGGATGGGCGTAGTAGCGCGCGGCCTGCAGCGAGGCGTCGCCGGGCATCGATCCGAGCACGAGTACGCGACAGCCCGCACCCACGCTGGGTGGCAGCCCGGTCAGCAGGCCCGCCACGGATCAGCCGCCCGCCGACTGCCAGGGCTTCACCACCAGCAGCGCGCCGGCGACCACCAGCAGCAGGCCGACGACACGCAGCGCATCCACCGGTTGCCGCGCATGCAGTACCCCGAAGTGGTCCAGCACGACCGAACCCGCCAGTTGTCCCGCCACCACCAGGCAGATCAACGACGCCGCTCCCAGGCGAGGCACCAGCAGGGTGGCCGAGGCAACGAACACCGCCCCGATCATGCCCCCCGTCCATGCCCACCACGGCACTTTGCCCAGCGCGGCAGGCACGAATACCGGCCGGCTGAGCCACCACCACGCCAACAGCACCCCGGTTCCGACCATGAAGGACGCCAACGAGGCGAACACGGGGCCAAAGGTCTGTTTGCCGAGCGACGCGTTGATCAACGCCTGCAGCGGCAGCAGCATGCCGATGAAGAGGGCCAGGGCCACGCCGGTCGCGTTCATGCGTCGTCTCGTCTCGGTAACGGAAGGCGGACACGATACGCGAAGCCACCCGCCACGCGGCGTCAACGTGCTGACGTCACGCGGGTTGCGGCATGCCTCGCTTCCCCGACACCGCGCGCTGCAGCAGCGCCATCGACACCAGCAACATGGCCATCGGCGCCAGCAGCAGATAGAACGCACGCGACCCGTCGAAATGCGCGAACAACTGGCCGGTGACGTAGGAGCCGGTGGTTCCGCCCAGGGCGGAGAACACCACGATCAGCCCCGTCATCGCTGCATGCCGCGACTTGGGCAGTGCACTGAGCACCACCGAATTGATCGCCGGATAGATCGGCGCCATCAGCAGGCCGATCATCGGGAACACATAGGCAGCCGCGGGCGCGTTCCACCAGGTCATGCCGTCGCGTGCCTGCACATTCGCCGCCAGCGGCAACGCCAGAAGCACCAGCGCTGCCATCGCCGCCACGCAGCCGGACAGTAGCCAGAACCACGGCACGCGCCGCAGCAGCACGCCGCCTCCCAGGCGACCGAGCGCCAGCGACCCGGCGAAGATACTGGCCGCCTGCACGCTGAGCGTGGTGGGCAGGTGCAGGATCTCGCGATTGAACGTCGGCAGCCAGGTATTGATGGCCTGCTCCATCAGCACGTAGAGGAAGGCCGACACCAGGAACACCACCACCAGTGGCATTGCCAGCAGGCGGAACATGTCGATGAAGGATTCCCCCGCCGCATGGCCGTCGCGCGCGGCGCGCTCGTCCAGCGTACTGGTCGCGAGCAGCGCGACCACCGCTGCGCACATCGCCGCAAGCACCCAATAGACATCCAGCCAGACCGGATCGCCCGGCGCATCCGCATTGATGAAGGCCGCGAACAACCAGGCACTGCCGAGGATCCCGACCATGAACCAGCCTTCGACGGTGCTGGTGAGCGCCGCATGCGCCTTCGCATCGTCGGTCAGCAGGCCGATGCTGGAGTAGACCGACACCTTCACCAGCGCGAACGACACACCGACCGCCGTGAAGAGCAGCTTGGTCGCCCAGAACGCCTGCAGCAGCGGCATCGCGATGCAGGCGGCGGCGACCAGCAGCAGGCCGAGCATCATCGCCCGGCGGTAGCCCACCCTCGGCAGGAACGACGCGACCAGGAACGAGGTGATCGCGATGGGCAGGTCCTTGAACGCCTCCAGCAGGCTGGCATCGGCCTTGGTGATGCCGAATCCCTGTATGGACTGCAGGATCACGGTGCCCACGGAATTCAACAGCATGGCGAAGATCATGTAGGTCAGGATCATTGCCAGGATCATGCGGGTGCGTGTCATGGGCGGTACCGGTAAGCGCAAGCGCCTCCTGACCGCCTGGCCCGGAGTGCGCGGAGGGAGGTCGCGTGGTCACGCCACGCGGCACCCGGCGGGAAACAGTATCCACCGCCGCGCCGGGGAGAGACGGCGCGGCGGTGAAGGACGGCCCGCATCAGGGCGGGCCCCGATGCCTCACCAACGATAGGCGACGGAGGCCTGGTACGACGTGCCTTCCAGCGGGCGACCCATGAACACGCCGCCACTGGTCGCATTGCCCAGCACGCGTGCATTGCCCTCGGTCAGCGCGATCTCGTCGGTCACGTTACGGCCCGAGAAGGTGAACTCCCAGTTCTCGCCCACGTGTGCGCTGGCCCCGATGTCCCAGGTGTCGTATTCGGGAAGCACCTGGCCATTGGCGGGATCGGAGTAGCGGTCACCGACATGCGTATAGGTGGTGAACACCTTCAGGTCGCCCCACGGCATGGACCAGTAGTAGCTCGGTGTCAGTCGCGCGCGGAACTTCGGCTGGCGTACCACCTGGTTGCCATCGTAGGTGGCGAAGTCGCCGTACTTGGCACGCAGCCAGGTCGCATTCCACGCCAGCTCGAAGCCGCCCGCCGGACGCCATGCACCTTCGAACTCCAGGCCGCGCGCCTTCGAGTCGCCGATGATGACGACGTTGTTGCCGTTGTTGTCGAACGCCTGGTAGCGCAGGCCGGTGAAGTCGTTGTAGAACGCGGTGAGGTACATCTCGTACGTCTCGCCGCCGGCCTTCAGGCCCAACTCGTACTGGTCGATCTCGGTCTTGTTGTTGGCGCCGTCGCGCAGGTTGTCGAACTGCGGGAAGGTGAAGCCCGAGTTGACGCGACCGAACAGGCTGACGCTATCGTTAAGCGTGTAGTTCAAGCCGGCCGTCCAGGACACGTCGCTGTCGTTCTGGTCGATGCTGCGTGGCGTGGTCGAGACCGAAGTGTTGTTGTCGTACAGCGTGTTCGGATTGCCGTCCAGGTCGACCGTGACCGGATCCCACACCGTGCCGTTCACTTCCTGCCGCTCGTAGCGCACGCCGGCATCCAGGCGGATGCGGTCGTTGACGGTCCATTCGTCGGCGATGAAGAAGGCCGCGTTCTGGCCGTCGTAGTCGCCGCGGATGTTGTAGAACGCCGTGCCCACGAAGCCGTCACGCGTCGCCACCTGCCCGTTGGACAGCGCCAGGTTCACCCGGCGCGCGTTGTCCTGCGCGGTCAGCAGCATGTTGTTGCCCAGCCACCAACGGTCCTTGGACGAGTAGTCCGCGTAGTACACGCCGAACGTCAGCGCATTGCTGTCGGTCAGATCGACACTGAAACGCAGGTCGTTGGTGAACGAGCTGATCTCCTTCTCCACCACCCAGAAGCCTGCGGTCAGCACCTGCTGGTTCGGATCCACCGCGCCGCCGCCATTGACGAAGGTGCCGGTGCCGGTGACGCCCGCCCCGTAGGTGTCGGTGATGTAGGACGACAGGGTCTGCGGGTTGGCACCGGTGAACAGCGCGTAGGTCGGCGCGTCGCCCTTGAGGTAGTTGAACTTGTCGCTGATGGTCCAGTTGCCGACGTACCAGTCCAAGGAGCCGCCGAACACATCGATGTCCACGCCACGGCCATCGGCCAGGTCGCGGGTCATCGTCTGGTTGCCGACGCCGGTGGGCAGCGTTACCCGGCGGAAGTCGTCGCCAACGAGCGTGCCGGTGGTGGCGTCCAGGCCCGGGAAGCTGGAAATGTCCTTGCCGTTGTTGCGCGAAACCAGCGGCACCGCCGTATAGAAGGTGTTCTGGTCGTCGGTATGACGCGCATAGAGGTTGAACTCGCCTTCGGCCCAGCGCTTGGTCAGCGTGGCGCTCAGCTGGCCACCCTTTTCCACGGGGAAGCCCGTCTGGCGCACGCCGTCGGTCTCGCGGTAGAAGCCGCCCACACTGTAGTACCAGCCGCTGTCCGCGCTCAGCGGACCACCGCTGTAGAAGTCGACCCGGCGCAGACTGTCGGTACCCAGCGTCAGGCGCACGCTGCCCTCCGGCGTGTCCTCGCCCTTCTTCTGGATGAAATTGACCGTCACGCCGGGCTGCCCGTTCGAGTAGATCGGGCTGGGACCGCCGCGCAGGCCCTCGACGCGCGCGATGGTGTCGTCGATGCGGAACAGCGTGGTGTTCTCGAGGAACGACAGCGTCGGCGGCGGAAAGATCGGCGAGCCGTCAAGCTGCAGGGTGAAGAACGGCGCGTCGCCCTCGGAGGGCATGCCGCGCACGAAGACGTTGGCGCCGGTACCGCCACCGCTGGCTTCGGCCCACACGCCCGGCACGATCTTCAGCAGGTCGGCAGTGCTGGTGGGCGCGGTTTCCTGGATTTGCTCCGGCGTGGCCGTGCTGATCGAGAAGCTGGCGTCGCGTTTGCGCAGGCCCTTGAACTTGGCCGTACCGCTGACGATGACGGCGTCGAGTGTCGTCGCCTCGTCGTTAGCGGGCGCCGGGGCGGCTTCCTGGGCGCCCGCCAATACCGGCGCGAGCGCCAGCGCGATGGCGGCCGACAGGGCGTAGCGCATCGGGTGCTTGGTGTGTTGCATGGTCTCTCCCTCCACGTAGTGCGTTTGTTGTTGTAGTGACAGGCTGCCGCCGCGGCTTCTGTGGCCGTGTGCGGTCAAGGCGAAACGAACGTCCTCAGGTCGAACTTGGCGATGCGGGGAATCACGGCATCGGCGTGGCGCAGCGCGCGGGCGTCGCCGATGCCCACGGCGGCCATGCCGGCGGCATGGATGGCCTCGATGCCGGCGGCGGCGTCTTCCACCCCGATGCACAGGTGCGCGGGCACGCCGAGTGCGGCGGCCACGTCCAGGAAGATGGCCGGGTCCGGTTTGGCGCGCGCGATGCGGCCGGCATCGGCGATGTAGTCGAAGCAGTCGGCGATGCCCAGCTTGTCCAGCAGCGCAGGCGCGTTGCGGCTGGCGGACGCCAGCCCGAGCTTCAGGCCCGCGGCACGCGCGGCATCCAGCACCTCGCGCACACCGTCGAACAGATCCTGCGGACCCACGCTGGCGATTTCCTGCACGTAGTAACCGTTCTTGGTATCGGCCAGCGCGCGCTTCTCGTCTGCGCTGTAGGCGCGTGATGCGCGCTCCAGGATGATCTCCAGCGAAGCCATCCGGTCCACACCCTTGAGCCGCTCGTTCACCAGCAGATCGAATGGGACGTCGATTTCGTCGGCCAGCCGTTTCCATGCCCGGTAGTGCGTATGCGCGGTGTCGGTCAGTACGCCGTCCAGGTCGAAGACCAAGGCACGGCAGGCACGCGGGAACACGGCTTTCGGCGGCGACGGCACGGCAAGCGGCAACACGGTTTCCCGCCCCGGCTTCAGCACCACTTCGCTCCCGGCATGGGCGAAGGCGAGCAGGTCACCCTCGTCCAGCCGATAGCGCACGCCCCGCGCATCCACGTCCACTCGCAGTGCGCAACCGCGCCAACGCAGGTTGAAACCGTAGCCCTTCCAGGCGGTGGGCAGCGTCGGCGCGAACTGCAGGCGACCGCCCACGATGCGCAGCCCGCCGAAGCCCTGCACCAGCCCCAGCCAGCTGCCCGCCATCGCCGCCATGTGCACGCCGTGGTCGGTGTTGCCATGCAGGTCATCCAGGTCCACGCGCAGACTGGCGTCGAAATAGCGCCATGCCTTTTCGTCGTGCCCGACCTCGCTGGCGAGGATGCCGTACACGGGCGCCGACAGCGTGGAGTCATGGGTAGTGACCGCTTCGTAGTAGTCGAAGTCGCGACGCTTCGCACCCAGCGCGATACCGTCACCGGCCAGCACCATCGCCATCACCACGTCGGCCTGCTTGCAGACCTGGTGGCGGTACAGCGTCAGCGGGTGGTAGTCGAGCAGCAGCGGGCGATGCGGCCCTTCGCGCTTCGGAAACGGCCAACGCGGCTTGGCGAGGAAATCGTCGTCCTGCGGATGGATGCCCAATGCGTCGTCGACCGGCAGGTACATCGCCTCGGCGGCACGCTGCCACAGCGCGACTTCGTCGGCGTCCAGCCCGATGCGTGAGGCGAGTTCCGCCAGCGCAGCGGGCCGCGCGGCCGACAGCCGCGCCCAGGCCTGGACCGCACGCAGCAGGTGCCGCTGCGCCATGCGGTTGGTGTACCAGTTGTTGTTGACCAGCGTGGTGTATTCGTCGGGACCGGTCACTTCGTGGATGCAGAACGCACCGTCGAGCCGCGGATTGAAGTGGCCCGCCTGCGGCCAGATCCGTGCGGTCTCGAAAAGAATCTCGGCGCCAGCCTCGCTGAGGAAGTCGAGATCATCGCTGGCGTCGAGATAAAGCCCGATCCCGTACGCGATGGCGGCGTTGATGTGGTACGCCGCCGAACCGCTGGGATAGTGCGCGGAACATTCGCGGCCGGCGATGGTGCGCCAGGGGTACAGCGCGCCGCGCGGATGGTTCATCGCACGCGCGGTGTCGCGTGCGCCATCCAGTGTGCGGAAGCGGTACATCAGCATGGCGCGTGCCACGTCGGGCGCCGTCAATGCCATCACCGGCAGCACGAAGGCCTCGGTGTCCCAGAAGCAGTGGCCCTCATAGCCTTCGCCGGTGATGCCCTTGGCCGCCGTGCCGTTGATGCCGTCGCGACCGGCCGATTGCAGCAGGTGGAACAGGTTGAAGCGCAGCGCCAGTTCGGCCGCCGGATCGCCCTCCACCGAAATGCCGGCGCGTTGCCAGAACGCCTGCAGAGTCTCCGCCTGTGCGCGGGCGATCGCATCGAAGCCCGCGGCCTGCGCACGCGCCAGCACTGCCTGCACGCCATCGCGCACGGTACCGTTGCCATCGTCGTAAGCGACGAACTTCTCGACGACCACCGACGCGCCCGGCGCGAGTACGGCCTCGAAGCACTGCTCGACGCGCCCTTCGCCGGCATCCGCTGACGCGAACGCGACCCCTTGCGACAACCGGTGATGCTGGGAACAGACCAGCGTGATTCCGCTGTGGTGCGTGCGCTGGGTGAGCCATGCACCGCCGGCACCGGCATGTTCGTCGAACACGTCCATCGCCTCGCCACCGGCCACGCCGATGCGGGGATCGTCGCCCTGTTCGATCGCCTGGCGCCCGGTTTCGATCGACGAACGCAAGGTCAACGGACCGGCATAGTCGATCGAGGCGACTTCGAAGCGGATCGCCAGCAGCGCGCGCTCGGCCAGCGGCACCACGCGCTGCGCACGGATCTCCAGTGTGTGGCCCTGCGGCGTCTTCAGCCTGAGGCGGCGGTCCAGCGTGCCCGCAGCCAGGTCCAGGGTGCGTTCGAAGTCCAGCCACGCCGCTTCCTCAACCCGCAGCGGCGCATCGCCCAGCTGCAGCCGGATGTGCTTGCCTTCTGCCACCGGCACGCGCGTGTCGGTACTGCGCGTGAAGCCCGGGAAACGTTCGTGGTAGTGGATCGGGTTCTGCTCGAACACGCTCGACAGGAAACTGCCGTCGCTGACGCTGTCGCCTTCCTCGAGGGCGCCGCGCACGCCGAGCGTGCCGTTGGCCAGCGCGAACAAGGTCTCGTCACGGGCGGCACGCGCCGCATCGAAGCCCCGCTGGGTCAATCGCCACGGATCGGGCCGCATCTCGTCGGCGCCCGCGTCCATTCCTGTTGCATCGTTTTGCCTCTGTTCCACCGACATCCCCGCTCTGGCCTGGCGCATCCCGCAGTGGCACCACGGGCGGAGGCACGCTAGGAGTCACTGTTATCGATGTCAAGTTATCGATGTCAGAGCAGCACTACAGTGACTTGAAACGTCGCAGCCCGGAGGGCAATTCCGGGAAAACAACATGCTTTTTCAATGACTTGCAGGCGATACCACCCAAGGCGACCGACGAAAATGTCCACCGGGTGGCCGCTGCGATGCAGCAGCGGCATGCGCTCAGGTCGCGCGTACCACCAGGTGCGTGGGCAGGGTCTCGGAGGTGGTCGCTTCGCCCTCGATCAGGGTGCGGACCTTGCGCGCCAGAAGCACGCCGGCATCGATGAAGTTCTGATGCACGGACGTCAGTGGCGGTACGTAGGTGGCACCCAAGGGCGTGTCGTCGTAACCGATCACCGACACGTCCTCCGGCACGCGGCGGCCGCGCTCGATCAGCGCGCGGATCGCACCGATGGCGAGCAGGTCGCTGGCGGCGAACAGCGCATCGACCTGGGGGTGCTCCTGCAGCAAGGCGTGCACGGCGTCCGCGCCTGCCCCCACGGTGAAACTGGCGACGGTGGGCGTCAGTGGCGTGATGCCATGCCGTGCCAGCGCCGCGGTGAAGCCTTCGAGGCGCTCGGCGAACTCACCGTGCGCGGGATCGCCGAGGAACGCAGGTCGGCGGCGGCCGAGTGCGATGAAACGCTCCGCCGCCAGCGCTCCGCCGCGACGGTTGTCGCTGCCGACGACCACTTGCGACTCATGCCGGCTGACCGCCCCCCAGACCACCATGGGCCGGCCCCAGCGCTGCACCGTGTGCATCGCATCCTCGTGCGCGCCCTGGCCCAGCAGGATCACGCCATCGGCGGCCTGCACGTTCGGCAACGCGCCCCCTTGCAGCGAGGTCAGCAGCACGCTGTAACCGGTCGATGTGAGTTCCTGGGTGATGCCGCCCAGCAGGTCGAGCGGATAGGGCCCCGACATCTGCCTTTCGACGGTGGGCTTCATCTCCACCACCACGGCCACGGTCATGCTGCGGCGGAGCTTGAGGTTGCGTGCGCTCACGTTGAACGCATAGCCATACTGCTGCGCGACCTGGCGCACGCGTTCGCGGGTCTCGGCGTTGACCAGCGGGCTGTCGCGCAATGCGCGCGAGACGGTGATGGCGGAAACACCTGCCACCTTCGCCAGGTCCGCCATCGTCAGGTGGCCGCCGGGTTCCGGCAGGTCCGTCCTGGCGCGTCCGGTGCGCGGCTTGCGTTTGGCAGGGGGCATGCGGGTCACTTCCGGGCGCGGCTGGCTTCGTATTGTGCAATATGCGCGTCCACCGGCGTGGACGCGATCACCGCGCCGATGGCATCAGGCAACAGCTCATCCCATGTCTTGAAGCGCAGGCAGGACTTGCCCATGTCCAGCTTCCGGCCAGCGGCGGCGTACGCGCCACGCAGGACCGCATCCTGGCTGGAGTCCGCATGGCAGCCCGTCAAGTAGAGCGCGTAGTACTGCTTCTGCGCCGCCAGCGCGACGTACGGCAGCGGCTGCCTGTTGTAGGTCGTCGGATAGCGCGAGAGCGGGATCTCCCAGCTGATCATCCCCCAGCTCATCGTCTCCGCGTAGCCTTCGGGCAGGTGGCGATTGACCAGCTCGCGCACCCTTGCCACCACCTGCCGCCGTGCCTCGGGCAGTTCCGCAAGATAGCCCTCGACCGTCTCCGCCTTGCTGCTGACCATGGGCATCGCTCCTCGTGCCTGCGACAGTAGCGCAGCCAGGCGCGCACGTCATTCGGAGTCCACCCGCATCGCGCGCGACAGATCCGGGACAGGCAACGAAAGACTCTCGCCGCTGGACCGGGCGCATGCGCGAGCTCATGGTCAGCGACATGCACGCACGGTGAAGAATCGCGTTCGATTCCACCCGGTTCGTTATTCGTTCACGTCGAGACGTGGCAGACGTTCATGCGCTGGTGGTTACGGTGCGCTCGCCCTGATCGCGACGACGCAACCGATGCGCCGCCGCGCAGCGGGGACATAAGAAAACAACAGGAGACACCCGCATGACGTCCATTCGCACCCTCACTATTGCCCTTGCCACCCTGATGGCCGCTCCCGTCGCATTTGCACAGGACGCATCGACGGACGCCCCCTCGTCCTCAACCGGAAAGCGCTTCGCCGTGGTCGGCGGTGCCGCCATCCTCAAGCCCGATCGCGATCCAGCGCCGGGGCTGAAGATCGATGGCGATGTCGCGCCGGTCATCAGCGCCAGCTGGTATGCCACCGACAACATCGCGGTGGAGCTGTGGGGCGCCGCCGACAAGTTCAACCATCGGGTCAAGGCCGATGGCCCGGGCAAGATCGGCACCGTCGACCAGCAGCCGATCGCGCTGAGCGGCCAGTACCATTTCGGCACGCCGGACAAGGTGATGCGTCCGTTCGTGGGGCTGGGCTATTACGAGTCCAACTTCAGTGACGAGACCATCGGCGGCGATGGCGCGCACGTGGGCCTGGAAACCGCCAAGGGTGCCATCGCAACGGCCGGCATGGACTTCAACATCAACGAGCGCTGGTTCGCGCGTGCGGATGCCCGTTACATGAAGGGCGATGCCGGCGTGCGTGTCGCAGGCCAGGGCACCGGTGAAGAACTGACGATCGACCCCTGGGTCGTGGGCGTGGGTATCGGCGCGCGCTTCTGATCCATTGCTCCAACGCGTCGATGCGGCGGCGGGCCTTCGGGCCCGCCGCCTTTTCATTGGACGGAACGGATCACCGCATGACGTGGCCGCGCAGGCGTTGCAAGCGCGTGACGCGCCACTTCACGCCCCAGGCATAAACCAGGTAGTAGCCCAGCAGCAGGCCGGCCACCGCCAGCAGGCTGCCGTGGCCGCTCAACAGCGCATGGGTCGCCGGCACGCCGCCGCTCCGCCAGTACTGCGCCATCTGCACGAATCCCAGCACGATGCGCCCGGCCACGATGGCGACCAGCAGCAACGCCAGCCAGGCATTGGGCTGATAGAACACGCCCTGCGGCGCGACATCCCAGCGCGTGAGCCATACGCCCACCAGGCCGAGCAAGCTGCCGGCAGCCAGTCCCACTCCGGCACCGACCAGGCTGTCCGGCCACCAGAACAGGCCGAACGCGCTGACCGCGATGAAGATCGCCACCGACACCAGCAGGCTCCATGCGTTGAGCGTCAGCAACCAGCTGCGTGCCATGCGGCGCGCTCGGCCGTAGCGGTAACGCTGCCACAAGGAGACGGGCAACAGCACCGCCCACAACGCCAGCAGCAGGAAGACGAAAAGCAGGACAAGGACGATGGGCATGCGCGCATCATGCCGCAACGTGCGTCAGGGGTGTTCGGCTTCCACATGGACCTTTTCGCGCCGCAGCAGGTACAGCCCGCTGGCGACGATGATGCCGGCGCCGATCCAGGTGATCCCGTCCGGCAGCACCGACCACAAGGCCACGTCCAGCAGCACGCCCCATACCAGCGCGGTGTACTCCAGCGGCGCGATCAGCGAGGCCTCGCCCCGGCGGAAGGCTTCGGTCAGTGCCACCTGCGCCAGCGAACCGGAGACACCGACGCCCGCGATGATCCAGCCATGCGCGGGCTGCAGCGGCTTCCACGCCGGAAGCGCAAGCAGCCACGCGCCCAGCGACAGCAGGACGACGAACCAGAACACCATCGCCTGCGTGCTGTCGCGCTGCGCCAGCATGCGCACGGTGACCGCACCCAGCGCATAGCAGATCGCGGCCAGCAGGATTGCCAGCCCACCCTGGGTCAGCATGCCCTCGCCGGTGGGTCGCAGGATCACCAGGACTCCCACCAGGCCGATGAAGATCGCCACCCAGCGTGCCGGTCCCACGCGCTCTTTCAGCAACGGACCCGCCATCGCCGTGACCAGCAGCGGCGCGACGAAAGTGATCGCGTACGCCGTGGACAGCGGCATCGTCCGCAAGCCGTAGACGAACCCGCCCATCATCGCGATGCCCAGCACGCCGCGCAGCAGATGCAGCGGCCAGTACACGCGCAGCAACAAGCGCGGCGGCACCGTGGCCAGCACCCACAACGCGACCAGGGGCAGCGAGGAGAGGCCGCGCAACGCAGCGACCTGCAAGGGCGGATAGTGCGCAGAGAGCAGCTTCAGCCCTGCATCCATCAACGCGAACATCAGGACGGCCGCCAGCATCAGCAGGACGGCGGAAGCGAGGGAGGGGCGGGGCGCGGACATGCGCCATTATCACCGGCCGGCGCTCGGCGGCGAGGGCGGCACGCTAGAATGGCGGCGCATCAGACAGGAAGACCCCCCATGCCCTCTTTCGACGTCGTCTCCGAAGTCAACGCCCACGAACTGACCAACGCCGTGGACCAGGCCAACCGCGAGCTCTCCACCCGCTTCGACTTCAAGGGCGTGGAAGCGAAGTTCGAGCTGGAAGACAAACTCATCACCCAGTCCGCGCCGAGCGACTTCCAGCTCAAGCAGATGACCGACATCCTGCGTGCCCGCCTGATCGCCCGCCAGATCGACGTACGCTGCCTCGAGTTCGGCGACGTGGACACCAATCTGGCCGGCGCGCGCCAGAAGGTCACCGTCAAACAGGGCATCGAACAGAAGCTGGCGAAGAAGATCGTCTCCACGATCAAGGACGCCAAGCTCAAGGTGGAAGCGCAGATCAACGGCGAGAAGCTGCGTGTGACCGGCAAGAAGCGCGACGACCTGCAGGATGTCATCGCCCTGCTGAAGAAAACCGAGTTCGAACTGCCGCTGCAGTTCGACAATTTCCGTGACTGACGTTCCGCACATCGCCAGCGGCGTGGCCGATCCCATCGCCACCACCCGCCAGTGGGTGGAGCGCGCGGTGATCGGCCTGAACCTGTGCCCGTTCGCGAAAGCGGTGTACGTGAAGCAGCAGGTCCGCTTCGTGCTCAGCGATGCGAGCACCCCGGAGGCACTGCTGGAAGAACTGGCGGAAGAACTGGTGCTGCTGCGGGATGCGGACCCCGAACAGGTCGACACCACGCTGATCATCCATCCCGACGTGCTGACCGACTTCCTCGACTACAACGATTTCCTCGACAACGCCGACGCCGCGGTCGAGGCACTGGACCTGCAGGGCGTGATCCAGGTGGCCAGCTTCCACCCGGACTACCAGTTCGCCGGCACCGCCCCGGACGACATCAGCAACTACACCAACCGATCGCCCTACCCCACCCTGCACCTGCTGCGCGAAGCCAGCATCGACCGCGCGGTGGAAGCCTTCCCCGATGCCGACGTCATCGTCGAGCGCAACGTGAAGACGCTGGACTCGCTGGGGCATGCGGGGTGGGCGAAGCTGTTCGGGGAGTGAGAGAGGTCTGGCTCTTCTGTAGGAGCGACGCAAGTCGCGACCGCCGACCGTCCGCCCCATGGCTCCGTCATCGCTTCTCTAGGCCTGGAGCCACACCGCATCCCAGTACGGATAACTCCCGATCCTGTCGACCAATCCAGCGCGCAATGGATTGGCGACAAGATAGCGCGCGGCGGCCCGCAGGCCGTCATCCGAACGGATCGCACGATCATGGAAGCCAGGCGCCCACACGCGTCGCGGACCTTCAGGCCTGGCCGCCGCGCGTGACGTATTGGTCTTCAGGCGCTGCACGCAGACGGACAGGGATTCCATAGCTCCCAACTCGATCAGCCCATGCCAGTGATCCGGCATGAGTACCCATGCCAACAGCCGGGAGCGATACCAAAGCCGTCTGTCGGTGGCCGCACGCGCGGCATCATGGGCCACGGCGGTATCGGAGAACAGCGGTCGACGGTCATGCGTGACGAAGGTGACCAGGTAGACCTGTCCTGCCGCTGACATGCGTCCGTGACGCAAATCGGCGTGACCTCCAGTTCGTCGCAGGCAGTCGGCGTTATCCATGCCGGTGAGCATGGAATCACACCAAGGGCCGCCATATCAGGAGACCTCGCGCATTCGAGTGGGAATTTGCCGTGCGGTCGCGACTCACGTCGCTCCTACAAAACCTCGCCAAGAAAACGCTGCTCCAGCAACATGCGTGCATCGTCCAGCGATGGCAGGATGGTGTGCCCAAGCGCACGCACGGCGTCGTCCGGTTCCAGCAGGTCCGGGATCTGGATCGGATGCATGCCGGCGGCAAGTGCGGCGCGCACGCCGGTGGGCGAATCTTCCAGCACCAGGCACCGCCGTGGATCGATGCCGAGCGAGCGTGCCGCGAGCAGATAGACATCGGGCGCAGGCTTGGGATGCTCGACATCGCTGCTGGTGCAGATGGCGTCGAACCGTGGCAGCAGGCCGGCGGCATCCAGCTTGCGCAGCGCCAGCGGACGACGCGTCGACGTGGCGACGGCGCGTGGAATCCTGCGGGAATCGAGGAAATCCAGCATCTCGATGATGCCGGGACGGTGTGGGACGCCCGCCGCGACCACCGCCTCGTAAAGCACGTGCGAACGCTGCAGCACGCGCTCGCGCTGCGCTTCGCCGATGGCTTCGTCCAGCAGGTGGCGGCAGACGGCCTCGCTGTGGCCGACCATGGACAGCCAGAGCACCTCGGGCAGATCGTGGCCAAGCTCGCGCGCGGCTTCCGCCAGGCAACCGATGATCGCGCGTTCGCTGTCCAGCATCAGGCCGTCCATGTCGAAGATCACCGCCTCAGGCACGAACGGCAGGCGTGCAGGACTCACGCGTTGCCCTCGAACAGCTGGCGAAGGTCATCCTCGCCCAGGAGGCGCCACTGCCCAGGCTCCAGGTCGCCCAGCGTCAGTCCCCCGGTGCGACTGCGATGCAGCGCCTCCACATGGTTGCCGACGGCGGCGAACATGCGACGCACCTGGTGGTAACGACCTTCGGTGAGCGTGACCTGCGCATGGCGCGGGTCGATCACGTGCAGGCCGGCCGGCGCCAGCGGCGTCTGCTCCGATTCCAGCATCAACGTGCCACTGGCGAAGACCGCACCTTCGTCGCCGCGCAAATCCTGCGCCAGCGTGACGTCGTAGACCTTGGGCAGGTTGGCCTTCGGCGAGATGATCCGGTGCAGCAGTCCACCGTCGTCGGTGAGCAGCAGCAGGCCGCTGGTCTCGC
This sequence comes from Pseudoxanthomonas sp. LARHCG66, assembly GCF_052871755.1. NCBI lineage: Bacteria > Pseudomonadati > Pseudomonadota > Gammaproteobacteria > Lysobacterales > Lysobacteraceae > Pseudoxanthomonas > Pseudoxanthomonas sp. LARHCG66. Next base: position 121,904 of record NZ_JBIXJW010000006.1, on the reverse strand, counting down.
GGTCGAGTCGCCCCACCGTGGACAGCACCGGCGAGCGATCGCGGAAACGCGACGGGAACAGGTCGTAGACGATGCGGCCGGTGTCCTTGGTCGAGCAGGTGTAGCCGACGGGCTTGTGCAACAGGATCGCCAGCCCCGGCGCAGGATCGAGCGGCTCGCCATCCACCCGGATGTTGTCGTGGTCGACCGGATCATCGGCGTACAGCACCTCGCCCGCGGCGTCGGTGATGCGTCCCTCGCGGAACATCCATTGGACCTGCTTGCGGCTGCCATACCCCAGGTTGGCGATGTGCTTGACGATCTTCATGCGTTCACCGCCTCGCCTTGATGGCGGCAATCACCTTGAAACCGTCACGCTCGCCGGCCACGCGCACGTCGCCGAAGCTGTCGTTCAAGGTCTGCTCGTACGGCAGGTGGCGGTTGGCCACCAGCCACAACCGGCCGCCCGGCTTGAGCGCGGCCGCGGCGGCGGTGATGAAGCGCTGGCCGATATCGGGGCGATCCGCACGGCTCTGCGTGTGGAACGGCGGATTGCTGACGATGAAGTCGTAGCGGCTTGGCAGTCCTGCGGTAACGTCGTGCCAATGGAAACCGAGCGTTGCGGTCGACCCGGTGTCCGCGAGGTTCGCCTTCGCCAACGCCAACGCTCGCGCTTCGGCCTCGTAGAGATCGAGTGCGGTGATGCCGGGATTGCGGGCGAGCAAGGCCAGCGAAAGGAATCCCCATCCCGCGCCCAGGTCGGCGCCGTGGCCGGCGATATCGGTCGGCAGGCACTCGACCAGCAACGCAGACGCCGGATCGATGCGGTTCCAGGCGAATACACCGGGACGGCTGAGGTAGCGCCCGCCTTCGATCCGGCGAGGCGCATCGAGCGCCGACCATTGACCCAGCAACGCCTCGTCGGTGCTGTCTCCGAGGGTCCTTGTCCAGAACGTGCGGCAGTGGAATTTTGTCAGCGTTCCCGCGAGGCCTGCGAGTTGCCTCAGATCGGCTTCGCCCGATTTCGCGCCTTCGTTGTTGGTCATCGCGGCGACCACGATGCCGCCCGGTGCGACGCGCTCGACGGCCCGCGCCAGCAGTGCACGCGCTTCTTCGCGCTGGCGTGGTGGAAGCACCAGCACCAGGGGATAGCGCGTGTCGCCCTCAGCGGCATCGGCCACCACCTGAAGTCCCGCACGCTCCAGCAGTTCGGCATCGGGCCGGAAACTCTGTTCGCATACCAGTTGCGCAAGCGGGAACTGGCGCAGTGCAGCGCCATCGCGCGCGCGCAGGAACAACACCGGACCCGCCGGCCAGGCCAGCTGCCCTTGCGCGAACGGCAGCATCAACGCATCCAGCGCGGGATCGGAATATCGGGAGGCCAAGGGAACACCATCAACGGGAAGCAGGGCGCAATTCTACCCGTGCGCACGCGGCGGTTCCGCGCATGCGCGCAGCATGGAAGGAATGCCGCTTGTCGGGCTGGCGATACCGCAGTTAAAAAAATGTTGCACAACGAAAACAACCCGCGTATCGTGCGCGGCCTTCGGCCCCTGCGGCTGTTTTTTCACCAGAATGATTTCCATGAAGCCCGCGCACTCCATCGCCAACACGCTTGACCTGCAGCCATCGCGCTGCGGCCTGCGCGTGCGTGCGTATGCGTTCGATGCCAAGCCCGGCAACGAACCCGCGCGGCATCTGGCCACCTGACATCCGGCTGACTCCCAGGGAGATCGGCCACCCCGATCTCCCGAGGAAACGCGAACGCCCTCGGGTCGCAAGCCCCGGGGGCGTTTTGTTTCCAGCGTTCGCGGAGGATGCGCATGCATCGACCAGGTTCCATCCATTCCACCACGGAAATTCCTTTCCGCCCTGAAGCATCCGGGTAACGCGCCTGCGCGTCCCGAGGCAGGGGCGCGGCTGCAACCGGCGCATGTGCGCTGCGTTGTGATGCTTCGACGCGAGCGGCGCGGGGAGTGGACACCACAAGGGCGCATGGCGCCCGCACGAATTGCCGGTTGGCGACAGCCGGCAATGGGGAGCATCGATCGAACACGCTACAGCGGTACGGGTTTGTATCCCGTCCGGTGCGCGCGGCGCTGCCGTGGCGTATGCCGAAGCGTGGGAGGCGGTGTTCCTCGAGCGGACGATAGCTCAGCTTGGGAGAGCAGCGGCATATGCCGTTGGCCACCGGTTCAAATCCGGTTCGTCCACCACTGGATAGCTCAGATGGTTAGAGCATCGGACTGTTAATCCGACTGTCGCGGGTTCGATTCCCGCTCCAACGCCTGCAAGGGCACATGACCTTTCACGTCATGACACCGGGACGCAAGTCCCACCAGGAAACGCCCCGTGTGGCGCAACGTCTCTCCGCGATGGACTGCGGAAAGACAGGGCGCCGCAGCGGGGATGGTGCCGGCTCCGCGCCCTCGACGCGGATGCACGCCGCGATCGCTGCGATCTCCGGATCACCGCTTGCGACGACGCCTCCGCCGACAGCGCCTGCTGTCCGCACCGCCTCCGTCCAGGGACGTTTCCAACTTCTTCCGCTGTCCGCATGTCGCGGACGGCACACCATCGTCGCGGGAATCGATCCTCCGCGACGATGTTTGCCAACTGGATCGAACCACCAGAGCCAACAAGGAGAACAACGCCATGTTCTGGACCAAGAGGGTCGTGATCGGTGACGGCGAGCGCGGCCTGGTGTATCGCAACCGTCGGTTCGAGCAGCTGCTCGTGCCGGGCGTGTACCGCTGGTTCGACCCGATGGGTCGCATCGAGGTGCGCACTTTCAACATCGCTGCGCCGGAATACGCCGGCCATGACGTCGAAGCGCTGATCACGCGCCTGGGCGAAGGCCTGGGCGATGTCTTCGTGCTCGCCGACATCGGCGTGGACCAGGTCGGTCTGGTGCTGAAGAACGGCAAGCTGGAAGACGTGCTGCCGCCCGGCACGCGGCGCCTGTACTGGATCGGCCTGGTGAACGTCGAGGTGCAGGCCGTGTCGCTCGCCACGCCGGACGTGGACGTCGCCGTCGCGCGGCGCCTGCGCCAGCTGGGTGCGCTGTCGAAGCTGGCGGTGGTGGCCGATGTGCCGGCGGAATTCGCGGGCCTGGTCTTCATCGACGGCAAGCTCGATCGCACGCTCGCCCCGGGCAGCTACGCCTTCTGGAATTTCCAGAAGAACGTGGTGGTGGACATCGTGGATCTCCGCGTGCAGACGATCGAGGTCTCGGGCCAGGAACTGCTGACCCGCGACAAGGTGAGCCTGCGCGTGAACCTCGCCGCCAGCACCCGCGTCACCGACGTGGTGGCGGCGCGCACCAAGGTCGCGAAGGTGGGCGACTTCGTCTACCGCGAGTTGCAGTACGGCCTGCGCAAGGTGGTCTCGGCCAGGACACTGGACGAACTGCTGGGCGACAAGGCATCGCTGGACGCCGACATCTTCGCTTACGTACGTGGCCAGTTGACCGGCCTCGGCGTGGAGGTGCTGGGCGTCGGCGTGAAGGACGTGATCCTGCCGGGCGAGATGAAGGAGATCCTCAACGGGGTGGTGCAGGCGGAGAAGACGGCGCAGGCCAACGTGATCCGCCGCCGCGAGGAGGCGAACGCCACGCGTTCCCTGCTCAACACCGCGAAGCTGATCGACGAGTCGCCGGTGCTGATGCGCCTGAAGGAGCTCGAGGCCCTGGAAAAGGTCACCGAGAAGATCGACAAGCTCACCGTGTTCGGCGGCCTGGATGGCGTGCTGAAGCAACTGGTGACGTTGAAGTAGTACAGCCGGGGCGGTGGACGGAACCACCGCTTCCGGCTTCAATGGAATGACCACATGAGTACGCAAACACACTTCGAATTGCTGCACGCCGAGGGCAGCACCACGCCGATCAAGGGCTGGGTGCGCGGCGTACCCCTGGACCAGGGTGCCCATGAGCAGCTGCGGAACATCGCGGCCATCCCCTTCGTCGGCCCGTGGGTCGCAGTGATGCCCGACGTGCACCTGGGCAAGGGCGCCACCGTGGGCTCGGTCATCCCGACCCGCGGCGCCATCATCCCGGCCGCCGTCGGCGTGGACATCGGCTGTGGCATGGCGGCGGTGCGTACCACGCTGCGCGCGAAGGACCTGCCGGACAGCCTGGCGCAACTGCGTTCGAGCATCGAACGCAGCGTACCGGTGGGCAACGGGCGTGGTGGCGAGCACTGGAAACTGCCGGACAGCATCGCCACGCGCATCGCGCAGTCGGGGCTGGAGCCGCGCCTGGAGGCGATCAAGCAGAAGCACCGCAAGATCCGCACCGACAAGCTGGACCGCCAGATCGGCACGCTGGGCGGCGGCAACCACTTCATCGAGATCTGCCTGGACGAGGCCGACGCGGTGTGGGTGATGCTGCACAGCGGTTCGCGCGGCACCGGCAACCTGATCGGCACGTACTTCATCGAGCGCGCACGCGAGCAATTGGCGCACCGCATACTCGGCTTCCACCTGCCGGACAAGGACCTGGCCTTCTTCATGGAAGGCGAGCCCCTGTTCGACGACTACGTGGAAGCGGTGTCGTGGGCGCAGGACTACGCCCGCGAGAACCGTGAAGCGATGATGTCGCGCGTGCTGGCCGAGATGCGCCACCGCCTGCCGAAGTTCCAGTTGGAGAAGATGGCGGTCAACTGCCACCACAACTACGTGCAGAAGGAGACGCACGGCGGCGTGGATCTGCTGGTGACCCGCAAGGGCGCGGTGAGCGCGCGTGCCGGCGAGCTGGGGATCATTCCCGGCAGCATGGGCGCGAAGAGCTTCATCGTGCGCGGCAAGGGCAACGCGGACAGCTTCCACAGCTGCAGCCACGGTGCCGGCCGCGTGCTGAGCCGTACCGCCGCGCGCCAGCAGATCACGCTGTCGCAGCACCGCGAGGCCACGGCGCACGTCGAGTGCCGCAAGGACGCCGGCGTGATCGACGAATCGCCGGCGGCCTACAAGGACATCGACGCCGTGATGGCCGCGCAGAGCGACCTGGTGGAAGTGGTGCACACTCTGCGCCAGGTCGTCTGCATCAAGGGGTGAAAGTCTCCTGATGCTGCCTCGGAGCCATCCAGCAACGGATGGCTCTTTTCTTGTAGGAGGGGCTTCAGCCCCGACCGCCATCCCTGATGGTCAGGTCGGGGCTGAAGCCCCTCCTACAGGCGCTATCCCTGCAGCTCGCGCAACGTCACCGACGGCGGCGCATCCAGCACCTTGCGCGTGGCGAACAGGCCGGCACCAAGGGCTGCGAGCATGCCCAGCCCGCCACCGATGGCGGCCAGCTGCCAGTTCGCCTTCCAGGGCAGGTCGAACACCTGCGTGGCCACCACGCCCGACAACACGGACGCCGCTATCGCAGCCACCAGACCCGCCAGCAGGCCGATGGCGGCGAACTCCGAGGCCTGCGCCAACCGCAGCTGGCGGCGGCTGCCGCCGAGCACGCGCATCACGCCGCCCTCGAGCAGTCGCTCATCCTGGCTGGCGCTCACCGCCGCCATCAGCACCAGCAGGCCCGCCGCGAGCGAGAACCAGAACACCACCTGCACCACCTGCGAGACCTGCTCGGCCGTGCTGCGCACCTGGTTGAGCACCGCCTCCACGTCGATCACCGACAGGTTGGGGAACTGGTCGACCAGCTCGCGCGTGAAGGCAGTATCTCCCGACGGCACGCTGACGGCGGTGATGTAGCTGGCGGAGTAGCCATCGAGCGCACCCGGCGAGGCGACAACGAAGAAGTTGGGACGGAAGCTCTCCCAGTCCACGCTGCGCAGGCTGGTGACGCGGCCCTCGAAGCGCTGGCCGGCGATATCGAACGCCACCCGGTCACCGAGCTTCCATCCCAACGCCTCGGCGAACTCCTCCTCCACCGACAACTCCGGTGAAGACGGTGTGCGTCCGATCCAGAACTCGCCGGCCGTCACCTTGTTGTCGTCACGCAGTGTCGTCGCCATCGACAGGTTGAACTCGCGCTCGGCGCGGCGCTGCGTGCGCTCGTCAGCCTCTTCGTAGTCTGCGCCACTGCTCGGCTTGCCGTTGAGTTCGACCAGCCGGCCACGGATCATCGGATACAGGTCCACCGCCGAGAGCCCGCGCGCCTGCATGAAGGCCTTCACCGGATCCACCTGGTCCGGCTGTACGTTGATGATGAAGCGGTTGGGCGCATTGGCTGACAGCGCGAGCTGCCAGCGATCCAACAGGTCGGTGCGCACGAAGGTCAGCAACAGCAGCGCCATCAGGCCGAGGCCGAGCGCCGACACCTGCGCGATCGACGTTCCCGCCCGGCGGCTGACATTGGCCAGGCCGTAACGCAGGCTGCCGCGCAGCCGCGAACGCAGGCGACGCACCAGCAGGATCATCGCCCAGGCCAGCAGCGAGAGCACGGCGAGCGTACTGACGATGCCGACCAGCATCGCCGTGCCCAAGGCGGGCGAGCCTGCCTTCCACCACAGCAGCGCGCCCAGACCGACGAAGCCGGTCAGCGCGACCAGCCATGCGCTCGGTTCGGTACGGTCTAGATCGCGCCTCAACACGCGCAATGCCGGCACGCGACGCAGCGCCAGCACCGGCGGCGCGCCGAACGCGAGCAGAACGATCATGCCCACGCCATAACCTTGCAGCGCCGGCATCAGGCCTGCTGGCGGAATGTCGATCTTCAGCGACTGCTGCAGCCAGCTGCCGATGCCCCACTGCAGGCCGAAGGCGATCAGTACGCCGACGGTGCACGCCGCCAGGCCCAGCAGCACCAGTTCGCCGACATGGATGCCCACCAGCGTGCGCTGCTGGGCGCCGAGGCAGCGCATCACCGCGGTGCCGGACAGGTGCCGTTCGCTGTGCCGGCGCGCGGCCATCGCCACGGCGACCGCCGCCAGCACCACGGAGACCAGCGCGGCGAGACCGAGGAAACGACTCGCGCGATCAAGTGCGGAACGCACCTCGGGCCGTGCGTCCTGGATGGTTTCCATCCGTTGCCCACGCGCGAGTTGCTGCTTTGCGGCCGCCGTGAAGCTTTCCACCGCCGCAGCCTCGCCGGCAACGACGAGTCGGTAACGCAGCCGGCTGCCTTCCTGCACCAGATCAGTGGACGGCAGATCGGCAAGATTGAGGAAGACCTTCGGCGCGACGTTGAAATAGTCCAGCGCGGCATCCGGCTCCTGGGTGACAAGCGCGGCCAGCTTCAGCGTGCGCGTGCCGATGCCGATCCCGTCGCCGGGCTTCGCACCCAGCGTCTCCGCGCCGGCCTGGCTGATCCACACCGTGCCGGGTGCCGGAATGCCTGCAGCATCGCGTTCGACGCCACCCGCGCGATCCACCAGGCGGAAGTTGCCGCGCAGCGGGAAGCCTTCGCCCAGCGCACGCAGGTCGCCCAGCGAGAGCGATTCGCCCGCGCGTACCATGCTCTGCAATTCATGCGTCTCGGTCACCCGCAGGCCGGGTGCCTGGGCGAGTGCGCGCAGTGCGTCCGAAGGCGGGGCATCGCCGCGCACCACCACGTCGCCACCGAGCAGCCGGTTCGCCTCGATCGCCAGCGCGCGCTCCGCGCGGTCGGTGACGAAGCCGACGGAGGTCACCGCCACCACGGCGAGCACCAGCGCGGCGAACAGGATGCGGATGTCCCCCGCCACCAGGTCGCGCCGCAGCTGGCGCCAGGCCAGCGCGAGCGTCTTCATGCCGCAGAACCCTGCAGGCGACCGGCATCCAGGCGCAGGCGGCGCTGGCAGCGTTCGGCGAGATGATCGTCGTGGGTGACCAGGATCAGCGTGGTGCCTGCATCAGCGTTCAGCGCGAACAGCAGCTCGATGATGGCTTGCCCGGTATGCGTGTCGAGGTTGCCGGTGGGCTCGTCCGCGAACAGCAGCGAGGGCCGCGTGACGAACGCGCGCGCCAGGGCGACGCGCTGCTGCTCGCCACCCGACAACTGGCGCGGATAATGGCCGAGGCGCTGGCCAAGGCCGACTTTTTCCAGGATCTGCCGGGCAGGGCCTTCCGCATCGGCGTCACCGCGCAGTTCCAGCGGCAGCATGACGTTTTCCAGCGCCGTCAACGACGGCAGCAGTTGGAAACTCTGGAAGACGAAGCCGACCTTCTCCCCGCGCACGCGCGCACGACCGTCCTCGTCCATGTCCGAAAGGCGCTCGCCATCCAGCGTCACCGTGCCGGCACTGGGCACGTCCAGGCCGGCCAGCAGCGACAGCAGCGTGCTCTTGCCGGAGCCGGATGCCCCCACGATGGCGACGGTGTCGCCATGCTCGATGCGGAAGCCGATGTCGTCGAGTATCGTCAGGGCACCGTCGGGCAGCGGCACATGCTTGCCCAAGCCCTGCACGTCGAGCACGGCAAGGCGCGCAATGGAGGGGGCTTCAGTGGGGAGTCTGCTGGCGTCGGCCATGATCGTCTCGTCGGTCATTTCGTGGATCATCGGGAGCAGGGATTAAATGTTTCTTAATTTGAACAGGTATGGGGCCAGCGACGTACGCATGCAATGGGCCATGGGCTTGGCGCTGCTTCTGCTCGTCGCACTATTTGCACGTCCCGCCGCAGCGCAGAGTGCGCAGGCCGCGCCCGCGAAAGGCACGCGCACCGTCCTGGTGATGGGCGACTCGCTCTCGGCGGCATACGGCCTGGCGCCGTCGCAGGGATGGGTGTCGCTGACCGCGGACCGGATCGGCAGGACGAAGCCGGGCTGGCGCGTCGTCAACGCCAGCATCAGTGGCGAGACCACTGCAGGCGGGGCGGCGCGCATCGCGGCGGAACTGCAACGCCACAAGCCCGCCGTCGTGATCATCGCGCTGGGCGCGAACGACGGGCTGCGGGGCCTGCCACTGGTGCAGACGCGCGCCAATCTGGAAAAGATGATCAAGGCTGCGCAGGCAGGCAAGGCGAAGGTGCTGCTGGTCGGCATGCGGATGCCGCCGAATTACGGCCCCGATTACACGCGCGGCTTCGAACAGAACTTCAGCGCGCTGGCCAAGCAGTACCGCACCGCGCTGCTGCCGTTCCTGCTGGAACCCATCGCACTGGATCGCAATGCCTACCAGGCCGACAACCTGCACCCCGTCGCCAGCGCCCAGCCGAAACTGCGCGACCACGTCTGGACGGCGCTGGAGCCGTTGCTGCGCTGAGGAGCGGCGTTGCACCTACACGGCGGTAGGAATTTTCCTACGCCGATACGGGCAGTCCGCCGAATGTGATAACTGGCACATTCGCGCACAGTCCCCATGCCGGTTCCCTGCCCGGCATGCTGACTGGAGTACGCAATGCCCCGCCTGCTTTTCACCATCGCCGCCGATGCCAGCGGCTGGCAGCTGTACGAAGGCCAGTTCGGCCGTGACTGGTTCGACAACCTCGGCGACGCGCGCGAGAACGCCAAGTTGCTCGCGGCCACCCTGCACCAGCATCACGGCATCCCGACCGCCGTGGTGGTCGAGATGCCCAGCAACGAGTCCGTGCTGTTGGCACGCCACGGCTGAAACACCGCTCCGGGCGCGCGGGCGACTGCGCGCCGCTGTCCGCCCTCCGTCACCGGATGGCATGATCCGCGGCACACACTTGGAGAGACCGCCATGGGCAAGCACGCGTTCGAAGAGTCGCTGGCGCAAGGCCGGCACCGGCAACTGGCGCAGATGGCCGGTGAGTGGGAAGGCCGCTTCCGCCTGTGGTTCACGCCGGACGAACTGGCTTGCGAGGCCCCGCAGCGGGGACGCATCCGCAGCGTGCTGGGCGGACGCTTCCTGATGCACGAGTACGAGAGCCGCTTCAACGACGAGCCCATCGAGGGCATCGTGCTGTACGGCTACCACCTGGACGATGGCCACTGGGAATCCGCCTGGGTGGAGAGTTTCGGCACGGGCACCAACATCATGTTCTCGACCGGCACCGGCAGCGCACCGGGCCCCAACGTCCTGGGCAGCTACGGCGACGGACAGGGTGGTCCGCGCTGGGGCTGGCGCACGACGCTGGAGCAACCCGACCCTGACACGCTGGTGATCACCATGTTCAACATCACCCCGCAGGGCGAGGAAATGCGGGCGGTCGAGACGCAGTACACCCGCGTCGGATAGGCAGCCGTTGCAGGGCGGTAGCGATCAGGCCGCGATATCCGACAGCTGGCGCAGCGCCTGTTCGAACACCTCCACCGGTTGCCCGCCCTGCACCAGGTGGCGGTCGTTGAAGATCACCGACGGCACCGCGCGGATACCCTGCCGCTGGTAGAAGTGTTCGCGTTCGCGGACCTGTGCAGCGAAAGCATCCGTGTCGAGGATATGCCGCGCCGCCGCGCCATCCAGTCCGGCGGATCCCGCGATGGCGGCCAGCGTGTCGTGGTCGGACACGTTTCTTCCTTCGCCATGGTATGCATTCAGCAACGCATGCTTGAGGGCACGCTGCTGCGGGGCGCCGAGTTCGCCCGCCCAGTGCAGCAGGCGATGCGCGTCGAAGGTGTTGTAGATGCGGTCGCGCTTCTGCAGGTCGAAGACGAAGCCCAGCGCCTCGCCGCGCTGGCGCAGCGCCTCGCCGTTCTGCGCCAGCCGCTCGGGCGTCAGACCGTACTTGCGGCCAAGATGATCCGCGATGGACTCGCCTTCCGGCGCCATGCCGGGATTGAGCTCGAACGGCTGGAAGTGCAGTTCCACCTGCAGGTCGCCGCCGATGTTCGCCATGGCGCGCTCCAGCGCGGCCAGGCCAACCGCGCACCAGGGGCAGGCCACATCGGACACGAAATCGATCTTCACGGGCGTGGACATGCGCTACGCCTCACTCGCTCGCGGTGTTCTTGTAGACACGTCCCTGCTTCATCACGAAACCGACATTTTCAAGCACCGCCACGTCCTGCAGCGGGTCGCCGTCCACCGCGATCAGGTCCGCGTAGTAGCCCGGCTTGAGGACGCCGGCATCCTTCTCGATGCCGAACAGCCGCGCATTCACCACCGTAGCCGAGCGGATCGCCTGCAGCGGCGTCATGCCGAACTGCACCATGCGCGAGAACTGGCGCGCATTGAGGCCATGCGGGTAGACGCCGCCATCCGTACCGAATCCCATGACGACGCCGGCCTGGTGCGCCTTGCGGAAGTTCTCGCGCTGGGTGGCGCCCACGCGGCGTTCCTTCTCCAGCGATTCCGGCAGGAACCCGGCCTTCTCGCCCTCACCGAGGATGTACTCGGTGTTGTAGATGTCCATCACCAGTACGGTACCGTTCTTCTTCGCCAGCGCGATGCCCTCATCGTCGATGAAGCTGGCGTGCTCGATGGAATCCACGCCGGCCAGCAGCGCATTGCGGATGCCGGTGGCGCCATGCGCGTGCGAAGCCACCTTGCGGCCCAGCGCATGCGCTTCATCCACGAGCGCTTTCAGTTCCTCCAGCGAATACTGCGGCGCACCGACCTCGGTGCCCTTGGACAGCACCCCGCCGGTGGAACAGGTCTTGATGAAGTCGGCGCCGAACTTGACGTTCTGCCGCACCTTCTGCCGCGCGGCCCACGGACCGTCGGCCACGCCCTCGCCTACGGCCTTGTACTCGGCCGGCAGCAGGTTGTTGTCGCTGCAGTGTCCGCCGGTGATGCCGATGGACACGCCGCCCGCGAGGATGCGCGGACCTTCGACTTCCCCCGCCGCGATCGCATCGCGCAGCGCCACGTCGGCGTAGCCGGGCGAGCCGGGCACGCGCACGGTGGTGAAGCCGGCGAGCAGCGTGGTGCGCGCGTTCTTCGCGCCCTTGATCGCAGCGGCGGGCAGCGAGATGGCCAGGCGGCGATAGCCCTGCAGGTCGGCGTCGCCATGCAGGTGGACGTGCGCGTCCATCAGGCCGGGCAGCACGGTCTTCGTCGACAGGTCATGGACCGTCGCACCGGCCGGTACCGGCGTGCTCGCGACAGGGCCGATGGCGGTGATGCGCGTGTCCTCGATGACGATGGCCTGGTCGGCCAGCAGGCGACCGGATTCGACATCGAGCAGGCGGCCGGCCTTGACGTAGGTGGTGGCCGCGAGCGCGGGCACAGCGGTGGAAAGCAAGGCGGCAATGGCCAGCAGGGAAAGGCGGCGCATCGGGGCTCCAGTGGAAGAGGATCGCGCGACTGTAGCAAGCCCGCCCTGTAGGAGCGACGCAAGTCGCGACCGTATCCTCACGGCCGCCGTCGCCAGGGGGTCAGGCATCGCAGTCGCCGCGGATCTGCGGTCGCGACTTGCGTCGCTCCTACAGGGTGTTTCGGCGCGCGGCGGACCGGGTGGCCCGGCCCGCGAGGCGCCGGTGCTTCAGACCGGCGTGGGATTGCGGTACGCGAAGCCGGCCTGGTGCCAGTACGGATACGGTTTGGGTCGCTGGCTGGCGGCATCCAGCTTCGCCACCTGGTCCGGGGTGAGATTCCAGCCGACCGCACCCAGGTTCTGCTTCAGCTGTTCCTCGTTGCGCGCGCCAATCACCACCGTGCTGATCGTGGGGCGTTGCAGCAGCCAGTTCAGCGCGACCTGCGGAATCGACCTGCCGGTTTCCTGCGCGACCTCGTCCAGCGCGTCGACCACGTCGTACAGATACTCGAGGTCGACCTGCGGGCCGGCGTCGTTCGCCGTCTGCGACTGCAGGCGGCTGTTCTCGGGAAGCGGCTGGCCACGCAGGATCTTGCCGGTCAGACGGCCCCAGCCCAGCGGACTCCACACCACCGCACCGACGCCCTGGTCGGCGGCCAGCGGCATCAGCTCCCATTCGTAGTCGCGGCCGACCAGCGAGTAGTACGCCTGGTGCGCGACGTAACGCGACCAACCGTGGCGGTCGGCGGCGGCCAGCGACTTCATCAGGTGCCAGCCGGAGAAATTGGACACGCCCAGATAGCGGATCTTGCCCGCCTTCACCAGCGTATCGAGCGTGGACAGCACTTCCTCCACCGGCGGACGCGCATCGAAGCCGTGCAGCTGGAACAGGTCGATGTAGTCGGTGCCCAGGCGCTTGAGCGCGGCATCGACGGCGTTGATCAGGTGATGGCGCGAGGAACCGACCTGGTTCTCGCCGTCGCCGAAGCGGAAGGTGGCCTTGGTGGAGATGATCAGCGCATCACGCGGCCTGCCCTTGATGGCTTCGCCGAGGATCTCCTCCGCAGCGCCCTTCGAATAGACGTCGGCGCTGTCGAACATGTTCAAGCCCGCATCGAGGCAGACATCGACCAGTCGGCGCGCCTCGGCCACGTCGGTGCTGCCCCAGGCACTGAACAACGCGCCCTGGCCACCGAAGGTGCCGGTGCCGAAGGAGAGGACGGGAACGCGGAAGCCGGACGCGCCGAGGTAACGGTATTCCATGAGCGGATGCTCCAGAAGCGGGGGAGTGCGCCATTGCACTCCCCTGCCGCGACAGCGGCAACCCCTGGCGGTGGAAAACTCCGTTGCCTGCCGACGAAAACTCAGTTGGGGCTGGCCGCCGGGCGCACGATGATCTCGCTGACGTCCACGTCGTCGGGCTGCTCCACCGCGTAGGCGATGGCGCGCGCGATGGCCTCGGCGGGAATCGAGACCTGGCGGAAGTCCTCCAGCCACGCCTTGATGCCGGCATCGCTGGTGGTCTCGGCCAGTTCGCTGGTGGTCACGCCCGGCGACACCACCGTGACGCGCAGGTTGTCGTGTTCCTGCCGCAGGCCTTCGGAGATGGCCAGCACCGCGTGCTTGGTGGCGCAGTAGACCGAGGCGCTGGGCCATACGCGGTGACCCGCGGTGGAGGCGATGTTGATGACCTGTCCGCCACCCTGCGCCTGCATCACCGGCAGCGCCGCGGCGATGCCGTGCAGCACGCCGCGGATGTTGACGTCGATCATCTGGTTCCATTCGTCGATCTTCAGCGCGGCCAGCGGCGACAGCGGCATGACGCCGGCGTTGTTGACGATCACGTCGAGGCGACCGAACTGCGCACGGGCGAAATCGACGAACGCCTGCATGTCGTCCAGGCGGGTGACGTCGAGCGCGCGCTGGCGGGCGGTGCCGCCTTCGGCTTCGATGCCGGCGACCAGCTGTTCGAGCCGGTCGGTACGGCGCGCGCCGAGGACGACGCGGGCGCCACGGCGCGCGAGTTCACGCGCTGCGGCTTCGCCGATGCCGCTGCTGGCACCGGTGATGGCGATGACTTTTCCTTCGATTCCGGACATGGAGCACCTCGTTTGGGGGAAGCACGGCGCGGGCTGCGCCGGAGCGGAGCGCAGTCTGTTCCTCCCGGCCGGGATTTCGATATCCGGTTCCTCCGCGATCATTGCCTGATCCTGCGGAGGCCGCCCGCACCCCATTCCCTCCCCCGGCCCGTTGCGTAGACTCGTTTCCATCCCCCACGCACGTTCCACAGGCCTTCCCATGCCCGAAGCCGCCCCACTACTCGATGACCGCGTCCGCGAACTGGCCCGCCTGATTGAACGATCCACCGGCAACGACGGACTCCACGCCACGGCGATCCCCGCACTGCAGTTCTCCCGCCTGAGCGCGCCCATGCCGCTGCCGATGCGCGGCGTGCAGGAAGCCGCGCTGTGCCTGATCGTGCAGGGCGCCAAGCGGGCGATCCTTGCCGACGAGGTGTACGAGTACGACGCCAGCCGTTTCGTGGTGGCCTCGGTGGATCTGCCAGTGACCGGCCAGGTCACCCGGGCATCGTCCGAAGCACCCTACCTATGCCTGGTGCTGAAACTCTCGCCGGCCACCATCGCCGAGATGGTCACCGAAGCGGAATCGGCGAAGACACCGCTGCCGCCACCTTCGCGAGGCCTGTTCCTGCAGCCCAGCAGCGTGGAGATGCTGGATGCAGCCATCCGCCTGGTGAAGCTGCTCGACACACCGCAGGACATCGCGCTGCTGGCGCCGCTGGTGCAGCGGGAGATCCTCTACCGCGTGCTGTGCAGTCCGCAGGGCGCCATGCTGCGCCATATCGGCATCGCCGACAGCCAGGGCCAGCGTGTGGCGAAGGCGATCCACTGGTTGCGGCAGCATTACGCGCAACCGCTGCGCATCGACCACATCGCCCGCGAAGTGCACATGAGCGCCTCCGCCCTGCACCACCACTTCAAGGCGGTCACCGCGATGAGCCCGCTGCAGTACCAGAAGCAGCTGCGCCTGCAGGAGGCCCGCCGCCTGATGCTGAGCGAAGTGATGGATGCCGCCAGCGCCGGCCATCGCGTGGGCTATGAGAGCCCGTCCCAGTTCAGCCGCGAATATAGCCGCATGTTCGGCGCGCCGCCGGTCCGCGACGTGGAGCGCCTGCGCAACCTCTGACGGGCGTGGAAACAGCGGCTGAACGCCGCCGCGACAGACCCGGCTCCGACGTTGCCGCACCCCCGGGAGCAGGCGCACACTCAAATGTGACACCTACCGAGGAACGGCCATGAAGACGCCCGCCCTGTTGCTCATCGCCATCGTCGCACTGGCGACCGCCGTGCCCGGCATGGCACGCCAGAAGAACGTCACCGATCCCGGCATTCCGCGCAGCCTGCCAACCGAAGGCGGCGCTGTCAGCGTGAGCTGGACCGATCCCGCACAGTTCAGCGAGATCAAGTACAGCGGCAGCCGCTGGGAATCGGAGCGCGGCACCTGGGTCACCGACCTGGCGAAGTATCTCCGTGACAAAGCCGGCCAGCAGCTCGCCCGCGGCCAGACCCTGGACATCGTGATCACCGACATCGACCGTGCAGGCCGTTACGAGCCATCGGCGCGATCGGCCATGAACGACATCCGCATCGTCAAGGACATCTACCCGCCGCGCATCGCGCTGAGCTTCAGCGTGAAGGGGCCGGATGGCCAGGTCATCGCCGAAGGCGAGCGCAAGCTGGTCGACCACGGGTTCCTGATGGGTCCCAACCTCAACAACAACGACACCCTGCGCTACGAGAAGCGGCTGATCGACGACTGGCTGCGCAAGGAGTTCCGGAGCGGCCAGGCCGTCACTGCCACACCCTGACCCCGCGTCATCGCATCCGGGCCCTGCGTCCAACCCCGCGGGGCCCGTGCGTTTCAGGCCTCCGGTTCGTGCGGATACACCGCCGCTACCGAACATTGCACGCGCATGCCCATGCGCCCTGACCGTCGCGGATCGTCCGCGAACACGAAACCCGGATCCCCGGCGTCGAAGACGCTGCCACCCCCGCTGTCCTGCGCGATCACGCGATCACCGGGATTGCCGCAGATCAGGCCGATGCCCACGCCGGACCGGAAGACGATGGCCGGTGCCGAATCCAGGTCGGGACACGTCTGCGCCAGTTCCACGCGGTAGTAGCGATGACCGCCGGAGCGGCGCGGCGAGAGTTCCACCAGCATGCCCTTGCTGTCCTCCGACCATGCACGCAGGTAGCGCGGATTGAAGCAGAAACTTGGCGAGCCCGCGAAACCCTTGCGCTGCGGTGCCCGCACCTGCACGGTCTCCAGCGTCTTCACGTCGTCGCCCGCGCTCCGGATGGACGCCTCGCGCGCCATCGCGGCGTAGGCACGCGCGTCGATCCGCTCCACCCCGGCCACGGCACAGACCGACGCACCGATGCGGACGAGCTCGCCGCCCGCACCGCAGACCCAGCCCTCGCGGGCGAGCAGCACGGCGCTCGCTTCGCCTGCACCCGGGCAATCTTCGCCCAGCGTGATGCGGAAGCGCTGGCCATCCTGGCCCTGCACCGCAAGCTGGCGGGACGAGGCCTGCCGCACTTCGGCCATCTGGCGCGCATCAAGGCAGCCGGGGGCGGGCGGCACTCGCTGCGCCAGTACCGGCGTCGCCGCCACCAGGAGCAGCAGCGCCCCCCCGGGCAATGAACAAGACAAGCGCATCCGTGCCTACCTCCCTGAAACCGATCCGGATGGTAACCCAGGGTTGCAGCATGACGATGGCGGCACCATATCGGGGCCATCTTCCCGCGGAGTTCCCATCATGACGATCTTCGACCTGACGCCCCCCACCGACGCGCAACGCGAGCGCCTGATAGCGGACCTGAGTGATGAAGAGCGCCGCGTGCTGCTGAACCATGGAACCGAGGCGCCGTTCTGCGGCGTGTTCCTCGACAACAAGCAGGACGGCGTCTACACCTGCCGGCTGTGCGGGCTGCCACTGTTCCGCTCGAGCGCGAAGTTCGATTCCGGCACCGGCTGGCCGAGCTTCTTCCAGCCCGTGGACGAGGCGCATGTCGGCCGCATCCGCGACAGCAGCTACGGCATGGTCCGCACCGAGATCGTCTGCGCACGCTGCCACAGCCACCTGGGCCACGTGTTTCCCGATGGCCCGCCGCCGACCGGCGAGCGCCACTGCCTGAATTCGGCGTCGCTGGCATTCACGCCCAACGGCGACGCGTTGCCCGACCTGCTCCAGCGTGGCGGCGCGGAAGCGCAGCACGCCGGATAGGCGCCCGTCGCCTGTCACAAGACCGGCACATGACGGCGGTAGCCTGACCGTCACCCAACCGTCTCCCGGCTGCCGCACGGGTGCAACACATGCCGCTGTCCGCCGCTCCCGAAGCGCCCGCATCGCCGTTTGCCGGACTGCCCGGCGCGCTCTGGCTCTATCGTTTCGATGCCGACGGCCAGGCCCGGGTACTGGACGCGGCCAAGTGCGGGCTCGACACGCTGCATGCCCCCGCCGATGGCTGGCATTGGTTGCACCTGGACCTCAGCGATGCACGCAGCGCGCAGGTGGTCGCGATGCTGCCGATCCCCGACGACGCGCGCGCCGCGTTGCTGTCGCCCGATACCCACGTCAACCTGCAACTGGAGGACGATGCCGCGCACGGCGTATTCGTCGACTGGGTGCACCAGCGTGGCGTCGACCTCGCGGCCGAAGGCCAGCTGCGTGGCGATGACGGCATCGGTTGGCTGCACTTCGCCGCGACGCCCGGCCTGCTGGTCACCGCACGGCGGCAGGCACTGCGCTCGGTCGAGGCGGCGCGCCGCGGCATGGCGGGCGGTCTGCGCGCCGGCTCCACGGTGCGCTTGCTCGAAGTGATCGCCGACCATTTCGCCGACACGGTGGAGCGCAGCAGCGACAGCCTCTCCGTGCGACTGGACCGCATCGAGGACCGGGTGCTGGCCGACAGCATCGGCGAAGAACGCCGCGACCTGGCACAGCTGCGCCACCAGACAGTCCGCCTGCACCGCCCGCTCACCGCCATGCGGCGCGTGCTCAAGCAGTTCGAGCAGCGCCATCCCGCCGATGCCGAGCACGAACTTCTGTCCTCCGTCTCGCGTCTCAACCAGCGCTTCGACGACCTCGATGGCGATGTGGGCACGCTGCAGGAACGCGCGCGCCTGTTGCAGGACGAAGTAGCCGCGAAGCTGGCCGAACGCACCAACCGCCACCTGTACGTGCTCTCGATGATCACGGCGTTGCTGCTGCCGCCCAGCCTGGTGGCCGGCATCTTCGGCATGAACCTGCCCGGCCTTCCATTCGCGCACGGCACGCATGGCCTTGCGTTCGCGCTGCTGCTCGGCGTGGCGTCCAGCGTGGCGGTCTATCTGATGTTGCGGCGCATGGGCGTGGCGCGTTCGACCTGAGCACGCATGGGAGGGGCTTCAACCCCGACACGGACGTCACAGGACACGATGAAGCATTTCCGGCGCAATGTGCGGCACGCGGTGCACGGATGGACAGGGTTCCTCGGCGTCCGGGTTCCTGCGGTCGGGGCTGAAGCCCCTCCCACACGGGTATCCTAGCGGCCTGATGACGCTGCCCCTCCGTACCGCCACCCGCTATGTCACCCCGCTGCGCGAAGGCGGCTCGATGCCGGCCGTGGTCGAGGCCGACGACGACGGCCTCTATGTGCTCAAGTTCCGCGGTGCCGGCCAGGGACCCAAGGCGCTGGTCGCCGAACTGATCGCCGGCGGCCTGGCGAAAGCGCTGCAGTTGCCGATGCCGGACCTGGCGCTGATGGAACTGGATGCCGACCTGGCGCGCACCGAAGGCGACCCGGAGATACAGGACCTGATCAAGGCCAGCGCCGGGCTCAACCTGGCCATGGACTACCTGCCAGGCGCGGTGAACTTCGATCCCGTGGCCGAACAGCCGGATGCGGACCTTGCCTCGCGGATCGTCTGGTTCGATGCCTTCATCAGCAACGTCGACCGCACGGCACGCAACACCAACCTGCTGATGTGGCACCGGCGGCTGTACCTGATCGACCACGGGGCGTCGCTGTACTTCCACCACGGCTGGGACGGCGACGTGTCGGGCGCCGGCAAGCCCTTCCCGCTGATCCGCGACCACGTGCTGCTGCGCTGGGCCTCGCGCCTGGCGGACATCGATGCGGCCATGGCGGCGCGCCTGCCGGATGCCGTGATGGCGGGGATCGTCGCGGAGGTCCCCGACGCCTGGCTGCAGGGACCGGACAGCTTCGGCGATCCGCCGGCACAGCGCGCGGCCTACACCGACTACCTGATCCGACGTCTGGCACAGCGTGACGCGTTCGTGCAGGGGGCGATCCATGCGCGCGCATGACACCTACGACTATGCGGTGATCCGCGTGGTGCCGCGCGTGGAGCGCGAAGAGTTCGTCAACGTCGGCGTCATCCTGTCGTGCGAACGGGCGGGATTCCTGGAAGCGCGCATCGAACTGGACGAAGCCCGCCTGCAGGCCCTCGACCCCACGCTGGACATCGAATCGCTGCGCCGCCACCTGGACACCATTCCCGCCATCTGCCGCGGCGGCGAAGCGGCCGCGCCGATCGGGCTGCTGCCGGCGCGCGCGCGCTTCCACTGGCTCACGGCGAAACGGAGTTCGATCATCCAGACCTCATCGGTGCACATGGGCCGTTGCGGCGATCTTCCCGCAACGCTGGAGCATCTGATGGATCGCATGGTGCGGCCGCCGAAGGCGACCGCGCCGCGATGAGCGTCTACGTGGATGACGCCGTCACCCTGTGGCGCGGTCGTCGCTGGGCACACATGATGGCCGACACGCTGGAAGAGCTGCATACGATGGCGGAACGTTTGAGGATGCCGCGCCGCGCCTTCCAGGACAAGCGCAGCGGGGCGCATTACGACCTGACCGAAGAACTGCGCGAAGAAGCATTGCGGCTCGGCGCCATTGCCATTTCCCGCCACCGCGACCGCGAACAGGTCCGCGCGATCATCCGTCTCGCGCGTTCGCAGTGGAGCGGCGCGGCGGACGGAGAACGCTTCCTGTAGGAGGGGATTCAGCCCCGACCGCACCTCTGCTGGAGCCCACCCCATGCAGGCGCCGGGCAGAAGCCCGGCGCCGCGATCCGCGTCAGAGTTGTTGCGCCTTCCCGCTGCGGATGGCGTCGTCCAGCAAGCGCTTCACTTCGCGCTGCATCTGTTCCGTCGCGGCCACCTGCCTGCGGCTCAGCGCTTCCTGCTGCCGTGCGAGGGGCTCCTGCTGGCGCGAAAGGACTTCCTGCTGGCGCGCCAGCGCTTCCTGCTGCTGGGCGAGCGCGTCCAGGCGGCGGTCGGTCTCCGCATCGCTGGCGCGGCTGCCCTGCAGCGCGGCCGACGCGCGTTCGGTGGCGATGGCGGCCATCTTCCGGCCCAGTTCGCCCTGCTTTGCGCCCAGCGCTCCCTGCCGCTCGCCCAATGCACCCTGCTGTTCGCCGAGCTTGCCCTGCTGCGCGCCCAATGCCTCGACCGGCGCATGCGCGGCCTTCACCCGCTGCACGGTGGCGGCATCGCGCACGATGTACTGCTTGCCGTCCTCGCGCATCCACAGCACGGGCGCTTTGCCCTGCTGCAATGTCCTGGCGATGCGGATGTCGTCGCTGTGGCCGGCCATGGTCACTTCGTTGTCCTGGATGAGCACGTAGGCGTCGCCATCGCGTGCGCCGCCGATGCTCCACGTGCCACGCATCGGGGGCGGCGCGGGGGGAGTGGGCGCCGCCGGTGCACGCACGCGGGGCGCCGCAGGCGCCGCAGGGGGTGCCGGTGGTGCCGGCATGTCGCGCGCTGCGGCGACCACGACGGCGCGCGGGGCTGCCTCCGGCGTGGGCACGGCGACAGGATCGGCCTGCGCCGCGATCACGGGTGCCGCGACGGGCGTCGCTGCCACCGGCACTGCGGCGGCCACCGGCGCGACCGGGGTGCTGCTGGCGATCACGCGATAAGGCACCACGCCCAGCAACACGATGCCGACGGTGACGGCCAGGGCGCTGGTGCGCAGGGGGGAAGCGGTGTGCTGCAGCATGAGCAGTCTCCTCTTGAGGATGCGGAATGTGGGGGAGGCGCCAGCCAACGCCGGCGAGGGAGCGGTGGAAACACCCAGCTTCACCAGCAGGCGCCCGTAATCGCGGGGAGCGTGGCGCTCGTCCGCGAGCACGGCGGCATCGCAGGCGACTTCACGCGCCAGGCTGTATTCGCGTGCCGCGAGGTGTGCGACGGGGTGGAAGAAGAACAGGTGCTGCGCCAGTGCCGGCATCCACGCCCACCACAGGTCGCGTCGCTGCAGGTGGGCCAGTTCGTGATGCAGCGACATGCGCAGGTCGTCTGAATTCATGCGTTGCAGGGCGGCAGCGGGCAACATCAGCACCGGCCGCCACGGCCGCGCGAGCTGCGGCGAGTCGATGTCGTCGCTGACCTGCAACATCGGCAAGACCGCGATGCCGAGATGGCGGCCCAGCGCGTGGTACTCCTCGCGTATGTGGCGATTCCGGCACGGCCGCGCGCGCGCGATCTGGCGCCGCAGTTGCCATGCCTGGCGCACCGTGTTGGCCAGCATCACGGCCACGCCGGCCAGCCATGCCACCAGCAGCAGTACCCCGGCATCGAGGGAGGTCTCCTGCGTCGATGCCGTCGGCGACGTGACGGTCACCGCCGGTCCCGCCGCCGTGAAGGCAGGCGAGGCGTCTCCCGCGGCCGCCATCGCCATCTGGGCTGCCACGGGCTCCGCCGGCAGCAAGGGCAGCGCAACGGGGGCATGCCACACCAGCCCCACCACCATCTGCGCGGCCACCAGCCACCACAGCCAGGCCCGTGTGCGCGCATCCAGGCGCGGCAGGTAGCGGCACAAGGCCCACACCAGGGCGGCAAGCAGCAGCGACTGCATGCCGACGTCGAGCAAGCGGGAAAGCAGGCTGTCCGCCCATGCGACAAGATCCATGTCAGCCCTCCTTCCGCCGGGACTGCAGGCTCGCGACCATCGCCTCCAGTTCCGCCAGTTCGTCGTCGCTCACCTCGGTGCGCTGGGACATCCACGCCACCAACGGCGACAGCGAGCCCTGCAGCGTCTTCTCGACGAAACTGCCGACCGCATGGCGCATCACTTCATTGGACTGCGCGACCGGCGCGTACCGGTACACGCCCTCCACCTGGCGGCGTCGCAGGTAGGCCTTGGCACGCAGGCGCTCCATCATCGTGAGCACCGTGGAGCGGGCCAGGCCGCGGGTCTCGCCGAACGCGGCCGCCACTTCGCCCACGCTGGCCTCGCCGTGGTCGGACAGGTATTGCAGCAGCGCCAGCTCCTGGTCGCCGATGGACTTGCGGGCCTTGCCGGGCATGGGATCGCCTTGTGACTACAGTTGTCGTCAACATGCCCGTGACGACAACTGTAGTCAACCCTGCCGAAGGTCATTCCCGTGCGCCGGCCGACAGGCGGTCGCGGCTCAAGAAACCGGTGGCCAGGCCGATCCTTGGACAACCCCACCGTGTGCGCGCCCCGCCATGCTCATCATCGTCGGCTTCATCATCGTCACCCTGAGCGTGATCGGTGGCTACCTCGGCTCGCACGGCAAGCTGGGCGCCCTGTGGCAGCCGTTCGAGCTGGTCATCATCGGCGGCGCGGCCCTGGGCGCCTTCATGGCCAGCAATCCGACCAAGGTGGTCAAGGGCACGATCGCGGCCACCCTGTCGGTGTTCAAGGGCGCGAAGTACAAGTCGGCCGACTACCTGGACGTGCTGACGCTGATCCACGAGATGCTCAACAAGGCGCGCCGCGACGGCTTCATGTCGCTGGAAGAGCACATCGAGAACCCGACCAACAGCCCGCTGTTCCAGAAGTACCCGAAGATCCTCGCCGACCACCACCTGCTCGACTTCCTGACCGAATGCCTGCGCCTGATGGTGGGCAGCAACATCGAGCCGCACGAGCTGGAACCGCTGCTGGAGCTGGAGCTGGAAAAGCACCACCACGAGGCGATGGCACCGGCGCACGCACTGCAGAAGATGTCCGACGGCCTGCCCGGTTTCGGCATCGTGGCGGCGGTGCTGGGCATCATCGTGACGATGGGTTCGATCGGCGGCGACATCGCCGCGGTCGGCGCACATGTCGCGGCGGCACTGGTCGGCACCTTCCTCGGCATCCTGCTCGCCTACGGCTTCGTCTCGCCGCTCGCCGCCGCCATCGAGGCCCAGGTCGAGCAGGACAGCCGCATGTACGAATCGGTGAAGACCGCGCTGCTGGCGTGCCTGCGCGGCTACAACCCGGCCGTGGCACTGGAATTCGCCCGCAAGACGCTGCCATCCGACGTGCGCCCGCCGTTCGTCGAATTCGAAGCGCACCTCAAGGCCAACAAGTAAGCCACGGCGATGAGCGAGCAACGCCCCACCATCATCGTCCGCCGCATCAAGAAGGTCGCCGGTGGCGGCCATCACGGCGGCTCGTGGAAGGTCGCCTACGCGGACTTCGTGACTGCGATGATGGCGTTCTTCCTGGTGATGTGGCTGATGGGCGCCACCACCAACAAGGAGCGCGCGGCGATCTCGGAATACTTCCGGAACCCCAGCCCGCTGAGCGGCAAGAGCTTTTCGCCCGCGCCCGGCCCCGCCGGTCCCGGGGGCGCCAGCACGTCGATGATCAAGCTGGGCGGCACGATGGACCTGCCCAAGGGCGAGAACGACAACCCGTTCGCCAAGCCACCCGGCGATGCGCAGCAGGCGGCCGAAGAGCAGCAGAAGGCGCAGGAAAAGCAGCGCCTGGAAACCCTGATGCAGGCGCTGGAGGAAGCGATCGGCAAGAGCCAGGCACTGGAACCGTTCAAGGACCAGTTGCTGCTGGACCTGACGCCCGAAGGCCTGCGCATCCAGATCGTCGACCAGCAGAACCGGCCGATGTTCGACCTCGGCGGCACGGTGCTGAAGTCCTACACGCAGACGATCCTGGCCGAGCTGGCCGGCTTCATCAACCAGGTGCCGAACCACGTCAGCATCACCGGGCACACCGATACCACGCAGTACACGTCCAATCGCGGTTACACCAACTGGGAGCTCAGCGCCGAGCGTGCCAATGCCGCGCGGCGCGCGCTGGTGGCCGGCGGCATGCACGAGGACAAGGTGTCGCGCGTGGTCGGACTGTCGTCGTCCGTGCTGTTCGACAAGCAGAACCCGCAGAACCCGATCAACCGCCGCATCAGCATCGTGGTGATGACGAAGGCGGCGGAGCAGGCGATGCAGGGCGAAGGCGGAATGCTGACACCCGGCGCGCCGCTGCCGGACGCGGATACCGCGATGCCGGAACGCACGGCCAGCATCGCGCCTCCACCCGCAACGCACGTCGCCGTGGCGTCCGCACGCCCCTGACACGCATCCGTGATCCCGGCAGGGGCGGCGCTCGCATCTGACCGCCCACCACGATTACGGCGGTCATGCGTCTCCTTCCCGCACGATTGCCGGGCCTTTCAGCTCCAGCGTGTTTCCGTCGGGATCGTTGAAATAGAGCGACGGTCCCTCGCCTTCCGCGCCGAAGTTGGTGTCCGCCGGCCCGGTGGGCGTGATACCGAAGCGCGCAAGGTGTTCGACCAGTGCGGCCTCATCGAACGGTTCGATGCGCAGGCAGAGATGATCGACGTTGCGCCCTTCGCGGCCAGCCGACGCGCCGCCGCGCGCACCCAGCTTTCCGTCCACGCTCACCAGATCGATCATCGATGCACCCGCGCGCAGGTGCGCCAGCCCCAGGTGCTCACGTTGCCGTTCCATGTCGCAGCCCAGGACGTCGCGGTAGAACGCGATGCTGCGCGCGAGGTCGCTCACGCGCAGGACGAGATGATCGATTCGCTGGACATCGAAGGGACGCGGCATTGTCGGACTCCCGGATAGTTGCAGACGCGACGATCTGCGCACCGGGATTTCGACATGCGATGCGACCTCGTGGCGTTGACGCAGCTGAACGGAGCGCGCACAATCCGCGCCGATCAGCCAGCACCGAGTCGCTTCGTCGAAGTTCTCACCGCCAGCGGAATGCGCCCTTCGGGCCCCCACCCGCTCCGAGAACTCGATGAAACCTTTGACCCTGGCGATCCTGTCGGCGTTGTCCGCCGGCGCGCACGCGGCCGAGACCGCACCTTCCGATACTCCCGCTCCCGCCGCCGCACCGCTGGCGACCACGCCGGAGTACCTCAAGCCCACCACCCTGGACACGCTGAAAGTCGTGGGCCAGCGCCTGTTCCCTTATCAGGAAGGCATGGTGCTCAACGAGCGCTACATCCAGGACCAGGCAAAAGGCAACGGCGACATCGGCACGTTGCTGCGGATCAATCCGAATGTGCAGTTCGACGACTCGGCGGCGATGTCATCCAACCGCATGGGTGAGATCCGGCCGGCCAACATCAGCATCAACGGTGGACAGTACTACCAGAACCTGCTGCAGCTGGATGGTGCCAGTTTCAACAATGACATCGATCCCCAATCCAGCAACCCGCATGTGGTGGCGGAAGTCCCTTCCGTCGCGCAGGGTATCGCGCTGGACACGGACCTGATCGGCAGCCTGACGGTCTTCGACAGCAATGTCCCGGCGAACTTCGGCGGCTTCAACGGCGGCGTCGTGGATGCCCGCAGTCGCCAGGCGGGGGATCGCTTCGGGGGCAAGCTGAACTTCCGCATGTCGCGGTCGACATGGAACGAGATGATCATCGATCCCGGCGACCGGCAGGATTTCCTCGAGTCCGCGCAGTACTCCAATCAGCCCGTCTACGACAAGTACAAGGTCGGCCTGATGCTGGAGGGTCGGCTGGACAATGGCCTGGGCTTGATCGGCACCTTCACTCGCACGCGATCGGATATCCCGCTGCGCGGCTATACCGACAACAGGACCAGCCCGGACGACGCCTTCATCAAGGAACAGCGACGGGAGAACACGAGCGCCAGTCTCCGTGGGGATATCGACCTCGGCGGCGTCCGTCTTTGGGCGAGCGTCACCCATGCGCCCACCGATGAGCGCTACTTCACCATCAATACCAAGAACTCCTGGTTCGACATCAAACAGGGCGGGCCCGTTGCCAGCGTACGCGCCGCCTTCGACGTGGGCGCCTGGACGGTTGGCAATACGCTGTCGTACAGCGATGTGGAGAGCTCCCGACGCGGGCAGTCCGGCGTCGAGTACTGGAAGACATGGGCGCGTTCCGAGGCCTACGACTGGGGTGTGAACAACAACAGTCAAGAAGGCAACTGGGGCAACGTCGACCAGACATCGCGCGACATCGGCTACAAGCTGGTCGCCGATCGTGCGCCGTTCCGCTGGGGCGACGCTGAGCACCGTATACAGGCGGGTGTCGAGTACGCGGACCGTCGGGCCACATACCATCGCCTCAACGACCACGACAGCTACCTCTCACCTGGCACGACCACGTCCTGCCTTGGGCCGGCTGGAGTGGAAGACAGCGTCTCATGCTCGCTGTCGCCCGTGTTCACCAGCGTCACCAATGGGGTTGTCGCCGGTCGCGGCCAGTTCTTCCGCACACGCAACATCTACAGCGCCGGCTACTTCGAAGTCGCGATGGCGCAATGGGCTCTGTTCGTGCAGGACGACATCCGGCTGGGGCGATGGAGCATCCGTCCCGGCCTGCGGCTGGATGGCGATGACCTCATGGACCAGAAGACGCTGGCGCCACGCCTGGCCCTGTCATGGGACGTGTTCGGCAACCAGTTGTCCCTGCTGACCGCCGGCGCGAATCGCTACTACGGCCGTAGCCTGTTCTCCTACAAGCTGCGAGAGGGGCGCGAGAACCTGCAGACGGCCTACACACGCTCCTCGGCGGCCCAGCCCTGGCGGGTGTCCCGCCGCTACACCGCCGCCAACCGTTTCGAAGCACTGGACATTCCTTACAGTGACGAACTGATGACCGGCTGGAACCAGCGCTGGTCGAACCTGGACATCAACGTGAAGTACGTACGGCGCGAAGGCCGCGACGAAGCCCTGCGGCGGGAAGTTCCCAGCGAGGACGGCAGCGGCTACTACGCTTCCGATGTGTACGAGTACTTCAACGGCGGACGCAGCAGTAGTGACATCTACACCTTGGCCGTCGGCCTGGTCCGCCCCTGGGAGGCGTTCGGGGCCCACACCCAGATACAGCTGGCGACCGACAAGACCGAAACCAAGCGAAACTACGGCGACTACATGACCGATGTGACCGCCACCAGCTACAACCAATGGGTGCGGTACAACGGTGCGCTGATCCGGCGCCATGATCTGCCGCCTTCCAGTTACAACCGGCCGTGGACCGCCAGGCTCTCCACGCAGACACGCTGGGAGAAGCCGGGACTGCTGTGGAGCAACTTCCTCCGGTATCGAGCAGGCAATCGGACCACGACGACCGTCGGCACGGAGGTGCACGAAGGACGATCCATCGACGTGATCGAGGACATCGATCTGCCGGCGACCTGGACCTGGGACAGCACGGTCGAGTACACGGTCGCACTACCGCGCGACCGGGAAGTCTACGCGCGCGTCGAGGCCATGAACGTACTGAATCGTTCGAATGCCTATCGCACCGGCACCGCGGTCTACTACGAACCCGGCCGCAGCTACTGGCTCGAGCTGGGCTACAGGTTCTAGTCATGCGCTTTGCACGTCGCGCCTTCCCTGCCCTGTTGTTCCTGTCGTTGCCCGGCACACTGGTTGGCGTAGGGATGGCGCAGACCCATATCGAGTCCCCCCCGGCTCCACCACAACAGAGCCTCGCCGAATGCCGCCAGCGCATCGCCACCAGCACACCCCGCATCGACACCGATTGCTTGCGCCGCGTCTACGCACTGCCGATCAACGAATGGCCTGCCCCCACGGTCGACGCAGGGGCGTCGTGGCAGGAGCTCGCGCCACTGCCTGACATGCCGCCGGCGCCTGCGGACAACCCGCAGACGCCGGACAAGATCGCGCTGGGCAAGCAGCTGTTCGAAGACCCGCGCCTCTCGCGCAGCGGACAGATCGCATGCGCGAGCTGCCACGACCGGCAACTGGGCTGGGGCGATGGACGCAGCGTGTCGTTCGGGCACGATCGGCAGGCGGGAAAACGCAACGCGATGAACGTGTCGATGGCCGCCCTCTCCACCCCGCTGTTCTGGGATGGTCGCGCAGCAACGCTGGAGGCGCAGGCACTGCACCCGATCCAGGATTCCGCGGAGATGGCCTTCGCCCCCCGCGAACTGGAGAAGCGTCTCAACCGGGAAACCGACTACCCCGCCGCGTTCGCGCGCGTGTTCGGCGAAAGGAAGGTCACCATGCCTCGGGTGGCACAGGCACTGGCCAGCTACCAGCGCAGCCTGGTGCCCCGCTTCAACCGCTTCGACCGCTTCCTGGAAGGTAGGCGGGACGTGCTGACGGACCAGCAGCTGTGGGGACTGCATCTGTTCCGCACCCAGGCACGATGCATGAACTGCCACAGTGGCCCTGCACTGACGGACAACCGCTTCCACAATCTCGGACTGCACTTCCGTGGTCGTCCGAAAGAGGATCTGGGGCGCTACCGGGTGACCGGTGATCCCGCCGACAGCGGCAAGTTCCGCACACCGACTTTGCGTGGCGTGGGGAAGACGGGCCCCTACATGCACAGCGGCGGCTTCATGGAGTTGCGCGGCGTGGTGAACATGTACAACGTCGGCATGCCACGGCCCGCGCGCAAGCCTGACCAGCAGGACGACCCGTTGTTCCCGCAGACCGATCCCCTGCTCAAGCCCCTGGATCTGCACAAGACCGAACTCGAGGCGATCACCGAGTTCCTGCAAACGCTCTGACGACACTCAGCGCGCGTCGTGATCGCCCTGTTCCGGGCCGCGGCCGGGACGCCCCAGCGACTGCAGCACGTCATCCGCCACCGTGCGCAGGTGCAGGTCCTGCTGCGGGAAGGGGATCTCGATACCCGCCGCTTCCAGCGCGGCGTGCAGGCGCGTCATCAACTCGCTGCGGAGGGTCGACCAGTTGTCGAAGTCGTGTGTCCATGCCCGGATCGCGAAGTCCAGCGAACTGGTACCGAACCCGGTGAACAGCACGGCGGGTGCGGGATCGTCCGCGATGCCCTGCGTCGCGCGCGTGGTTTCCTGCAACAGCTGCACCACCCGCGTGACATCCGTTCCGTAGGCGACGCCCAGGTCGATGTCGATGCGCCGGGTGGGGTCGTTCAATGTCCAGTTGGTCAGCTTGTCGGACAACAGCATGCCGTTGGGAACCACCACGTCGGCGCCATCGAAGGTGCGCACCGTGGTCGCGCGCATGCCGATGTTGCGCACGCGGCCCGCCGTGCCGCTGATGTCCACCACGTCGCCCGGCTGTACCGGGCGCTCGAACATGAGGATCAGGCCGGAGACGAAGTTCTTCACCACGTCCTGCAGGCCCAGTCCGATGCCCACGCCGAGCGCACCGAACAGGAACGCCAGCTGACCCATCTTGAAACCGGCCGCCGAGAGCGCCGCCAGCAGGCCGAGCAGCAGCAGCGCGTAGTAGCTCAGCGAAGCCACGCTGTTGTCCACGCCGCGTGGCAACGACATGCGCGGCAGCACTTCTTCCCGCAGCAGGGCGCGCAGCGTTCTCGCGGTCCAGACCGCCAGCACCACGCCGATGCAGAACACCAGTATGTGGCCGAGGCTGATCGACAGCTCGCCGTACTCGAACCGGTGCGTCACGATCGTCTTCGTCAGGTCGTATACCGGCCGGAAGATGCGGAAGCGGTTCATCGTGTAGATGATCCAGCCAATCACCGCCGCCACGCGCGCCCACCGTGCCAGCGATTCCAGCACGTTGCCGCCATGCCGGCGCATCAGCCACAGCCGCCTGACCTCGCGGCGCGTACCCAGCCGGCGCAGCAACGTCTCGAACACCGTGACCGCCGCGTACAGCACCAGGGCGAAGTAGCCGCTCTCGATGATGCCCGAGGCCAGCATTTCCGCCAGCGACACATTGCCCAGCACGTTGGCCCCGATCGAGACGACCAGCACCACCACGCCAACCCAGGCCAGCGCATGCACCAGCCGACCCGCCCGTCCCGCCACCCCCGCGAACTGCTGCCCGCGGGAACGCCATAGCAGCCACCCCGTCGCCAGCAGCGCCAATGCCGCCAGCCCCAGGTAGTACATGCGGTAGAGATAGTCGCTGGCCATCAGCAGTACGGACAGCCGCTGCAACAGATAGAACCCGGTGGCCAGGTACGGCCACGGGCCGAGCAGGCGCCGTCCCTGCTGCGGCATCAGGCGCAGCACCGGCACCAGGGCGACGAGCATGGCGATCTGGTGCAGGAACAGCGGCGCGTTTGGCTCCAGCAGCAGCGTGCCGATCATCGAGAGCAGCAGCCAGGTGGAGAACGGCCGGCGGATCACGCGCGACTCGGCATCGGTCGCCAGGACCGACGTCGGGTCCACGCCCTCGCGACGATGGCGCCACGCCACCCACAGCAGCACGACCAGCAGCAGCACCTGCAGGATGTGCAGCAGCCGCTGGTTGCCCACGTCCGCCGCCGCGTACTGGGCGACGAAGCTGTTTTCCGACTGGATGTCGCGGCCGAGCTTGTCCGTCACGTCCTGGCGCAGCGTCGTGGTGCCTTGCACGCGCCACAGCGGCGGCGCATCGAGCCGCAACAGCCGACGGTCCGCATACGCGATGGCTTCTTCGACCGACCTCTGGCCGGACTGGATGCGCGCAGCCAGCAGGTTGGCGCGACGACCCAATCCGATCTGCTCGGCGAGCGGCGAAGAAAGCGACTGCTCGGCCTGCTGCAGGCGATCGGCGACGGCGTCGACGCGCATGCGCAGGGCCTCCGGCGTGCTCCCGGGCGCCATCGCCTCGCGCGTGAGGTCCCAGTCCGCGCGCCGCAGCGCAAGCTCCGAGGCGTCCTGCGCATAAGGCCCGACCAGCGCCTGCATGTCGGCACGCCAGCGCGCGTATTGCCGCGCATCGAACTTCCAGTGCCGCTCCATGCTTTCCAGTCGCAGCACCGGCAGCGTGCGCAACTCGCCATAACGGAACAGGCGGGTCTTCTGGTCCACGGACTGCTCGATCGCGGCCAGCCGCGGCACCAGCCGGCCCAGCGGATCCACGTTGGCTGCGCGCAGCGTCACTTCTTCTGCGTAACGTTCGTCCGCATCGGCGCGCCCCGGAATGTCGGCCAGTGCGATGGCCTCCGGCGCCTTGGGCTTGGCGGGGGACAGCAGGGTGGTCGCATCCTGCGCAGCCGCGAACGCCGGCAGCAGGCAGCACAGGCAAGCCAGCAACAGGCGCATCACGGGCATGATCGCTCCAGGCAACATGGCGCTCGCTTCAAGGTGGAGCCGGCCCCGATGGCCGGCGACGACGGCCGCAGTCTAACCCGCGCGCCGTCGTGGCCATGGTCAACGATGGCTCAGAACGCGTCGCTGCCCGGGCGGATCTCGACCCCCATCACCGCGGCCAGTTGCTGCATGCCTTCGTCGTCGCGGCGCAGTGCCATCCAGCCCGCGTACGCATCCCCGCCGGTGTTCCAGTTCCACAAGGTGTAGCCGTGCTCGCGCAGGCGGTCGTGGGCGGTGGCCATGAGCGCGGGCACGTCGGTATCGTCCAGGAAGTCCTCGTCGCTGGTGTCGCCGCCCCAGTCGATCTCGATGGCGTAACGCGCGGCGAGCTGGTTGACGCAGTCGATGAAGGACTCCGCATCCTTCCAGTCCACGTAGAAACCGGAGGTCCAGTCGATGGCGTCCTTCAGCGTCCACAACACCTGGTCGGGTTCGACGCCTTCGTCGCCACCCGCTTCGCGGTAGGCCGCGAACTGCCGCAATGCGGTTTCCTCGTCGCCAGGGTTGATCAGGACCAGCAGGTTCCACACCAGTGCTTCGGTGTCGTCCAGGTCCATGTCGTCCTCGTCATCGAAGGCATGGCGGAAGTTGTCGTCGGGGTCGAATTCGTGGTCGGGCGATGACATCGGCGTCGGATGAGGGAAGTTGGTGCACAGCATGCCGCGCCGGCCGCGTCCGGGGAAGCGGTGCCGCACCGTGCAGGACATTAAGACCGCGTGATGCATCCAGTCGGGTGAGCGCGTCGTAAGGAACTGCGTGTCCGCAACGCAGGACACCTCTTCCCACTCCTGGAGCACATCATGAAGTACACCTTCCTGTCCGTCGTCCTGACGGCCACTCTCGCCGCCACGGCCTGTTCGCCGAAGACCGCCGATGCCGAAGCAGGTGCCGCGCCGATGCCGGTACCCGAAGCCGCTGCGGACGTGACGGCCGATATGGCCGCGCCCGCTGCCGAACAGAACGATGTGGTGGATCTCGCCATCGGTTCGCCCGACCACAGCACGCTGGTCAGCGCGGTGCAGGCGGCGGGCCTGGTCGACACGCTGAAGGGCGCGGGTCCGTTCACGGTCTTCGCCCCCGTCAATGCCGCCTTCGACGCGCTGCCCGCAGGCACCGTCGACACCCTGCTGAAGCCCGAAAGCAAGGGCGACCTCACCACCGTGCTGACCTACCACGTGGTGGCCGGCAATGTGGATGCCGCCGCGCTGACGCAGCAGATCGAAGCGGGCGGCGGCACCGCCACGCTGAAGACCGTGCAGGGCGGCGAACTGAAGGCGCAGTTGGCCGACGGCGGCGTCACCCTCACCGATGCGAAGGGCAACACGGCCAAGGTCACGACCGCCGACCTGAAGGCCACCAACGGCGTGATCCACGTGGTCGACAAGGTGCTGATGCCGTAATTCCTCGACGGCGGCACCGCCGGGCGCGGCCGTGGTGGGCCGCCCCGGCGTTTTTGTCACCGGCACGGCCAGGGTCTATCGTGGCGGAGCCGGCCCGCACGCCGGCCTGCCGGGGAGGCCGCGCCATGTTCAACCCCCGTCCCGTGGTGCAGCGGTTGGCGATCGGCCACGGCCATGCCTGCGTGGTCATCGACGATGCATTGCTCGCACCGGACCGCCTGCCCGCCTACGCGGAGGCCTACCGCGAGGATTTCCAGCCGGCACCGGCATCCGTGTTTCCTGGTGCGCAGCTGCGCATGCCGGAGGAATTCATCCACCTGCTGCACGACGTGTTCCGCGAGCACGCGCGCCGCGCGCTCGGCGCACGCCGCGTGCTGTTCAGCGCGGGCCGGCTGTCATTGCTGACGTCGCCGCCGGCCACGCTTCCCCCGACGCACTGGATCCCCCGGCGCGTGCGTACGTTCGAAGCGGACCAGTGCGCCGCCATGGCCGAACTGTTCCTCTTCCAGGACCCCGGGCTGGGTGGCCTGCAGTTCTTCCTGCCACGCATCTCGCCGCAGCAGGTGGAGCAGATGGAGCACGATGCCGATGCATTGCCACCGGAGGAATTCTCGCAGCGATACGCCCTGCCGGCGGGCTATCCGGATGGCTCGAATGCGTGGTTCACCCATGTGCTCACCGTGCCGGCGAAATGGAACCGGCTGGTCTTCCACGACGGCGCCGCGTTCCATGCTCCTGCCGTCCCGCATCCCGGGCAGCTGCGCGCCGACCCGCGATCCGGAAGGCTGACCCTGCAGGCCACGCTCATCTGCAGCCGCAACCGCGTGGTCTGGTAGCCGCCGCGCTTCGGTTATCCTTCCGCCTCCCATCCGCACGACGCATTCCCATGTCCGACACGCCTCCCGACCACCTGGCCTCCGACCCGCGCAGCCCGTTCTACAACGCCGAGGCGATGGATCGCGGCGTCGGCATCCGCTTCAACGGCGTGGAACGCGACAACGTGGAGGAGTACTGCATCAGCGAAGGCTGGGTGCGTGTCCCCGTGGGCAAGTCGAAGGACCGCCGCGGCAACCCGATGACAATGAAGGTCAAGGGCACGGTGGAGGCATGGTTCCGTTCGCCCGCCGGCGAATGAACGTGGCGACGCCGCCGCGCGCGGCTTGAACGTCGCCGGTCGGCGCACCGTGGCACAATCCCGGCCTGCATGGCACGCCGGGAGGGCGCATGAAGTTCCTGTTGATGGTCTACACGGATGACCAGTTGCTCGATGCGCTGCCCGCCGGCGCGTTCGACCAGATGATGCATGGCTGCATCACCCACGCCGACGAGTTGAAGGCGCAGGGCACGCTGGTGGAATCGCAACAGCTGGAACACGGGAGCACCGCGCGCACGGTGCGCGTGCGCGATGGCAAGACCAGCATCGTCGACGGCCCCTTCGCCGAGACGAAGGAGATCCTGGGTGGCTACAACCTCATCGAAGCCGACAGCATCGATGAAGCGGTGAAGATCGCGCAGGAATTCCCGTGGATCGGCACCGGCAGCATCGAGGTGCGGCCGGTGCGCGACTTCGATGCGGTACGCCGGCGCGTGGGCGCCTGACCCGCGCCTACTTCGCCTTCGCGCCGCCCAGGTGGCGCGAAAGGAAGTCCAGCAGCCTCGTGTAGTAGGTACGCTGGTTGGCTTCGGCGTAGAAGCCGTGGCCTTCGGTGCGCACGTACAGGGTTTCCACCGGCACCCCTGCGGCCTTGAGCGCTTTCTCCATGCGCTCGCTGTGGGCCTGCGGCGCGATTTCGTCCTTGCCGCCCGCCGCCAGGAAGACCGGCACCCGGATGCGCGATGCCAGCGCGGTGGGTGAGACGTCCACCAGACGCGCACGGTCGTCACCCACCCAGTCGTCCATGTAGGTGCCCATCCAGCGCGCGCTGCGCGACTTCTGCTTGTGCATCAGCTCCAGGTCGTAGACGCCGACGTAGCCGGCGGCGCAGCGGTAGAGGTCCGGCTCTTTCGCCACGCCCATCAGGGCCGCGTAACCGCCATAGCTGGCGCCGTACAGGCAGATGCGCTGCGGGTCGGCGATCTTCTGTTCGATCGCCCACCGCGTGGCATCGGTGACGTCGTCCTGCATGGTGCGCCCCCACTGCCGCGCGCCGGCCTGCTGGAACGCGCTGCCGTAGTTGCCGGAGCCGCGATAGTTCAGTCGCAGCACCGCATAGCCCGCACGCGCCAGCATCTCCGCCTCGTCGTTGAACTCCCAGCCGTCGAAGACGCCGAACGGACCGCCATGCGGCATCACCACCAGCGGCAACGGCACGGCGTGCTGCCCGCGCGGCCGGGTGAGGTAGCCATGCAGGGGGAGTCCGTCACGCGCCCGGAGTGTCACCAGTTCACTCGGCGCCACGTTCGCGGGATCCAGCCAGCTGCGCCGGCTGAAGACCAGGTTCGCCGAGTTGTTCGTCGTATCGAAAAGGAAGAAGTCGCCCGGACTGGTATCGCTCCATGCATGGACGATCTTCAGCCGGCCATCGCGCGTGCCCGACGTGATCTCGATCGACGCGCCGGGGAACGAGCGCTCCAGCTTGCGGTACAGGCGCGCGGTGGTGGAGGTCTCGTCGAAGAACGCGGTGCGCAGCTTCTCGTGCATGAAGAAACTGCCGACCGGCGTGCGTCCATCGTCCGCATAGATGATGTCGTGCGGATCGACCACCGCGTCGCGCATCACCTGGGTGCGTCCACCGTTGGTGGTGTCCAGCGCCACGATGGCATCGGGCCCCTGCGCCTGTTGCACCTGCAGGTAAGCAGTGCGCCCGTCGGTGGAGAGACCGAGCGGCCACTCCACGCGCCCGCTCTTGCCTTCATCGTTCACCAGCGTCCACGGCGAATCATCGTCCGCCCGATGGTAGAGCTTGCTGATGTTGTCGTCGCCGGACCCGATCGCGAACCGCACCCGGCGGGCAGGGTCGACGACGAAGCGCGCGTTCCGCACGGGCGCGGTCGCCACCGTGTCGAGGTCGCCACTGAAGACATCGAGCATTTCCACCCGCGTGCTCGGGGACGAGGTGTCCAGCGCGTACATGCCCACCAGCACCTTGCGCGACTGATCCGGCAAGGTGTCGATCAGATAGGCGGCCCGCGGCTGCAGTTCCGTGCCCTCCAGCCCGTAGCGCGCGAAGATCTGGCGCCGCGCGCTGCCGTCGGCGTTGGTCGCGTACAGCTCGCCGGTCGCATACGGCTGGTCGCGCGAGCCGTACTTCTTCGCCACCGAGACGACGACGCGCTCGTCGCTGACCCACCACACGCCATTGATCACACTGTCACGGCCGGCACTGACCTTGGAGGTGACCTGTTTGTCGCTGCGCCGGATGACGGCCAGGATGGTCTGGTCCTCCAGCGGCACCGTCATCGCGTAGTACTCGCCCGTCGGCGAGATCTTCAGGGTTTCCAGCACGTCCTTTTTCAGGAACGGCTCAAGCTCGACCTGCGCATGCGCCAAGGGCGCCAGCAGACACCCCAGCAGGATGCCCGCACCGCGTACTCCCCACTCCATGGACGCCTCCCGTGGCATCACGTGTCCCCGCGCGGATTAAAGCGCAGCGGCACGGTAAGGGACAAGCGCACGCGGTCACGGCATTGCGAAGCGGACCTCAACGCGCCAGCGCCGGCTCCTGCGCCCGCTCGATGGCGGGCGCCTGCACGAGAGAGGCGGCCTCCAGCTGCTGCCGGCCGGCCTGCAGCCAGGCCTGCCCGGCTGCCCCTTGCAGTCCCTCGCGTGAGATGCGTTCGATCGCCGCGCCATCCCCGCGCTTCGCCGCGTCGAGCAACGGTCCGACCATGTCGCCTGCACGGGCAGGCACTGCGGTGTCCGAACGGGTCTGCGGCACCGGGCCGATCTCGACTGGTCGCCAGGCCAGTTCGCGCGCCAGCGCTTCGTTGCGTGGCTGCGCATCCAGGCAGTCGATCCTGCACAGGGCTCCAGGCGCGAGTTCCTCCTGCATGCCGCGCGCGCCCGCCTTGTCGTAGATCGAGGTGCGATAGAAGAACTGGTGCTCTTCGGAGCGATGGATGACGTTGCGCGCCGGATCGGTCGGCTCCTCGCGCTTCTCCAGATAGGGCGTGTCGCTGAGTGCGTTGAGGTAATCGATCATCAGGTTGCCGCTGCGGATGCCAATGCCGTCCTGGGAATAGCCGCCGCCGATGTCGCTGTGCGCACCTGCCACGGTGACGTTGAGGAAGCGCCCACCGTCGGTCACCCCGGGATCCATCACACGCGTGGACTGGAACAAATTGCGCCGCTCGTCGTCGGCCGTGATCTGGAAGCCCGACACCACGGACGGCGGCAGGCGGCGATCATGGTCGCGCGGCTCGCCCGTGCCAACCGGATCGAACAGGCCGACGGCCTGGATGACGGTGCCGGGTTCGCGCAGGTTGGGGCGCGTGGGTTGCAGCCGCTCGATGTGACCGTTGAGATCGCGCACGACGTCCATGCCCCTCGGATCCTGGATGCCCCGCTCCTCAACCAGGCGCGTGAAGCCCGCCGCCTGCTCGGCACCACGGCTGAATCCGATGGCGGCGATGCGGATGTCGGCACCGGGATTGTCCCGCAGCCACGCCGAGGCCTGCTGGATGAACTGGAAGTACATTTCCTCCATGCGGGCTTCGTAAGTGCCGCCGGTTGCCTGGTCGATGACACCGCCCAGTCCGCCCTGCGTACCCGGGCCTTCGACGTATCCGAAGCCGATCGCCGCATCCTTTGCCTGCTCAAGCTGTTTCGCGATGCGGGCCACGTTGGTGTGGTTCTCCGGCGCATCCTTGTACATGCTGTTGCCGGTGCCGTCGAAGGCAGCGACGAACAGCCGATGGTCGGGCGCATCGCCGTCGCGGAGCAACGGCGCCGAGAAGCTCGCGAGTTGCCTGCTGGCGTCCGGGAACGTCGCCAGATCCGATGCCGTCGCCGGTACCGTGCTTACACCATCAGGATGCCGTTCGCCGCCCATGCTCCACTCCCTGGAGGTGTGTCAGTAGGTTTTCGTCCAGGCCAGGATCAGATCGTCGCGGAAGCCGCTGTACTTGTTGCCCGGAACCTGCAATGTCTTCGTTGGCACGAAGGCGCGCATGTAGACATTGATGGTGCGATCGTTCACTTCAAGGATGATGTCCGGATCGCCCAGATCTCCATAGATCTCGTCGCGCGGCACGTTGTGCAGCACGACGCGGTCCTTGAAGATCTCACCGATATCGACTTCGGCTTCATGCGGCACGCCATCCTTGGAGCGCCATTGCACTTTCGCCGGCGCCGGAAAATTGCGCCGGGCGATGTGGCCCGCACTGAGAAGCTTCTCGTGACTTGCGCGATAGGACGAAACGGGAGGACTTACCTCGTTGTCTTGGTCAACGCCATGGACGAAACCGCTGTACACGATCTTGCAGCCGATGGTGTCGAAACAGTGCGCGCCGAAGTTGTGCTGGAAGAACTTCAACGGCCACTCCGACGCAGCCGTGTCGCCAGCCCTCGTTTCCTCCAAACCCGATTCCTGCGTCATCGCCATGCCCTGGCATCCTGCGGTTGAGACGATCATCGCCGATACCAGCGCCAGCGATCGCGCTTGGCCCGAAGATCGTCCGTGGAGTGTCGGCCTCCTGCCCTGCATTCGTGCACCTCTCGCGTCATGCGTCGGCTCTTCTGTACTTCAGATATGTCGCCTGCGCAAGCTTTCACATTCAAATCAGCACGCCTCACCGGCTACATTCATGTACATCAATCCCCGGGCATCTTGCCTTCGTCCATGTGCACGACTTCCCACAGATGGCCATCGATGTCCTGGAAGCCGCGCTGGTACATGAAGCCGTAGTCCTTCGCCTCGATGGGTTCGCTGCCGCCGGCGGCCAGTGCCTTGCCCAACATGTCGTCGACGGCGGCACGACTGTCGGCGGACAGGCACAGGATCACTTCGGTGTGGGTGCGCGCATCGCAGATCGTCTTGCGCGTGAAGCCCTGGAAGAACGGCTCCACCAGCAACATCACATGGATGGTGTCGCTGATGACGAGGCAGGCAGCGTCCTCGTTCGTGAACTGCGGATTGGTCGGATAGCCCAGCGCATTGAAGAAGGCCCTGGATGCGGCCAGGTCGCGCACGGGAAGATTGACGAAGATCTGGGTGCTCATGGCGGTTGCCTCAACGGTGGGTGGATGCCTGGATCTGCGCGGCCAGGCGCGCTTCCTGTTCGCGCAGTTCCGGCGTCAGTGCGTCGCCGAAATCATCGGCCTCGAACACCGGGCGCACCTCGATCTCCGTGCCGCCGTCGAACGGTGCGCGCTTGATCCACTCGATCGCCTCGTCGAGGCTGCGCACCTGCCAGAGCCAGAAGCCGGCGACCAGCTCCTTCGTTTCACCGAAGGGCCCATCGATGACGCTGCGTTGCCTGCCCTCGAAGCGCACCCGCGCGCCTCGCGAGGACGGATGCAGCCCTTCACCCGCCAGCATGATGCCGGCCTTCACCAGCGCTTCGTTGAACCTGCCCATCTCGGCCAGCAGCTCGGTGCCGGGCATTTCGCCGGCTTCGGACGCGGGGCTGGCCTTCACGATGACCATGACTTTCATTGAGGATCTCCTGTCACGCGGTCGGGACCTTCCGCCGCTTTCAGGGGGACGACGAACGGGCGTGGCGCGGATCGACACGATCCCGCGCGACCGACGGCGGCGGGTCGGGACGCGTCCTACTGGAGACGCAGCTTCAGGTCGCGGCGGCCCTGCGCCTCGTTGCCGCTGTAATCACGCGCGGTGATGCGCAGCAGGTAGTCGCCCGCCGGCAGTTCGCCCGCCTGCCACGTGCCTTCGCCCCAGGCGCCATCGCGCACGGTGTTGGTCACGCTGTACTTGAACCGTGTCACGGCGCTGCCATGCACGGTGATGCCGCTACCCGGCGCGTAGGCGACCTGCACCGCGTCATCGGAAGGCAGGCGCTGGAAGTCCAGCGTCATGCGCGGCGCCTCGAAGCCGGCGACGGGCGTGCCGTCGTCATGCAGCACCTGGTAGCCCAGCGCATACAGGCCGAGGCGGCGCCGCGGCAGGTTGCGGTCCACCTGGTCCCACGCGTCCACCACGATACGCACGCCCTGCAGCGCGCGCGGCACCAGCACGCGATCTTCCTGGCGCTGTTCGATGGGCTGGTCGAGCGTATCGAACAGCGCGACGTCGTCGATGCGCGGCGGATAGGCATCGGTGAAACCGGTGAAACCGAGTGCGATGGCGTTGCGTTCGTAGCCCGATGGCCCGATCGACAGGTGCACGTGCGCCATGCGGTTGATCGTTCCCAGCGCATCGCCCGCCTCGAAGCGCGTGCCGCGACGCACCCGGATGCGACTGGGATCGCCGCTGAGATCCCGCAGCAGTTGGAAGCGGGCCGGATCCAGCAGGTCGCCGCGCGGTGTGCGGCCGACGCGCATGTGGATGTAGTCCAGCGGGCCCACGCCGAGTCCTTCGCCCAGGCCATCGAAACCCCAGGCCGCGGCCGGACTGCTGACCTTGCCGTCGGCGATGGCCAGCACGGTGGCGCCCACGTCGCCGCGGATGTCGAGTCCGCCGTGCAGATGGTGGCGGCTCTCGCCTTCGTAGTCGCCCCGGACTTCGCCCAGCGTACCCACCACCTCGTGCCAGGCGTCCTGCGGCTGCAAGGGCCAGCGGCCCGCGGTATCCGGCAATGGATCGTCCGTCGCAGGCCCCACCGTCGCCGCCATCGGGACGGCGCCCGGTGCGAGTGGCGTGATGCGGTGCACGCGATGGCTTCCCGCATCGGTGAAGTGCACATCGCCGGAAGCATCGACGGCCAGGCCGGCGGTGCGCGACAGGCGCTGGTCCGGCACATGCCCCGCCAACGCATGCCAGCGACCGTCGCGCATCACCTGCATGACGCGCCCGCTGTACATCTCGCCGACGTACAACTGGCCATCGCGCGTCAACGCCAGGCTCAAGGGTCGACGCGGGCCGGCCAGCGCCGGCAGGTCCTGCTGCATCGGCAACGTGCTGACGCCACCCTGCGGCGCGATCCGGCGGATGGCATTGTTGCGGAGATCGGCGACCCAGGCCACGCCGGTCGCATCGACCGCGATGCCGGTCGGCGTGTCGAACCGCGCCTCCGTTCCCGAACCATCGAGGAATCCGGGATGTTCTCCGCCCGCCAGCGTG
Source organism: Pseudoxanthomonas sp. LARHCG66 (assembly GCF_052871755.1). Taxonomy (NCBI): domain Bacteria; kingdom Pseudomonadati; phylum Pseudomonadota; class Gammaproteobacteria; order Lysobacterales; family Lysobacteraceae; genus Pseudoxanthomonas; species Pseudoxanthomonas sp. LARHCG66. The sequence goes on along the minus strand of NZ_JBIXJW010000006.1, from coordinate 80,952 downwards.
GTGACGTCGCCTTCGCGCGAGATCAGCCGGATGCGGTCGTTGTAGGTGTCGGCCACATAGATGCGACCGCTGCCGTCCACTGCCACGCCGATGGGGCCATTGAACTGCGCCTGCCTCGCAGGCCCATCGCGGTACCCCGCCTCGCCCGTGCCCGCGACCGTGGTCACCACGCCCTGCGGCGTGATCCTGCGGATGGCGTGGTTGCCGGTATCCGCCACATAGAGATTGCCGTCACCGTCGCGCGCCAACGCCGACGGTGTGTGGAAGGCGGCGGCCGGACCGGTGCCGTCGGCGAACCCCTCGCGCCCGCCTGCCAGCGTGGTGACCGTGCCGTCGGCCGCAATGCGGCGGATGCGGTTGTTGTCGCCCGCATCGGCGACATAACGGGTGCCGTCCTCCATCACCACGATGCCCCAGGGGTCATCGAAGCGGGCCTGCAACCCCACGCCTTCCCGCAGGCCGCGCACGCCATCGCCCGCCGTCAGCGACAGCTGTCCCGGCCAGCCGAACGGGGTGGCCGGCGGGCCGGCGTCAGGCACGGGGACCGGGAAACGCGGCGTGAACAGGAACGTGGCGGCGAGGGCGGCGGTGGTAAGCACGACCACCACCCACAGCCAGGCAGTACGACTCATTGCATCAGGACGCCCGAGAAACGACGCCGCATGATGGGGATTCGACGCCCGCTTGGGAAGCGCGTCGCGCGGACCTACCGGCCCGTCGCCGTCACCTGGCAAGGTACGACGAACGTGACCCGTCCTCCGGAAGGGAGGGTGGGCACGACCACGCCACCGCTTACCAGACCGGGTAGCGCTGCTGCGCCCGGACACGCAGCGCCACCGCTGGCACTGCAGGTGATGGAAGTACCGGCCACCGCGCAGCCGAGACCGCCGCCGGACGCATCGCTCACCAGCGCACCGTCCGCGGCGTTGGGGCCTGCGTTCGATACCGTCAGCGTGAAGTTGCGCACCTCGCCACTGAGGGAAGAGCCGGCCGCGGTCGATTTCACCACCGACAGATCGGCCACGCGCCCGGTGTTGGTGACCGTGCAGACGATGGCCTGGCCCGCATGCGCGCTGGTCAGCGTCAGCGTGTTGCCGCTGAGGTTGCCACCGCTGCAACTCCAGGTGCTGGCAGTGTAGGTGCGTGCGTTGCCCGCACCCAGCGTCTCCGCCAGGGTGATGACATTGCCCGGCACCACCTGCACGGCGGTTCCGGTGTCGGTCTCCGATGCATTGTCGGCGGTGGATGAGAGCGTGGCGTTGTTGGCACCGCCGGTCGCCGACAGCACGGCCGTATCGTTGATCGCCGCGTTGACCCACTTCTTGGCCACGGCCAGCGTGGCCGTGGCACTGTTGGTCAGCGTGCAGGTGATGGTCTGGTTGGCGCGGTAGTTCGCGACGGGAACAGTGAGCTGCCGGGTGGTCGTATCGACGGTGGAGGCCACAGCGGCGCCGCTCTGGTCCGTACACGCACCGGTGGTGAGTACGTAGCCGGCGGGAACGCTGGATTCGGTCAGCGTGATCGCAGCCGCGTGATTGGTGACGGGATAGGCCACCGATGCCACCGGCGAATTCTGCACCGTCGTGGTCAGGTTGAAGGCTTGCGACACCGCGTTGCTGGCGGTGATGCCGAAGGTGCCGGTGCCGCCCGCGGACTGCTTGCGCACGATCACGCTGGAACCTTCGAAGCTCCAGCGCAGTTCCAGCTGATCGCCTCCGGTGGGCCCCTGCAACCCCGCGTTGAAGGTCAGGCTGGTGATGCCGGTGCCGTTGAAGCGGACCGAGCCGCAGGCCGTGCCACGAGCGACCGATGCCGTGTTGCCCGTCCGGCATTCCGCATCGGCTTCGCCCGAGAAGCCGTTACTGGTGTCGCGCACGATGGTGTTGCCGTTCACCAGGAACTGCGGATTGCCGCTGAGCCGCGTCAGCGAGACGGTCCCGCCCTGGGACACCGAGTTGCTCAAGGTCCAGCGCGAGCTGTTGGGGTCCGAGCCGATGGCGCCGCCCAGACGATCGATGTGCAGCACCGGGTTGTCCACCGGTTTGCTGAAGGTGACCGTGTAGTTCCTGCTGCCCACTTCGTGCAGCAACGTCAGTGAGGCACCGTTGGTGACCGTGCCACCGTAGGGGTTGGTCCAGCGACTGTCGTTGGTCGCGTTGAAGTTGCCGTTGGAGTACGCGCTGTCGGCTGCGCCAGTCCACGTCACGGTGATGCCGTTGACCGCGGTGGTGGCCGAGGCGGACCCGTTGATTGTCCAGGTGCCGGTGATCAGCGCCAGCGCCGAACCCGCCGTCACGAGGCCCGCGAGCAGCAGGCCAGCCTGCCCGGCGCGACGCCGCCAGCGGCGGGCTTTCGGGGTGACCAGGGCGACAGTGGAAGACGACGGACGTGCAGAAAAAGCGCCGCTCGGGCGCAGGCCATCAATAGCGTGGTACGACATCGACGAACGGATCCCCTGACACTTCTGTTGGAGAGGCGCTCCCCAGGCCTGTACGAATCAAGGCCTTACCGCTTGCCCCCAGTGACGCGATGACCCAAGACGCCTTCCAGGCCAAGGAGGGGTCACCTGCAAATGTGATTCGTATCTTAACCCACATGTCACATATGTGAGCAGTGCGTCACGTTATTGCGGCCCGCGCTCGCAGGGGTGAAGGCATGCGCGGATATGCAGGGCGTCGCGAGGGGTAAGGCGAGCCGTGGGCTCCATCTGGTGCGACAGGCGTGAACCGCCCCTCCCCCGCCATGGGGGTTGGGCCGGCGGGCCGCCGTCGGCCCACCGGAGCCCGGGCACGGCCTCAGCGCGCAGGCAGCGGGTCTTCCTTGTAGATCGCCACATGCGGCACGCCGTCGGCACCGATCCAGCCGCGGTACATGCCTTCGGTATTGAAGGGGAAGGCCATGCTGCCGTCCGCGCCGAGGGCGATGGCGCCGCCGTCGCCGCCGGCCTTCGGGATGTCGCGGTTGATCACACCGTCCGCCGCGCGTGCGATGCCCTGTCCGGCCAGGCGCACGCGCGCGCAGATCTCGTGGGCGGCGGCGGCGCGGATGTAGTACTCGCCCCAGCCGGTGCCGGAGACCGCGCAACGGTCGTCGGCCCAGGTGCCCGCACCGATGATGGGCGAATCGCCCACGCGGCCGTAGCGCTTGTTGGTCATGCCGCCGGTCGAGGTGCCTGCGGCCAGCTGCCCCTTCGCATCGAGCGCCAGTGCGCCGACCGTGCCGAAGTAAGCCTTGCCCGGCAGGTCCAGCGGCGCGTTGGCCGCCTGCGCCTGCGCTTCTTCCTTGAGCGCCTTCTGCAACTGCTGCCAGCGCTTCTCGGTGCGGAAGTACGACGGGTCGACGAGCGGGATGCCCTGCTCCTTCGCGAAGGCTTCCGCGCCGCCGCCGACCATCATCACGTGGCGCGACTTGTCCATCACTGCGCGTGCCAGCGTGATCGGATTCTTGACCCGGTGCACCCCGGCCACCGCGCCCGCCTTGCCGGTGGCACCGTCCATGATCGAGGAATCCAGTTCGTTCTTGCCATCGTGGGTGAATACCGCACCACGGCCCGCGTTGAACTGCGGTGCATCCTCCAGCACGGTGATCGCGGCGGTCACCGCGTCCAGCGCCGGCTTGCCTGCGGTGAGTTGTGCATGGCCCGCGCGCAGCGCCGCTTCCAGTGCCTTGCGTGCGGCATCCTCGTCGGCCGGCGTCATCCCCGCGCGTTCGACGCCGGCACCGCCATGGATCACCAGTACCGGCGACTCCAGCGCCACCAGCACGCCGTTGCGCACGGCGTACTGGCGTTCGGCGGCGGGCTTCTCGACGCGCCCACTCGGCAGGTGCAGCACGGAGTCGACACCGGCGACGACGGTGTCGACACGATCGAGGTTCATCGCCTCGTCTTCGACCTGCTTCTGCGCGAAGCCGCCCTTCACCACCGTGGCACCCGCACCGGGCGCGGTGGCGTATACGCGCGCACGGCCATCGCCTTCCACGGCGACCGCGGCGTCCTCATCCACGCCCAGGCCGATGAGCGGACGTTGCGCCATCGCTTCGGCCTTGGCGACGAACGCGACCAGACGGCCGAGGCGGTTGCGCTCACTGAAGTGCGTGTCGGTGATGACGCCCTTCAGCAACGCCAGATGCAGGAAATCCGTTTCGATGGTGTTGTCCGGGCCGAGCGGGTCGGCCAGCGCGCGCGGACTGATCTGGCTGCCGCCGTCCATCGCGCCATAGAGGTATTCGCCCTGCATGGCGAGTCCGGCGCTGGTGCCGCCCAGCGGCTTGCCGGCGCGCACGTGCGCGTCCAGCGCATCGCCCACCGGGGTGCCACGCCAGTAGCGCACGTAGCGCGACTGGTCGCCGCCCGCCAGGAAGATGCCGTCGGCGCGCTTCAGGCTGCGCAGCATGGCGGGATCCGTCGCCGCGTCCCGATCGCTGAAGACGAACGTTTCCACCGACGCGATGCCGCCCACTTCGTTGAAGAATTCCTCGCCGATCTCGCCGGCCTGCGATGCACGCAGCACCACGATGTGCCCGTTGCCCGCCTTCTGCATGAACCAGCGCATCGCATCGAAGTTGCGGTCGCCACCGCCCATCAGCAGCAGGCCCGGCTGCACCTTCCCCGGGGTCTTCGCACCGGTGTCGCCCAGTACGTAATGCGCCGGCTTGCCCGCCAGCGCAGGCAACGACAATGCCAGCGCGAGCATGCACACCACGCCACGCCGCACTGCACCAAGGACAGACACCATGCCGCTACTCCCACGTCGAAGGTGGCGGCAGGATGCCACGCACCGATGCCAAGGAGAGACGAACCGGCGCGCACTTCCCCCCATCCGGATGGACCGCGCGTACGGCGTGCGTGATCGGCTAGAGTGCGGCCATGCCCACCGAATTAGACGACTGGTTCGTTCGCGAGGTGCTCGTCCACGAACGGGCACTGGTGCTGTTCCTGCAACGCGCATGGCCACATCGCGACGAGTGGCATGACCTGCGGCAGGAGGCCTACGCGCGCGTCTACGAAGCGGCGGCCCGCGCACGGCCGGACGCGCCGAAGGCCTTCCTGTTCGCCACCGCCCGCCACCTGATGACCGACCGCCTGCGCCGCAGCCGGGTGGTGTCGATCGAGTCGGTGGGTGATTTCGAGTCCTCGAACGTCTACCTGATCGACGAGGTGTCGCCCGAGCGGTGGACCGGGACCCGACAGGCGCTCAAGCGCATGGTCGAGGCCCTGGACCGGCTTCCCGACCGTTGCCGCGAGGTGGTGTGGCTGCGGCGGGTGGAGGAACTGCCGCAGAAGGACGTCGCCCGGCAATTGGGCATCAGCGAGAAGACCGTGGAAAAACATCTGGCCAAAGGGATGCGCCTGCTCGCCGACCACCTGTACGGCGGCGATGCCGTGCGTGGGCCGGTCGCGCGGACGGCTGCCCGGCCCGTCATGGACGAGGACGACGGACATGACCGACAGCAGTCGGATTGAAGAGGCCGCAGCCGACTGGCTGGTCCGTCGCGATGGCGATGACTGGAGCGCGCAGGACCAGCGTGCGCTGGACGCATGGCTGGCCGCATCGGCGCAGCACAAGGTGGCATGGCTGAGACTGGAATCGGCGTGGCGCGAAGCCGGTCGCCTGCAGGCGCTGGCGGCGGGTCTTCCCGCAGGCTCGCCACCGCCCCGCACTTGGTCCGGTGCGCGCGTGCCGGAAGGATCACCCGACCGGGTTCCCGACCTGCGGGACGTCGCCTTCGCGCCACGCCACCGGGACGACCGGGCGCGGCGCCGCGGATGGCGGCACGGCATGGCGGCGACGCTGGCCGTCCTGGCGCTGGGCTCCGCCGCCTGGGGTGGCTGGCAGATGACCGGTCGCGAGCAGGGCACCTACGCCAGTACCGTCGGCCAGATACAGACCGTGACGCTGCCCGACGGCTCCACCGCGACCCTGAGCAGCGACAGCCGGCTGGAACTGCGTATCAGCCGCAGCGAACGGCACGTCTCCCTGGTGCAGGGCGAAGCCTTCTTCGACGTGGCCCGTGATACACGGCGCCCGTTCGTGGTGGAAACGGAGGGCCGCCGCGTGGCTGCGGTGGGCACGCGCTTCTCCGTGCGACGCGATACCGAGGCCGTGCGCGTGGTGGTGACGGAAGGCAAGGTGCGGCTGGAAAGCCGGGCCGGCCGCGATGGCCGCGCACAGCCGGTGGCCCTGCTGCCGGCCGGCAGCGTGGCGACCGCCGGCCGCAACGGCGTGCTGGTGCGCTCGCTGCCGGTGGCCGATGCGGAGCGCTACCTGGAATGGCGCGAGGGCTTCCTGACCTTCGACGACACTTCGCTGGCGGAGGCTGCCGCCGAGTTCAACCGCTTCAACACCCGCAAGCTGGAACTGGCCGACGCCACCGTCGCCGAGCTGCGCGTGGGCGGCAATTTCCGCTGGTCCAACGCCGACGGCTTCGCGCATCTCCTGGAACAGGGATTCCCGGTGCGCGCCGAACGGCATCCGGACCGCATCGTGCTGCACACACGCTAGGGCCGCGCACGCCACGACGAAGGTCATGGGGGGATTTGCGCGGCTCGTTCGTCCTGATAGCGAGAGGTGCCATTCCGAGCACCACGGGGAGAGTCGTCGATGCAGTACCCAGTGCGAGTCCTGCTGTTGAGCATGGCCTGTAGCGCGGCACTCGCCGCGCAGGCCCAGGCGGCCCCGGGCCGCATCGACCTGCCTGCGGGCGAACTGACGGCAGCGCTCAACACGCTGGCCAAGCAGTCCGGCACGCAGCTGGTCTATCGCGCCGATCAGCTGAAGGGCCGGCGCACCACCGGGGTGCAGGGCGCCACGTCGACCGACCAGGCGCTGGATCGCCTGCTGCAGGGCAGTGGCTTCCAGGCCAAGCGCGACGCTTCCGGCGCCGTGTTGATCGTGCAGGCCGACGCCACTCCGCGCCGCGCACCGCCCCCGCGTCCCGCACCCCAGGAAACACCCCCCGGTGGAGGCGCCGCACAGGTCGAAGAGCCCGTGACCCAGCTGGAAACCCTGCAGGTCACCGGCTCGCGTATCCCGCGTGCACAGATCGAGGGACCGGCACCGATCACCGTGGTGACGGCGGAGCAGATCCAGGCGGCGGGCTTCACCTCTGTCCCTGACGTCCTGCGCTCGCTCAGCCAGAACAGCGGCAGCGTGCAGGGCCAGCAGAACACCACCAGCGCACAGTCGACCCCAGGCGCGCAGGCCGTCGATCTGCGTGGCCTCGGCCCCAACCACACCCTGGTGCTGATCAACGGCCGCCGCATCGCCGACTTCCCGCTGCCGCTCAACGGCCGCAGCAACTTCACCGATATCGGCAACATCCCGCTGGGCATGATCGACCGCATCGAAGTGCTCACCGGCAGCGCGTCGGCGGTGTATGGCTCGGATGCCATGGCCGGCGTGATCAATTTCATCCTGAAGAAGTCCACCGACGGCACCATCATCGACTATCGCTACGGCGATACCGAACGCGGCGGCGGCGAATCCCACAAGCTCACGCTGACCACCGGCTTCGAGCGTGATGCGTTCAGCGGCATCGTCGGCCTGGAGCTGCTCGACAAGCGTCCACTATGGGGCTTCGAACGCCGCAACCAGGACTCCACGCTGGATGCGCCGACCTCGCGCCGCCAGCTGCCCCGCCTCACCGCCCAGCTCTACGACTGGGACGACGACGTCAACATCGCGCCGGCCGATAACTGCGCCGCGATGGCGGGCCTGAACGATGGCACCACCGTGCTGGCCGAGGACCGGTTCGGCGAGCCGTATTGCGGCAGCGAGCGCGCGATCGCGTACCGCACGATCCAGAACGAGCGCAAAGGCTTCACGGCCTACGGTTCGTTCGAGTACCGCTTCTCCGACACGCTGTCCTGGTTCGCCGATGTCCAACTGGGGCGCCAGGAGGTCAAGCTGCTGACCGGCACCAACGGCAACGACGTGGTCAGCGACGTCATGGGCTGGCAATTCCATGACCCGAACTCGACCGACAACAACGACAAGATGTTCTACAACGCTGCCACAGGCCACTACGAGATCTGGTCGCGGCAGTTCACGCCCGAGGAAATCGGCGGCCTCGGCAACCGCATGAACACCACCACCCAGAAGACGTTCGCGGTGACGACCGGCCTGCAGGGCAGCTTCGGCGACGCCTGGAACTGGGAAGCGGCCTACAACCATTCGCAGTACAAGGCCGACGTGGGCATGCCCCGCATCCGCGCCGCCGCCGCCAACCGCCTGTTCCTGGGCGAGCAGCAAGGCTACGACGCGGACGGCTATGCGATCTTCAGCCCGGACCCGACGCGCCTGTTCACGCCGCTGACGCCTGCCGAGTTCGCTTCCATCGGCGCGATGTCGACGTTCCGCCCCAAGGCCGACAACGACAACCTCAGCTTCACCGTGGACACACCCGCACTGTTCACGATGCCGGCCGGCGACGTCGGTTTCGCCGGCGCAATCGAATACGGCCAGCAGTCTTACGAGATCAATCCCGACCCGCTCGCGCTGACCGCCGATGCCTACTTCGGCCCGCGCTACGGCGATGGCGAGGGCGACCGCGACCGCTGGAGCGTGGCGGCGGAGTTCCGCCTGCCGCTGCTGTCCTCACTTCAGGCCAGCCTGGCGGGCCGCTACGACCGCTACGAGTACGGCAACAAGAACCCGGGCAAGTTCACCTACAGCGCAGGTCTGGAATGGCGTCCGCTCGACACGCTGCTGGTGCGCGGCTCGTATGGCACCGGCTTCCGTGCGCCCGACATGCACTACCTGTTCGCCGGCGACGACTACTACCGCACCGTGTCGACCGACTACTACCAGTGCCGGACCGACGAACCGGGCTTCAGCGACGACGAGTGTTACGACGACGGCACCTGGGACATCAACACGTTCGACGTCTACACCGGCAACATGGACCTGGACGTGGAGACCAGCAAGTCGTTCTCGGCGGGCTTCGTGTGGTCGCCGTTCGCCGACTTCGACCTGGCGGTGGACTACTACAGGATCAAGGTGTCGAACCAGGTGCAGAGCCAGAGCCGCGAGCAACTGCGCATGGACGAAGCCAACTGCCGCCTCGGCACCACCGATACCGGGGCGCCGGTGGACATCACCTCGCCGACCTGCGTCGATGCCCTCGCCCGCGTGATGCGCGATGCGGACGGATTCATCACCAGCGTGCATTTCAGCCCCATCAACATCGCCAACGAAGAAACCTCGGGCGTCGACGTCACCGCCAACTACCGCCTGCAGACCGCCAACGCCGGCGACTTCCGCTTCACCGGCACCTACACGTGGACCGACGAGCACACGCGCCAGCAGTATCCGGGCGACCCCGAGGAGGACATGCTGGATGTCAGCTTCAGCGCCACCACGCTGCCGCGCACCAAGGGCAACCTGGGCGTGAGCTGGGAGCGCGATGCGGTAGGCGCCAGCATCTTCGGCAACTACCTGGGCCGCGTCGCGAACTACGCCAACGATGCCTGGACGGGCTCCACCTGGCGCTTCAATGCCGGTGCGCGCTACGACATCAACGACCATCTGAGGGTATCGCTGACCGTCAACAACCTGCTCGACAAGATGCCGCCCAAGGACGCGACGTGGGCGAACTACCCGTACTACGACACCTCCTGGTTCGATTCGGTGGGCCGCAGTTACTTCCTGCAGGTCACCTGGAAGCTGGGCGGCGAGCCGCTGTAAGGCATTGCGCCACGGACAGGAACAAGGCCCGCCGAAAGGCGGGCTTTTGTTTATCTGATGGAACGCCATCGCGACCCGGCGCGCCCGTGGTGACGGGTTCCGTCATCCCAGCGAACGCTGGGATCCATTGCGCCCTTGCCACCTGGTCAACCCGGGGTGTTCCCGCAGCGGCTTCACTGCCCTTGCACGCGTTACCCGGGGCCAACCCGTGCAAGAGCAGAATCAAGATGGGTCCCAGCCTTCGCTGGGACGACGGGGCGTGGTCACTTCGTTATCCCGTCGAACGCGGGGATCCATTGGCATCAACGCGTGTGGATCGGATGGCCGCTTGCCCGGCCTGCAGCCTCACACCGTCCCGCGATTCTTCCCCTGCCACGGCCGGTACCAATCGCGGATCGCGGCCATGTCGATGTCCATGTTGCCGGTGGGGTAGTACACGTCGCCGATGCCGATGGTCTTTTCCGGATAGTGGAAGTACGCCATCAGGATCGGCACCTGCGCCTGGTGGGCGATCTTCAGGAAGCCCCCCTTCCACTTGTCCACGCGCTTGCGCGTCCCTTCCGGCGTCAGTGCGAACCACATCTTCTCGGACTGCCGCAGCATGCGCACGGCCTGCTCCACCGTGCCCTGCGGCGAGCTGCGGTCCACCGGCACCACGCCCAGCTTCCGGAGCAGCGGCGACAGCGGCCACCAGAACAGCTGCGCCTTGCCCAGCACGCGCACCTGGAAGCCCATCGCGATCTTCGCGGCCATGCCCCAGATGCCGTCCCAGTTGGACGAATGCGGCGCCACGATCATCACCAGCTTCGGGATGTCCGGCAGCGTGCCGGTCATCTTCCAGCCGAACGTGCGCAGGAACGTGCGACCCAGCCAGCGGGTGAACCGGTTCGGCGGCACCTGCGGCATGTTGGGCGGGATGCGCGGAATGATGTCGTCGCTCAAACAATTACTCCCATTGGTTCTTCTGCGAGCGGCCGCGCTTGATCTGGCTGCGCTCGCGCTTGGCATCCAGCCGACGCGCCTTGGCGGCGCGCGAGGGCCGGGTGGCCACGCGTTTCTTCGGCACCACCAGCGCGGCGGCAATGATGGCGGCCAGCCGTTCGCGTGCGTCCTGGCGGTTGCGGTCCTGCGTGCGGAAACGCTGCGCATCGATCACCAGTACGCCCTCGTCGGTCAGGCGACGGTCGCGCTTGGCCAGCAGGCGCTCGCGCAACGCGTCGGGCAGCGACGGCGAGCCGGCCACGTCGAAACGCAGTTCCACGGCAGTGGATACCTTGTTGACATTCTGGCCGCCGGCGCCACTGGCGCGCACGAAGCGCTCGACCAGTTCGTCGTCCGGAATCGCCAGTGTGGGCGTGATCTCGAGTGCATTGCTCCCCATGTGGGGATTGTAGTCAGGATGCGTGTCCGTTCGCAGCGCGAGGGGGTGGATTTGCCGACGATTAACACCAGATTTACTCCCGGGCAGGCACCCTGTGGCCCCGCTCCACGCCGTCCCTACCGCATGATTCGACCCTCGCTGAACGCGGCGCACCCGTTCCTTCGCGCGCTGCTGGTCCTCGCGCTGGCCCTGGCCGGTCCAGCCTTCGCCGCCGAGCCTTCCGATACCGACATCGACCGCCTGCTGAAGGCGTCCCGTGCCGAGAGTCTGCTGGCCGGGATGATTCCGCAGATGGAAGCGGTGCAGCAGCAGGAGTTCGACAAGCACTTCGCCGGCAAGGAGATGACCGAGGAGCAGAAGGCCGAGGTCGCCCGGATCCAGGCCAAGACCCGGGAGATCGTGCGCAAGGCGCTGTCGTGGGAAGAGATGCGCCCTGTATATCTGGACGTCTACAAGAAGACCTACACGCGCGAGGACGTGCGCGCGATCACCAAGTTCTACGAAAGCGCCGCCGGCCAGCGCATGCTCGAGAAGAGCCCCGCGCTGATGCAGAACATCATGACCGCCGTGCAGCAGAAGATGGTGCCGATGCTGGAAGAGTTGCAGGGCGAGATCAAGAACATCCCGGTCACGCCGCCGCCTCCGGTCTCACCACCGCAGAAGCGCCGCCGTACGCGCTGACGCCGGTCCGCAGAGGGGGGGGGTGTGGGGGCGACTTCCGGGGCGATGAAGTGTTACGAGTAAATCATCGCGACTGACGTCGCTCCCACACCCCCAGCGCACAGCTTGCTTCAGGGCACCAACTGGTCGCGCGGCGGCAACCGCCAGTCGATCGGCGCGTGTCCGCGCTGCGCCAGATACTGGTTGGTCGCGGAAAAATGCCCGCAGCCCAGGAACCCGCGATGCGCCGACAACGGCGAGGGATGTGGCGCGCGCAGCACGCGATGGCGACGCGTGTCGATGACCTTGCCCTTGGCCTGTGCGTAGCTGCCCCACAGCAGGAACACCAGGCCTTCGCGCTCGCGTGCCAGCGTCTCGATGGCATGGTCGGTAAACCCTTCCCAGCCCTTGCCCTGGTGCGCACCCGCACGACCGTCCTCGACCGTCAGCACGGCATTGAGCAGCAGCACGCCCTGGCGTGCCCACGGCAGCAGGCAGCCGTGATCCGGCGGCGGAATGCCGAGGTCGGCATTGATTTCCTTGTAGATGTTCACCAGCGACGGCGGCACCGGTACCCCCGGCAGCACCGAGAAGCACAAGCCATGCGCCTGGCCGGGTCCGTGGTACGGATCCTGGCCGAGGATCACCACCTTCACTGCATCGAACGGCGTGGCGTCGAACGCGGCGAAGATCTGCGGCCCGGGCGGATAGATGCGCGCACCCACGGCCTTGCGCTGGCGCAGGAAGGCCGACAGCTCGCGCATGTCCGGCCGCTGCAGCCAGTCGCCGATGTGCGCCTTCCACGAAGGCTCCAGCTTGATGCGGTCGTCGTCGGTCATGCGGTGTCGCGCGCGCCTCAGACCAGGCTGCGGGATTCGTCCATGCGCGCGAGGCGCAGCTGGAACAGCACCTTGGTCACCAGCAGGCGTTCGGCGATGGGCTTCAGCACCAGGTCGTTGGCGCCGGCCTGCAGCAGTTCGGCCTGGTTGTCGCGGTTGCTGTCGCCGGTCATCACCAGGATCGGCAACCGCCGCTTGCCGTAGGCGAAGTCCACGCGGATGCGCTGCACGATGTCGCGACCGCTCAGCTCGCCCTTCAGGATGACGTCGGTGAGCACCAGGTCGAACTTGTGCGTGGACAGGCCCAATGATTCCGCCGTGAGCAGGGCGAACGCGTCCTCGGCCTTCAGCACGTGCACCACGTTGAGCGACTGGCGCTCCAGCATGCGCCGCGTGGTCTCGGCGACGACGCGGCTGTCTTCGATGTACAGGATCGTGGCACCCACGATCGGTTCGGGCTGCACGTAACCCCGGATGAAGGTCGCCAGTGCTTCGTGGCCGAGCGACTTGTCGAAGTAATCGGTGACGAACTCGGTGAAGCGACGCTCCTCAAGATGTTGCTGGGCATCGCCGGAGACCACGATCACCGGCACGTACGCCTGTCCCGCCGCCTCGCGCACGCTGCGCGCGATCTCCAGTCCGTCGCCATCGGGCAGAGCCAGCGCCGTGGTGACGAGGTGCACTTCACCGCCCGCCAGTGCATTGCGCGCTTCGGCGACGCTCGAGCAGCCGATCACCTGCACCCCCGGCAACTCGCGCTGCAGCACGTCGGCAATCAGCTTGCGGACCAGCTTGGACCCGTCCACCACCATCACGCGGGGCGCGTCGCTGATCAGGTGCCGGAGCTCTTGGGCCATGAAGGGGAGGAATCTCAGGTTTCAGTCGGTCGAGTCTGACGCAAGAAGTGGCCCGTCACCAGCCATGCCCCCACCCAGCCGATGACCGTAGCCGCCGCCACGACGGCCGTCGCGCCAAGCGGGTCCAGCCCGACCAGCGAGAACGGGCTGCCGTAGCTGCGCACCAGCGCAGCCAGCGGCGCCTGCAGCGCCCATGCCGCCAACGTCAGCAGGCCCAGCGCCAACGCGCCTGCGGCCAGGCCGTACCAGGCGCCCAGGTAGACGAACGGACGTCGAATGAAGCCATCACTGGCGCCCAGCAACTGCAGTACGCCGATTTCCTCGCGCCGCGACTGGATGTCCAGGCGCACCGTGTTGCCCACCACCAGCAAAGCACCCAGTCCGAACAGCGCAGCGAGCACCCAGACCAATCGCTTGCCGAAGCCCATCCATCCGGCCAGGCGCTCGCGCCATGCCGCGTCGTGCTGCAGCAGATCGGTTTCCGGCAAGGCTTCGAGCGCAGCGACAAGCCGCGCCTCGTCGCCTTCGGGCACGACCACCAGCAGGCTGGGTAGCGGATTGCCATCGAGCAGGTCCAGCGACGCGCTCAACCCGCTGCGCTCGCGGAATTCGGCCAGGCCCTCTTCGGGCGTGCGTACCGCCACGCTGGCGACATCGGCGCGCGCGCGCAATTCCTCGGCCAACGCCTGCGCACGCGCAACCGGTGTCTCCGGCGCGAGGAAGAGATCGATCTCGCGCGACTGCTGCACATCGCCCGCGAAGTGGCCCACGTTCTGCAGGGCCAGCCACAGACCCAACGGCAGCACGAATGCCACCGCCATCACACCGATGGTCAGCAGCGTGGCCCATGGGCGCCGCACCGCACGGCCGAGGCTCGAAACGAAGCTGTAGAGATGCTGGTCCAGCCAGATGCCGGCGCCGGAGCGCCGCCGCACGCGGGTGTTCTCGAGATCGCTCATTCGGCCAGGTCCGCAGGCGAAATGTCGTCGACCAGCTTGCCGTGGTCCAGGATCAGCACGCGCTTCTTCATCCGCTTGAGCAGCGACAGGTCATGGCTGACCACCAGCACGCTGGTGCCACGTTCCGGCATGGATGCGAACAGCGACATGATTTCGGCCGCCAGCGTGGGGTCCAGGTTGCCGGTCGGTTCGTCGGCCACCAGCAGGCGCGGCTCGGCGACGATGGCGCGCGCGATGCCCACGCGCTGCTGCTCGCCGGCGGACAGCTGGGTGGGGAGCGCCTTCTCGCGATGGCCCAGACCCAGCCGTGCCAGCACTTCGCGCACGCGCTTGCCGATGTCGCCACGGCGGTCGCCGCGCAGGATCAGCGGCAGCGAGACGTTCTCCATCACCGTGCGGTCGGTCAGCAACCGGTGGTCCTGGTAGACCACGCCCACGTCACGGCGATGCAGCGGAATACGCCCGCCACGGACCTTCAGCAGGTTCCTGCCACCGAACACCACGGCACCGCGGCTGGGCCGCTCGCTCAGGTGGATCAGCTTCAGCAGGGTGCTCTTGCCGGCGCCGGAATGGCCGGTGACGAACAGCATCTCGCCCTCGGCCACCTCGAAGCTGACGTCCTCCAGTGCCGCATGGCCACCGGGGTACTGCTTGCTGACGTTTTCGAATCGAAGGACGCTCATGTCCGTCGATTATGCCGGACCGATCAAGACACTGGCGATGCCGCCGCACAAAAGAAGAAGCCGGGACATGCCCGGCTTCTTCTCCTCACGCGCAGCGATGCGACTCAGCCGCCGGACACCAGCGAGCGGATCTTGCGTCCGAGCCGCGTCAGGAAACCCGCGTTCTCGTCGGCCGGCTTCGGTGCGGACGCGGGCTTCGGTGCGGACGGCGCGACGTTCGCCACGGCGCCTTCGGCCCCTTCGAGCGGACGGCCGTGACGGCGGCGGCGGCGCTTGCGCGGCTTGCGCTCGCCTTCCGGCAACGCGGCAACCTCGGGACGCGCCACTTCGGCAGGATGCGCCGCCGGTGCGGCTGCGGCCGCCACGGCGACGACAGCCTCGCCTTCGGGGCGTGGCGGACGCGGTGCGCGCGGCGGACGCGGCTTGCCATCGGCCGAACGCGGACCGTCGCGGCGAGCACCTTCGCGACGACCCGCGCCACCGGATCCACCGGGTTTGCGGCCACCGCCACGACGCTCTTCGTCGGCCGCCTTCTGTTCGCGGGCCTCGCGGAAGATCTGGCTGACGCTTTCTTCTTCGTCATCGCCCTCGCCCGCTGCCGGCTTCGGACGCTCCGGACGCGGCAGCGCGGTCAGCAGCTCGGCGGTGACCGGCTCGGACGGGATCTTCTGTTCGATGTAGGCCTCGATGTCGGGCAACGACATCGCATAGCGCTCGCAGGCGAAGCTGATCGCATCGCCCTCGGCGCCCAGGCGCGCGGTACGGCCGATGCGGTGCACGTAGTCCTCGGCATCGAACGGCAGGTCGTAGTTGAACACGTGCGACACGCCATCGATGTGCAGGCCGCGCGCGGCCACGTCGGTGGCCACCAACAATTCGAGCTGGCCTGCCTGGAATCGCCTCAGCAACGATTCGCGCTTCTTCTGCGGCACGTCGCCGGACAGCACGCCGACGCGGTAGCCGGCCCGTTCCAGCGCGCGCGCCACGCGCTCGACGAACGCCTTGGTGTTGACGAACACCATGGTGCGCGCGCCTTCGCTGCGCGACAGCAGGCCGATCAGCAGCGGGATCTTTTCTTCATCGGCCGGGTAGTAGAGCTTCTGGCGCACCCTGGCCGCGGTGATGAACTCGGTCTCGACGACGAGCTTCTCGGGCTCGTTCATGTGCTCGTAGGCCAGCTCCAGCACGCGATGCGACAGCGTGGCCGAGAACAGCAGCGTCTGCCGGGTGGTGCGCTCGGGCATGCGCCGCAGCAGGAAGCGGATGTCCTTGATGAAGCCGAGGTCGAACATGCGGTCGGCTTCGTCCAGCACGCACATCTCGCAGGCGTGCAGGCTGACCACCTTGTGCTGCTTGACGTAGTCGATCAGGCGACCGGGGGTGGCGATGATGACGTCCACGCCCTGCTGCAGGATCTCGCGCTGCTTGTCGTAGTCCACGCCACCGTAGACCAGCGCGAAGCGCAGCCCAAGGTCGGCGCCGAACTTCACGGCATCCTTGTGAATCTGGATGGCCAGCTCGCGGGTCGGCGCGAGGATCAGCGCGCGCGGATCCTCGGGCTTGCGATCGGCCAGCGCCGGGCGGATCAGCAGGCGGTTCATCACCGCCACCAGGAACGCCAGCGTCTTGCCGGTGCCGGTCTGCGCCTGGCCGGCCACGTCGCGGCCCGCGAGGGCAACCGGGAGCGTCATCGCCTGGATGGGCGTGCAGCGGGAGAAACCTGCGGCTTCCAGCCCGGCCAGAAGCGCCGGATGCAGGTCGAACGAGGAGAAAGTGATATCGGTTAACGGTTTGTCGCTCATGCCTTCTTCTTTGCGTCGCTGTGTTCCGCGCGCGTCTCTTATGAATGCGGTGGGTGTGCTTGCATCGGCCGTACCGGCGTCGCACACTGCGCCCCCTGTGCCGGGTTGCGCGACCACCTGGGTAACCTTGAAAAGGTCGCGGAACGCCCCAGTTTACCCCAATAGTGGTGGCCGTCCCGGCCCGAACCCGTCCGCGCCCGGCCGCGGACTCCGCAGGAGATCCCCGTGAGCGACAAAGTGACCCACGTCGGCGATGCCGATTTCGATGCTGCCGTGCTGCAGTCCGGCGAACCCGTACTGGTGGACTTCTGGGCCGAATGGTGTGGCCCGTGCAAGATGATCTCGCCCGTGCTCGACGAGCTGGCCGAGACCTACGGCGGCAAGCTGAAGGTCGCCAAGGTGAACGTGGACGAGAACCGCGCCACCGCCATCAAGTACCACGTGCGCTCCATCCCGATGCTGCTGCTGTTCAAGGATGGCCAGATCCAGGCCACCCAGATCGGCGCCGTCGGCAAGGGGCAGCTGACCCAGATGATCGACAAGGCCCTGGGCACCCAGGCCGCCTGATGCCCCGTGAGCCCCCCGTCCAGGCGGGGGCCCAGGCTGAATCCGCTTGAACCCATCGCCCCCACGCGGCTTGCCGCCCTCCCGGGCCGGTGGTAGTGTCGAACCCGAAATCCGGCGCAGGGGATGCGCCGCACCCATCTGATCTGAATACCCACTCTTCACTTCACCCCGCCGCCGCAACGCCGGCGCTCGCCACCTAGCGAGGAATCGCACCTTGTCCGACAGCAGCAACGAAACCGGCGCTCCCGCCGAAAAGCGCGTGCGCAAAGCCCGTGTCCCGAAGACCACGTCCGCCGATACCGCCGCCGCACCGGCAGAGCGCATCGACCCGGCGCCGCAGCTCCCGCTGCCGCCGGTGACCAGCGAGCGCGCCCCCACCCCTGCGGGGCCCGGTCCGGCCCATGACGGTGGCGGCGACGCGCCGGTGCCGCAGAACCAGGCGGGCGGCCAGCAGCAGGACGGCGGCGACCAGCGCGACGGCAACCGCTTCAACAACAACAATCGCCGTGACCGTTTCCGCAACCGCCGCGAGCGCAACCGCGAGCGCCAGGGCAACGACGGCCTGCCGCAGGATGGCAACGGCAATGGCCAGGACGCCTTTGTGCCGCGCGCCATGCCGAATGTGCCGGAAGGGTTCCCCCAGTATTCGCTGGGCGATCTCAAGCGCATGCCGGCGCCGAAGCTGCTGGACATCGCCGAGCAGCTGAACATCCAGGAAGGCGTGGCCCGCGCCCGCAAGCAGGACGTCATCTTCGCCCTGCTGAAGGTGCTGACCCGCCATGGCGAGGGCGTGGCCGCCGACGGCGTGCTGGAAATCCTGCCGGACGGCTTCGGCTTCCTGCGCGCGGCCGAGGCCAGCTACCTGGCCGGCCCCGATGACGTGTACATCAGCCCCAGCCAGATCCGCCGCTTCAACCTTCGCACCGGCGACCACCTGGCCGGCCGCATCCGCTGGCCGAAGGATGGCGAGCGCTACTTCGCGCTGTCGACCATCGACACGATCAATGGCGAGCCGCTGGAAGCATCGAAGAACAAGGTCCTGTTCGAGAACCTGACGCCGCTGTTCCCGCGCCGCCGCTTCACCCTGGAGCGCGGCAACGGCTCGTCGGAAGACATCGCCGGCCGCATCCTCGACCTGATGGCGCCGCAGGGCAAGGGCCAGCGCGCGCTGATCGTGTCGCCGCCCAAGGCGGGCAAGACGATCATGATGCAGCAGATCGCCACCGCCATCACGACCAACCATCCGGACGTGCACCTGATCGTGCTGCTGGTGGACGAG
This sequence comes from Pseudoxanthomonas sp. LARHCG66, assembly GCF_052871755.1. NCBI lineage: Bacteria > Pseudomonadati > Pseudomonadota > Gammaproteobacteria > Lysobacterales > Lysobacteraceae > Pseudoxanthomonas > Pseudoxanthomonas sp. LARHCG66. Next base: position 62,239 of record NZ_JBIXJW010000006.1, on the reverse strand, counting down.
CGTCCGGAAGAAGTCACCGAAATGCAGCGCACCGTGCGCGGCGAAGTGGTGTCTTCGACCTTCGACGAACCGGCCGCCCGCCACGTGCAGGTGGCCGAAATGGTGATCGAACGCGCCAAGCGCCTGGTCGAGCACAAGAAGGACGTGGTGATCATGCTGGACTCGATCACCCGCCTGGCCCGCGCCTACAACAACGTCGTGCCCAGCTCCGGCAAGGTGCTGACCGGCGGCGTGGACGCCAACGCCCTGCACCGCCCGAAGCGATTCTTCGGCGCCGCGCGTAACGTCGAGGAAGGCGGTTCGCTGACCATCATCGCCACGGCGCTGGTCGAGACCGGCAGCAAGATGGACGAGGTGATCTACGAAGAGTTCAAGGGCACCGGCAACAGCGAAGTGCATCTGAACCGCCGCATCACCGAGAAGCGCGTCTACCCGGCCATCGACATCAACCGCTCCGGCACGCGCCGCGAAGACCTGCTGATCGAACCGGAACTGCTGCAGAAAATCTGGATTCTGCGCAAGCTGCTGCACCCGATGGACGAGATCGCGGCGATGGAGTTCCTGCTGGACAAGATGAAGAACACCAAGTCCAACGACGAGTTCTTCAGCTCGATGAAGCGCTGAACCGCTCCGACAGCAGACAAGAAAAAGCCCCGCGATGCGGGGCTTTTTCGTTGGCTTCCGCGCGCGTATCGGCCGCGACGGCATTCACGCCATGCTAGGCGCCATCCAGTGGGGTCAGCAGCCGGGGACCGCTCTTGTTGCCGGCAAGGTGGACGCCACCCTCGGCGAGCGCACCGGGGGCGAATCCGGGTTGATCTTCATCCGGCGCCCAGATCGGACGTGATCGCGGGCCGGGTACGTAGACCTCCCACTTGCCCTGGCGCTGCTGGCCGCTGAAGGTGAAGTCCACGGGCACACGCACCACCCAGTACGGTTGCGTTGCCTCCTCGCCTGCGGTCGGCGGGGTGAACGTCCATGTCCGGGCCGCCGCCATCGCGGCGGTGGCGAAACGTTCGCGATACTGGTTCATCTGCGCCTCGTTGGTGACGATGCGCAGATTGACCTGCTCGGTAGCCACTTCGCCGACGCTGCCGTCACGCTCGACCTTGACCAGCAGGTAGGCGGTGCCCTGTGCACCGCTCCGGGCCGGACCGGCCGGGTAGCTCGGCGGCTTGAGTTTGAGCGCAACAACGCGCTCGGCCTCGGGAGTCGCTGCATAGTCGCCGAAATCCGCGCCGCGGATGGACACCTGCATCTGGTCATCACCTATCGACTTGCCCACCACCAGCGCACTCATTTTCGTCAACGCGCGGCGTGGCTTGCCATCCACCAGCACGGGTTCGAAGCGCCACGCCGCGACATTGCCGCCGACGAACGCCGCGATGCCCTTGGGCAACGCTTCCGGCGCATCCAGCTCCACGCGCTCGACGCTGCCATCAGTGGCGATGGTGATCGATCCGGTCACCCGCAGGCTGGCCTCCACCTGCTTGCGCACGGCCGCCGCCCCCTGGGCCAAGGCTGGCTGTGCCAGCATCAAGGCGGCAATCAGGATCGCGGCGCGCCACAGGATTCCTTGCTTCATCATCCTCTCCCTCATCCGTGGAAATGCGGCCCTGTCCGGGCCCTTCCGCCGCATACTATCGCCACGAGACAACGCATGCACGGCCAAGGCCGGAACCGGCCCTGTGCACAAGACGAGGGACGGGAAGTGCGATGACGACCGCCTCCGGCAGGCAAGTGCAAGTGCCAACGCGCGGCCAGGCAAGGGGTTGCGCTCATCGGCACTGGAAATCGTCGGCTCCCACCGGACCACAACCGTCGCCCCACCGGCCAGTCTGCCGCCAGTAGTCGACCACGCCGGCTTTCACGAGCAACGCCTTGAAGTCGGGGTGCGCGCGTGCACCGGAGTACGGCACGTTCCAGAAGGCGACGTAGGCGTGTTGCGCCATGGTGCCGTCCTCGAATCCGGGCCGGGCTTCGAGTTCCCTGCGCAACGACCTCACGGCCAGGCCCGCATCTCCCAGTGCGTCTGCCACGCTCGTGCGTGCGTACGCGACCTCGACTCCGCCGGCGTAAGCATCGTCCGCCAGCGCACGGCGTACGAGCGCAAGCATCGCCTCCCGGTCGTCCAGGACTTCGCCCAGATCGCGCAAGAATGGCGTATCGAGACCGTCGTACCGCAGCAAACGGCGATGCAGGGCTTGCAGCTCAGGCGTCCCTCCGGGCCGCCGGCCCGCGAGCTGGCGGAAAAAAGCCACGTAGTCCGGCTCGCGCTGGCTACCCTCCAGCCGAAGACCGCGCTGGTATTCGGCCTCCGCGTCCGCGTAGCGACGCGCGGCAGTGTAGTCGTACTGCAGGTCGCGCGACAGGAACAGCGCCCTGGGTTCGGTGGCACGCACCTGCTCCACCAGCGCGATGGTGTCCTCCAGATGGCCCATCGCATAGAGCATGTAGGCGTAGTCCCACGTGCGCTCCTTGGTCAACGGTCCGGCATCGGTGATCTGCCTGGCCAGCGCGATGGCCTCGGCCCGCCTGCCTTCGCGCCACAGCGCATTGGACCGGTCGCGCCTGGCCACCCAGCTCTCAGGCGCGATGCGGGCGATATGGTTCCGGATCTGCACCGCCTCCGCACGCAACCGATCGGCCTGCACGTCGTCAAGTTCCTCTGCCATGGCATTCAGCGAGACCGCGAGCGCATCCCAACACAGCACGCATTGCGCATCCAGCGCCACCATCTCGCGCGCGAGCTGCAGGCGCAGGCGGTCGTGTTCGAAGTCGAACTGCTCGCGCATCACGATGCTGCGCCAGCGCAGGAATCGTTCGTAAGCGTCGACCTGCGTGGTGCCGCCCTGTTCGCGGTTGAACCTGGCCACATCCAGCTTCACGCTGAGCGCTCGCGCCACATCGCGCGCAACCTCGTCCTGCACCGCGAATACGTCGCGCAGTTCGCGCGCGTAGGTCTTCGACCACAGGTGGGAGCCATCATCGGCACGGATCAACTGCGCGGTGACACGCAGGTGGCTCCCCTCGCGGCGCACGCTGCCCTCCAACAGATAGGCCACACCAAGCGCATGGCCGACGGCGCGCAGGTCATCGCGCTTGCGGTTGACCGCCGCACTGGAGGTACGGCCCACCACGCGCAACGCGGGAGACTGCGCCAACTGGTTGCGGATTTCCTCGGCAAGGCCGTCGGCCATGTAAGCCTGATCGCGCGCCTGCGACAGGTCGGCGAACGGCAGGACGGCCAGCGAAGGCCGTGCTTGCGCCCCGGCCGCCACGCTGGACGTGTTGCGAATGGCGCCGCGCGGCATCCAGGCGGTCACCGCCACGATCAGCAGCACCAGGGCCGCCGCGGCCACGATCCACACCCAGCGCAAACGGGGTGCGACCGTCGGTGCTTCTTGCGCTGCGACGCCATCGACCGGCGGCGCATCGAAGCGATAGCCGATCCCATACACGGTATGCAGCAGGCGCGGGTGTTGGGCGTCCTCGCCCAGCGCCTGGCGCAGCAGGCTCATGATCCGGTTAAGCACGCTCTGGGTGACGTGGCGGTGGCCCCAGACCGCATCCAACAGCTCCTCCCGGGTGAACACCCGGCCGGGCGAACCTGCCAGCAGCGCGAGCACGGCGAAGGCCTTGGGTTCCAGCGACTGCTCGCCGCCCGCGCGCATGAGCCGCCGACCGACGAAGTCGATGACCACGTCGTCGAAGACCAGGCGGCTCGGATCAGGTTGCGGCATGCGGTCCCCCGGCGGAGCCTGCCCCGCCCGATCCAGTATAGGTGCCGACGCGCTCGGGCCGGCCACCGGCGTTCCTGAGCTTTCCTCATCGCGCCCTGCGACTCCCCTAACGACATCCCCTCGCCACGACCGGAAGCTGTCGGCGCCGGGAGCGACCCGGAACAGCCCGGAAAGGAAACGCCATGAGTGAGCAAGGCACGATGCGCATGGACCGGACCGGGGCGCCGCCGGCCTCCGTCGCGGAACGAGGGCTCCGCGGCATCGCTCGCGTCTTCCGTTTCGTGACCCTGATCGGCCTGTTGGCCTTCGGCGCCTACATCGCGCTCCGGGCCACCGGGGCGACGTTCAAGAACTTCGAGCAGTGGCGCGCCCTGATGGACGGCATGCCGATGCAGACCGCCTCCGACTGGATCGCCAACATCGGCATCGGTGTCCACTTCGTCATGGGCACGGTGCTGGTGCTGGCCTGGCCGATCCTGTTGTCGGCGCGTATCCGCACCCGCCATCGCGCCGTGCATCGCTGGATGGGGCGGGTCTACGTGAGCGCGGGCCTCCTGGCGGGCGTCGGCGGCATGTCCTTCATCCTGACGCACGGTGCTTACACCCCGGCCGCCTCCATCGCGTTCGCGATCTGGGGCGCGGTGCTGATGCTGAGCGCGGTGATGGCATACCTGCATGCGCGGGCGAAACGGTTCGAGCTGCATCGCGCCTGGGCCATCCGCCTGTTCGCGATGGTGCTGGGCTCATGGGTATTCGACCTGGAGTTCCGCGCGTGGAAGGACCTGACCGGCGGCGCCGGCATCGGTACAGGCACCACCAGCGGCCTGTTCGACTACGCGATCCTCTATCTGTTCTTCGTTCCCAATCTACTGGTCGCCGAATTCTTCATCCGCAACAAGCACAAGCGCATCGCGCTACCCCGCCGCCTGGCGTGGCCGGCGGTGATCGCCTTCACCGCGATCGCCCTGATCTTCGCCTATGCGGTCGTCATGGTCAGCGCCACGCCCACCGGGAAGTATGGGAAGCACCTGCTGCATGTCCTGGCGGGTTGATGGCGGCGGGAGGACGAAACTCGTTGTGGAATGAACCTCGCCAGATCGGATGACGAGCTCTGTTGTTCCGTGAAGCAATGAGCGAACGCTTCTATCCGACGAGATACCGATGGCGACAACGGGCAAGCGAGTCGATTGAAGGTTCCTCCTAGACGGGATGGACTAAGGAATGGTGTAGGCGCCTGATGCACGCAACCCGCGACGGGGTTCGAGCGGCATCTCCAGGTAAGGGCCTACCCCGACCAGCTTGGGCACGCCAGCTTCGCCGGCGCCGATCGCCATGCCATCCTGATCCGACCATGGCACCGCACGCTGCGGTCCGGGCACGTAGTACTCCCATTCCCCGTAGCCCGGCACCTGTTCCATTGTGTACCGCACCGGGACACGCACCACTACATGAGACTCGGCGGCGAGAGGACCCGACGCCGGCAGGCGGAACTTCCATCGCCGCACCGCAGCCGCCGTATGTGCTGCGAAGTCCGCCCGCACTTGCGCGACCTCGGTCGGCGAGCCGACGAAATCCAGGTTGACCTGCTCGGCCATCAGGTCTTGCACCTTGCCGTCGCGCCCGACTTTTAGCGCCATGTACACCGTGCCGCTGACGCCGATGTTTCGGTGCGCGCGAGGATATTCGGGGCGTTCGCGGCGGCCAACAACAGCGATGTCTTCGTCTGGATTCGGCTGCCTGGCGATCGCAGCACCTACCAGTGACAACGCGTAGTTGTCGCCGCCCTGCGGCGTGGCCATGACCCGCACACTGAAGCGCTGCTCCACTGGGATACCTCCGGTCTTCATCACCCGCCAGCTCGGAACATGCCGCGCCACGTGTTGTAATACCTGCGGCGGCACTTTGTGGGCACCGTCAATGGCGTAAGCGTTGATCGCGCCGTCGGCGCCTACGACCAGCTTGCCGGTCAGGAGCATGCTGCCCACCACCTGATTGCGCAGATCACTGCCCTCGACAGTGTCGGTCCTCTCCTTGGCGCAAACCGGATTCCACACTGCCAGCATCCCTGCCACCATGGCCATGCCCCACCCGATGCCCTGCTTCACTACCTCCTCCTTTGTCCATGGATCATCGTGCCCTGGCCGCACGCCACCCGCTTCGGTTTCCGAGAATGGGTTCGGACCAGCTCCGTCCGCCGCATACTATCCGCGCGAGGTGACGCATGCACGGTAGTGGTCTGGAGTTGACGCTGGTATTCCTGCTGGCCGCGGTGATCGCGGTGCCGGTGTTCAAGCGCTTTGGCCTGGGGGCCGTGCTGGCGTACCTGGTGGCCGGCGTGGTGCTGGGTCCGGACGGGCTTGCGCTGGTGCGGGATGCCGACCGCATCCTGGATGCGGCCGAGATCGGCGTGGTGATGATGCTGTTCGTCATCGGCCTGGAACTGTCGCCGTCGCGCCTGCGGGTGATGCGCAAGCCGGTGTTCGGCGCGGGCGGCCTGCAGGTGATGCTGAGTGCGCTGGTGCTGGGCGGGGTCGCGCTGCTGTTCGAACATCACTGGAAGACCGCGCTGGTGATAGGGCTGGGACTCGCGCTGTCGTCCACGGCCGTCAGCCTGCAGCTGTTGTCCGAACACAAGGAACTCACCACCGAACACGGCCGGCTCGGCTTCGCGATCCTGCTGTTCCAGGATCTGGTCGCCATTCCCCTGCTTGCCGCCATCCCGCTGCTGGGCGGCGCCAAGAACGAAACGCTGACCTGGACCATGGTGCTGCATGCGGTCGGCGCCGTCGCCATCGTGATCGTCGGCGGACGGCTGCTGCTGCGGCACCTGTTCCGCATCGTGGCGCGCACCCGCATGCCCGAAGTATTCACCGCCACCGCACTGCTGGTGGTGCTGGGCATCGCATGGTTCATGCAACTGGCCGACCTCAGCGCCGGCCTTGGCGCGTTCCTTGCCGGCGTGCTGTTATCCGATTCGGAATTCCGCCACGAACTGGAATCGCAGATCGATCCGTTCAAGGGGCTGCTGCTGGGCCTGTTCTTCATCGCCGTCGGCATGGACATCGACCTGGACGCGGTGGTGAAGCAGCCGGAACTGATCACCGCCGGCGTGCTGATCCTGCTGACGGTGAAGTTCACGCTGCTGTTCTGCGTCGGGCGCTGGCCGGGACGGCTGGATCCGCGCGGCGCGCTGATGCTGGCCGGCACCCTGTGGCTGGGGGGCGAGTTCGCCTTCGTCGTGTTCAGCGAAGCCGCGCGCGTGCGCCTGATGGACGCCGAACTGCGCAACCAGCTGACCGCCATCGTGGGCATCTCGATGGCGCTGACGCCGGTGCTGTTGCTGGGCCTGCATCGCCTGCCGGCGCACGTGCGGCGATCCGGACCGGCGACCCGTGCCTTCGACGACATTCCGGACGAGCAGCCGAAAGTCCTGATCGCGGGCATGGGCCGGTTCGGCCAGATCGTCGCGCGCCTGCTCACGGCGCAGCGCATCCCGTTCGTCGCGCTCGAGAACAGTCCCGAGACGGTGGACACGCTGCGGCGGTTCGGCAACATCCGGCTCTACTACGGCGACCCGACGCGCCCCGACCTGCTGCGCTCGGCCGGCGCGCAGCATGTGAAGGTCTTCGTGGTGGCGATGGACGACCCCGACACCAACATCAAGGCGACACGGCTGATCCGGCGCATGTTCCCCGAGGCGCGCGTACTGGCGCGGGCGCGCAACCGGCAGCACGCGTGGCGCCTGATGGACCTGAGCGCGGAGGCCTATCGCGAAACGCTGGGATCGAGCCTGGAGATGGCGCAGCAGGTACTGGTGGAACTGGGCATACCGCCCGAGACCGCCGCCGAGCACACCCGCCGTTTCCGCCAGCACGACGAAAGCCTGATGCGCGCCCAGTACCTGGTGTACGACGACGACGGTGCGGTGATCCAGACCGCGCGCGATGCGATCAGCGACCTGGAGAAACTCTTCGAAGCCGACGCGACCGGCGAAGACGTTCCGCCGCCGGCACGTTAACCGCGATCGCGCAGGAAGCGGGCCATCGATGCGCCCGCGCCCGGCGTGGCGGGAACGAATTCCGCCGCCACGTCGATGAAGCCGCGCATCACCGCGATCTCGCGCGGCGTGCGGTTCAAGGCATCGCGCAGCTCCGGATCGGCGCCGGCGCGGAGCAGGCGACTGACCACGCGCAGCAGGCCATGCAGCGACGCCAGGTGCAGCGGCCCGAAGCCGCGCGGATCCTGCACGTCGAGCGAAACGTCTTCGTCCAGCAGGCGTTCCAGGCCGGCCAGCACGACTTCCTCGTCGCAGGCGGTGCCGGGCTCCGCCCGGGAACCGAGCAGCAACAGGAGCGGCGTCACCGATCCCGCCGCGACCTGTTCGGATTCCGCGCCGGACAGCAGCAGGGTGTCGAGCAACGCTACCAGGCGGGGCTTCTCGCGCGCGGTGAATCCATACAGGGCGGCGCAATGCAGCGGCGTCAGTCCCTGCGCATCGCCGGCATGCACGTTGGCGCCGGCGGTGATCAGGCGGGCAACGATTTCGGGCAGGCCCAGCGCCGCCGCCAGCATCAGCACGGTCACCCCACCGGGCAGCCGGTATTCAATGTCGGCGCCTGCGCCGAGCAATGCACTGACGATGTCGGCCTGGCGCATGCTCACCGCGGCCGACAGCGGCGTCGCGCCGGTATTGGCGGCACGCTGCGCATCGGCGCCACGCGCGAGCAACAGTTCCACCGTGGGCGTGAATCCGCCGCCTGCGGCACGCAGCAACGCCGTGCAGCCCTGGGCGTCGGGCGAGTCCACGTCAAAGCCGAGATCGAGCAACCGCCGCACGGCATCGCGATCACCCGCCATGGCCGCCGCCGGCAGGTCGGCGGGACGCAGCGCGCGACGCGGCAGCGACCAGATGCGCCAGTCCAGCCAGTCGGCCAGGTCACGGCGTCCGCACGCCAGCGCGACACCCAGCGGCGTCTGCCCATCGGCCGCGCGCGACTCGGGCGACGCACCCTTGGCAATGAGGTGTTTCAGCGCGGTCTCGCGGCCGAGTACTGCCGCCAGGTGCAACGCGGTCATGCCGTGGCTGTCGCGCGCCTCGCGGTCCACGCCGATATCCAGCAGCCGGTCGAGCACCCGTTGCCAACCCAGGCGCACCGCCAGCGACAGCGCAGGATCGCCCTGCGGGGAGGCGGCGAACGGATCCGCGCCACGCTCGAGCAGGTCCAGTGCGCAGGACTCCAGCGTCCGCGCCGCCTGGTCGTCCGCCGCGCAGGCGGCCATGAAGCGCGCCAGGCCACCGGCACCGGCCGGCGAAACCGCACGCGCCATCAATGTCGCCAACGCGGGCATGCCCGCAGGCCCCTGGGACAGCAGGACGAATGCGAGGGTGTCGCCCTGCGCGTTGCGATGGTCGGCATCGGCACCCTGCCGCAGCAACCATGCCAGACGCGTCGGACGCTGCATCTCCGGGTCGTGCAGCAGGGCACCGAGCTCATCGCGCGAACTCAGGCGCGCCAGCGCCTCCATGCCCTCCACTTGGCCGCTCGCCAGGCCCTCGCGCAGCAGTGCCACCGGTGCACGGTCGGGCAGCGTTTCGTCATCCGCTGTCGCCACGGCGGTGGGCAGCGCATAGCCGGGGTCCAGGGCCGAGACCAGCGCCCAGCGCCCCGCTTCGGCAGCAAGATCGACCGCGCGCCGGCCCTGGGCGTCGGTGGCTTCGGGATCGACGCCCCATTCCCGCAGCCGGCGCACCAGCGTCGGCGAAGCATGCTCGGCGGCGCATGCCAGCATCAGCGCATTCCTGCGATCCGCGTCGACCGCCTGCCGGTCGGCTCCCGCCTCGGCGAGCTTTTCGAGCACGCCCAGATGCCCTCCGCGCGCGGCTTCCAGCCAGGGCGTGCGCTGCTGTGCATCGCGCGCATGCACATCGGCACCGGCGGCCAGCAGTGATGCCGCGATTTCCGCATGGCCTGCATACGCGCCTTCATGCAGCGCGCTGCGGCGCTGGGCGTCGCGCGCATCCACCTTCGCCTTGTGCTTGAGGAGCAGTTGCACGCCGGCAGGGTCGTCTTCTTCGGTCGAGGCCGCCGCCAGCAGGACGGGTTGCCCGCCCTGCGGATCCGGACGCGCCCCCCGCTCCAGCAGAAACTTCGCCAGCCGCCAGTTGCCGGCCACACAGGCAACGCCCAGCGGAGTGAGGCCGTCATGGTTCAAAGCATCCAGTTCCGCAGCGGCGTCGCGCAGCAATGCCACCACGCCGGGATCGGAACTGCGGGCGGCGTGATGCAGCGGCGTGTTGCCATCCGCGTCGGCGATGCGCGGATCGGCGCCGTTGGCCAGCAGCGTGGTGACCGCGTCCGGGCGGCCGTGCCAGCTGTCGCGCGTCGCGGCCAGCAGCGGCGTCACGCCGGCATGCGCATGGTTGAGGTCCACGCCATGCGCGATCAGGGTGCGCAGCAGACGGAGGTCGGGCAGCACGGCCGCCAGAGCCCCGAGACTGCGCTGGTCGCGCGAGCCTTCCGCCGGCACGGCATGCGGATCCGCGCCGGCCTCGATCAGTTCCAGCGCACGGTCCACGCGTCCGGCGCGGGCGGCATCGAACAACGCCTGCTCCAGGTCCAGGCCGTGTCCAGGCGCTTCCTCCACGTCCGTTGCGTGGAGGGCAACGGCGTCGCTCCCGGGCATTTCCACGACGGGCAGCACGCCAGCCCCGTCCAGCCGTTGCACGCCCCAGTGCACCAGTGGCAACAGCAGGGCATACGCCACGGCGGCACCGATACGCGCAGCGTCCGGCACCAGGTCCGTCCATGCCAGGGAAAGGCCACCGGCCACGGCGAGCGTCAACAGCGTCGCCACCGCCAGGCCGCGCCACGCATGGAAGTCGCGTTCGACCAGGCCACGCCAGTGCGCGGACAGGGCGCCACCATCACGCTCCAGGCCATGCCAGAGGGGCCAGGTCCGCCACAGCCCGACGATCACCGCGCCCACCACCGCGCTGACACCCAGCGCGGCCGGGAGGCTGCCGCTGTCGCGCAACGAGGCCAGCGGCCACGCCAGCAGCAGGGCCGTACCCGCGAACGCGACCGCCCACGCCAGCACCAAGGCCGGCACGTCCTCGCGCCAGGCGCGCGAGGGCGCCAGCACGCGGGTGCCCCGCAGCCACGACACACCCAGCGCCACGGCCGGTTGCGCCAGCCATGCCGCCACGGCAGCGAAAATCCCGCCCACCCCTCCGCCAATGCCGGCCAGCAGCAGTCCCGCCAGCAAGGCGACCAGGGCGACAGGACGGGGCTGCAGCCGGAAATCAGGCATCGGGGCGAACGGTGGGATCGGCTTGGGGCGGGAACTGGATGTGGAAGCCGCGCGCGGTCAGGTTCTCGCGGACCACCTTGGCGTCTTCGCGCGCCAGCTTGCGGTCGGGGGTCAACGCCACTTCCAGCACGAACGAAAGGGGCCCCAGTTGGGTACGCAGCGGCTCGGGCACGAGGGTGAAGCCGTCGCGCTTCGCCAGGTAGACGAAGGTGTCGGCCTTGCGCTCGGTCTTGTAGACGTAGGCTTGCATTCGCGCGTATCGCGCCCCGCGAGTGGACAAGCGGGGATTGTGCGGGAAATGCCCCATGCGCGAAACCCGCACGGCGTTCACGCGATGCATGACCATCAGCGGCAGGAGTGCGGCGGAGGGGCTGGTAATCTTGCCCCTTCACCTCGCACTAACGGATGCCTGATGCGCCCCGCCCTGCTTGCCCTGCTGCTGCCGTTCGCCCTCGTCCCCGCGGCACACGCCCAGACCTCCACACCGCTCACGATCGAACAGGCGATGGCCGAGCCGGACTGGATCGGCCCCCCTGTCGAGCGCGCGTGGTGGGCATGGGACGGCAAGCAGGTGCAGTACGAACTCAAGCGCGACGCCAGCGTGGTACGCGACACCTTCGAGCAGGCACTGGACGGCAGCGCCGCGCGGCGCATCGCCGATGACCAGCGCGCAGGACTCGACGCCGGCAATCCCGTCTACGACGCGACCCGCCAGCGCATGCTGCTGTCGCGCAACGGCGACCTGTTCGTGCGCGACCTGCGCAGCGGCACGCTCACGCAGGTCACGCGCACCAACGAAGCCGAGCAGCAGGCACGCTTCACCCATGACGGCGCCGTGATCTGGCGCGTGGGCAGCACGTGGTATCGCTGGGCCGCAGGCACCGGCACGACGACGGTCGCCGAACTCAAGGCGGAACGCGATCCGCTGGCCGCACCGAAAGCCGACGCCCTGCGCGAGCAGCAACTGCGCACGATCCGCACGCTGGCCGACGACCGTGCCCAGCGCGAAACCGCGCAGAAGCAGGCGGAGGCCTGGCGCAAGGCGGACCCCACCCGCGCGCCCGCCCCGGTCTACCTGGGCGCCGAGGTGGAGATCGAAAGCAGTTCGCTTTCTCCCGATGGCCGCTGGTTGCTGGTGGTGACCCGCAAGAAGGGGGCCGATGCCGGCCAGGGCGGCAAGATGCCGAAGTACGTCACCGAATCCGGCTATGAAGAGTTCCAGGATGTGCGCACGCGCGTGGGTCGCAATGCGCCGCTGCCGCACGCTCTGTGGCGCGTGGACCTGGCCGATGGCAGCGTGAAGCCGCTCGCCTTCGATCCGTTGCCGGGCATCGACAAGGATCCCCTGGCCGCGCTGCGCAAGAAGGCCGGCAAGGAGCCTCTGAAGGGCAACCGCGACGTGCGCGTGGAGAACGACAGCAACGGCAGCGCGATCGCCTGGACGAATGACGGCACCCAGGTCGCGGTGCAGGTGCATGCCATCGACAACAAGGATCGCTGGATCGCCACGGTCGACCTGCCGGGCGCCCGCCTGCTGCCGCGCCACCGTCTGACCGACGCTGCATGGATCAACTGGGGTTTCAACCAGTTCGGCTGGCTGCCGGACAACCGTACGCTGTGGCTGCTGTCGGAAGAATCCGGCTACGCCCACCTGTATACGGCGACCGGCAACGAGAAGCCACGCGCACGCACTTCCGGCAAATGGGAAGTGTCGGAACCGGAGATCACGCCCGACGGCAACGGGTTCCTCTTCCTGTGCAACCGCGACTGGCCGGGCGACTACGAAGTCTGCAAGCTCGACCTTGCCAGCAACGGCCTTCGCGAAGTCACCGCGCTGGACGGCGTGGAGAGTTTCAGTGCATCGCCGGACGGACGCCAGCTGCTGGTCCGCCACTCCCGCAGCTACACGCCGGCCCAACTGTCCGTCGTGGGCATGGACGGCGGCACGCCGAAGCCGCTCACCGACACCCGCAGCGCGGCGTTCAAGGCGCGCGAATGGATCGAGCCGCAGTACGTGCAGGTGCCGTCGAAGCATGGCGCCGGCGTGGTCTGGGGCAAGTACTACGGCCCGAAGACGATGGAACCCGGCAAGCGCTACCCCATCGTCATGTTCGTGCATGGCGCGGGGTATCTGCAGAACGTCACCGCGCGCTATCCCAACTATTTCCGCGAACAGATGTTCCACCATCTGCTGGTGGAGCGCGGCTACATCGTGCTCGACCTGGACTACCGGGCCAGCGAGGGCTACGGCCGCGACTGGCGCACCGCGATCTACCGCAACATGGGCCACCCGGAACTCGAGGACTATCTCGATGGACTGGACTGGCTGGTCGAGCAGAAGCAGGGCGACCGCGACCGCGCCGGCATCTACGGCGGCAGCTACGGCGGCTTCATGACCTTCATGGCGCTGTTCCGCGAGCCCGGCACGTTCAAGGCCGGCGCCGCGCTGCGCCCGGTGGTGGACTGGACGCAGTACAACCACGAGTACACCAGCAACATCCTCAACACGCCCGAGCTGGATCCCGAGGCCTACCGCACCTCGTCGCCGATCGAATACGCCGCCGGACTGCAGGACCACCTGCTGATCGCGCACGGCATGATCGACGACAACGTGTTCTTCAAGGACTCCGTCGTGCTGACGCAGAAGCTGATCGAACTGCGCAAGGACAACTGGGAACTCGCTGCCTATCCGCTCGAACGCCACGGCTTCACCCGCTCGGACTCGTGGCTGGATGAGTACAAGCGTGTGCTGAAGCTGTTCGAGCAGACCCTCAAGTAGGCGATGGCGTCTTCACCGAACGCCATGGCCAGCGCCGGCTTCGTCACCGTCACGGCGAAGGTGTCGATCGCCATGGGCATCGTCGCCACGCTGTACGCGGCGGCGCAGGTGATCGCGGCGTGGCTGCTGCTCGGGCAGGTGGATACCGAGACGGTGCTGGGCTTCCTGGCTTCGCGGTCGACTCCCGCACCCGCGCTGTGGACGCTCACGCACCTGACCGCGATCGCCGTCGGCTTCCTGGGCGTCTGCATCGCCTTCCTGGCGGTTGCGGTGGGCCTGCTCCGTCGCCGCGCCTGGGGCTGGTGGGGTTTCGTGTTCTTCATGGTGGCTGGCGCGGCGGCCAATTTCGCCGGCATCGCGGTGATCGACGCCGCTTTTTCCTGGATCCAGTCGCTCCCATCCCAGCCCGGCACCGAAGAGATGCGGAACGAGCTGGCCGGCTTGCGACTGCTGGCGCTGGCCATGCTCTGGGCGACCGCCCTCGCGTTCGCCGTGCTGCACGGCCTGGTGGTCTGGCAGTTGTGCAGGCGCGACGTGCGGGCGGAATTCGGGATGATCCGGACGCCCCGGTAGAATGCGCGGCATGAACGACATCACGCCCGTCCGCGACTATCTGACCGACCTGCAGGACCGCATCTGTGCCGCCATCGAAGCCGCCGACGGCAGCGCGCGCTTCCGGGAGGATGCGTGGGCACGGCCACCCGGCGATGCGTCACCGATCCGCGGCGGCGGACGCACCCGCGTGCTGCGCGACGGCGCGGTGTTCGAGCAGGCAGGCATCGGTTTCTCCGATGTATCCGGCGACCGGTTGCCGCCTTCGGCCTCCGCGCACCGGCCTGAACTCGCAGGCGCCTCCTGGCGCGCGGTCGGGGTGTCGCTGGTGTTCCACCCCCGCAACCCCCACCTGCCCACCACGCACGCCAACGTGCGCCATTTCCGCGCAGAACGCGACGGCGAGACCGTGGCATGGTGGTTCGGCGGCGGCTTCGACCTGACCCCGTTCTATCCGGTCGACGAGGATGTGCATCACTGGCACAGGACCGCACGCGACCTGTGCGAGCCCTTCGGCGGCCAGGCGCGTTACGACGCACACAAGCGCTGGTGCGACGAATATTTCTTCCTCAAGCACCGCAACGAGACGCGTGGCGTGGGCGGTCTGTTCTTCGACGATCTGAGCGGGGATTTCGAGCGCGACTTCGGTTACCTGCGCGCCGTCGGTGACGGTTTCCTCGACGCCTACCTGCCGATTGTCGCCCGCCGCAAGGACGCGCACTACGGCGAACGCGAAAGACAGTTCCAGCTGTATCGTCGCGGCCGCTACGTCGAGTTCAACCTGGTCTACGACCGCGGCACACTGTTCGGCCTGCAGAGTGGTGGGCGCGCCGAGTCCATCCTGATGAGCCTGCCCCCCATGGTGCGCTGGGAATACGGCTACGCCCCGGAAGACGGCAGCGACGAGCAGCGGCTGGCGGACTACCTGCGACCACGTGATTGGCTGGCCGAGTTCGCCTGAGCCTGCTCTTCTGTAGGAGCGACGTGAGTCGCGACCGCACGTCATCTGTGGGGGGCTCGGCCGGCGCACGCGGGCCAAGAATTCCCTGTTTCCCGCGCGGTGCGGGTGAGACAAACGTCAACGACGTTTCATTTCCACGGTCGCGACTCACGTCGCTCCTGCAGGGAGCTAGGCCTGCCTGCCCACGACCGTGATGTGCCCGTTGTTCTCCAGTACCGCCAGCCGGATGTCGGCCATGTCCAGGCAGCCGGCTTCGCGCATCGCCTTCTCGAAATCCTCGCGGCTGATCAGCTCACGGCGCAGCACGTCGCGGTAGACCTGCCCGTCGCGCGCCAGCAATACCGGCGCGCCCTCCACCCAGCGCTCCACCTTCGGCGAACGCGCCGACACCAGGCCCACGATCCAGTTCAACGCGATCAGCGTGGCCGCGAGCAACAGACCCCCGCCCACCGACGTATCCGCGCCGAGCAGCGCGTTCTGCACCGCATTGCCCAGCAGGACGACCAGCAGGATGTCGAACGGCGTGAACTGGCCCATCGACCGCTTTCCGGACACACGGAGCATCGCCAGCAGGATGAAGTAGACCACGCACGCCCGCAGCACGAACGCCCACCACGGCATGGCCAGCTGGAACATCTCGGCGAACGTTGCGCTCATGCGTCACCCGGTGGCGAAGGACTGCGCGCACGGTAGCGCACGCGACGCGGGCAAACGACAGGCAATAAAAAGCCCCGCAGACCAGGGGGAGATCGGCGGGGCCAGGGAGCGGGACCTGGGGAGGGGTCGTCGCTCCGGGGGAGATCGCTCCAGGGGATGGGAGAGATCAGTGACAGACGTTGCATCTGTCACGGGCTATATGACCACTCCGGACATGGATGGTTCGTGAAGATTCCGGTTAAAAAACCGTAAGATTCAGGAGGAATTCAGTTTATTGAACTCGTCAGTATACAAATATACCTGACAGGGTTTTCCTGAAGCTTCCGCAAGTCCATGTTCCGGAAGGAAATCCGTCCTGAGGCCCGCTCAGTGGGCCTCTTCCCAGTTGTCGCCCACGCCGCTGTCGACCACCAGCGGAACGCTCAGTTGCGCTGCGGCAGCCATCCGCGCTGTCGCCTCTTTCAGCAAAGTCGGCACGAAGCCGGCGTCGGCTTCGAACACCAGTTCGTCGTGCACCTGCAGGATCATCAGCGCCTGGTCGCGGTGATCCGCAAGCCATGCATCCACGCCGATCATCGCGCGCTTGATGATGTCCGCCGCCGTACCCTGCATCGGCGCATTGATCGCCGCGCGCTCGGCGCCGGCGCGCTGGCCCTGCGTCCCCTTGTTGATGTACTCCAGGTACAGGCGGCGACCGAACACGGTTTCGACATAGCCGTGTTCGCGCGCCTGCTGGCGCGTGCGCTCCATGTAGTCGCGCACGCCGGGGTAACGGCTGAAGTACAGCGCGATGTAGTCCTGCGCCTCGCCACGGCCGATGCCCAGCTGGCGCGCCAGGCCGAAGGCGCTCATGCCGTACATCAAACCGAAGTTGATCGCCTTGGCGGCGCGGCGCTCGTTGCCGGTGACGTCTTCCAGCTTGCGCCCGAACACTTCCGCCGCCGTCGCCTTGTGGATGTCGGCGCCGGACTCGAACGCGCGCACCAGCCCGGGATCCTGCGACAGGTGGGCCATGATGCGCAGCTCGATCTGCGAGTAATCGCAGGCCACGAGCTTGCGGCCCGGCGGCGCGACGAATGCCTTGCGGATGCGGCGCCCGTCCTCGGTGCGGATCGGGATGTTCTGCAGGTTGGGATCGGTGGACGACAACCGTCCCGTTGCCGCACCGGCCTGGTGGTAGCTGGTGTGCACGCGACCGGTGTCGGGATTGACCATCTCCGGCAGCTTGTCAGTGTAGGTGCTGCGCAGTTTGGCCAGGCCACGGTATTCCAGGATCACCCGAGGCAGTTCGTGCTGGTCGGCGATGGCTTCGAGTGCTTCCTCATTCGTGCTGGGCTGGCCGGTGGGCGTCTTCACCAGCACCGGCAGCTTGAGCTCGTCGAATAGCAGCGCCTGCAGCTGCTTGGGCGAATCGAGGTTGAACGTGCGGCCCGCGAGTTCGGTGGCCTTCTGCTGCGCGGCCAGCATGCGCTTGGACAGGTCGGCGCTCTGCCGGCGCAGTTCATCGCCATCGATCATCACGCCGTTGGCCTCGATGCGCGCCAGCACGGGGACCAGCGGCATCTCGATGTCGCGGTAGACGCTTTCCAGTCCGGCTTCCGCTGCCAGCTTCGGCGCCAGCGCGCGGTGCAGGCGCAGGGTGATGTCGGCGTCCTCGGCGGCGTAGCGGGTGGCGTCGTCGATGGCCACCTGCGAGAACAGGATCTGCTTGGCGCCCTTGCCGGCGACATCTTCGTACTTGATGGTGTCGTAGCCAAGGTGGCGCTTGGCCAGGCTGTCCATGTCGTGCCGGTTGCTGCCGGCATTCAGCACGAAGCTCTCCAGCATCGTGTCGTCTGCGTAGCCCCGCACGTCCACGCCGTGGCGGCGCAACACGTGCAGGTCGTACTTGCCGTGCTGGCCGAGCTTGCGCCGGCCTGCATCGGCGAACACGGGTGCGAGCGCCGCAAGCACCGCCTCGCGGCCGAGTTGCAGCGGCGCGCCGGGATAGTCATGTCCCACCGGTATGTACACGGCCTTGCCGGGTTCGGTGGCGAAGCTCAGGCCGACCAGGTTCGCGCGCATGGGATCGAGGCTGTCGGTTTCGGTATCGAACGCGAATTCGTCCGCCTGCTCCAGCTGCGCCACCAGCGCTTCAAGCTGCGCGGGCTCCGTCACGGTCGTGTATTCGCCCGCAACGCCGAGCGACGCGTCGATGACTGCATCGTCCGCGATCGCCGCCGCCACGCGACCGGTGCCGCGTGCACGACCCGGCTCCTTTTCTGCCACCGCGGACGCGTCGACAGTGCCACCCTCGAGCTCCTTCAGCGCCTGGTTGAAACCATAGCGCGCGTACAACTCGCGCAACTCATCCACATGGCGTTCGCGCAGCGGCAGCGTCTCCGGCCCGCCATCCAGTGCAACGTCGGTCTTGATGGTGACCAGTTCGCGATTCAGCGGCAGGCGTGGCAGGGCCGCGCGCAGGTTGTCGCCGATCTTGCCCTTGATCTCGCCGGCCCGGTCGATGATCGCAGCCAGCGTGCCGTATTCGCCCAGCCATTTGGCGGCGGTCTTCGGACCGCACTTCTCCACGCCGGGCACGTTGTCCACGGTGTCGCCCATCAGGGCAAGGAAGTCGACGATCTGCTCCGGCCGCACGCCGAACTTCTCCACCACTGCCTCGGTGGAATCCAGCCGGCTGCCGCTCATGGTGTTGACCAGTGCCACGCCAGGACGCACCAGCTGCGCGAAATCCTTGTCGCTGGTGGAAATGGTCACGTCCATGCCCTGCGCCGCGCCCTGCAACGCAAGCGTGCCGATCACATCGTCCGCTTCCACGCCCTCGACACGCAGCAGCGGGAAGCCGAGCGCCTGCACGATGCGGATCATCGGCTCCACCTGCGCGCGCAGCTCTTCCGGCATCGGCGGGCGGTTGGCCTTGTAGTCCGGATACAGTTCGTCGCGGAAGGTCGGCCCGCTGGCATCGAGCACGAAGGCCACGAAGTCGGGCTTTTCCTTCAGCGTCGCGCGCAGCATGTTGACCACGCCGAAGAGCGCGCCGGTAGGCTCGCCCTGCGCATTGGTCAGCGGTGGCAGCGCATGGAACGCACGGAACAGGTAGCTGGAGCCGTCGATGAGTACGAGTCGTGTCATGCCGGCATTCTACGCCGCGTGCCTTGCATGCGGCGTCACGCGCGCCGCCCGGCGTTGGGCGCATAATCGGGCCATCCATCCCCCGAAAGGTCGCCACGATGACCCGCATGACGAAGCGTGCCGTGCTGCTCTCCTGCCTGCTGGCACTGGCCGGCTGCGCATCGACCGGCAGCGATCCCACCAACGTCGATCTCGCCAACGCGCAGGTCGCCGTCCGCACCGAGAAAAATGGTGACGTGATCGAGGAGTACCGCGTGGCCGGCAACCTGCGGATGGTCAAGGTCACGCCATCGCGCGGCGCGCCCTACTACCTGTATGACTCCGACGGCGACGGGCGCCTGGACAAGAGCAAGGACAACGTCGACGTATCGCCCGTCTACTGGAAGCTCTATGGCTGGTGAGATGCCGCGCTAGCGGATCACCAGCACCGGCACACCGCAGCGGGCCAGTACTTCGCTGGTCTGGCTGCCCAGCAGCAGGCGCCCGAGCGCACGTCGGCCATGCGAGGCCATGACGATCAGGTCGCAGCCCTGGCGTTCGGTGGTTTCGACGATGGCTTCCGCGGCGTACCGGTCAGCGACGTGCAGGCACTGCACCTCGATGCCATGCCGGGTCGCCTGTGCGACGGCTCCGTCCAGCACCCGGCGTGCGGCCTCTTCGCGGGCCGCCTGGAATTCCGGCAGCGAGGTGCCCACCGCGCTCCAGCCCAGGCCGTCATCGAAGCCGGTATTGATGGGTTCACTGACCGTCAGCACGGTGGCCCTGGCCTGCAGTCGCGTCGCCAGCGCGAGGCCATGTTCCACGCCCTTGCCTGCCAGTTCGGAACCGTCGGTCGCGATCAGGATATGCCGGTACATGCCGCACCTCAGGGTGATGGGGTGCGGCCATTACACGCCTGGCGGGCTTAGTGCGCCGTGATCTGGATCAATCGCGGCCTAGACGGCCTGCAGGTTCGCGTAGGCCAGCACCAGCCACTTGCTGCCCTCGCTGTCGAAGTTCACCTGCACCCGCGCGTGGGCGCCGCTGCCTTCGTAATCGGTGACCACGCCATGGCCGAACTTGGCGTGGGTGACGGTCTGGCCCAGCTTGAGGCCGGGCGTTTCCAGGCTGGCATGGCCCGGCGTCGCCCGGGTAGCGAAGCCGGAGGCCGGTCGGCTGACCTGCACGCGGGGCCGCACCTCGTTCAGCAGGTTGGCGGGGATCTCGCGCAGGAAGCGTGAGGGGATCCCGTACATGTCCTGCCCGTGCAGGCGTCGCGCCTCGGCAAAGCTCAGCACCAGTTTCTGCCGCGCCCGGGTGATGCCCACGTAGGCGAGGCGGCGCTCTTCTTCCAGTCGCCCGCTCTCGTCCAGCGAGCGGTTGCTGGGGAACAGCCCCTCCTCCAGCCCGGCCAGGAACACCAGCGGGAATTCCAGGCCCTTGGCCGAGTGCAACGTCATCAGCTGCACGCCATCCTCACCGGCCTCGACCTGGCCTTCGCCCGCTTCAAGCGCGGCGTAGGACAGGAAGGCGACCAGCTCGCTCATGCCCTCGCTGCCATTCTCGTCATCGGCGATGTCTTCGCGACGCACGAAGCGCGACGCGACCGACACCAGTTCGTCCAGGTTCTCGGTGCGCGATTCCGAATCCAGCCCGCCGCGGCTCTCGCGCGCCCAGTGCTCGCGCAGGCCGGAGCGCGCCAGCACGTGGTCGACGCGCTCGGCCAGCGTCATCTCCGCAGTCTCCTCGGCCAACTGGTCGACCAATGCGGCGAATGCGGCCAGCGCATTGCGTGCGCGCCCGGCCAGGTCGCTGCCCTGCGCCGCCAGCATCGCCGCGCCCCATAGCGATACGCGTGCGCCGCGCGCCAGCCGGCGGACTTCGTCCAGCGTACGCTCGCCGATGCCGCGCGTGGGCGTGTTGACCACGCGCTCGAACGCCGCGTCGTCCGCCCGGTTGGCCATCAGGCGCAGGTACGCGAGGGCATCCTTGATTTCGGCGCGCTCGAAGAAGCGCATGCCGCCATACACGCGATAAGGCACCTGCTCCGACAGCAAGGCCTCTTCGAACGCACGCGACTGCGCGTTGCTGCGGTAGAGGATGGCGGCATCGCCGAGGCTGCCTCCGTCGCGTACCCATTGGCGGATGCGCTCGACGACGAAGCGCGCTTCGTCCATTTCGTTGTAGGCGGCGTACAGGTCGATCGGTTCGCCGTCGCCGGTATCGGTCCAAAGCTGCTTGCCGATCCGGCCGGGGTTGTGCGCGATCACGGCGTTGGCCGCGCCCAGAATGTTCGCGCTGGACCGGTAGTTCTGCTCCAGCCGGATGGTCCGCGCGGACGGATAGTCGCGCAGGAACTGCTGCATGTTCTCGACCTTGGCGCCGCGCCAGCCGTAGATGCTCTGGTCGTCGTCGCCCACCACGAAGACGTGGCCCGTATCGCCCGCCAGCACGCGCACGAAGGCGTACTGGATGGCATTGGTGTCCTGGAATTCGTCCACCAGGATCTCGCGGAAACGCGTGCGGTAGTGCGCCAGCAAGGCCGGCGTGTCGCGCAGCAGCTCGTGCGCGCGCAGCAGTAGTTCGGCGAAATCCACCAGACCGGCGCGGTCGCACCGTTCCTGGTAACCGGCGTAGACCTGGCGGCGGATGTCCAGCCATTCGTCGTTCGGCGCCGGCTGGATGTGCTCGGGGCGGCAGCCCTCGTCCTTCTGCTCGTTGATCCACCACGCCAGTTGCTTGGGCGGGAACTTGCCTTCGTCCAGCTCCATCGCCTGCACCACGCGCTTGACCAGCCGTTGCTGGTCATCGCTGTCCAGTACCTGGAAGGTCTCGGGCAGCTTCGCTTCCTGCCAGTGCAGGCGCAGCAGGCGATGGGCAAGGCCGTGGAAGGTGCCGATCCACATGCCGCGGCTGCCGTTGCGCAACTGCACGTCGGCGCGGGCGCGCATTTCGCCGGCCGCCTTGTTGGTGAAGGTCACCGCCAGGATGCCGTGCGTGGGCACGCCGAAGACTTCGTTGAGCCAGGCGATGCGGTGGGTCAGCACGCGGGTCTTGCCGGAGCCGGCGCCGGCCAGGACGAGGTAATGCCCCTGCGCTGCGGAAACGGCGTCGCGCTGGGCGGGATTCAGGTGGTCGAGCAGGTGGGAAACATCCATCCGCGCATTTTACGGCCTACTGCGGCCCACGCCTTGAGACGCTGGCTCAGGCCAGCTCGGCGACCTGCATCGAGACCTGCTTGCGGCCGTCGTCCAGCCATTGGCGGCCGGTCTCGACAAAGCCGTGGCGCACGTGGAACAGGCGCGACGGCTCGTTCGGCGGCACCACATTGAACTCGCAGGTGATGCGCGGGATGCCATGCGCACGGGCGAAGGCGAACAGGTCTGCGTACAGCCGCGAGCCCAGCCGGTGCCCCTGCGCGGCCGCGTCCACGACGATGCGGTCGACGTAGAGGAAGTCCGGATAGCGTTCAGCGAACCACCCGAAGTTGTCGTTGCGGTAATCCGCCCCGGCGCGCATGGCCAGCAGGAAGGCGACCACGCGACCGTCGAGCGTCGCCACGCGGTGATAAGCGGACAGGGACGCCAAGTGGCGCAACCTGTCCGCATCCATGGGGCTGGTGTGGCGGACCTCGGCTTCGTTCAGCGCAACGATGGCGGCGTAGTCGCCATCGTTTGCGTCGCGTATCTCAGGTTCGGCCGCCACGGGGTCAGTGTGCGGCGTGCTTGGCGGGGGCTCCACCATTCATGAGCTTGTCCGTCCAGGCGATGCCAATGGCCGACAGGATGAAGACGCAGTGGATGATGGTCTGCCAGAGCACGCCGTCAGGGGTCAGCTGGGTGCACTGCGTGCTCGTGATCGCCATCTCGGCCTTCATCTGGGCCAGCTGGTCCGGCGTGCAGAAAGGCAAACCCTTCAAGGCGCCCGCTGCGATGAACGTCTTCAGCAGGTGGATCGAGGAGATGCCGATGATCGCCATCGCCAGCTTCACCTTCAGCACGCTGGCGTTGACGTGACTCAGCCATTCGGGCTGGTCCGGATGGCCTTCCAGGCGCAGGCGCGATACGAAGGTTTCGTAGCCACCGACGATCACCATGACCAGCAGGTTGGAGATCATCACCACGTCGATCAGGCCGAGCACGATCAGCATGATCTCCTGCTCGCCGAGACCCGGCGCGCGATGAATCAGGTGCCATAGCTCCTTGCCGAACAGGAACACGTACACGCACTGGGCGACGATCAGACCCAGGTACAGCGGTAGCTGCAGCCAGCGCGACGCGAAGATCAGGTTGGGCAGGAAGTTGGGGCGAGGGCTGGCGGGGAGCGTCATGGGAACGGTCTTTTCCAAGGATGGCGCAGGGTACCGGCCGGATTTGACGCTGCCAAGCCCGCACGGACGGCTAGACTCGAAGGCCTCCCCCTCCTGCGGAATCCACCATGATCGACCTGTACTACTGGCCCACCCCGAACGGCCACAAGATCACGCTGCTGCTGGAGGAGCTGGCCGATGCAGGCGCGAAACTCGACTACCGCATCGTGCCGGTGAACATCGGCAAGGGCGACCAGTTCAAGCCCGACTATCTGGCGTTCTCGCCCAACAACAAGATGCCGGCCATCATCGACCGCACCCCCACCGACGGCGGCGAACCGATCAGCGTCTTCGAATCCGGCGCCATCCTGGTGTACCTGGCCAACAAGACCGGCCGCTTCTTCGGCGCCGACACCCGCCAGAAAGTGGCCGTGAACCAGTGGCTGATGTGGCAGATGGGCGGCCTGGGCCCGATGACCGGGCAGTACGGCCACTTCACCGTGTACGCGCCGGAGAAGATTCCCTACGCCATCGACCGCTACACGCGCGAGGTGCAGCGCCTGCTCGGCGTGCTGGACACGCAGCTTGCGAAACATGCCTACATCGCCGGCGACGACTACAGCATCGCCGACATGGCCACGCATCCGTGGATCAACGCCTACGACAAGGCCCCGCTGGATCTGTCGCCCTATCCCGCCCTGCAGCGCTGGCGCGCCGAGATCGCGGCGCGGCCGGCCGTGCAACGCGCGTATGCGCTGCAGTCGCAGGTCAATCCGAACGCGGGCCAGCCGCTCAGCGACGAGGAGCGCAAGCACCTGTTCGGCCAGCCCTCACGGTAGACGGAGCCGAGCCTGCTCGGCTGCGCCGCATCAGGACGCATCCGGCCCGCGCGCGGCGGCCAATGCAATAATCCGGGACTGACCGGCCCTGCCGCCCGAGAAATCCGATGCGCCTCGCCCTGTTCGCCCTGATGACACTCGCCACCGCCCTCCCCACCCACGCCGAAAAACTCACCCTGGAAGCGATCACCGGCAGCGCGCCCCTGTCCGGCCCGACGCTGACCAAGCCGCAGGTCGCGCCGGACGGATCGCGGGTGACCTTCCTGCGCGGCAAGGACAGCGACCGCAACCGGCTGGATCTGTGGGAATACGACATCGCCAGCGGACAGACGCGCCTGCTGGTGGATTCGTCGGTGGTGCTGCCCGGCGAGGAAGTGCTGAGTGATGAGGAAAAGGCGCGCCGCGAGCGCCAGCGCATCGCTGCACTGTCCGGCATCGTCGATTACCAATGGTCGCCGGATGGCAAGGCACTGCTGTTCCCGCTGGGCGGCGAGCTTTACTTCTACGACCTGGCGAAGTCCGGCAAGGACGCGGTGCGCAAGCTGACGGATGGCGGTGGTTTTGCCACCGATCCGAAGATATCGCCTAAGGGGGGCTTCGTCAGCTTCATCCGCGACCGCAACCTGTGGGTCATCGAGCTGGCCAGCGGCAGGGAAACACAGCTGACCCGCGACGGCAGCGACGTGATCGGCAACGGCGTGGCCGAATTCGTCGCCGACGAAGAAATGGATCGCCATACCGGCTACTGGTGGGCGCCGGACGATTCCGCCATCGCCTTCGCGCGCATCGACGAAACGCCGGTGCCGGTACAGAAGCGCTACGAGGTGTACCCCGACCGCACCGAGGTGATCGAGCAGCGGTATCCGGCGGCGGGCGATGACAACGTGCTGGTGCAACTGGGTGTGATCGCACCGAAGGCCGGCGCAAAGCCGCGCTGGATCGACCTGGGTGCGGACCAGGACATCTATCTGGCCCGCGTCGACTGGCGCGACCCGCAACGCCTGACCTTCCAGCGCCAGTCGCGCGACCAGAAGAAGCTCGAGCTGATCGAAACCACACTGGCCACCGGCACGCAGCGCACGCTGGTGACGGAAACCTCGAAGACCTGGGTGCCACTGCACAGCGACCTGCGCTTCCTGAAGGACGGGCGCTTCCTGTGGTCGTCGGAGCGCAGCGGGTTCGAACACCTGTACATGGCATCGGAAGACGGGTCCGAGCTGACCGCGTTGACGCAGGGCGAGTGGGTGGTCGACGGCCTGCTGGCCATCGACGAAGCCGCCGGCCTGGTCTACGCCAGCGGCACGCGTGATGGCGCCACCGAGACGCACGTGTATGCCGTGCCGTTGTCCGGCGGCGAGCCGCGTCGTTTGACGCAGGCGCCCGGCATGCATGCTGCCGCCTTCGCCCGCAATGCCAGTGTCTTCGTCGACAGCTGGTCCAGCGACACCACGCCGCCGCAGATCGAGCTGTTCAAGGCCGACGGCACGAAGCTGGCGACCCTGCTCACCAACGATGCGACCGATGCGGCGCATCCCTACGCGAAGTACCTCGGCGCCCACCAGCCCACCACCTACGGCACGCTGACGGCCGCTGACGGCCGCACGCCGCTGCATTACAGCCTGATCAAGCCGGCCGGCTTCGACCCGAAGAAGAAGTACCCGGTGGTTGTCTTCGTGTACGGCGGCCCGGCGGCGCAGACCGTCACCCGCGCCTGGCCCGGCCGCAGCGATGCCTTCTTCAACCAGTACCTGGCCCAGCAGGGCTACCTGGTGTTCTCGCTGGACAACCGCGGCACGCCACGCCGTGGCGCAGCCTTCGGTGGCGCGCTGTACGGCAGGCAGGGCACGGTGGAAGTGGACGACCAGCTGCGCGGCGTCGAATGGCTGAAGTCGCAATCGTTCGTCGATGCCGCGCGCATCGGCGTGCACGGCTGGTCCAACGGCGGCTACATGACGCTGATGCTGCTGGCCAAACACAGCGAGGCTTATGCCTGCGGTGTGTCCGGTGCGCCGGTGACGGACTGGGCGCTGTACGACACCCACTACACCGAGCGCTACATGGACCTGCCGAACGCGAACGAAGCCGGCTACCGCGAGGCCAGCGTGTTCACCCACCTGGACGGCCTGCACTCGAAGCTGCTCTTGATCCACGGCATGGCCGACGACAACGTGCTGTTTTCCAACTCGACGAAGCTGATGAGTGACCTGCAGAAGCGCGGTACGCCGTTCGAGCTGATGACCTACCCCGGCGCCAAGCACGGCCTGCGCGGCAGCGACCTGCTGCACCGCTACCGCCTGACCGAGGATTTCTTCGGTCGTTGCCTGAAGCCCTGAGACGAAGGAGACGCCGATGTCCGCTTCCCCGCCGCCGATGCCCGCCGCCGTGAAAGCGGGCTGGTGGAGCCGCAACTGGAAATGGTGCGTGCCCGTGCTGGCGGTGGTGCTGCTGGCCTCGTTCCTGGCCTTCATCGCCGGGCTGATGACACTGATCTTCGGCGCGATGAAATCCTCCGAACCCTACCGGCATGCGATGGCACGGGCGCAGGCCGATGCGGCCGTGGTCGCCGCACTGGGCACCCCGATCAAGCCGGGCTGGTTCGTGCAGGGCAGCCTCAACAGCAGTGGAGCGGGCGGCGAGGCAGAGCTGGCAATCCCGCTTGATGGCGGCAAGACCGATGGCACGCTGTTCGTGGTGGCGGAGAAGCGCGCCGGTGAATGGCACTACGAAACGCTGGCCGTCAACGTGGACGGCGGCGAA
Organism: Pseudoxanthomonas sp. LARHCG66; assembly: GCF_052871755.1. Taxonomy (NCBI): domain Bacteria; kingdom Pseudomonadati; phylum Pseudomonadota; class Gammaproteobacteria; order Lysobacterales; family Lysobacteraceae; genus Pseudoxanthomonas; species Pseudoxanthomonas sp. LARHCG66. The sequence continues at coordinate 35,220 of NZ_JBIXJW010000006.1, read as the reverse complement.
CGGATCGTGCTGGAAGCCGGCAACGACGGGCCGGCATCTCCCTGACCCCACGAACGACGAAGGCGGCCATGGGCCGCCTTCGGATCGCATCCGGCAGGTGGCCGGCTCAGTTCTTCGGTGCCGGGTCCGGCACGACCAGGGTGGGGTCCACCGCCGTGCCCGGCGGCACGTAGATCGCCACGCCTGCGGCCTGCTTCTGGGTGGTGGGAATGCCCATGCTCAGACCGCCGCCCGAGTGGCGGCCGTAACTGCCGGCGCCCACCGACATGCCGACCGGGGAACCACTGGATCCCACGCCGACCAGCACCACGCCGTTCGCCCCGAGGGCGGCGGCTTCGCGCTTGAGGCGTGCCACGGCGGCGTCGGTCTGGCCCTGCGTGCCGAAGCCGACGGCACTCTTGGATTCAAGCTGCGCGATTTCCAGCGACCCCGCAGGCGCGGTGCGGTAGACCTGGACCTGCGCAGGATCGATGGCGGGGCGCGCCTGCCCCAGCATGACCTTGGAGCTGCTGGCGCAGCCGGCACTGAGCGCGGCGACGAGCACGATGGCAGCGATACGGAACGACATGGCGGCTTCTCCCGGTGACCTGCGGCGATCTTCCGCCGATGCCGCTGAATACTGGCACAGCCAGCAGGCGTCCGGCGTGACGGGATGGGCGGGTTATCATTTCGCCCCGACATGCCCCCCGTTTCCCGCACGATGAGCTCCGCCCCCGACCATCCACCCGCGCCGCAGCGGCTGGCCGTCGACTACATCCATGCGCCCACGCCACGGGCGTTGCTGAGCCTGCCGGAGACGCTGGCCGTGTTCGGTTTCGGCGCGCTGGCGCCCGCTACCTCGACCATCGACGACCCGCGCTACCTGCGCGTGCCGCTGTCGCCGTTGCGCGAAGCCGCGGCCCCGTACGAAGTCTGGCGTGCGGCGGGCCCCGTGACCACCGGCCGCGAAGGCGCGGTGCGCTACAGCCACGACGGGGCGCTGATGTTCGGCGTGGTGGAGTGGGAAGAACCCGAAGGCGGCATCCTGCACGCAAGCGCGCATGCATATGCCGCGATGGCCGCCTTCTGGCGCGACAGCGGATATCCGCACCTGCTGCGCATCTGGAATTACTTCGATGCCATCACGCAGGGCGAAGGCGACGGTGAACGCTACCGGCAATTCTGCATCGGCCGCGTGCAGGGCCTGGGCGATATCGATACGCGTGCGCTGCCCGCCGCCACGGCGATAGGCAGCCGCGATGGCCGCCGCGTGCTGCAGGTCTACTGGCTCGCCGCACGTGAACCGGGTACGCCGCTGGAGAATCCGCGCCAGGTCAGTGCCTACCGCTATCCGCGCGAATACGGCCCGCAATCCCCGAGCTTCGCGCGCGCGTTGCTGCCTCCGTCGCACCAGGTGCCCCTGTTGCTGTCCGGCACCGCCAGTATCGTCGGCCATGCGTCGCAGCACGCGGACTCGCTGCGCGCGCAACTGGACGAGACCCTCACCAACCTCGACAGCCTGCTGGGCGCGGCGCGCACCCACGCGGCGACGTTGCCGGCGCACCTGGATGCGAGTTCGCGCCTGAAGGTCTACGTGAGTGATGCCGCCGACGCCGACACCGTGGCCGCGCAACTCGAGGCCCGCCTGGGCACGCGCGTGCCATGGCTGATGCTGCATGCCGACGTCTGCCGGCGCGAGCTGCTGGTCGAGATCGAGGGCATGCACGGCGTGGGAGCTTGAAGCGCCCGGCGACCGTCCGCATAGTGGAAACACGGGGCGACCTTCCGCACGCCCGCATGGAAACCGCGACATGGGACTGATCAGCCTGCTGTGGGGCATCGTGGCGATGCTGTGGATGGTGCTGGCCCTGATCCCGCTACTGGGCTGGGGCAACTGGTTCCTGATCCCGTTCGCGGCGGTCGGCGCGGTCATCGCCGCCATCGGCATCCTGTTCACCCGCACGGAACACCGCGGTCGCGCGAAGGCGGGGCTGGTGCTGAACGGCATCGTCATCGTCGTCGGCATCTTCCGCCTGTCGCTGGGCGGCGGGATCATCTGACGCCACCGGATGCAGCGTTCCGTACTGCGACCGCCCGTAGCAGGCTGGCCGGCGGGCGGCGGGCGTATCATTCGCCGCTCTGCCAGGAGCCCGTGATGGCCTATCCCCATACCCGCCCGCGCCGCATGCGTCGCGACGAGTTCTCCCGTCGCCTGATGCGCGAGAACGTGCTGACCACCAACGACCTGATCTACCCCGTGTTCGTGCACGAGGAGAAGGGCCGGGTGCCGGTGGCCTCGATGCCGGGCGTGGAGCGGCTCTCGATCGACGAGCTGCTGCGCGTGGGCGAGGAAGCGCTGGAGCTGGGCGTGCCGGTGCTGGACCTGTTCGGCGTGCCGGATCCGTCGGCGAAGACCGCCGATGGCCGCATCGCATGGGACGAGGACGGCATCATCCCGCGCGCGATCCGCGCACTGAAATCCCGTTTCCCCGAACTGGGCGTGATGAGCGACCAGGCCCTGGACCCGTACACCACGCACGGCCAGGACGGATTGATCGACGACACCGGCTACATCCTCAACGACGAGACGATCGAGGCGCTGGTGAAGCAGTCGCTGGCGCATGCCGCCGCCGGCGTGGACATCCTGTCGCCCAGCGACATGATGGACGGCCGCATCGGCGCGATCCGCGAGGCGCTGGAGAATGCCGGCCATATCAACACCCGCATCATGTCGTACGCGGCCAAGTACGCGTCCGCGTTCTACGGCCCGTTCCGCAGCGCGGTGGGCAGCGCCGGCAACCTCGGCAAGGGCAACAAGTTCACCTACCAGATGGACCCGGCCAATTCCAACGAGGCGCTGCACGAGATCGCGCTGGACCTGGACGAAGGCGCCGACATGGTGATGGTGAAGCCGGGCCTGCCGTACCTGGACGTGATCCGCCGGGTGAAGGACGAGTTCGGCGTGCCGACGTTCGCCTACCAGGTCAGCGGCGAGTACGCGATGATCAAGGCTGCGGCCGCGAACGGCTGGCTCGACGAGAAGGCCTGCGCACTGGAAGCGCTGACCGCATTCAAGCGTGCCGGCGCCGATGGCGTGCTGACCTACTTCGCGCTGGATGCGGCACGCTGGCTGCGGAGCAGCTGAGTGACGTCCATCGTCATCCGCGATGCGCGGCAAGACGATGCAGGCGAACTGGCGCGCCTGTGCACGCTGCTCGCCTATCCCGTCGACAGCGCCGCGATGGCCGGACGGCTGGCCATCCTGCTGGCATCGCCCGCGCATGCCGTGATGGTTGCCGCCTCAGCGGACGACGACAGCGGCCTGATGGGAATGGTGGCCGCGGAGTGGCGGCTGATGATCGAGTTCGGCGGGCGCGCCGAGATCACGGCATTGATCATCGACCCGCGGGCGCGACGCCTCGGTCTGGCGCGGCGCCTGGTGGATACGGCCTGCGACTGGATACGGGACCAGGGCGGCACGGACGTCTTCGTGCGCTCCAACATCCTGCGTCCGGAATCGCATGCGTTCTATCCGGCAGCAGGCTTCACGCTCGCCAAGACCCAGCATGCCTACGTGCGACGGCTGGCACAGCCGGCAGGCGATTGAGCGGATACTTCGCATCGACGGCGCAGGAAAAAAACGGGAGCCGTCCGGCTCCCGTTTTCGTTCAACGCTCAGAAGCGCGCTTCGACGCCCAGCATCACGGTGTCGGCACGGTTGAAATCGCAGTCGAGATCGTCGTCGCAGTCGTCGTAGGTGTAGTCGTCGGCATAGACGAACGCGGTATAGCCGAGGCTGATGTTGAAATGGCGATTGATGTCCACGCCGATCGCCACGCCCGCATACCCGCCGTCGGCGGAAAATTCCTCGTCGGCGCCGTCAACCTCGGCATCGAAGTAGCCGCCGCGCACGGTGGCGAACCACGGGCTGTCGCCGAAGTTCATGCGTGCATTCGCGCCGATGGCCTTGTAGGTCGCCTTCGCGAACCGCCAGTCGCCATCGGTGGTCTCGTCCAGGCGGCCGCCCGACAGTTCAACGCCCACCTGCGCCCACGGACCCGCCTGCCAGCGGTAGCCCGCGCTCACGGCGACGGCATCCTGTTCGACGTCTTCGTAGATCCAGCCCTGGCCCGCCTGCACGCCGATGAAGAAACCGCCGTCCTCCTCTTCTTGGGCAGGCGCGGGAGAAACATGAGCCGGCGCCGGGTACGTCGGCGCAGGGGCCGGCGGTGCGGGCTGGGGGGCGGCTGCCTGCGTCGCCGGCGTCACGGGCGGGTTTGCGGCGGGCTGCGACGCCTCCTTCTTGCGGAAGGCTTCGTACGCGGGAGAGATGGATTGCGCTTGCGCATGCAGGGCGAAGGCCGCCAGCGCGAGCGGCAGGCAACGGAACAACGGCTTCATGGAATTCTCCCTTTCGGTCGTGGTGGAATCCCCGCGTCCTTGCGGTACCGGCGGGGTGAATGATGTGTCGCGGAAACAGCCGGCCCGGCGCGCGCACGTGGCGCCCGTCTGACCGGTTCGCGGTCGGCGAGCGCCCTCGCAGCAGCAGGGTTCGATGGATGGCGACCGGACTCCCCAGCCCGGCCTGCCTGTCGCCTTGATCCCTGGCGCCCCTTTTCGGCGGCGGCACAGTGAGGCCGGGCAGCACTGCCTGTCAAGCGGACCGCCGTGCGCGGTAGACTCGGATCGAAGCGGCAGCGGCCTCCCGCATTCGCGGCGCGCCTCTGCGGCATCCCATCCTTCCTCCCGACGGGGTCCTGCGCCATGTCCAGCCATCGCTACGCCGTCTTCGGCCATCCCGTCGCCCACTCGCTGTCGCCCCGCATCCATGCGGCGTTCGCGCGTCAGGTCGGCATCACACTGGAGTACACCGCCATTGACGTGGCGGCGCACGATTTCGTCGCCACGCTCGATCGCTTCGTGGGCGACGGGGGTGCGGGCGCCAATGTCACGCTGCCACTGAAAGAAGCCGCCTTCGCGATCTGCGCTCGGACTACCGAGCGCGCGCGACGCGCCGGCGCGGTGAACACGCTGACCCGCAACGACGGCCAATGGCATGGCGACAACACCGACGGCGCCGGCCTGGTGCGCGACCTTACCGGTCGGCATGGCCTGGACCTGCGCGCACGCCGTGCACTGCTGCTGGGTGCCGGTGGCGCCGCACGCGGCGTAGCGCCGGCATTGCTCGATGCAGGCATCAGCGAGCTGATCATCGTCAACCGCACGCCTGACCGCGCGGATGCGCTGGCGGACGCGCTGGGCGAGCCGGAGCGCGCGCATTCGCGCTACTGGGACGATCTGCGCGACCTCGGCGACTTCTCGCTGATCGTCAACGCCACGTCCGCCTCGCGGCAGGACCACGGCGAGTTCAGCCTGCCCTTCCACCTGGCCACGCCGCGCACGCTGGCGGTGGACCTCAACTACGGCGAAGCCGCGATTTCCTTCCTCGCATGGGCGCGCGCCGCCGGCTGCCACGATGCCGTGGATGGATTGGGCATGCTGGTGGAACAGGCAGCCGAGGCATTCGAGCAGTGGCACGGCGTGCGCCCGGAAACCGATGCGGTTTACACCGCGTTGCGCGACAGGGACAAGGTACTGGTGACGGCGGATTGACTATCGCGGACTCCAGCTTCCTGACGATTGGTAAAGCCGCAGGTACGGGAAGCCTGGTGCTGATCCTCGCCGGCTGCGTCATGCTCCATGTGCGCTTGCGCAACCTTCCCAGCCTCTCTCTATTGATCGCGCTGGCCACGAATGCGTTGTGGCTCGCAGGGGGCCAGTCAACGCTTCGCGATGTCCTGACACCAGCCCATGCCCCCTTTCCAACAACGACGACGACAGGCAACAACGCTCGAGGGGCGCTCGCAACGCTTGACCAGGCCACAATGGCTGAGAACGCGGTGATCGCTGGTGACACATTGCTTGCGTTCTGGGTAGCGCTCTCGTTCGCGCTTGCCGTAGCGTCCATCCCCCGCCTGCGAAAAGACCAAGGAGAATCCGGGTGACGATTCCCGACAACTCCCTGCGATTCTCAACGACTCCGACCGTGCGCGCCTCCGGACGCGCACCGTCTGAAGAAACTCACACAACTCCCCCAACTTTCAAGGAACTTAGTGCATGGACGGATTCCTCACCCAACTGCTGACGATGCTCGGCTACCAGCTGCCCGAGCTGCTGGCCTGCGTGGCGGGTATTGCCATGCTGGCGATGTGGGTGCCGGCAGCGCCCGGCCGCAAGCTGGCGCTGGCCGGCGTCGCACTGATGCTGGTCACCACGCTGCTGCGCGTGGCGATGAGCGTGTGGCAGGCATGGCTGATCAACAACACCGCTGACGGCTACGCCTCACTGAGCGGGATGATGTCCCTGTTCGGCGCGTTCGGCATGCTGCTGAGCGTGGTGTCCGCCGTCGGACTGGTGCTGCTGGTCTGGGGCGCCTGCAAGGCCATGCAGGCAGCGCGGACGGCATAGGCGATATCCGCATAGGCGTCGCCGAAATCGGAATAGCGGAAAGGCACCCGCCCGGCACCGGCCGGGCTAGCATCGCGGAATGAAACGCCTGTTGCTGCTCACCCTGCTGTGTATCGCCGCACTCGCCGCGCCCGCCTTCGCGCAGGGTCAGTTCAAGGTGCTGGTCGTCGCGATTCCCAACCGCTATCACCACGACTACGCCGTGGTCGCCAAGCCGCAGTTCGAACGCATGGCACAGCGGCATGCGTTCGAACTCACGTGGTCGTGGAACAGCTCGCCGTTCGATGGCGATCTTTCGGCCTATGCCGCCATCGTGCTGCTCAACACGCCGGGCGATGAACTGAAGGGCCCACAGCGCGAAAGGCTGACGTCCTACGTGCGCGCTGGCGGCGGCGTGGTGGCGGTGCACCGCGCGCTGATCTTCAACCCGCCTGGCGAATGGCCCTGGTTCGAACGGCTGATCGGACGCACGTTCCGCATCCATCCGATGGTGCAGACCGCCACCGTGCGCGTGGAAGACCCTGCGTTTCCCGCCACCTTCGGCCTGCCGGCGCAGTGGATCTGGACGGACGAATGGTACGAGTTCAATGCCCCGGTCACGCGCGGCCTGCGGACGGTGCTGAGCGTGGATGAATCCACTTACGATCCTTCCCGCATCTGGCCGGGCCAGACCGCGCACGGCATGGGAAAAGAACATCCCGTCGCGTGGTACCACGCCTACGACGGTGGTCGCGTCTTCGTCACCGCACTCGGCCATACCCCCGCGCTCTACGACGATCCGCTCTATCTCGCGCACCTGTACGGCGGCATCTGGTGGGCCGCGACCGGCCAGGGCATCGACGAACCGCGCTGATCCGCGTCAGCGCACGGCAGGTCCGGCGCAGAGCTGCAGCCGTGAACACAGGAACGCCACCTGCGCGTCCCGCGTCTCGGGACCTTCGTAAGGCAACACCGTCCAGCGCTCGCGCGCCTGCATCGCCTCACCGGATGCAAGCGTGCGAAAGGCGGCGTGCACCTCCATCTCAAGCAAGCCGGCCTGCATGTCGTCGGCGTGGTCGAGATAGAGCTCGACCTGCCCATGTTCCGGATGGATCACGGCACGTGGCAGGTGATCGAAGCGGATCACGAACACCTGCCCGTGCGCGAAACCGGCCATCCAGCCTGCGGATGGCTGAAGGAACACCTTGCCACGGCGCATCTCCATCTCCTGCGGCATGGGCAGGAACGAGAACACGCCCCCTTCGATCGTCCAGGCAGGCGCGGCTCCCTCTGCGGCCTCCACCCGCACGTCGCGCGTGTCGGTAACGGGTACGTACACGCGCGTGACCGCCGAGGTACGGGTGTTGAACCACAGGTCGCGCGCGACCGGGCGGTCGCGGATGTTGCGCGCGGTCGCCGCCACGATGACGGTGGACGGATCCGCCGGATCGAACGCGAACGCTTTCAGCAGCCGCACGCCGGTGACCGGGCTGTCGATGCCCTCCAACACCAGCCGTTCGGGCGAACGCGCGACCACGCGGGTCTCGGCGAAGGCCAGGTAAGGGTCCGGCGGCCACACCGCCTTCGAAGCGCGACGCGCAGGATTCACATGCTGGTCGGACCACCAGCCGCTCTGCGGCCCCAGCCATACGTCGTGACCGAGATAGCCGATGTCATCCGCATCGGGCGATACGGCCGGCGCAGGTTGCGGGGCGACGGGATCGCCGACCTTGATCAGGCTGGGTCGATCGGCCAGCCCGAACCGCAACACACGCCCACCCAGGGCGGGCGTGACGTCGAGCACCACCTCTCCGGACTGCAGGCGGATGCGTTCCACCTCCGTGGACTGCTGCGCCGTCGCACCCTGCGGGCACAGGGCCGCCATGAGCAGCAGGCAGACAGAGGCAGAGCGCATGCGCGGCACTAGAGCACGCCATCCCGCTTCACCGCGAGGTAGCGCTCCACCAACGCGCCGGGCAGTTCATCGCTGGAAACATCCAGCACCATCACCCGGTGGCTGCGCAATGCATCGTGCGCGGCCGTGCGCTGCTCCAGGTAGCGCGCCACCGCGCCGGCATGGATGGCGCCCTGCAGGTCGCGGACGTCACCGTCGAGCGCCTCATCCAGCGAGGTTTCGCGCAGGCTGGCGACGCAGACCAGGTGACGGCGCTGCAACAGGCGCACGGCGGCCAGCAGGTCCTCGATGTCTTCGTCACGGACATTGGTGACCAGCATCACCAGCGACCGCCGACGCTGCCGCAGGCTCAGCTCGGTGGCCGCCGCCAGGTAGTCCGTGGCCACCGCGCGCGGCTGCAGGTCGTAGCTGGCGCGCAGCAGCGTGTCGATGGCCGCCATCCCGCGCTGCGGCGCCACCCAGCGGCTGTCGCCACCCGCCGCAAGCAGGCCCACGCCATCGCCCTGGCGCAACGCCAGGTACGACACCACCAGTGCGGCATTCAGGACGTGGTCGAAATGCCCCAGCGCATCCTCGCGCGCCATCATCCGGCGACCGGTATCGATCAGCATGACCAGTTGCTGGTTCTTCTCGTCCTGGTACTCGCGGGAGATCAGCTTGCGCGAGCGCGCCGTCGCCTTCCAGTCGACCTGGCGCAGGCTGTCGCCCACGCGGTACTCGCGCATCTGGTTGAAGTCGGTGCCTTCGCCGCGTCGCCGCTTGAGGTGCGCGCCCACCAGGCGCGACGCCTGTTCGGCACTGAACAGCGCGAAACGCGTCAGCGGTGCGAAGTTGGGATACACGCGCACGCGTTGCGGCGCGCCTGCCACCCGCGACTGTCGCCACAGTCCCAGCACGGAACGCAGGCGCAGCTGCACGCCCTCGAATGCGGCATCGCCGCGCGCGTTGGGCCGCAACCGGTAGGTGATGCGGGTCGCCGACATCGGGGCGAGCGCGAGCCGCCGCGGCATGCCGGACGACGGCCAGCCGCCGGGATGCAGGTCGAACACATCGAGCCGCTGCCGTACCCGCGACTCGAAGCACAGCGCCACGTCGCGCTCGATGCCCAGCGGCAGGGCCTCAGGCAACTCGCGCACCACGTCAGGCAGCGGTCGCGCGCGCAGCCGCCATGCATCCAGCGCTGCAAGCACCAGCAGCGCCGCGCCGACCGCCTGCCACTGCCACAACGGCCAGCCGAGGAACGGCACGGCCAGGCCCGCCAGGCCCCAGCAGGCGATCAGCAGGATCAGCAGCGGCGCAGGCCTCATTGTGGCGCTCCTTCCCCCGCCTGCGGGGGAAGGCTGGGATGGGGGCAATCGGAGACCGGATACGTCGGCAAACGATCAGGTTGATCGCTCTCCCCCACCCCGACCCTCCCCCGCAGGCGGAGGAGGGAGCTCATCGCGAGATAGGTCGGGGCCACGCGGACGATCATTTCCGCGGCGCGTCCACTTTCGCCAGCAGCGCGCGCAACGCATCGTCAGGCGACTGCCCTTCGATCTGCAGTTCCGGCGCCAGGGTGATGCGGTGGCGCAGCGCCGGGCGGGCGATGTCGCGCACATCGTCGGGGGTGACGAAATCGCGTCCCTGCAGGACGGCCTGCGCGCGTGCGGCGCGCACCAGCGCGATGCTGCCGCGCGGGCCCGCGCCCAGTGCGATGCCGGGCCACTTGCGGGTGGCGGCGACGATACGCACGGCGTAGTCGATGACTTCCGGATCCACGCGCACGGCGGCGGTTTCGCGCTGCATGGCGATGATGTCGTCCGCGCCCAGCACGCGCGCCACCTGCGAAAGATCGAAGTCGGACGCAGTCCGACCGGTGGTGATGGCGTCGACCATGCGCTTCTCGTCGTCCAGCGCCGGATAGTCGATCAGCACCTTCAACAGGAAGCGGTCGAGCTGCGCTTCCGGCAATGGATAGGTGCCTTCCTGTTCGACCGGGTTCTGGGTGGCGAGCGTGATGAACGGCGGCGACAGCTCGAAGGACTTGCCTTCGATGGTCACCTGGCCTTCCTGCATGACCTCCAGCAATGCGGACTGGGTCTTGGCGGGGGCGCGGTTGATCTCGTCGGCGAGCAGGATGTTGGTGAACACCGGCCCGCGCCGGATCTTGAAGCTCTCCGTCTTCGGGTCATAGACGGCGTGGCCGCTGACATCGCTGGGCATCAGGTCGGGGGTGAACTGCACGCGTCCGTAGGTCAGTTCCAGTGCCTGCGCCAACGCCCGCACCAGCAGCGTCTTCCCGAGCCCCGGCACGCCTTCGATCAGGACGTGGCCGCCCGCCAGCAGGGCGATCAGGATCTGGTCGAGGACATCCGGCTGGCCGATGAACGCCTTGGACACTTCCTCGCGTACGGCATCGACGCGCTGGGACAGCGCATTTTCCGGCATCGGCGGAAGCGCGGGCGGCGCGGCGGCGGTCTCGTCGTTCATAGGCGGTTTCTCAGTTGGATCAGCAGGGAGATGCGGTCACGGAATGCCTGCCTGTCGTGCGAGGCGGGCGCATTGAGGGCCACGCGGATGCGCTCGGCCGGGAGGCCGGTGCGCTCCGCGATGGCGGCCACCTGGGGATCGCCGGACAGCGCGGCGGCGACAGGATCGCGTCGGCGCAGCCGGGCGAGGAATGCCTGCCGGACCGCCGCGTACAGCATCACCCCGCGACCGTAGCGGTAGAGATGTTCGCCGCTCGCGCGCACGTGCTCCAGCAGCGAGCGGCGCTCGCCGGCCGGTGACGGCACCGATGGACCGAACCGCTGCATGCGCATCCACAACCAGGCGGCGAGCGCGAGCAGCAGCGGTGCCCACACCATCCAGCCGCGGACGAACAGGATGCGCCACAGCGACGGCATCTCGGCGGCATAGACCAGGTGCATGGTGCCGCGACCGTAGTTGGGCGCCAGCACCTGCCGCGCCAGCGCGCGATGCGGACCGTCGCGCAGGCCGCCCTTCGGCGGCTCGTCCAGCGCACCGCGCGCGAGCGCCCGCATTTCGGTATTGGCCATGAAATCGAAGTCGGCCAGCACATCCACGTGGCCACGCCCCTGCGACAGCCGCGCGTAGACATAGCCGTCCTGCAGGTTGCCCCAGGCGAGTTCGGGCTCCACGTCATCGAAAGCGAAACGCCGCCCGGCGCAGAACTCGACATGATGGTCTTCGCCTTCCACCTGGAAGGCTTCGCACTCGGGCTCCCCGTCCACCAGCCAGACCGACAGCAGATCCAGCATGGCCGTCTGCGGTGCATCCGGCCCGGCCAGGTCTTCGCCCGGCGAGTAAAGCGGCGTGCGGACCAGAAGATGCCCGCCGGCCTCGACCCATGCCAGCAGGCGATCGGCCTCGGGTGGCGACAGCGCGCGCGGATCGTTGAACAGCAACAACGTGTCCTCGCGCGCCAGCGCGTTGTCATCCAGCAGCAGGCGCTGGCGTGCGTTGACCTTCACGCCGTCGGCTTCCAGCGTCTTCGCCAGCGCGTACAGCGGGTTGTAGGCCGCTTCGCCATCGGGCGGAAGATAGAACGTCTTTTCGACACGGTGGAAGGTATGCCGGAACCACACGGCCAGCAGCGCCACCACCACGAACACGACCAGCAGGCCCACGCCCACCAGGCGACCATTGCGGCGCGCGGACGTCATGCCGCCCACCCGTAGCGGCGCTGCAGTTCACCCACCAACGCATCGAACTCGTCTTCGCCGGGCAGCCGCTCGGCGTAGGCCGCGTACTGCCAGGTCCTGACGATGCGCGCGAAGGCATGCCGGTCTTCCGCATGCGGCATGCGTCGCGATGCGCGCAGGCATTCGGCTTCCGTCGCGCCCGGCGGCAGCGCGATGTCCGCGCGCTGGCTCATGCTCTCCACGCTCGCGCGGTAGAGCAGCCCCAGCGCGTGCCGCGGACGTCCCTCGCGCCACAGCGCGCGCGCCGCCGTGGCGATGTCGTCCGGCAGCGCCTCGGGGAGTACCAGTGCATCCGACTGCGGCGCATCCGGCTGCAGCGCGCGCGCGCCTGAGATGCCGCGCATCCACGGCCACCAGTAGCGTGCCGTCGCCAGCAAGGCGAGCACCAGCACGCCCACCACCAGCCAGAGGCCCCATTCGCCAATGAAGGCGAGCACGTTGCCGAAGCCGGAAAGCCAGGCCTTGTCGCCGTCGAGCGTTTCGTCGGGGTCTTCTTCTTCCGCCGTGTCGCGACGCTCCCACGACGCCTGCGTGCGCGTGCGATCCAGCAAGGGATCGCGGTACGCCTCATCGGCGGCCTTGCGGAATGCACGGTCGTCGACGCGCTGGTCGCCGAACACGATGGGCACCGTCGGCGGCGTCGGCTTGGCGGGAGCTTCGGCATGCGGCGCGGTCGTGGCCGGCGGTGCGCCGTGGCGCTCCTGCGCCTCGGCGACGCCCATGCCGGCCCACAGCACCGCAGCCAACAGCATCGGCGCGACCGCCGCCAGCCGTGCGCGCAGTTTGCGGAACACGATCTCCAGATCCCAGGCTTCGATCTGCGTGCGGCGGTTGAGGTACAGGCCGAACCCCGCGCCGACGTAGAACGGCTCCACCACGCTGATGGCCGCCCATGCCAGTGCATTCCACGCCAGCTTGAGCCACGCCGGCCATTCGATGGCCACCATGCGGAAGGCCGTCTGCATGCTGTCCGGCAGCAGATCCTGCGGCAGGTACATGACGACGGCGACAACGCCCCCCATCACCAGCACGGCCTGGAACAGCAGGCAGATCCAGGTCAGCAGAATCGCGGTGCCGTACGCCTGCCCACCGAGGACGCCACGACGCTGGCGCAGGCGATCCCCCTGGACGCCTTCCAGCAGGTCGATGGGCATGTACAGCGAGCGCACGGGACTGAAGCGCCGCCAGGTGAGCAGGTGCGGCAGCGTGCGCAGGCCCCATTGCCACTGCGCCCGCAATGTCTCGCGCGTACCGGGCGCGCTGCCGAACACGGCACGCGAGATGACGTACAGCGGGATGCGGTCGAAGGCCGGTTTCAGCCACCACATCAGCAGCATGGCCAGCCAGAACTGGTCGATCCACCACGCGCCGAGATTGAGCAGCGCGAACGCGGGCAGGGTCAGCCAGAGCCAGGGCTTCCAGACCGCACCGGCATGCTGGCGCACCAGCGCCATGCCCAGCTCGACGGCCTCCCAGTCCGAACGCGCCCGCAGGCGGACGGTCAGCTGCTCAATCCTCATCGGCCATCCCGCGCCCGCCGACGCCCAGCCACAGCGCCACCAGGGTCCACAGCACACCGGAGACGCTGTACTTCACCGCAGCCGGGATGGATTGCGTCGATGACCAGAAGGCTTCGATGAACGCGGCCACCAGCAGCATGAAGGCCACGCCCAGGCACAGCCGCGCGCCCTTCGCACCCGCGCTGGCAAGCGCATCGACGCGCCGCTGGCGTCCCGGCGCCACCAGGCTCAGGCCCAGTCGCAGGCCCGCGCCGCCGGCCAGCACGATCGCGGTCAGTTCGAACGGTGCGTGCCCGCAGACGAAGCGCCACAGCGGATCGCCGTAACCGATCTGCTGCAGATGGCCGAACACCGTGCCGATGCCGATGCCGTTGAAAATCAGCACGAACAGCGCGCCCACGCCCGCCAGCAGCCCACCGGCAAAAGTCCTCAGGCCGATGCTGATGTTGTTCCAGATGTAGTGGCCGAACATCTGCCAGTCGCTGCCACTCTCGCGCCCCAGCGCATGGCGCGTGTCGCTCGGGTCGTACATGCGCTCGTACATCGCCACCTGTTCGGGCGACACGATGCTGTACACCAGCTCCGGTCGGACCTGCAGCAGCACGAACATCAGCACCAGCGGCACCACGAACACGGCCGCGGCCACCCACATGCACCCGGCCTCGCTGCGCACCAGGCGCGGGAACTCCGCCAGCAGGAAGCGCACCGCGCGCTGCCAGCGCGGTGGCGCCGTCCGGTACATGACGCCGTGGCCCTGCTGCATCAGTGCCTGCAGACGGTCCACCACCACGGGGCTGTAGCCGCGCTTGCGCGCCAGCGCCAGCTGCTGGCAGATGCGGCGGTAGCGTGCCGGCACGTCTTCATCGGTGAGCACACCGTTGTTGCGCTCGCGGCGCGCGCTGCGGGCGCTGCCACCACGCGCCTGCAACCAGGATTCGAAAGCCAGCCATTCGGGCTGGTGGCGGGCGACGAACTGTTCCTGCCTCATCGCCGCCCCAGCAGCCAGTTGGCCATGCCGTACAGGCGCTGCACGCCGACCTCTCCACGCGCACCGGTGACAGGCTCGGCGAGGTTGGCCAGCTCTTCCTGGCGCGAGGTCGTCAGTTGTGGCGCGCGCTCGCCGAACGCCACGATCGCGCCCTGCTCTTCCGGCAGCAGGCGCGCCGGCGGCACGAACACCGTGTTGACGGGTGCCGGCGCGTGTTCGCGCTCGTTGCCGGCATGCACGACCAGCGTACCGGCCACCATGTCGCCCAGGCGGCGCGCATGCGGGTCCGCCAGGCAGGCCACCAGCCCGGCGGCATAGCCGAAGGGCAGCATGTCGACGGTGCGCAGCAGGTTGCGCGTGATCGCCGCCAGCCAGCCCACCGGCGCGCCATCGGCCGATACCACGCGCAGTCCGAGCGCCTTCTTGCCGGGCGTCTGCCCGTGCCACACGGATTCCAGCACGATGGGATAGGCCCAGAACACAAGGAACAGGCCGATCAGGTACAGCCCTTCACCCACCTTGCCCAGCATGGCCAGCACCATGCCCATGATCATCAGCACGCCGAGCCGGATGGCCAGGTCGATGCCCCACGCCAGCGCGCGCGGCACGGGGCCCGCCGC
The DNA here is from genome assembly GCF_052871755.1 of Pseudoxanthomonas sp. LARHCG66. Taxonomy (NCBI): domain Bacteria; kingdom Pseudomonadati; phylum Pseudomonadota; class Gammaproteobacteria; order Lysobacterales; family Lysobacteraceae; genus Pseudoxanthomonas; species Pseudoxanthomonas sp. LARHCG66. Next base: position 20,044 of record NZ_JBIXJW010000006.1, on the reverse strand, counting down.
GGGCAGGTGCAGGCCCACGCCCTCGGGCGTGATGACTTCGCGGTAGGTGTCCAGCATCAGCCGTTCACCATGGGCGCTGCGCCCTTGGCGGCGTGGTGGCCGCGACCGGTCCGATGTGATTGAAGTGGCGTGTTCCGCTGTCCATGCGCCTTCCCCGTGCCTTGCGACTTTAGCCGGCCGCGTCGCGCTTGCCCAGCCGCACTACACTGCGCGCCATCATGGACACGTCCTTTTCCTGTCGCCCGGGCTGCGCGGCCTGCTGCACCGCGCCGTCGATCACCTCGCCCATCCCCGGCATGCCGCACGGCAAGCCGGCAGGCGTAGCGTGCGTGCAACTGGACGATGCATTGCGCTGCCGGTTGTTCGGCAGGCCGGAACGCCCCGCGTTCTGCGGCACCCTGAAACCGGGGCCCGACATGTGCGGTGCCAGCCGCTCCGAGGCACTGGCACTGCTCGCCGCGCTCGAGCACGCGACAACGCCCTGACGCCGGCACGACGTCACGCCACCTGCGTGGAAATCCACCACGTGGTGCCGCCGGCATCGCGGAAGCCACCGCGACGGTCACCGTCGCCCTTTTCCTCCGGCGCCTGCACCGGGTCGGCGCCCGCCGCCAGCGCACGCGCCCACGTGGCATCGACGTCCGGCACATACAGATGCACGTGGCTGGCGATCGCGGGCCAGCCATCGGCCGCGTCGGCCAGCATCACCACGGTGTCGTCGATCCGGACTTCCGCATGTCCCAGCCTGCCTTCGCCGACCGGATGCATGCGCAGCGGTTCGGCGTCGAACACGGTGAGGAGGAACTCGACCGTACGTTGCGCGCCGTCGACGACCAGGTAGGGCGCGACCGACGTATAGCCTTCCGGTTTCCAGGCCATGCGGCCCTCCTGCGATGCCGGCGCCGGATGCGCCACGCGGCATCATGCCGCAGGCGGTGTTGGTGGCAGGTAATGGTCCTTGAGCCGCACGTAGTGCGCGGCGGAATAGTGCAGGCTCTCGATTTCCTTGTCGGTGAGCTTGCGTGCGAAACGGGCGGGATTGCCCAGCCACAGTTCGGCCTCGCCGACCACCTTGCCGGGGCCGAGCACCGCGCCGGCGCCCAGGAAGCCGTACTTCTTCACCGTGGCGCCGTCCAGGATGCAGGCGCCCATGCCGATCAGGCACAGGTCCTCGATGGTGCACGCGTGGATGATGGTGCCGTGGCCGATGGTGACGTCCGCGCCGATCAGCGTCGGGTACCCGGCCTTGTTGTACGGGCTGTGGTGGCTGACGTGGACGATGGTGCCATCCTGCACGTTGGTGCGGGCCCCGATGCGGATGAAATTGACGTCGCCGCGCAGGATGCTGCCGGGCCAGACGGACACGTCTTCGGCCAGTTCGACATCGCCGATCACGGTGGCCGCGGGATCCACGTAGACGCGCGGGCCGAGGACGGGAAAACGGTCAAGATAGGGGCGCAGGGAGGTCATTTGCGCATTGTAGCGAGCAGGCCCGATGCGGCCGGACTACACTCCGGCGTATGGACATGACCGCCACGCCCGACCTGAGCGCCACCCTGCAACGCCTGCGCGAGGCATGGCAGGCGAAGAAGCCCGACCTGGCCCAGCGCCGCGACGACCTGCAACGCCTGCGCGACGCGCTGAAGCGGCGGCTGCCGGAAATGGCGGACACCATCGCCGCCGACTTCGGCCATCGCTCGCGCCACGAGTCGCTGATCGCCGACGGCATGACCGTACTCAACGAGATCGACCACCTGGCCTCGCACCTGCGCAGATGGATGAAGCCGCGCCGCGTGGGCGTGGGCTGGCGGTTCTGGCCGGCGCGCGCGGAAATCCGGCGCGAGCCGGTCGGCGTGGTGGGCGTGATCTCGCCGTGGAACTACCCGGTCAACCTGGCGCTGATTCCGCTGGCCACCGCCATCGCCGCAGGCAACCACGTCTACCTCAAGCCATCCGAACACACGCCGCATACCACCGCGTTCCTGCGCTCGCTGCTGGCGGAGGTGTTCCCGCTGGAGCGCGTCGCGGTCGCCACGGGTGGCGCCGACGTGGCGAGCGCCTTCGCCGCGCTGCCGTTCGACCATCTGGTGTTCACCGGCTCCACCGCCGTGGGCCGCAAGGTGATGGCGGCGGCGGCGGCGAACCTGACCCCGCTGACGCTCGAACTGGGCGGCAAGTCGCCTGCCATCGTCTGCGACGACTTCCCCGTGGAACAGGCCGCCGCGCGACTGGCGACCGGCAAGTGGTTCAACGGCGGCCAGACCTGCATCGCGCCGGACTACGTGCTGCTGGTGGGTCGAAGCCGCCGCGATGCGCTGGTGCAGGCGCTGCGCGGACAGGTCGCCGCGCGCTACGGCAACCTGTCCGATGCCGGCGACTTCACCCGCATCATCAACGATGGGCAGTTCGCACGGCTGGAAGGCTACCTGGACGACGCCCGCGCACGCGGCCACGAGGTCGTCGCGCTGGCACCGGCGCATGACCGCGCGGAGCGGCTGTTCGCGCCCTCTCTGGTGATCGAACCCGGCGACGATGCGAAGGTGATGCAGGACGAGATCTTCGGCCCCATCCTGCCGATCCGCACGGTCGGCTCGCTGGACGAGGCCATCGCCTACGTCAACGCGCACGACCGTCCGCTGGCGCTGTATCCCTTCAGCCACGACCGGGCGCGGGTGGAGAAGATCCTGCGCAGCACGCTGGCTGGCGGCGTCACCGTCAACGACACCGTGCTGCACTTCGGCATCAATGCGCTGCCGTTCGGCGGCATCGGCCCCAGCGGCATGGGCGCCTACCACGGGCGCGCGGGGTTCGACGCGATGAGCAAGGCGCTGCCCGTGCTGTGGCAGCCGCGGTGGGCCGGTAGCGACCTGCTGAAGCCGCCTTACTCCAAAGTAGCGCGATTCATCGACTTCATCATTCGCTGAGCCGGTCCGTTCCATTGCGGGCGGTGTTGGTCCGCGTCTTCGTCGAGAATCGTCGCTCCCGTTCGTCGAACGGGATGACCCCCTGCTGACGGACCGCCATGTCGACCACCGCCGTACCCGCCAAAGCCACCCGCCGCGAATGGATCGGGCTGGCGATCATCGCGCTGCCCTGCATGGTCTATGCGATGGACCTGACCGTGCTGAACCTGGCCCTGCCCGCCATCAGCGCCGAACTCGACCCCACGGCCAGCCAGTTGCTGTGGATCGTCGACGTATACGGCTTCCTGGTGGCCGGCTTCCTGATCACGATGGGCACGCTGGGCGACCGCGTCGGCCGGCGCAAGCTGCTGCTGATCGGCGCGGCGGCGTTCGCCGCGGCGTCGGTGATGGCGGCGTTCTCGCGCAGTGCCGAAATGCTGATCGCGATGCGTGCGCTGCTGGGCGTGGCCGGCGCCACGTTGGCGCCTTCGACAATGTCGCTGATCCGCAACATGTTCCATGACGAACACGAACGCCAGTTCGCCATCGGCGTATGGATCGCGGCGTTCTCGGTCGGCGGGGCCATCGGGCCCCTGGTCGGCGGCGTGCTGCTGCAATGGTGGTGGTGGGGCGCGGCCTTCCTGGCGGCGGTGCCGGTGATGGTGTTGCTGCTGGTGCTGGGCCCGAAGCTGTTGCCGGAGTACCGCGACCCCGATGCCGGCAAGCTCGACCCGGCCAGCATGGTGCAATCGCTGTTCGCGGTGCTCGCCGTGGTCTACGGCCTCAAGCGCATCGCGGAATACGGCATGGATGTCCGCGGCATCGCGGTGCTGCTGCTCGGCCTGGGGCTGGGGGTGCTGTTCGTGCGTCGCCAGCAGCATCTGGCGTATCCGTTCCTCGACGTGACGCTGTTCCGGCGGCCGGCGTTCTCCGCCGCCATCGTCGCCTACGCGCTGGCCGGCCTGTCGATGATGGGCGTGTACATCTTCATGACCCAGTATCTGCAGCTGGTGCTGGGACTCACTCCGCTCCAGGCAGGCATCGCGACGGTGCCGTGGTCGTTGTGTTTCACCGTCGGCTCGCTGCTCGCGCCGCGACTGGCGCGCCATTGGGGTGCGCGCCGGGTGATGGTGCGCGGCCTGCTGTTCGCCGCCCTGGGTTTCGGCATCACCGCACTGGTCACGCCACCGTACGGGTTGTGGATCCTGATCGCGGGCATGCTGGCGATGAGCCTGGGCATGGCGCCGGTGTTCACGGTGGGCAACGAACTGATCATCACCACCGCGCCGCCGGAACGGGCGGGCGCGGCCTCGGCGCTGGCGGAAACCAGCGCGGAGCTCAGCGGCGCGCTGGGCATCGCCGTGCTGGGCAGCGCCGGCATGCTCGCCTACCGGCTGTGGCTGGATCCCGCCCTGCCCGCGACGCTGGGTGACGCCGACGCGACACGCGCGCTGTCCACGCTGGGCGGCGCGGTCGCGGTAGCCGGCGAACTGGGAGGCCAGGCCGGGACGCTGGTCGGCGACACCGCACGTGCCGCGTTCACCGGCGCCATGCGCGCCATCGCATTGTTCGGCGTGGCGATGATGCTGCTGGCCGCCTGGATGTCGGCGCGGCTGATGCGCGACGGCGAGGGTGCCGCGCATGCCGCCGTGGCCGACGAGGGAGCCGGCGCCTGACCGGCGTGCGTGGCTTAGAATCGCCGCCATGAAGATCGCCAGCTGGAACGTCAATTCGCTCAACGTGCGCCTGCCGCACCTCACGCAATGGCTGGGTGCGTTCGCGCCGGACATCGTGGGCCTGCAGGAAACCAAGCTGGAGGACCACCGCTTCCCGGACACCTCGCTGGCCGAGCTCGGCTACCGCAGCGTGTTCGCCGGGCAGAAGACCTACAACGGTGTGGCGCTGCTTTCGCGCGAACCCGTCAGCGATGTGCAGATCGGCATACCGGGCTTCGAGGACGAGCAGAAGCGCGTGATCGCCGCAACCGTGGGCGAGGTTCGCATCGTGAACCTGTACGTGGTCAACGGCCAGGACGTGGGTACCGACAAGTACGCCTACAAGCTGCGCTGGCTGGATGCGGTGCACGACTGGGTCGCCGCCGAACTGCAGGCGCACCCGAAGCTGGTCGTGATGGGGGACTTCAACATCGCGCCGGACGACCGCGACGTGTTCGACCCCAAGGTCTGGAACGACGACCACATCCTCACCTCCACCGCCGAGCGCGCCGCCCTTCACCGGCTCTACGCACTGGGCCTGCACGATGCCTTCCGCCTGCACAGCGACGAAGCCAACGTCTACAGCTGGTGGGACTACCGGATGGGTGGCCTGCGCCGCAACCTGGGCCTGCGCATCGACCTGACCCTGGTCTCCGACGCGCTGCGCGGGCACGCCGTGGAATCCGGCATCGACCGCGAACCGCGGACCTGGGAGCGCCCCAGCGACCATGCGCCCGCGTGGGTGCGCCTGGGCGGCTGATCGACGGAAACGAAGAAGGCCCGGCGGATGCCGGGCCTTCTCCTTGCCACGGGCCTTGGGTGCGTCTCAAGCGCGCACGCGGCCGCAGCGAAACCGTTACCTCGCCCTGCCCCGGGTGAACAGGTTCACGATGAGCAGCAACACCACCGCACCGATGAAGGCGGTGATCAGGAAGCCTACCCAGCCACCGCCCAGGCCAAGGCCCAGCGTCGGCAGCAGCCAACCGCCCAGGAAGCCGCCGATGATGCCGACCACGACGTTCAGGATGATGCCCTGCGACCCGTCACGCTTCATCACCAGGCTGGCCAACCAACCGGCGACGCCACCCACGATCAGATAGATGAGAAAATTCATTTCGTTGCTTCCTCCCTTGAATGGACAGAACCCCATGGTGCGGGGCACGCTTGAATCTTCAACGCGCGGCGTGAAACCGCCGTTAACTCACATGGGGGAAGCGTCCCTGCCCCTGCTACATAGCGCCATCGCAGCATGCTTGCACGCCGTGCCGCACCACGCATCGGGTCTGGCGGGATGAACTGGCGCAACGTGGCCGCGGACTGGCGGCTGGACGGCATCGCCCTGTGGTTGCTGCCGCATGCCCCGCGGCTGCGTGGCGAGCCCGCAGCGCGCGAGCAGCTGGCGCGCGTGCTCGACCTCGCACCGCACCTGCTGCCGATCACGCGCGACACGCTGGGACGGCCGCACTTCATCGCCCCGCTGCACTCGCTGGAAACCGGCTGGAGCCACAGCGGCGAGGCGCTGCTGCTGGCGCTGGGCGAGGACATCGAACTGGGCGTGGACCTGGAGCGGTTGCGCCCGCGCCCGCGCGCGATGGAGCTGGCGCAGCGCTTCTATCATCCGCAGGAAACCTCGTGGCTGCATTCGCTCGACGAGGATGCACGCATGCTGGCCTTCGTGCGCCTGTGGTGCGCCAAGGAAGCCGTGCTGAAGGCGCACGGCCAGGGCATCTCCTTCGGCCTGCACCGCTTCCATGTCCGCCTCGACGGGGATCGCGCATGGCTGGCGGCATGCGATCCCGCGCTCGGCCATGCCGACGACTGGCACCTGCACGAATGGGCGCCGCGCGCGGACTACCGCGCCGCGTTGGCCTGGCATCCGCGCGGGGCCGCGTGGCGGCCTGCGATAATGCCGTGATGAACGACACCGCCTTTCCCGCCGATATGCGCGAAACCCTGCACCATGGCCTGGCCGCCCTCGGCTTGGATGCCGAGGCGTTGGCGCCACGGCTGCTCGCTTACCTCGCCCTGCTCGATCGCTGGAACAAGACCTACAACCTCACCGCCATCCGCGACCCGCGCGAGATGGTCACGCGCCACCTGCTGGATTCGCTGGCGATGCACCCGTTCGTGGACGGACTCGCCGCGAACGGTGGCGCACTCGCCGACCTCGGCACGGGTCCGGGCCTGCCCGGGATTCCGCTGGCGATCGCTAAGCCGGGACTGCGCGTGACCCTGGTGGAGAGCAACGGCAAGAAGGCGCGCTTCCTGCGCGAAGCGTTGCGCACCCTGAAACTGGACAACGCCCGCGTGGCCGAATCCCGCGCCGAGGCGCTGGACGAACCACAGGCCTACGACGCCCTCACCGCCCGGGCCCTGGACGTGCTGGCGGGCATCATCGAGGTGGGCGGCCACCTGCTGAAACCGGGCGGGGCACTGCTGGCGATGAAGGGCGTACGGCCTGACGAGGAGATCGCGGCATTGCCGGCGGGCTGGTCGCTGGAAGCCCTGCACCCGCTGACGGTCCCGGGTCTGGTCGGCGAACGCCACATGGTCATCGTGCGCCGCGACTGATCGGCGCAACGTGGCCACGCGAAACCTGTAACTCCTTGAAAAGACTGGTCACGCCCGAATGCCGGCGCGGGGCTGTCCCTCGGGCTGACCGGGAGCGGGCGCCTTGTGCGTACCCTTCATTTCGCACGGCCCCGCCCGAGCCCGCATAATCCCCCCTCACCCCGTACTCGATAAGGCGCCCCTCGCATGGCCCGCATCATCGCCGTCGCCAACCAGAAAGGCGGAGTCGGCAAGACCACCACCGCCGTGAACCTGGCCGCCGCGCTGGCGCGCGCGCCGCAGCGGGTGCTGCTGGTCGACCTGGATGCGCAGGGCAACGCCACGATGGGCAGCGGCGTGGACAAGCGCGAGGTCGAGGCTTCGACCTGCGACGTGCTGCTCGGCGAGGTCGAGGCGAAGGCCGCCGTGGTGACCACCCCGGAAGGCTTCGACCTGATGCCGGGCAACATCGACCTGACGGCGGCCGAGATCCAGCTGATGGATGCGGACGGCCGCGAACAGCGCCTCAAGAGCGCGCTGCAACCGCTGCGTGGCGACTACGACTTCATCATCGTCGATTGCCCGCCCGCGCTGTCGCTGCTCACGCTCAATGCGTTGACCGCCGCAGACTCGGTGCTGGTGCCGATGCAGTGCGAGTACTACGCGCTGGAAGGCCTGTCCGCGCTGATGGAAACCATCGAAGCGCTGCGCGCACGCCTGAACCCCACCCTGGAAATCGAAGGCGTGCTGCGCACGATGTTCGACATCCGCAACAACCTGGCCAACGCGGTCTCCGGCGAACTGACCACCCACTTCGGCGACAAGGTGTTCCGCACCATCGTGCCGCGCAACGTGCGCGTGGCCGAAGCGCCCAGCCACGGCCAGAGCATCGTGGGCTACGACCGCACCTCGCGCGGCGGCGTGGCCTACCTTGGCCTGGCCGGCGAGATCCTGCGCCGCCAGGCCGACCGCAAGAAGCAACAGCAGCATATGGAGCATGCGTGATGAGCGCCCCGAAGAAGCGCGGCCTGGGTCGCGGACTGGAAGCCCTGCTCGGCCCCAAAGCCGCCGAGACGCCACCGCCGGAAGCCCAGCCGGGTGAAGCCCTGCGCACGCTGCCGGTACAGCAGCTGCAACCGGGCAAGTACCAGCCGCGCACGGCGATGGACCCCGGCAAGCTGACCGAGCTGGCCGAGTCGATCAAGGCGCAAGGCGTGATCCAGCCGATCGTCGTGCGGGAACTTTCGCCCGGCAAGTTCGAGATCGTCGCCGGCGAACGCCGCTGGCGCGCCTCGCAGGAAGCCGGCCTGGCCGAAGTACCGGTGGTCGTGCGCGATCTGGACGACCGTACCGTCATTGCGATGGCGCTGATCGAGAACATCCAGCGCGAAGACCTCAATCCGCTCGAGGAAGCGCAGTCGCTGCAGCGCCTGATCAACGAATTCGCGCTGACGCACGCCGAAGCTGCCGAAGCGGTAGGCCGCTCGCGCGCGGCCGTGTCCAACCTGCTCCGCCTGCTGGAATTGCCGCCGGCCATCCGCGCGCTGCTGGAAGCGCGCCGTCTTGAAATGGGCCACGCCCGCGCCCTGCTGACGCTGTCGCCGGACCTGGCCAGCAAGCTCGCCTCCGATGCCGCCGAGCAGGGCTGGTCGGTGCGCGAAGTGGAACACCGCGCGCAGCAGTTCGCCGCCGGCAAGGTGCCGGTCAACGGCAAGAAAGCAAAGCCCGCCAAGGCGGCACCGCAGCCCGACATCGCCTCGCTGGAAACCGAACTGTCCGAGAGCCTCGGCACGCGCGTCACCATCGCCCACGGCCGCGGCGGCAAGGGCAAGCTGATCATCCAGTACACCGACCTGGACACCCTGGACGGCGTGCTGGAGCGGCTGCGCCCGCGGGTGTGATGCTTGTGCTTGCTGTAGGAGCGACGCAAGTCGCGACCGCACGCCATCAGGCCATCGCCGCGCCTCACTCCCGAGGCGGGCGCTGACACCAGAAACCAGTCTCGTGCCGCAGCCCACGGCACGACGCGGGTATCGCGCGTGTCGGCGCCATGGTCGCGACTCACGTCGCTCCTACAGAAAGCACCGATGCCGACGCTGCATTACCATCCGGTTTCCGCTTTCACCGGATGCCCGCCTTGAACCTCCGCATCGCCGCCCTGCTGCTCGCCTGCGCACCCTTGCAGGCGTTCGCCTTCGCCCCGTCCGACGCCGACCAGCGCTTCCAGGCGCTCTACGAGAAGGAATGGAAGTGGCGGCAGGAACAGACCGGCCAGGCCGATGAGGACACCGATACCAGCGGCGACAAGCGCCGCCTGCCGGACGTGGGCGCCGAGGCGCACCAGGCGCGACTGAAGGTCTGGGAACAGGTGTTGAAAGACCTGGATGGCATCGACGCAGCGGCCCTGTCGCCGGAGAACCGCATCAACCTGGCCATCTACCGGCCGCAGGTCGAGAACCTTGCCGCCGAGGTGCGCCTGCGCGCCTACGAGATGCCGTTCAATTCCGACTCGTCGTTCTGGTCCAACCTGTCGTTCATGGCGCGCCGGCCGATGAAGACCGCCGAGGACTACCGCGCCTATGCCGCGCGCCTGCGCGACGTGCCGCGCTACTTCGACCAGCACATCGTCAACATGCGTGCAGGCCTGAAGCGCGGCTTCAGCGTGCCGCGTGCGGTGCTGGACGGGCGCGACGTCTCCATCGCCACGGTGGCGGAGTTGAAGGATCCGGAACAATCCACGTTCTACGCCCCGTACAGGAAGATGCCGGCCAGCATCCCGGCGGCGGAACAGGAAGCGCTGCGCAAGGAAGTGCGCGACGCGATCGGCCAGCAGGTGGTGCCCGCGTTCGGCACGTTGCTGACCTTCTTCCGCACCGAGTACGTGCCGCAGGCGCGCACCACGCTGGCCGCGGAGGCCATGCCGGGCGGCAAGGATTTCTACGCCCAGCAGATCCGCGAATACACCACGCTGGACCTCAACGCCGAACAGATCCACCAGATCGGCCTGAAGGAGGTGGCACGCATCCAGGCCGAGATGCAGGACGTCATCAAGCAGGCCGGCTTCAAGGGGACGTTCGCGGAGTTCCTGACCTTCCTTCGCACCGACCCGCAGTTCTACGCGAAGACGCCACAACAGCTGCTCGATCGCGCGGCGTGGATCTCCAAGCGCGTGGATGGCGAAGTCGGCAAGTACATCGGCACGCTGCCGCGCGGGCGCTTCACCATCGTCGAGGTGCCGGCCGACATCGCGCCGTTCTGGACCGCCGGCCGCGGCGGCCTGGGCACGTACTGGCTGAACACCTACGACCTGCCATCGCGCCCGCTGTACAACCTGCCGGCCCTGACCCTGCATGAATCCTCACCCGGCCATTCGCTGCAGGCGGCACTGGCGCAGGAACAGGGCGCACAGCCGGCGTTCCGCCGCGACAACTACATCTCCGCCTACGGCGAAGGCTGGGCGCTGTATACCGAGAAGCTGGGCAGGGAGATGGGCATCTACGAGACGCCCTACGAAGATTTTGGTCGCCTGACCTACGAAATGTGGCGCGCCGCCCGCCTGGTCATCGATACCGGCGTGCACCACAAGAACTGGACCCGCGACCAGGCGCTGGCCTACCTGCGCGACCACACCGCCCTGTCCGAACACGAGGTCACCACCGAGGTGGACCGCTACATCTCCTGGCCGGCGCAGGCGCTGAGCTACAAGCTGGGCGAGATCGCCATCGTCCGCCTGCGCGGCGAGGCCGAGCGCGAGCTTGGCCCGAAGTTCGACATCAAGGCCTTCCACGACGCCGTGCTCAAGCAGGGCTCGGTGACCCTGCCGGTGCTGGAAAGCCAGATCCGGGCCTTCATCGCCGCCAGCAAGGCGAGCCCGGGCAAGGCGGCGGCCGCGGCGCCGTGATTCAGTAGGTTGGGCCCTGGCCCACCTTGCCCGATCCGGCCCTCCGGTATCCGAACGCCACGATGCCGGGCCAGGGCCCAACCTACGCCCGGCCGCAGTCCCGTAGGGCGGGCCCCGGCCCGCCTCCGCCATCGACCCCGCGACACTCCACCTAAGTGCTTGCGGGGCAAGGGAAACATCGGCATAATGCGCGGCTCGCTGCGTCCGGCATGACCGGATCTGCGGCCGGAAGCGCGATTCCGGCTTGGGTCAGCAGCGGTTTTCCTGCCGTATCGCGTGGTGTCCGTCCTGCCCTGCAGGCCGTCCGCCGGGCCGCCGTCTCCCGGGCTACGGGCGACACAATTATCCATCGAGGTGCGTATGTCCCGCGTATGCCAAGTGTCCGGCAAGCGTGTGATGACGGGTAACAACGTCAGCCACGCGAACAACAAGACCCGTCGTCGTTTCCTGCCCAACCTGCACGAGCGCCGTTTCTGGGTCGCCAGCGAAAACCGCTGGGTCAAGCTGAAAGTCTCCGCGCATGCACTGCGCACCATCGACAAGAACGGCATCGACTCCGTCCTGGCCGAGCTGCGCGCGCGCGGCGAGAAGATCTGAGGAGTAATCGAACATGGCATCCAAGCGCGACAAGATCCGTCTGATCTCCTCGGCCAACACCGGCCACTTCTACACGACGGACAAGAACAAGAAGAACACCCCGGGCAAGATGGAAATCAAGAAGTACGACCCGGTCGTGCGCAAGCACGTGATCTACAAGGAAGGCAAGATCAAGTGAAATAGCGGCGCGCATGCTCTGCATGCGCCTGTGCCGCTGTTTCACCCCGGCGAAGGCCGGGGTCCAGCGCCTCCCAGAAAGCCCCGCTTCGGCGGGGCTTTCTGCTTTTCGACTTCGGAGAGTCAAAAGCTGCCCCTCATCCGCCCGCTGGGCACCTTCTCCCCGCTTTGCGGGGAGAAGGAACTACCTTCGGGTTTTCTTTACCCGCGAGCACCAGCAGAATCGATCCATCCCACTTGGACGGATCCACCACATGGACTGGTCCCTCGGCACCGCCCTGCTGATCGTCGACTGGCTGATCCGCCTGGCGGCGCTGTGGTGGATTCCCAGTCGCACCACGCCGGCCGCCGCACGCAGCTGGTTGCTGCTGGTCGGTTTCGTGCCGCTGCTGGGTCTGCCGCTCTATCTGCTGCTCGGCCATCCCTGGCTGTCGCGCGAGCGCATTGACCGGCAGTCGCGGGCCACCGACGTGATCCGCGAGGAACAGCGTCCGCTCAGCGCGCTGCGCTGGTCCCCACGCGAGGGCGCTGCCGTCGAAATGGCGCCCCTGATCGAACGCCAGGGCGCCTTCATGCCCACCCATGGCAATGCCGTGGACCTGCTGGACGACTACGACGCCTCGCTGCGCGCGCTGCTCGACGACATCGACGCCGCCACGCAGCAGGTCCACCTGCTGTATTACCTGATGTTCGACGACACTGTGGGCGAAGCGATCGCCGCCGCACTCTGCCGGGCCGCCGCACGCGGCGTGGCCTGCCGCATGCTGCTCGATGCCGTCGGGGCGAAGCGCGGCTTGCGCGCCTATGCAACACGCCTGCGTGCCGCGGGTGTCGATGTACACGACATGCTACCAGGCGGCCTGCGCTGGCGACGCAGCGGGCGCATGGATCTTCGCAACCATCGCAAGGTGGCGGTGATCGACAACTGTATCGGCTACGTGGGCTCGCAGAACCTGGCCACCGCGACGTTCGTTCCCGGCCATCCGAATCGCGAACTGGTGGCGCGCGTGCGGGGCCCCGTGGTCGCGCACCTGGAGGGCGTGTTCGCCAGCGACTGGTACATCGAAACCGGCCAGCGGCTCGAGGTGCACCCCGACCTGACGGTGCAGGCACAGGATGTCGCCGCGCAACTGCTGCCCAGCGGACCGGCGTATCCATTCGAGAACGCGCGCGACACGGTGAATGCACTCATCCACCTGGCACGCCGCAAGGTGGTACTGACCACACCGTACTTCGTCCCCGACGACGCCACGCTCAGCGCGCTGCGCATCGCCGCGTTGTCGGGGGTGGACGTGCAACTGGTGCTTTCGGCCACCAACAACCAGACGCTGACCGCGTGGGCGCAGCAGTCGTACTACGAAGAGCTGCTGGCCTGCGGGGTGAAGATCGCGCTGTACAGGCCGCATTTCCTGCATGCGAAACACCTGACCGTGGACGACGGCATCGCCCTGGTCGGCTCGATCAACCTGGACATCCGCTCGTTCGCGCTCAATGCCGAAATCGGCCTGGTCTGCTACGACACCGGGGTGGTCGCGCACATCCGCGCGATCGAGGCCGACTACCTGGCGCATGCGGACCACGTCGAACGCGATGCCTGGCGGCGACGCCCCGGCTGGCAGCGCAGCCGGGAAGGCATCGCACGGCTGGCCGACTCGCTGATGTAGGGTGGGCACACCCTCATGCGGCTTGCGCATGAGGGCCGGCATGCCGTTCGCCTACAATGGCGACATGAGCGCTGCCACGACACCCCGCCTGCCGCCCTGCGACCTCGCGATCATCGGTGGCGGTGCCGGTGGCGTACTGGCGGCGATGCAGGCACTGCGCCAGGCCACCACGCCGCTGCGCATCGTGATGATCGAGCCTCGCGACGTGCTGGCGCAGGGCGTCGCGTATGCGACGTCCCATGGCGAGCACGTGCTGAATGTCCCCGCGGGCCGCATGAGTGCCTTCGACGACCGGCCTGCCGATTTCCTCGACCATGTCGTGGCCACCACACCCACGGGCGGCCCCGACCGCGAGACGCTGGCGCATGCGTTCATCGAGCGTCGCCGCTACGGCGACTACCTGCGCACGCGACTGCAGGAAGCCGTCGCGGCCAGTCCAGCCTTGCTGCAGGTCGTCCACGACAGCGTGCTTGAGCTCGACGCGCGCGACGACGGCGCGACGCTGCGACTGGCCGGGCATGGCGCGCTGGAGGCACGTGGCGTGGTCCTGGCCGTCGGCAACACGCCCAAGCCGCTACCAGCGCGGGGTGCGCCGCAACTGCCGGAAGGCCATTCGATCGCCGCGTGGGATTTCGATGCGGTGAAGGCGATTCCCGTGGATGCCGACCTCTGCATCGTCGGTTCCGGCCTCAGCATGGTGGACACCGTGCTCAGCCTCGCCGACAACGGCCACGCCGGCACGATCCACGTGTTGTCGCGGCACGCGCTGCTGCCGCTGCCGCATTGCCACGGACCGGCTGCGACCTACGATCCGGCTCCCCTGCAGACGATGGACCTGCGCGCACGCATGCGCTTCCTGCGTGCGGCAGCGAAGCAGGCGGTCGCCGACGGACTGCCGTGGCAGGCGGCCATGGAGCGCATCCGCCCGCACGGCCAAGCGCTGTGGCAATCGATGTCCATCGCCGACCAGCGCCGGTTCCTGCGCCACGTGGTGCGCCAGTGGGATGTGCACCGGCACCGCATCGCGCCGGAGGTGCACGCGAAACTGCAGGCCCTGCTCGATCGCGGCCAGTTGCGGCTGCACCGCGGCCGCCTGGACACGGTGATGGCCGAGGGACGCTGCCTGCGCGTGACCACGCATACCCGCGACGGCCGTACCGACGAGTTCGACGTCGACTACGTGGTCAACGCCACGGGGGTGGAGATGCGCGCGCAGACCATGCGCAATCCGCTGCTGCACGACCTGCTGGGCAAGGGGCATGCGCAGGCGGGTCCGCATGGCATCGGCCTGAAGGCGGCGCGCGACGGCCGCATGGTCGACGCGGAAGGCAACCCGCAACCGCGCGTATTCATCCTCGGCAGCCTGCGCATCGGCTGCGTGTGGGAGAGCATCGCCGTTCCCGAACTGCGCGGCCAGGCCGAGACCGCCGTACGCGAACTGCTCGCCACCACGCCCGCCTGACCACCCGCCCCGGCACGCGCCACGCAGTACACTCGGCGACGGGTTGAGCGCCGGGGGAGAGGGCGTTGGTTTCCAGCTGGATCCTGCTGTTGGTGTCCGTCGGCTATGCCGCGCTGCTGTTCGGCGTGGCGTGGTGGGGCGACCGTCGCCCGATGTATCCCGACCGCCCGTGGTTGCGGCCGGTCGTCTACAGCCTGGCCTTGGCGGTGTACTGCTCGTCGTGGACGTTCTACGGGGCGGTCGGCAGCGCGGTGCGCAACGGCCTGGGCTACCTGCCGATCTATCTCGGCCCGGTCCTGCTGCTGCTGTTCGGCTGGCGCATCATCGAACGGCTGGCCCTGATCGCGCGCAGCGAGAACACGGTGTCGATCGCCGACTTCATCTCGTCCCGCTACGGCCGTTCGCGCCGTCTCGCCGCGCTGGTCACCGTGATCGCGCTGATCGGCGTGGTGCCGTACCTGGCACTGCAGTACAAGGCCGTCGCCATGAGTCTGAGCGTGCTCAGCGGCGAAGGCGGCGACAGCACGCATGGTTTCTTCACGGACCCTGCGCTGTATGTCGCGCTGTTGATGGCGCTGTTCGCCGCACTGTTCGGCACTCGCCAGGTGGACGCCACCGAGCACCACCACGGCATGATGCTGGCGATCTCGCTGGAGTCGGTGGTGAAGCTAGTGGCGATGATCGCGGTGGGCGTGTTCGCCTATCTGTGGCTGGGCGGGAACAACATCCACGTCGCGGACTCGGCCCGCACGCTGTTCGAGAACGCGCCTCCGGTCGGCTTCATCGCGCAGACGCTGCTCGGCTTCCTCGCCATCGTGTGCCTGCCACGCCAATTCCACGTGGCCGTGGTGGAATGCAGCGACGTGGGCGATATCCGCAAGGCGCGCTGGCTGTTCGGTGGCTACCTGGTGCTGTTCTCGCTGATGGTGGTCCCGGTCGCCGCCGCCGGCATCGCGCTGTTCGGGGGCACCAATGTGGCCGACGACAGCTATGTGCTGGCGTTGCCACTGGCGGAGGGCCGCACCGCGCTGGCGATCGTCGCCTATGTCGGCGGCTTCTCCGCGGCGACCGGCATGGTGATCGTCGCCAGCATCGCGCTGGCCACCATGGTCAGCAACGACCTGATCATGCCGGTGCTGCTGCGCCGCGGCTGGGCCGAGCACCATGCCGAAGCGGATGTGGCCTCGCGCGTGCTGTGGATCCGTCGCGTGGCCATCCTGCTGCTCGCACTGACGGCCTACTCGTACTACCGCAGCAGCAGCAACGACAGCACGCTGGCGTCGTACGGCCTGATGGCGTTCGCCGCGGTGGCGCAGTTCGCCCCTGGCCTCATCGGCGGCCTGTACTGGCGTGGCGCCAGCCGGCGCGGCGTGGAAGTGGGCATGGTGCTGGGCTTCGCCACGTGGATATACACGCTGCTGCTGCCCACGATGACCCAGGCCGGCTGGTTCGATCCGCACTGGTTGCATGCCGGTCCGTTCGGCATCACCTGGCTGCGGCCGCAGCAGTTGTTCGGCCTGAGCGGGTGGGACACGCTGACGCACGGAACGTTCTGGTCGCTGCTGGTCAACACCGGCGCGATGATGATCGTCTCCGCGCGCTCGCGCCCCGGCGTGGACGAACGCCTGCGGGCCGCGCCCTTCCTCGACCCCTACGCACAGCGCCCCGCGCTGGTGGCCGGCGAATGGCCCGGCAGCGTGCGCGTGGGTGACCTGTGCACGCTGGCGGAACGCGTGGTCGGCGAGCGCCATGCGCGGCGTGCATTCGCCGAACAGGCGCAGCTGCTGGAACGCGAACTGCAGCCGAATGTGCCCGCCGACCGCGTCTGGGTACAGTTCACCGAACGCCTGCTCGCGGCCGCCATCGGCGCCGCCTCGGCGCGCATCGTGCTGACCAGCGTGCTGCGCGGCTCGGGCATGGAGCTGGGCGAAGTGGTCGCGGTACTCGACCAGGCCGGCCAGGAGCTGCGCTTCAACCGCGAGATCCTGTCCACCACGCTGGAGAACATCAGCGCCGGTGTCAGCGTGGTCGATCCCGACATGCGGCTGGTGGCCTGGAACCGCCGCTACCAGCAGATGTTCGGCTATCCCGACGGCATGCTCTACGTGGGCCGTCCGGTGGCCGACCTGATCCGCTACAACGCGGAACGCGGCGAACTGGGCGATGGCGACATCGACGAACAGATCAACAAGCGCATCCGCTACATGCGCGCTGGCTCGCCGCATATTTTCGAGCGCGTGCGCGCCGATGGCCAGGTCATCGAGATGCGCGGGCAACCCCTGCCCGGAGGTGGCTACGTCACCAGCTACAACGACATCACCGACTTCAAGCATGCCGAAGCACAACTGCTGGAAACCAACGAGACGCTGGAACAGCGCGTGGCCGAACGCAGCCAGGCCGCCGAGCATGCGCAGCAGTCGCGCACGCGCTTCCTCGCGGCCATCAGCCACGACGTGCTGCAGCCGCTGAACGCGGCACGCCTGTTCGTCAGCGCGCTGCGCGACAGCGAACAGGGTGCGGATGCACAGGCCCAGGAACGCCAGCACCTTGCCGAGCGCGTGGACGCGTCGCTGCGTGCCGCCGAGGAACTGCTGGACGGCCTGCTGGATGTCTCCCGCCTGGATGCCGGCGGACTGCAGACGCAGATCAGCGATTTCGATGCGGGCGAACTGCTGCGCGAACTCGCCGCGCAGTACGCTCCGGTCGCCGCAGGCCGCGGGATCAGCCTGCGCGTGCACGCACGCCCCATTCCGGTGCGCAGCGACCGCCGCCTGTTGCGCCGCGTGCTGCAGAACTTCCTCGCCAATGCGCTGCGCTACACGCGCGACGGGCGCATCGTGATCGGCATGCGCGCACAGGCCGACAAGGTGGTCCTGCAGGTCTGGGATACCGGCCCCGGCATTCCCGAAAACCACATGCGGCAGATCTACGACGAGTTCCACCGCTACCAGCAGCCGTTCGACTGGGGCGAACGTGGCCTCGGCCTGGGCCTGTCGATCTGTCAGCGCATCTCTCGCCTGCTGCAGCACGAACTGGATGCGCGCAGCAAGGTCGACCACGGCAGCATGTTCTCCATCGTCGTGCCGCGCGGCAGCCCCACCAGCGAACGGCGCGCGTCGCCACGACGCACCGCGCTTGCAAACGATTCGCTTGCCGGGCTGCGCGTACTGTGCGTGGACAACGACCGCGAAATCATCGACGGCATGCAGGCCCTGCTCGGCCGCTGGCAGGTGGAAGTACTCACCGCCACCACGGTCGACGAAGCGCTCGAGAAGATCGCACAGGCACCGACCGTGATGCTGGTGGACTACCACCTGCACGACCGCCTCGATGGCCTTGCCACGCTCGACGCCCTGCGCGCCGCCAGCCCCGGCCCCATTGCCGGCGCCCTGCTCACCGCCGATGGCCGCGACGAACTGAAGCGCGAAGCCCGCGAATGCGGCTACCGGCTGCTGACGAAGCCGGTCAAGCCCGCCTCGCTGCGCGCCTTCCTCGCCGCCCACCACGTGTCCGCATCGCTGCCCGCGGTGGATTGAGCAGCCCCGCCACGCCTGCATTCACGTTCCGCGACTTAACCAGACCGCCGGATGGGACCCAATTTCATGTAGCGATGGATCGCCAGAATCCGTATCGGTGAGCGACAAACCTCGGCGATCCAACACGCAAGTTGCCCGCACAAACCGATCCCGTTATCACCCCGCATTCGCCCTGCTATTTGATCGCCACCCTACTTCCCGCAAATAGCACCGACGGAGCATTCCGAGCGCTCGACTTCTGGCCCCGGCAAGGCATTGAATGAGAAGGTCATCTTCCTGTTGACGCCTCAATGCGCCGCCTGAATACTCCGTGCTATTACCCCGAAATGGGGTCTACTAGGTGTTAGAGCCCATGATCAAGTCCGCAGCCATTGTTAGATTCGCGACGTTGCTTCTGGCTTTGGCCTCATGGTTGGTCGCTATCCTATTCTTGATAGCTGCACTACATGCCGACGCCACCATTCCTCCTGGCCAAGTCAATGAGTCCATGCTCGGATACGTAATGTCATTGGTTCTTGCACTAACAGGCTGGGGTCTACTTGGCGTTTCTCGCATCTACCGCAAGGATCGTCCTGCATCATCAGCGGATGCGCAGGACTCGAGCAGTGGGCATGAGCATAGGCATGGGCTCTAACAATTCATTCAAGCCGAACCCGCTTCGCGGGTCGGCTTAATTCCGGTGTTAGGGCTCAATGTCAGAGTTCACCGCAAGCTTAGTTCCTGGATTCCCCTACGCACCCACAGTGCCGGAGGTCGGCGGGCTTGATTACGACATCTGGACCTTACGGATCACGCTTCACTTTGAAGAGTCGCCACCAGCTTATCTGACCTTCAAAGACCTTTCTGGCTTCAGGGTTCTCCGCGAGGGCGACTTATTAGAGTACTGGAGCACTGCGCGCCCTAACGGCTGGCTCTGGGAGGTTCGGTCTGGCGGCTGGATGGCATCTGAGGCTCAGAGACCAGGCTTTATCAGTGGCAACACGCGGGGTATCAGGGAGTTCTTGGTGGTTGGTCAGACAGATTGTGTCAGCGTCCTGTCTTCGTCCGCTCCAGAGTTCTCTCGGATTGAGCCCTAACAATTCATTCAAGCCGAACCCGCTTTGCGGGTCGGCTTAATTCAGGTGTTAGGCCGCAATGAAAGCTCACTTTGTTGCCGAGATCCATCTTCTACCGATTGAGACCGGCAGTCGATCAACTCCGTTGGCATCTGGTGAGTGGCGCACCATTCTTGGCATCGGCAACGAGCACTGGTCAGCCCGCCTTACTTTTGCGGACAGTCCTGGACCCGGCGATACCTTTCATGCCACGGTGCAGCTACTAGTTCCAGATGCACTTAAGTACTTTTCTGTGGGTTCTGATTTCACAGTCTGGGAGAATGGCAACAAAGGGATAGGTCGCGTTTTGTTGGTTGCGGCCTAACAATTCATTCAAGCCGAACCCGCTTCGCGGG
Organism: Pseudoxanthomonas sp. LARHCG66; assembly: GCF_052871755.1. NCBI lineage: Bacteria > Pseudomonadati > Pseudomonadota > Gammaproteobacteria > Lysobacterales > Lysobacteraceae > Pseudoxanthomonas > Pseudoxanthomonas sp. LARHCG66. The sequence goes on along the minus strand of NZ_JBIXJW010000006.1, from coordinate 89 downwards.
TCGGCTTAATTCTGGTGTTAGGCCCCACGAACAGATCAGGATGCTTCCGCAATGAGTTTGTCATTTCATATCGACTTCAACGGTCAATG
>NZ_JBIXJW010000005.1:0-246836 GCF_052871755.1 Pseudoxanthomonas sp. LARHCG66 | reverse complement strand
GCCCAGTGCATCGGCCTGTGCATCGACAACCTTGTCGATCGCGATGGCCTGCGACGCATTGGCACCGACCTGAAACAGCTGGCTGGTGAACGAACCGTCCAGCAGCTTGGTGCCGTTGAAATCGGCCTGCTTGGCGACGCGGTCGATTTCGGAGGTCAGCTGCTTGACTTCGGCATTCAGCGCAGCGCGGTCGGACGAAGAGTTGGTCGCGTTGGCCGACTGCACCGACAGCTCACGGATGCGCTGCAGGTTGTTGCCGATTTCGGTCAGCGAACCTTCGGCGACCTGGGCCAGCGAGATGCCGTCGTTGGCATTGCGCACGGCAACGTCCAGGCCACGGATCTGGGTGCTGAAGCGTTCGGAGATGGCCAGACCGGCGGCGTCGTCCTTGGCGCTGTTGATGCGCAGGCCGGACGAAAGACGCTGGATGGTGGTGGCCAGTGAAGCCCCGCTGCTGCTCAGATTGCGCTGCGCATTCAGCGAGATGGTGTTGGTGTTGATGACCTGTGCCATGGAAGTTTCCTCTAGGCGGGATTACGAAGGGGAGAAGCCCGGGCCGGAAGGGGGGGCGATGGAGACCACCCGTTCCGGCGCTTCACCGCGTTAGCGGAGCAGGCTGAGCACGTTCTGGGGCACCTGGTTGGCCTGGGCCAGCATGGCCGTACCGGCCTGCTGCAGGATCTGGGTGCGGGTCAGTTCGGCGGTTTCCTTGGCGAAGTCGGTGTCGCGGATGCGGCTGCGCGAGGCGGCCAGGTTTTCCGAGCTGGTCTGCAGGTTGGCGACCACCGAGGTGAAGCGGTTCTGCACCGCACCCAGGTCGGCGCGCGCGCTGTTGACCGAGGTCAGGGCAGCGTCGACGATTTCCAGGGCCTTCTGCGCGCCTTCGAACGTGGTGATGTCCAGGTCCTTGGCGAACTGTGCGGTGCCGGCCGTGGCCGCCGTGGTCGCGGCCGTCAGGCCCGAGCCGGTGACCGTGCCGCCCACGACCAGGTCGGTGTCGGCCTTGACCGAGGTCAGGGTGACCTGGTCGGCGTCGACCGAGGCGTACACGCCGGTCTCGCCCAGCTTGGCGTTGATGGCAGCGGCCAGACCCTTGGCGATGTCCTCACCGCTCGTGCCGTTCGTGTACTCGACGTCCGCGATGGTCACACCGTTGATGGTCAGGTCGGCGATGCTGCCGTCGGCGGCGGCATCGGCGATGGCCGCGCTGGTGACGTCGGCGGCGAACTTCACGTTGCCCAGTGCATCGGCCTGTGCATCGACAACCTTGTCGATCGCGATGGCCTGCGACGCATTGGCACCGACCTGAAACAGCTGGCTGGTGAACGAACCGTCCAGCAGCTTGGTGCCGTTGAAATCGGCCTGCTTGGCGACGCGGTCGATTTCGGAGGTCAGCTGCTTGACTTCGGCATTCAGCGCAGCGCGGTCGGACGAAGAGTTGGTCGCGTTGGCCGACTGCACCGACAGCTCACGGATGCGCTGCAGGTTGTTGCCGATTTCGGTCAGCGAACCTTCGGCGACCTGGGCCAGCGAGATGCCGTCGTTGGCATTGCGCACGGCAACGTCCAGGCCACGGATCTGGGTGCTGAAGCGTTCGGAGATGGCCAGACCGGCGGCGTCGTCCTTGGCGCTGTTGATGCGCAGGCCGGACGAAAGACGCTGGATGGTGGTGGCCAGTGAAGCCCCGCTGCTGCTCAGATTGCGCTGCGCGTTCAGCGAGATGGTGTTGGTGTTGATGACCTGTGCCATGAGTTCTACTCCTTAGGCGTTTTCTGCACGGGGGAAAAGTTTTCCAACGATCCCCGCCGTGCCGCCGGGGATACCTGGTTCAGCGTTGCAACAAGCTCATTACGTTCTGCGGCACCTGGTTGGCCTGGGCCAGCATGGCCGTACCGGCCTGCTGCAGGATCTGGGTGCGGGTCAGTTCGGCGGTTTCCTTGGCGAAGTCGGTGTCGCGGATGCGGCTGCGCGAAGCGGCCAGGTTTTCCGAGCTGGTCCGCAGGTTGGCGACCACCGAGGTGAAGCGGTTCTGGATCGCGCCGAGGTCGGCGCGCGAGCCGTTCACGGCCGTCAGCGCCTTGTCGACGATTTCCAGGGCCTGCTGGGCGCCGGCGAAATCCGAGATGTCCAGGTCGGACACGAACTTCGGCACTTCGCTGGTGGCGACGGCCGTCGCGGTGTACGTGCCGCCCGTGATGGCGACGCCGAAGGCCGCGAAGTCGCCGTTGGCGTCCACGCTGGTCTTGACCGAGGTCAGCTCCAGGCCGGTGCCGGCGGCATCGACGTTGGCGTAGATGCCGGTTTCGCCGAGCTTGCCGTTGATATGGGCGGCCAGCGCCTTGGCCGCGGCTTCGTTGGTGGCGGCGACCGAACCGGCGCTCTTGACGGTCAGGTCGTCGAAGGCGACGGCATTGCCGGCGCTGTCGGTGAGGGTAAGGCCGCTGATGGTGATGTCCGCCGTGGCGGAAGCCGCGGCCGTGATGGCCAGCGTGCCGCTGTCGAACTGCGAACCGCCCAGGGTCAGGGCGCGGGCATCGACCACCTTGTCGATGGCGATCGCCTGGCCGGCGTTGGCGCCGACCTGGAACAGCTGGCTGGTGAACGAGCCGTCCAGCAGCTTGGTGCCGTTGAAGTCGGCCTGCTTGGCGACGCGGTCGATTTCGGAGGTCAGCTGCTTGACTTCGGCATTCAGTGCCGCGCGGTCGGAGCTGGAGTTGCTGGCGTTGGCCGACTGCACGGCCAGTTCGCGGATGCGCTGCAGGTTGTTGCCGATTTCGGTCAGCGAGCCTTCGGCGACCTGGGCCAGCGAGATGCCGTCGTTGGCATTGCGCACGGCGACGTCGAGGCCGCGGATCTGGGTGCTGAAGCGTTCGGAGATGGCCAGACCGGCGGCGTCGTCCTTCGCACTGTTGATGCGCAGGCCCGACGACAGGCGCTGGATGGTGGTGGCCAATGAAGCGCCGCTGGTGCTCAGGTTGCGCTGAGCGTTGAGCGACATCGTGTTCGTGTTGATTACCTGTGCCATGTTCGTCTCCTCTTATTTGGATTCACGGCGTTGAAGGGAAAAGACGCTGCCGATTTGTTTTGTGGTGGCTAGTCGTCTTCGTGTTGCGAAATGAATAACGGCGCTGCCGAAAAAACCTTTAGGGCAGGCGCGAAAAAATGTGTTAGGCCACGTAATCGCGCGGGAAAACCAGCGGTTTCCGGGGGGCGCGAAGTGGCCTAAAGAACGGGTGCGCGATGCCGCTAAGCGGCGGCACGGCAGGGACGGTGTGATCGGGGTGCGCCGCTGCGCGGCGCGGCGGCGCCGGCCTCAGGGCTGCGGCGTGCGCCAGGCGTCGGCGGGATCGGCCAGCAGCAATACGCCGGGCATGCGGTATTCGCAGCCGATCAATGTGCGTTGCCTGAGACCGGGGTGTTCGCCGGGATAGATCACCAGGGCATGGAAATCATCGAGGGCGCCGGACAGGGGCGCATCGCGGCTGTCTTCCAGCGCGCGTTCCAGCTGCGCCGCCGCCTGCTCGATGGAGTCATCCACCAGCAGCAGGACGCGGTTGTCGGTGATGACGACGGCATCGCTGTGATGCCCCCACGCCTGCACGGGTTCGGCCAGGCGGTAAAGATCCATCATCGGCGCGCTGAATTGACGCTCGGTCTGGGTGAATTCCGTCGGACGCTCGCGGCGGAGCCGTTGCAACAGGGTGGCGAGATCGCCATTGGCCGTGCGGCAGGTGAGGGCATCGAGCAAGGTATCGGACGGTGCGCCGGCCGCAACGGGCGAGGGCGCGGGTGGCACGTCGGTAACCGACTGTGCTGACACGACAGGCACGCCAGCCAGCCACAGCGCGGCCAGCACGAAGAAAACCGTCTTACTCGATCTGCGCATTCGCGTGGGCAGCATCCAGCGCTTCCATGGCGTCGCGCGGCTTGAGCTTGCCGGCTTTCTCGAACGAGGCCGCCGCGGCGTCTTCCTTCTTGTCGCCGTGAAGCAGCAGCAACACGTTCGCGTATTCCACGTGCGCGATGGGCGAATCCGGTGTCAGCTTGAGCGCGGTCCTGATATGCGACTCGGCTTCACTTGCCTTGGCACCGTAGGTCAGGCCGCCGATCATCGCGCCGATCTTGTCGATGATCTCGGCGTGGTACAGCGCCAGCGCGGTATGCGCTTCGGCATGCTTGGGATCCAGTTCCAGCGTGGCGTCCAGTGCGGTGCGGACCTTGCCCGCGATGCCCTGCTTGAGCGCCTTGGCGATGCTCAGGCCCTGGCTGTAGCGGCCGAGCGCGAAGGCGTGCCGGTAATGACTGTTGGCTTCCCCGGGCAGCGCCTTGATGGCGGCTTCGGCCAGTTTCGCGGCCTGTTCGAAGCGCTTGAGTTGCTCGGATTCGTCTTCCACCAGATAGGTGGCATGGATGCCCAGCGCCTTGACCGCGACCGAAGCGCCCAGCGGGCCCAGGGCTTCACCGGCCTCATACGCGGCCTGGAAGTCACCGCGATGGAACGCGCGCCACGCATCCTGCAGGCGCTGCGCGAGGTCGGCGGGTTCGATGCCTTTGGCTGCCTTGCCTGCGGCGGCGATCAACGCCTTGGCGCGCTTTTCGTCGGGGTAGGGCTCCTGGTCGCCGGCATGCAGCGCCGGCCACGCCTTCTTCAATGCATCGCCCGTATAGGCGTAGCCCTTGGCGTCATGCGGAAACGCAGCCCACTTCGAAGACTTTCCTGCCATTGGTCGTCCCTCCCAGGATGCGGGGAGCATCGCCGCGAACGCGGTCGTCAGGCAACCCCTACGCATTCCGTCGCGCGAGCGGCCAATAGTGTGATTGCTCGACGCCGGCAGGACAGCATCGCGTCATGGAAGCCGGCCATCGTGGTCGGCATGTGGACTGCCCCCATGGCCGCCAGGAAGACCACCCGCAAGACCCCCGAACCCACCCTCCGCCACGTCTGGCTTGCCGGACTGGGCCTGATCGCCGTCGCGCGCCGTGAAGCCGTCGCGGCCGCCACCGATGCCGCTGGCCGGTTGCAGGCGGCGCGCGAACACGCCGGGAGCTTCGCCGGCCAGGCGCAGCGCGACGTCCTTGACCGCCTGGCCGAAGTGCGTGAACAAGGCGAAGCCCGCGTGGGCCGGTTCAGTGCCGAGGTGGAAACCCGCCTGGAACCGGTGCTGACCAAGCTGGGCCTTAAGCAGCCCGCCCGGAAGGCCGCGCCCCGCGCCCGCAAGAAGCCGGCTGCCAAGCGCGCCCGCGCCACACCCGTCCGCAAGCCGGTGGCCAAGCGGCCGGTGCGTCGCAGCCGGGCCTGACGGCCCACGGACGCAACGCGTCCCGAACGCCCCGGTTCCCGGGGCGTCCTGTCATGCGGGCCCGATCAGAGATGCGCGGTGATGGCGGGTTCGGAGAACCAGTCGTTGTCGCGGCCGTTGGCGTAGCGGATCGGGACCTGCGCCAGCGCGGCCGGCTCCACGTCATCCAGGCAGGCCAGGTTCACCGAGTAGTAGCGGCCGCCGAGGACTTCCAGCTCGCCCCGGCCGAACGACTTCACGCCGCAGTGCCGGCAGAATAGATGTTCGGCCACGCCGCTGCCGAAGGGGTAGCGGGTCAGCGCCTCTTCGCCCTGCCGCAGGCGGAAAGCGTCCGGTCGGACCACCGTGCCCCAGTAGCGCGTCTTGGTACAGATCGAGCAGTTGCAACGGCCACTGCCGGCGGCCAGGTCGAGGTCGACTTCGTAGCGCACGGCGCCGCAATGGCAGCTGCCCTGGTAGGTCTGCACGGTCATGGGGTTTCCTTCCGGCGGGAGAGAGCTTCCAGTCTGGCGGACATCGAGGACAGAATCAGTCCTCAATGGGCGGCATACTGCGCCCATGCTCAGCACATCGAACCGCCTGCTCCGCCTGCTGTCGCTGCTCCAGTCGCGCCGTCACTGGACGGGCGCGGAACTGAGCCAGCGGCTGGAAATCGACCGCCGCACGCTGCGCCGCGACGTGGAGCGCCTGCGCGAGCTCGGGTATCCCATCGATGCGTCGCCAGGCCTGGGCGGCGGCTACCGGCTGGGTTCCGGCGCGACCATGCCGCCCGTGCTGCTGGAGGATGACGAGGCCGTAGCCGTGGCGGTGGCACTGCGCACGGCGGCGGCCAGCGTGGGCCGGATGGAGGACACCGCGCTGCGGCTGCTGTCCAAGCTGGACCAGTGGTTGCCGGCGCGGTTGCGCAAGCGCGCCAGTGCCCTGTATTCGGTCACGCTGTCGCTCGCCGGCGGTGCGCCCACGTCCGATGTGGACGCGCTGCTGCGCATCGCCGGTGCCTGCCGCGACGGCTTCCGCCTGCGCATGCAGTACCGCGACCGCACGCAGCGAGCCAGCGAGCGCCTGATCGAACCGCTGCGTCTGGTGCATACCGGCAGCCGCTGGTACCTGGTGGCTTGGGATCTGAAACGCGAGGACTGGCGGACGTTCCGCGTGGACCGCGTGCAGGCGCTGCACGATACCGGCACCCAGTTCCCGCCGCGCGAGTTTCCCGGCGACGTGGCGGACTACGTCGCGAAATCGATCACCCAGCCGTTCACCCGCTTCCAGGTGAGGCTGCGGCTGCCGGGGTCGGTGGAAGAGCAGGCGACACGGGTGCCCACCTGGTGCGGGATCCTGGAAGCCGGCGATGCACACCACTGCGTGCTGGAGCTGGGCGCCGAATCCGTCGAGGCGCTGCTCGCGCTGCTGGCGCTGGTGGGGCCGGAGTTCGAGATGCTGGATGATCGCGGCCTGCTGCCGGAACTGCGTGCGGCGTCGGCGCGGCTGGGCGATGCGCTGGCGGCGGCCTGATTCCCGGCTTCGCCGACGCAATGGTAGGAGGGGCTTCAGCCCCGACGCCTTTCCCACGGTCCTCGTTAATCCGACTGCACAGCGCCGGGGCTGAAGCCCCTCCTACAGGCAAGCACGCTAGTTGGTATAGGCCTGCGTCAGCGTGTTCAGGTGCACGCGTTCCGCGTCGCGCAGGAACGGTGCCACCAGCATCATCACCTGCACGATGCCCTGGCGGATGGCGGCCTGTTCGTCCTTCTCGCCACGCGTCGACGCGTAGTTCAGCCAGAAGGTGGAGATGACCAGCACGTTGGTGGCGGTGGCGGCCAGTTCCGCGGCCGACGCCCGCATCACGCCGGCCTGGCCCATGCCGCGCATCACCGCGTGCGCGCTGTCGTCGGCCCGCTTGAGAATGCGGGCGAAGCGCATGCGCAGCCGCCGGTTGCGGCTCAGGATCTCCACCAGGTCCCGATACAGGAAGCGGTAGTCCCAGATGCACTCGAACACCAGGTGCAACTGCAGCCAGATGTCCTCGAGCCCCGGCAGCCGGTCGGTGGGAGGCGTCAGCGCAGCATCCATCCGCTCTTCGTACCGCGCGAAGAGCTGCTCGATGATGTCGTCCTTGTTGCGGAAGTGGTAGTACAGATTGCCCGGGCTGATCTCCAGCTCGTCGGCGATGTGATTGGTGGTGACATGCGGCTCGCCCTGCGTGTTGAACATCGCGAGGGCGGCGTCGAGGATGCGCTGGCGGGTATCGCGCGCCACGTCGGGCTTCAGGCCAGCAGCTTCTTCACCAGGTCCACGTACTTCTTCTGTGCGTCTTCCTGCGCCGTGCCCTTGAGCTTGGCCCAGGCTTCGTACTTGGCGGTACCGACGAAATCGAAGAAACCCGGCTTGTCACCCTTCACATCACCTTCCGCGCCTTGTTTGTAAAGGCCGTAAAGCCGCAGCAACGTATCGTTGTCCGGGCGCTCGGACAGCGTCTGGATGTCCTTGGATGCCTGGTCGAACGCGCTCTTGAGGTCTGCCATGGATGATCCCTCCCATTGATCCAGGCCATCACACCACGGGTGGTGGAAGCGGTCAATGCGTGACGGGATTGTCGAATCTGGGCGGCTCTGGCAAGTTAGGCCGCAGGGCAGTCGGAGGGGCTCGCCCATACAACTTGAGGATAGGGGTCGTCATGAGCTATTTCGTCACGGGCGCCACAGGATTCATTGGCCGTTACCTGGTCGGCAATCTCCTCAAGCGCAGCGGGACGGTCCACGTGCTGGTCCGCAAGGACTCGCAGAAGAAGTTCGACGCCATCGCGAAGAAGGCCGGCTGGGACATGAGGCGCGTGTCCGTGGTGCACGGCGACATGACCAAGCCCAAGTGCGGCCTGACGCCCGCCCAGTTGCGTGCACTGACCGGCAAGGTGAAGCATTTCTTCCACCTTGCGGCGATCTATGACCTGACCGCGACCCGCGAAGCGCAACAGGCCGCCAACATCGACGGCACCCAGCACGCGCTCGACCTGGCCGCCGCCTTGAAGGCCGGCTGCTTCCACCACACCAGTTCCATCGCAGCTGCCGGGCTTTATCCGGGCATCTTCCGCGAGGACATGTTCGAGGAAGCCGAAGGGCTGGATGATCCCTACCTGCGCACCAAGCACGAATCCGAGGGGCTGGTGCGCAACGAGAAGCGCATCAAGTGGCGCATCTACCGTCCGGGCATGGTGGTGGGCCATTCGAAGACCGGCGAGATCGACAAGATCGACGGCCCGTACTACTTCTTCACCCTGATCAAGAAGCTGCGCGAGCTGCTCCCGCAGTGGGTGCCGGTGCTGGGCATCGAAGGCGGGCGCATCAACATCGTGCCGGTGGACTTCGTGGCCGACGCGATGGACCACATCGCGCACAAGCCCAAGCTGGATGGCCATACCTTCCACCTGACCGATCCCGAGCCGATGCGCGTGGGCGAAGTGCTCAACACGTTCTGCCGGGCCGGCCACGCGCCGGAAATGACCATGCGGATCGACGCGCGCATGTTCGCCTTCGTGCCGGGCAGCATCCGCATGGCGGTGGGCAACCTGCCGCCGGTGCGGCGCTTCATCGGCATGCTGCTGCGCGACTTCAAGATCCCGAAGGAAGTGTTGAAGTTCATCACCTATCCGACGCGCTTCGACAGCCGCGAGACCGAGCGGGCGCTGAAGGGCAGCGGCATCGCCGTGCCGCGCCTGGACGACTACGCGTGGCGCCTGTGGGATTACTGGGAGCGCCACCTCGATCCGGACCTGTTCATCGACCGCTCGCTGAAGGGCAAGGTGCGCAACAAGGTGGTGGTCATCACCGGCGGCTCGTCCGGCATCGGCCTGTCGACGGCGCAACGCGTGGCGGAGGCCGGCGCCACCACGATCATCGTGGCGCGTGGTGAGGAAGAGCTTTTCAAGGCGCGCGACGACATGAAGAAGGCCGGCGGCAAGGTATTCGCCTACACGGCGGACCTGGCCGACATGGCCGACTGCGACCGGCTGGTGAAGACCGTGCTGGACGAGCACGGGCATGTCGACATCCTGATCAACAATGCCGGCCGCTCGATCCGCCGCTCCATCGAGGCCAGCTACGACCGCTTCCACGATTTCGAGCGCACGATGCAACTGAACTACTTTGGCAGCATCCGCCTGATCATGGGCTTCCTGCCGAAGATGACCGAGCGCCGCAAGGGCCACATCATCAACATCAGCTCGATCGGCGTGCTGGCCAATTCACCGCGTTTTTCGGCCTACGTCGCATCGAAGGCGGCGCTGGATGCATTCAGCCGCTGCGCACAGGGCGAGTTGTCGGGCAAGGGCATCAGCTTCACCACCATCAACATGCCGCTGGTGAAGACGCCGATGATCGCGCCGACCAAGATGTACGACAGCGTGCCCACGCTGTCGCCGGAGGAGGCGGCCGACCTGCTGGTGAAGGCCATCATCGAGAAGCCCAGCCGCATCGCCACGCGCCTGGGCATCTTCGCTGCGCTGGTCAATGCCGTGGCGCCGAAGGCCTACGAGGTGGTGATGAACACCGCGTTCGAGCTGTTCCCGGATTCGGCCGCAGCCAAGGGTGACCGCAAGGCATTGAAGGAATCGGCGCCCAGCCAGGAGCAGATCGCGTTTGCTTCGTTGATGCGGGGCGTGCACTGGTAGCCATGTATGACCGGCATACGGGCATCCGCAATTCTCAAGATGGCGGTTGCTTCAGCAGTTTTGGCCGCGGCCACATTCGCGGCCATCTACGTATATCTTGCTTGGCGCGGCGCACGTATCGCAGAACGGGCGGCTGTCGAAAGCCTGGCGATTGAATCCAGGCACGGCGTGAGATGGATTCGGGAGTTCATGGGGCTGTCGCCCGCGCAGCTCGACTGCGGGCGCGGAGAAACCGTCATTGTGCTGGCGGACCTGGGATGCGGCACGGGTGGCAGTATCCGGGTTTCGTTACGTCCGGAAGCGGATGCCACGTTCGAAACCAGAGAAGACTCCATGTATCGTGTTTCCGGCGACACGTATCGGACGCACACGACTCCGTTATCGCCGGAACAACGTGATCGGTTGGCTCAGCTAGCTGTCCGATGGCCAAAGTCGATTCCCGCTGGCCGCGAGGACTGTCTCCGGATTCCGAGTTTTCCCGAGGCAATGACGCTCTGTGAAGCAGGAGTTTCCTACGGGATAGACCAAGGCGATGGCTGCGGATCTGGAGCCATCAGTCCCGCAAGCGAACTGCTCGATATCCTTGATGCCACGCTGGAGAGGTCGCCGACAGCCGGTCCCATCATCTGCATGTAGTGGCTAGTAGTGGCTAGGCCTGGATGGCGCTATGCCTCCGCCCACCGCAACGGCACCGCCTGCATGTTCCGCATGTGCAGCGCCAGCGGTTCGATCCGGGACCACAGGAAGTCGCGCAGCTCGGCGTCTTCGACCGTCTCGACCATCGCGCCATGGAAACAGGCCAGCCAGCCGCTGGCTTCCTCCATGCCGATCCGGAAGGGCAGGTGGCGGGCGCGCAGCATCGGGGCGCCGTGCTTCTGCGTGAACAGCGGTGGGCCACCCAGCCAGCCGCTGAGGAATTCGAACAGCTTCTGCTCGCTGCCGTCGAGCGTGGCGGGATGCTGCGCGCGGACGGCGGCGGCTTCCGGCAACGTGTCCATCAACGCGTACATGCGTTGGGTCATCCGGCGCAGGCCGGCTTCACCGCCGATGCGGTCGTAAGGCGTAGGAGCGGCAGGATCGTTCATTGAAACGGGAAGCGGGTCGACGGCAGCACGATCATCCTGCAGCGCTGCCCGGGCGCACAGCGACGAAGTGTCGCGGCGGAATCACATCGTCTTGCACTGGCGCCAGCGCACCGGCTCGCTGCTGCCCGGTGGCGGGTTGAGTTGCACGCGGGTGGCGCGCAGCGCCGGGTAGCGCTCCAGTTCCAGGCAGATCCACGGCCATATTTCCTTCTCGCTGCCCATGCGATCGATGCTCAGCGTCAGCTTGGTCTGCCAGACGCCGCGGGTGATGCCGGGGGTTTTCGACAGCGCCTGGAGCACGCTGCGCATCTGTGCTTCGAGCTCTTCCTGCGTCGGTTCGCGGAAGGCTTCCTGCGGCGCAGGCGTGGCGGGTGCAGGTGCGCTGACCGTGCGTGCCGGCACGGTTGCTGCCGGCCGTGCATCGACGCTCGTGTCGGCCGCCTGCCTGCCGGCCCATCCCGCCATGGCGAGGGCACCGAGCGTCACCGCCCCGAGCCAGCTGATGCCGACATGCCGTTTGGCGCGCGCCGATGCATACGTCACGATCTGTTCGCGCAGGCTCGGCTCGATGAGGTGTCGGACTTCCGGCCACAGCCGCGGCCCGTCGAGCAACTCGATGTTGTTGCCCTGGGCCGCCTCCCGGCCTTCCTTTTCCACTTTGCCCTCGGTGGCGAGGATGCCGCCGCTGGCCGCACCCAGGCGGATGCTGGCGGCAAGTTCCTGTACCGGGGCAGCGGCGATCCGGTAGGCCGAACCGTGCTTGCACGAGAGCAGCCACTTTTCCTGGCCGCGCGCGAGCAGGAAGGTCGTCTGGGGTTCGCGGGATTCCTGGGGATCGGGGCCGGTTTCGACCAGGCCACGGCCTGCCATCGCGGCAAGGACGAGTTTCGAGAATTCCCTCCAGCGCAATCCGGACAGGGCATGCAGCCCGTAGGACATTTCGTCGCTGGGGCGCCGCACAAGCCAGAGATAGGCGGTGGCTGCCGCACCGGTCACAAGGGTGACCGCCAAACCGAGGAGCCAAATGGACATGCGTCGCGGGTGCGTTGTTGTTATTAGGCTCGCGATTCTACCGGGCCGCACCCACGGCTGTCTGTGCTGGCGGGTGCCCGCGCCGGACGGCGGGCAAAGAAAAGCCCGCCAGTCCGAAGCCGTAAGGGGAGGGGAGCAAACGAACTTCGATGGACTGGCGGGCTGGAATGATTGTTACGCCATTCGATGTTGCCGCGCAACAAAATTTTATTCAGAAATACGCATGAAAATGCGCATGCAGCCTTATGGTGCAGCCTTCTTGCGCGCTGCACGTTTCGCGGGCGTTTTCTTCGCGGCAGGTGCCGGTTTTTTGACGGCCGGCTTGGTGCTGCGCTTGGCACGGGATGGCTTGGTGGCCGGCGCACCGCCCATCGTGCGCAGTTGGGCATTCAGTGCGTCAACGCGATCGATGAGCGCGGACAGATCCTCGCGGCTGGGCACCTCGAGACGGCGCAGCGCGCGATGCACGCGCTCTTCGAACACCTTCTCCAGGCGGTCCCAGGTATCCGACGCGCGTTCGCGCGCCTGGCCGACGGTGGTCTCCATCGCATCGCGCATGGCCTGGGCCTTGCCGCCAGCCACCTTGCGCGTGGTCTGCTCCAGCGACAGACCTTCCTTCACCAGCGTTTCGAACAGCTTGGTGCCTTCGGCCTGCGCGCGCCCGAAAGCGCCCACGCCTGCCAGCCATACCTGCTGTGCGGATTCGCCCAGGCGCTTGGACATCTGCTCGGCCTGGGCCTGCAGGTTGTCGTTCTTGGAAGCGGATGCAGAAGCGGTCTTCTTGCGTGCGGATTTCTTCAGCGTGGCCATGGCGTTCCGTCAGTGGGTGGTGTCGGGGATTGCGCGCCAGAATCGGCGTGCTGTCTAGAGTTTTCACACCAGCCGGTGACGCGGCCGTGAGCGCATCAGCCCTGACGGGCCGCGCGGTGCCGCGACACGAGCTGGTCCACGTCGTCCAGGGCACGTCGCAGGCGCGCGGTGGTTTCGGTCATCCGCGGCATCACGTCCAGCCCGTCGAGGATGGAACGGTGGCGGTCGTTGACGATGTCCTCGTTGTAGCGGATGCCGTGCGCGGCCAGCATGGGCTTGAGCACCGACGCGCGCTTGCGCAGGTCGGCCAGCGTGTTGCGGTAGGCCAGCTGGCAGACCCGGTGGCGCGAAGAGAAGCTGAAGAGATTGGTGAAGAACAGTTCGCTGTCGTCCGAGTTGGGCTCGAACACCAGCTGGTCGATATCCGGGTACCGATGCGGATACTTCTCCATGCCGATCTGCATGCGCGACTGCAGCAGTGTGCGCAGGGTCTGCGACAGCACGGCCGGGAGGCCGCCGCTTGCCAGGCCCACCTGTTCGGCTTCGTCGGCCTGCGGCGTGGCCTGGTTCGCATCGAACGGCACCAGCGGGTTGATGCCGATCATCAGGTCGATGCCGCGGTCCAGGACCGTGCTCGCATGCATGGTCCGGCGCAGGGCGCCGTCGAGGAAATGGCGGCCACCAATTTCCACCGGCGGATACAGGCCGGGCAGGGCGGAACTGGCCTGCACGGCGCGCGAGATCGGGATGTCGTCCCAGCCTTCCTCGCCGAAGCGCACGGCCTCGCCGCTGTCGAGATCGACCGCGACGACGAACAGGTCCGCGTCGAGCGTGCGGAAGTCATTGCTGCGGCCACGGCGGCTGAAGATGTCGCGCAGGAAACGCTCCACTTCCTCGTTGTCGAAGATGCCGGTGGGTACCAGGCCGCCAAAACGCAGGAACATGTCGGACCAGCGCGTCGCGCGGCGCGGATTGCGCACCAGCCGGTTCAGCCAGTCGGCGTACAGGCCGGGGAGACTGGCCGCGCGGCGCAGGTACTCGCCGACATTCGGGCGGAGGAAGGTTTCGGGCCGGAATTCCGCATCGTCGCTGGTGCCGGTGATGAAGATGCGGCACATCTCGGCCGTGCCCATCCGGTTGGCCAGCCCGGCGGCGAGGAATGCACCGGAACTGACGCCGACATAGCAGTCCATCCGGGTCAGGTCCAGGCCGTCGAGGGCTTCGTCCAGGGCACGCAGCGCGCCCAGCTCGTACATGCCCCCGATGGGGCCGCCGCCGGCGATGGCCAGCCCGATCTTGCCGTTGTGGCCCCGCCGCCGCGCACTGTGGATCGAAAGCATGTACTACCCGTGGTGACCTTGCCGCCCGAGTGTAGCCGACCCGCCGCCGGGTTGCGGCGCCCGCAGCGGGCCCGGATCATGGCCGGCATGGCCTCAGGAAATCCCTTGATCGAACGCGTTGGCAGGCGCCTGGCCTGGCACCAGGCCCTGCATGATCCGGTGCAGGAGCCCCGCAACCGGCTGCGCTGGCTGCCGGAGCTGCGGCGCTGGCAGGCGGCACGGCTGGAGACCAGCTTCGAGCATTTCCTGAACGACCCGACGCGGCGCGCGGCGGCGATGTTCTTCCTGACCGACGTCTATGGCGACCACGATTTCAGCAAGCGCGACGCCAATGTCGCCAAGGTGATGCCGATGATGCAGCGCCTGCTGCCCGGTGCCGTGCTGGAGACCGTGGCGCACGGGATCGAACTGGGCGTGCTGACGCACGCGCTGGACATGCGGATGGCCGAGGCGCTGCATCGGCTGGCGCCGAATCGCCGCAAGCTGGACGCGGACCTGTACGGGCGTGCCTATCGCGAGGTGGGCCTGCCGCGCCTGCGCGGGCACCAGATCGACCTGATCGCCGAGGTGGGAGTGGGCCTGGCGCGGGCGGTGAAGACGCCCGGCGTCGCCACCCTGCTCAAGCTGTCGCGCGGCCCGGCAAAGGCGACCGGGCTGGGTGAGCTACAGGGATTCCTGGAACGGGGATTCGCAGCCTTTGCTGCACTAGGCGACGGCAAGGCTTTCGTGCGCGACATCGAGCGGGCAGAGCGCGCCGTGTCGCAGCGATTGTTCGAGGACGAGCCCGACCCGTTCCGCGACTGACGTTCAGTCGAACTTGTCGCTCAGGACCCGACGGATCTCGGCCTCGATGGGGCCTTTCATCGCCGACAGCAGGAAGCCCAGGTTGGCGGTGACGCGCAGCGTGTCGGCGAGCAGGGCGATCTTTCCGTCCACACCCGAACGGCTGAAGTTCAGCGTGTCGCCATCCCAGCCGTACTCCATGTCGAAGCGCTCGGACAGTTTCTTTGCCACGTCTTCGACCGCCTTGCGCGCCTGCTTCGGCGACTTGGAATGCGGGTGCAGGATATCGATGCTGGCCATGCGGGGCTCCCTTTGTCCGGCGCTATTCTGCGCAGCGCGATGGGCATATGCCAAGCCGGGGCTGCCGGATGCGCCTCAACCTGATAGGCTCCCGGGGCGTGCAGAACCTCAGACTTCACTTCGCAAATCGCCCTTCGCCCGACCGGCCGCTCACCACCGGCGTGCACCGCATCGTGCGTGAAGCGGCGGGCACGGTCGGTGTCGGCGATGCACTGCAGGGTGCGCTGCTCGCGCAGATCTGCGTGGACCGGCGCGGCCTGTGGTTGCAGGTGGCCAACGGCATGCGGGGCGTGCACATCAACGGCCGTCCGGTGAAACGGATGGCGGTGCTGCGTCCGGGCGATGCGGTCTACGTGGAAGGCGTGGAACTGCTGCTGCAGTCGGGCTACCAGTCGGCCGCCGACCTCCGTGAAAGCGACGCCGGCCAGGGCGATGTCCGTGTGGTGCTGCGGGGCCTGGGCGGCAAGTACCACGGCAAGAGTGTGTCCCTCGAGCAGCCGCGCGTGGTCGGACGTGCGCGCGATGCCCATATCCGCGTGGACGACCCGGCGTTCGCCGAGCGCCATGCCCGGCTCGAACTGCGCGGTGAACGCGTCCTGCTGCGCGATCTGGGATCCGCCGATGGCACGCGGGTGAACGGTGTGGCGGTGCGCGATGCGCTGCTCGTGGCCGGCGACCAGATCGTCTTCGATGCCCAGCATCGTTTCGTGCTGGAGGTGCCGTGGGCGCCCAGCGCCAAGTCGGACGAGCCTGCGCAGCAGGACGAAACGGGGCCGACACCCGGCGCCGGCGACACCGCCCCGGCGTCATCGTCATCGGTGTTGCGTTGGCCCTGGCTGCTGCTGGCGGCCTTGCTGATGGCCGGCGCGCTCAGCGCGCTGTTGCTGTTCGGCGCAGGCTGATCTTCTTCCAGACGCGCCACCCCAGCAGCGCCGCCAGGATGCCCGCATACAGCAGCGGCTCGCGGATGTCCGACTTCACCAGCCACCAGAAGTGCAGCACGGCGAGCACTCCGATCGCATAGACGAGCTTGTGCAGCTGGCCCCAGCGCCGGCCGAGCCGACGCATCCAGCCCTGGGTTGAGGTGACCGCCAGCGGCACCAGCAGCAGCCACGCGGTGAAGCCGACGGTGATGTAGGGACGCTTGACGATCTCTTCGAAGATCTGCGTCCAGTAGCCGCGCAGGTCCAGCGCCAGGTAGGCCGACAGGTGCACCGTGGCGTAGAAGAACGCGTACAGGCCCAGCATGCGCCGGAAGCGCAGCAGCACGGCCTTGCCCGTCAACTGGCGCAGCGGCGTGATGGCCAGGGCCACCATCAGCAGCCGCAGCGCCCACAGGCCGGTACGGTGCTCGATCTCCACCACGGGGTCCGCGCCCAGCGCGTCGCTTCCTGTCTGCCATACGTCGAAGAACTGCCAGGCCAGGATCGCCAGTGGAGTGAGTGCCAGGGCATGGACCAGGGTCTTGGCGGCAATGATGCGCGGGGTTGTCTTGGCCATGCGTGGGTCAGGTCGATGTCAGGAGGAGGGCGGGGCGGTGATCGGGTGCGGGAGGGCAGGAATCGGAACGCGGGATGCCATGGGTTGCGAGCCTGCCGGACTGCCCTTTATCGCAGTGCCCCTCAAGGACCTGCGTGCGGGCACGATCGGGCCATCAATACCACTTCTTCAGGTCCAGGCCCGCATACAGCGACGCCACCTGGTCGGCATAGCCATTGAACATGCGTGTCGGGATGCGCTCGGCGAACAGCTTGCTCTGCTTGCCGGCGATGCGGCGCTCGGTCTTCTGGCTCCAGCGTGGATGGTCGACACTGGGATTCACGTTGGAGAAGAACCCGTACTCCGATGGCTGCAGGTCATGCCACGCGGTTTCGGGCATTTTTTCGACGAACTTGATCTCGACGATCGACTTGATGCTCTTGAAGCCATACTTCCACGGCACCACCAGGCGCAGCGGCGCGCCGTTCTGCTGCGGGAGCGGCTTGCCGTACAGGCCGGTGGCCAGCAGGGTGAGGGGATGCATCGCCTCGTCGATGCGCAGGCCCTCGCGGTAGGGCCAATTGATCGAGCGGTAGCGCACACCGGGCATCTGCACCGGATCGGCCAGCGTGGTGAAGGCGACGTACTTGGCCTTGGCGGTCGGCTGGAACTTCTTCAGCACCTCGCCCAGTGGCACGCCCAGCCACGGGATTACCATCGACCAGCCTTCGACGCAGCGCAGGCGGTAGATGCGCTCCTCGGGTGTCAGCCCCTTTAGGAGGTCTTCGAGCGCGATCCGGCCCGGCTTCGCGCATTCGCCGCCCACCACCACCGACCATGGCGAAGTCTTCAATGTCTTGCGTGCGGTGGACGGGTCGGCCTTGCCGGTGCCGAACTCGTAGAAGTTGTTGTAGCTCGCCACGTCTTCGTAACGGGTCAGTTCCTCCGTCGTGCGGAATCCGGACCGGGCCTGCTCGGGCGTCACCGTCAACCTCGGGGGCGGGGGCGGCTCGGCCTCCGCGCAACCGGACAGGGCCAGCGCCGGCGCCATTGCGAAGGCACGCAGCAGGGCGCGCCGCTCCCGGTAGACGGACTCGTCGGTGATCTCGGAGGAGGGGATTCGCAAGGCATCGCGCAGGGACATGGGGAAACTCCGGAACGTTGCAGGTGTTCTTGGACGCCTGTGCGGCGGGAAAATTCCCGGCCTGTGGACGATCTGCTGCAAGTCTGTACGTCCATGGCCCGGTGCGGGATGCAGTCCGCCCGCATTTCATGCCCCAACTTGCGCATGGTTGCCCATGCAACGGATGCCCTGCGGCATACTAGCCGTTCATTCTTCCAGGTGCCCCATGACGCGCGCGTTCAACTTCAGTGCCGGTCCCGCCACGTTGCCCGAGTCGGTGTTGCGGCAGGCCCAGGCCGAGATGCTCGACTGGAACGGCATCGGCGCGTCCATCGTGGAAATCAGCCACCGCAGCCAGGATTTCATCGCGGTGGCGGCCGAGGCCGAAGCGGACCTGCGCGCACTGGTCGGTATTCCCGATGACTATGCCGTGCTGTTCCTGTCCGGCGGTGCCACGACCCACCAGGCGCTGCTGGCGCTGAACTTCGCTGCCCCAGGCCAGGTGGTCGACTACGTGGTCACCGGCCACTGGGGCAAGACCGCGATCAAGCAGGCCACGCCCTACTGCACGGTCAACATCGCCGCCGACGGCGAGGCCGGCGGCTTCCATGACATCCCGTCGCGCGACACCTGGAAGCTCACCCCCGATGCCGCCTACGTGCACATCACCGCCAACGAGACCATCCACGGTGTCGAGTTCCGTGACACGCCCGACGTGGGCGAGGTGCCGCTGTTCGCGGACTTCAGTTCGTCGATCGCCTCCGAGCCGCTGGACGTGTCGAAGTACGGGGTGATCTACGCCGGTGCGCAGAAGAACCTGGGCCCGGTCGGCGTGGCGGTGGTGATCATCCGCAAGGACCTGTTCGAGCGCAGCGGCCAGCCGCGCGCCGACATCTTCGACTACCGCTCGCATGCCGCGCGCGACTCGATGCTCAACACGCCGCCGACCTGGAACTGGTACCTGGCCGGCCTGGTGTTCAAGTGGATGCTGGCCGAAGGCGGCGTCGCCGAGTTTGCGCGCCGTAACGCGGTGAAGTCGTCGCTCGTCTACAACGCCATCGACAGTTCGGGAGGCTTCTACCGTAACGACGTGGTGCCGGCGGCGCGGTCGCGGATGAACATTCCCTTCTTCCTGCCGGATGACACCCTCAATGCCCGCTTCGTCGCCGAGTCCAAAGCCGCCGGCCTGCTGGCGCTGAAGGGGCACAAGGCGGTCGGTGGCATCCGCGCTTCGCTGTACAACGCGCTGCCGGTGGACGGCGCGCAGGCGCTGGTCGATTTCATGCGCGATTTCCAGCAACGCAACGGATGAGTAGCGCTGTTGTAGGAGCGACGTAAGTCGCGACCGTCAACTGTCCGGTCGCGACTTGCGTCGCTCCTACAGAGAGCATTTTCAGGGAACACGAAACATGGCCCCCAAACCCAGCAAGCCCAAGAAAACCGCCGCGCCGGCGAAAGGCAAGACAGCCGACGTCACGACCGCACCCGCTCCCGCCCTCTCCGACGTGCGCGCCAAGATCGACGGCATCGACCGCCAGATCCAGTCGCTGATCGCCGAACGCGCCGTCTTCGCCCACCAGGTCGGCAAGGCCAAGGGCAAGCTGGCCGCGGCAGTGGACTATTACCGTCCCGAGCGCGAGGCGCAGGTGCTGCGGATGGTCGTGGACCGCAACGAGGGCCCGCTCAGCGACGAAGTGCTGGTGCATGTCTTCCGCGAAATCATGTCCGCGTGCCTGGCGCAGCAGGAGCCGCTGAAGATCGGCTACCTCGGCCCGGAGGGCACCTTCAGCCAGCAGGCCGTGCTCAAGCACTTCGGTCGCTCCGCGCATGGCCTGCCGCTGGCAAGCATCGAAGAGGTCTTCCAGGAAGTGGCCAGCGGCAACGCCGATTTCGGCGTGGTGCCGGTGGAGAACTCGGGGCAGGGCACTATCCAGATCACCCTGGACATGTTCCTGACCTCGGACCTGAAGATCTGCGGCGAAGTCGAACTGCGCGTGCACCAGTTCCTGATGTCGCGCACGGGCCGCATCGACGACATCGAGCGCATCTACGCGCACCCGCAGTCCTTCGCGCAGACGGCGGGCTGGCTGCGCGCCAACCTGCCGAAGGTGGAGAAGGTGCCGGTGTCGAGCAATGCCGAAGGCGCGCGCCGCGCGCGCGGCAACGACGACGCAGCCGCCATCGGCGGCGAAAGCGCCGCCCACGTGTACGGCCTGAAGAAGGTCGTCATGAGCCCGATCCAGGACGACAAGGACAACACCACGCGCTTCCTGGTGATCGGCCGCAGCATCTTCCCGCCGTCGGGCCACGACCGCACCTCCGTGCTGGTCTTCATCCACGACAAGCCTGGCGCGCTGTTCGACGTGCTCAGCCCGTTCGCGCGCCACGGCATCAGCATGAACCGCATCGAGTCGCGGCCCTCGCACCATGCCAAGTGGGAGTACGGCTTCTTCATCGACCTGGCCGGCCACATCGACGATGAGGCGATGAAGCAGGCGCTGGCCGAACTGAAACAGCATTCGGCGCAGATCAAGGTGCTGGGGTCGTACCCGGTCGCGGTGCCTTGAGCCGGTCATGAGCCTCATCCAGCGCCGGTCTCACCTCGCTCGTCATCCCGGCTTTCGCCGGGATGACGGGAAGTCCTCAGTCATTCTGAATCCCGTACTCCCTTCCCTCACTTCCCAAGCCCGCAACGAACTCCGATGAAACAAGACTGGATCGCCTCCACCGGCAAACCCCTGAGCGGCACCCTCGACATTCCCGGTGACAAGTCGGTGTCCCATCGCGCGGTGATGTTCGCCGCGCTGGCGGACGGCACCTCGACGATCGACGGTTTCCTGGAAGGCGAGGACACCCGCGCCACCGCCGCGATCTTCTCGCGGCTCGGCGTACGCGTGGAGACCCCGTCGCCGTCGCGGCGCATCGTGCACGGCGTGGGCGTGGATGGCCTGAAGCCTGCGGAGGGCGCGCTGGACTGCGGCAACGCCGGCACCGGCATGCGCCTGCTTGCGGGCCTGCTGGCTGCGCAGCCGTTCGACAGCGTGCTGGTCGGCGACGAATCCTTGTCCAAGCGCCCCATGCGCCGCGTCACCGGGCCGCTGTCCTCGATGGGCGCGCGCATCGACACCGAAGCTGGCGGCCTGCCACCGCTGCGCATCCAGGGCGGCCAGCCGTTGGCGGGCATCGACTACACGCTGGAAGTCGCCAGTGCCCAGGTGAAGTCCGCCGTACTGCTGGCGGGCCTGTATGCCGATGGCGAAACCGTCGTGCGCGAGCCGCATCCCACCCGCGACTACACCGAGCGCATGCTGAAGGCGTTCGGCGTGGACATCGACTTCTCGCCCGGCTTCGCGCGCCTGCGCGGCGGGCAGCGCCTGAAGGCGACCGACATCGCCGTGCCTGCGGATTTTTCGTCGGCCGCGTTCTTCCTGGTCGCGGCCAGTGTCGTTCCCGGCTCCGAACTGCGCCTGCGCGCCGTCGGCCTGAATCCGCGCCGCACCGGCCTGCTGCAGGCGCTGCGCCTGATGGGCGCGGACATCAGCGAAGAGAATGCCAGCGAGCACGGCGGCGAGCCGGTGGCCGATCTGGTGGTGCGTCACGCGCCACTGCACGGCATCGAGGTGCCGGAAGCGCTGGTGCCGGACATGATCGATGAGTTCCCCGCGCTGTTCGTCGCGGCGGCAGCGGCGAACGGCCCCACGGTTGTGCGCGGCGCTGCGGAACTGCGGGTGAAGGAATCCGACCGCCTGGCCAGCATGGCCAACGGCCTGCGTGTGCTCGGCCTGCGCGTGGATGAGACGCCCGACGGCGCGACGATCTTTCCGGGCCCGCTGCACGGCGGCACCGTGGATTCCCACGGCGACCACCGCATCGCGATGGCGTTCTCCATCGCCGGGCAGGTCGCAACCGGCGAGGTGCGCATCGGCGATGTCGCCAACGTGGCGACCTCGTTCCCGAACTACGACGGCCTGGCGACCGGCGCGGGGTTTGCGTTGCGGAAGGCGTGACGCTTTCGCTTTCTGTAGGAGCGACGTAAGTCGCGACCGCAGACCCCCGATTCCTGTGTGGCTCTCCCGTTCCGCACCTGTCCCGCGGTCGCTTGCCGTGATCTATTGCACAAGGATCACGGTCGCGACTTGCGTCGCTCCTGCAAGAGGCCAAGCATGAGAAAGGGGACGCGTGCGCGCGTCCCCCTTTTTCTTTCCTCGTCAGCTCCCTGTGCGGAGCGGTGCAGCGCTTAGATTGGCTTGAAGTCCACCGGCACCTTCACGCTGGTGGCGATCGCCTTGCCATTGCGCATGGCCGGCTCGAAGCGCCACTGGCGCACGGCGGTCAGCGCGGCGCGATCCAGGTCGCGTTCACCGCTGCGCTCGACCACGCGCACGTCGATCGGATGGCCCTGCGCATCGACCTCGGCCAACACCACGACGGTACCGCCGACACCGGCGCGCAGCATCGAGGCCGGATACTTCGGCTCGGCGTTGCTGGCCAGCGGACGGGCATCGCGGCTGATCGAAGCCGGACGGGTGGCTGCCGTGCGCTCGGCGCGCTTGCGGTCGGCCGTGGCGGCCGCGCGCTCATTGGCCGGTGCATTGACGGCATCATCCGCCACCGGGGCAGGCAGCGCGGCGACCGGCGTTTCGGTGCCGGCATGTCGCGACTGCGTCCACCACACCAGGCCTGCAGCCGTGACCGCGAGGGCCAGCAGCATCAGCAGTACGGGCGAGGTGGTGCGGCGCGGTTCCACCGTGGTGTCTTCCACGGTATCCGGGGTGCGGTACTCGTTGTTTGTGGGCATCGACATGTGAACCTCCGTTTCGCGTTGTGGGTTCCGCGTTGGAACGGGGCCGAGTCTTGGCGGGGCGATGTTTGCGATGCGTGATGTCGCGATGAAACGGGCCGGTTTGAGTTCAGGTACTGGAACCCGCGTTCACGTGTGTGCAGGTCGCGTGCATACGGCAAGCGCTTCGGGATCGCGCCAAGACTCGTGGCGCATGACAAGCTCCAAAGACGTGCTCCGTTCGTGGTGAGCCTGTCGAACCACGCTTCTAGAACCAAGGCGCGCTGTCTTGGCTTTTCGATGTCCCGCGAAGAGCGTGGTTCGACAGGCTCACCACGAACGACACTCAAGCGGTCTCGATTTTCAGGCGGGGTTTTGCATGCGCCCTAGTGGCATCGTGCCCGATACCGGCACCGCGATCACCGCATCTTGAAGTCGATCGGCACCGTCACCGCACCGCTCACCGCCTGGCCATCGCGCTGGGCGGGCTGGAAGCGCCAGCGGCGCACGGCGTCCACCGCAGCGCGATCCAGATCACGGGAGCCACTGCGCTGGGCCACATCGACAGCGGTCGGCACGCCGTCCGCGCCCACTTCCACCCGCACCATCACCGTGCCTTCCGCGCCATTGCGCATGGCAGACGGCGGGTACTCGGGCGCGGGTGTCTGGCCGGGGATCGGCACGGGCACATCGCCGGGGGCGAGCGGAACACCCGCCGCCGACGGCGTGGCATCGGCCGGTGCCACAGGCATCGGTGTTTCCGACACGGGCGCGGGCATCGGCTTTTCTTCCACCAGCTGCGGGCGCTCCTCGGCGGCCGGTCGTGGTGCGGGTTCTTCCATGCCGCTGGCGCCATCGCCGGTGGAAAGGGGTTCGGGCAGCGCCTCGACCGGCAGCGATTTGCCCGGCACCGTGGCTTCCGGCGTGTAGAAACCGTCGTCGCGGCCCGCCCACCAGACGATCACGAACAGCAGCAGGCCGATGCCGAAGGCGATGGCGGCGTTGCGCAGGGCGGTGCGGGGCAGGCGGAAGGTGAAGTGCGGTTCGTGCGGTTGCTGGGCCGACATGGGGATCACCGGTGAAGTCGCGCCGATTCTTGCACAGCCGCCGTTAACCGCGCGGGCAACCGGTCGCAGATGGGCGATAATGCCGGCTTCCCACGCCAGACTGCTGTTTCCATGCTCGATCCCGTCCTGCTCCGCACCCAGCCCGCCGAACTCGCCCAGCGCCTCAAGGAGGCCCGCGGTTTCGACCTGGACGTGTCCCGCATCGCCGACCTGGAAGCCGCCCGCAAGCAGATCCAGAAGCGCACCGAGGAACTGCAGAACCTGCGCAACACCCGCTCCAAGGCCATCGGCCAGGCCAAGGCCAAGGGCGAGGACGTGTCCGCGCTGATGGCGGAAGTGGCCGGCTTCGGCGACGAGCTGAAGGCCTCGGAAGTGAAGCTGGACGAGATCCGCGCCGAGATCGAGGCCATCGCCCTGGGCATCCCCAACCTGCCGCACGCCAGCGTGCCGGTGGGCCAGGACGAAGCCGACAACGTCGAACAGCACCGCTGGGGCACGCCGCGCGCGTTCGACTTCCCGGTGAAGGACCACGTGGAACTCGGCGCCCGCCACGGCTGGCTGGACGCCGACACCGCCGCGAAGCTGTCCGGCGCGCGCTTCACCGTGCTGCGTGGCCAACTGGCGCGCCTGCACCGCGCGCTGGCGCAGTTCATGCTCGACCTGCACACCAACGAACACGGCTACGAAGAGACCAGCGTGCCGGTGATCGTCAACGCCGATTCGATGCGTGGCACCGGCCAGCTGCCGAAATTCGAGGAAGACCTGTTCGCCACCCACCTGGGCGAACACAAGCGCTACCTGATCCCGACCTCGGAAGTGCCGCTGACCAATATCGTCCGCGACGAAATCCTCGACGATGCCCGCCTGCCGCTGCGCATGACCGCGCATTCGATGTGCTTCCGTTCCGAAGCCGGCAGCGGTGGTCGCGACGTGCGCGGCATGATCCGCCAGCACCAGTTCGAGAAGGTGGAACTGGTCTCCATCGCGCGCCCGTCGGAAAGCTACGACGAGCAGGAACGCATGACGCGCGCCGCGGAAACCGTGCTGGAGAAGCTTGGCCTGCCGTACCGCCGCATGCTGCTGTGCACCGGCGACATGGGCTTCGGCGCCACCAAGACCTTCGACCTGGAAGTCTGGCTGCCGTCGCAGGACATGTACCGCGAGATCTCCTCGTGCTCCAACTGCGAAGACTTCCAGGCCCGCCGCATGCAGGCCCGCTGGCGCAATCCCGCCACCGGCAAGCCCGAGCCCGTGCATACGCTCAACGGCTCCGGCACCGCCGTGGGTCGCGCGCTGATCGCGGTGATGGAGAACTACCAGAACGCCGACGGCTCGATCACCGTGCCCGAGGTGCTGCGGCCGTACATGGGTGGCGCGGACCGCATCGCCTGACGTTGTATCCCTTCTCCCCGCGAGCGGGGAGAAGGTGCCCGGAGGGCGGATGAGGGGCGCTCTTGGCACAGAACTCTCCGCATTCCGGTCGCAGACGCGCGTTGAGCGTTGATCGCGGTGGAAGGCCTACCTCTCCGCTCGCCCCTCACCCGCCTTCGGCACCCTCTCCCCGCTTTGCGGGGAGAGGGGAGCTTCACGTCTTCTTCTTCGCGCGTCCCTTCGTCGCCTTCGACACCTTGGCGCGCACCGCCGCGCGGCCCAGGTCGCGCAACGCATCCTTGCCGACCCAGCGTCGCGTCGGATCGTCGGTCGCCGCCAGCGCGGTGGCGCGGTCGATCGCTTCGGCATGCAGCGCCGCATTGCGGTGGCCGATGGCACGCAGCGCCCAGCTCACGCCCTTGCTGACGAAGTTGCGCGCATCGCCCGCCGCCGCGTCCACGTGGGCCAGCCCGGCGAGGAAGGGTGCATCCGGCGTGTGGCGGTCGTGCACCGCCAGCCCGGCCAGCAGCGCGAACGCCGCGCGTTTTTCGAACTCGCCGCGCTTGCGCGCCCATGCATCGATCCGTCCCCACGCATGCGGACTGCGGTCGAACAGGTGCAGGCACAGCGTGTCGCAGACCGCCCAGTTGTCGAACTGGCGGCACCAGCGGTCCATCTGCGTGGGGGTGAGGTGCGTGGGATCGGCGATGAAGGCCACCAGCAGGCGGGCTTCGTAGATGCCGCTGTCCCAGAGGGGTTGGGCCATGGCGTGACGACGGCCGATGCGCTTGCCCAGCGCCTGGATCTCGCGCATCGGCACGCCCAGCGCATGCGTGTCGGGAATGCCGTAGCGCGCCAGCCCGGCGCGATGGTCCGGGCGGGCGGCGGCCTTCAGCAGGGCCAGCGCCTCTGGGGCATCGATCGCGTCGGGCGTGGTGTTCCGGGCGGGCATCGGCGGGTGGCGGAAACGGGTGCCGGCAGCATACCGGCCCCGTCCCGCGACCCGAAGGCTCAGGCGGCCTTGCGCAGCGGTGCGGGGATGCTGGCCAGCGCGGTTTCGATGGCTTCGGCCTTGTGCTGCGGCGAATACGCCACGCGCTCGGCGCGGATGAACTCCACATCGGTGATGCCGAGGAAGCCGAACACCTGCTTCAGGTACGGCGCCACGAAGTCGATCGCCGTACCGGCGTATTCGCCACCGCTGGCCTCGGCCACGATCACCTGCTTGCCGCCGGCCAGGCCGACGGGGCCGTTCTCGGTGTACTTGAAGGTACGGCCGGCCACCGCCACGCGGTCGATCCAGGCTTTCAGCGTGGACGGTACGCCGAAGTTGTAGCGCGGCACGCCGACCACGATGACATCGGCGGCCAGGAACTCCTGCATCGCCTGCTCGGCGGCTTGTGCGGCGGCGGCATCGCCCCCACCCAGTACGGCGTTGGTCAGGTGCGGAAGCGGGTTGGCGTCAAGGTCGCGGTAGGTGACCTCCAGCCCGGGCACACTGTCCTGCCAACGGGCTACGATGGCGGCGGTCAGTTGTCGGCTGACCGAATTGGCGGCCAGGGCGCTGCTGTCGATATGCAATAGTTTCATGGTGGTTCTCCGGTCGGGATGCGGCCTCAACCGCGTTGGAGAACACTGTAGGTCGTTGCATTGGTGGGATAAACGTGGTTAAACGTCACTGATCGTTCTAAAGGCGAGACTAATTCATGCAGCACGACCTCAACGACCTCTATTACTTCGCGATGGTGGTGGACCACGGCGGCTTCGCCGCGGCGGAACGGGCGCTGGGCATCCCCAAGTCCCGCCTGAGCCGGCGCATCAGCCAGTTGGAGACCGACCTGGGCGTGCGCCTGCTGCAGCGCTCCACCCGCCGCTTCGCGGTGACGGACGTGGGCATGAGCGTGCACCGCCATGCGCAGACGATGCTGGCCGAAGCCCAGGCCGCGCGCGAGGTGGTCGATCGCCTGAGCGCCGAGCCGCGCGGCGTGGTGCGCGTCAGCGTGCCGGTGGCGGTGGCGCAGATGCAGTTGCCGAAGATCCTGCCGGCCTTCCTCGACAAGTACCCGAAGGTGCGGTTGCAGCTGCACGTCAACAACCGCCGCGTGGACATCATCAACGAGGGCTACGACGTGGCGCTGCGCGTGCGCGCCAAGCTCGACGACGACGGCAGCCTGGTGATGCGCAGCTTCGGCCAGATCCAGGAGTTGCTGGTGGCCAGCCCGAAGTACCTCAACCGTGCCGGCCGCCCGAAGGTGCCGGAAGACCTGGCCGAGCACGTCACCCTGAGCATCAGCGAGGACGAGGCACGCCAGCGCTGGGAGCTGCATGGGCCCAATGGCGAGGTGCGCCGCATCGAGTTGAATCCGCGCCTGGCGGGTTTCGATTTCCCGCTGCTGCAGTCGATGGCGAAGGACGGTTACGGCATCACGCTGTTGCCGGAGACGGTGTGCGCGGACGCAGTGCGCAAGGGCGAGCTGGAGGTGGTGCTGCCGGAATGGAGCCTGCCGCAGGGCATCTGCCATGCGGTGTTCGCCTCGCGCCGGGGCATGTTGCCGGCGGTGCGGGTATTCATCGATTTCCTGGCCGAGCACCTGCCGCAGCAGATCGAATCCTCGCGGCTGGATTGCGGCGGCAAGTGTTCGGAGGAGAAGGAGAAGGCCATCGCGATGGCCATCGACAACACCAAGGCCGGCAAGGTGAAGAAGGCGTCGTAAGCCACGGGCAGGGTGTTCATGCGAAAATGCCGTCCGGCCTGCAAGGGGCCGGGCGCGCCGCCGGGGCAGGGTGGCGATGCACCGCGACGGGGTCGCGGGCAGTTCCAGACAACGGAGAGATGGCCGAGCGGTTTAAGGCAGCAGTCTTGAAAACTGCCGTAGGTGCAAGC
The DNA here is from genome assembly GCF_052871755.1 of Pseudoxanthomonas sp. LARHCG66. Classification (NCBI taxonomy): domain Bacteria; kingdom Pseudomonadati; phylum Pseudomonadota; class Gammaproteobacteria; order Lysobacterales; family Lysobacteraceae; genus Pseudoxanthomonas; species Pseudoxanthomonas sp. LARHCG66. The sequence goes on along the minus strand of NZ_JBIXJW010000005.1, from coordinate 218,819 downwards.
CTACCGTGGGTTCGAATCCCACTCTCTCCGCCAAAACATATTATAAGTTGCTGATTTTATTGATATTTATTAGCGATATCTTTGCTAGCCCATGTCCCTACCCATCCTTCCGTAGGGCTGGGGCTTGCGGGGACCAGTAACGTCTTTAGAGTAGTCGTGACAGGGGCTCATGGGGGGCGACATGGCAGACGCGACTACGCTTCGTACGAAGCTGGCTTACTTCACGAGTATTGATCCCAAGAGCCTGATGCACAGGGTCGAATGGGGAACCATCGATTTCAGGGCTGCGGAAGGCGATATAGGTTCAATCTACGAGATCGTCCATTTGCTGGATGATCTGCCCCTCGACCGACTTCCAGCAAACGCAATTCAATCCATCGCCAACAGTCTTGAGAATTGCTGGCAATGGGTCGAGAAAATCAACAAGTTCGATCTTGAGGGGTCGCCAGGTTCTAAGCGCGACGAAATCGTTAACAACCTCGCTATTCAACAGCAGGAACTTTACATCAACACCCAACAGTGGGTGCCGTTCCTGGCGTATCTGAAAGGGGACATTCCTGCGCAGCTTCGCAGCATCACGTCATCTGTCAGTGCCGCAAGCAGCCAGTTCGATGACTTTAAGAAGTTCTCGGACCAGAGGTCAAAAGATATCGATGAAATCGTTCGTGTGACGCGTGAGGCATCAGCAAAGGCCGGTGTCGGCGTTTTCACCGACGAGTTCCTCAACGACGCGACGGCTCGCGAGAATGAGGCTAAAAGCTGGCTAGATAGAGCGACAATTTCAGCTGTCGTCACTGTGCTGACAGCCATAGCCTTCTTCTGGATTAGAGCGCCTGAGAATCAGTATGCAGTGATCCAGTTCTCTACGTCGAAAATTGTAATTCTTGCGATGCTTATTGCGATCAGCGCTTGGTGTGCTGGCAACTACAAAGCAAACAAGCATCAAGCCGTTGTTAGTCGTCACAAGGCTCATTCCCTGCGAACATTTCAGGCGTTCGTGCAGGCTACAGAGAATCCGGTCGTGAAAGATGCGGTGTTGATGGAGACAACGCGAGCTATCTTTAGCCACAGTCAGACCGGATATCTCAAGGCGGACGGTGCGCCAGACAACCCCTCAAGGATCGTCGAGATCATTAAGGGGAATTCTGAGCCTTCGGCTAGCTAGACTTGGAAATCTCCCGGCGCTGGTGCAGCTTGGCCAAGGCTGCGCCAGGCAGCCATTCTCGCTAGTTCGCCCGCCATCTCGACGGGCACATGCATCACAAATGCTTCTAGGTCGGGCATGTGATGCGGAATCACAGCAATGGCCTCAGCAGTCTCCTGCGTCTTGCTATCGGTGATGACTAGAGTTTCGCTATCGATCAAAGCGCTGTATCGCATTGCTTTCCTACTTGAAGATGCACACCCCTGCGGTGCAGAGAAAGCATGTGTGTAAGCGCTTCGCGAGTGAAATCGATTGTTCGGATCATGGACAGCGGACAATAGGCAAGGCATATCATCCTGCCTGGCTATCTAACGTGTCCCTATCATCCTGCTTTGGCGCAAGCGAGCGCCGAACAGATGCGGCGTACCTGGCGCGGCGTGATTCCGAAGCCCCGAGCGACCGCTGCGGTCGGCCAGCCGTCGGCGACCTGCTCAGCGATAGCGCGATTTCGTCGCGAGAGGGATGCGCTCTCAATACAAGGAAAGAAGAGCTGTTCGCCTGGCATCGCGGCGACTAGCTTCGCGGCATCTTCCAGGCCGGCAATCTGTACGATGCGGTTGGGAGTTTCCGGGTTGATCCGATGGGGAACGTACAGGCTGCCCATGCGCCCGCGCGAGCGACGGCCTAGTCCACCCGAGCGGCTTGGCGGTGCGCAGACCTCCCAAACCCTCATGCCGATCTCGACGGCTCTATCCCATCCAACTATAGGCGCGATCACGTGATAAGAGCTAGGAAGATTGAATCGCTCCGGACTTCGATCCCAGTATGTAGTCTCCGTCAAACCCGGCGGGCTTGTAATCGTCATCGCGTTTCATGTCTCCATTTTTCCACCCAGCTGCCACGTTTCGCCACATCTTCCGGTGGCGCACATGCGATGACAGCGCGATTCTCCAAGTAGAGCACTGCACGCTGGACGCCAGCCTGGTCGACTTCCGGGAAAGCGCTAGCAATTCGCTTCTGTGCTTCCGCTCGGCTGTAGACGAAAGACCCGCCAAGGGTTTTCGAGATGATCGCCACGCGCGGGCCTTCGTCGTCAGGACTGCGAACAACGATCTGCGCAGCACCAATGGCCGCATCTAGCTCAAGAGAAAAGGTAACTGGCGGACGCCCCGACGCGTGACCGTGGCCCAAGGAAAACCACGGGAACAACATGCGTCCGCCAGTTATGCGGGAGAGAAGCCGCTTCATGCGACCTCCCAAAAATTCTGTGGCGCGGCGATGAGCGGCAGCATGGATGCCCAGGCAGTGACCATCATGTCGCCAGCGGTTCCTATGCGCAGGAAGTTGATCGAAATATCGTCCCGGATAGCGACCACGCAGCGGTCCCACGCGCCAACAATCGTTCCTGACATATCGGGCGTTAGCTGAGCAGGAACCCCAGCCGCGCGCAGCACGCCATCCACCCCCACGGCAACGCCGGCTGCATTGGTGCCTGCGATGGCCCGAATGTCCTCGATCTGCAAGTCCTGTGCGGCTATGGCTGCAATTGAAAAAGCTTGGGGATTGCTTGCCTTCACTGCATCCAGCAATACCGCATCCGCTGTCCGCGCCAGGCCAAGCGCGATGCCCGCGACAATATGCGCGCAAAGCTGGTCTTGATCGGCATAGGCCCTTCGGTCGACCCTAGGGATCTCAAAGCGAATTGCTTTTGCAATCGCATTGTCCCATTCGATCTCTGTCGAATTGATGGGGAGTGAGCTTTGCGGAACTTCACCCAACGACGCGACATCGACAGTCGACCAAGCGCCGGCTTCGACATGCCGGATGTATGCCGGAAGCCGTTCAAGAACGATTGACCCATCGCGGCCGACAGGGCGCGGTTGGTGAGTCTCCGGCATGATCATGATGCCGGCGCCAGCGCGTGCGACTCGGCTATTCTCAATCAAAACCGCATCCATCTTGATTTCATTAGTAGATGGCGCGGCGAGAGGCGTACGTCGGAGCCGTCCCTTTGCGTCGAAGAGCGTCGTCAGGTTGTCGCCAGAAAGGCATGCAACAACCGAGCGCGATGCATCGACGGGTACGACGCTAGTCGGTTCCTGGAACCCCGCCGGAATGATGGCGCGGTAGGGCGCCGCGGTAGAAGCTTGCGCCATGGTGTGCTTTACGGCTGCGACAAGGGAGCGCATACCGCCCGATTCACGAGCGTTGACATCGCTCGGAGAGTTCTTTCGATAGTGCTCTGGATCGCGCAGTTTATTGGCGATGACTTCGTCAACAGGTAGGCTTTCGGGGCGCATCTTGCGGTGACTCTCAGTCGTTGAATGACTGAGATTCTCAACTGTCAAGTAGCGCGGTTCCATTGGCGGAATGTCCGCAGATGTGGGCGGCGTTTTATTGGCCTTTGCTTCTGGGGTATGCCGAAAGGGCTAGAAACTGGGGCCATCTAAGGTCCAAGAGAAACAACAACTTGGATTTGAAGGGTCACGCACGCCGCGATATCTGCGGTGTCTCGGACCCCGCAGGGGGCGGGGCGTCAGGGAGGACCCATCGATTTGACCGGCCTCCTGAAGGCGTACAAGATCTGGCAAGTACGCCTGAGCGGGGGAGACAGCAATGCCTAGAGGACTACCACAGGCTGTAAAAGACAATCTGGAGAAATGTCAGGTCGCGGCGATAGCCGCAGTGGAAGCGTACAACCGGCCAGGACGCAGCTTCAGGACGGCGCAGTTCTTGGTGATGATTGTAATAGCGTGGACCGCTCTGTTTCACGCTATTTATTACAGGCGGAACGTAAAGCCTTGGTACAAGAAAAACGGCCGCTTCGAACGGATTGACGGAGATCCAAAGCATTGGGATCTTGCTGAGTGCGCCAAAAAATACTACGGCGCTAACCATCCTGCTGAGAGGCGAAATATTGAATTCTTAATCGGGTTGCGTAACAAGATCGAACATAGACACCTTCCGGAGCTCGATCCTTCCTTGTACGGCGAGTGTCAAGCTTCACTCTTGAATCTTGAGGAACTGATAGTTCAAACGTTTGGACAGAAGTACGCACTTCAAGAACAGCTTGCAGTATCCCTTCAGTTCTCTACTGTGCTTCCCCCGGAAAAGAAGAAGGCGGCGAGGGCGCTTGCGGTTAGTAATGCGAGGTCTGTCAAGGAATATGTTGAGACATTTCGGGGAAGTCTTCCTTCAACTGTTCTCAACAGCATGAAGTATTCATATAACGTCTATCTGGTTCCCAAGGTGGCGAATCGACAGAATGCGGCCGACGCATCTGTGGAATTTGTCAAAGTCGACGAGGCGAGTGAAGAAGAGTTGCAGCGCTTGGAGCGATTGAATGTGCTTATCAAGGAAAAGAAGATTCCAATTGCGAACTTGGAGCTACTAAAGCCCGGGGATGTCGTAACTAGGATAAATGAGAAGACGCCATTCATTGTCACCCAGACGGCGCACTCAGACGCCTGGCGACATTACAAAGTTAGGCCTAAGACTGGGTCAAAGAAGCCAGAGCTCTGCGATGCTGCGTATTGCGTTTACGACGAGGCTCACAAGGACTACTTGTACACGCAAGCATGGGTGAGTCGATGTATTGAGGCGTTCTCGCGAGCTGAAACGTTTCGAGAAATCACCGGGCGTGAACCGAAGCTCAGAAATGATTTTTGATTAAGTTGTCCCGTCGACCAGGCTTCCGCGCTTCGTGGCGTTGTCCTCATTCCGATTCTGCGCAGCGATCCGCTTCGCAAGCGCTTCGCTCGACTCGCCGGGCTGCTGGGTGATGTGATAGGCGTTTTGCTGGTGAACTACGGTGCCGCCGCGTCCGCCGCGACCGGCGGCAGACACCGCAGCAGCGACCGGCGCGACCTTCGCGCGCGGCACGCTTCCGCCTTCGGCCTTGACGTCGGCGCTTGTCCCCAGGCCCAGCATGCCGGCAGCGGCCGACACTGTGCCGCCGACCGTCTTCACGGCGGCCAGCACGGGCTCCATGCGCTTCATGATCCAGGCAATAACGCTGCCGATTGCCTGGCCGGTGGCGAAGATGGCCCGCGACACCGCCGAGAAAAGGCGAATCGTGGTCGTGAGGGAATTTGATAGCACATGCCCGAACACGCGGCCGATGTTGGCGGCGGTCGACAGCTGTTGCGATGTCAGGTTCACCGGGGCCAGCAGCTTCACGACCCAATCCCATGCCTTACCGATGGATGTCGACACCGAATCCCATACGGGTTTCAGCGGCGCCACGGCGGCGCCCAGCTCGGACAGCACGGGGCCGAAAGCTTCGCGCATGCCGTCGAACATGCCGCCGAGAAACGTCTTGATCGGCTGCCAGTATTTGCGGACCACCAAGGCGCCAGCCGTGAGGGCCGCAGCGGCCGCAGTGACAGGACCACCACCAATCGCAGCCACGGCCGCGCCTACGGTGCGCACTGCGCCAGCGACACGCATCGCCAGGGGGCCGAAGCGGCCCATTGCAGCAAGCGCGCTTGTCGCGCGCCAGCGGGCAATGAATCCCATCACCGACAACGCCGGCCCCTTGATCGCGGTCCAGGCGTAGGCAGCCCCCAGGGTCACCACGCGCAAGCCGGACACGGCAAGGGCGGCGCCGATGATGCCTTTCACAAGCCCCGGATTCTGCCGCGACCATTCGGACATGCCCTCAATCAGCGGGGCCGCTGTTCCAAGCATGCGGTTCACGGCTGGAAGCAAGGCATCGCCAATTACTACTGCCACCTCGGAAACGCGATTCTTCGTGAGCTGCCATTGCGCAGCGGTCGTGCCTAGCCGCGCCTGGAATTCGCGCGACATGCTGCCGCGCTGCGCCTCGCCGTTGACCAGCTCCAATTGCCGGCGGTATTCGCCCGCGCCCGTCGCCAGCTTGGCGATGTCGTCGCCGTACTCCGCGCCGAAAATTCGCGTCGCGGCCACCATGCGCTGTTCGTCGGACAGCCTGTTCAGCGTATCTAGCAGGCGAAGAATCGTGCCCGTCGGGTCTTTCGACATGCTGGCCTGCACGTCGGTAGGTGTCATGCCGATGGATTCCAGGCCGGCGCGCACGCTCTTGGACTGCGCAGTCGCGGCACCGAGAATGCGCAGGACAGCATTTGTCGCGGTGCCGGCCACTTCGGCGCTGCTGCCCATCGTGAGGAACGTGGACCCCAGGGCCGCCGCTTCCTTCGCCGGCATCTTCAGCGCTTGCGCCATGCCGCCAGTTCGCCGCAGGACTTCGATGATGTCGCCGCCGCTGGATTTGGCGTTGTCGTCCAGGTGATTGATTGCGTCGGCCAGTTCGCCTATGCGCGGAATCGGGATACCGAACAGGCCCGCAACCTTGCCCATATCGTCGGCAAGCTGGCCTGCGGGCAATTCGAAGGCGTCGGCCATCATCGCGGCGGTCCGCGTGAAGTCGATTAGCTGATCCTTCGCGACGCCCATTCTGGCGCCAGCTGCGACCATGTCCGCGATTTCGGTAGTTGCCAGGGGGATTTCCCGGCCAAGGCGCTGAATCTGCTTCGCCATAGCGAAGTAAGTCGGCGTCAGCCGGCCGTTCGCATCGCGAGCACCTTCGACTTGCTTCGCGACACCCAACATCGCCGATTCGAACGCGACCGCCTGGCGCACCGGGGCGAACGCCGATGCGGCCACGACGCCGAACGTCGCAGACGCGCCGGCAAGCTGGCCGCCAATCTCTCGGCGACGCGCATTGTTCCCATCGATACGTGCTTGCACATTCGCAAGGCGGGACTGCGCGTTGCGTAGGCGTTCGGCTTCGGTCGTCAGCTGGGCGTAGTCGGCTCGCAGACTGTCGACACTCTTTCCCATGCGACCGAACGTTTCAATGCTGTGCGCCATAAGACGCTGCTTTCGCTCGACCCGCACGATCTCGTCGCCGATGGATCTAAGGCCATTCTTCGTGATGCCAAGCGCGCTTTTGAACGCCCCGCTGATACTGCCACCGATGATGACAGATGCTTTGAGCGTGCGTGTCGCCATCAGGCTTCAACCCCGTTGGTAGGATCTGGCTCGATATAGAGTGCGCGCAGAATGGCCGCGTAGTCCTCATCGCATGTTGGGAAAGTGCTCCCGACAATGCTTCCCTCTAAGGCGCTGTCGGTTAGGATCTGAGCGATCCTCCGGTCTCTGGCTTTGCCCGTCTCCAAGAAATACGCCCAGGCCCTAAGGACTAGTGCTTTATCGTCCGTGGAAATCGTCATGCCGCGTCCGCCCAGCTATCGAAGCGCGTGGAGCTTGCGATTACCGCTTCGCCAGCCGTTGCGACCTCTTCGGCGCTTGCTTCTACTGCCATGCCGCGCGCCACTAGATCGGCGGCTTCATGCAAGCTCACTTCGACAATCGCTTCGATGGGAACGATGTTGCCATTCAAGGCGAAGCGGCCGCGCCCGCCCGTTACCTTCAGGTGGCGCCGCTTCGTGACGACGGTTTTCGACTTTTCGATGGTTGCCATGCTTGGATGATCCGTGCCGGGGTTCGGGTGTATGCCCGGCATGGTCGCGGTCAAGTGGCGAGGCTTCCATTGGCGGAATGTCCAAAACGGGTGGGGTACATCTCAAGCACGCAGTACCCGCCCTAAGTCATTGATCGGGAAAGATTGTTTTGATTGGGGGCACAAGGAGCACAACTTTTCCTATTCTTTCTCCCCGCATCAGGATATCGATGTCCCCAATCCCTCATTTGTTTCTTTCTGCCTATATAGTTGTGCCCCTTGTACCCACCCTCAGTAATGACAAGGGTTTCGGGCTGATTGGGTAGGGCACAAGGCGGGTACAAGGTGGGGTACAAGTGGGGTACAACTAGGGTCGAAACTACGATTTCCGGCGATTTGCCAGGACAACGGGGACATCGATGTCCTGATGGCGTTAAAAAAAGAGCCCGGCATATGCCGGGCTTCATTCGATTAGATGCGGAACCTCAGCTCGCCCCCATGGCTGGCTGGGAATCTTCCTGAGGCGCGAAGCCATGCGCCGACGTCGCGCCGTTCTGAGAAGCTGGCGTCCGGTCGTCCGCAAAGGATCATGAAGCGTCGAATCGACACGCGCTGCCCTTTGTGGGCTTCTAAGGCTTCATTGAACCAATCTGGCGCGGGATACCCACCCCTGCTCGTGTACGCCTTAGTACGTTTGACGACTGGTGTTGCCAGCCTATGGAAGATCGCGTCCACGGAAACGCCAGAGTCCGGCGCCATGGACTTGATTAGGTCGGCTCGCTTCATGTCGGCAACAATATCTGCGTTGTTCATGCGTCACCCCCTGAGAGCGAAGCAATGAAGCGCTGTAGTTCGGCCTCGGCAACTAGCGTGCGACTTCCCAACTTAAAGGAGCGTAGCTTGCCGGTCGAAAGCAAGCCGTACACGCCTGCCCTGCTGATATCCAGGCGGTCGGCGACGGTGCGGATGGAGCTTGCGAGGGGTGTAGCGATCTGTTGCTGTGATTGCATTCGGTAGTCCCTGAGTGTCCACCTGTGTTCAGGTGTGTACCCATAGATTCCGATGGACGGTCGCCCCGTCCCATTGGCGGAATGTCCGAAACCTTGAAGCGTTTAAACGCTGCGGAGCAACTTACTGGCGGCCGCAGTGAGCCGCCCACTGGACCATCATGTCTCGACGCTTTTCCAGCAGGTCCCCGCGCTGATAGGCTGCCTCCACCTCGCTGCGGACAGTGTGCGCCAAGGCCTTTTCCGCCAGCTCTCGTGGGAAATTTGTCGCTTCGGCGGCCCAGTCCCGGAATGTGGAACGGAAGCCGTGAACGGTTAGGTCGGTTCGCTCCATGCGCTTCAGCACGTTGAGCATTGCCATGTTGGATAGCGGCTTGCCGGCTTTGGCGCCCTCAAAGACGTAATCACCTGCCTGCGCTGGCGCCATGCCTGCCAGAACGTTGATGGCAGCAGGTGATAGAGGGACGCGATGCTCCTTCCCGGCTTTCATGCGTTGCGCTGGGATAGTCCACACGGAGCTAACTAGATCGATCTCTGCCCAGGTGGCGCCAATGACTTCATTCGTGCGGCAAGCCGTCAGGATCGCGAACTGCAAGGCCTTTGGCGCTTTGCCGTCCTCCTGGCTGAGCGCCGCCATGAATTCGTTGGCTTGGGAGTAGGGCAGTGCAGAGTGGTGAGAAATGTCCTTGATTGCGCCAGGCTTGGGTAGAAGCGTATCCAGGTGCCCGCGCCAGCGCGCGGGGTTTTCGCCGGCCCGATAGCCGCGCGTGGTCGCCCAGGCGAGAACGCGCTCTATCCGCCCGCGTAGGCGTGAAGCCGTTTCGGTCTTTGTTTGCCAAATAGGTTCCAGGGCTCGGATGACCTGGTGCGTGTCGACCTGGGAGACATCAATCGATCCGAATGCCGGTGCCGCGTAGGTGTCCAGGGTCGACCGCCATTGTTCCGCGTGCTTAGGGTTCGACCAACCCCGACGGTGCGCGGTGATGTAGGCGGTTGCGCATTCAGAGAAGGTCATGCGGTTGGCAGCTGCGCGCCTGGCAGCTTCGCGAGTTGGCACGGGCTCTTGACCCTGGCCGAGCGTGAGCCGCATCGCTTCGGCTTTCTTTCGGGCTGTCGAGAGGGGGGTAAGCAGTAGGGCGCCGAGCCCAAGCTCTCGGGTCCGCCCATCTCGACGGTAGCGGAACACCCAGGATTTCGCGCCAGCCTTAGATACCTGAAGGTACAGGCCGCCGCCATCACAGTAGTAGCCAGGGCGGCTAGCGTTTTTCACCGAAAGAGCCGACAACCGCTGAAGCGCTCGCGCCATCCTGACCCATGCCTCTACCCATGTTTTAGGTCTGAATTGTATCAGACATCAGTGGATAAGCTTGGACAAATCGAGGGTTGCAGAACGACAAAAAAGCCTGTTTTATAGCGTTTAAACGCGTTCCAATGACGTACATAGCTGTCCAATGATGTCATTGACAAGTTTGCGCTTGAGGGACACTCTCTCCGCCACTCCAGCCACCATGAAATGTAGGATGGGTTGAGCGTAGCGATACCCATCGCTTCGGTGTGTCTGATCGTCCGCGACGATGGGTATCGCTACGCTCAACCCATCCTACGTGTTGGAGGAACCGGTCATGCGTCGTCTCCTTGTGCTGGCATTGCTCCTTCTGCACGGTGCCGCATGGGCGGCGGGGCCGCCGGCCCGCGTCATCGTCATCGGTACCTACCACTTCAGCAATCCGGGTCAGGACCAGGCCAACGTGGAGTCGGTGGACGTCACGGTGCCCCGGCGCCAAGCAGAACTGCAGGCGGTGACCGATGCCCTGGCCAGGTTCCAGCCGACATTCGTCGGCGTCGAGTGGCCGGCTGAAGCGGCGCGCGACAACTACGCGCGCTATCTCGACGGCACGCTGCCGGCCTCCCGCAATGAGGTCGTGCAGTTGGGATTCCGCTTGGCCAAGCAGGTGGGGCTCGAACGCGTTCACGGGCTGGATGTCCCGGGTGACTTCCCATTCGAACCGTTGAGCGCGTGGGCGCAGGCCAATGGCAAGTCAGGCGATCTGCAAGCACTGATGGCGCAGGCCGAGGGCATCACGGCGCGCATTACCGCACTGCAGACCACCCACAGCATCGGCGGCGTGTTGCGCGAGATGAATACGCCGCAGGCCCTCGACGAAGCCGCGAGCTTCTACGCGGAATTCCTGCGCTACGGAAGCGGCGAGCAACAGCCCGGTGTCGAACTCAATGCCGCCTGGGCGAAGCGCAATTTCGCGATCTGTGCGCGACTGCTGCAAGCACTCAAGCCCGGCGACCGCGCGGTGGTGTTCTACGGGCAGGGACACGTTCCTCAGCTAGCAGCCTGTTTGCGGTCTGCGCCAGGCGTCGAGCTTGTCGAGGCGGGGGCGTTTCTTCCGGCCTCTTGACCGCAAGAAAGGTAGGATGGGTTGAGCGCAGCGATACCCATCGGTTCGTTGTGTCGGATGGTCCGCGATGATGGGTATCGCTGCGCTCAACCCATCCTACGTGCTAAAGAAGCCTGTGCAGACGACAAAATCGCCTTATGCTTCCGATTCGGATCTTGCGCAACGCATGATTTTTGGCTTGAGGAAATGGCGTGAACTTGGTCTGCAAGCTGAGCTGGACGTTCTCAATGCGGAACGCTCCTGCCTCTGCAAAAGCAATTCGATACTCTTGTTGCCACTCAAAGGAGTTGCTTTTTGAGCGAGCAACTATTTCCGGTAGCGCCCAATCGATGATGGGTGCTACCGCGGCATCGTAGTAAGTTACTTTCCCATGATAGAAGCATGGGTCAACGCTCTTTCGAAGTTGCAAGTGACTACGAACAGAAGCTAGAAATGCCCCTGGGTCTTTAATCTCAACGCATACCGTTGCGGAGAACCGTTGCGCGATCTGTATGGATAGCTCTGTCGATAGACAGAGAACGAAGATTGATTCGTGGTTGGCGGAAGATGTGAAAGCGGTATCTGCAAGTAAGAATTTCTCTCCCGTCGTCAGATTATTTCCGCGAAGACCACCTTCAGGTCTATAGATGCGTGTTCCTTCGAGTGCGTCAGCGCGCACCCCCTCGTCTGCCTCATAGTCTCGGAAGTACGCGAGAGAGTTGAATCTAAGTTCGCCGCGGATGAAGCTGTCGGCATACTCCGGCTTGGAGAGATACTTATAGAGTGATGGCAAGCTCATCTCCTATGGGCAAACATCTTTGCCTCCTATCGTCTTGCGATGACGGCCTCTGGTCGCAGGATACAGGCTGCCAGCCCGTAGGATGGGTTGAGCGCAGCGATACCCATCAGTGGCGCTCTCCGAAGCCAGCGTCGTTTTCAGCGCAAGCCCAATTCTCCGTCAACACCCCATCCTGCACAAACCGATGGAATGTGGAGTAAGGCCAATCCACAGCACGCGCCACGTGCCCATGCTTCACCGGATTCCAGTGGATGTAATCCACATGCCGGGCGAAGTCGATCTCGTCGCGTATCAGATGCTCCCAATACCGTCGTTGCCAGATGCCGCGTTCGCCCTTGTCGACGCGGCTGGCGCGTCGATGTTCGCCAAGCGGCAGATTGCGAGAGAACCAGGTCTTGATGAGGCGCCAGCGCAAAGGGAAGTCGGCATCGTCCCATGGTAGGGTCCAGATGGCGTGCAGGTGATCGGGCAGTATGACCATCGCATCGATGAGAAAGGGATGCCGTTGGCGTGTGTACCGGATCGCGTCGCGCAACAGGTCGATGTGATCTATCAGAAGCGTCTTGCGACGGTTGGCGAGATTGACCGTGAAGAAGTAGGTGGCGCCGGGGACGAAAGCGCGTCGGTAGTCGGTCATTCCTTGACCTCGGGGATGGCGTTGATGGGTATCGCTTCGCTCAACCCATCCTACGACTATCCGCTAGCTTTTCGCAGAGTTGCACGTTGCGTCCAGCCGTTAGACTTGGCCATGGGCTCTATCGGACACCACCCCGCATGAAACTCACCCCCACCCCCATCACCGCCGCCATCGCCGGCCTGTTCGCCGGCATCGTGATGCCGTTGATCTGGCCCCGGCTGGGTGACGAAACGTTGAACTGGGTGTTCGCGTTCCTGCTGGTGGTCGCGCTGCCGGTGCATGTGCTGGTCGTGGGTTTCACTTCGTCACGCGAAGCGCGGGCGGTCGGGGCGCTGGATGCCGCGTTGCTCAAGCGCGTGACGATCTGGCTGGTGGCGGCCGTGGCGACGGTCGCGCTGATGAAGATCCTGTTGGCGTAACCGACGGGCCGACGCATCGGGTGCTGCCAACCGCATGACTTCCGACGCTTAACGCGCTCCCCGCAGTCCGTATCATCGGGCTGAAACAGGAGGGGTCATGCGTCCACTGCTCGGAATCTGCCTGCTCGCCATGCTGCCGTTCACCGCGTCTGCGGAAGAACCAGCGCCGCATCCCATTCCCACCCGCGCCGCGCTGGATGCCGAAGTCGCCGATGCGATGAAGGCCGCCCAGGCCAACGGCCTGGCCATTGCCGTGATTGACGACGGCAAGGTCGTCCACGTGGCCGCCTATGGCCAGCGCAATGCGAAAGGCGACCCGTTGCAGACCGACACCGTCATGTACGGCGCCTCGCTGACCAAGGCCGTGTTCGCCTGGACCGTCATGCAGCTGGTCGACGAAGGCACGCTCGACCTTGACCGCCCTGTCGGTGAGTACTTCCCCAAACCGCTGACCGACTATCCCGCCGAAGACGCCTACGGCCCATGGCCCGATCTGGCCGGCGATCCGCGCTGGAAGACGATCACCGCGCGCCACCTGCTGACCCACAGCAGCGGCTTCGCCAACTTCGCCTACCTCGAACCGGACGGTAAGCTGCGCTTCCACTTCGATCCCGGCACCCGCTACGCGTACTCGGGCGAGGGCCTGATCCTGCTGCAGTACGTGATCGAGCGCGGGCTGGGCCTGGACCTGGGTGCCGAAATGCAGCGCCGCGTATTCGACCGCTTCGGCATGCCCAATACCAGCATGATCTGGCGCGAAGATTTCGCCGCCAACCTCGCCGATGGCTGGACAGAAGACGGCAGCCCCGAACCGCACGACGAACGTAGCCGCGTGCGCGCCGCCGGTTCGATGGACACCACCATCGCCGACCTGGCGACCTTCGCCGCGGCTTTCATCGACGGCGAAGGCCTTTCGGCGACCAGCACCGCCGCGATGACTGCCGCACAGCTGCCGATCACCACGCCCTCCCAGTTCCCCACGTTGCAGGACGAACTCCCGCCCGCGCAGCGCCGCAAGGACCTGGCCGCCGGGCTGGGCGTGGTGGTGTTCGAGGGACCGCAGGGCCCCGGCTTCTACAAGGGCGGGCACAACGATTCCACCGGCAACACCTGGGTGTGCGTGAAGCAGCGCAGGCGCTGCGTGGTGATCCTGGGCAACGACGTGCGCGCCGAGCGCGCATTCCCGCGGCTGGTGGCCTTCGTGCTGGGGGAAACCGGCGTGCCGTGGAACTGGGAATACGGCAAGAAGGCGTTCGTCGACTGACGCCGAGCGTGTCGCGAAGGTCGTTAGACCTTTTTGAGTCACGCGCCACTCTTTTCCGGTGCCGCGTGGGTCTTTTCTGGTCTCGCGATACCCGGACTGTGAGAAGAGAGACGCTTTTTCGGTCTCGCATGGATCTTTTTCAGTGTCGCGCGGATCTTTTCCGGTCTCGCGACACCCTTACTGTGAGAAGAACGGATCTTTTCGGGTGTCGCGATACCCCTACTGTGAGAAGACCGGACCTTTCAGGGTGTCGCGACACTCTTTGTGTGAGAAGAGACATAGGGCGCCGCCTGCGCCCGCCGGAAAGGCAGGCGCAGGGCAGGTGCCGGTCGGTGAGCGTCAGTCCAGCCGCTCCAGCAACACCTTCGCCACGTCGAGCGCCGAGGCCGGGTTCTGGCCGGTGATCAGCTCCCGATCGACCACCACGTTCGACTGCCAAGGCTGGGCATTGCTGCGGTACTGCACGCCGGCCTGTTGCAGCGCGGTCTGCGGGTAGAACTTCATGCGGCCGCCGTTGAGCGCGGCCTTGGCCTGTTCTTCCTCATCGTTGCTGATCACCGTGACCTGGTAGCCGGCGTAGATCCAGTCGGTCGGCGCCGGGGCGCGGTTGTCGCGTTCCATCCGCTGCACGAAGGCAGCGTTGCCCGGCAGCGTGGACAGCAGGGCGATGGGGCCGTGGCAGACCAGGGCGGTGGGCTTGCGCTGCTGGTGGAAGTCGGTCAGCAGGCGGCCCAGCGCCGGGCTGGCCAGCAGGTCCTGCATGGGCGCGTGGCCGCCGGGTATGTAGACGGCGTCGAATTCGCCGTAGCCGATCTGCTCCACCCGGGCCAGGCTGAGCACCGGCGACTGGGTGGCGGACGTCAGCTTCAACTGCGTCAGCAGGTCGGCGTGCGATTGCAGGCTGGCAGCGTCGTTGCCGAAGTAGGCCTTGTCCACCGAGGTGCGGTCCACCGTCGGTGCGCGGCCTTCCGGTGTGGCGAAGGTGATCTCGTGGCCGGCGTCGCGCAGCGCCTTGACCGGCTGCATCAGTTCGTTGAGGTAGAAACCGGTGGGGTAGACCTGGCCGTCGCGCAGGTCGAGGTGGTCGGCATCGGACAGCACCACCAGTACGTGGGCGGCCTGGGCGTGGGTCGAGGCGACGGCGAGCAGCACGGCGGCGGCGAGGGGGGCGAGCAGCTTCATGGGGGTCTCCGGTGCGGGCGGGAAGCCCGGGATGGCGCGCACTGTATTCCCGGCGCGTGAGGCGATAAATTGGCCTGAGAGGGATTCATCTGTTCTCCGGAGGCAAGAATGGCGCGACGGTTCGATCACCTGGCCGATGTCGAGGCGCTGGTGGCGGTGGTGGATCACGGTTCGCTGACGGCCGCAGCGGTGGCGCTGTCCACCACGCCGTCGGTGATCAGCCGCGCGGTCGCCCGGCTGGAGACGCGGCTGGGCAACCAATTGCTGCGGCGGACCACGCGCCGGACCAGCCTGACCGAGGCCGGCCGCCTGTACGTGGAGCAGGCGCGTGCCGCGTTCCACCTGATCGACGACGCCGAGCGCGCGGTGCAGGGCGAGGCCGGCACCCTCAGCGGGCAGGTGCGGCTCAGCGTGCCGACCACCTACGGCCACTACCGGCTGCCGTGGCTGCTGCGGGACTTCGTGCGGCAGCACCCGCAGGTGCGGCTGGAGGTGAACATCGCCAATCGCAACGTGGATCTGGTGGCCGAGGGCTACGACCTGGCCATCCGGCTCGGCGCGCTGCCCGACAGCGGGCTGGTGGGCAGGACGCTGGAGGACGCGACGCTCAGCGTGGTGGCCTCGCCGGACTACCTGGCTGCGCACGGCACGCCGCAGACGCTGGACGACCTGGCGACGCATGCCTGCCTGCCGTTCGTGCTGCCCAGCAGCGGACGCGTGGCGCCGTGGCTGTTCCGCGTGGACGGCGGTGACGTGGACTGGGTGCCGTGCTCGCGCATCGAGGTGTCCGATGACGTGCTGGGCGTGGTGTCGCTGGCGCAGGCCGGCGTGGGCATCTGCCAGACGTACGACTTCATCATCGATGCCTGCACGCGTCGCGGTGCGGACCTGGTGCGTGTGTTGCCGGAGCTGTCGGGACGCACGCGTCCGTTCTCGCTGATCTACGCGCCGCATCGTCGTCTCTCCGCGGCATCGCGCGCATTGATCGATGCGCTGGTGTCGGCGACAACGACGCGTGCGTGAGCGTGGTTCGCATGTGATGCATGCGCAGTGATGCGGGAAAAACGCGGATTTCCCGGCGAAATTCAACGTTCTTAACATCGCGTTGACCTTCGCGTGAGCGATGCGGACTACAATGCTGCATCGCATCAGTCGATGTTCGCGTCCACATCCGGGGAAGGACGCGCATCTGCAGCGCGCTTGCGCGCAGCGTGTTCCGCACGCGGCAACCCTCTTCCTGCGCCTGCCTTGCAGCGCCTTTCCGATGCGATCAATCCCCGCCTGCGTCCGTTGACGCGTCGCGTCGTGCCTCCGTGCGCGGCACACCACCCACTGGGAGTGCACCTGCATGAGCCTGTTGAAGAAAACCCCCGATCCATTGCTGCTGGCCACCGACCTGGACGGTACGTTCCTGGCCGGCGATCCGGTCGCGCGCAAGCAGCTGTACCACCTGGTCGACGCGCATCCTGGCGTGAAGCTGGCGTGGGTCACCGGGCGCGGGCGCGAGGCGATCCTGCCGCTGCTGGCCGATCCCGGCCTGCCCACGCCGGACTACCTGATCTGCGACGTGGGCGCCACCGTGCTGCGCACTGCGGACATGCAGCCGATCCAGCCGCTGCAGTCGGCGATCGAGGCGCGTTGGCCGGGTGAGCACGTGGTCGCCGATGCGATGCGCCGCTTCCCGATGCTGGTACGGCAGGAAGTGCCGCAGGAACGCCGCTGCTCGTACTACTGCCATCCGGAGCAGCTGTCGATCATCCAGGCCGAGGTGGACGCCGTGGCGGCATCGCTGGGGTGCGAGGTGCTGTATTCGGCCGACCGTTACCTGGACATCCTGCCGCGCGACACCCGCAAGGGCAGCACGCTGACAGCGCTGGTGGACGAACTCGATCTGGAACACGGCCGCGTGCTGGTGGCCGGCGACACGCTCAACGACCTGTCGATGTACGGCGAAGGTTTCCCCGGCGTGTGCGTGGGCGATTCCGAGCCCGCGCTGCTCGCCGCCACCGCCGGCATGGACCAGGTGCTGCATGCGGAGGCGCCGGGCTGCGGCGGCATCCTGCAGGCGATGGCGCACTTCAAGCTGCTGCAGGCGGACGAGTACGCGCGCCCGTCGCATGCCACCGGCAAGGCCGAACTGGTGATGGTCTATCACCGCCTGCCGTACGAGGAACACATCGTCGATGGCAAGCGCGTGCGTCGCCCGCACAGTTCGCCCAACGGCATCATTCCCAGCCTGTTGAGCTTCTTCGGCGAGGGCCAGCCCGGCTCGTGGGTGGCCTGGACGGTGGACGATCCGAAGGGACCGCCGGTGGAAGTGCACACGCCCGTGGATGCGGCGCGCTACCCCGGCCTCACTGCGACCCACGTGCCGTTGAGCAAGCACGAGGTGGACGTGTTCTACAAACGCTTCTCGAAAGAAGCGTTCTGGCCGGTCATCAACAGTTTCTGGGAGCGCGCGCGCTTCAACGAGGACGACTGGGCGCTATTCAAGCGCGTCAACCGCCGCTTCGCCGAAGCCGCCGCCGCCGAGGCCGCCCCGGGCGCGACGGTGTGGCTGCACGACTACAACCTGTGGATGGTGCCGTCGGTGCTGCGCGAGCTGCGTCCGGACGTGAAGATCGCCTTCTTCCACCACACCCAGTTCCCCTCAGCCGACATCTTCGCGATCCTGCCGTGGCGCCGCGAGATCCTCGGCAGCCTGCTGGCGTGCGACTACGTGGGCTTCCACATCCCGCGCCATGCGGAGAACTTCACCGACGCGGTGCGCAGCACGTTCCCGGTGGAAGTCACCGCGCGGGCCCAGTGCGCGCCGCGCTTCCTGACCTTCGGCTGCGCGGTGGGGGTGGAGGACATGGCCACCGAACTGCGCATCGACGGGCGCACCGTGCGCATCGGCGCGCATCCCATCGGGACCGACGTGGGCCGCATCCAGGCGTGCCTGGAAACGGAGCAGGTGGCCGAGGACATCGTGCGCATCCGCGACGAGATCGGCCGGCGCAAGCTGGTGCTGTCGATCGAGCGGCTGGACTACACCAAGGGCATCCTGCAGAAGCTGCATGCGTTCGAGCGCCTGCTGGACGAGTCTCCGGAACTGCAGGGCGAAGTGACGCTGGTACTGGTATGCGTGCCGGCCGCGAAGGAGATGACGGTATACCGCCCACTGCAGCAACAGATCGAACAGGCGGTGGGGCGGATCAACGGGCGGCTGTCGCAGCTGGACTGGACGCCGGTGCGCTTCTTCGCACGCGTGCTGCCGTTCGCCGACGTGGTGGCGCACTACGCCGCCGCCGATGTCATGTGGATCACGCCGCTGCGCGATGGCCTGAACCTGGTGGCGAAGGAGTTCGTCGCCGTGCAGGGCCTGGAGAGTGGCGATGGCGTGCTGGTGTTGTCGGAATTCGCCGGCGCGGCGGCGGAACTGAAGGGCGCGGTGCTGACCAATCCGCACGATCCTGCGGATCTCGCGCGCGCATTGCGGCACGCGCTGGCGATGACACCGGGTGAGCGCGAAGACCGCCAGCGCAGGCTGTACGACATCGTCCGCCACCACGATCTGTCGCGCTGGGGCAGGGAGTTCCTCGCCGCGGCGAGGGGCGTGGAGGGTGAGGTAAATGCGGAAACGCGGACGGCCGTCGCGGCTTAATGCATTTACCTTTGACTCGTCGCGCGCCTGCATCGATAGTCGTGTCACACACGGGACAGGGAAACCCTTACATGCGCAACCTGCTGGTGCGGAGCATGGCCTGGATGCTGATCGCTGCGACGGCGCTGGTGCTGTTCGGCCTGCTGCAGATGCCCGAGCTCTGGCTGGGCGGCGGCAACGGCTGATCCTGCTGCCACCAAAAGAAAACCCGACCAAAGAGGGTCGGGTCTGAAGGGGGAGTCCCCGGCTCCGGCAGTGCTGCTTGCTCAAGGCAGCGCCCGTTTCCTTTGCAGAGCGGCCTTTCGTGGCCTGCGCAGGGCGTGCTGCCGGGGACGCGAGCATCGTCGTCGAAAGCCGTCACATTCGCCGTCGGTCGTCGCCCCGATGTGCTGTAGGAAAAATCCTACCCGCTCTCCCAGCTGCGTTGTCAGGCGAACAGTCCGTTGATCGCGCCATAGCCCATGGCCCGGGGATCGGGCAGGCTGGTGTGGTCGTCGCGCAGGAATTGCTCAACCTGCGCCCCCAGGCGTCCGTACATCGACTCGGCCAGCGCCGAGCCGGTGCTGACGCGGCGCACACCGAGACGTTCCAGCGCGGCGAGATCCTGCAGCTGCGGGCGCAGCATCACGTTGAGCGGCATGCCGCAGCGTGCGGCCAGGGTGGCGATGGCATCGGTGTCGACCAGCCCCGGCACGAACAGGCCGTCGGCCCCGGCTTCGCGGTAGGCCCCGGCGCGTGCGAGGGTTTCGTCGATGCGCGCGGTTTCCGCGACCAGTCCGCGCAGGTAGACGTCGGTGCGCGCGTTGATGAAGACGTCCAGCCCCTGCGCGCCGCAGGCGGTCCGGATCGCGCGGATCTTGGCGGCGAGGAGTGCGGGCTCGCCTGCGCCGTCTTCCAGGTTGATGCCGGCAGCGCCGGCCTGCACCACGCGCATCACCGTGTCGGCAGCGGTGGCGGGGTCGTCGGAGTAGCCGCCTTCCACATCGACGGTCAACGGCACATGGAGGACCCGCACGATGCCGCGCACGGCGTGCAGCAGTGCATCGGGCTGCAGGCGGTCGCCATCCGGGTACCCCAGCGCCCATGCCAGGCCGGCGCTGGTGGTGGCCACGGCGGGGGCGCCAAGGTGTTCGATCAGGCGCGCGGTGCCGGCATCCCACGCGTTGGCGAGGCGCAGCAGGCCCTGCTGATGGAGCTGGCGGAAACGGGTGACGGCGTCAGAGGGGGCGGTCATGGGCGGCGGCCGGCATTGGAACGGGCATACAGGGTGCCATGCCGCCGCGCCGGCTACTCGCCGGATGCGGTCGTCAATGCCGTCATCGGGTCCGCGACGTCAGGCGCAGAGCCGCCAGCCATTGAACAGGCGCCAGCGGCCGTCGCCGCCCTCGATGTTGATGGCGTAATCGAGCCCTTGCTGGTGGCGCTGGTTGGCCAGCTTGATGGCGTAGCCCAGTGCCGCGCCGCGGCTGGCAAAGTGCAGGGGTGCGGACTCGTTGATGGAAAGCGCGTAACTGCCGTCATCGGCGGCGTCGTGGAACAGGTCGAAAGTCATCATGGCGGCTGTGGGGAAGTGCGCGTGCCTGACACGAAACTACGCAGCGATCCGTGAGGTGGATGCGAATCCGTGCCCGGGGCCGTTCGCGCGGGTTCATCGATGTCGAGCCGGCGTCATCAAACCGTGCGCTGCAGCTGAATGCCGTACACGCCGTCTTCGCAAATGCCAACGTAAAACGGCGGCAGTGGTCGGGCAGGCGGAACCACCCCCTCCGTCCCCCGCGCAACCCTGCTTCCGAGCCGCAAGGCTGGCACCCAGGGCGCCACGAGAGAACCGAACGCAGCGCACCGGACACCCCCTGTTCCTTGCTGCGCCTGGCGGTGGACCGCGAGTCCGACACCGTCGCCGCCCGAAGAGCCAGGCGTGTTCTCGTCCATATGCAAACGGGCCCCGCAGGGCCCGTTTGCATGTGTGTTGAGGCAGTCGCGTTCAGGGCGCCGGAGCGGCATCCCAGGCGCGCAGCCCCGCTTCCACCACGCGCAAGGCATCGTCGACGCGGGCACGGTCCAGCTCGGCCGTGGTATCGCGCGGGCTGTGGATCACCTGCATCACCTTCGGCATCCGGTCCGGCTTGGCGCCGCCGAAGACCGCGAGGATCGGGTCGATCTCGACGCCGCCGACCAGCGAGAACGACACCGCCGGCCAGCCCGCCTTGAGGAAGGCCAGGTGGTCGGTGGGCGGGTATTTGTCGCCGGGCTGGAAACCGAGCTTCTCGTGCTGGCTGGCGGCACGCAGGGCGGCCACCAGCGGCGTGCCGGCGTCCGGCGCCATCATCCACAAGGTGTCGCCCCATCCGAACACATCGAAGTTGACGTACAGCGCGGGCTTTTCGCGGTCGGGCGTGGCGACCCATGCGCGCGAGCCCAGCAGGCCCTTCTCTTCGAGATCCCAGAACGCGACCTGCACGCGATGGCCGGCAAGGGGTTTGGCCTTCAGGGCCTGCGCCAGTTCCAGCACGGCCGCCACGCCCGAGGCGTTGTCGGTCGCGCCGTGGCCCACTTCAACCTGGTCGTAATGCGCGCCGATCAGCAGCAGCGGCGCGCCGTCGGGGCCCCCGAGGTCGGCGACCAGGTTGTGGCCGGACTGGCCGTCCTGCTCGAACGCCTCGCGCTTCCACGCGATGCCCAGTGCGTCGAGCCGTCGGCTGATCGCATCGCCTCGTGCCGTGGTGTCGGCGTGCGTGCTGACATCGCCGACCTGCGTGTGCCAGCGATCGGAGACACCGTCATCGGCCCAGGCGGGCATGATGGCGGCAAGGGAGAGCAGCAGGGCGGCGCGGAGATACGGACGGATGCCGGACATGTCGGATTCCTTTGGGAAAGCCGGAGTATGCCGCAGCGGATGCGTGTGCCGGATGTGGCTTCCTGCATGCAGGGACCCGACAACCGATAGAATGTTAATTGCGCGGCGATGGACGGCCACCTACGCTCGATCCGTACTTCAAGGCAACCGTTTCCCATGACGATCCGCGTTTTCCTCATCGACGACCATGCGCTCGTACGCACCGGCATGCGCCTCATCCTCGGTACGGAAACCGACATCGAGGTGGTGGGCGAAGCGGACACCGGCGAGGCCGCGTTGCCGATGGTGCGCCAGCTGAAACCGGACGTGGTGCTGTGCGACCTGCATCTGCCGGGCTACAGCGGGCTTGAAGTGACCGAACGCATCGTGCGCGCCGACATGGGTGTGCGGGTGATCATCGTGTCGGTGCTGGAAGATGGTCCGCTGCCCAAGCGATTGCTGGAAGCCGGTGCGTCGGGTTACCTCGGCAAGGCGGGCGATGCGGCCGAACTGATCCGTGCCGTGCGCGACGTGTCGCGCGGCAAGCGCTACCTGGGCAGCAACGTGGCGCAGAACCTCGCCCTGCATACGGTGGGCGGCGATGCGTCGCCATTCGATGCGCTGTCGCCGCGCGAACTTGAGGTCGCCATGCTGCTGACACAGGGCCTGCGCCAGGAAGAGATCGCCAAGCGCCTGAGCCTGAGTGCGAAGACGGTGAACACGCACAAGACGCGGCTGTTCGAGAAGACCGGCGTGCAGGACAACATCGCCCTGGCGCGCCTGGCGGCGCAGTGGGGACTGATGGATCCGTCGCGCGCGCTCTGACCGACCCACCGGGAACGCCCAACCCGACGAACCGGACCGCTGACGGAACTCCTCGCTGTCTCTCCACGTCATTCCAGCGAACGCTGGAATCCATTGCCTGTGCACGCCGCGGCATCCACAGCAACGTCAGGATGGGTCCCAGCGTGCGCCGGGACGACGGTGGGTGGTCGCCGAAGACGACATCAGGTGGGTCGGTCCGCGCCGGATCGGGTGGTTTATTCGAGGCCAGGCTGCGATGACGCGACGTGGCGGAGCCTGAAACGACACTGGCCGCTTGCGCGACCAGTGTGCTTTCACCTCATCGGGAGCGTGCAGCGCGTCAGACGCTGCGTTCTTCCGAGGTTTCGTCGTCCTGCTTGTCATCGCGGGCGATGTCATCCGCTGCCGGCTTGACCGGCGTCACCACCGGCTCGAACAGGCTGCGCGTCACCGACGGCGGTGTGTCGGCGTCGGCGACGAAGAACAGCGAACCCGTTGCCGGCACACTGGCCGGTTTCGGTGCCTGCTGCGGCGCGGGGGCGGCAACGGCCACCTCTGCCGGCGCGGCAGGTTCGCTGGCGGCTTCATTCACGGCGTCGACCAGATCGATCTGCACGGGCTCACTGCGCACGTCCGTCACCGAGACCTCGGCTGCGGCGGGGGGCGCTGCGATGGCTTCCGCCACCACGACCGGCGCTTCGAGCGCCGGCACGGGTTCGGCGGCGATCTCGGCCTTCACCGTCTCGACGATGGCGACGGCTGCCGGTGCTTCTTCCTGCACCGTGGCCGTCACCTCGGGCTGGGTGAGCACGGCCTGGGCTTTCACGTCCTCGATGACATCGGCCGCCTGCGCAGCTTCGACCACGACGGGGGCGGGCACGTGGACGGGCGTCGACGCCTGGGGCACCTCGGCCGCCGGGACGTCTGCCATGACAGCCACGGCCGCGACCGGCGCAATGGCAGCCGGCGTGGTGCGCTCACGTACCGGTGCATCGATGGCTTGGGGCTTCGGCTGACGGGGAGCGGCGACGGCCGGCTCTTCGTCATCGAAATCGAACTCGGGCTGCGAACGGTCGGCCACCGGGGCTTCGTCATCGCTGCCGAGGTCGTCGACCGACAGGCCTTCTTCGCCGGCGGCGGCGCCTTCGCCATTGCCACGACGGCGGCGGCGACCGCCACGACGGCCGCGACGGCGGCGGCTGCCACCTTCGCCACCATCACCGGCATCCGCAGCGGCGTCCGGGTTGGCCGGGGTTGCCAGGCTATCCGTCACGTCGGTGTCCAGGGCCGGTGCGTCGATCGACGAGACCAAGGCGGGCTCGACGACAGCTGCCACGCGGGTAGTTTCGACCACGGCTGCCACGGCCGCCGTTGCGATCACGGCATCGTCAGCGCCCGGGGCAGCCGATTTGGCCGTCTCCTGCTGGGGCGTGCGTGGCGCGTTGGGCTGGCGCGGTCCTTCCTGCTTGCCGGGCTGCGCCTGCCTGGGTGCCTTCTGCTGCGGAGCGTTGCCCTGCGCGTTCTGCTGGCTGCCCTGTGCTTTCTGCGGCTTCGGGGCCTGCTGCTCGTTGCGCGGCTTCTGCTGCTGGGCATTGCCGTTCTGCGCGTTCTGGCTCTTGTTGCCGCGCTCGTCGCGGCGGCCACCGTCCTGCTTGCCGCCACGGCCCTGGTTCTGCTGGCCGCGGGTGTCGCGGTTTTCACGACGACCGTTGTTGCGATCGGTGCGCTGGCGGTTGTCCTGCTGCGGCCGCGCCTGCGGTGCGGGCGTGGTGGCTTCACTGCCGCCGATCAGTCGCTTGAACCAGCCGATCACGCCGCCGCTGGCGGGTGCGGCCACCGCGACGGGCGTGGCGACCGGAGCCGGTGCGGGGGCCGCCACGGGGGCTTCGCGCTCTTCGCGTACCGGCGCCGGCTGCGCGTGCTTCACGTGCGTGACGGCGGGCGCGGCGGGGATGTTGAGCTGGGCCTTGGTCAGCGCATGCACTGGCAGCTTGCGCTGGGTGCCGCGGTGGTAGCTGGGCTTGCTGCTTTCTTCGCCGAGCTCGTTTTCGCGGATGCGGGTGACTTCGTAATGCGGCGTGTGCAGCGCTTCGTCGGCCACGATGATGACGGGCGCGTCGTGGCGCTGTTCGATCTCGCGCAGCGCGCTGCGCTTCTCGTTGAGCAGGAAGTTGGCGATCTCCAGCGGGGCCTGGATCAGCACCTGCCCGGTGTTGTCCTTCATCGCGTGCTCTTCGGCCACGCGGATGATCGACAGCGACAGCGACTCGACGCTGCGCATGCGGCCATGGCCTTCGCAGCGCGGGCAGACGATCTGGCTGGATTCGCCCAGCGACGGGCGCAGGCGCTGGCGGCTCATTTCGAGCAGGCCGAAACGCGAGATGCGGCCGATCTGCACCCGGGCGCGGTCGTACTTGAGCGCGTTCTGCAGCTTGTTCTCGACTTCGCGCTGGTGCTTGTTGCTCGACATGTCGATGAAGTCGATCACCACCAGGCCGCCCAGATCGCGCAGGCGCAGCTGGCGGGCCACTTCCTCGGCCGCTTCCATGTTGGTGTGGAACGCGGTTTCCTCGATGTCGCCGCCCTTGGTGGCGCGCGCCGAGTTGACGTCGATGGCGGTCAGCGCCTCGGTCTGGTCGACCACGATGGAGCCGCCGGAGGGCAGGCGCACGTTGCGCTCATACGCGCCTTCGATCTGCGATTCGATCTGGAAGCGGTTGAACAGCGGGATGTCGTCCTTGTACGCCTTCAGCTTGCGCAGGTTGTGCGGCATGACCTGCTGCATGAACTCGCGGGCGGTTTCGTACAGTTCGTCGGTGTCGACCAGGATCTCGCCCACGTCGCTGCGCAGGTAGTCGCGCAGGGCGCGCACGATCAGGCGGCTTTCTTGGTAGATCAGGAACGGGGCCGGCTTGGTCAGCGCGGCTTCGGCGATGGCCTTCCACACGCTTAGCAGGTAGTCCAGGTCCCACTGCAGCTCTTCGGCGTCGCGGCCGACGCCGGCGGTGCGGATGATCACGCCCATGTCGTCGGGGATGGCCAGGGCGTCCATCGCCTTCTTCAGCTCGGCGCGGTCGTCGCCCTCGATGCGGCGCGACACGCCACCGGCGGTGGGCGAGTTGGGCATCAGCACCATGTAGCGGCCGGCCAGCGAGATGAACGTGGTCAGGGCGGCGCCCTTGTTGCCACGCTCGTCCTTGTCCACCTGGACGACGACTTCCTGGCCTTCCTTCAGCAGCTCGCGGATGCCGGCCTTGTTGTGGTCGACGCCGGCCTGGAAGTAATCGCGGGAGATTTCCTTCAGCGGCAGGAAGCCATGGCGATCGGCGCCGTAATCGACGAAGGCGGCTTCCAGGGAGGGCTCGAGCCGGGTGATGCGGCCCTTGTAGATGTTGGACTTCTTCTGTTCCTTCGACGGCTGTTCGATATCGATGTCGTACAGGGTCTGACCGTCGACGATGGCCACGCGCAGTTCTTCAGCCTGCGTGGCGTTGATCAACATGCGTTTCATTGTGCGTTCCTCGCGCGCTGCTACCGCGCGGAACGCCATGGAGTTTCGCCTCTGGAACATTGCACCGCCCCTTGCGCAGGCGCAGCGGGGCAGATCGGGTTTCCAGCGCTACGACACCACGGCAGGCCGCGGGAGCGCTTCTTCTAATAGGTGTTGCGGGACCGGCGGCAGCTTCCCTGGTGAGGTGGCGCCGCGCGGGACATGTTCAGCTACAGGTACCGTCACGTACCCGGCGGTATCCGGGCCTGCCGATCAGCCGCTAACATGGCCGCCCCTGGGGCGGTGGCCGCGCACTTGCCGGAATCGCGGGGAGACGGGCTTCTGGCCCAACTGCAACTCCCTGCGAAATCAAACCCTTATCTCGCCCGCCGAGTGTAACAGAATGAATGCTTCCAACCCCACCCCCCCATCCGACAAGCCGGCAGCGGGTGCCAAGAGCGCCGTGCGGACGGTCACGGTGCCGGAGGACCGGGGCGGGCAGCGGCTGGACAACTTCCTGCTCGGCCAGCTGAAGGGCGCTCCACGCAGCCTGGTCTACAAGCTGGTGCGGAGCGGCCAGGTGCGGGTGAACGGAGGCCGGGCGAAGGCCGAGCGGAAGCTGGAGGGTGGGGACGAGGTACGGATCCCGCCGGTCAGTCTCGTGGACGCGGGAGACAAATCCGCGCCCCCCGTGGGCTTCCTGAAGCGGATGGAGGCGGCCATCGTGTTCGAGGATGAGCGGCTGCTGGTCATCAACAAGCCCACCGGCGTGGCCAGCCACGGAGGTAGCGGCATCAGCCACGGCGCCATCGAAACCATGCGCGCGCTGCGGCCTCACCAGTCCCTGGAGCTGGTGCACCGGCTGGACCGGGATACCTCCGGCCTGCTGGTGATCGCGAAGAAGCGCTCGGCCCTGTCGGAATTGCAGGCGCTGCTGCGCGAGGACAGCGAGGACGGCACCCGTGCCATCGAGAAGCGCTACCTGACGTTGCTGGTCGGCCGCATGCCAGACGGTGTGATGAGCGTGGACGCGCCGCTGCACATCGGCCTGCGCCAGGGCGGTGAGCGGCACGTGCAGGTGCATCGCGACGGCAAGGCGTCGTTGAGCCACTTCCGCGTGCTGGAAAGGCGGGGTGGGCATTCGTTCTGCGAGGTACGCATCGAGACCGGCCGCACCCACCAGATCCGCGTGCACGCGCAGCACATCGGTCATCCGGTGGCGGGCGACGACAAGTACGGCGACCCGGCCGTCAACAAGCGCCTGCGCGAGCAGGCAGGCCTGAAGCGCCTGTTCCTGCATGCCGCGTCGTTGCAGTTCGCGCTGGACGGCGGCAGGACGCCGTACGTGCTCAGCGCCCCGTTGTCCGACGATCTTGCCGAAGCACTGGAACGGCTTGGCTGACCGACCGCGTCAGTGCCAGAGGCCGAGGACGAGGCCGAACAGGGTGAACTGCAGCGTGTGGTAGCCGGCGTCGATCAACCAGAGCCGCGCACCACGCTGCGCGAACAGATAGTTGATGCCGAAACTGGCCGCCACGAAGCAGAAACCGACCAGCGCGCCGCGGCAGAGTGCGGTTGTCAGCGCTGGCTGCGGTCCGATCCAGGATGCAAACACGCCGGCTGCGAGCAGGGAGAACAGGAACGCGCCGCCAAAGATCTTCGCCGGATGCCCCTGCTTCTGCGGGTCCATGCCCGCGGCCTTGTTCCACGCCTTGCCGAACAGCGGTCCGTACCAGATGCCGCCCAACAGGAAACTGCAGGCCGCTGCCACCAGCACCGCCCAGACGTTGATCCCTTCCATCGTCATGACCTCGGCCTGCGTCAGCCCGGGCTGCCCTGGGCGAAGCAACGGGTCGGCTTTTCCAGCACGGGCGGGAACGTCACCGGCACGGTGATGGTGTGGCTCACCGGCTTTCCGTTGCGCGTGGCGGCGCGGAACTTCCAGGTCTGCACGGCTTCGAGCGCCGCCTTGTCGAGGGCGGCGTTGCCGCTGCCCTGTGCCTGCGAAACGCGCGATGGCACGCCATCTTTCTCGATGGTCACGCGCAGCACGGTGGTGCCGCCCTCGCTGTTGCATTCGGCTTCGGGCGGATACACGGGGGGCGGGGTGTCGGTCGCCGCCAGTTCGGTGGGCGGGATAACAGGTACAGGCGCTTCTTCCTGTTTCGTGCATGCCGTCAGCACGAGCGCGGTGAGCGGAACCAGGAAGCAGAGGCGGGCGTTGCGCAGGTTCATCAGGATTCTCCCAACAGGGCGCTGGCCTTGGCCGCGCAGATGAAGTCGTTCTCGCTCAGGCCGCCGACGTCATGCGTGGAGTAGCGCACGAGGGCGCGGTTGTAATGCACGCCCAGGTCTGGATGATGGTCCTCGGCATGAGCGATGAAGGCGAGCGCATTCACGAACGCCATGGTTTCGTAGTAGTTGTCGAACGGAAACGTCCGCAGCAGTGCGTGGCCTTCTTCCACCAGTTCCCAGCCCGGCACCTGGGGCAGCAGTTCGGCGACGCGGGCAGGCGGCAGGCGGTGCTCGCTGCCACGCAACGGCACGCAGTGCGCGCGGGCGAGAGGGACAAGGTCGGACATGGGGACTCTCCTGCGTTGCGGCCAGTCTGAACAAAAACCGACGACGGGCCGGTGAACGTGAATGCCTGTCGGGCAGGGGGCTAGAATACCCGCATGATCCAGATTTCCGACAGCGCGCAGGCGCACTTCCGCAAGCTGATCGAACGCGAGGCGCTGCCCGGCCTTGGCGTGCGCCTGAGTGCGGTCCATCCCGGCACGGCGCAGGCCGACGCACGGTTGGAGTTCTCCGAGCCGCGCGACCTGGCCGGTGATGAATGGGCCATCGACTGCGATGGCTTCACGCTCTATGTCGATGCGGGCAGCGTGCACTGGCTGGACGGCGCCGAGATCGACTACGTGATGAAGGGCGCAAGCACGCAGCTGACCATCAAGGCGCCGCGCATCAAGGGTGAGGCGCCCGGCGATTCCGCTTCGATGGTCGAGCGCGTGCGCTGGGTGGTGGACAACGAGATCAACCCGCAGCTGGCGTCCCACAAGGGGCGTGTGGCGGTGGAGGAAGTAGGCGGCGATGGCGTGGTCTGGCTGCGCTTCGGCGGTGGCTGCCACGGTTGCGGCATGGCCGATGTCACCCTCAAGCAGGGCATCGAGAAGACGCTGATGGCCCGTGTGCCCGGTGTGACCGCGGTGCGCGACGCGACCGATCACGGGACCGGCGAAGCGCCGTATATCCCCCGCGGCAACGCCGCCTGACGGAGCCGAGCGCCGGTGACGAACGCCACCGACGTCATCGCGCAGCTGCTGTCGCGCAAGGCAGCCCCCATCGTTGAACGCCACACCGGCCTGCCGTTCGGCTGGGGCCTGTGGTTGCGGGCGCTACCCGAGAAGCTGGGCCGCATCACGCGGGAGAAGGCCGACGCGGTCGTCACGCTGCTGCTGGCCCGCACACCCCGTCCTCCCGATGCCGTGCCCGCCGCATTGGGCCGGTGGCGTGCGTTCCGCTCGCTGTTCTACCAGGGCTGGGGACCTCCGCCACGCGAAGAGCGCTGGATGCGCTGGTTCGCAGGCTTCACCAGCAGTGCCGTGCACCTGCTGTTCTTCCTGTTCCTGATGTGGGTGGCGCTGGTCCAGATTCCGCCACCGCCACAGGAAGCCGGCGACACCAGTCGCGTGCGGCTGGAGATCATCGGCGACGGCAGTCCGGAGGAAGCGGGAGGCGAGGCGCAGGCGGCTGAACCGGGTTCGCAGCAGGCGGCGCAGGCCGACCCTGCGGCGCAGGCGGCGGCCACGGCGGCCCAGGCACGGCCCGCGCCGTCCGAGGCTTCGCCGCCACCGTCCGAAGCGGCGCTGCCCGACGTTGCGGTGGAGATGCCGCAGATCCAGTCTCGCGATGTTCCACAGCCCGAACTTGCGCACCAGCCCTTGCAGGTCACCGAGGTGCCGGAACCCACCCGCGCGTTCGTGCTGCCACCACCGACACCGCGGCAGCCCGATGTCACCCTGCCGGCCCTGCGCGAGGCGGGCGTACCGGTGCGCGAGATCCCCACACCGGTCGCGGCGCCGGTCGTGCGCCGGGACACGCCTGTGCGCAGCGTGGACGTGCCTGTCGTGGCAGCGCGTGACGTGCAGGTACGCGAGCGCGAGGTAATGGCACCCGCACCCCAGGTCCGCAGCGTGCCGGTGCCTGCACGCGACGTGGCGCCTGTCCCCATCGCCGCGCGGGAACGCAGTGTGCGGCAAGCCGAGATCCGCGAGCCGGCACCGAGACCTGCCCCTGCCACCGCCGCACCGGTTCCTGCCACGACGGGCTCCGCGACGACCGTATCGACAACGGCGAGGACAACGGCGCCGAACCCGTCTGCTTCGCCTGCTACGTCTCGCGGCACGCCCTCCCGCGCATCCACCACGCCCGGCCCGGCGGCCGCCACGAAATCCGGCGGATGGAACACGCCTGCACGCACCGACGACTGGGGGAACTCGACCCGCAATGCAGCAGGCGACAGCGCGGCGGACGGTCGCGATGCGCCAGGCCTCTACAACGCCGACGGCAGCCTGCGGGTGCCGGGCGGCGCGGGCGATGCCACCGCTCAGCGCGGTGCCCCCGGTGGCGAGAACGATCAGTGGACACGCGAGCAGCTGGCGGAGGCGGGCACATGGTTGCAGCGTCCCCCTTACGACTACGAACCGACCACCTTCGACAAGTACTGGGTGCCGAACGAATCCCTCCTGGCCGAATGGGTGCGCCGCAACGTGCGCGAAATGGAAATCTCGATCCCCGGCACGAACATGAAGCTCAAGTGCACGGTGTCGGTGCTGCAGTTGGGCGGTGGTTGCGGCCTGGGCAGCCTGTTCCCCGAACCACCGAAGGCGCGACCGCCGCCGGAGATTCCGGTCAAGCGCACGCCGATCCCGACCGACAGTTGAGAGTGCGGAGGAGTCGGGGGGTGTCGGAGCGACGCAAGTCGCGAAGAGGCGTTGCGACCTGCCACCGCGACTTGCGTCGCTCCCGCACCTGATCTTTTTCTTATGTCGCAAAAGAAAACGGAGCCTTGCGGCTCCGTTTCTGCATTCCCGACGAGGGAGCGAAGACTTACTCGTGCACGCCGTGCAGGTCACGCAGCTGCGAGGGGCGCGAACCGAAGTAGGCGGCGAGGTCGGAGATGTCCTGGTCGCTCAGGCCGGCAGCCTGTGGGGTCATCAGCGCATGCTGGCGGTCGCCACTGCGGTACGCCTGCAGCGCGTGCGCCAGGTAATCCGCGTACTGGCCACCCAGCTTGGGATAGGTGTCGTCGATCGGCGCGTTGCCTTCGGCGCCGTGGCAGTCCACGCAGCTCTGGCCGGTGGCCTGGCCCTTGGCCTTGGACAGTGCTTCGCCCTTGGCGATGTGGCCCTTGGGCAGGCCGGCAGAGGAGCTGGAGCCATGCTCGCCACTGGCGTGGCCGGGATTCTCGGCGGCGGTTTCCGTCGTTTCCACCTTCGAACATGCCACCAGGGCTAGGGCAGCGAACAGGGCGATGGCTAGACGCTGGGCGTGCTTGGCGTTGGGCATGTGGGCTTACTTGACGGTGGAAAGGAAAGCGGCGATGTCGGCGATGTCCTGGTCGGAGAAACTCTGCGACTGGGCCTGCATCGTGGGGTGCTTGCGGTTGCCGTTGCGGTATTCGGTCAGCGCATTGGCCAGATAGTCGGCCGACTGGCCACCGATGCGGGGCACATGGAAGTTCGGGTAGGCGTTCTTGTAACCCACGATGCCGTGGCAACCCTGGCAGGTGTAGGTAAGCGTGCGGCCGGTGTCGGCATTGCCGACCAGCGGTGCGGGCGCGGCAGCGGGAGCGGCGGCAGGCGCCGCGGCTTCGACCGGGGCCGGTGTGGCCGGTGTGTCCTGTTGGGCGGTCAGGGCGGCCAGCGGGAGGGCGGCCAAGGCAAGGCAAGCGGCGAGCGGCAGCAGTCGCATCATTCTCGGGAAACTCTCAGGTTGCGCGCGCCACGTACCACCGCAGCGCTTGGCTGAACGCAAGTATAGCCTGCGACCGAATGTCGCGCACAGGCACGGTGCTTCCGCGTGGGTGGCGTGAAGTCGCGTGCCGCCGAATGGTTGCCGCCGATGCCTACGTTCCCGCGTTCGCCAGAGAGGGCGCGCGCGGCCAGCAACCTCGACGGAGGGGGATGCGCACTTCCGCACGCCGCTTCGTCCAGAGGCAAGTGTCATTTCCCGAGCACAGGCCCGGACGCAAGTCACCATGACCTTCGGCGCATGGAAGTCGTTCAGGGGTGATATACCTTGATACAACACCACCACAACACGACCACCACGGTACCGCCCCATGTCCCGACCCCGCCCCAATTCCGGTCATTCCTACCTGCGCCTGGCGCTGGTGCCTATCCTCTGCAGCCTGCTGGTCCTGTCCGCCTGCAAGGGGGGCGGCCCCACGCCCGAGGCGCAGGCCAAGAACGGCGAGGCACCGAAGGAGCCCGACGCCGTCCCCGTGGAGATCGCCAAGGTCAGCCACCGGCCGGTGGCCGCCAGCTACAGTGGCACGGCGGCGCTGGAAGCGCTGGGCGAGTCGCAGGTGGTCGCCAAGACTTCCGGTGTCGCGCTGGCGGTGATGGTGGAGGAGGGCCAGGTGGTCCGCGCCGGCCAGGCGCTGGTCCGGCTGGACCCGGACCGCCTGCGCCTGCAGGTGGCCCAGGCCGAAGCGCAGATGCGCAAGCTGGAGAACAACTACCGTCGTGCGCAGCAGCTGGTGGGCCAGCAGATGATCAGCGCCAACGACGTCGACCAGATCAAGTACGACCTGGACAACGCCCGCGCCATGTACCGCATGGCCGCGCTGGAGCTGTCCTACACCACGGTGACCGCGCCGATTTCCGGCGTGGTGGCCTCGCGCTCCATCAAGACCGGCAACTTCGTGCAGATCAACACGCCGATCATCCGCATCGTGGACGAATCGCGTCTGGAAGCCACTTTGAACGTCTCCGAACGCGAGCTCTCCAAATTGAAGGCAGGCCTGCCGGTGGCGCTGGCCGTCGATGCGATGCCGGGCAAGGTGTTCCAGGGCACGGTGGACCGCATTTCGCCGGTCGTCGACTCCGGTAGCGGTACGTTCCGCGTGGTCTGCTCGTTCGGCAGTGACGGCGTGCTGCAGCCCGGCATGTTCGGCCGCATCAAGATCGACTACGACCAGCGTGCCGATGCGCTGGTGGTGCCGCGCGTCGCGCTGCTCGACGACGGCGATCCGGCCGTGTTCGCAGTGCGCGATGGCAAGGCGGTACGCGTGCCGGTCAAGGTCGGCTACGTGGACGGTGAGTGGATCGAGGTGCGCGAAGGCTTGAAGCCCGGCGACCAGGTGGTGACCGCCGGCAAGGTGGCGTTGCGTGAAGGCAGCGCGGTGCAGGTGATCGGCGCCGAGCCCGCCAAGGTGGCGGCCAAGGCCGAGGACGCCAAGACTGCCGGAACCAAGCAATGAGCGGGCCCGGCCACGTTCCCGGGGAGCACGAACCCCACGCGGCGGGCGGCGATGGCAGCATGGGTGGCGGACTGGTCGAGTTCTCCACCCGCCGCCGCGTCACCGTGGCGATGTTCTGGATCACGATGTTCCTGTTCGGCGTGATCGCGTTGTTCTCGCTGAAGGTCAACCTGCTGCCCGACCTGAGCTATCCCACCCTGACCGTGCGCACCGAGTACACCGGTGCCGCACCTTCCGAAATCGAAACCCTCATCAGCGAGCCGGTGGAAGAAGCCGTCGGCGTGGTGAAGAACCTGCGCAAGCTGAAGTCGGTCTCGCGTACCGGCCAGAGCGACGTGGTGCTGGAGTTCGCCTGGGGCACGGACATGGACCAGGCCAGCCTGGAAGTCCGCGACAAGATGGAAGTGCTGCAGCTGCCGCTGGAAGCGAAGGCACCGGTGCTGCTGCGCTTCAATCCGTCGACCGAGCCGATACTGCGCCTGGCCCTGGCCAACAAGCAGGATCCGAAGAACGACGCGGACGCCGTGCGCCTGCTCACCGAGCTGCGCCGCTACGCGGACGACGACCTGAAGAAGAAGCTCGAGCCCGTCGACGGCGTGGCGGCGGTCAAGGTCGGCGGCGGTCTCGAGGACGAGATCCAGGTCGACATCGACCAGCAGAAACTCGCCCAGCTGAACCTGCCGATCGATACCGTCATCCAGCGCCTGCAGCAGGAGAACATCAACATCTCCGGCGGCCGGCTGGAAGAAGGTTCGCAGCGCTACCTGGTGCGCACCGTCAACCAGTTCGCCACGGTCAACGAAATCCGCGAAATGCTGGTCACCACCCAGAGTGGTGGCGACAACGCCGCGGCGTCGGCGGCGGCACAGATGGCCGCCATCGCGGCCTCGACCGGCTCGGCCGAAGCGATGGCCGCGGCCGCCTCCGTGCAGAGTGCATCGTCAGGCGGCAGTTCGACGGTGGCCGGCGGCATGCCGGTCCGCCTGAAGGACGTCGCCGACGTGCGCCAGGGCTTCAAGGAGCGCGAAGCGATCATCCGTCTGGGCGGCCGCGAAGCCGTCGAGCTGGCGATCTACAAGGAAGGCGACGCCAATACCGTGGCGACGGCGCAGGCGCTGAAAGCCAAGCTGGAGCAGATCAAGAACCAGACCCCGCCGGATGTCGAGCTGACCGTCATCGACGACCAGTCGCTGTTCATCGAACACGCGATCTGGGACGTGCAGAAGGACGCCATGATCGGCGGCGTGCTGGCGATCCTGATCATCTTCCTGTTCCTGCGCGATGGCTGGAGCACGTTCGTGATCAGCCTGTCGCTGCCGGTCTCCATCATCACCACGTTCTTCTTCATGGGCGAGCTGGACCTCAGCCTCAACGTGATGTCGCTCGGCGGCCTGGCGTTGGCGACAGGCCTGGTGGTCGACGACTCGATCGTGGTGCTGGAGAGCATCGCCAAGGCGCGCGAGCGTGGCCTGGGCATCCTCGAGGCCGCGATGGTCGGCACCCGCGAAGTCAGCATGGCGGTGGTGGCGTCCACGCTGACCACGATCGCCGTGTTCCTGCCGCTGGTGTTCGTGCAGGGCATCGCCGGCCAGCTGTTCCGCGACCAGGCATTGACGGTGGCGATCGCCATCGGCATCTCGCTGGTGGTGTCGATGACGCTGATCCCGATGCTGAGTTCGTTGAAGGGTCGCCCCCCGCTGGCGTTCCCCGACGAAGCGGCGCATCCGCAGTGGCGCCCCGATTCGCGCTGGCAGAAGCCGCTGGCAGCCACCGGCCGTGGCGTGGGCGCTGCGATCCGCGGCGGCTTCTTCGGCATTGCCTGGCTGGTCGTCCGCGCCTGGCGTGGCCTGGCCGCTGTGGTCGGCCCGGTCATGCGCAAGTTCAGTGACCTGGCGATGGCGCCCTACAACCGTGCCGAAGCCGGCTACATGCGCCTGTTGCCCGCGTCGTTGCGTCGTCCCTGGCTGGTGCTGGGCTTCGCCGCCGCCGCGTTCGTCGGCGCGATGCTGCTGGTGCCGCTGCTGGGTGCGGACCTGATCCCGCAGCTGGCGCAGGACCGCTTCGAGATGACGGTCAAGCTGCCGCCGGGCACGCCACTGGCGCGCACCGATGCACTGGTCCGCGAACTGCAGCTCAAGCACGGCAAGGACGAAGGCATCCATGCCCTGTACGGCGTGAGTGGCAGCGGTACCCGTCTTGATGCCAATCCCACCGAGAGCGGCGAGAACATCGGCAAGCTGACCGTGGTGATGGCCGGTGGCGGGAGCGAGGACGTCGAAAGCCGCGAAACCGAGGCCCTGCGTGCGTCCATGAAGGACCATCCCGGTGCCCAGGTCGATTTCAGCCGTCCCGAGCTGCTCAGCTTCTCGGCGCCGCTGGAAGTCGAACTGCGCGGCCAGGACCTGGCCGGCATCGAACAGGCAGGCCAGAAGCTCGCCGCGTTGCTGCGTGCGAATCCGCACTACGCCGACGTCAAGTCGACGGTGGAGCAGGGCTTCCCGGAAATCCAGATCCGCTTCGACCAGGAACGCGCCGGTGCGCTGGGCCTGACCACGCGCCAGATCGCCGACGTGGTGGTCAAGAAGGTGCGCGGCGAAGTGGCCACGCGCTACAGCTTCCGTGACCGCAAGATCGACGTGCTGGTGCGCGCCCGCGAGACCGATCGCGCTTCGCTGGAAAGCATCCGTCAGCTGATCGTCAATCCGGGCAGCGCACGGCCGGTGACGCTGTCGGCCGTGGCCGATGTTGTCGCCACCACGGGTCCCAGCGAGATCCACCGCGCCGACCAGGTGCGCGTGGCGATCGTGTCGGCCAACCTGCGCGACATCGACCTGGGCGGCGCGGTGCAGGAAGTGCAGAAGATGGTGTCCGAGAATCCGCTGGGCGCCGGCGTCGGCATGCACATCGGCGGCCAGGGCGAAGAACTGGCCGAATCGGTCAACTCGCTGATGTTCGCGTTCGGCCTGGCGATCTTCCTGGTCTACCTGGTGATGGCGTCGCAGTTCGAATCGCTGCTGCATCCCTTCGTCATCCTGTTCACCATTCCGCTGGCGCTGGTCGGTGCCGTGGGCGCCCTGTTCCTGACCGGCTCGGCGGTCTCGGTGGTGGTGTTCATCGGCCTGATCCTGCTGGTGGGCCTGGTGACCAAGAACGCCATCATCCTGATCGACAAGGTCAACCAGTTGCGCGAGGCCGGCGTGGCCAAGCGCGAGGCGCTGGTCGAGGGTGCCCGTTCGCGACTGCGGCCGATCATCATGACGACCTTGTGCACGCTGTTCGGCTTCCTGCCGCTGGCGATCGCGATGGGCGAGGGTGCCGAAGTGCGCTCGCCGATGGCGATCACCGTGATCGGCGGCCTGCTGATCTCGACCCTGCTGACCCTGCTGGTGATCCCGGTCGTCTACGACCTGCTGGACCGCCGCGCCGATGACTACTACCTCGAGCGCGGACGCCGCGCTCGCAAGGGCGCGGCACTGCCACCGGTCGGGGAGGGCGAACCCGCATGAGCGTCGCGGAGTTCAGCATCAAGCGGCCCGTGACGGCGGTGATGTTCTTCATCTCGCTGTTCGTGATCGGCCTGATCGCGGCCATCCGGCTGCCGCTGGAAGCCTTCCCCGAGGTCTCGCCGCCCTTCATCTTCGTGTCGCTGCCGTACACCGGCTCGACACCGGAGGAAGTGGAGCGCACGGTGCTGCGACCGGCCGAGGAAGCGCTGTCGACGATGGCCGGCATCAAGCGGATGGAGTCCAACGCGAAGGCCGACGGCGCACAGATCTTCATCCAGTTCTCGGACTGGGACCGCGACGTCGCCATCGCCGCGTCCGAGGCGCGCGAGCGCCTGGACGCGATCCGCGACGACCTGCCGGACGATCTGCAGCGCTACTTCGTCTTCAAGTTCTCGACCACCGATCAGCCGGTGCTGCGGGTGCGCCTGGCCAGCAAGACCGACCTGACCGGTGCGTACGACATGATCGAGCGCGAGTTCAAGCGTCGCATCGAGCGCATCCCTGGCGTAGCCCGTGTGGAAGTGTCGGGCGCGCCGCCGAACGAGGTGGAGATCGCGATCAACCAGGATCGCCTGACCGCGCACAACCTGAGCCTCAATGATCTGACGACACGGCTGCAGGCGGTCAATTTCTCCATCTCCGCGGGTGTCATCAGCGACGGCCCGCAGCGCCTGCGCGTGCAGCCCGTCGGCGAGCTGACCGACCTGCAGCAGCTGCGCGACCTGATCGTCGGCGCGGGCAACGTGCGCCTGGGCGACATCGCCGATGTGCGCCTGAAGCCGGCCCGGATGGACTACGGTCGCCGGCTGGACGGCCAGCCCGCCGTCGGCCTGGACATCTTCAAGGAACGCAACGCCAACCTGGTCGAGGTGTCAAGCAACGCGCTGGCCGAGGTCGAATCGATCCGTGCCCAGCCGGAGATGAGCGACATCCAGGTCAAGATCATCGAGAACCAGGGCGACAACGTCACCTCCTCGTTGCTGGAACTGGCGGAAGCCGGCGCAATCGGCCTGGTCCTCTCGATCGTGGTGCTGTGGTTCTTCCTGCGCCACTGGCCTTCGGTGTCGATGGTGACGCTGGCGATTCCGATCTGCTTCGTGATGACGCTGGGCTTCATGTACTTCGCCGGCGTGACGCTCAACATCCTGTCGATGATGGGCCTGCTGCTGGCCATCGGCATGCTGGTGGACAACGCCGTCGTCGTGGTCGAGAGCATCTACCAGGAACGCGAGAAGTACCCGGACAACCCCATCTGGGCGTCGATTATCGGCACCCGCCACGTGGCGATCGCGCTGTCGGCGGGCACGCTGTGCCACTGCATCGTGTTCGTGCCCAACCTGTTCGGCGAGCGCAACTTCCTGAGCATCTACCTGGGCCAGATCGCGATCACCATCTCGGTGTCGCTGCTGGCTTCGTGGCTGGTCGCGGTCAGCCTGATCCCGATGATCTCGGCCCGGTTGAAGACGCCCCCCCAGGTGCGCAGCGAGACCGGCATCATCCCGCGCATGCAGAAGCGCTACGCAGGGTTCCTGCGCTGGACGCTGGAACACCGTGGCTGGAGCGTGCTGGGCATCCTGCTCATCATCGTGGTCAGTTTCGTGCCCATGAAGATGACCAAGTTCGACATGTTCGGCAACGACGGCGGCGGCGAGGCGGAGCTCTACTACCAGTGGAAGGGCGCCTACACCAAGGAACAGATGTCGGCCGAGATCCTCAAGGTCGAACAGTTCCTGGATGCCAACCGCAAGAAGTACCGGATCAGCCAGATCTATTCGTACTTCAGCGAGCAGGGTTGGGGTGGAACCCAGGTCAAGTTCGACACCGAAAAGGCCAGCGAGACCAAGCCGATCGTCGAGCAGTTGCGCAAGGACCTGCCGAAGTCGGCCCGCGCCAACATCGGCATCGGTGGCGACGGTGGCAATCAGGGCGGCGGCGGCCAACCCGGCCAGAGCGTGTCGTTCCAGCTGGTCGGCGATTCGACCCAGACCCTGGCGGAGATCGCGGACGACCTGATTCCGATCCTGGCCAAGCGCAAGGAACTGCGCGACGTACGCGTCGATGTCGGCGACCAGAACAGCGAGTTGAACGTGCGCGTCGATCGCGAGCGCGCCGCGGCTTTCGGCTTCACATCCCAGCAGGTGGCGAGTTTCGTGGGCCTGGCCCTGCGTGGCGCGCCGTTGCGCGAGTTCCGCCGCGGCGAGACCGAAGTGCCGGTGTGGGTGCGCTTTGCAGGTGCCGAAGACTACGGCACCGAAGACCTGGCCGGTTTCATGGTGCGTTCGCCGGATGGCCGCACGGTGCCGCTGCTGAGCCTGGTCGACGTGGGCATCACGCCCTCGGCCACGCAGATCCAGCGCACCAACCGCCAGACCACGCTGACTGTGCAGGCCAACCTGGCCGAGAAGGTCACCGTGCCGGATGCGCGCAAGGCCATGGAAGAGGCGCTGGAGGGCATGTCGTTCCCCGCGGGCTACAGCTATTCGTTCGATGGCAGTGCCTTCCAGGAGGACGATGAAGCGATGGGGCAGATGATGTTCAACCTGCTGATCGCGCTGGTGATGATCTACATCGTCATGGCGGCGGTGTTCGAATCGCTGCTGTTCCCGGCGGCCATCATGAGCGGCGTGCTGTTCTCCGTGTTCGGCGTGTTCTGGCTGTTCGCGCTGACGGGCACCACGTTCGGCATCATGTCCTTCATCGGCATCCTGGTGCTGATGGGCGTGGTGGTGAACAACGGTATCGTGATGGTCGAGCACATCAACAATCTGCGACGGCGCGGCATGTCGCGCACGGATGCGCTGGTGGAAGGCAGTCGCGAGCGCCTGCGGCCCATCCTGATGACGATGGGCACGGCGATCCTGGCGATGGTGCCCATCGCGATGGCGAACACCCAGATGGCGGGCGACGGCCCGGCTTACGCCCCGATGGCACGGGCCATCGCCGGTGGCCTGGCGTTCTCGACGGTGGTCAGCCTGCTGTTCCTGCCCACGATCTACGCGATCCTGGACGACATGCGCAGTGGCACCTCGCGTGCGATCGGCCGGGCCAAGCAGCGTCGTGGCGATGCGCCTGCGGCGGCAAGCGTGGCAGCCCTGCACGTGGAGTGAGGAGAGCGGAAAGCGAAGAGCCGGGCATTGCCCGGCTCTTTTTTTGTCTCAAGTCCAGCTCAGCCGACCAGTTTGCCGAGCATCCTCAGTCCCCCGGTCCACACGCCGATGGCAGTGCCCAGGCTGGTGAGGAAGAAGTTCAGCAGGACGCGGGCCACGCGGTTCTTCCACCAGCCACGCATCGTCTGGACATCGTCGCGCAACGCCATGAAGTCGGCATAGGTGGGCTTGCGCAAGGTTGCTTCCACGAAGGCGCTGACGGTACCCGACGCAAGCGCGGGATGCAGCGGGGTGAGCGGCGATGAAATGAAGGCCGCGAGGATGCTGAGCGGATGCCCGCCTGCAATCGCACAGCCGATGGCGCCGAGCACGCCGGTGGCCAGCACCCACTGCAGCAGCAGATCCGAACCGACGTCCACCCCCCCCTGCCAGAAACCCCAGGCGAAGCCCCCCACGAGGAACACGCCGATCACCAGTTCCATCCACGGTACGCGCGACTTGGGTTTGACGACTTCGAGCGAACGGCGCAGCTCGGCCGGGTCGGCGGTGTCGTCCTTCAGGTGGCGGGCCAGGCCGGGCAGGTGGCCGGCACCGACCACGGCAAGGACGCGGTAGGGCACCGCCGCGCCGGCGGGCTTGCCTGCGGCCACCTGGCGCAATGCGGAGGCCATGTACTGGTCGCGCTCCGCGATGATGGCCTGGTACAGCTGAGGGCTTTCGGCGGCGAACTCGCCGAAGCTCGACTCCAGCATGTCGCCCTGCTTGAGCTTCTCGATTTCGTCGTCACCGACTTCTTCGTCACCGAACATGCTGGCGAGGATGCCGGCGCCCACCTTGGTGCGCTGCCACCAGCCCAGCGATTGCAGCGCGCGCTTGAAGGTCAGGCCCACTTCGCGATCGATCAGGTGGACGGGCAGCCCGCGCGCCTGTGCGTCGAGTGCGCCGGCCTTCAGCTCTTCGCCCGGCTCGACACCCAGCTGTTCGGCCAGGCGCCGCTGGTAGGCGGCCAGTGCGAGATTCGCGGCGAACAGGTGCGTCTTGCCCTCGCGGACCACCTTCACCAGGTCCAGCCGCGCCAGCGTGTCGGGATCGGTCAACGACTGCAGGCGGCCGGCGTCCAGTTCCACCGCCACGCTGTCGTAGTCGCCGCTGGCCACCGCCGCGCGCACCGCATCGACGCTGGCGCGCGAGACATGCGCTGTGCCGAGCAGGGTGAAGCGCACGCCGTCGCGTTCGATGATGTCGTGGGGTTGCCCGTGCAGCGGGTCGGCGAGGGCGGTCGTGGTGTCGGTCATGGTGTCATTCGTCTTGCGGGGGCGCGGTGGTACCCGCGCCTAGGGTGCGCTGCATCTGCACGGTATCCAGCCAGCGGTCCTGCTTCCAGGCGATGCCACGGAAGACGCCGATCAGGGTGAAACCGAATTTCTCGTGCAGGCGGATGGAAGCGGTGTTGGTGGGTTCGCCGATCACGGCGATCATCTGCCGGTAGCCGCGTGTCTCGCAGGCCCCGATCAGTGCCTGCATCAGCGCGGCACCGATGCCCTGGCCTTGCCGGCCGGGCAGGACGTAGACGGAGTTCTCGACGGTCTTGCGATAGCCCGCGCGCGCGCGGTAGCTGCTGGCGTAGGCATAGCCGACGAATTCGCCGTCGAGTTCCGCCACCAGGTAGGGATAGCCGGCGTCGAGCACGCCCTGCATGCGGCGCACCATCTCGGCGTCGTCGGGGACGTCGTATTCGTAGGTGTTGACGTGGTCGCGGACTTCCGCGGCGTACAGGGCGGTGATCGCCGGCACGTCGGCCGGCGTGGCGTCACGGACGGTCAGCGGCACGCGTGGGCCTCAGTCGATGTAGCGCTT
This sequence comes from Pseudoxanthomonas sp. LARHCG66, assembly GCF_052871755.1. Lineage (NCBI taxonomy): Bacteria > Pseudomonadati > Pseudomonadota > Gammaproteobacteria > Lysobacterales > Lysobacteraceae > Pseudoxanthomonas > Pseudoxanthomonas sp. LARHCG66. The sequence continues at coordinate 176,800 of NZ_JBIXJW010000005.1, read as the reverse complement.
GAGCAGGTCGCCGTATGCGTCGATGCGGCGGTCGCGCAGGAACGGCCAGATGCGGCGCACGTGCTCGCTGCGCGCCATGTCGACCTCGGCCATCAGGATGGTCGCTTCGGTGCCGGCTTGGGCGATGAACTCGCCTTGCGGACCCAACACGTGGCTGTTGCCCCAGAACTGGATGCCGGAGGCGCCCAGCGGTGACGCTTCATGGCCGACGCGATTGCAGCTCAGTACGGGCAGGCCGTTGGCGACGGCATGACCGCGATGACTCAACACCCACGCATCGCGCTGGCGGTTCTTCTCGGCCTGCCCGTCATCCGGATCCCACCCGATCGCGGTCGGGTACAGCAGCACGTCCGCGCCAGCCAGCGCCATCAGGCGCGCGGCTTCGGGGTACCACTGGTCCCAGCAGACCAGCACGCCGAGGCGGCCGACCGAGGTGTCGATAGGGGTGAAGCCGATGTCGCCGGGCGTGAAGTAGAACTTCTCGTAGAACCCCGGATCGTCCGGGATGTGCATCTTGCGGTACTTGCCCGCGATGCTGCCGTCCTTTTCGTAGACGACGGCGGTGTTGTGGTACAGCCCGGCGGCGCGGCGCTCGAAGAGTGAAGACACCAGCACCACGCCGTGCTGCTTCGCCAGCGCACCCAGGCGCTCCGTACTCGGGCCGGGGATCGGCTCCGCCAGGTCGAACTCGTGCACCGACTCGTGCTGGCAGAAATAGGCGCCGTTGTGCAGTTCCTGCAGCAGCACCAGTCTCGCACCACGCTTGGCGGCCTCGGCCACGCGCGCCTCGATCACCGACAGGTTGGCGTCGGCGTCGCCGTGGTTCTTTTCCTGGATCAGGGCAACGGGCAGGGTGGTGCGGATCATCGTGCGTCGAGGAGCATGGACGGGGAGGGGCGCATGGTACCGCGTCCACCGTGACGGCAGGCAGCCCGCCGGTGAACGCGAGGCTCAGGCGGCGTCGCGCGACGATTCCAGCTCCGTTTGCCGCCGTCCGAGCGCCGCGCCGGTCACCGCCCATGCAACAGCCACGCCCGCACCGATGAACATCGCTGCGGCCGGGTGTTCGGCCAGGACATCCAGCGCACGCTTGACCCAGCCGCTGAGTGCATCGCCGCCGCGGTAGACCACGGTGTCGATGAAGTTCTTCGCCTTGTACTTCTGTTCCGCGGGCACCACGGTATAGAGCATCTCGCGACCCGGACGCACGAAGGCGTACTCGCCGGCGCGCCGCACCACCATCACCACCACGAAAACCGCGAACACCGGCGCCAAGGCCAGCCAGAGGAAGCCTGCGGCGACGATCATCGGCACCGCCACCAGCAACACGCCCACGCCCAGCCGCTGTGCGATCCGGCCGGTGATGAACAACTGGCTGAGGATCGCCAGTGTCTGCACGACCGTGTCGATCAGGCCGAACACCCGCGTCTGCTCTTCCTTGTCCGCGAAGCGCTCGGCCACCAGCTTGGCCTGCTCGAAATAGAGGAACGTGGTCACTGTCGCCAGCAGCAGCACGAAGAACGCGATGCCCAGCAGGTAGGGCGAGCGGAACACCGCCGTCGCGCCGGCGAAAGGATTTCCTCCCAGTGGTCGCCGTCGCTGGTCCGAAGACATGGCGCCGGCTGGCAGCGGATGGCGATCACGCCAGCGATGCAGCCAGGTGGCGGTGGCGGCGCTGGCGCCGATCAGTACGGCCGACAGCACCATCAGGCCGCCATGCCCCAATGGTTTGACCAGCAGCGTGGTCAGCAGGGGGCCCACCAGGCCGCCCAGGCTGGCGCCACCGGCGATCAGCGCGAACAGGCGCTTGGCTTCGTGGCTGTCCATCACGTCGGCCAGCACGCTCCATGCCAGCGAGATCATCAGCAGGTTGATGACCGATACCCAGATGTAGAACGTGCGCGCCAGCCACACATCGTCGGGCCGCGCGAGCATGGCGCCCCCGTAGCCGAGCAGGCTGGCCACGACCACGCCGAACACCCAGGGCACGATGCGCCGCCGTGACACTTTCGAGGCGATCCAGCCATAGGCCGGGAGCACCGCCAGCGTGGCGACGAACGTACCGGTGAACAGCCATTGCAGGTTGTCCACGCCTCCTGCGACGCCCATCGTTTCGCGGATCGGCCGCAGCATGAAGTAGCCTGCGAACAACAGGAAGAACATCACCAGTCCGGCCATCACGACCGGCGTTTCGTGCGGGCGCACGTTGAACAGGGCGGCGAACCGTGACGCGGCGCCCGGCGCAGGCGGGGAGGATGGCGTCATCGATTCAGGCCAGTGCGGCGATCAGGACGTCACGCTGCGCAGGCGTCAGGTCCGGACCTGTACCGGCCTTGAGATTGTCGCTCTGGCGGTCGGGCTTGCCGGTGGCGGGGATCACCGCCGTGACCGCCGGATGACTCAATGCGAACTTGAGGAACGCCTGCGCCCACGAGGTCACACCGGCGTCTGCCAGCGCCTCGGGCACGGGCTTGTCCTTCACCTGCGCGAACAGCTTGCCGTCTTCGAACGCGCGGTTGATCAGCACCGCCACGCCGAGATCCTGCGCGAGTGGCAATACGCGCTTCTCCGCACCGCGGCTGGCGACCGAATAGTTGATCTGCAGGAAGTCGGGCTTCTCGGCCTGCACGACATCCGCGAGTTCGTCCTGCGCACGCTCCACGTAGTGCGTGACGCCCACGTACTTCACCTTGCCCTGCGCCTTCAGTTCGCGTGCCACGGCCATCTGGGTCTTCAGGTCGCCCAGGTTGTGGACCTGCAGCAGCGCCACCTTGTCGGTCTTCAGCCGGCGCAGCGTGTCTTCGAACTGGGCCATGCCGGCTTCGCGTCCGGTCACGCCGGACAGTTTGGTGGCCAGCCAGGCCTTGCTGGTGAGTCCCTGTTCGGCCAGCAGCGCACCCATGACGTCTTCGGCGACGCTGTAGGTGGGGGCGGTGTCGATGAGCGTGGCGCCTGCGGCAAAGAACCGCTTCAGCACTTCACGCAGTGGATCGAGTTCGGCAGCGCTCTGGCCGACTTCGAAACTGCCGGACGTGCCCATGCCGATGACGGGAACCCGCTCGCCGGTCGACGGGACGAGGCGGGTGTTCAACGCGCCGGAAACGGCTTCGGACGAGGGAGCAGCGGGCGCCGCGCCGACCCCGCCTGCCTGCGCCGCGTCCCGGCAGGCGGCCAGGCCAAGGCCGGCCGTGGCCAGCGCAGTGGTCGTCAGGAACTTGCGTCGTGAATACACGGCCGTCTCCTCGATCAATGGGAAACGGTGGTTATCCGGCATCGTGTTGGGCGAGATGTAAACGAAGCGTTCAATCTGCGCCCAACTGACGTCACGGTGCCATGAACCGTGACGCCCTGGCGGGACTCAGCCGAGCAGCCCTGCCGGCAGTTGCATGGTGATGCAATGCAGACTGCCGTTCTGCCAGATCAGCGCCCGGCAGGGCACCTGCACGATCTCGCGGTCCGGGTAGGCCTGTGCCAGCACGGCGGCGGCCTGGTTGTCGGCGGCATCGCCATAGGCCGGCATCAACACGGCGCCGTTGATGATCAGGTAGTTCGCGTAAGACGCTGCCAAGCGACGGCCGTTGTCCATCACAGGCTGCGCCCAGGGCAGCGGAAAGGGGCGGTAAGGCTGGCCATCGGCGGTGCGCAGGGCGGCGATATCGGCGGCCATCGCCTGCAGTTCGGCAAAGTGGCTGTCCGTGGCATCGTCGCAGGCCTGGTAAACGATGGCGTTGCCGGGCGCGAAGCGGGCAAGGGTGTCGATGTGGGCGTCGGTGTCGTCGCCCTCCAGGTAGCCGTGGTCCAGCCACAGCACGCGGTCCTGCTTCAGCCAGCGCGCGAGCTTTTCGGTCAGTTCCGCACGCGAGGCGTCGGGGTGACGCTCATGCAGGCATTGCCATGTGGTGAGCAGCGTGCCCGCGCCATCGGTTTCAATGGCGCCACCTTCCAAAGCAAAATCAATGCTTTGGACGAAATAGTTGTGAAACAGCTGCATGCCGGAGAGCTCGCCGACCAGACGGTCGTCGCGCGTGGCTTCGTACTTGCCGCCCCACCCTGTGAAGCGGAAGTCCAGCAATTTGAACCGGTGGCCATCACGCAGGGTGATAGGCCCGGAGTCGCGCAGCCAGGTGTCGTCGTACTCGGCGGGAACGAAGCGTACGCGCTCCATGTCCACCCGCGCCGAGCGCAGTCGCGCTTCGGCATAGGTCTGCAGGTCGTCGTCGGCGACGCAGATCACCACTGGCTGGAAGCGGGTGATGGCGGCCACCAGGGCGACGTAGGTTTCCTCGACATCGGCAAGGCGGTCTGCCCAGTCCGTCTCGGCGTGCGGCCAAGCGATCAGGATCGCGGACTGGGGCTCCCACTCCGCGGGGAAGCGATAGGCATCGGTCATGGGATTGCGGGGCGCGAAAGTCGCCGGTCAGCGGATGGGGGGCTTGGGGCCGATTTCTTCGGCGGTAGCCTTGTTCAGCACCACGTCGATGACGCGGCTCTTCTCGAAGTAGACCGTGAAACCGGGATAGACCCAGCGATGGATCACCGGCCATTGCCGCTTCTGGCCACCGCGTGGCTCAAGCTTCTGTTGCGGAGCGCCGAAGCGGGCTTCGACGTCGGCTGCCGTCTGTCCACGCACCGGGGCCGCCGCCGCGGGCGTTTCCTGGGCGCGCTCTATCAGCAGGGTATCTGCGAAGGCCGGGCCGGCAAGGCCGAGCAGGGCGATCAACGGAAGTGCGAGGGCGCGACGGCTCATGGTGGGATTCCCCTGGGTGATCTGCCTTTTATAACAAAAGCAGGACAACAAAAAACCGCCCGGAGGCGGCTTTTGATGCATTGCCGGCCGTGGCCGGCAGTGCCGTTCCTCAGCGCTGGCGCGCCTTGAAACGCGGGTTGGATTTGCAGATCACGAAGACCTTGCCGCGGCGGCGGACCACCTTGCAGTCGCGGTGACGGGCCTTCGCCGACTTCAGGGAGGACAGGACCTTCATGAGATGAACCTCGGCGTAAAAGAGTATGGGGTGGAACGAAGCCGGCTATTCTAACGGCAATTCCGTTGGCATATCAAGCGGTTGCACTGAGCCTTCCGTCAACACGGCGCCGAAGGTGTCCCGCGCGCGATGGTCGACATCATAATGCCGCCCAAAACCTCTCAGGAGACCCCATGTCCGATACCTCACCCGTCCTGACCATCGATGGCCCCTCCGGGGCGGGCAAGGGTACGGTGAGCCGGCTCGCGGCCGGCCGACTCGGTTGGCATTACCTCGACTCCGGGGCGCTGTACCGCGCGGTTGGCGTGGCGGCAAGCTGGGCCGATCTGGATATCTCCGATCCTGCCGCCCTGGTCCGGTGTGCCTTCGATACCAGCGTCAGCTTCCGCGAAACGGAGCAGGGCCTCCGGGTCATCGTGGATGACCTGGACGCCACGGACGAACTGCGCCTGGAAACCACGGGTGCCCTCGCGTCCGCCATTGCGGCCATTCCCGAGGTGCGGTCCGCTCTGAAGGAGCGCCAGCGGGCTTTTCGCCGCCCGCCCGGCCTGGTGGCCGATGGGCGGGACATGGGGACCGTCATCTTCCCGGATGCTCCTTACAAGGTGTTCCTGACCGCCAGTGCCGACGAACGGGCGGAAAGGCGCTATAAGCAGTTGAAAGACAAAGGGGTTTCCGTCACAATCGACGGTCTGCTGCGCGAGATCCTCGCCCGTGACGCCCGTGATGCCCAGCGTGCGGTGGCGCCCCTGCGGCCGGCCGAAGACGCCGTCCTCATCGACACCACCGGCCTAGGCATCGATGCCGTCGTCGAACGCGTGCTGGCTTTGGTGCCGGCGCGCGCGGACTAGGCTCCCGCCCAGCAGAAGGTCCGCCCGGAATCCTCCGTGCGGTTCAACAACCACAACACTCACGGCCACACGCAATCCCGCGCCGGCCGACAACGGGTGGATCGCGGTGCATCTTCAGGTGCGCCCGGTCTGTGTCATCAACCGAGTATTTTTCAATGACCGAATCATTTGCCGAACTGTTTGAACAGAGCCAGACCCATCTGGCCAAGCTGAAGCCGGGCGCGATCGTCACCGGCGTCGTCGTGGAAGTCCGCAACGACGTGGTGGTGATCAACGCGGGCCTGAAGTCCGAAGGCATCGTGCCGATCGAACAGTTCCGGAACGACGCCGGTGAAATCGACGTGGGCGTGGGCGACGAAGTCAAGGTCGCACTCGACTCCCTCGAGAACGGCTTCGGTGAAACCGTCCTCTCGCGCGAGAAAGCCAAGCGCGCCATGGTGTGGGACGAGCTGGAAGAAGCCCTGGAGAAGAACGAAACCATCACCGGCCGCATCAGCGGCAAGGTCAAGGGTGGTTTCACCGTCGACATCAAGGACGTCCGCGCATTCCTGCCGGGTTCGCTGGTCGATGTGCGCCCCGTGCGCGATCCCGGCTACCTGGAAGGCAAGGAGCTGGAGTTCAAGCTCATCAAGCTGGACCGCAAGCGCAACAATGTCGTCGTCTCCCGCCGCGCGGTGGTCGAGAGCGAGCACTCGGAAGAGCGCGAGCAGCTGATGGACAAGCTGCAGGAAGGCGTGGTGCTGAAGGGTGTGGTCAAGAACCTCACCGACTACGGCGCGTTCGTCGACCTGGGCGGCATCGACGGCCTGCTGCACATCACCGACATGGCCTGGAAGCGCGTGCGCCATCCGTCCGAAGTCGTGGAAGTCGGCCAGGAGCTGGATGTCCGCGTGCTGAAGTACGACCGTGAGCGCAACCGCGTCTCGCTGGGCCTGAAGCAGCTGGGCGAGGATCCGTGGGACAACATCGCCCGCCGTTACCCGGCCAACAGCCGCGTGTTCGGCAAGGTCTCCAACGTCACCGATTACGGCGCGTTCGTCGAGATCGAGCCGGGCGTCGAAGGCCTGGTGCACGTCTCCGAAATGGACTGGACCAACAAGAACGTCAATCCGTCCAAGGTCGTGCAGGTCGGTGACGAAGTCGAAGTGATGGTGCTGGACGTGGATGAAGAGCGTCGCCGCATCTCGCTGGGCATGAAGCAGGTTGCCGCCAATCCGTGGGAAACCTTCGCGGCCACCCACAAGAAGAACGACAAGGTGTCCGGCCAGATCAAGTCGATCACCGACTTCGGCATCTTCATCGGCCTGGACGGCGGCATCGACGGCCTGATCCACCTGTCCGACATCAGCTGGAACACCACCGGCGAAGACATCGTGCGCAACTTCAAGAAGGGCGACACGCTGGAAGCCGTGGTGCTGGCGGTCGATCCGGAGCGCGAGCGCATCAGCCTGGGCGTGAAGCAGCTGGAGCAGGATCCGTTCGGCCAGTACATGGCGACCCATCCGAAGGGCTCGAAGGTCGAAGGTACGGTGAAGGAAGTGGACGCCAAGGGCGCCACGATCGAACTGGCCGATGGCATCGAAGGCTACGTGATGGCGCGGGACATCAGCTACGACCGCGTGGACGACGCCAGCCAGCACCTGAAGGTCGGCGACAAGGTCGAAGCCAAGTTCATCGGCATGGACCGCAAGGGCCGCACGCTGCAGCTGTCGATCAAGGCCAAGGACGAAGCCGAAACCGCCGAGGCACTGGCCGAGTACAACAAGTCCGCTGCCGAAGCTTCCACCGGTACCACCAGTCTGGGCGCGCTGCTGCGTGCACAGCTGGATGGTGGCAAGTCCGAGTAAGCGGCTCGCGCCGTTGCAGTACCACTAGCAGTACCGTTCCCCGCCGGCCCGGAGTACCCGGGCCGGCGCGGGTTCATCCGTCCGAATTCCGCATGCGATGACCAAATCCGAACTCATCGAGATCCTCAGCCGCCGCCAGCCGCACCTCAAGGCCGAGGACGTGGACCTGGCCGTCAAGGCGTTGCTGGAGATGATGGGCGGGGCCCTCGCCCAGGGCGACCGTATCGAGATCCGCGGATTCGGCAGTTTCTCGCTGCATTACCGTCCGCCCAGGATGGGACGCAATCCGAAGACCGGCGAGTCGGTCGCGTTGCCGGCCAAGCATGTCCCTCATTTCAAGCCGGGCAAGGAACTGCGCGAACGCGTCAGTGACGTCACCCCCATCGAGGAAAGCGGGGAATAACCCGCCATCGACGCGTGTGTGTCGTTCCGCGTCTACTCCGTTAAGCTAGGCGCATCCCGCAAGGAGTCGCCTGATGAACATGTTCCGCCTGGTCGTCGCACTGTTGTTCCTGGCCTACGGACTCATCATCGGCGTGCTCAATACGCAGCCGATCACGCTGAAACTCCTTTTCACCGAATTCCAGACGTCTTCCGGCGTCGGCATCATGCTGTCCCTGCTGCTGGGGGTGGTGATCGGCGGCCTGATCGTGCTGGCCACCCTGGTCTGGCCTTTGTACGCCAAGCTCAGGAAGGCGACCCGCGCCGCCCAGCCCGCGGCCAACGGGGCGGGGACGTCATCGGCCATCGATGGCGGTGCCTGAACCCATGGCTTTCCTGACCGAATGGTTCTGGTTCTTCCTGTTTCTTCCGCTTGCTGCGCTCAGCGGGTGGATCATCGGCCGTCGCGGCGGACAACGTCACGGCGACACACAGGTCAGTCGACTGTCGAGTACCTATTTCCGGGGCCTGAACTATCTGCTCAACGAGCAGCCGGACAAGGCGATCGAGCTGTTCCTGCATATCGCGGAGCTGGACAAGGAAACCTTCGAGACGCAGGTTGCCCTGGGCCACCTGTTCCGTCGTCGTGGCGAAGTGGATCGCGCCATCCGCCTGCACCAGGGCCTTGTGCAACGGGCTGACCTGAGTGATGCGCAGCGCGTACAAGCCTTGCTCGCATTGGGCGAGGACTACATGCGTTCCGGCCTTCTGGATCGCGCGGAAACCGTGTTCACCGATCTGGCGCGCATCGACCAGCGTGCTCCGCAGGCGCTCAAGCACCTCATCGGCATCTACCAGGCAGAGCGCGACTGGGAGAAGGCGATCGACAACGCGCGACGTTACGAAGAGGTCACGACCGAACCGATGGGCAAGCTGATCGCCCAGTTCGAGTGCGAACTGGCCGAGCGGCAACGGACAGCGAACAGCGTCGAAGCTGCCCGGGCAGCAGTGGCACGCGCCTACCAGGCCGATGCAGGCAGCGTACGTGCGGGCATCCTCGAAGGTCGCATTGAAACCGATGCGGGCAATTCGGAAGCGGCGATTCGCGCGTTCGAACGCGCTGCGCGACATGACCCGGACTACCTTCCCGAGGTGTTGCCGAGCCTGCTGGCCGGCTACGAGCAAGTGGGTGATCTGTCCGGAGCGCGGGCATTCCTGTCGGAGATGTGCGAGCACTACCGGGGAATCGCCCCGGTGTTGGCGTTGACGCGCCTGGTCGAACGGCAGGACGGCGTTGCCGCCGCACGGGCCTACCTTGCACGTCAGCTCAAGGACCGGCCATCGGTGCGCGGCGAAGCGGCACTGATCGACCTCACGCTGGCGGAAGGTGCGGACGCGTCGGCCACGCTGCATGATCTCAAGCACATCACCGATCAACTGCTGGTGCGGAATCCGAGCTACCGGTGCACCCAGTGCGGCTTCGGCGCCAGGACGCATCATTGGCAATGCCCGAGTTGCAAGGAGTGGGGCACGATCAAGCCACTGTTGAACTACGCGGTCGTCTGATGCCGAGCGTGCCCGTCTGGCTTCTGCTGCTGGCGGCAGCTGCCGCCCTGGGAACCTGGCTGGCGCGCCGATACGCCCTGCGCGGCAACCTCATGGACCAGCCGGGTGAGCGCAGGAGTCACAGCGTCGCAACGCCCCGCGGCGGCGGCATCGCGATTGTGGCCGTACTCGTGGCTGCCGGCCTGTACCTTGCGCTGATTCCAGAGGCCATGGATGTGCTGTGGCTGGGCTTCGCGCCCGGCCTGTTGATTGTCGCCGGGATAGGGTGGTGGGACGACCATCGGCCCTTGTCGCCCTGGCTGCGACTGGCGGTCCAGGCGGTGGCGGCGCTGAGCCTGGCAGCGGCGGCGGGATGGCAAAGCGGGCAGTGGTTGCCGGCTGTGGCGGCTTTTGGCATGACCATGGTGCTGGTCAATGTCTGGAACTTCATGGACGGCATCAATGGCCTGGCAGCCAGCCAGGCTGCATTGGCGGCACTGGCCTATGCTGGCTTGCTGGTGGGGGGGTGGCACTGGCTTGCTCTGGCGTTGCTGGCGGCCTGCGTCGGCTTCCTGCCCTTCAACTTCCCTAGGGCGTGGATCTTCCTGGGGGACGTGGGCAGTGGTGCACTGGGTTATGCGTTGGCCGGGCTTGCCACCGCCGCGTTCCTTGCGCTGCCACCGGCCAGCGCGCCCCTGCTGCTGTTGCCCTTGTGTGCTTTTCTCGTCGACGCGGGCTTCACGTTACTGGGGCGCATGCTCCGGGGGGAACAATGGTGGACACCTCATGTGGGCCATCTCTACCAGATCGGCGCGCGTCGATTCGGGCACGCTGCCGTAACCGTGATTTACATGGTGTTCGGCGGCGTTACCTTATTGTTAATCTATGGCATGCCCCGGACAACGGTGGCAGCTACCCTGGGCGCGGTGATCGCCGTCTACGGGTTCGGTGGGGCGCTGTGGGTTTTATTGCGCCGAGGATGGCGTAGCTGATAGCACACGGAGACGGAGCTGATGGAGTCCTGGCGGGATCGATTGAGTGGCTTCATGCCGCGCCTTCTGGTAGCGGCCCATGATCTGACGATGGTGTGGCTGTGCTGGCAGGTATTGCATCGTCTTCGGTACGCAATGCTCGCCCAAGCACCGGCGTTTCCCCTTTGGTCGAACGAGATCGCGATCGTTCTGCTGGCGCAGGGCGCCGTGTTCTGGTGGATGGGGCTGTATCGCGGTCTCTGGCGCTTTGCCAGTCTTCCAGACCTCTGGAATATCGTGAAGGCGTGTGCGCTGGGCTTCCTGGGCGTTGTCCTTGGTCTGTTCTTCTACAACCGGTTCGGTTCCACGCCGCGTGCAGTGCTGGGCTTCTACCCGTTTGCCCTGGTGGGCTTCCTTGGTCTGCCCAGGCTCGCTTACCGTGCATGGAAGGACAGTCAGATTAATCGCAGCAACGAAAGTGCGTCCCGAGTGCTGATTCTCGGCGCCGGCCGGGCAGGTGAGGCTCTTGTACGCGAGCTCCGGCGCACGGGAATCTATCAACCGGTCGCTTTCCTTGACGACGCGTCACGGCTGCACGGATCAAAACTGCAGGGCATTCCCGTGCTGGGGGGATTGGAGAACGCGGCGGCGGTTGCGCGCGAAACCGCTGCCCGCATGCTGGTCATCGCCATGCCGTCCCTCGATGCGCCGGCGATGCAACGCGTGGTGGCGATCTGCGAAAGCACCGGGCTGCCTTTCCGCATGGTGCCCCGACTGGTCAACGTGCTGGAAGGACAGTCCATGCCGGGCGACCTCAAGGAGGTCGCGATCGAGGACCTGCTTGGCCGAAAATCCGTCACGCCTGACTGGAAGCTCATCCGGGGCTGGCTGGGCGGACGGACCGTGATGGTGACCGGTGCGGGCGGGTCCATCGGTTCGGAGCTCTGCCGGCAATGTGCTCGCCATGGTGCCCAGCGGATCGCACTGGTTGAAATCGACGAACTGGCGCTCATCACGATCCAGGGCGATCTTCGTCGAGCTTTCCCGGATCTTGAGGTTCTTCCGATACTCGGCAACTGCGGAGATGCGGCCGTCATTGAGCACGCGCTGAAGATGGCAGAGCCTGATGCCGTATTCCATGCCGCAGCTTACAAACAGGTGCCGTTACTTGAGGGGCATCTGCGAGAAGCGGTTGGCAACAATGTTCTGGCAACCGAAACGGTGGCACGTGCGTGTCGTGAAGCGGGTGTCGCGACCTTCGTGCTGATTTCCACGGACAAGGCCGTGGATCCCGTGAACGTGCTTGGTGCGACCAAACGCCTTGCGGAGATGGCATGCCAGGCGCTCGATGATGCGCGCTCGGGAACGCGATACGTCACGGTGCGTTTCGGCAACGTCCTGGATTCCGCAGGTAGCGTAGTCCCCTTGTTCCGGGAGCAGATCCGCAAGGGCGGGCCGGTTACCGTCACCGATCCGGACGTGACGCGCTATTTCATGACCATTCCCGAGGCATGCCAGCTGATCCTGCAGGCCGCTTCAGGCGCAGCGCATGCATCCATCTACACGTTGGACATGGGCGATCCGGTACCGATCCGCCTGCTGGCGGAACAGATGATCCGATTGGCCGGCAGGCAACCCGGGCGCGATATCGCCATCGTCTACACCGGTCTTCGCCCCGGGGAGAAGCTGCACGAAACGCTTTTCCACGCAGATGAGCGCTACCAGCCCACCTCTCACTCGAAGATCATGAAGGCGCTTGCGCGCGAAGTGGCGCCCGAGTTCATCGAACTGGCTCTGCAGCGCATGCGGGCAGCGCACGCTCGGTACGATACGAACGAGTTGGGAGAGGTGCTGCGGATCGCGGTTCCCGAGTTCGCACCGTTGTCAAACGACCAGGATGATTCTTCGGCTAACATCGTGGTATTCCCAAGTCGCGATGCCCGCAGGACCCGATGACCACTGCCAGAATCCGCAAGGCCGTTTTTCCCGTCGCCGGTCTCGGCACCCGCTTTCTGCCCGCGACCAAGACCGTGCCGAAGGAGATGCTGCCGATCATCGATCGGCCGTTGATCCAGTACGCCGTGGATGAGGCGGTCGAGGCCGGGTGCGACACCTTGATCTTCGTCACCAACCGCTACAAGCATGCGGTTGCCGACTACTTCGACAAGGCCTATGAGCTCGAGCAAAAGCTGGAGCGGGCCGGAAAGCTGGAGCAGCTCGAACTGGTGCGGAATGTGCTGCCCAGCCACGTACGCGCTGTTTTCGTGACGCAGGCCGAGGCGCTGGGTCTGGGGCATGCCGTGCTGTGCGCCAAGCCGATCGTGGGCGATGAACCCTTCGCGGTCCTGCTGCCCGACGATTTGATATGGAACCGTGGGCCCGGTGCGTTGAAGCAGATGGCCGACGCCGCCGAAACGACGGGCGCCAGCGTCATCGCGGTGCAGGATGTGCCGCATGACCAGACAGGTAGTTACGGCATCGTGGCCACCGACGCCTTCACCGGAAGGGAGGGGCGCATCCGTGGCATCGTGGAGAAGCCGAAGCCGGAGGTCGCGCCCAGCAATCTGGCGGTCGTCGGCCGTTATGTGCTCGATTCGCGCATCTTCGCCCTGCTGGAAGGTACGGTGCCGGGCGCCGGTGGCGAGATCCAGCTGACGGATGCCATCGCGGCGCTGCTGCTGGAAAAACCGGTACATGCCTATCGCTTCAAGGGCACCCGCTTCGACTGCGGTACGCATATCGGCCTCATTGAAGCGACCATCCGCTACGCACTCGACCACGAGAAACTCAGTGATGCGGCACGCGTCATGATGCAGGATGCCCTGGCCGAACTGGGCGTGCGGGAACTCGAGTAGGGTTCCGCGTTGCCGAACGTCTGATCGAAACCCTTCGCCTCGAGTCACTCGATGGATGCCATGTCTGCGGTCGACACCTCCGGGGCCGGCTACTATCTCGATACGGCTGGCGCGGTCCCGGTATCGCCAGTTCTGCACGGGAGCGTGGATGCATCGGTCTGCATCGTCGGCGGCGGGTTTGCCGGGCTCAATACCGCGCTGGGCCTGTCGGAGAGGGGCGTCCGTGATGTCGTGCTGCTCGAGGCCGAAGCGGCCGGGTATGGTGCCTCGGGTCGCAACGGGGGCTTCGTGTTCGGCGGATTCTCGCGGGGTGAGGACGCGCTCCTGCACGACCTGGGTGCCCAGCGCGCCAGGGCTCTTTATGACGGCACAACGGATGCTGTCGACCTGATCCGGCAACGCATCACGCGCCATGCCATTGCCTGCGACGACACGCACGCCGGGATCATCTGGGCCAACTGGTTCAAGGATCCGGAGGTGTTGCGGAGCCGGCAGCGCCTGCTGGCGGATCAATATGGTCAGGACTGGCGATGGATGCCGCAGGAAACGCTGCGAAGCCACATCCGGACGCACCGTTATCACGACGGCCTGTTCGAGCCCGACGCATTCCATTTTCATCCGCTGAAGTACGCGCGCGGCATTGCACGCGTGGCAAAGGAACAAGGGGTTTCTCTGTTCGCGCGCTCGCCTGCGACCGCGCTGGTGCGGGATGGCGTGGGATGGCGCGTGGCCACGCCGCAGGGGCAGGTCAGGGCACGTCATGTGGTGCTGGCCTGCGGGGGCTATCTTGCCGGCCTGCATCGTCGCGTGGATGCGGGCGTATTGCCCATCGCCACCTATGTGATGGTGACCGAACCGCTGCATGCACGGATGCGGGACGCGCTCACGACGCAGGCCGCGGTCTACGACACCCGGTTCGCATTCGACTACTACCGACCGCTACCGGACACGCGGCTGTTGTGGGGAGGACGCATCTCCGTGCTGGACCGGTCGGCCGCGGAGGTACGGAGATTGCTGTATCGCGACATGCTGAAGGTGTTCCCCCAGCTTGAAGGCGTCCGCATCGACTACGCATGGTCGGGCCTGATGAGCTATGCCCGCCACCAGATGCCTCAGGTGGGGCGCGTGGAGGACGGCTTGTGGGTTGCGCAGGCGTTCGGCGGGCATGGCGTGGCACCCACCACGTTCGCCGGGGAGATCATCGCCAGCGCCATCGTCCAGGAAGATCCGCGCTGGCGTGAGTTTTCGGACTATGGACTGGTATCCGCGTTGAAACCTGCCGGCTTCATGGGCGCGCAGCTCGGCTACTGGTGGGCGGAATTCAAGGATGTGTGGAAAGACAGGATGGAGCACAGGTGACCGACATGACGGAAACGAACGATCTCATCGAATGGGCGGATTTCGAACGTGTCGCGTTGTGCGTGGGTACCGTGCTGAAAGTCGAGGCATTCCCGCAGGCGCGCAAACCGGCGTGGAAGCTCTGGGTGGACTTCGGGCCACATGGGGTCAGGAAGACCAGCGCGCAGATCGTCGCGCTCTATGCCGCGGAGGACCTGGTCGGGCGGCAGATCGTGGGCGTCATCAACTTCCCTCCGAAGCAGATCGGCGGCTTCCTGTCCGAGTTCCTGCTGACCGGCTTCCACACCGATGCCGGCGTGGTGATCACCACGGCGGAGCGGCCGGTGCCGAACGGTGCGCGGATGGCGTGAGCGAAGGCGCCGCACCGGTGAAAAAGGCGCCTTTCGGCGCCTTTTTCGTTCAACACAGAAGTGCGGGTAACGTCAGAGCGATTCGAAGATGCCCGCCGCGCCCATGCCGGTGCCGATGCACATGGTGACCATGCCGTACTTCTGCTGGCGCCGACGCATGCCGTGGACAATCGTGGCAGTGCGGATCGCACCAGTCGCACCCAGCGGATGGCCGAGGGCGATGGCGCCCCCCAGCGGATTGATCTTCGAAGGGTCAAGTTCGCTGTCGCGAATCACCGCCAGCGCCTGCGCGGCGAAAGCTTCGTTGAGCTCGATCCAGTCCAGCTGGTCCTTGGTCAGGCCGGCCTGTTTCAAGGCCTTCGGGATAGCTGCGATCGGGCCGATACCCATCACTTCCGGGCGCACGCCAGCGACCGAGAAGCTGACGAAACGGGCCAGCGGGGTCAGGCCGTAATCCTTGATCGCCTGCTCCGAGGCCAGCAGCACGCCGGCGGCGCCATCGCTCATCTGCGACGAGGTGCCGGCAGTGACGGTGCCGCCGAACTGCGGATTGCGGAACACGGTCCGCAGCTTGGCCAGACCTTCCAGCGAGGTGTCCGCACGCGGGCCTTCATCCTGTTCGACCAGCAGCTTCTTCAGCCGCACCGTGTTGCCGGCCAGGTCGGGCTGGCGCGAGATCACTTCGTAGGGACTGATCTCATCCTTGAACTCGCCCGCCGCCTGCGCGGCGAGGGCCTTCTGGTGCGAAGCAACGGCGAACGCGTCCTGGTCCTCGCGCGAGATCTTCCATTCCTCGGCCACCTTCTCGGCGGTGATGCCCATGCCGTAGGCGATGGCCACGTGGTCGTTGTCGAACACGCTGGGCGCCATGGCGATCTTGTTGCCCATCATCGGCACCATGCTCATGCTTTCGGTGCCGCCGGCCAGCATCAGGTCGGCGTTGCCGAGGCGGATCTGGTCCGCGGCCATCGCCACGGCCTGCAGGCCGGACGAGCAGAAACGGTTGATGGTCTGCGCGGCGATGGTGTTCGGCAGGCCCGCCAGCAGCAGGCCGATGCGCGCCACGTTCATGCCTTGCTCGCCCTCGGGCATCGCGCAGCCGATGATGGCGTCATCGATGCGGCTCAGGTCGATGCCCGGGGCCTGCGCGACCACGGACTTCAGCACGTGTGCCAGCATGTCGTCCGGACGGGTGTTGCGGAATACGCCCTTCGGCGCCTTGCCGACCGGCGTGCGGGTGGCGGCGACGATATAGGCTTCTTGGATCTGCTTGCTCATTTCGATGTGTCCTTGTCCGTCGCTTAGTTACGCAGGGGCTTGCCGGTCTTCAGCATGTGGCCGATGCGCGCCTGGGTCTTTTCCTGCTGCGCCAGTTCAACGAAGTGCTTGCGCTCCAGCTTCAACAGCCACTCTTCGTCCACCAGTGCGCCGCGGTCGACTTCGCCGCCGCACAGCACGGTGGCGATGCGCACGGCAATCTCGTAGTCGTACGGGCTGATGAAGCGGCCTTCCAGCATGTTGACCAGCATCATCTTGAAGGTGGCGATGCCGACGTCACCGGCCACCTGGATGCGGCGGGCAGGCAGGGGCGGGCGGTAGCCGGTCTCGGCCAGCGCCAGGGCTTCCTGCTTGGCGATGTGCAGCAGTTCGTAGGCATTGAAGGCGATCTTGTCGCCCGCGCGCATCAGGCCCAGCTCCTTGGCCTCGACGGCGGAAGCGGACACCTTGGCCATCGCCACGGTCTCGAAGGTCTTCTTCAGCTCGGCGAACACGTCGCCTCCCGCGCCGGCGGCCTGCGAGGCACGCACGGCGATTTCCTTCAGGCCGCCACCGGCGGGCAGCAGGCCCACGCCGGCCTCTACCAGACCGACGTAGCTTTCCAGCGACGCAACCGTGCGTGCGCTGTGCATCTGGAACTCGCAGCCGCCGCCCAGCGCGAGGCCGCGCACGGCGGCAACCACGGGTACCAGCGAGTACTTGATCCGCTGGCTGGTGGCCTGGAAATTGGCCACCATCGCTTCGAACTCGGCGATCTTGCCCGCCTGCAGCGCACCGAGGGCGCCTGCGAGGTCGGCACCGGCCGAGAAGGGTTCCTTCGGCTGCCAGATCACCAGGCCCTTGAACTTCTGCTCGGCGATGGCGATGGCTTCCTGCAGACCGTCCAGCACGGCGTCGGAGACGGTGTGCATCTTGGTCTTGAAGCTGACCACGCCGATACCGTCGCCGTCGGTCCACAGGCGTACACCGTCGTTCTCGTAGACGGTCTCGCCCTGGGCAAAGGCTTCGCCCAGCAGAGGATCCGGGAAGCGCTGGCGCTGGTAGACCGGCAGGGCCGAGCGAGGCAGCTTGGCGTTGCGGCCCGGGCTGTAGCTGCCTTCGGCACCATGCACGCCCTCGCGGCCGTCGAACACCCAGTTCGGCAGCGGTGCGCTGCTCATGGCCTTGCCGGCCACGATGTCATCGGCGATCCACTGCGCCACCTGCTTCCAGCCGGCGGCTTGCCAGGTCTCGAACGGACCGAGCGACCAGCCGTAACCCCAGCGGATGGCCAGGTCGACATCGCGCGCGGTTTCGGCGATGTCGGCCAGGTGATAGGCGCTGTAATGGAACAGGTCGCGGAACACGGCCCACAGGAACTGCGCCTGCGGGTGCTGGCTCTCGCGCAGCTTGGCGAACTTCTCCGCAGGATTCCTGATCTTCAGGATCTCGGCCACCTCGGGCGCGGCCGTGCGGTCGGCGGCGCGGTAATCCTGCTTCTCCAGGTCCAGGACCACGATGTCCTTGCCGACCTTGCGGAAGATGCCGGCACCGGTCTTCTGGCCAAGCGCGCCCTTGGCGATCAGCGCGTCCAGCCACTTCGGCGACTTGAAGTAGGCGTGCCACGGATCGTCGGGCAGGGTGTCGGCCATGGTCTTGATGACATGGGCCATCGTGTCCAGGCCGACCACGTCCGAGGTGCGGTAGGTCGCCGACTTCGGGCGGCCGATCAGCGGGCCAGTGACGGCGTCCACTTCGTCGAACCCCAGCTTGAATTCGCCGGTGTGGTGGGCGGTGGCCAGGATCGAGAACACGCCGATCCGGTTGCCGATGAAGTTGGGGGTGTCCTTCGCATAGACCACGCCCTTGCCCAGGGTGGTGGTCAGGAAGGTCTCCAGACCTTCGAGGACGGTGGCATCGGTGGATTTGGCCGGAATCAGTTCGGCCAGGTGCATGTAGCGTGGTGGGTTGAAGAAGTGCACGCCACAGAAGCGATGGCGAAGTTGTTCTGGAAGAACTTCCGCCAACTTGTTGATTCCCAAGCCTGATGTATTGCTTGCCAGTACCGCATGATCGGCCACGAACGGGGCGATCTTCTTGTAGAGGTCCTGCTTCCAGTCCATCCGTTCGGCGATGGCCTCGATGATCAGGTCGCAGCCCTTCAGGTGCTCGAGTCCTGTCTCGTAGTTGGCGGGCGTGATGGCTTCGGCAAGCGACTTGCTGGCAAGAGGGGCAGGGCTCAACTTGGCCAGGTTGGCGATGGCCTTCTGCACGATGCCGTCGGGATGGCCCTCCTTGGCAGGCAGGTCGAACAGCACGGTGTCGACGCCGGCATTGGTCAGGTGCGCGGCGATCTGCGCGCCCATGACACCAGCGCCCAGAACGGCCGCCTTGCGTACAAGCAATGGATTGGACATGGAATTTCCTTGGATTGCAGGGGTTTCAGACATGGTCGGCGCGCAGGCCGGCCTCGGCGAAGCGGATGAGTTCGCGGGCGGCGCGCTCACGGTGCGCCGCTTCCGTGACGCCCGTGGGGCGCTTGATCAGGCCGAAGTCGGCCATGGCGTAGGTCAGGGCGCCGGAAAAGAAGTCCAGCCGCCAGTAGAGCTCTTCCTTGCTGAGGCCCGGCACGCAGGCGGCGATCGCCTTGCCGAACTCGCGCAGCACATGGCCGTAGTGGTCGGAGAGGAACTTGCGCAGGCCATCGTTCTTTTCGGCGTAGGCGCGGGCGATGACCCGGACAAAGGCGCCGCCCCCGTGGCGATCCTGGGCCAGCGCCAGCGCCGGCTCGACGAAGGCGGCGAGGATGGGTTCCAGCTCGCCCGGGCGCCCGGCCAGTGCCTTTTCAAGCAGGGTGAGGCGGGCGGCGGTCATGTCGTCCATGCGGCGACGGAACACCTCGTTGACCAGGTTTTCCTTGCTGCCGAAGTGGTAGTTGACGGCCGCGATGTTGACGTCTGCGCGACTCGTCACCTGCCGCAGGGAGGTGCCTGCAAAGCCGTACTGGGCGAAGAGCTCTTCCGCGGCCCCCAGTATCCGTTCCTTGGTGGAGAAGTGCGTGGTATTGCCCATGGAGCCTCCGGCTTAATCAAACGCTTGTTTGATTGATTCTCCGCTGACCGTGGGGCCGTGTCATGTTGCAAGGCAGCAATCGGCCTGTGACGCAGGCTGCATCCTGCGCTGGGATACGTTAGAATCTCGCTACGCTTTCTGGTCTAAGCCCGCGTTTCGACGCGGGTTTTTCATGTTAACCTTGGGCCTTCAGTGGCCCGCCCAACGGAGAAAATCCCCATGGCGCTGGAGCGCACCCTGTCGATCGTCAAGCCCGATGCCGTCGCCAAGAACGTCATCGGCGAAATCTATGCCCGTTTCGAAAAGAACGGCCTGAAGATCGTCGCCTCGAAGATGAAGCACCTGTCGCGCCGTGAGGCCGAAGGTTTCTACGCCGTGCATCGCGAACGTCCGTTCTTCAATGCACTGGTCGAGTTCATGATCTCCGGTCCGGTCGCCATCCAGGTGCTGGAAGGCGAGAACGCCGTGCTGAAGCATCGCGACATCCTCGGTGCCACCAATCCGAAGGACGCCGCGCCGGGCACGATCCGCGCCGACTTCGCCGATTCCATCGATGCCAACGCCGCACACGGCTCGGATTCGGTCGAGAACGCGAACATCGAGATCGCGTACTTCTTCGCCGCCACCGAAGTGTTCTCGCGCTGAGCGAAGAGTGATGAGCAGCCACGAACTGCCACCGATCGAACTGAAAATGGCCACGGACGCACCGTCCGTGGCCATCGGTGCGTCCGTGCCGGCGAAACAGAACCTGCTGGACCTGGATCGCGAGGGCCTTGAGCAGTTCTTCATCGGAAAGCTCGGTGAGCAGAAGTTCCGCGCCCACCAGGTGATGAAGTGGATCCACCATCGCTACGTCACCGACTTCGACCAGATGACGGACCTGGGCAAGAACCTGCGCGCCAAGCTGCAGGAGCATGCCGAGGTTGTCGTGCCGCAGGTGGTGTTCGACAAGCCCTCCACCGACGGCACCCACAAGTGGCTGCTCGGCATGGGGGTTGATGGCAAGAATGCCGTCGAAACCGTGTACATCCCCGACAAGAGCCGCGGCACGCTGTGCGTGTCGTCGCAGGTGGGCTGCGGGCTGAACTGCACGTTCTGCTCCACGGCTACCCAAGGCTTCAATCGCAACCTGACCACCGCCGAGATCATCGGTCAGGTGTGGGTGACAGCGCGCCACCTGGGCAACGTGCCTGCGCAGAACCGTCGCCTCACCAACGTGGTGATGATGGGCATGGGCGAGCCGCTGCTCAACTTCGACAATGTCGTGCGCGCGATGAACATCATGCGCGACGACCTGGGCTACGGCCTGGCGAGCAAGCGCGTTACGCTGTCGACCTCCGGCCTGGTGCCGATGATCGACCGGCTGTCCACCGAGACCGACGTGTCGCTGGCGGTCTCGCTGCACGCGCCCAACGACGCACTGCGCGAGCAGCTCGTGCCGCTCAACAAGAAGTACCCGATCGCCGAGCTGATGGCGTCTTGCGTGCGCTACCTGCGTGCGAACAAGAAGCGCGATTCGGTGACGTTCGAGTACACCTTGATGAAGGGCGTCAACGACCAGCCAGAACACGCGCGCCAGCTGGCCCAGCTGATGCGCAAGTTCAGCAACGCCGCGCAGTTGAAGGATGCCGGCAAGGTCAACCTGATTCCGTTCAATCCGTTCCCGGGCACGCGCTACGAGCGCTCTCCGGAAGATGAAATCCGCGCGTTCCAGAAACTGCTGCTCGACGCGCAGGTGCTGACGATGGTCCGCCGCACGCGCGGTGACGACATCGATGCCGCCTGCGGCCAGTTGAAGGGCCAGGTGATGGACCGTACGCGTCGCCAGGCCGAGTTCCGCCGGCAATTGCAGGAACAGGGCATCGACGATGCGGCATAAGGCGATCTGCCTGCTGCTGATCCCCCTCCTGCTGGCCACCGCCTGCAGTCGCCTCACCTTCGTTCGCCCCAAGGGCAAGATGGAGTCCCTCTCCGGACAGCAGGTCGCGCCCGAGTACTCGGTCAAGGACAGTCCGGAGGTCAAGCGCCGCCAGTCGGTGCAGACGATGCTCGCGCGCGCCACCCAGCGCTTGCATGCCGGCGAGCTCGATCCCGCGGAGAAGGATGTGCGCTCCGCACTCAAGCTGGATCCCGGCTCGGCGGATGCCACCACCCTCCTGGCGGTGATCGAAGACCGGCGCGGGCGGGCGCAGGAGGCCGGCCAGCTGTACCGCCGTGCGGCGGAGCTGGCGCCCGGGCAGGGCGCGGCCCAGAACAACTACGGGGCCTGGTTGTGCGCCAATGGTGCGGCGGCCGAATCGTTGGTCTGGTTCGACCGCGCGGTCCAGGCGCCCGGCTATGCGACGCCCGTGCTGGCGATGGCGAATGCCGGCAGTTGCGCCCTGACCAGCGGACAGACCGAAAGGGCCGAGCGCGACCTGCGTCTGGCCCTGTCGCGCGACCCGTCCAACACGACCGCTCTTGGCGCGATGGCGGAGCTGGAATTCGACCGGCAGCACTATCTGCCGGCACGTGCCTTCATCGAGCGCAGGCTGGCTTCGGGGCCAGCGACTGCCGCGGTGTTGAAACTCGCATCACAAATCGAGGATAGACTCGGCGACAAGGCCGCTGCCAGTCGATATGTTCAGCGGATTCGGGCGGAGTTCCCCGACGCGCAGGACGTCAACTCTGGGGGAAATGCAGGGCCATGATGGACACGGTAGGTGGGGGAGTGGCGCCGCCGCAGGGGTGCGGTGAGGCGCTGAGATTGGCGCGTGAGCAGGCCGGCCTGTCGTTGCAGGAGGTCAGCCAGCGCCTGAAGATGCCATTGAAGGTGCTGCACGCCCTCGAAGGTGGGCAGTGGGACCAGTCAGGTGGGGCGGTGTTCGTGCGCGGGCAGCTGCGCAGTTACGGTCGCCTCCTCAAGGTGGATGTCGAACCCTTCCTGCAGCAGGCGGAAGCGGTGGTATCGAAGCCGGTCGAACTGGTCAGCCACAGCCATACGCCGCACTTCCAGTATTTCTTCGAAAGCTTCAAGCGGCGTGCGGTGTACGTCGTGTTGACGCTCGTGATCGCAACGCCGGTGTGGATGGCCTTGCGTCCGACCTCCGGACCGGCACCGGATGCGGCGACCGCGTCGCTGGACGTCGTGCCGAGCGCGTCGGGTTCGCCAGGCGAGAGGGAAGGGAACACCCCGGTCGCCAGGCCTCAGGCGACGCCATATGTGGCGTCACTGGCGCCACTGCCGCGCGCGGCGGCCTCGTGGCTGACGCTGACGTTCAAGGGTGACAGCTGGGTCGAAGTCAATGATCCCGCTGGCCGCAAGGTCGAGCATGCGCTGATCCGGGCGGGCGAAGAACGCACGTACGCGAGGGGTGAAGTCGGCCGCATCAAGTTGGGCGATGCCACGGCGGTCGAGGTTCAGCATGCCGGTAGTACGGTGAATCTGGCACCGTACCAGCGAGCGAATGTTGCGCGCTTTACGGTATCCTCTGAGGGTTCCCTAGCGCCGGTCGGTGACTGACCCGCGCGCGGGTTTGTCCAACTAAAGACCAAGACCCCGCCTCGACGGGGCAAGAGAGCGCATGGCGATTGATGATCTGCTCGACGAGCACGAACAAAGCGAACGCGTCCGTAGCTGGCTCCGTAACAATGGTGCCGGCCTGCTGGGGGGCGTGATCCTGGGGTTGGGTGTCATCTTCGGCTGGCAGTGGTGGCAGAAGAGCCAGGCGGGCAAGAAGGAACAGGCCTACCAGGCATACCAGGCGGCTGTCGAGGATCTGTCGAAGGGCGACCTGAAGCAGGCCAAGGGCGCCGTCGATTCGCTCATGAAGGAAGACGAGCTGTACGCCGATGTGGCCGGTCTCCAGCTGGCCAAGGCACAGATCCAGGCGGGCGAGCGTGATGCCGCCATCGCCACGTTGCGCGGCCTGACGCCGGTCGATTCGCTGCGGCCGCTTGTGAACCTGCGCCTGGCGCGCCTGCTGATCGATACCGGCAAGCACGACGATGCGTTGAAGCTGCTGGACAAGGCCGATGATGCATCGAGCCTGGAAGTCCGTGGCGACGCGCTGCTGGCTGCAGGCAAGTTGAAGGAAGCGCAGGATGCGTACACGCGTGCGTTGACGACGCTCGATGTGGCATCCCCCCAGCGTCGGCTCGTGGAGCTGAAACTCATCCACGCCGGCGGCACGCCGCCCAAGAGCGGAGACGCTGCATGAAGCTCACCCATGGTTTTCCCGTCCGTCTCCTGACGGCAGCACTCCTGATCGGCGCCCTGGGGGGCTGCAGTACGGTAAAGGGCTGGTTCGACGGCGACGACAAGCCCGACGAGAAGCCGACCGATCCAGCGGAACTGGTCGACATCACGCAATCGGTGTCGGTGTCCAAGCTCTGGAGCGCGAATGCCGGCAAAGGCGAGGATCGACTGGGCATCCAGCAGGCGCCTGTGGTGGACGGTGGCCGGGTATATGCCGCTGCGGTCGAAGGCGGCGTGCGTGCCTTCGATCTCCAGACGGGCAAGCAGGTATGGCAGTACAAATCCGACTTGCGACTGTCGGGTGGTCCGGGTGCCGGCCAGGGCCTGGTGGTCGTGGGAACACTGGACGGCCAGGTCATCGCCCTGGATGCCGCCACTGGTGCCGAGAAATGGCAGGTGAAGGTGCCGAACGAAGTCATTGCGGCGCCGGCGATCGGGACGGACCTGGTTTACGTGCGCAGCAATGATGGCCGCGTCACGGCATTGAATGCGGCAAACGGCGAGCGCCGCTGGTTCTGGACCAACGAGCTTCCCAGCCTGACCGTTCGCGGCAACGCGCCGGTCGTGGTCGGTCCGGGCGTCGTGTTCGCAGGCAGCGACGACGGCACGGTCACCGCACTGTCGGCGGGCGATGGTCGTCCCATGTGGACGCAGGCGGTAGGTACGCCGGAAGGCCGCAGCGAACTCGAGCGCATGGCCGATGTGGATGGCGCCCCGGTGCTGGAAGGCACCACCTTGTATGCCACCAGCTACAAGATGGAGACCGTTGCGCTGGAAGGTCCTTCGGGTCGCCCCTTGTGGACGCGCGACAATGGCGGCGCGGGTGGCCTGGCGGTCACCAGCAGCGCGGTCATGGTGGCCGATCCGACGGGTACCGTCTGGGCGCTGGACAAGTACAGCGGCAGCGCCTTGTGGTCCAACATCACCCTCGCGCGACGCTCGCTGACGGCACCCACCATCCATGGCGATTACGCCGTGGTCGGTGACTACGACGGCTATCTGCATTGGCTGAAGACGGACAATGGCGAGGTCGCGGCGCGCGCCCGCGTGGGGGGCAAAGCCCTGCGTGGCAAGCCTGTCGTCGCCGACGGCATCCTGCTGGTACAGGATGTGGAGGGCGGCTTGACCGCCTTCGGGTTCAAGTAACCCCGTCAGTAAGGAGTGGGCCGGCCCACTCCTGTCTTGCCGGAAAGGGCCGCATTGCGGCCCTTTTTCGCGGAAGGGGGCGTATTCCGATACCATGGCGGCCCGTTGCCAGACCGGAGCGGCCGTGCCCTGCGCGCGGCGACACGCCTCCGGCAACATTTTCCTTTCCGGTTGCCTCTGCATGTTGCCCCTCGTCGCCCTGGTGGGTCGTCCCAACGTCGGCAAATCCACCCTGTTCAACGCGCTGACCCGCAGTCGTGACGCCCTGGTGCATGACCAGCCCGGCGTGACGCGCGATCGCAACTACGGCGTCTGCCGACTCGACGAGGACGCCCCTTTCCTGGTCGTCGATACCGGCGGCATCGCCGGTGAGGAAGAGGGCCTGGCCGGTGCCACGGCACGCCAGGCACGTGCGGCGGCCGAAGAGGCCGACCTGGTGTTGTTCATCGTCGATGGCCGTGAAGGCGCATCCGCGCTCGACGACGAGATCCTGGCCTGGCTGCGCAAGGCCGCGCGCCCCACGCTGCTGGTCATCAACAAGATCGATGGCATCAACGAGACCACCGCGCTGGCGGATTTCGCCCGCTACGGTTTCTCCGACGTCATCACGATCTCGGCTTCGCACCGGCAGGGCATCGACGACCTGCTGGAGGAAGTCCACCAGCGGTTGCCCGAAGAAGGTGCCACTGCCGGACTGGACGACGATCCCGACCGCATGCGGGTCGCCTTCGTGGGCCGCCCCAACGTGGGCAAGTCCACGCTGGTGAATCGCCTGCTGGGCGAAGAACGCATGATCGCCTCCGAGGTGCCGGGCACCACGCGCGACTCGATTGCCGTGGACATGGAGCGCGACGGTCGCCAGTACCGCCTGATCGACACCGCCGGCCTGCGACGCAAGGGCAAGGTGGAGGAGGCCGTCGAGAAGTTCAGCGTGGTCAAGACGCTGCAGGCCATCGAGCAGTGCCAGGTGGCCGTGCTGCTGCTGGATGCGACCGAAGGCGTCACCGACCAGGATGCCAGCGTGCTGGGCGCCGTGCTCGATGCGGGCCGTGCGCTGGTCGTGGGGATCAACAAGTGGGATGGACTGACGACCTATCAGCGGGAGCAGGCCGAGGCCTTGCTGGCGCGCAAACTCGGGTTCGTGGAATGGGCCGAAGTGGTCCGCATTTCCGCGCTGCACGGCTCCGGCCTGCGTGAACTGTTCAAGGCCATCCACCGCGCGCATGCGTCGGCGACCAAGGAGTTCGGCACCAGCGAAGTCAACAAAGCGCTGGAAGTCGCCTACGAGACCAACCCGCCCCCGAGCATCCGTGGCCACGTTTCCAAGCTGCGCTACGTGCATCCGGGCGGCGCCAATCCGCCGACCTTCATCGTCCATGGCACGCGCCTGAAGGTGTTGCCGGAGTCATACAAGCGGTACCTGGAGAACTTCTTCCGCAAGCGCTTCAAGCTGGTCGGTACGCCGGTGCGCTTCATCTTCCGCGAGGGCGCCAACCCCTACGAAGGCAAGAAGAACGTGCTGACGGAAAAACAGATCGCGAAGAAGCGCCGCCTGATCCGGCACGTCAAGCGCGGCAAGTGACCGGATACCCGTCTCGCATCGGCTTCGCCGAAGCCGGACAGATCATCCGGCAGGTCGCCGGCAACCGGATGCTGGGCCCGGAGCGCATCGCCGTCACCCGCGCTAGCGGCCGGGTGCTGGTCGAGGACATCACCGCCTCCCTCCCGTTGCCGCCGTTCGACAACAGCCGCATGGATGGCTTCGCCTTCGCCCACGCCAGCCTGCTGCCGGGGGAAGACACCCTGTTGCGATTGGCCGGTGAACAGTTCGCCGGCCGACTGCAGGCTATGCAGGTCGGCGCCGGGGAATGCGTCCGCATCACCACGGGCGCGCCGCTGCCTGCGGGTACGGACACCGTCGCCATCAAGGAAGACTGCACCCTGCACGACGGCATGGTGCGTGTGCCGGCCGGCCTGCGGCCCGGCGCGGATGTGCGGCGCGCGGGCGAAGACGTGCAGGCGGGCGCACGCGTGCTCGCCGATGGTCAGGTACTGACGCCGGCCCGGGTGTCGTTGGCCGCCGGGCTGGGGATAGCCTCGCTGGCAGTCGCACAACGCCCGACCGTGGCCGTGTTCACGACCGGCGACGAACTGGTGGAACCCGGGTTGCCGCTGGCGCCCGGCCAGATCTACAACAGCAATCGCGAACTGCTGATGGGCCTGCTGCGCGCGGAAGGGCTGGAACCGACCGCCTGGCCGACGCTTCCCGACGACCCGGAGCGCATGAGTACTGCGCTGGCCGACGCCGCTGCCGCGTTCGATGTCGTCATCACCTGCGGCGGCGTGTCCGCCGGCGAGAAGGATCATCTGCCAGCACTGTTGGCAGCGCGGGGTCGCATCCATTTCTGGAGGGTACGCATGAGGCCCGGGATGCCGGTGCTGTTCGGCGAGATGGACCGGGCCCTGTTCCTGTGCCTGCCGGGCAATCCGGTGTCCTCGCTGGCCACGTTCCTGACGCTCGGGCGGGCCCTGCTGGATGGCCTGCAGCGTCGTCGTGAGCCTCGTCCGCAATGGAGGGCGGTGTTGCGCGCGCCCTGGCGCAAGACGCACGAGCGCCTGGAATTCCTGCGAGGATGGATGGAAAGCGGGGACGATGGACGATTGCAGGTCATGCCCAACGCTGCGGATGCTTCCCACCAGTTGCGCGCGGTCGCCGACAGCAATGCACTGATCGTCCTGCCCGAAGGCGCGCGCGACTATTCGGCGGGCGACGTCGTGGACGTGATCGGTTGCTGAAGCGGCCCGCGTGGCGAGTTGCGCGATAATCACACCATGGCCATCCGCGAAATCCTCCCCGAACACGTCGCCCCGCTGCTTGCGCAAGGCAGCGTCTTCATTGATGTACGCGAAGACCACGAGCGTGCCAGCGGCCAGGCCGAGGGTGCGCGCGGCATTCCCAAGGCGCAGCTGGAAGCCGATCCTTTCGCCCACCTGCCGGATCGTGACGCCAGCATCGTGCTGGTCTGCCAGAAGGGCGGGCGATCGATGGAGGCAGCGCGCGTGCTGGAAGCCGCCGGCTATACGGCAGTGTTCTCCGTCGCAGGCGGAACGTCGCGCTGGATCGAAGAAGGGCGCCCGGTCGTCATGCCCGTCCTGTCCGATGACGCCCGCGACTTCAACGAGCGCTATTCCCGACACCTGCTGTTGCCCGAAGTGGGCGCGGCGGGCCAGCTGCGCCTGCAGCAGTCGCGCGTGTTGATGATCGGGGCGGGCGGCCTCGGATCCCCTGCGGCGTTCTATCTTGCCGCCGCCGGGGTAGGGCAGCTGCGCATCGCGGACGATGACGTGGTCGACCGCAGCAACCTGCAGCGCCAGATCCTGCATACCGAAGCGCGGGTGGGCCAGGCCAAGGTTGCCTCCGCGCAGGCAACGCTCACTGCACTCAATCCGCGCACCCGGATCGAAGCCGTGGCCGAGCGCGTCACGGTGGACAATGTCGAACGCCTGCTGGAGGGCGTGGACGTGGTGCTGGATGGGGCCGACAACTTCCCGGTGCGCTACCTGCTCAACGATGCCTGCGTGAAGCTGGGCAAGCCGCTGGTGTATGGCGCGGTGCAACGCTTCGAGGGGCAAGTGAGCGTGTTCGATGCCGGCCGCCATCGTGGCCATGCGCCCTGTTACCGCTGCCTGTTCCCGGAACCGCCGCCGCCGGAGTTCGCTCCCAACTGCGCCGAAGCCGGCGTGCTGGGCGTGCTGCCCGGGGTGATCGGGCTGCTGCAGGCCACCGAAGTCATCAAATTGCTGCTGGGCATCGGCGACCCGCTGACGGGCCGGTTGCTTCACTTCGACGCGCTGTCCATGCGCTTCCGCGAAACCCGGTTACGGCACGACCCGGACTGCGCGGTGTGCGCGCTCGATCTGCCGTTCTCCGGCTACATCGACTACCCCGCGTTCTGCCGCGCGCCGGCCTGATCACTCCATCGCGCGCATGCGCAGCCCGTCGCGGAACTGACGCGGGGTGATGCCCGTATCGCGCTTGAATGCCGCGCTGAGGTGGCTGTGGCTGGCGAAACCGCAGTCGACGGCGATGTTCGCGATGTCGGCGTTGCTGTTGAGCAGATGCCAACGGGCCCGGCGAAGACGCTGAGCCAAGATGTACTGCGCGGGCGTGGTGCCGAAGTCGCGCCGGAATGCGATCAGCAACTGGTGCACGCTCATCTCGACCAGCATCGCCAGTTCGGCCAGCGTGATGCGCTGGTCCAGGCGGGCCTCGATGTGGTCGCACAGCTGGCGCGCCGCGCGCGGCGCGAGCCGGGCCGATGCGGGCGCGCGCATCATGGGCAAGCGGTAGCCGTCGTACAGGTGTTGCCGCAGGACCAGTTGCAGGCGTTCGGCCATCATCACCGACAGGTCGTCGTCCTGCTGGCTCAGACGCCCGAGTCGGGCCACGCTGTAGTGGAGAAATTCATCGCGGTGGCCCAGGCGCGGCATCAGACCTTCGATGGGCGCGCGCTGTCCGCTGCCCACGTCCACCTCGGCGAGCGGGGACAGCCGCAACTCGGCGTAGGTGATGACCTGTCCCTTCGCCTGACTGGCATAGCGTCTTTTCGCGGGGATCAGCCAGATGTCGCCCGGCGACGGAGGCGCATGGGTGGAGCCGGCGCCATCAATCTCGGTATCCAGCTCGCGCATGGTGCCGCCCAGGTGGACGATGACCGTATGGCACGGTTGGTCGATCGCCCACAGCGTGCGCTGGCGGATGTCCTCGCGGCAGACCAGCAGTTCCACGCCGGGCCAACGCGCCTGCGCGAGCACCCGGTATTGCGGCGTCCCTTCAGACGCGTGGTTGGCCGCGTCATACGACGATTGCCAGCCATCGTGCGGGCCATCGGGCACCGGAGAATTTGACAGTGGACGGGACATCGTGAAAGCCAGGCGAGCCGCTTCGCACGCATCTTAGTGGCGTCGAGCGGGACTGCCTACCGCTGGCGCTCCCTGCAGTCGACCGCCCCTATCGCCCCCTGAAGGAAATTCCCATGACCGACCATTCCATCCGCGGCAAAGTCGTCCTGATCGCCGGCGGTGCCAAGAATTTGGGCGGCCTGATCGCCCGCGACCTCGCCGCGCAGGGTGCCCGTGCCATTGCCATTCACTACAACAGCGCGGCCAGCAGGGCACAGGCAGAGGCTACTGTCGCTGCCATCGAGCGCGCTGGCGCAAAGGCTGTCGCGCTGCAGGGTGATCTGACCACCGCCGGGGCCATGGAGCGGCTGTTCACCGATGCCGTCGCGGCAGTCGGGCGCCCCGACATCGCCATCAACACGATCGGCAAGGTGCTGAAGAAACCGATGGCCGACATTTCCGAAGCCGAGTACGACGACATGGCGGCGGTCAATGCCAAGACCGCGTTCTTCTTCCTGAAGGAGGCCGGCAGGCACCTCAATGACAACGGCAAGGTGTGCACCCTGGTCACATCGCTTCTTGGCGCGTTCACCCCGTTCTATGCGGCGTACGCAGGCACCAAGGCGCCGGTGGAACACTTCACCCGCGCTGCGGCCAAGGAATTCGGCGCACGCGGCATCTCGGTGACGGCCGTCGGCCCCGGCCCCATGGATACACCGTTCTTCTATCCAGCCGAAGGCGCCGACGCCGTCGCCTACCACAAGAGTGCGGCCGCGCTTTCGCCCAGCAGCAAGACCGGGCTGACGGACATCGAAGACGTGGTGCCCTTCATCCGCCACCTGGTGAGCGATGGCTGGTGGATCACCGGGCAGACCATCCTCATCAACGGCGGCTACACCACCAAGTGAGCATGCCTGGGGTCGGGTTGCGTGGCCCGTTCCCGGACCGGAAGCGTGGTACTGGAGTGCGGTAATGTGGGCGCGCGGGCTGCCCCGCGCGAGCCAGTTCCCGGGGAGGACCACACCGTGCGGACCTTGATCTTCATCGTTGTCGGCCTGCTGGTCGTGGGCTTTGCGATGTGGCTGGCCAAGCCAGCCAGGCGTCGCGCTGCAGCGGCATTTTTCAGCCTGGGCTGGTTGCTCGCCGTGCTCTGGAACCTGCGTACGGGCATGTCGCACGGTTACTCGCTGCAGGAAGAGTTGCCCATCCAGTTGCTGATCTTCGCGGTACCGGTGGCAGCGGGCGCATGGCTGGCCATGAAGGCACCGGGCCGGTAGAGCGGGCGCATCCATCCGGTAGACTGCCCGCATGAGTGCAGAATCCGGTGCCAGCCAACTGGTAAGTGTCGTCGCCCTGTTGGGTGCCGCCGTCGTGACCGTGCCGATCTTCCGGCGCCTGGGCCTGGGATCGGTGCTGGGATATCTCGCCGCCGGCCTCGTGATAGGTCCGTTCGGTCTGAAGTGGTTCTCCGATCCGCAGTCCATCCTGCACGTTGCCGAACTCGGCGTGGTGATGTTCCTGTTCGTGATCGGCCTGGAAATGCGGCCCAGCCACCTGTGGAGCCTGCGCAAGCAGATCTTCGGGCTGGGAACGCTGCAGATCGCGGTCTGTACGGTATTGCTGACCGGCGTGGGCCTGGTGTTCGGCTACCCGCTGGCGGTGTCGTTCATCGGTGGCATGGGCTTCGTGCTGACCTCCACGGCGGTGGTCATGCAACTGCTGGCGGAGCGGGGCGACGTCGCGTTGCCGCATGGCCAGAAGGTGGTATCGATCCTGCTGTTCGAAGACTTGCTGATCGTACCGTTGCTGGTGCTGGTCGCCTTCATGTCGCCCCAGGTGGTGGAGCCGCAGGAGGGCTCGCGCTGGATCGCGATCGGCATCGGTGTCGCGTCGCTGGCCGGGCTGATCGCCGCCGGTATCTGGCTGCTGAACCCTTTCTTCCGCATCCTCGCTGCGGCCAAGGCGCGCGAAGTGATGACCGCCGCCGCGTTGCTGGTGGTGCTGGGTGCCGCGTTGCTGATGCAGTTGGGTGGCCTGTCGATGGCGATGGGCGCTTTCCTGGCCGGCGTGCTGTTGTCCGAGTCCACCTTCCGTCACCAGATCGAAGCCGACATCGAACCCTTCCGCGGGATCCTGCTGGGCCTGTTCTTCCTGGGCGTGGGCATGGCGCTGGACCTGGGCGTGGTGGCGGCCAACTGGCCGCTCATCGTCAGCGCGGTGCTTGCGATGATGGCCGTCAAGGCCGCCTGCATCTACATGGTCGCGCGCGTCACCCGCAGTTCGCATGCCGAAGCGCTCGACCGCGCGGTGCTGATGGCGCAGGGCGGCGAGTTCGCCTTCGTGCTGTTCGCCGCCGCCGCTGCGGCCGGCATCATCGACGCCACCGTCAATGCCAACCTCACCGCCATCGTGGTGCTGTCGATGGCGCTGACGCCGCTCTTCGTGCTGCTGTTGCGCCGGTTCACCCATCCGGAGCAGCCCTCGATGGAAGGCATCGAGGAGGCGAAAGGCCTCAGCGGCAGCGTGCTGATCATCGGCTTCGGTCGCTTCGGCCAGGTGATGAGCCAGTCGCTGCTGGCGCGCGACGTGGACGTCACCATCATCGATACCGACATCGAGATGATCCGCAGCGCCGAGGAGTTCGGCTTCAAGATCTACTACGGCGACGGCACGCGACTGGACGTGCTGCGTGCATGCGGCGCGCAGACGGCCCAATCCATCGCCATCTGCATCGACGACAAGGAAGCGGCCAACCGCATCGTGGAACTGGTCAAGCACGAGTTCCCGCAGGCGCAGGTGCTGGTGCGCTCGTTCGACCGTGAGCACTCGCTGGCGCTGATCGCCGCAGGCGTGGATTTCCAGATCCGGGAGACGTTCGAATCCGCGGTGGAGTTCGGCAAGGCGGCGCTGGCGAGCGTGGGCATATCGCCCGAGGACGCCGAGACGATCGCACTGGAAATCCGTCGGCGGGATGCGGAACGCCTGGAACTGGAGATTGCGGGCGGTGACCTCAGGTCCGGCATCCCGGCGCTCTACGGCAACGCCAGGCCCGCCAAGCCCACGCCGACGCCCTTCACCAAGCCCAAGCGCGAGGCGAGGGCGCTCAACGAGGAAGCCGCCGAGATCATCGGCGAGGAAGAAGAGGAGTAGCCG
Source organism: Pseudoxanthomonas sp. LARHCG66 (assembly GCF_052871755.1). Taxonomy (NCBI): domain Bacteria; kingdom Pseudomonadati; phylum Pseudomonadota; class Gammaproteobacteria; order Lysobacterales; family Lysobacteraceae; genus Pseudoxanthomonas; species Pseudoxanthomonas sp. LARHCG66. Next base: position 143,892 of record NZ_JBIXJW010000005.1, on the reverse strand, counting down.
GCGCGCTCAGTCCGCGCCGGTTTCGAGGAAGTCGCTGAAGGCGGGCCAGTAGTGGGGGTCCAGCGACAGATCGTCATGGCCCGCGTGCGGGAAGTCCACGATCAGCGCACGGCCCTTGAAGGCTTTGAGCAGCCGGTCGGTGTTTGCGGGCGGCACCACCACATCCCGTCCCGCCCGCAGCACCAGCAGCTCACCCCGATGGCGCGGCAGGCGCTGCGACGAGTCGTTGTGGTCGCGTAGCAGCCATCGTGCCGGAAAGACGGGGTAGTGCGATTGCGCCACGGCGGCCAGGCTGTCGAAGGGCGTGACCAGCACCAGCCGTGGCACCGTCCGTTCCGCGGCGACATGCGTGGCGACTCCGCTGCCGAGGCTGCGCCCGACCACGGAGACCTGCCCACCCGGGTGCCGTCGAGCCACGTCGTCGAACTGCGCGAGCGCGTCCGCCAGCAATGCCGCCTCGCTGGGCAAGCCGTCACTGGCGCCATAGCCGCGGTACGCGAAAAGATACGCCGTATGGCCTGGAAGCCAGCGGGCAAGGTCGTCCCGGTTGGCCTGCACCGATTCGGCGTTTCCTCCGAAGTACACGACGGCATCCCGGCGCCCCGGATTGACCACCCAGCCACGCAGCGTGGCGCCGGGGCGGGCGAGGGCGATATCGGTTTGCGCGGGTTCCACCCGGGTGAGCTGCGGGTAGTAGATCAACCGGCGTTGCTGCGAATAGAGCAACGCGCAGGCGGCGAGATAGCAGGCTGCGGCGATCGCCGTCGACCAGAGCAGCATGCGACGGCTGCGCCTACCCATGCCGCTCCTGTGCTGCCTTGAAGGCGGCCAGCTGTTCGGGCGTGGCGTCGCGCTGGTGCTGCGCCTTCCATTCGGCGAACGGCATGCCGTAGATCACGTCGCGCGCCTGCTCCTTGTCCATCGCGATGCCCGCCTCCACGGCGGCCTCGCGGTACCAGTCGGCCAGGCAGTTGCGGCAGAAGCCGGCCAGGATCATCAGGTCGATGTTCTGCACGTCGGTGCGGTCGGTATTGAGGTGCTTGAGCAGGCGGCGGAACGCGGCCGCCTCGAGGGCTGTGGTATCGGTCATGGTCTTGATCCGTGGGAGCGTCCCATGGGCACGATGCCTTGAGACGAAGGGGAGCAGCATCGCGCCCACGCGGCGCTCCTACAACATGGGGAAGGAATCGGGGACAATATGCATCGACTCTACACCCCACGCTCCCATGACTGCCCGAATCCTGGACGGCCGCCGCATTGCCGAAAACCTGCTGGACCAACTGAAGGTCCGGGTGGACGCGCGGGTGGCTGCGGGCCAGGCGCGGCCGGGCCTGGCGGTGGTGCTGGTCGGCGGTGATCCGGCCTCCACGGTCTATGTTCGCAACAAGCGGCGTGCGGCCGAAAAGGTGGGCATCGCCGCCTACGATTACGACATGCCGGAAGGCACCAACGAGGCACAACTGCTGGACCTGATCGATCAGCTGAATGCCGATCCGAAGATCCACGGCATCCTCGTCCAGCTGCCGCTGCCCGGCATTCCGGATGCGACCCGCCTGATCGAGCGCATCGATCCGCGCAAGGACGTGGACGGGTTCCATCCCGCCAACGTCGGCCATCTGGCGCTGCGGCAGTTCGGCCTGCGTCCCTGCACGCCGCGCGGCATCACCACGCTGCTCGCGTACACGGACCGCCCGGTAAGAGGCCAGAACGCCACGATCGTCGGCGTCAGCAACCACGTCGGCCGGCCGATGGCGCTGGAACTGCTGATCGCCGGTTGCACCGTCACCAGCTGCCACAAGTTCACCCCGCGCGACGTGCTGCAGGCCCGGGTCGGCGACGCCGACATCCTCGTGGTGGCGGCGGGCAAGCCCGGCCTGGTCCCCGGCGAATGGGTCAAGCCGGGCGCCGTGGTGATCGATGTGGGCATCAACCGGCTCGAGGATGGCCGGCTGGTGGGCGACGTGGGCTTTGACGCGGCCGCGGAGCGGGCCAGTTGGATCACCCCCGTCCCGGGCGGCGTGGGGCCGATGACCGTCGCCACGCTGATGCAGAACACGCTGGAAGCCGCCGAAGCGGGCCCCTGAGCGGCGTTCTGTCTGGGTGTGGGAGCGACGCAAGTCGCGATGAAGCCATCCGATTCCCTCATCGCGACTTGCGTCGCTCCCACAGACACGGGGCGGCACCGGGAAAGCATCGTTCCAGTTGCGGCAGCAGGCGGAAGCCCCTTCGATCAGGGTATAATGCCGCGCTTCCCCAACTATCCGGGCCCGCCGATGCTGCGCATCCAGGCTGAAGCACTGACGTACGACGACGTCTCCCTCGTCCCCGCCCATTCCACCGTCCTGCCCAAGGACGTCAACCTGGAAACGCGGCTGACGCGCGACCTGCGGTTGAAGTTGCCGATCGTCTCGGCGGCGATGGATACCGTCACCGAGGCGCGGTTGGCCATCGCCATGGCCCAGCTGGGCGGCATCGGCATCCTGCACAAGAACCTGACCGTCGAACAGCAGGCCGCCGAAGTGGCCAAGGTCAAGAAGTTCGAAGCCGGCGTGATCAAGGAGCCTTTCACCGTCGGGCCCGAAACCACGATCGCCGAGGTGCTCAAGCTCACCCGCGCGCGCAACATCTCCGGCGTGCCGGTGGTCGATGGCGGCCAGCTGGTCGGCATCGTCACCAGCCGCGACATGCGCTTCGAAACGAAGCTGGACGATCCGGTCCGCCACATCATGACCAAGAAGGATCGCCTCATCACGGTGAAGGAAGGCGCCAGCGATGGCGAAGTGCTGCAACTGCTGCACAAGCACCGCATCGAGAAGGTCCTGGTGGTCAATGATGCCTTCGACCTGCGCGGCCTGATCACCGTCAAGGACATCCAGAAGAAGACCGACAACCCCAATGCCGCCAAGGACAGTTCCAGCCGCCTGATGGTGGGTGCTGCCGTCGGCGTGGGCGGCGACACCGACCAGCGCGTCGAAGCGCTGGTGGCTGCGGGCGTGGACGTGATCATCGTGGATACCGCGCACGGCCATTCGCAGGGCGTCCTGGACCGCGTGAGCTGGGTCAAGAAGCGCTTCCCGTTGCTGCAGGTCATCGGCGGCAACATCGTTACCGGCGATGCCGCGCTCGCGCTGATGGATGCCGGTGCCGACGCGGTGAAAGTCGGCGTGGGCCCGGGCTCCATCTGCACCACCCGCATGGTGGCCGGCGTGGGCGTGCCGCAGATCACCGCCATCGACATGGTGGCCGAAGCCCTGCAGGACCGCATCCCGCTGATCGCCGACGGCGGCATCCGCTACTCGGGCGATATCGGCAAGGCGATCGCCGCGGGCGCATCCACGGTGATGATCGGCGGCCTGTTCGCCGGCACCGAGGAAGCGCCGGGCGAAGTCGAACTCTTCCAGGGCCGCAGCTACAAGAGCTACCGCGGCATGGGCAGCCTGGGTGCGATGGAAAAGGGGTCCAAGGACCGCTATTTCCAGGACGCCAGCGACGCCGACAAACTGGTGCCGGAAGGCATCGAAGGACGCGTGCCCTATCGTGGTTCGGTCGGCGGCATCATCCACCAGCTGGTCGGCGGCCTCCGTGCCACGATGGGCTACGTGGGCTGCGCGACCATCGAGGAGATGCGCAGCAAGCCGAAGTTCGTGGTCATCACCGGCGCTGGCCAGCGCGAGAGCCACGTGCACGACGTACAGATCACCAAAGAGCCACCGAACTACCGGATGGGCTGATCGTTGCCGGAGAAGGGAGACGCCAGCGTTTCCCTTCTTCGTTTTTGTAGCCGCAGGACACCATGACCAACATCCATACCGACAAGATCCTCATCCTCGACTTCGGCGCGCAGTACACGCAGCTGATCGCCCGCCGCATCCGCGAGATCGGCGTCTACTGCGAGATCTGGGCATGGGACCACGATCCCGAGGAGATCGCGAAGTTCGGCGCCAAGGGCATCATCCTGTCCGGTGGCCCGGAATCGACCACGCAGCACGGCGCGCCCGCAGCACCGCAGCAGGTGTTCGACAGCGGGCTGCCGATCCTGGGCATCTGCTATGGCATGCAGACGCTGGCCGCGCAGCTGGGCGGCGCAACGGAAGCCGCCGATGCACGCGAATTCGGTCATGCCGAGGTGCAGCTGGTCGCGCATGACGCACTGCTGGGCGGCCTGAGCGATCACCAGGGCGCGCCGCGCATCGACGTGTGGATGAGCCACGGCGACCACGTCGCGAAAGCGCCGCCGGGCTGGACGATCACCGCCACCACCGACCGCATCCCGGTTGCGGCGATGGCGCTGGAAGAGAAGCACTGGTACGGCGTGCAGTTCCATCCGGAAGTGACGCACACCAAACAGGGCCAGACGCTGCTGCGCCGGTTCGTCGCGGAGATCTGCGGCTGCAAGACGTTGTGGACCGCCGCCAACATCATCGACGACCAGATCGCCCGCGTGCGCGAGCAGGTCGGTTCCGATGAAGTGATCCTGGGCCTGTCGGGCGGGGTGGATTCGTCGGTTGTCGCGGCGCTGCTGCACAAGGCCATCGGCGAACAGCTGACCTGCGTGTTCGTCGACACCGGCCTGCTGCGCTGGCAGGAAGGCGACCAGGTCATGGCGATGTTTGCCGAGCACATGGGCGTGAAGGTCGTGCGCGTCAATGCCGCCGACCGTTACTTCACCGCGCTGAAGGGTGTTGACGATCCCGAAGCCAAGCGCAAGATCATCGGCAACCTGTTCGTCGAGATATTCGAGGAAGAATCGAACAAGCTGAAGAACGCCAAGTGGCTGGCGCAGGGCACGATCTACCCGGACGTGATCGAGTCGGCCGGCAGCAAGACCGGCAAGGCGCACGTCATCAAGAGCCACCACAACGTCGGTGGCCTGCCCGAGCACATGAAGCTGGGCCTGGTGGAGCCGTTGCGCGAACTGTTCAAGGATGAAGTGCGTCGCCTGGGTGTGGAACTCGGCCTGCCGCGCACGATGGTCTACCGCCATCCGTTCCCCGGCCCCGGCCTGGGTGTACGCATTCTGGGCGAGGTGAAGCCGGAGTACGCCGAACTGCTGGCCAAGGCGGATGCGATCTTCATCGACGAACTGCGCAAGGCCGACCTGTACGACAAGACCTCGCAGGCGTTCGCGGTGTTCCTGCCGGTCAAGTCGGTGGGCGTGGTGGGCGACGCACGTGCCTACGAGTGGGTCATCGCGCTGCGCGCAGTCGAAACCATCGACTTCATGACCGCGCACTGGGCGCACCTGCCGTACGACTTCCTGGGCACGGTCTCCAATCGCATCATCAACGAACTGCGTGGCGTCTCGCGCGTGGTCTACGACATCTCGGGCAAGCCGCCAGCGACGATCGAGTGGGAGTGATGGATGGCGGCGGCACATGGCCGCCGCCGCGAGGAAATCCGCCGGAATCCCTTCCAGCGGTCTGACGCGTCACTGGATGGTGGTGTTGTCTGCGTGCACCAGGCAGGACTCGAAGCCCGACACGGTGATGCCTACCGAGGTGTTTCCCTTGCAAAGTGCGGGTTGGCCCGAGAGTCCCGACACCCCGGGCTCGCGCATCATCAATGCGTTGTTGATCAACTGGCCGCCCGTGGTGGACGCGCCCTGCGCCCAGCCGGTGAACCAGATTCCGATGGCATTCGTGTCCGTGCGGCGACGCAGATCAAGGACATGATTGTTGACCAGGCGCGGATTGGTCGAGCCGGAAATCATCAGGCCCACTAGCATGTAATCGGCCGTCAGGCCCGCGATGGTGTTGTTGATAGCTTCCTGGCCGGTGGCTGAAACCTCAGGCGAAAAGGGAAACAGGCTGATCCCGACAACCTGGTAGGCGGTGTCGGGGAGGATATTGGACACGCGGTTGTTTACCACGCGGGCGTCGTGACCCCAGACCGCAATGCCGTTGGACAGCACGTTCTCGACGCGATTGTTGAGGACTTGGGTATTGCGACCCTCGTAACCCGCTGTGATCCCCCGGTCGAAGTTCCTTACCACGCAATTCTGCACGGTCACGTTCTCCAATCCGGGCATGCCAGCGATACCGTCCGAGCCGGCTGACAACGTCTCTGCCTGGATGCTACGGCCCCGGCAGTTGAGTACCACGTCACTGGAGGCGATGTGGACGCCGTAGTGGCTCTGGATGACAGCATCATTGCGCAGACAGTAGTAGCCGGGCGCGGTGATCGTGTATGGCAGGGATGTGATGATGGTGGAGCATGTGGTCGTACCCGCCTCCTGCGCGAGAGCGGGGGCGCCGAGGGTGGCCAGGGCGAGCACTGCAATGAACTTGTTGAACATTTGCGCATCCTTGTGATCGATTGATGGAATGGGCACGCGCAAATCCTCCACTTGCACAGGCGAGTCGGTGGTATCGGCGGAGTCCCCACGACGATTCTATTCAATGTCGTCTCACTGGCTGTGACGAGCGACCTGTTCCCGCGCACTTCACCGTTGTGCGTCGAGGGAGCTGCAGGCGACAATCTCTGAACTGGCATGGGGCGGGCGATAAGGACGCGACGACGTGGATGACGAATACTGGATGCGCCGCGCCTTCGCGCTGGCCGACCGCGCCGAGCGCGAATTCGACGAGATCCCGGTGGGTGCCGTGCTGGTCGGTGCCGACGGCCAGGTGCTTGGCGAAGGCTGGAACCGCAACATCCTTGACCATGACCCCAGTGCACATGCCGAGATCGTGGCGATGCGCGAGGCGGGCAGGGTATCGGGCAATCACCGCCTGGTCGGCACCACGCTGTATGTCACGCTGGAGCCGTGCGCCATGTGCGCGATGGCGCTGGTGCATGCACGCGTGGCGCGGCTGGTCTACGGTGCCGGTGATCCCAAGACGGGTGCCTGCGGCAGCGTGTTCGACGTGCTCGCGGACCCACGCCACAACCATCGCGTGGAGGTGCTGGGTGGGGTACTGGGTGACGAAGCGGGGCGCCGGTTGACCAACTACTTCCGCGCCAAGCGCGGCCGTCCCCTGGTCTAGCCGGTGGATGGGGGCGCCTTGCGCTTCACCTTGCGGTGGTCCATCTCTTCATTGATCGCCGTGACAGCCAGTGTCGATTCACGGGCAAGCAGCAGGCTGGCCGCGAGCATGGCCACAACCCCCAGGGCCGCAAGCCAAGTGGGCAGGGAGCCCAGCCTGTGTCCGGTGAACGTATCCACCGCCACCGCCAGGCTGGTGCCGACGAAGCAACTGATGGCGCCATAGAGCAACTGGCCAGCGCGCAGGATGATCAGGCTGCGCTGGCGCTGCAGTGCGATGCGCTTTTCCAGCAGGGCCCGCTCCGCGTCATCTTCCATGTCGGCCAGCTCGCGCAGCAGCGTGCGCGCCCGGTCGATGATGCGTGCAAGACGGTTGTTGGCCGACAGCAACAACGATGCGGTCGCGGTCAGGAAGAACGCCGGCGCCAGCATCGCGGTGAGCACGGCGTGGTCGGTGGTCGGATTCATGGGCCGGTCACGGGAATGGTCTGCGTTATGATGACATGATGCGGTACGCCCGCATCCCCGGTGTGGATACCCGGGCCTTCTTTCCGTCACGGACTGCTGCATGGCATCGCAAAACACGCACAACGACCGCCTGATCTGGATCGACCTGGAGATGACCGGCCTGGACACCGACCGCGATTCGATCCTGGAGATCGCCACGGTAGTCACCGATTCCCGCCTCAATGTGCTTGCCGAAGGTCCGGAGTTCGCGATCGCGCACCCGGTCGCGATGCTGGAGGCGATGGACGACTGGAACCGCAACCAGCATGGCAAATCGGGCTTGTGGAAGCGGGTGGTGGAGAGCCAGGTGACCCTGGGCCAGGCCGAAGCGCAGACTGTTGCGTTCCTCAACGAGTGGGTGCCCGCTGGCGCCTCCCCGATGTGCGGCAACTCGATCTGCCAGGACCGTCGCTTCCTGCATCGCCTGATGCCGCGGCTGGAGAAGTACTTCCACTATCGCAACCTGGATGTCAGTACGCTCAAGGAACTGGCGCGCCGCTGGGCGCCGCAGGTGCTGGAAGGGGTGCGCAAGCAATCCAGCCACACCGCACTGAGTGACGTGCGCGACTCCATCGAGGAGTTGCGCCACTACCGCAGGCACATGGCGGCGCTCGCCGGCGAGGCCCTGTAGGAGTGGCTTCAGCCCCGATGCTTCTCCCTCGGGCCGTGGTCGGGGCTGAAGCCGCTCCTACACGGCAGGCTTGGCCACGTCGCCATCGTCGGCAACACCCTTGGTGATGATGTCGGTCAGGGGCGTGCCGTCGCTGTTGTGGTGATACACATGCAGGTCGCGCTGCGGGTACGGGATATTGAGCCCGTTGCCGATGATCTCGGTACGCACGGCTTCGGTCAGGTCGCTCTTCGTCTCGCCGAAATCCTTGGTCTTCGCCCACGCCAGCAGGATCAGATCGACGCTGCTTTCGCTCAGTTTGGACACGATGACGCTCGGTGCCGGGTCCTGCAGCACGAGAGGATGATCCTGCGCGATCTTCAGCAGGATCTGCTTCGCCTGCTTGAGGTCGTCGTCGTAGCCGACGCCGACCGGGATGTCGATGCGCCGGTGCGGCTTGGCGGTGAAATTGATGATCGGCGCCGTGGTGATCAGGCTGTTCGGAAGCACGATCAGGCGATTGTCGAGCGTACGCATCCGGGTCTGGAAGATGCGGACTTCTTCGACGATGCCTTCCAGCCCGCCGGCCTGCACGAAGTCGCCGTCGCGGAACGGACGCAGCACGATCAGCATGACGCCGGACGCGATGTTGGACAGCGAATCCTTCAGCGCCAGGCCGACGGCGAGACCGGCGGCACCCAGTACGGCGAGCATGGACGTGGGATTCACCCCCAGCGAGGTGAGCGCGGTGATGATGACCAGCACCATCATGGCGGCGTAGCTCGCGCGGCGCAGGAAGCCGCCCAGCGTGGCGTCCGCGTGCGTGCGGCCGAGGACGCGTTCCAACCCCGCGCTCAGCCGCTTGGCCAGCCACATCCCCACCAGGAAGATGACGGCCGCAGCGAGCAGCTTGAGGCCCCAGGTTTCCAGCAGTTGAAGCCAGTCGATACCGCGCAGCTCGTTGAGCAGTACCGTCGGTTCGGTGGGGATGTCGGGGAGGGCAGGGGGCGTGGTGGGGGACGCGGACATGCAGGACTCCTGAAATGCAGCACGCCCCATCAGGGGCGTGCCGGGTTTACAGGAGGATGGTAACCGCGTTTGCGTGAAGATGATCGCAGCGGATCAACCCGCCTTCGTCTTCGCCAGCCGCAACCAGGTATCGACCACGGTATCCGGATTCAGCGACACCGATTCGATGCCTTCGGCCATCAGCCATTCGGCCAGGTCGGGGTGATCGCTGGGGCCCTGGCCACAGATGCCGACATACTTGCCTTTGGCACGCGCTGCCTTGATCGCCATCGAAAGGAGCTTCTTGACGGCGGGATTCCGTTCGTCGAACAGGTTGGCGACGATGCTGGAATCGCGGTCCAGGCCCAGCGTCAGCTGAGTGAGGTCGTTGGAGCCGATCGAGAAGCCGTCGAAGATATCCAGGAACTCGTCGGCCAGCAGGGCATTCGACGGCACTTCGCACATCATGATGATCTTCAAGCCCGGCTTTCCATCGGCAGCGCCATCGCCCTGGCGCAGGCCGTGCTTGGCGAGTACCTCGATGACCTTGCGACCTTCCTCCAGCGTGCGCACGAACGGGATCATCACCCACAGGTTGTCCAGGCCCATCTCGTCGCGCACGCGGCGCACGGCCTGGCATTCGAGCGCGAACGCCGGTTCGAACGACGGATCGACATAGCGGCTGGCGCCGCGGAAGCCGATCATCGGGTTCTCTTCATGCGGTTCGTAGCGGGTGCCGCCGATCAGGTTGGCGTACTCGTTCGACTTGAAGTCGGACAGGCGCACGATCACCGGGTGCGGCGCGACCGAGGCGGTGATGGTGGCGATGCCCTCGGCCAAGCGGTCGACATAGAAGCTGACCGGGTCGGCATAGCCCGCAGTCTTGGCATCGATCTTCCTGCGGACATCCAGGTCCTGGCGGTCGTATTCCAGCAGTGCCAGCGGGTGCACGCCGATGTGGCTGGCGATGATCATCTCCAGGCGCGCCAGGCCGATGCCGGCGTTGGGCAGCTGGCCGAAATCGAACGCGCGTTCCGGGTTGGCGACGTTCATCATGATCTTGAGCGGTGCTTCGGGCATCGCCGCGAGGTCGGTCGTCGTGCGTTCGAACGGCAGGCTGCCGGCATAGATGAAACCGGTATCGCCCTCGGCGCAGCTGACGGTGACCTCGACGCCGTCCTCGATCCGGTCCAGCGCGTTGCCGGTGCCGACGACGGCCGGCACGCCGAGCTCGCGCGCGATGATCGCGGCATGGCAGGTACGGCCGCCGCGATTGGTAACGATGGCGCTGGCGCGCTTCATCACCGGTTCCCAGTCGGGATCGGTCATGTCGGCCACCAGCACATCGCCGGGCTGCACGCGGGCCATGTCGTCCAGCGAACGGACCACGCGGGCCACGCCGCTGCCGATCTTCTGGCCGATGGCGCGACCTTCCGCGATCACGTCACCGCGTTGCTGCAGCGCGTAGCGCTCGATCTGCGTGGCCTTGGCACGCGACTTCACCGTTTCAGGACGTGCCTGCACGATGAACAGCTTGCCGGTCACGCCGTCCTTCGCCCATTCGATGTCCATCGGGCGGCCGTAGTGCTCTTCGATCACCAGCGCCTGCTTCGACAGCTCCTGCACGTCCGCGTCACTGATGGAGAAGGTGTTGCGGAGCGCCACCGGCGTGTCTTCGGTCCTGACGCGCTCGCCCCGCACGTCCGAATACACCATGCGCAGCGCCTTGCCGCCCAGCGAGCGACGCAGGATGGCCGGCTTGCCCTGCCTGAGCGTGGGCTTGTAGACGTAGAACTCGTCCGGATTCACCGCGCCCTGCACGACCATCTCGCCCAGGCCGAAGCTGGAGGTGACGAAGACGACGTCGCGGAAACCGGATTCGGTGTCCAGCGTGAACAGTACGCCGGAGGCACCCACGCCCGAGCGCACCATCAGCTGCACGCCGGCGGACAGGAACACGTCTTCGTGCTTGAACCCGTGGTGCACACGGTAGGCGATCGCACGGTCGTTGTAGAGGCTGGCGAAGACTTCCTTCACCTTGTGCACGACATCGTCGGCGCCGGTGACGTTGAGGAAAGTCTCCTGCTGGCCGGCAAAACTGGCATCGGGCAGATCTTCGGCCGTGGCCGACGAGCGCACGGCCACCGCCACCTCGCCGCCGCCGTTCCCGGCACACAGCGTGGCGTAGGCGGTGCGGATGTCCGCATCCAGGTCAGGCTGCAGCGGCGCGTCGATCACCCAGCCGCGGATCTCCTTGCCGGCGGCCGTCAGCGCCGCCACGTCCTCGACATCCAGCGTGGCCAGCTTGTCGAAGATGCGCTTGGACAGATCGTTGTGGGCGATGAAGGCCTTGAAGGCCTCGGCCGTGGTCGCATAGCCGCCCGGGACCGACACGCCCAGGTTGGCCAGGTGGCCGATCATTTCGCCCAGGGACGAATTCTTGCCACCCACGCGGGCCAGGTCGGCCAGGCGCAGCTCGTGCAACCACAGGATGTTCTCGTTCAAGCGCAATGCTCCGAAGCAGGCCGCGCCATGCCGATGACCATCGGCGTGGGGTGCCGTGTCCATGGGGAAAGAAGCGATATGATGCAGTGCATACCAATTGCAGACAAGCTTGATCTGAAGGGGATTTCCATGGTGAAGCAGGGAACGGGTGGCCATGTCTGAGCTGCGTGCGGTGTTCTACGTCTCGGATGGCACCGGTATCACCGCCGAGACCATCGGCCACAGCCTGCTGACGCAATTTGCGGGCATGCGCTTCCAGACGGATCGCCTGTCCTTCGTCGATGACGAAGAGAAAGCGCGGGATGCCGCCGACCGCATCCGGCGCACGGGCGAAAAGCTGGGCAGCCGTCCCATCGTCATCAACTCCTGCGTGGATCCGGCGCTGAGTGCATGCATCGCGGAGAGCGGGGCGCTGATGCTGGACGTGTTCGCCCCCTTCATCGAGCCGCTGGAGCGCGAGCTCGGCCAGCAACGCCAATCACGGGTGGGTCAGGCGCACGGCCTGGTGGACTTCGAGACCTACCACCGCCGCATCAACGCCATGAACTTCGCGCTGACCCATGACGATGGCATGGCGGTGAACTACGACGAGGCCGACGTGATCCTGGTGGCGGTATCGCGCGCCGGCAAGACGCCGACCTGCGTGTACCTGGCGCTGCATTACGGCATCCGCGCGGCCAACTACCCGCTGACCGATGGCGACCTTGAAACCGATCGCCTGCCTGCGCGCCTGCGACCCTATCGCCGGAAACTGTTCGCGCTGACCATCGACCCCGACCGCCTGCACCAGATCCGCCAGGAACGCCGGCCGAATTCGGGCTACGCGAAGATGGAAACCTGCAAGCGCGAAGTGGCCGCCGCCGAGGCGATGTTCCAGGTCGAGCGCCTGCCCACGCTGAGCACGACCAACAAGTCGATCGAGGAGATCTCGAGCAAGGTCCTGTCCACGCTGGGCCTGCAGCGCGACATGTACTGAGGGGGAGGGCGCTTGCGTGGGCCCGGAAAGCAACGCCGGGGAACCCTTAACTTAGGCCGCACGCCACGGGTCGTCAATGCTGCCGCGCGTGCGGTTCGGCGTGTAGGATCGACCCATGTCCCAGGCCCTCGCACGCACCGCACGCATCCCCCGGCTCAGCCGCTTCGGCTGGCTGATGGCGCTCTACGCGGAGAACCATGCGCGGCTCACGCGGCTGTTCGCGCCGGAGCACCTGCAGCCGGGAACGTACCTGTCCAGCATCGGTGACGGGCTGGACGTGCGCCTGGAGGTCATCGAGACGCACCGCTACACGGTGGAACTGCGACTGACCTATGACCTCTGCGATCCGCTCACGGGCGAACCCGATCCTTCCGCCTTCGTGCGCCTGTACCGGGACGCGCATCAAGCGGAGGCCACGCACTGTTATGTCGGCAGGCGCTGGCAGGATGTCATCGGCCTGTACCCCCCGCCGGCGGAGGTGATCAGCCATCGGATGCGCATGAATACGTTCCTGGGCAAATGGCTTGAATACCTGGCGGAACAGGGCCACGGCGTGGCGACCCTGCGCCCGGCCACCATCACGCGCGACGTCGCCTGACGCGCAACCCCGACCGCAGCAGCGTCAGGCCACCCGCATGAAGCGGATGGCATTGAGGCGGCGCAGTCCGTTGTTCGCGTCACGCGACAGGTTCATCACGTCGACGGCGCCCAGCGTTTCGAGTTCGAGCAGGCGCTGGGCGACGGCGTCGAAGGCGGCTTCATCCAGGCCCAGCGAACCCGCGGTCCACCGCGTATCGCGGTTGATCGGGAGCTGGGCGACCAGTTCGTCGGCAAGGGAATCGTGTGTCATGACGGCAGGCTCCGGCAAAGGGGCACCAGCTTCGACTGCACCTACTGGGTACACGCGCCTGCCGATCCATTGCGAGGGAGGGCAGCGTGGAGTCGCTTCTACGCCGTTTGCGGTGAGTTTCTTGTAAATGCCTGCGAAAGACGCGTTACGATCCTTCGACCGGGAGAAACGCAAAAAAAAGAGGCCCGGTTTCCCGGGCCTGCAAGATAGTTGGCGTCCCCACGGGGATTCGAACCCCGGTCGCTACCGTGAAAGGGTAATGTCCTAGGCCTCTAGACGATGGGGACACACGTAAAATGTTGCCAGGTTTTTCATTCCGGACGGCCTATTGTCCGGATGTTGGTGGAGCCAGGCGGGATCGAACCGCCGACCTCCTGCATGCCATGCAGGCGCTCTCCCAGCTGAGCTATGGCCCCAACGTGCTGGCAGGAGCGAAATGATAGCCAGCCTCTTTGCGATGCGCAAGCATCCCTTACGAAAAAATTCACAACTGGCGAATCTCCGGGCATGCGGGTGAAATAGGGCGATTCGGAATCGGCGGGGCTTTGCGCGGCGGATGATCGGTTTCTCAGTGAAGGAATGGAGCGCATGGGCACCGGGACTGGTGGACCACGACGCATGGCGCGCGTGGGCCAGGGCGCCCTGGCTGCCGATGGGGGACGACACGCCCGCGCTCACGGAGGTTCCGGCCATGCAGCGCCGTCGCATCGAGCGACTCGGCCGGATGGCGATCCAGACGGCATGCTGGTGCCAGCGCGCGGAAGAACATGGCGTGCCGATGGTGTTCGCATCCCGGCATGGCGACGTGGCGCGCTCGATGGAACTGCTCGAAGCACTCGCGGCTGAGCAGCCGCCATCGCCGACGACGTTCGGCCTGTCGGTCCACAACGCGATCGCCGCCCTGTATTCCATCCTCCGGCGCGAGCGCGGCAATTACATTGCGCTGGCGGGCGGCATGGCGACCGTCGAAACCGCGTGCGTGGAGGCCGCCGCGTTGCTCGCAGACGGCGCGCCGGAAGTGATGCTGGTCGTCTACGACGCTCCGTTGCCGGCGATCTATGCGGGGTTCCCGGATGAACCGGATGCCGGCTTTGCCTGGTGCTGGCGACTGGCGCTTGCCGATGGCGCTGCGCCCACGTTGCGACTCGGGTGGGGAAGCGAAGGCGTTGCCGGCGAGACGGATGCAGAAGCCAGCCACTTGCCGCATGGCCTGGATGTCTTGCGTTTCCTGCTGTCCGGCGACCTTTCCCTGCGCTGGATCAGCGACGGGATGGCGTGGCAGTGGCGGCGAGATGCGTGACCGGCTGGATCATGCGTGGCGTGTCGTCGGGACCGGGCTGAGCTTCCTGGCGTTTGGAGCCGGCGGACTGTTGCTGGGCGCCTGCGTCCTGCCGCCCCTCCTGTGGCTGGTGCGCGACCCGGAGCGCCGCCGCCGCTGGTCCCGCCGCCTCGTCCAGCGCAGCTTTGCCGCGCATGTCGAACTGATGCGGCGGTTGGGCGTGATGACCTACGAGATCCGTGGGCGCGAGCGCCTGGCGCGCGACAGTCTGCTGGTGCTGGCCAATCATCCCTCTTTGATCGACGTGGTCCTGCTGGTGTCGCTATTGCCGAACGCCGACTGCGTGGTGAAGTCCGCGGTCGCGCGCAACCCGTTCATGCGCGGGCCGGTACGGGCCGCAGGTTACGTATCCAACGACGATGGTGCGGGATTGGTCGAGGACTGCATCGCCGCAGTGCGGGCGGGCGGCGCGCTGGTCATTTTCCCCGAGGGAACGCGGACCACGCCGGGGCAGCCGTTGAAGCTGCAACGCGGCGCCGCCAACATCGCGGTGCGCGGCAGACTGGACATCACGCCGGTACGGATCACGTGCTTGCCACCGACGCTGGGGAAAGGGGATAAGTGGTATCGTGTGCCGCCGGTGCGGTTCCATATGGTGATCGATGTTCAGGAAGACCTGCCGATCGCCCCGTTCCTGAATGGAACGGAGGGGGCGGACCCATCGGCGGGGGGAGAGGCGCTGGCAGCCCGGCGACTCACGGAATATCTGGCCATCTACTTTGCGGGAGATCCATCGCGTGCAGGCACTTGAGCACGAGATCAAGGAATTGATCATTTCTTCGTTGTCGCTGGAGGACATCTCCCCGGACGACATCGACACCAGCGCGCCGCTGTTCGTGGAAGGCCTTGGCCTGGATTCGATCGACGCGCTCGAACTGGGCCTGGCGCTGCAGAAGCGGTATGGCGTGGCGCTCTCGGCCGACTCGCAGGAAACCCGTCGGCATTTCGCCAGCGTGCGCGCATTGGCCGATTTCGTCGCCTCGCAAGGCAAGGCCTGAGCAGGGACGGGTAGGACTGGCAACATGACCAAGAACGAACTTTTCGACCGGATCGTCACGATCCTGCATGACAGCTTCGAGATCGAGCCCGCGCGCATCACGCCCGAGGCCCGTCTCTACGACGATCTCGACATCGACAGCATCGATGCGGTGGACCTGATCGTGCAGCTCAAGCCACTGCTGGGGCGCAGCCTGCAGCCGGATGCCTTCAAGTCGGTGCGCACGGTGCAGGACATCGTGGACGTGCTGTACGGCCTGATCCGCGACCAAGCCGCCTGAGCGCAGGCCGCCTCCGCGTGTCCCGCATCGGCGCGATCATCTTCGTGGCGTTGTCCGTGGCGTACCCGCTGGTGGTGTACTGGGCCATGGGCCGCTTCGAGCCACGATGGCTGGCCGTCCTGCTGCTGGTGCTGGCCTTGCTTCGCGCCGCCGCCACCCGTCAGGCAGTGTGGCTGGCCGCCGCGGCGGGGGCCGCGGTCCTCGCGGGGCTGGCCACGGTCTTCAACCAGGCGCTGCCGTTGAAACTCTATCCGGCGCTGATCAATGCAGTGATGCTGCTCGTGTTCGGTGCCAGCCTCGTATTCCCGCCATCGGCGGTGGAGCGCATCGCCCGGCTGACGGAGCCCGACCTGCCGCCTGCAGGGGTGGCGTACACGCGCCGGGTGACGCAGATATGGTGCGGCTTCTTCGTGTTCAACGGCACGGCGGCGCTGGTCACCGCGTTGTGGATGTCCGACCGCGCATGGGCGCTGTACAACGGACTTATCGCCTACGGTCTGATCGGGCTGTTGTTCGGCGGCGAGTGGCTGGTGCGCCAGCGCGTGAAGGCGAGCCATCGGCATGGCTGAGTGGCGCAGCCTGACGGACGTCGCCGTGCAGCCGGTGCCTGCCCGTGCCTTCATGGTGGCGGGCCGGGAGGCCCGTGATCACGTACATTTCCATCGCGACGTGCTGCGCTGGCATGCGAGCTTCCAGGCCCGGGCCGGCACGACCTGGGCGCTTCATTTCGACGATGCCGCACGCTTCGCCGTCGCCTTGTACGGTGCATGGCACGCCGGCAAGACGGTCGTGCTGCCGGGCGATGCCCTGGCCGGCACGCAGGCACGATTGCGGAGCCGCGTGGACGGGTTCGCAGGCGACTGGCCGGATGCATCCCTGGCATGCGCCGATGATGACGAGGGCGAGACCCTGCTTTCTCCCCTGGACGCCAGGACCACGCGCCTGACCGTATACACCTCGGGGAGCACCGGCGAACCCGTTGCGATCGAGAAGTGCCTTGCCCAGTTCTGTGCGGAAGTCGAGGCGCTGGAAACCGCGCTGGGCGCGGGTCTGGAGGGTGTGGCGGTGCATGGCACCGTGTCTCACCAGCACATCTACGGGTTGCTGTTCCGCGTGCTGTGGCCGCTGGCCGCCGGTCGCGCCATCGTGCCGCGCGCGTTTTTCCCGGAGGACCTGCTGGCGGCGATGGAAGACCACGACGCCGTGCTGGTCGCCAGTCCGGCCCACCTGAAGCGCCTGCCGGCCCAGCTGTCGTGGTCGTCGCTGCATGGACGGCTGCGTGCGGTGTTCTCCTCGGGCGGCGCGCTGCCCGCCGAAGCCGCGCATGCCGCCGCTCAACTGCTGGGCGTGCCTCCCACGGAAATTCTCGGCAGCAGCGAGACCGGTGGCATCGCATGGCGCCAGTGGCGGGAAGAACAGCCGGCGTGGCGGCCGCTCCCGGGAGTCGATTGGCGGATACGGGACGGCGCGCTGGAGGTGCGTTCGCCCCACTTGAATGAAGACGCCTGGTGGCACAGCCAGGATCGCGCAGAGCCGGATGGCGCCGGCGGCTTCCGCTTGCTGGGTCGCGCTGACCGCATCGTCAAGGTGGAGGAGCGGCGGGTGTCGCTGGACGCGCTGGAGCGGCAGATCCTGTCGCATCCTGCGGTGAAGGAGGCTCGCGTGCTGTTGCTGGGAGGCGCACGCAGCACGCTGGCGGCGGTCGTGGTGATGAACGACGACGCGCAGGTGCCGGACGATGCATCGATGCGGCGCGCGCTTTCGCAGACCCTGTCGCGCCACCTTGCCGGCCATCAGGATGCCGTGACGCGCCCGCGCCGCTGGCGCTTCGTTGCGGCGCTGCCAGTGAATGCACAAGGCAAGGTGACCGAAGCAGGATTGACGGCACTGTTCCGTCCCGAACGGCCGGCAGCGCGCTGGATCCTGCGGGACGCCACGCATGCGAAGGTCGAGTTGCCGCTCGATGCCTCGCTTGCTGTGTTCGACGGACATTTCCCGCAGGCCGCCATCCTGCCGGGCGTCGCACAGCTGGACTGGGCGGTGCAGCTGGCGCGCGAGGTGTTCGCAGTGCCACGACATTTCCTGCGCATGGAGGCGCTGAAATTCCAGCGTGTCGCCCGGCCGGGGGATGTGGTCCGGCTTGATCTCGAATGGCACCCGGAGCGCGTCACGCTGGTGTTCCGCTACACCTCCGTGCACGGGCCGCATGCGAGTGGTCGCGTAGTGTTCGCCGATGTCGAGTGATCCCGCGCCCATGTCGTCCACCTTCCGTCCCCTGGTGGTGATCCCGGTGTTCGATCACGAGCACGCCATCGCGACGATGGTGGAGGGTGTGCTGGCGTCGGATGTGCCCTGCCTGCTGGTGGATGACGGCTCCAGCGCTGCCTGCGCAGCCGAACTGGATCGCCTGTCGGCATTGCATGGGCCGCGCGTGCGCCTGCTGCGGTTGTCCGAGAACCAGGGCAAGGGCGGCGCGGTATTGGCCGGTTTCCGTTGGGCCGGCGCCCATGCCCACACCCATGTCCTGCAGATCGACGCGGACGGCCAGCACGATCCCGCCGATATCCCCGCCTTCCTGACAATGGCGCGGGCGCATCCAGACGATGTGGTCTGTGGCGTGCCGCTGTACGACGACAGCGTCCCCAAGGGGCGGCTGTATGGCCGTTATCTCACCCACGTATGGGTCTGGATAAACACGCTGTCCTTTGCCATCCGCGACTCGATGTGCGGGTTCCGCGTATATCCGCTGCCGCCGGTGCTGCAGTTGATCGATGAGGAAACCATCGGGCGTCGCATGGACTTCGATGTGGAAGTGCTGGTCCGGTTGTTCTGGCGGAGCGTCGGGGTGCGCAACCTGCCCACCCGGGTGACCTATCCGCTCGATGGCGTGTCCCATTTCGATGTGTGGCGCGACAACGTGCGCATCAGCCGCATGCATGCCCGGCTGTTCTTCGGCATGGTGCGCCGCCTGCCGCGCCTTCTGGCGCGCCGCGCCGTGGACAGGGCCGCATGAGCGAGCGCGGTCAGCACTGGGCCGAGATCGGCGAATCCACGTCCGTGCGCGGCATCCTGCTGCTGTGTGCGGTACATCGCTGGCTGGGGCGCTGGCCGTTCCGTCTCTGCGTGTATCCGGTGGTGTTCACCCACTGGCTCGCCAACGGCACGGCGCGCCGCGCGTCGCTGCAATACCTGCAGCGGGCGCATGCGTACCAGGCCATGCCGCCACGGCGGCCGGGTATGTGGCAGAGCCTGCATCACTTCGCGATGTTCGCCGAAACCCTGCTCGACAAGATCCTGGCGCTGGGCCAGCGCTACCCGGTGGAACGGGTGCGGATGGAGCGGAAGGATGTGCTGGCCCGCGTGAAGGCGGGCGAGGGCGGCTTGATCGTCACCGCGCACCTGGGCTGCCTGGAGCTGTGCCAGATCATGGCCGACCAGGTGCCCGGGTTCCGCCTGACCGCGCTGGTGCACACCGCGCATGCCGAGCGCTTCAACCGGCTGATCCGTCGCCTGGATGCCGGCAGTCGGGTCGAACTGCTGCAGGTCACCGACCTGGGACCTGCCGATGCGGTGAAGCTGGCCGAGCGCGTGGCGCGCGGCGAGTTCGTTGCCATCGCGGGCGACCGGGTGCCGCTGCGCGGCGGCCGCAGCGTGACGGCATCGTTCCTCGGGCATGCAGCACCGTTTCCCATCGGGGCCTACGTGCTGGGCGCTGCGCTGAAGTGTCCCGTGTTCACGATGGCCTGCACGCATGATGGCGATGGCTACCGCGTGCGTCTGGAAGCCTTTGCTGAACGCATCGAACTGCCACGTGGCTCGCGCGATGCCGCCCTGGCCGGCTACGCTGCGCAGTTCGCGGCGTGGATGGAACGGCAGGTCCGCCTTTCTCCCTATGACTGGTTCAACTTCTACCCCTTCTGGGATCAGGTAACGCATGACGCCCGCAATGAATGAATCCGTGTCCCCGGTCTTCGGTGATGCCCCTCTTCGCATCGAGGATGTCGTGGCGCTCGCACGGCGGCAGGTACCGGCCGTGCTGTCGGACGACGCGGAATTCCGCGCGCGGATCACGCGCGGCGCGGATTTCCTGGATCGGCTGCTGGACGAGGACGGCGTCATCTATGGCGTCACCACCGGGTATGGCGATTCCTGCACGGTGAACATTCCGCCGGCGCTGGTCGCGGAACTGCCGCACCATCTGTACACCTACCACGGGTGCGGTCTCGGCCGTTTCCTCGATGAAACCGAAACGCGCGCAGTGCTCGCGGCGCGTCTGGCATCGCTGGTGCGCGGGATGTCCGGTGTCAGCCTGCCGTTGCTGCAAGGTCTGGAAGCGTTGTTGCGCCACGACGTACTGCCGCTGATTCCCGCGGAAGGATCGGTGGGCGCGAGTGGAGACCTGACGCCCCTGTCGTACGTGGCGGCGGTGCTTTGCGGCGAGCGCGAGGTGATGCATGCCGGCCGTCGCAGACCGGCCGCCGAGGTGCTGGCCGAGATCGGTCTCAAGCCGCTCACGCTGCGCCCGAAGGAGGGCCTGGCGATCATGAACGGCACCGCGGTGATGACGGCGCTGGCATGTCTCGCGTTCCATCGCGCCGAGTACCTGTCGCGGCTTGCCACCCGGCTGACTGCGTTCAACGTGCTGGCAAGCAACGGCAACGCGCACCATTTCGATGCGGTGCTGTTCGCCGCCAAGCCGCACCCGGGCCAGTCGCGGGTGGCCCAGCGCCTGCGCGAGGACCTGCACAGCGACCGTCCTCCGCGCAACGAACAACGGCTGCAGGACCGGTATTCGCTGCGCTGCGCGCCGCACGTGATCGGCGTGCTGGAGGACGCGCTCCCGTTCTTCCGCCAGCTGATCGAGACCGAACTCAACAGTGCGAACGACAATCCGCTGATCGACCCGGACCGCGAGCAGATCCTGCACGGCGGCCACTTCTACGGCGGCCACATCGCCTTCGCGATGGATTCGTTGAAGAACACCGTGGCCAACGTGGCCGACCTGCTGGATCGCCAACTGGCCCTGATCGTCGACGCCCGCTACAACCATGGGTTGCCCGCCAACCTGTCCGGTGCGACGGGGCCGCGCGCCGCCATCAATCATGGCCTGAAGGCGTTGCAGATCAGCGTTTCGGCGTGGACGGCCGAAGCGCTGAAGCTGACCATGCCGGCCTCGGTCTTCTCGCGCTCGACCGAATGCCACAACCAGGACAAGGTCAGCATGGGCACGATCGCCGCGCGGGACTGCCTGCGCGTGATCGAGCTGACCGAGCAGGTGATGGCGGGGATGCTGGTGTCGGCACGCCAGGCCCTCGAACTGCGCGAACGCGTGGGCCTGCAGTCGACGCTGCGCGATGGTCCTGCCGCGATGTACGCGGACCTGCGCGCGCGCATTCCGCTGGTGGAAGAGGACCGCGCACTGGATGGCGAGCTTCGCCAGTTGCTGGCCGACATCCGCGAAGAGCGGTGGAACGTCTATGCCGGTTGAGCAGCGCGATCATCTGGCCATCGAAGTCGCGCTGAGCCCGGCCTTCCATGACTGCGATGCCATGCAGGTGGTCTGGCACGGGCACTACTTCAAGTATCTGGAGATCGCCCGGTGCGCGTTGCTGCAGCGCCTGGACTACGACTACCCGCAGATGCAGGTGTCGGGCTATCTCTGGCCCATCGTCGACACGCGCGTGAAGTACATCCGGCCACTGCGGTACGCGCAGCCGCTGGTGGTGGCCGCGCGCATCAGCGAGTGGGAGAACCGGTTGAAGCTGGACTACGAGATCCGTGATGCCGCCAGCGGCGAGGTGATGACGCGCGCGCACACCATCCAGGTCGCGGTCGACGCGGCTTCAGGCGAGATGCTGTATCTGTGCCCGCCTGTCCTGTGGCAGCGGTTGGGAGTGGAGGCGCCATGAAGACGATCCGCGGATTCCTGTCCGCGTTCCTGCTGGCCGTCGCGGCGGGTGGAAGCATCCTGCCGGCGACAGCAGCCGATCCGCTGGCGCAGGTGCAAGGGCAGGTCGCGCAGGTGCCGCTGCTGCGCGGCGAGTTCGCGCAGGAGAAGCAGGTCGCTGGCTTCAGGAATCCGTTGCGTTCCAGCGGTCGTTTCCTGCTTGCACGTGGCAAGGGCGTGGTCTGGACCACGGTCGCGCCGTTTCCCTCCGAAATCGTGATCACGCAGGACCGCATCCTCAGCCGGCAGCGCGACGGCGGCCGGCGGGTGGAAGTGGACGCACGCCAGCAGCCGGGACTTCGCAGCGTCAATGCGATGATGTTCGCGCTGATGAGTGGCGACATGAAGGCATTGACGTCGACCTTCGACGTGAAAGCCGAGCCTGCAGCCGGCAAGGGGTGGCGGATGACGCTGGCGCCGCGTTCACGGCAGCTGGCGCAGGCGTTCACGTCCGTGCGCCTGTCCGGCGACCGTTACGTGCGCGAGGTCGAATTGCGTGAAGCCAATGGCGACGTCACCCACCTGCGCTTCAGCGCGATGAGCGAAACACCGGCGACCCTGTCGCGCGACGAGGCGGCCCGGTTTGAGTGAGCCGTCCCTTCATCCGCTGCGGGGCTGGCGTTGGCTGGCGCTTGCATGGTTGCTGGTGCTGGCGGCCGTGGCCTGGCACCAGTGGCGGTTCTGGCAGGCACCGCGGATCGACAGCGACGTGCTGGCGTTGTTGCCCCAGGACACCGGAGACCCGGCGATCGCCGATGCCACGCGGCGCATCGCCGGGAACAGTTCGCGCGACGTAGTGGTGATGCTGGGGGCGGATACGCCGGAAGCGGCGCTGAAGGCGCGCGCAGCTTTCCATGCATTCGTGCAGTCGTCTCCCGGCACAACGGCATCTGGGTTGCTGGTCAAGGACGCCTCGCCGGAGGACTGGTTCGCGCAGGCGCGGACTTTCTTCGCGCCGCATCGCGACCGCCTGCTGACACTGGCGCAACGGCAGGCGCTCGCGCAGACACCCGCCGATGCCCTGGCCGAATCCGCGCTCGCCGCCCTGTATGGGCCGATGGGGGCGCCCCGCCTGACCGAGTGGCGCAGTGATCCACTGGGCTTGTGGCCGCAGTGGTGGCAGGCGCAGGCCGCTTCCACGGGCCTGGCGCTGGATGGCGATGGCCTGCTGCAGGCGGAAGGACGTCACTGGGCCGTGCTGCAGTTCACCCTGCGCGAATCCGCGTTCAAGCTCGACGGGGAACGCCGGTTGCAGGATCTGCTGGATGGCGCGGCGTCCGCAGCGATCACCGCCGCGCCCGGGATACAGGTGCTGAAGGCGGGCGTGCCGCTGCACGCGGAATCCGCGGCCGTGCAGGCCAGCCGCGAGGTCAACACCATCGGCTGGGGGTCACTGGCGGCGGTATTGCTGCTGGTCTGGCTGGCATTCCGTTCGCTGCGTCCGCTGCTGCTGGTGGCGCTGTCGTTGCTGGTCGGTTGCGCGGTGGCGTTGACCGTCACCGTACTGGTGTTCGGGAAGATCCATCTGCTGACGTTGATCTTCGGCGCCAGTCTGGTGGGCGTCGCGGAGGACTATGGCATCCACTGGTTCGCCTCGCGCCAGGGCGTGGCCGCCGAGCGTCGCTGGTCATTGCTGCGGCACCTGCTGCCGGGCTTGTGGCTGGCCTTGCTGACCAGTGCCATGGCCTACCTGGCACTGGGGCTCGCGCCGTTCCCCGGGCTGCGGCAGATGGCGCTGTTCTCGGTGGTCGGGCTGACGGCCGCATTCCTGACGGTGATCCTCGCGTTTCCCTGGCTGGATGGGGGGCGCATGGGCACCACCGCATTCTCGCGCTGGCTGGGCGGCACGCTCGCGCGATGGCCGAGATTGGCCAGCCGTCGTGCCTTTGGCGTGCTGGCGGCCGCAGTGCTGCTGGTCGCGGTACCCGGCCTGATCAAGCTGCGAGCCAACGATGACCTGCGCGGCCTGCAATCATCGCCGCCGGCACTGATCGCGCAGCAGCGCGAAGTGGGGCGATTGCTGGGAATGCCCAGCCCGGCGCAGTTCTTCCTGGTCCAGGGGCGCGATGCCGAGCAGGTGCTGCAGCGCGAAGAACACCTCACCGCCCGGCTGCGCCAGGTGGAGCAGCAAGGCCTGGTCGGTGGCCACCGTGCATTGAGCGATTGGCTGCCGTCGCAGCGTCGGCAGGACGAGGATGCCGCGTTGACGGCACGCGTGGAGCGCGACGTGCTGGCGCGGCTGTCGGACGTAACCGGCGAGACCGTGCCGCGTGGGGAGTTCGCTGCCGCCTCCATCGACATGGACGCTTTCCTCGCGTCGCCCGCTTCCCTGCCGGTGCGGCATCTGTGGCTCGGGCAGGTGGGGCAGGGCGTGGCGTCGGTGGTGATGGTGAACGACCTGTCCCGCCAGGATGCGCTGGACACCTTCGCCGCACAGGCGGCGGGGCTGGACGGCGTGCGTTGGGTCAATCGCACCGCCGACATCTCGCGCCTGCTCGCGCACTACCGGCGGATGATGACCGGCCTGCTGCTGGCGGGCGTGGGCGTGGTGTTCGCCGTGCTGGCGATCCGCTACCGCGGGCAGGCGTGGCGCGTGATCACGCCGACCTTGCTGGCCGGCCTGCTGACGGTCGCGCTGCTGGGCTGGCTGGGCCAGCCGCTGCAGTTGTTCAACGTGCTGGCGCTGATGTTGCTGCTGGGCATGGGGATCGACTACGGCATCTTCCTGGTCGAGCACCGCGGCGACGCGAGTGCATGGCTCGCGGTCTGCGTGGGCGCGGCCAGTACGTGGCTCTCGTTCGGCCTGCTGGGCCTGTCGGCAACCCCGGCGCTGCGCGCGTTCGGTCTCACGCTGTTGTTCGGCATTGGCCTGGTATGGCTGCTTTCCCCCCTGTTCCGGCCTCCGCCGGAATCTCTCCCCTCGAACGGAAACACCTCTGCATGAAGACGGAACGCACGGAAATCCTCATCATCGGCGCGGGCCCCGCGGGCTCCGTCGCCGCGGCGATGCTGCGCCAGCAGGGGCGCAAGGTCCTGATCGTCGAGCGCGAGCAGTTCCCGCGCTTCTCGATCGGCGAAAGCCTGCTGCCGCAGAGCATGGAGTACATCGAGGCGGCCGGTCTGCTGCAGGACGTGGTGGAAGCCGGCTTCCAGTACAAGAATGGTGCGGCGTTCGTGCGTGGCGAGCGCACCACGGAGTTCGATTTCCGCGACAAGTTCTCGCCGGGATGGGGCACCACCTACCAGGTGCAACGCGCCGAGTTCGACCACGTGCTGGCCAAGGGCGCCGAGCGCATGGGGGCGGAAGTGCGTTACCGCCATGAAGTGCTTTCCGCCGAGCCGGGCGAGACGCCGCGCGTGACCGTGCGTTCGCCGGAAGGCGAGGAATACGTCATCGAAGCGGATTTCATGCTGGATGCCAGTGGCTTCGGGCGCCTGCTGCCGCGTCTGCTGAAGCTGGAGTCGCCTTCCAACTTTCCGGTGCGCGGGGCGATCTTCACCCATGTGCGCGACCACATCGCGCATGACGCCGGGTTCGACCGCAACAAGATCCTGATCACCACGCATCCCGAACACGTGGACGTCTGGTACTGGACGATCCCGTTCTCCAATGGTTGCTGCTCGCTGGGCGTGGTGGCGGAGATGGACTTCCTCAACCGCTACCAGGGCACCGGGCTCGAACGCCTGCAGGCCATCGTCGGCGAGGATCCGAACCTGACCCGCCTGCTGAAGAATGCCGAGTGGGCGGTGCTGCCGGTGCGCCAGATCACCGGTTACTCGGCGAACGTATCGTCGCTGTGGGGCCCGGGCTATGCGTTGTTGGGCAATGCGGGCGAGTTCCTCGATCCGGTGTTCTCGTCGGGCGTCACCATCGCGTTCAAGTCGGCGCAGCTGGCCAGCGAGTGCCTGGCCCGCCATTACGCGGGCGAAACCGTGGACTGGGAAGCGGATTTTTCCGTGCCGCTGCGGGGCGGCGTGCAGACCTTCCGGCGTTTCGTGGAGTCCTGGTACGCCGGTGGTTTCCAGCGCATCATCTTCCACCCCGATGCACAGCCTGACATCCGCCGGATGATCTGTTCGATCCTGGCGGGCTACGCGTGGGACAGGAAGAACCCCTATGTGGCCGACACGCAGCGTCGCCTGCACGTCCTGGAGCAGCTGTGCACCGGCTGATCGCCTGCTTGCTGACGGGACTGTTGCTGGCCGCGTGCGCCACGCGTCCGGCATCGCCTGCGGTCGTGCTGCCTTCGCTGCGCCTGGCACCGGCAGCGCTGGGCCAGAAGGTCGCGTTGCAGCAACGCCTCGTGTTCCGTTTCGGCGAACACGTGCGGGAGCTCGACGCATTGCTGGAAGTCGACGCCGACGCCGTGCGTTTGGCCGTGCAGGCCATGGGCCGTACCGGCGTCCGCCTGCAATGGGACGGCACGACCTTGTCCGAAGAACGTGCGGCGTGGCTGCCTGCGGCGGTGCGGGGTGAACGCGTGCTCGACGACGTGCAGTTCAGCCTGTGGCCCGCGGACGCCGTGCGCGCCGCCTTGCCCGTGGGCTGGGAACTGGTCGAGTCCGGCGACAAGCGCGAACTGCGCAAGGATGGCCACGCATGGCTGGTGCGGGAGCGCGTGGATGCGACCACGTTGCGGGTTCACAACAAGGCGGACGGCTATCATCTGACGATTGAATCGACGGCCGGCGGAGCCCCGATCCCGTGAGCGGCGACGCGCTCTTCCTGAACGATCTCGGGCTGGTATGCGCACTCGGCGCAGACAAGGCGTCGGTGCGCGATGCCTTGTTTCGCGACGATGCTCCCTCGGGCGTGAGACAGAACGACACCCTGGTGCCTGGCCATCGCCTCGCGATGGGTACGGTGACCACCGCGCTGCCCGCGCTCGACCACCATCCGGTGCAGCTCCGCGGGCGGAACAACGCACTGCTGCGCGCCGCCTACCTGCAGATCCACGACCAGGTGCAGCAGGCGATCGAACGCCATGGGCCTGCACGCGTGGCCATCGTGGTCGGCACCAGCACCTCGGGCATAGGCGAGGCGGAGCAGGCGATGGTGCATTGGCATCGTCATCGACAGTGGCCCGAGGGGTTCCACTACGTGCAACAGGAGATCGGTGCGCCTTCGCGTTTTCTCGCAGCCGAATCGGGTGCGCGCGGACCGGCCTGGACGATCTCCACCGCGTGTTCGTCCAGCGCCAAGGCAATGGCATCCGCGGCACGGCTGCTGCGTGCCGGGCTGGTGGACGCCGTCATCACGGGTGGCGCGGATTCACTGTGCCAGTTCACGGTGCGCGGCTTCATGGCGCTGGAATCGGTGTCGGCCGAGCGATGCAATCCGTTCTCGGCGCACCGCCGCGGCATCAACATCGGCGAGGGTGCCGCCCTTTTCCTGATGACACGCTCGCCCGGGCCGGTGCGGCTGGCGGGGTGGGGTGAAACCTCAGACGCCCACCACATCTCCGCGCCCGAGCCGCAGGGCATCGGCGCCATCGACGCCATTGGCCAGGCGCTCGCGCGGGCCAAACTGTCGCCGGGGCAGATCGACTACGTGAACCTGCACGGCACGGCCACGCCGCAGAACGATGCGATGGAAAGCCGCGCGGTGGCGTCTGCACTGGGGTCCGAGGTGCCGGTGAGCTCCACCAAGCCACTGACGGGCCACACGCTCGGCGCCGCGGGTGCCGTCGAAGCCGGCCTGTGCTGGCTGGCAATGGTCGACAACCCGCAGCGCCGGTTGCCACCGCACTGGTGGGATGGCGTGCCGGATCCGGCCTTGCCGCCCTTGTCCTTCGCGCGGCCCGGAAGCACTGCCGACGGCCCGCTGCGCCATGTGCTGAGCCAGTCGTTCGCATTCGGTGGCAGCAATGCGGTGCTGGTATTCGGAGCTGAGTGAATGGGTGAGTTGTACGACATCGAACGTGTGGTGCCGCACCGGGGAACGATGCGGCTGGTCGATCGCCTCGTTGCCTGGGGCGAAGACAGCGTGGCAGTGGAAGTGCGCGTGCCCGATGAAGGACCGTTCTGCCATGCGGAAGGCGTCCCCGCCTGGGTGGGGGTCGAATACATGGCGCAGGCCATCGCCGCGTGGGCGGGCTGCCACGCCCGCGCCTCCGGCCGCGAGCCGTCGATCGGCTTCCTGCTGGGCACGCGCCGCTACGAAAGCCGGGTTTCGTGGTTCCGCACGGGCGCATTGCTTCGGGTAGAGGCAACGCGCGAGCTGCTGGGCGACAATGGGCTTGGAATGTTCAGCTGCCGCATCCTGGGGGACGGCGAAGAACTGGCAACTGCCAACGTGTCCGTGTTCGAACCGCCGGACGCGATGGCCTATCTGGAGACGACGCAGCAATGAGGGGAGACACCACCACCGGCGACAGCACGCCCGGGGAGCGCACCGTTCTGGTCACCGGTGGGAGCCGGGGCATCGGCCGGGCCATCGCGCTGCGTCTTGCGCAGGATGGTTTCGACATCGTCGTGCATTGCCGCAGCCGGATGGAAGAAGCCGAGGCTGTCGCTGGCCAGATCCGCGACCTGGGCCGCGGAGCCCGCGTGCTGGCATTCGACGTGGCCGACCGCAGTGCCGCCGCGGAGGCACTGGAGGCCGACATCGGAGGGCACGGCGCTTACCATGGCGTCGTCTGCAACGCCGGCATCGCACGCGACACCGCGTTCCCGGCGATGAGTGGCGACGACTGGGATGCCGTGTTGCGCACCAACCTCGATGGTTTCTACAACGTGCTCAACCCGCTGGTCATGCCGATGGTGCGCCGGCGCAAGCCGGGGCGCATCGTGACGCTGTCGTCGGTGTCCGGCCTGGTCGGCAATCGTGGCCAGGTCAACTACAGCGCGGCCAAGGCCGGCATCATCGGCGCCACCAAGGCGTTGGCACTGGAGCTGGCCAGCCGCGAGATCACCGTCAACTGCGTGGCGCCGGGCCTGATCGACACCGAGATGGTGAGTGGCGAGGTGGTGGATGAAGCGTTGAAGATGATCCCCATGAAGCGCGTCGGGCGGCCGGAGGAAGTCGCCGCCGTGGTCGCGTTCCTGATGTCGCCACAGGCGTCGTACGTCACCCGGCAGGTGATCTCGGTCAATGGAGGGCTGGTCGGATGAGTCGCAGCGATCGACGCGTGGTGGTCACCGGCGCGGGCACGATCAGCCCGCTCGGCCACGATTGGGCCAGCGTGCACCTGCGCCTGCGCGAATGCCGCAACGCCGTGCGCCACATGCAGGACTGGGACAAGTACGAAGGCCTCAACACGCGACTGGCCGCGCCCGCCGAACCGTTCGAGTTGCCGGCGCACTACAACCGAAAGACCACGCGCAGCATGGGCCGGGTGGCCGTGATGGCCGTGCGCGCCACCGAGATGGCGCTGGAGCAGGCGGGTCTGCTCGGCCACCCCGTCCTGAAAAGCGGGAAGGTGGGCGTCTCGTACGGCTCCTCCGCGGGAAGCCACGAAGCCATCGGCGACTTCGGCCGCATGCTCAATGCGTACACCACCGAAGGCATCAACGCGACGACCTACCTGAAGATGATGAGCCACACCGCGCCGGTGAACATCGGGGTGTTCTTCGGATTGACCGGCCGCGTCTACACCACGTCCAGCGCCTGCACGTCCGGCAGCCAGGGCGTGGGCTGTGCCTACGAAGCCGTGCGCAGCGGCAAACAGGTCGCGATGATCGGCGGTGGCGCGGAGCAACTGGATGCCACGGCGGCGGCGGTGTTCGATACGTTGTTCGCCACCAGCGTGCGCAACCATGAGCCCGAGCGGACGCCACGTCCGTTCGATGCCAACCGCGATGGCCTGGTGCTGGGCGAGGGCGCCTGCACGCTGGTGCTGGAGGAGCTGGAGCACGCGCAGGCGCGCGGCGCGACCATCCTGGCCGAAGTCGTCGGCTATGGCACCAACAGCGACGGCCAGCATGTCACCCAGCCCAGCGCGGACACGATGGCGCAGGCCATGTGCCTGGCGCTGGAAGATGCAGGGCTGGAGCCGGACGCGATCGGTTACGTCAACGCGCACGGTACGGCCACCGACCATGGCGACATCGCCGAGACCACGGCCACGGCGGCAGTGTTCGGCAGCCGCATGCCGATCAGTTCGCTGAAGAGCTACGTCGGCCACACGCTCGGGGCATGCGGCGCCTACGAGGCCTGGATCACGCTGGAGATGATGCGCGAGGGCTGGTTCGCCCCCACGCTCAACCTGGAGGAGCGCGATCCCCGCTGCGCGGATCTGGACTACATCATCGGCGAAGGCCGCGAACTGCAGACCGACTACGTGATGAACAACAACTTCGCTTTCGGCGGCATCAACACGTCGCTGATCTTCAAGCGTTGGAAAGACTGACGTCAGACATCCACAGGGGGATAGATGAAGAAGCGTTCCGTTTCGTTGCTGTTGGCGCTCGTGCTGTCAGCCGTCAGCCTGCCGGCGATGGCCGGCAAGCAGGATCCGATGGTCGTGCCGGCGTACGAGCGGGTGGAGTCCACCACCGGCATTCCGCCGAGTGCGGCACGCATCAAGGCGGCCATCATCCACGCGGGCAAGACACGTGGCTGGGCCGTCGTGGACAGTGAACCCGGCCGGGTGACGTTGCGTTACGCGCCACGCACGCATGAGGTCGTGGTGGCGGTGCGCTACGACGCCAACGGCTTCAAGATCGAGTACGTCTCCAGCAGGGAGATGAACTACGAGATCAAGCGCGGTGCGCCGCGGATCCATGGAAACTACAACCGCTGGATCCGCAACCTTGCGCTCGACATCCAGAACTCCCCGGTATTCCACCAGCAGGATGGGGTGGACGCTGCCGCGGACGCCGCGCCGGTGGCCACGCCGTGATCCGCAGTCCATGGCGCCTGCTCTTCGCACTGTG
This sequence comes from Pseudoxanthomonas sp. LARHCG66, assembly GCF_052871755.1. Lineage (NCBI taxonomy): Bacteria > Pseudomonadati > Pseudomonadota > Gammaproteobacteria > Lysobacterales > Lysobacteraceae > Pseudoxanthomonas > Pseudoxanthomonas sp. LARHCG66. The sequence continues at coordinate 113,011 of NZ_JBIXJW010000005.1, read as the reverse complement.
CCTGGCCATGCCCGCACTATCCGCGGTGGCCGACGACGTGATCCGCACCAGTCCCAGGATCGCACTGCGCGATGGCTATGCCGGGTATCCGGAGTTCATGAAGCAATGCGACTGGACGGCCGAGCTTCCCGCGCATCTGGTCGATTACTCGCGTGGCCTGGTGGAACTGACAGACCAGGATATCGAGGCGCTACCGGGCCGCACCCTGCGCATCCGCATCATGAACATGCGCAGTGCCGACGGTGGCGGGTTCTCCGGTCCCAAGTGGGCGATGATCCGAGCGGAACTGTTCCAGGACGGCAAGCTGATAGGGCAGTACCAGCCCTACCGGCAGACGATGACGCTGTTCCGGGGTGGCTGCTCGTCGTTGAGCAAGATCAGCGATGCGCTGGCGGCCGACACGGCGGCATGGCTGCGCCGCGGCGATTTCCGGATCCTGTTCGCAGACGAGCAGGCCGGGATCGAGACCGGGCCCGAGGAAGAGGTGCCACCGATCCAGTGACGAGATGCGCCACGACTGGCGGTGCTGCGTTCGGCAGGCCTGCACGGCCTCCCCACGCCCGCCTCGGCATGCTTGACCATCACGGTGGCCCCGCCACCCTTTCCCCCGAAGGAGCCTGACCATGAAACGACTTCTGACTGCATCCCTGCTGACCTTGCTGGCCGTGCCGCAGGCATTCGCTGCCGACACCCGCCTCGAGCTTCCGTTGCGCGAACTGATCGACTCGCCACAGGCGAAGGCGGCGGGCATCGACGGCAGCGTGCGTTTCTTCCTGGCCGGCGAGAAGACACCGGCGGTGGTGACGCGGATGGGCGAGGACGTCACCAACAAGAAGACCAACGGCGTGGGCAAATCGGACGTGGAGTCCTGCAACTGGGTGGCGCTGTCCGCACTCAAGGCGCTGCAGGAAGGCGCCAAGGATCGCGGGGCGAATGCCGTGATCAACATCACCAGCTATTTCAAGAAGAACGAGTTCCGCAGCGCTACCAACTACGAGTGCTACGCGGGCAACATCATGAGCGGCGTTGCCTTGAAGGGCACCTACGTCACCGTCAAGTAAACGCGCGGTACCGGTGACGGCACGGCCACCCGCAGGTGGCCGTGTGCGTTTCAGTCGACGGGAAGCCGGACACGGCGCAGCCGCAGTGCATTGCCGACCACCGACGCCGAGCTCAGGCTCATCGCCAGTGCCGCCAGCATCGGCGACAGCAGCGGGCCGCCGAACAGGCCCAGCAGGCCGGCGGCGACCGGTACGCCCAATGCGTTGTAGGCGAAAGCGAAGGCCAGGTTCTGCCGCATGTTGCGTACCGTCGCTTCCGACAGCGCCTTGGCGCGTGCGATGCCGCGCAGGTCGCCCTTCACCAGCGTCACCTGCGCGCTGGACATCGCCACGTCCGTGCCCGTGCCCATCGCGATGCCGACATCCGCTGCCGCGAGGGCAGGCGCATCGTTGATGCCATCCCCGGCCATCGCCACGTGGCGGCCCTCCTGCTTCAGACGCGCCACCAGTGCGGCCTTGTCGGCAGGACGCACGTCACCGTGGACTTCGTCGATACCGAGGCGCGCGGCGACCGCCCGCGCGGTGCGCTCGCCATCGCCGGTGGCCATGACGATGCGGAGCCCGCCGTCACGCAAGGCGCGCAGGGCGTCCGGCGTACTGGCCTTGATGGGATCGGCCACCGCGATGCTGCCGGCGGGCGCGCCATCGACCGCGAGGAACATCACGCTGCCGCCTTCCTCGCGGAGGCGATCGGCATGTTCCCGCAGGGCATCGAGGGATACGCCTTCTTCCTGCATCAGCACGGCATTGCCGAAAGCGACGCGATGGCCGTCGACCATGCCGCGGACACCGATGCCGCTGCTGGATTCGAAATCCTGCGCGGACGCGAGCGCCAGCCCACGCTGGCGCGCTTCCTGCACCACGGCCTGCGCCAACGGATGCTCGCTGCCGGCATCCAGGCTGGCAGCCAGCCGCAGCGCCGCGTTCTCGTCGAACGGGGCCAGCGCATGCACTGCCTGGAAGGCGGGACGGCCTTCCGTCAGGGTGCCGGTCTTGTCCACGATCAGGGTGTCGACCTTGCGCAGGGTTTCGATGGCCTCCGCGTCGCGGAACAGCACGCCGGCCTGTGCCGCACGCCCGCTGGCCACCATCACCGACATCGGCGTGGCCAGCCCCAATGCACAGGGGCAGGCGATGATCAGCACCGATACGGCGTTGAGGACACCGTACGTCCATGACGGATCCGGGCCGAACAGACCCCAGCCCAGCAACGTCGCCAGTGCGGCAGCGAGCACGGCGAGCACGAACCAGAACGACACCCGGTCTGCCAGCCGCTGCATGGGTGCGCGGGTGCGCTGCGCCTGCGCGACCAGCTGCACGATCTGGGCAAGCACGCTGTCGCTGCCGACCTTTTCGGCACGTATCACCAGGCTGCCCGCACCGTTGAGGGTGGCGCCGATCACGCGGTCGCCCGGCACACGCTCCACCGGCATCGGTTCGCCGGTCAGCATGGATTCGTCGATGTGCGTGCGGCCTTCCAGCACCACGCCATCCACCGGGACCTTCTCGCCCGGCCGCACGCGCAGCCGGTCACCGACGTGCACGTGCGAGAGGTCGATGTCTTCCTCATCGCCATCGTCGCGCAGGCGGCGTGCGGTCTTCGGCGCGAGGCCCAGCAGGGCGCGTATTGCGGCGGAGGTCTGCGAACGCGCCTTCAGTTCCAGCAACTGGCCGAGCAGGGTGAGCGACACGATCACCGCCGCCGCTTCGAAGTAGACACCGACGTGGCCATGGTCGCGGAACGAGGGCGGGAACAGCTGCGGCGCCAGCACGGCGACCACGCTGTAACCGTAGGCTGCGGCCACGCCGGTACCGATCAGCGTCCACATGTTGGGGCTGCGATGCCGGATCGATTGCGCCCAGCGCTGGAAGAACGGCCAGGCGGCCCACAGCACGACCGGCGTGCTGAGCGCGAATTCCAGCCAGGTGCGCACGGTGGGCGGGATGACGTCCAGGTACATGCCGCCCATGGCCAGCAGCAGCGTGGCCGTGCTGAAGGGCAGCGTCCACCAGAAGCGCCGCCGGAAATCGGTCAACTCCGGATTCTCTTCCTCGTCCAGCGAGGGCAGCATGGGTTCCAGCGCCATGCCACAGAGCGGACACGTGCCCGGGCCGTCCTGCACGATCTCCGGATGCATGGGGCAGGTGTACTGCGTGCCCGCAGGTACCGGCGCGGCATCAGTGGCCGGATGCAGATAGCGTTCGGGATCGGCGACGAACTTCGTGCGGCAACCCGCGGAACAGAAATGGTAGGCCTGGCCTGCATGCTCCGCATGGTGCGAGGTGGTGAGCGGATCGACCTTCATGCCGCAGACCGGATCGGTGGCGTGCGTGTCGTCGTTGGCGCGCGCCGTGGTATGGCCGCTGCAGCACGCGTGTTTCGCCGCGTGTTCCGCCGGAGGGTGGTCATGCGTGTGCGGTGCGGGGCTCATGCCTCGCCTCCCAGCGCCGTGAGGATCGGGCACTGGTCCAGCGCGCCATGCCCCGGACATGCATCGACCAACTGGCGCAACCCGTCACGCACGCGCGTCAGCTCCGCCAGACGTTGTTCCACTTCGACCAGCTTGTCGGTGGCGGCGGAACGGATGGCCGCCATGTCGCCGTCGTGGGCGCTGCTGAGGGCCAGCAGTTCGCGGATCTCCTCGAGCGTGAAGCCGAGCGCCTTCGCGCGGCGGATGAAATTCAGCCGCAGCACATCGTCCGCTTCGTAATGCCGGTAGCCGCTGGCACTGCGCGTGGGAGGGGGCAGCAAGCACTGCTTTTCGTAGTAGCGCACGGTGTCGATGGGGACGCCGGTGCGGCGGGACAATTGTCCGATGTTCATGCGGGAACTCCTCGAAGTGCCTGCAGTCTGCACCCTGGAGTACGCTCCAGAGTCAAGGGGTGGGGCGGCGTCCATGCCGTCCCCCTCGGTTCATGGCGAATGCGTGGCGTAGGGCGTGGTGCTGCCGTCGCGGTGCAGTGCCAGCACGGTGTAGGCCGGTGCGTCGACGCCTTCCACCTCCATCCCCGGCGAGCCCATCGGCATGCCGGGCAGCACGAGGCCACGGATGGCCGGCTTCTCGCGCAGCAGGCGCCGGACGTCCGATGCCGGCACATGGCCCTCGACCACATAGCCCTCGATGTCGGCGGTGTGGCAGGACGCATGCTCTGGCACGATGCCCAGTCGTTCCTTCACCGGACTCATGGCGTCCTCCACACGGTCGTCCACGTCGAAGCGTTCCTTGCGCAGGTGTTCGACCCACAGATGGCAGCAGCCGCAGTAGGCATCGCGATGGACGATGATCTTCGGCATCGCGGCCACCGCGGTCTTCTGCTGCGTTGCTGGCGCAGCCGTCGCCGCGAGGGCGCTGTCCACCGGCGCCGGCACCGCCTGCGTGCAGGCGGCGAGGGTGGTGGCGAGCAGCAGGATGGAGGCGAGGCGGGGCAGGGGCGTGCGGTAATTCATGAAGTCCTCCATCAGAACCAGACCCGGACGCCCGCGACGACGCGGGTATCGCGCGTGGCTTCGTCCTCGGCGCGGCGCAGATCGGCGGTGTCGCCCACGGCGCGTTCGTGCACCACGCCGATGTAGGGCGCGAAACGGCGCGTCACTTCGTAGCGCAGGCGCAGACCCGCTTCGATGCCGGAGATGCCGCGTCCGACGCCGTAATCGGGATCATCCTTCGCTGCGATGTCCACTTCCACCAGCGGCTGCAGGATCAGGCGGTTGGTGATGCGCAGCGTGTATTCGGCCTCGAGGTTTGCGGCGACCTGGCCGCCCTCACCGACATAGGCCGTGGCCGACACCTCGAAACGGTACGGTGCCATGCCCTGCACGCCGAACGCTGCCCAGCTGCGTGCATCGCCGGGCTTGAAGTCGTGCTTCACGCCGGCCACCACGTCCCACCACGGCGAGACGCTGCGGCCGTACAGCACTTCCAGATCGGCACTCTCGGTGTGGCCTCCCATGCGCTCGCCCTCGCTGCGCAGCCACAGGCGGTCGGTATCGGTGCCGAACCACGCGCTGCCTTCCCAGGCCTGGCCGGTGCCTTCGTCCGCATCCCAGGCTTCCAGCCGGTTGAAGGTCACCTTGTGGTTGAACGCCGGCGCATGCTGCATGGCGTGGTGGTCGATGGCCGGAAACGCTGCGGCCATGTCGTCCGCAGTGATCGCGGGAATCGGTTCGCGCGGCGCAGCGGTGATCGCCGCCGATGCTGCCTGGGACATGGCGCCGTGATCGTGATGCGCGTGGTCGTCCTGCTTCGGTGTCTCCTGCGTCGCAGGCTGTGAATGGTCGTGATGCTGCGCCATGGCAGGCGCCGCCACGCCCAGCATGACGGCAACGAAGGAGGCGAGGCGGAGCGGGGCAGGGATGAGGAAGGTCTTCATGCCTCGATCCTCACTTCGCGCATCATCCCGGCTTCCATGTGGTACAGCAGGTGGCAGTGGAAGGCCCACCGTCCCAGCGCATCGGCGCGGACGCGATAGCTGCGCCGCGTGCCGGGCGGCATGTCGATGGTGTGCTTGCGCAGCTGGAATGCGCCGTCCGCATCCTCCAGGTCGCTCCAGACGCCGTGCAGGTGGATGGGGTGCTGCATCATCGTGTCGTTGACCAGCACGATGCGCATGCGCTCGCCGTACTTGAGTCGCAACGGGTCGGCGCTGGCGAACGGGATGCCGTCGAACGACCAGGCGAACTTCTCCATGTGGCCGGTGAGATGCAGTTCCACGGTGCGGCCCGGGTCACGGCCATCCGGATCGTCGAAGAGGCTGCGCATCGCGCCGTAGATCAGCACCTGGCGTCCGTTGTCGCGCAGGCCGATGCCGGGATCGTCGAGTTTCGGTTCGCTTGCGGAGGACTGCATGTCGACCAGCGGGTTGCCCGCTTCGCTGGCGGGATGATTCGGCGCGTTCGACGTTGCGCCGTGTGCGCTGTGGTCCATCGCGCCCATGTTCGCGCCGCAGCCGCCTTCTCCCATCATCGCGCCGCATCCGCCTTCCATGCCTTTCTGCGTGCCATGGCCGCCCATGTCGTGGCCCATGTCGGCCATGGTCAGCAGGGGGCGCGGATCGCGGGACGGAATCGGCGCCTCCAGCCCGTCGCGGACGGCCAGCGTGCCGCGTGCATGGCCGGTGCGGCCCATGTCCTGCGCGAAGATGGTGAAGGCGTCCTGGCCCGTCGGTTCGACGATCACATCGAACGTTTCCGCCACCGCGATGCGGAACTCGTCCACGCTCACCGGATGGATGTACTGGCCGTCGGCAGCGACGACGGTCATCTTCAGGCCCGGGATGCGGATATCGAAGTAGGTCATCGCGCTGCCGTTGATGAAGCGCAGCAGTACCTTCTCGCCCGGCTTGAACAGGCCGGTCCAGTTGCCGGCAGGCGCCGCACCATTCAACAGATAGGTATAGGTGTGCGCGTTGATGTCGGAGATGTCGGTGGGCGTCATCCGCATGCGCCCCCACATGCCGCGATCCTCGACCGTCTCCGCCAGTCCGTCGCGCTTCGCGTCGCGCACGAAGTCCACCAGCGTGCGCTGGTAGTAGTTGTCGTGCTCCGGCATCTTCTTCATGCGCCGGTACAGGGCAGCCGGATCCAGGTCCGTCCAGTCCGAGAGCAGCACGACGTGTTCGCGGTCGTGGTGGTAGGGCGGCGGATCGCGCGGGTCGATGATCAACGCGCCGTACAGGCCGGCCTGTTCCTGGAACAGCGAATGGCTGTGGTACCAGTAGGTGCCGGACTGCTTCAGCTGGAAGCGGTACTGGAACGTTTCGCCCGGCGCGATGCCGTTGAAGCTCAGGCCCGGCACGCCGTCCATGTTCGACGGCAGCAGGATGCCGTGCCAGTGGATCGAGGTCATGTCGCGCAGGCGGTTGCTGACGCGCACGGTGACCGTGTCGCCTTCGCGCCAGCGCAGCGTGGGGGCGGGCAGGCTGTTGTTGACGGTGATCGCGGGCCGCATGCGGCCGGTGATGTCGACCGGCATCGCGCCGATGCTCAGCGCGAAGTCGGTACCGGTGACGAGCGCCGCACCGCCGCGACGTGCGGGCGTGCCGGCCGAGGCGGGCATGCGCGCCAGGCCGAGGCCCAGCGCGACGCTGCCGGTCGCCAGGCCGGTGACGAACTGGCGGCGTGTGGGTCGGAACGCGCCCAGGCGTCCCGGTGTGGATTCATCGTGATTCATTGCAAGCATCCTGTGCATCGTCGGCGCGACCGACCGCTGTGGCGGTGGCGTCCGTCGTGGTCGTGGATCCGGCGCGCGACACGCGCCACCGGCCCTGCGGAAAGCCGCGGGAATGCGGCGTCAGGCCGCCAGGATGGGAGGTCGGTGACGGTGCGACAGGCGTACGGATGCGTGGGCATCGGCACGGTAGGCGGGAGCTTCTGCCTGCGGATACGGGAGTGCCCCGAGCGGGGTCAGCCAGGTCAGTGCAGGCGCGTGCTGGGCACAGAAGCCGTCGCAGCTCCCTGCCTTGCAGCATTCGGGCAGGCCGGCGTCGGCGTCGTGGTGACCGGAAGAAGCGTCGCCGTCCACCGGCATCGCCATGTCCATGCCCTCGTGGCACGGTGGCGTGTCCTTGTCCTCGGCAGCCTGGACGGCGGCCGGCACGTCGCCCATCGCCATGCGCGTGGCGGCATGCGCGTACGCCGTGCCGTTGAGCAGCAACGCCAGGCAGAGCAGGGCACGGAGCAGGGGGGCGAACCGGGACATACCCGCATGATACGTCATGACCCGTGCACGTACCTTTCCGTAGGGTGAGCTGCGCGCCGTCCCCGGTCGGCCCGCGCCACGATCGGGCAACGACACGTTATCCTTGTCGCGCAATTCAGGCATTGGGCAGCGTGGCATCCGCATGGCAGGCACGGTAACGATGGACAAGGTGCCGACAGGCGTTCCCGCAGCACAACCGCAGGATGTTTCGCGTGCACGCATCATCGTCGCCGACGTGGGCGGCACGTATGCCCGCCTCGGCTGGATCGACGCCGACGGCAGCAACGACATCCACGATTACCGTCGCTACGCCTGCGCTGAGCATCCGGATCTCGCCTCCATCCTGCACGACTATGCGGCCGGCACGCCGTGCCATGGCGCGGTCGTGGCCATCGCCGGTGTGCTGGAGGGCGACCGTCTGATCAATTCGAACCTGCCGTGGGCGGTGTCGGTGGAACAGACGCGCGTGGGTGCCGGCCTGGCCTGGGTGCAGCTGATCAACGATTTCGAAGCCGTGGCCAATGCGGTGCCGACGCTCGCGCCGGACACGCTGTCGCCGCTGACACCGCTGATGGCATCTGGAACGTCGTCGCCGGCGCTGGTGATCGGCCCGGGCACCGGGCTGGGGGCTGCGGTCTGGATCGAAGGCCAGCCGCCACGGGTGTTGCCGACGGAAGTCGGCCAGGCGTCGCTGGCGGCCGGCAACGCGCTGGAGCTGGACATCGTGCGCAGGCTGTTAAGGGACCGTCCGTACCTGCACAACGAGCACGTGCTGTCTGGGCCTGGCCTGATGAATCTGTACCGGTGCCTGTGCGAACTCCGCGACGCGACGCCGGTGCATGCGGATGCCGGCGCGCTGGTCGCGGCCGCGGAATCGGATGCGTTGGCAAGGGAAACGCTGGAGACGTTCTGTGGGTGGCTGGGCAGCGTGGTCGGCGATCTGGCGATCATCTTCGGTGCCCGGGTCGTGTATCTGGCAGGCGGCGTGACCGCGCACATTCCGCAGTTCCTGCACGACGGGCGCTTCCTGCAGCGGTACCTCAACAAGGGCGTGATGACCGAGCAGCTGGAACGGGTGCCGGTATGGCGGGTGGAGCATGGGCAGCTGGGGCTGCTTGGGGCTGTGGCTTGGTATAGGCAGAACCGCTCGGATATCTGATGGGCTCTGCGCGTTGTCTTTGACATAATAGGCATTATGCGAAATAGCCTATGGGCCGAGTTGGGCTGGTGGATGCGCCTGCTGGGCTGGTGTTGAGCGCACCTGATTGTCCCCAACGCCCGCGCCAACCCTCCCCATTAGCCGCACTCTGATGTCCCCAGTTTCAACGGCCGCAGTCGTGTTTCCCCAGAAATCACGCTAACGCGCTTTGCGTGCCCCAGTTTCCACGCTGCTCGGCCAACGGGAACCCTCAAGAAGGCTGTGACAGCCGCTTGACCCATTGCAGCAGTTCCGCGTGCGGGATCGTCCGACCGGCATCGACATCGGCCAAACCCTCGCGGGTTCGCCGATCCTTCTCTTCCTCGGTCAATTCCGGAAGCAATGCTAGTAGCTTTTCTTCGGGGGTCATGGGACCGATGAATTGCGCTCAGGTTGGCTTGATTCTCGTGAAAATTGGCAAGATCCGCGGATCATCCAGGCCCGCCGGCAAGGGCTGCGATACGTCGTGGACCGCCACGTCGATGATGACGTCCAAATCGGAGCATAAGGGCTGTACAGCGGTGGTCACCAGACGAGCGGCCCGCTCGGCGAAAGCCAGGTCGACCACCAGCCAGATCAACAACCCCGGCGGCTGTTCGGCACCCGCGTGAGTTTCCAGGAGATAGGCCGACGAGACAAAGTTGGCGTGCTCGAGGCTGCGGCTGATGGCCGGCGCGAGCCAATCCGGCGCGCCCTGGGCAGGTCTCACCGCGAACTCTACCGCCGCCAGCCGTTCCACCCTGGCCAGAAAGCCCCTATCCAACCATGTCGCGATCTCCTCCGGATACAGGACAACGCCACCGTCGTTGGGATTGAGCATCAAGGTCGCACCGCGCGTACCGCTCAGCAGCTCACGGCCTGACACGCCCAGAATCTTGACGGCAGCCGAGCTGGCCGCCTCCGCCTTCCCGAGCGAGGTAAAGAACGGGATCGCATCGAAACCGTCAGGATGGCGGAACTGGACCAGCCGCGGTGTCCGCGCGTCGTCCGAGACGGGTGCATGCACGTACACGATCGCATCCATCAGCCTCTTGAAGAATGCCAGTTCCTCGGGCGCACTGTCACGGGCCCGTTCAAACGAAGCCTCCAGGGCTGCTTCCGCAGCCATGGCCCCTCTTCCGCGCAGCCTGATCGGTTGCTTCATGGTCAGATCCGATGGGGGCCGAGTGGGTAGCCGCGGAACCAGTCCGGCTCAATCTGGCTGCTCAGGTAGGGGCGTACGAACGCTGACTGGGTCAGCTCCCGCAGCCGTTCTTCGTGCTGGGCAATGGCCTCGATATCGCTGACCGTCGGATAGTGCCGCAGCAGTCGATACGCCTCTTCCCGAATCGATTTGGGCACGGCCTTGCTGGCGGCGAGTTCTCTCAGGAACGCACCGGCCTGCAGCACGTTGCGTGTGCGTTCGGCGGGCATGGTCACGCGGATGCCTGGATTTGTACTAAGGAATACTTAGCTTACAGATTTCCGCTGGCGCTGTGGATGTAAGGGCTTGGGTCAGTTGCTTTCGGTATAAATATGTAGTAAAATCAATATCTTACTTCGCATAACATTCCTTATGTAGAGAGCCGGCGCTAGGGTGTCGCCGGCTTCGAAGATGTTGCCTGCTCGACCTGCGCAGTCTCCGGAATGCGGTATGCGATTCGCCGATCTTTGGGTACCAGTGTGGTGAGCCGAGCTTGAGGGCTGTAAAGAACGTTCGTGCTTCCTAACTGCCCCACATACAGTGCGGGCGCTGGAACGTCAGCACCGATCTCGCTCAGTGAGAGATCGACGTGCAGCCCTTTTTCCAAGCTGGTGAGCGTGCTGACTTCGCTCTTGCCGTAGTAAGTGACAGCGCACGGTATGTAGGCCAGCAGCAGTGCGAACACAAGGACCAAGCTTGGCTCTGGTAGCCACTGTTTAAGCCATGCACTCTGGGCAAGGACGAAGACCGTTAAAAAGTTCAGGCCCAAGCCGAGCAGAATCCAGTGCAATGGATTGCCTTTCAGCAGCAGACAGATCCAGAACCCAATGGCCACAATCAAGCTCGCACCAAATAGATACGGTAAGTACTTAAGCGATTTCTCTCCCAAGTCGGGTGTCTGCTGGCCAAGCCATAGCCCAATGATGACGCCAATCACTGAGAAGGCGCCAAGCAATGTCAGGCTTCCTATCGCCGTACCTAACAGCTCAGCTGCACTGGCATGTTGATAGGGATTGATGCCGACCTTGCTCCAAAAGGCGAACAAGTAGAACGCCGCGATGGAAAAACCATACGGCGCGGACAACATGGCGATGAATTTCGCCAAAGAGCTTAGTGAAATCGGAGTTCGCTCGTCAGTCATACCCTTCCCCACTCCTCCTTCCCTGTCTGGCATTCAAAATCTCTGCACGGAACTCGCAGCCCGCGGCGTTGAGCCGGCACGCCGTATCTTTGCGCGGACTGTGCTTGGCGATTAAGGCTGGCTCGGTGCGGTCAACAACCGTTGCTTAGCCGCCTGGAATTCGGCTTCGGTCAGCGCACCACTTTCCTTCAGTTCCACCAACTTCTTCAGATCATCGGCAATGGAGCTGCCGCCGCTCGCACTTCGCGGGCTTGCAGTTAAATTTGGTGGTGCCGGCGGTAGAAGCTTGATCGAGTTGGCGCACTGGGACGATAGCAAGTCAAAATCGCGACCAGTACCTAACTCAACATACTGCACGATTCCGCTGGGACTCACGACTGCGACGAAAGACGTCCTTCCCGTGTAGCCCCCCATCCGATTCTTTGCATTCACCAATCCACACGTCCAGTAGCCATCAATTCTCTTCTGGAACGGTGGCTTCCAGCTTCCGCTCAGAAAGCCGAATGGCCATTCGATACGAGCCGAATCGGGGTCTATCAGCCTTGAACGAACAGCTTGTTCAGCCGCTTGGCGAAACAAGCCCATGTCAGGCTCGGAGTGGTCATACATCTGCTCTCCTTCCGGCCACTGTTTGGTCGCATCAACGAGCTCCCGGAAGCGTTTCTCTCCAAGCTGACCAGAAATCATACCCTCGGCTTGTCGAAGTCCTGCTACTACTCCCGGACGCGCGCTAGGTGCCCAATGAGCCTCGGCAATAGCCTCCTTGAGCGCGTCGTAGCCCATGTTGGCGAGACTAAGCTGATTCGGATTCTTGGTTAGCGCTGCACATTGGACACGCATACCTGCTCCAAACGCACCCAAGTCGTTACGTCGTCCGAATGCGCTCGCACACTCATCGAACTTGCCACGTGTGGCTGCGTCCAGCCCAGCGAGTATGGTTTCGATCACCGGCCTCGAGTTTTCGCAGATCGCCGTGACCGATTCCTGAGCAGATTGGCGTGCTACCTTTATCTCAACAGATGCGCCAGGCTGAATACTCCTGAGTACGCCGACAACGAAATCCGCGGGCTGCCCGGATACATCGGAATGGTTAATCGCCAGTAGGCGATCTCCCAGCTTCAGCTGTGCTCCGTTGGAAACGTGAGTGATGATGGCGCCATCTACCAATCGGACACCGAGAGAGCACCTATCCATCGGCTCTCCCACTCGACGAAGTTGTTCCGCCAAAGTCTTCGCTTGCTCTCTCAATTGCGCTTTATCTTGGGCTACACAAGTGAAAGACATTGACAAGGCGCCGACCATTACAGCGAACTTCATTGCACTCACCAAGAAATCTCCTTCTCATAGCTGCGACTGTCAACACGGATAGCTTCTTTTCCACGTTCGTCGGAATGTCACGCGTGGGGCGGGCCCAGAAGTGCTGCGTGAGGTTGTCTCCTAATCTAAACGGGGTCGGGAAGCACGCTTGAGAAGCAGGCGCTAGCGGCCATAATCTCTTTCTGGATGCCAGGTACACCGGTCAGTATCCCCAAGTGGTTGTAGGCCAGATAGCAGAAGCCATTTGAAATCCTAAACGTCTGCTCGATCAGTTTGGGCGGAGACCCGAATCGGGTTCGATGTATGGCGTGAATCCCGGAGTGCACAAAAGAATTGAGTGGCTGCCAAGCGCAGTCTCTGAATTCTCTCAGTGCCGAAGTCACACCCAAAAGGTGGGGTCGATTTTCCAATTCGCTCAGCATCTCACTGGCCTGTGGGACATTCTTTGCTCCCTGTTGCGTCTCCATCGACAGATCGGCTTGGTTGAGCCGTGCCACTTGATTGTCGGTGGCGCAATGGAAGGCCCACACACTTCTTGTCAGTGCTTCGAACTGGGAACGCAGGCAGGTGCTTGCCCCGAGCAACTGACCACTGACGCATAGCAATCTGACGGAGAAGGCGAAATCAAGGGACGCGTCGGCCAATACGACGCTCAATCCGAGTCTTTCGGAATCATCATAGAAAGGGTGATCGATCATCCGCTCAAGTATTTCGAACAACTCATGCGCCCTATCGACATCAATCGTGAGATCTTCGATTGTGTTCATTCCTCTTCCCAGTCCGGTTCGTCAGCGTACTGCGCATCTTCAGCGGCACGCTCAGCCTCAGCTTGGGCAGTTTCATCGGCCAATTGCTGACGATCCTCTACGAACGCTTCGCATCCTTCTATAAATGATTGGGAGTTGCCGCCACAGTCGGAGCCATCACTCAAGTCGTTCTCCTGGGCCCAGGCGAATCCTGCCTCGTGGCCAGAGCAGTCTTGAGTGCAAACATAGTTCCCGCTGTCTTCTACGTCATAGGCATCTACCCGCGTCGCATCGGCAGAGGTTCCATCACTGTCTGCGCCGTAGTCGTCATAGACAGATTGCCGAGCAGCGTCGCCAGCGTCTTCCGAGTACAACTCAGTATCGTCGCGCGGTTCCGAGTAGCGCCCTCCCCCTCCCGATCCGCCACATGCAGCCAGCGTGGCTGTCAGCACTGCCACCAGAAGAACTTCGACGTACGAAGCTCGAATCATGGCGAAAGGGCGACTCCCAAGGCGTTCAACGTGGGCGTGGTCATGGTCCCCGTTGCCGGCAGGCCGTGGGCTGCTTGAAAAGAAGCTAAGGCGGCCTTTGTCTGCATCCCCATCACCCCATCTATGGCGCCCGGGTCATAACCACGCGCGTAGAGGGCGGCTTGCACGCGCATGATCATGAGCTGCAGCTGGTCGGAGCTGGGGCGAGGAGTGAGATTCTGCTTGGATCGCTGGACCGGCTCGAGCGTCAGAGGTTGTGAGTTCGAGCCGGAGCTTGATGCCGAGGACGTGGTGCTGCCGTCGTTGTACGAAGACCGTGGAGCCGGTTGATACGTAACCGGTGGCGGTGGAGGCGGCGGTGTGTAGGTTGGCGCTCGGTATGACCCGCCACTGCCCGAGTAGTGTGAACTGTGTGACCGGTGAGAGCTATGCGAGCGGTGTGAGCTATGTGAGCGGTGACGCGCGTACATATTGAACTGCTCGTGATTCAGCGGCGCGGTCAGCGTCGTCGTGAACCTGCTCTCGTTGAGGGCCAACTCCGTAAGGCCACTGGCCTGCCAGCCCTGATCAGCCAAGCCGCCTAGGGGGCTTGCGCCATTGATAATAGCGGTTGCGACTGCAAGGGTCTTGCTCATCAGGCTAGCTCCCGTTGATCAATCGGTGCGACGCCGCGGCTCAACCAGTCCGGCGTCACCCAAGAAAAGAACCCACCGCATCGATCACGAACCTGACAAGGCGCGCATTCAGGGCGGTAGTCCTGTTTCCAATGCGAAATGCTTTGTCGCGAGAAGGGCCATAGGCGTGGCGGCAGTGTACAAAGCGGCAAGTTGTAGAGCGAGACGGCAATGTTGCGCGAGCTCAGAAAGTCTACGGCTCCGTCCAACGCATCGGTCATGTCCATGGGATCCATCCAGAGCGCTTCCCGATGAGCCTTGGCAAAGCCGATGGGCTCCATACCCATGAGTGCAACATGTTCCACAAATGGCAGGTTGCGATAGATGTAGCGCGCGATCGCCTCAAGGCGATGCACCACGTCCTTGACGAGCACAACACGTATCTCGATCCGCTGCTTGGCCTGCTCAAGGGCGTACAACCCACGCAGTGTTTGAGCGAGAGCCCCCTGGCGCTGGACGATGTAGTCATGCAGCGTCGAAGTATCTCCGTAGAGAGGAATGCCCCAGGTCAGCGATTCGTGCAAGCCGGTGAATCGTGCGGCATACGTGCCCTCCCCCGCTAATCGCCCGTTCGACAGGACATGGACGTGTGTCTGGGGCAGCGCGGCGTGGCAATGCGCAATCACATCAACCAGCCCTTCTCCCAGAAGCATAGGCTCGCCTCCACTAATGGCGATCGATGCCTCATCTTTGTCGATCAGTTCAATCAAGGCATGGAGTTGTTCGACCCTCCAAAAGTCATCCACTGCGCGCGGTGGCTGAGAGCACATCAAGCAATAGCTGTTGCACTGTTCGGTCGCAAACAGCACGTTTCCGTTGTCGCCGCGGCGATAGCGCAGTGCGACACGCCCGGACGAAGGCTGGAGTTCTAGCACATCGCCTGGCGATGCCCAGTTTTCTTCCGCCTCGTAGCGCAACCAAGGTCGACCCGCGGGCGCTTGGTCGGCGCGGTCCACCAGAAAGCCCGCCCAGGGCAGACTGAATAGCGTATCCGTCTCACGCAGGCTCAACCTGCGCACATCCAGCAACATGTGCTCCAGCGGATAGGCTGCGCCCGCAAACTCCTTCAGGTCGGCCACTTTGAAGTGACCGTGTTCCATGCCATGGAACTCCGCCTTGGCGTGCTGGGGGCGCATCAGTGCACGGGCTCAAGAACAGGGGCGATCTGTCTGGCCCCGATCGCCCAGCCTTCCAGGATGCGCCGCTCGGTAGAACTTGCCTTCTCCATGCGTTCCAGCAACAGGTCGAACAAGCCCATCTGCTTGGTGCAGAAATCTGAGCTAGGCCGATGTCCGATGACATCACCTTGGCGCGCGAAGTGGTCTACCGGATCGGCGCCGCACAGCGGGACGTACGCACAATCGGAGCAGCCTGGCAGCGCCTCGGCCACGCCCCCGGCCTGCAGTTCTTGCATGGCCGGTGAGCTCAACCACTCATGCACGGATTGATCCAGGGTACCCAGGCAGAACCTGTCTTCCCCTTGGGCAGCGAGCATGCGGGCCTCATCCGAAGGGTAGACCCGTCCATCGTAGTCATAGACCACCGCACCCACGCCCGCGCCCATCGGTGAGCGAAGATCTACGTAGCCATGGCTGAAGGGAGTCAGTAGCTGGGTCAGCAGCAGGCTGGCGTGCGTTTCTTCAAGCGCATAGCCGTCTGCGTTCAGCTGGATAATCGCGTCCAGTGCTTTGCGGTAGAACACCAGGAAGTCACGCATGGTGTATCCGATGCGATGGGCGGTCTTTCTCGCAAAGCCATAGGGACTCAGGGGGCGCAGCGAAATGCTGTGAAATCCCTGGAGGCGATACTCTTCAACGATGGCCTCTGGGGCGGTCAGGCTTTTTGCGGTCAATGTGGTCAGCGCGGACACGCTGTCGTGGCCGAGGACCTGGCGCGCGCGTCCAATGCCGGCAACCGTGCGCTCATAGCTATCGCGCGAAGGTATCGGACGATTAGCGTTATGCAGCCAGGCGGGGCCGTCGAGTGAGGTTGAGAGCTCGAAATGATGCAGTCCGAAGAAGTCCAGCTGCGTGTCAGTGACGCCATGAAGCGTAGAGGCAATGACGAAGCGAAGTGCCCTTCCTTCCGTTCGATTACGTGCTTGGATCAATTCGGTCAGCGCTTTGACTTGCTCAAAGTGTAGTAAGGGCTCGCCGCCTTGGAACTCGATCGTTAATGTCGGCGAGGGCCACTGGAACAGGCGCTCCACCAGTTTTTCGTTGTGCGCCTCACGCATATCGAACTGACGCTGCTGCGTGTCTTGGCGTGAGACCTGGCAGTAGCTACATGAATGATGGCATCGCAACGACACCACCACGATATGCAATGCGGGGCCGCCGTCTAGGTAACCCTTGCGCGTGCGCAGTTGCGAGAGCAAGGGCGCCAAGGTAAGGGAATCCAGCGGCCCGGCCACGATGTGGCGCGCCTGCAGGTCCTGCATCAAGGCCGAATCGACGGGTAGCTCGCCTTTCAACAACGAGGCCAGTTCCTCATGGCGACAAGTCAACCAGTCGCCGGCCGCCGAGCTAACAAGAACGCGTGCTGAATCCCAAGGGAGCCGACGAAAGCGCAGCGGCAGCAACTGGTAGGACGCAGGTACGCCAACGAATGCAGAGGCTGGCTGGAACTTCACAGTCGGCCATCACCTTTGGGTTCGGCACTTTCCAGCGCAGCGCGCATAAGCAGGCGCTGCAGATCGCCGGTCTGCAGTGCCACTTGGGCGCGCAAACGGTCATCACAGGCGTCGGTCTGGAACCGTGCTGCCAAGTCGGCCATATCAACGTCAGACGTGCGCGGTCTTAATGTAACCACGTGATTCGCGCCGGCGCTCTTTACGAGCACGTAGAAGTCGCCGGAGTACCGGTATGCCGTCCGCGCAATAACGTCCTCATCGAAAAACAGCGCGTCGAGTTCAAGCTCGATGCTATCCATGGCCCCACCCCCGTGTGCCCCTAGATGCATGCTGCGCCGCTGATCAGGCCAATTCAAGTCCTACGGGCCCAGACAAGACCGGTCCGATAATCCGCTAGTAAATGCGTGTAGGTCAGCTCCGCCAGTATGGCTAAGCGACAGCAATTGGAAGGCCGCCATTAGCCTCGAGCAATGCTAAGACGAGCTTTTGCGTCGCCCATGGCCTGCTTTGGCCGTGGGCGGTGCGTTCGCTTTGCGTAGACGCGGCTTGGGCGCCTGCAGCTGCGCCAACGTGGCCTGCAAAGCCGCAGGCAACTCGCCAAGCCCTGCCAACTGCTGCTCTAGCGTGTCGGCCCGGCCGCGCTGCACCCCGGCCTCGCGTTGCGCGGCCGCCGTGGCGGCCTGGGCGTCCTCTCGCTCCTGTCGAAGGGCCTCGCTACTGCGTTGCAGGGCTGCCAGCTGGCTGCGCACTTCCTTGGTTTCCTGGCGAGCGCGATCTATCTCGCCATGCGCCCGGTCCTCCAGCGCCCGCAGGTGCTGGGCTTGGGCATCGCGTTCGGCGATCAGACTTTCCTCGCGCTGTGTTGCGCGCTGTTGGGCGGCGTGGAGGTCAGCCTCCAAACGCGCACTGCGTGCCTCCAGGCTCGCGCGTTGCCCGCTCAGGTCGCGGATCTGCTCCTGCTGCAGATCGTTCGCCCGCTGCAGGTCAGCCAGACGCTGCTCGGTGGCCGCCAGTGCCTGGCTCGCTTGGTCTGCGGCGGCTGCCGCGTCGCGTAGCTGCGCCTGCCGCTCCCCTTCCCGGCTCTCTAGGTCACGGCGCTGCGCATCCAACTGAAGCCGGTCCTGCACCACGGCCTGTTCGGCGTCGTTTCGGGCAATGCCCACCGCCTGCTCCCAGAGCTGCTGCGCCAGCCGACTGACCGGTGCTGGCAACTCCGGTATCGCCTGCTGGGCGCTATGAGCAAGCAGACGCGGCGCCAGCCCTCGCCACCACGTCTCCAGCCAACGCGTGACCGTGTTGGGCGAGCCGGTGCCCAGGTGCGCGCGGATGCGATCAACGGTGGGCCGTTCTCCGGCGACGACCAATTCATCGGCAGCGGTGTGCACGTCGGTTTCGGTGATGCCGCGGGCCATCGTGAGTCTCCTACTTCGAATCGGTGAGGTTTCGTGTTGTACTAACGATAAGTGATGATTATCGTGGCTATCGTGTCCGATTCGTAGTAAATCATACATACTATGAAATATAATTCCACAATTCCGACCCTCGCCCAGACTGCCTCCGGCATGGCCCTACCTGCCCAACTGGCGCAGCAGGCAGCGGATGCGGTGCGCGAACTCCTCGCCGAGGCGGCCGCCGAAAACACCACCCGTAGCTACACCAGCGCCCTGCGCTATTGGGCCGGCTGGCACGTGGCACGCTATGGCGTCGAATTGACGCTGCCGGTTCCGGAGGCCGTGGTGCTGCAGTTTGTGGTCGACCACGTGCAGCGCCGTTCGACCGAGGGCGAGTTGGCGTGGGAGCTGCCGCCGGCGGTCGACCAGGCGCTGGTCGCAGCTGGCCTGAAAGCCAAGCTTGGCCCTTGGACCTTATCGACCGTGCGGCATCGGGTCGCGGTGCTGTCCACGGCGCACCGGCTCAAGCAGGTCACTAACCCCTGCGAGCAACCGGCGATCCGCACCGTGCTCAGCCGCGCCGCCCGAGCGGCCGTCAAACGCGGCGAACGACCGCGCAAGAAGACCGCCATCACCCTACCCGAGCTGGAAGCCATGCTGGCCACGTGTGACGACAGCCTGGAAGGCGTGCGTGACCGTGCCCTGCTCTGCTTTGGGTTCGCCAGTGGCGGCCGTCGCCGCAGCGAAATCGCCGCGGCGGACATGCGCGATCTGCGCCGGATCGGCGACCAGGGCTATATCTACCGGCTCGAGCACAGCAAGACCCAGCAGGCGGGCGTTACGGCCACTTCGACGCCCGACAAGCCCGTGCTCGATCGGGCTGCGTTGGCGCTACAGGACTGGCTGGAAGCGTCGGGCATCACCGATGGGGCCATCTTCCGGCGGCTATGGAAGCATCGCGTGGGCCCTGCCCTGTCCCCTGCCGCCGTCGGCGAGATCGTGCAACGCCGTGCGTGCTTGGCGGGGCTGGAAGGGGATTTTGGCGGCCATAGCCTGCGTTCGGGATTCGTTACCGAGGCCAGTCGCCAAGGCGTGTCGCTGCCAGCAATCATGCAGTTGACCGAGCACCGGGCGGTGTCGAGCGTGATCGGGTATTTTCAAACAGGCGGAGCTACGGCAAATCCAGCCGCTCGCCTTCTCGAAGACTAAGAATCGCCAGTGCGCAAAGCGCTGTGCGTTACTTGCCGTCATTTTGCTGTGGAGACGAAAGATGCGACCTTACGCCCTATCCTCCGCTGTTCGAGGAAAGTGCCCTAAGTTTCGTTCAGCGTCTCGGTTTGGGAGAAGCCATGCGCGTTGCTCGCGTTCACATTGAAAACTTCCGTGGCATTCGACTGGCCGACCTACGCTTTGCCGGGACCACGGTCCTGCTTGGCGACAACAACACCGGAAAGTCGACGGTCTTCGAAGCCATTGAGCTCGCCATCGGCGCAGACAGGCTAGCCAGAAGCCAGGTCATTGATGAACACGATTTCTTCGGCGGTGCCTACCGGGGTGACGAGGAGCACCCAGCACCGAAGATTGTTGTCGAAGTAGTCATCGCAGGGCTCGACGCACAGCATTGCGGGCGTTTCCGGAACAATCTGGAGTTTTGGCGCGAAAGCGATGGCGTGCTGATCGGACCTGGCGGTGCAGCTCAGGCAGCACAGCCCGGGGTGGAGCCAGCGGTCCGGATCAGGTTCGAAGGCGAATACGACCAGGAAGCCGACGAATTCACCGCCAAGACATGGTTTGCCGTTCCTCGAAATGTTGACGATGTTCCTACAAGCGAATGCCGGTCCTCGGACAAGAGGGAGTTTGGGTTCCTCCATCTTCGCGCGCTTCGCACTGGAAGCCGTGCGCTGTCGATGGAACGGGGTTCTTTGCTCGATGTAATCCTGCGGACCTACGAGGTTAGGACGCGGATGTGGGAAGGACTCCTGGATCGCTTGCGCGTGCTTGATGTGGTCGGGGAACAGGACCCCGAGTTTGGCCAGATCCTGACCGCCATTCGGGATGCAATGCGGGAGATCGTTCCGGGCGAGTGGGCGGATGCTCCGCATCTCCGGGTTTCGGAACTCACACGCGAGGACCTCCGACGCGTCTTGAAATCCTTCCTTGCCACAGGTGTGCCCGGCTACGCGGCACCCTTTCAGCACCAAGGTTCGGGAACGATCAACGCGCTGGTGCTGGCCATGTTGGGATTGATTGCTCAACGTCGAGCAGGTCGCGTGATCTTCGCAATGGAAGAGCCTGAGCTTTCGCTTCCACCGCACGTCCAGCAGCGAGTGGTCGACAAAGTGCGAGGCCTCGCGTCTCAAGCTTTGTTCACGTCCCACTCCCCATATGTCATCGAGCAGTTCAAGCCCGAACAAATGACGGTTGTACGTAGGGACGCTGCTGGGCACATGTCCGCCACGCCCGTGTTGCTGCCGCCTAATCTCAAACTCAAAATCTTCCGAGATGGCTTCCGCACGCGCTTCTGTGAAGCGCTTCTCGCACGAAGAGTTCTTGTGGTCGAAGGAAAGACTGAGTTCGTTGCATACAGTGCAGTATCACGTCGTGCCGCTGAAATCGCGCCCGCTGCGCACAAGCGTCTTGACTCGCTTGGCTGGGTTCCATTCGACGCGGTTGGGGATACTGCCGTTGCCCCGTTTGCCACATTCTTCCGCGGTCTGGGCAAGACCGTGGCAACGA
This sequence comes from Pseudoxanthomonas sp. LARHCG66, assembly GCF_052871755.1. Lineage (NCBI taxonomy): Bacteria > Pseudomonadati > Pseudomonadota > Gammaproteobacteria > Lysobacterales > Lysobacteraceae > Pseudoxanthomonas > Pseudoxanthomonas sp. LARHCG66. The sequence goes on along the minus strand of NZ_JBIXJW010000005.1, from coordinate 91,743 downwards.
TCTTTGACCAGCAAGAGCCCGTGGCGAAGGCCGCTATCGAGGCCGCAAGTGATCGAGCATTTGAACAGCCTTACCCAGGATTCGAGCATCTTCTCTGGGCAGAAGTTCCAATCGCGAGGCAAAGACAGTTCGTCCAATGGCTTGTAGATCAGGGCGAGTGGCCACAAGCACTGTTCAACGTGCTGCCCCCGCCAAATTCAGCAGATGATGCCTATGCCGCCCCCTTCTTTGAGGTTCTTCGACACAAGAAAGGCAATGACTACCTCACTCTTTTCTTCGATCAATGTGAGATTGGGCATCTTCCCGCAACCATCATGAGAATTCTCGGCGAACTAAGACTGATGGTTGAACCGCCTCCGGCACCCCCTGCTCCCCCCCCGCCGCCCCAATTGCCTCCTCTTCCTATTCCAATCATCTAAGTAGGGGACATAGCGCCATGCCTTTGGTGCTCTGCGAACAACGACAACGCCTACTTAGAACGGATGGCCACATCGTAGTTCGAGGCGGCGCTGGGTCAGGCAAGACAACAATCGCACTTGCCAAAGCCTGCGAAGACCTCGCAACCGGACGCATAGGAAATTCGGGGAAGGCGCTATTCCTGAGCTTCGCTCGTGCCACGATTGCCCGCGTCACGGAGCAGGCTACGGCGACGCTTCCCAAAGATCAGCTGCGCCGCATCGAAATCAACACCTACCATGGCTTCGCGTGGTCGGTCCTGAAGAGTCATGCGTATTTGCTCGGCACAAGACCCGGAGTTTCCCTTTTACTTCCCGCCCAGGCACGAGAACGCCTTGTGGGACTCGCCGGCGATGCACGCACCGCGCGCCAGAGGCAGCTATTTGATGAGGAAGGATTGGTTGCATTCGATCTTTTCCCCATTCTGCTAGCAGAGTTGCTGGAACAATCGCTCGTTTTGGCTCAGGCCTTCGGCAATGCCTATCCGACGATCATCGTGGATGAATTCCAAGACACGAATGATCAAGAGTGGGCAATGATCTCCCGCTTGGGCCAGCACAGCCGTCTTATTGCACTGGGCGATCCAAAGCAGCGCATCTACGACTTCAAGGGTGCGAGCCCTCGGCGCTTCAATGATTTCATTGAAGCATTTGCTCCGACCGAGTTCGACTTCCTCAGCGAGAACAATCGCAGTGCTGGCACGGACATCACTGCATTCGCGGATGGGATTCTCGAAGGGGCATTCCGCCAACAGCCCTACACAGGTGTCTCTGTGGTTCGCTACGCAGGTCGCAGCCTCAGACCTCTGAAGCAGAAGGTGCTTGAAACTGCAAACCGACTAAGGCGAAGGGAAACCTGGTCGTTGGCCGTTCTGGTGCCGTCGAATCCCCTAGCCGCAGCCGTGTTTGATTACATGCACGGTGCAGAGCACGGGCTTCCGAGGTATCCCGTCGACATTGTTGTCTCGGCCGAGGGCCCGATGCTGGCCGGTATGCTGATTGCGCTGCTACTTGAACCCAGAACCTCCGACATCGAACTTGGTGCCGCTGTTCTGGAAGCACTTGCGGCATTTGAGGTCGGGCGCAGTGAGAATGCTTCGACTACTGCGATCACCAGGTCCCGGCGGATGCGCACCCTAGCGACCGCAGTCAGGACACTAGGCGACAGGGGCTACGGAGCAGCAGGCGTTGGACCAGGAGTCCGCCAGCTATTAGTGGACGTGGCACAACTCCAACTTACTGGCGACCCAGTCTCAGATTGGCGCGCAGTGCGAGCTGCTATCGCAGCGAGCCACAGAACCGAACTTCAATCCGCAGCGAAAGAAGCGCGGCACATGCGATTGCTGCGCCGAGGCGCCCAGATTGAGGCAGTCCTCGCCGACGCCTGGCGGGCACGCGGTGCCTATGTCGACGCGAGGTCGCTCCTGCGAGCAGCCGTCGTAGAGGATCAGTTTTCGGCCACAGGACGCTCCCACCAAGGCGTATCGGTGATGACAATACACAAGGCCAAAGGAAAAGAGTTCGACGAGGTCATCGTGTTTGAGGGACCATTCCAACGCTACTTCGTTCAACGAGGACCCGACTCGGAGCGATCCACGCGATTCAACTTACATGTCGCCTCTACACGCGCGCGATCCAATTTAACCGTGATGACTCCTTCAATAGATCCTTGTCATCTACTCCCACCTGGCTGACAGTTGAGAACACAGTCCTTGCCTTACCTATCGGTCTAACGCATGAGCATCGCCGCCAGAAGATCCCACCGTGGAGACGAGTACCAGTTGGCTGTCGCCGTGCACTGGCTAATCAGGCTGCTGTCCGACCCGAGCATCGCCTCCGTACAAGTGGACGCCGTGGCTCTTCCGGGGGAGTCCGAGACCGTCGATGTGGACGACATCGTCGTTACCTATAGCAGCGGCACGACCCGACACATACAGGCAAAGAAGAATCACCCGAATCACCGTAACTGGCAGATATCGGATTCGGATCTGAAGGAAGAATTGGTCAAGGCGCGCCGACAACTGCAGAAGACGCCGGATGTAATTATCGAGTTCTGCTCGCAAACGCCGTTCGGCGACTTGGCAGCTCTGGTCGAGAGCGCCCGAGATTACGCAAGCCACGAGGTATTCGAAGCGCAAGCCAGCTCCCGACTCAAAGTAGCTCTTGCCAAGCTCCAAGGTGTCTTGGACTGTCCCGTTGATAGCGCCTTCGATCTGGTCAGGCACACCCAAATCGGCAGCGCGCACAACTTCGAAGGCTGGGAAGCCGTCAACCTCTCAGCGCTACAGTTTCAGGTCGATGACCCCGAAACCGCAGCCGACGTGCTCACCGCAATGGCGCGTGGCAACCAGAGCGGGCTGCGGGCTCCACCCGGACCGCTGGACCGCGACCAGATCGTGCAGGCGCTGGATGAGCGTGGTGTCGGCTTCATTCGCAACGCCATTTCGCTGGATCCGGCCCAAGTGTCCAACCGCTTTGCCGCAGCGTCGGCCGACCTGGCCGACTGGAAGACGACGCTGCCCAACGACGACTGGCTGGAGCGGCCCGAGCTAGACGCGCTTTGCGAACGAATCGCCGAAGAGCCGGCCTCGTTAACGCTCGTACTCGGCGAGCCTGGCTGCGGCAAATCGGCGCTGCTCGCCAGACTGGCGCGGGAGCAGGCCGCGCTCGGCATCCCTGTCCTCGCGATCAAGGCGGATTACCTGTCCGAGGACGTCGTCGACACGCCTTCGCTGGGCGATCATCTGAACCTGCCCGCCGATCCGATCGATTGCGTGGTCGCGCTGGCCAAGTCCACGAAAGTGCTCGTCCTTATCGACCAGTTGGATGCGCTTGCGGATATGGTCGTCCAGCACTCCACGCGCCTGCGTGCGCCCATGGACCTGATTCGCGGGCTTTCGGGCGTGCAGAACGTTCACATCGTGGCCTCCTGCCGGGTATTCGAGCATCGGCACGACACACGGTTGCGGAATCTCGACGCAGAGACGATGACGCTCGACCTGCCCACGTGGGACAACGTCGAGGCGACACTCGGGAAATATGGCATTCACGCCAAAGGATGGAATGCCTCGATCCGCGAAGACCTGCGATCGCCCCAGACCCTGAACCTGTTCCTGCAGCTGATCAACACTACCGACGAGGAAGAGCTGCTGCTCGGGTACCAGCACATGCTCGGGGAGCTGTGGAAACAGGAGGTCCTGTCCGACGTGAGCGGGCGCTCGCGCACGGCGCTGTACGAGATCACTGCGGGCATGGCAGAGCGGGAAGTCCTCTGGTTGCCGGAGGCGCTGTTCGATGCCTTCCACCCCGAACTACAACGACTCTCGAGGTCCGGCATCCTGCTCTGCGAGGGTGGCCGCGTCGGCTTCCGGCATCAAACGCTCTACGAGTACATCCGCGCACGGAGCTTCGTCGACGCGCCCGGGCAGCTCACCGATACCGTGGTGGCGCGCCAGCACAGCCTGCGGATCAGACCGCTGCTGTGGCACTCGGTCGCCTACATGCGTGCAGTCGACCGCCCCACCTATTCTCGGGAGATCGAACGGCTCTGGCACGCCAATCTTCGCCCCCACCTGAAAATGCTGCTGATCGAGTTCCTCGGCCAACTGCAGGACCCCGACTCCAACGAGACGGCCCTGGTCGCGGAGAGGTGGGACGACGGCTGGTACCGGCGCCGCATCCTCACCACGGTTCCCGGAAGCCCGGGATGGTTCGACTGGCTGGCGAACGACCACCTGGTGGAGATCATGCGACTGCCGGTCGAGGACGCCCGCGTCGCGCTGCCGGTGCTGTGGCGGGCGTTGCCTTCCCGGCAAGCCCGTGTACTGGACTTGATCCGGAACCATTGGCAAGCCAGCTCGGAGAAGGATCCGCTGACCTGGTTCGTGCTGGAGCAACTGCCGGCCTGGGACGCGGACTGCATTGCCATCTGCGGGCAGATTCTTGCCAGGACGGAGATATCGGGCTGGCAGGCCAACCACATGCTCAGCGTCGTCAGCGGCGCGGATCCGAGCCGGGCGCCACTGTTGCTCGATGCCTGGCTGCGGCAGAAGACCGCCGACGTGCAACAGCCCGCTGAAGAGGCGGTGCGCCTGGCGGAGATATTGAACGGGCAGGAACTGCACGACCTGCGGGCTGTCGCCGAAGCCGCACCGCGAGAGTTCATGGCGACGGTCTGGCCTTGGGTGCTGAAGTCGATCCGGCTCCTGGCGCAGGATGCGCATGATTTCGTTGTCGGCTACAGAAGCGCCGACATGAGATTTCCCGATCTCGACGATGAAGAGCTGCGTCGCGAGAAACCTTTCATCTCCGCAGTGATCGCCGGAATCAAACTGTTGGCAGAACGTCATCCCGAAGACTTCCTTGATCTCCTGCGGTTCAATCGACAGTCCGACCTGATGCCCGTCCAGCGGTTGCTTGCGCTTGGCCTGCAGCGGGTGGCCCCGCAGTACCCTTCCGAAGCGCTCGAGTTCCTTCTAGAGGATCCCAGGCGTATGGTGATCGGTAGCTACCGCGATGCACATGGCGACACGAAACGCCTCATCCGTGCGGTCTCGCCGCACCTCGATGAAGAGCAGATCCAGCAACTGGAACGGGCCATCCGTGGCTGGAACCGATACATCTACCTTCCCGATGACGATGCAAAGACGCGCCTTCACCGCCTGCAATGGACGCGCCAGCATCGTTTGCGCCTGCTGCGGGCCATCCCGCCGGAACGCATGAGCGCAGCCTGCCGCCGCCATGTCGCCGAGGAGGAGCGGGCATTCCCGAGCCTGGAAGACGCTGATATCCGCATTTCCGGATTCAGCAGGATCGACAGCCCCATGGACGCCGCGCGCATGCAACGGGCGTCGGAGGAAGACATCCTCAGCCTGTTTGCCGAACTCACCGATCAGACACAGTGGGACCATCCCAGGCACCCCATGCGAGGCGGCGTGATACAGGCGAGCCGTGAACTGGCTGAGCTCGCCCAGGCCGTACCCGACAAGGCCATCCGCCTCATCCGCCAAATGCATCCGGACAACAACGAAATCGCGGTCGGCGCCGTGCTGCGAGCGCTCGGAGAAAGCAAGCACGGCGCTACCACACTGCATTCGCTCATATTGGAGTTGAACCACAAGGGCTTTGACGGTGTGGAGTTCCGCAAGGATGCGGCGTATGCCGCCGGCGCGATCGTGAGTGCCGATACGCCACTGCCGCAGGACCTGTTCGATCTCTTGGCCTCATGGCTGCAGGACGACCCCGACGACGGCACCCAGACCGAAGACGATGCCGAAGACAAGGATGCATCCGGCAGCATCCTGTGGAGCCAGGGCGGCTTCGTCATCATGCCTAGCGGCAACTATCCCATTCTCTCGGCGTTGACCCACGCCTGTCTTTCACAGGAACCCCCGCTTACGGATGCGTGGTTGTCCCTGCTCGAGACACATCTCGGCCGCGAAGAACAGCTGAAGGTCTGGGGAACCCTGGCCCACGACCTGAGATGGCTGGTATGCGCCGATCATGACCGCGCACAGTGCTTCTTGCTGGAGCTGTTTCAATCCTATCCCGGGCTCTGCAACTTCAAGACCGGCATAGTGCTCCTCGCAAACAGCCAGCATTGGATCTCGGCGGCAACTGCCAACACATTACTGGACGCACTGTACGCAACGCAGACAGCTTTTGCGGCCCAGGCCGTGGGTGAGATCCTCATGCTGCGGTTCGCTCTGAAGGGCGACGACGAACCAGACGTGCAGGAACTGCTGGGGCAACACTTGAAGGACACGGATGATGAGCCCCTCCTGGTCCAATGCCGCACCGGCATCGCCTATGCCGCCGCCGAGTTGTGGCAGGAGGCAGACTTCCGCGCTCGGATCCAGCCCTACTTGCTGCGTCTGCTGGATTCGGGCGACGACAAGGTAGTGGCAGCAGCGGCTTGGGTGTTCGCCCGGCGACTTCTGAAGCCGGACGCGGCCAGCCGCCAGTTGCTCGAACACATAGCGGCTCGCCCCAGCCTGCTCAAGCAAGTTGCCGACAACAATTTTGGGGAGTGCCTGGTCTCGATGCTGGAAGCCGCACCTCTGATCGTTGCCAACGTCGTGCGATCCCTTTTGGACGCAGTAGACGACGATTTCCTTAACGACACCTCGTCGCACTACTTCCTGACAGAGCACCTGCTCACCGTTTCTCTTCGACTGCAGGAGATGTCGGCGCCGCACCAAGAGCTTGGCGCTTACATCTTCGAGCGCATGCTTGAGTTAAACACTTCCGAGGCTAGAAGTATCACACTGGATCTCGATAAAAGAACCGTCAATGCCTCAAGCTATTTTCGCCCCAGGAAGCGACGACATCGCTCACCGGGTGGATGATGAGCCTATAGACTTACCCTACCCCCGGTAAATCTTCCTAATCCCCTAGCCCGCCGCTAATGGATTTCAGCCAGAAGTGGGCATCGAGAAACTACGGCTATCTTGAAAGGCGTGTACTAACCTTCCGGCCACACGAGGGAGCGATGAATCTGTGCTCCCGCCCATGCACCATCCGCAACAGCCAAAGAAACCGAGTGTGGTACGCGAGCAGCATCACCACATGCGAAAACCCCGGCGACGCTTGTTTCCTTTGTCTCGCTGGTCTGAATCTGTGTACCCATCGGGGTTTCAGCGAGAGCGCAACCGAGTTCCTCTGCTATGGGTGTCGAAGGTGCGTTCTTTGAGGCAGTAAACAGACCCGCGAATCCGAGACGCCTTCCGCCCGCGAGCACTACATCGGCATGTCCCTCGATCCTATCGATAGGGGTTGTCTCCACGATCACGCCACGCGCGAAGAGATCCTGCAGCGTGGGCTCATCCAGTTCCACCGCGTCATTGGTGAGGAAAGTCACCGATCCCCACTCCGGCAGCAGCTGTGCTTGGTGGATGGACATGGTGTTGGCCGCGATCACGCCGATCTGTCCCTGATCCAGCTCATACCCATGACAGTAGGGGCAGTGAAAGACACTGATTCCCCACCGCTCGGCCAACCCCTTCACGTCCGGCAGTGTGTCAGAGACCCCTGGCGCCAGAACCAATCGGCGAGCACCGTAAGTCTCGCCTCCCGCCCTTTCGACCACGAAGGCATCACGTGAGCCAGATGCCTTCACTACAAGATCGTCCACCCATGACAACGTTGGATAGGCCTCCAACTGTGCGCGCGCCGTGCTGGCAATGACATCAGGATCTGCGCCGTCCTGGGAGAGAAATCCGTGTGAGTGCGAGGCGGCCCTGTTGCGCCGCTTGCCTGCATCAATGACCAGCACGTTGCGTCGCGCGCGCACGAGCTGTAGTGCAGCCGCCATGCCCGCATAGCTGCCACCTACCACGATGACATCGTAGTTGTTCATAGGATTTCCTTCTCAAGGTGTGCCTTGTGCCGGCGTGCAAAGTCAGCCGCTAGATCGGCCAGCGACACCGAAGCGAAGCGCTCAAGGAGTAATGCCTCGGCTTCGTCGAAGGCGTCATTCAGGGCGGCGTTGACGGCCTGCTCAACCAGACAGGCAGGGTTCTCGTGCCGGTTCCCCATCGCGAACAATGCCGGCTCGCCCAGTGCCTCATGCAGTTGGCGCAGGCTGACATGGGATAGATCGGCTTTGATGTGCCAACCACCCGAATGCCCTCGTGCAGAGGCGACAAGCCCTGCCTCGCGAAGCAAGCCCATCGTTCGACGTACGACGACCGGGTTGGTGCTCAGGCACAGCGCCAGTTCCTCGGAGGTCATCGGATCGGTGCGCTCCGCCATGTGCAGCAAGGCGTGGAGGACGGCAGAAAGTCGACTGTCTCTTCTCATGTAACACATATTGTTACATGAGATGCGGCCGGTCAACTTCGGCCTACAAGTCGAGATGGAGAGCCGCGGGATCTTGCCTTCCCTTGTGAATGTAATGTTATTACATTATGGTAAATGGCTGCCCCGCAGTGAGCCCTACCAGCCTTGAACGCGCCTAATCCTGTCGTCGACATCCAATCCTTGACCGTGTCCTTTCCCGGTAAGACCGTCCTATCCGGCCTCGACCTGAAGGTGGAAAGAGGCAGCATCTATGCGCTTCTCGGCGGCAATGGCACGGGCAAGTCGACCACGCTATCGGTGCTTCTAGGCTTCTTGAAGCCGACCTCCGGCGAGGTCCGTGTGGGTGGGTTCACCCCATGGCAGACGCCGGACCAGGCGCGCTCGCAGCTGGCCTACCTGCCAGAGAACGTCGCGCTCTACGAACACCTCACCGCCATCGAGAACGTCGACTATCTGCTCTCGCTCGCCGGTCGCCGGCACGATGCATCGGCCATCGAGGATGCCCTGCGCGCTGCGGGACTGCAGGAGTCGGCCTGGCGGCAGCGCTTGGGCGGGTTCTCCAAGGGCATGCGCCAGAAGGTGGCCATCGCCACGGCGCTGATGCGCGAAGTGCCGCTGCTGTTGCTCGATGAGCCCACCTCCGGTCTCGATCCGGGCGCGAGCGCGGACTTCCATGGCCTGCTGGAATCGGTGAGGGCACGCGGTGCGTCGGTCCTGATGGTCACCCACGACCTGATGGGCGCGGTCGACGTCGCCGACCGTATCGGCGTGCTCGAACATGGCCGGATCGTGCACGAAGCGGATCGAGCGGACTTCGACCTGAAGGCGCTGCACGCGCACTTCGCCGGACGAGCGCACGCCGCATGAGTGCGCTCGTTCCTGTTATGCGCAACGAACTGCGCGCGATGATCCGCAACCGCACGGCGCTGGCCGGGATCGCGCTGCTGGCAATGCTCGCTGTTGTCGCAACCGTGGTCTCCCTGCACCACATGAGCAGTGCGGCTGAATACCGCAGCCGCCAACAGGCCGCGGCGCAGGCCGCCTTCGAGGCCCAGCCGGATCGCCATCCCCATCGCGTGGTCCACTACGGCCACTTCGTCTACCGGCTGCCTTCCGCACTGGCCGCCTTCGATGCCGGCGTGGATCCGTTCACCGGCAGCAGCATGTTCCTGGAAGGGCATCGCCAGAATACGGCGAACTTCGGCGATGTCATGCAGGGCTCCATCCTGACGCGCTTCGGCCAGCTCACGCCGGCGTTCGTGTTGCAGGTGCTCGCGCCGCTGGTGTTGGTGTTTCTCGGTCACGGCGTGCTGTCGCAGGAGCGCGAGCGCGGGACCTTGCGGCAACTGATGCTGCAGGGTGCGTCTTCCCGAAGCATCGTCGGCGGCAAGCTCCTGGCACTGCTCGTCGTGGCCGGCGTGTTCATGCTGCCTGCCTTCGTTGGCCTGGCGATCATGACTGCCACCCCTGCTGCATCCACGGCAGTCGTGTCTGCCGTCATGCTGGGGTACGTGCTGTACCTGGGCCTGTGGTCAGTCCTCATCGCGTTCGTGTCGGCCGCCATGAAGCGGCGTCGCGACGCCCTGCTTGCGCTGGTGGCGCTGTGGGCGCTCTCCACGTTGCTGATCCCGCGCATCGCGCCCGACGTCGCCTACGCAGTGCAGCCGCTGCCGGACCGACTGCAGACCGAGGTGGGTATCGCGCGAGACCTGCGGGCCATGGGCGACAGTCATGACCCCAACGATCCTTACTTCAACAAGTTCCGACAGAGCGTCCTCGATCGCTACGGCGTCACGCGCGTCGAGGACCTACCTGTCAACTACAAAGGGCTGTTGGCAGTCGAAGGCGAGCGCCTGACGTCCCGCCTCTTCGACGAGTATGCAGCGCGCAGCGCCGGCATCCAGCATGACCAGAACCGATTGGTCTCCTGGTTCTCCATCCTCAGTCCGTCCATCGCACTACGCGAAGTCTCGATGGCCGCTGCCGCCACGGATCTGTCGGCGCATCTGCGTTTCCTGGAGCAGGCCGAGGCCCATCGCTACCGCATGGTGCAGCAGCTCAACCAGTTGCAAGTCGATGGCGTCTCCTACGCGGACGACACCGCACGCGACGCCGGGGCCGACCAGCGCAAGCGCGTCAACCACAGCCACTGGCTGGAGATTCCGCGCTTCGCATTCACGCCTCAACCACCCAATGCACTGCTGAGGGCGATGTTGCCGGGCATGTTGGTTCTGCTGGCCTGGCTGACGGTGGCCTTGTTTGCGCTGGACTGGCGCACACGCCGGCTGGAGGTAACCCGATGAACCTCTGGCGTTACGAATGGCGTCTTCTACTGCGTTCACGCATCCCGGCTATCGGTCTGCTGGTGCTGACGGCGCTTACCGTCGCCAGTCTCGTGTCCGGCGTACAGCGTATCGACAGCCAGCGCGAGGCGATCGCCCGTATCGCAACCCTGCAGGCCGCCGACAGCGCCGCGGTGGCGGCGGCCCACGGTAAGTCGACCGACGCGGGTCAGGCGGCCTACTACTCCTTCCATTCCACCTGGAATCCACCGTCGGCGCTGTCCTTCGCGGCTGTCGGCATGCGTGACGTGGCGCCCTTCATGCTGCGCGTGCGAGCACTGGGACTGGAAGCACAGATCCACGACGGCGATGTCTTCAATCCGGAACTCGCCCTGGCGGGTCGTTTCGACTTCGCGTTCCTGCTGACGTTTCTGCTTCCCGTCTTCGTGATCGTGCTCTTCCACGACCTGCGCTCCAACGAAACGGAGTCCGGCCGGGAGCGGATGCTGCGCAGTTTGCCCATGGGCCTTGGCCGCTTGTACCTGCGCAAGGCCATGGTCCGTGCGTTGGCGTTGCTGGCCTGCGTGGGCGTACCGTTCATGGTGGTCGCGCTCCAGCAAGGCGTAACGCTGTCTAAGATCGCCGGCGTACTGGGACTGGCCACGGCGTACCTGGTGTTCTGGGCCGGATTGTCCTTGCTGGTGACACGGCACGGGTGGAGTTCGGCGACCAATGCCGCGACCCTTGCGGCGTCCTGGGTCGCGATCGCGCTCGTACTGCCCGCCTTGGCGCACGTGGCGATCGAGCGTGCCATTCCGGTGGATCAGGGAGCCGAGATTGCGCGCGCCCAGCGCGAGGCGGTCAACCGGGCATGGGACATCCCGCGCGAAGACACCATGAAGCGCTTCTATGCGCGCTATCCGGAATGGAGCGACTCACCCCCCTTGGGGACCGCGTTCCACTACAAGTGGTACCTCGCGTTCCACCAGAACGGCGACGACGATGTCGCGCAGATGGCCGCTGACTATCGTGCGGGTATCGAGCACCGCTCGGTCGCGGCTTCCAACCTGGGCTGGCTGTTGCCGCCGGTAGGCATGCAGGCGGCGCTCACACGCTTGGCGGATACCGACATGCAGGCGCATCTCGCCTATCAGGACCGGATCCGCGCCTATCACGCCGACCTGCGTGTCTATTACTACCGCTTCCTCTTTCGGGATGAGCCGTTCCGGCAGGCGGACTACTCCCGCGCACCTGTGTTCGAGCCCGACTAAGCCGCATCGCGGCCTTCCATCCTCCTCCCACATCCGGTACCGCCCCGCGGGACCTGCCAGGCCTCTGTCTCCATGAAATTGCACATCCTGAGTGTCTCCCTCCTGTCCGCATTGGCAGCCAACTCGGCTTACGCCCAATCCACCGGCACCACCTCCATGGGCACGGTGGAAGTCCGCTCGAGTCGCGGTCAACTCACCGCGAATGAGGTACTGACGTCGGTCGACGTTCTTGGCGCCGAAGACATCGAGGACAAGAACGTCTCCCAGAGCTGGGAACTGCTGGGGCTGATGCCCGGCATGCAATTGACCGAGACGCGGCAAGGCGCCGAGTCCGGCAAGGTCAGCTTCCGTGCGTTCAATGGCGAGGGCTATCTCAACGCCATCAAGACGCTGATCGACGGCGTGCCGAGCAACGTCAACAGCGGCAACCAGCGCTTCATCGACATGCTGTTCCCGCTGGAGATCGACTACATCGAAGTCGTGCGCGGCACCAACGATCCCCGCTATGGACTGCACAACATCGGAGGCAATATCAATTTCGGCACGCGGCAGGGCGGCGAATACACCGACATCCGGCTGAACTATGGCAGCTTCGATACGCGCGGGGCCCAAGTGGCGATGGGGCGCGAGCACGGGGACTTCTCGCAGAACTACTTCGTCGGTGTGCTCGCCTCGGACGGCTACCGCGACCACGGCAGTTCAGAGAAGTACTCGATCGGCGGCAAATGGTTCTACGGCAGCCTGGAAGACGGCATGCGGATCGGACTGACTGCCCGCGCCTACCACCATGAGGCCGACGAACCCGGCTTCATGACGGCCGAGGAACTGCTTGCCGAGCGCCGCAATTCGGATCTGCGCAATCGTAACGACGGCGACGACCGCGACATGCAGCAGGCCGCCCTCCACATGGATCTTGGTCTGGGTGAAGGGCTGGTGCTGGGCAGCAAGCTCTACTACAACCGTTACGAAGACGATCGCCGCGTTACCTTCAGTGACCTGCCCACCGGCAATGCGCCCCGGCAGCGCCGCATGTGGGACGAGAAGCACGCCGGCCTGCTCGCCACGCTGACCTGGGCCGCCAGCGACATGCTGACGCTGGAAGGCGGCGTCAACTACGAGCAGCAGGACAATCACTACCGGCGCGAGCGCTTCAACTATGCCGAGCCGACCGACTTCGATGGCGTTCCGGCGCGCATCCAGAACGACGATACCCACACGTTCGACAACTGGGGCGCCTACGTACAGGCGATCTACCAGCCCCTCGATGCGCTGAAGATCGTGCCCGCGTATCGCGTGGACAGGTTTGACGGCAATACCCGCTTGCTCGGCGGCATTCGTGCCCCGCTGCAGGATTACGGCACGATCGGACAGCCCAAGCTCAGCGTGGTGTACGCATTGACGCCCCACACGAACGCGTACGCCAACTGGGGCCGCACGTTCCAGGTGCTCACGGGCGCGACGGCGCCGGCCTACATGACGCCAGGCCAAGCCTCGATGCGGCCGTCGACCAACACGGGCGTCGAAGCAGGCATCAAGTTCAGCCCGTTCGATGGTGTCCAGGCGCGCGTCGCGCTGTGGCAGCAGGATGCGGAGAACGAGGTCTCCAACATGCCCGCGACCGGCACCACCGTGGTGCTGGGCAAGACCCGTCGCCGAGGCGTCGACATGCAGGTCGATGCACGTCTAGGGGAGCGCTGGACGGTCTGGGCCTCGCACGCCTACCAGGAAGCGAAGATCGAACGGGACGGTCGCGCGGCCGGCCTTTCCCTCGAAGGGCGCGAGGTGGCCGCCACGCCTCGCTACATCAGCAATCTTGGTATCGACTTCCGTGCTACCGATGCATTGACCTTCGGACTGCAGGGGCGCGCGCAAGGCGACTACTACCTGGAGGAGCAGAACGTGGCCGGCAAGTTCGGCGGCTTCGCGGTGGTCGACCTGAGCGCGAAGTACCAGATCAATCCACGACTGAGCCTGGACATGCAGGTAAAGAACGCGACCGGGCGCGAATACGTCTACGCCTGGTACGACAGCTTCTTCTGGGAACAGGCGCAGCCGATGTTCTCGCCGTCGTCGGGTCGGACAGTGTTCATTGGCGTCACGCTGAAACTCTGACCTCACCCGCAGGAGAGCGGGTCGACGTTGTCCTACCGCGGAGAGGGTGCAGCGTCGTAGCGCAAACCGAGATAGCGCTGCGCAACAGAAGCGCCTGCGACATCTGATGCTCGAACTGCATGGAAAAAGCGAAACGCCGGCTCGTCTTTGCGGCTAAACGTCCGACACATTGGGTTGTATAGAGGAACAAGGATCACGATATGGCTACACGATTCTTATTGGTTGCCGGGCTCGCATGTGCGAGCTTCCCTGCGCGGGCGAGCGACGCTGTCTTATTGGACAAAGTGACCGTTCTTGGCGAGGCAACAAGTCAGCTGGATCAAACGACGACGGCTGGCTCGAAGCTTGGACTGACCATCAGGGAAACGCCCGCCAGCGTGGAGGTGATCGATGCAGCTACCATCGAGAAACGGGGAGACAGCACTATTCTCAGGGCTGTCACCAAGACTGCGGGCATCGTGGGCGGATCATCGGGGCATGGAACGACGGGCAACTACTCGGTCCGGGGATTCTCAGGCTATCCGGGGATCGATCTCCTGCAGGATGGAGTGAAACTCAACGGAACCATTTTCTCGAAACGAACGCTGGACGTGTCCAACTTGGATCGGATCGAGATCATAAGAGGCGCTTCATCAGTACTGAATGGAGGAGGCAGCATTGGCGCGACGGTCAACCTGGTCACGAAGAAGCCGACATTCAGTGAGGAGAGCACGGAACTTGGTCTCAGGGTGGGAAGCCATGACAGCTACAGGTTCAACTTCGGGCACGCCGGTGTAGCCGTCGAAGATACGCTTGCCTATCGGCTTGACGGCGTGACGAGGCGCATCGGAACCGACTACGACGGAGAAAAGAGAACGCTTGACTCTCTGAGCGCGTCGATGATCTACAACGTGAGTGACGGACTGCTCGCATCATTGTCCGTGGAAAAATCCACGGATGACGGAACGCATGACTATCAAGGGACGCCGCTGATCAATGGAGTGCTGGACAGAAGTGTCAGAAGGATCAACTACAACAACCTTGAAGATGGGATTGACTCCGGGGAGAGCCTTTGGCTGCGAAGCGGTCTTGAGTGGCGGCTGGCCAGGAATTTGGAGTTGAAGAATCAGCTCTACTACCAGACGGCCAGCTCAGACATAAGGAGGCTGTACCTAGCGGTGCAGAATCCGGCCGATCCGAGCATGATCAATCGAAGGGGGTATGACTCCAGCCAGGACCAGACGCTCATCGGCAACAGGCTTGACCTCGTTGGCTCTGGCAGCCTGCTGGGGCTGGAAAACAAGTTCGTTGTCGGCGTCGATGCGAGCAGGCTGGAGTTGCACCGGCAACAATCGACATATGCGGGACTGATCATCCCGACGCCCATCTACAACCCGGCCAAGCTCTACTACAGCGATTTCTTTACCTCGACCACTGACGACTACAAGAAGCCCGACGTCGACATCGAGATGAACCAGGTTGGTGTCTATGTCGAGAATCAACTGAGTCTGACGGACGACCTCAAGCTGGTAGGCGGCCTGCGGCATGATGCTTACGACATCGATTATGACTTCAAGCAAGGCCTAAGCAGCCCGATCAGTCAGTTCATCAACAGGAAGCACAACAAGCTCTCGTACAGAGCGGGCCTGGTGTTAGATGTCACACCGGAGTCGACCTTCTACGCATCTTACGCATCATCGTTCGAGCCTGGTGACGCCAGCGCCAGCTTTCTTACGGTGAGCGCCGCGCAAACGAAGCTTGATCTAACGAAAGCGGAGCAGCAGGAATTGGGCTGGCGGACGTCTATCCTCGATGGGGCAGCGGAGTTCACGGCCAGCGCATACCGCATCTCGAAGAAGAACATGTTGGTGAGCAACCCGACGCCGGGAGCAGGACTGCTGAGCGTGGGAAAACAGACTGCGAAGGGTCTTGAACTCTCGTTGTGGCTACGGCCGGTCGACGAGTGGCAGATCGATGCGAACCTTTCCTACGTCGACTCAAAGTACGATGATTTTGTCCACAACGGCGTTGACTACTCTGGAGTAACGCCAAGCTCCATTCCCGACTACGTGGCCAATTTTGGCGTCAGCTATGCGCCGAACCGAAGCCTGAGTCTCGGGGCCTGGTTCAGGCATGTCGCGTCCATCCGTACGGACAACATCGGGTTCTCCAACTCGGTGACGCTGCCCGCCTACACCACGGTTGACCTGACGCTCGCCTACGCGTATGGCAGAAACACTACTTTCTCGCTTCTTCTCAGAAACCTGACCGATGAGTTGTATGCCACGACCGCACGTCGGGATACCCAGGTATTTCTCGGCGAGGGTAGAAGCCTCGAGCTCGGAGTGAACTTCAGGTTCTGAGAGTGCTCCTTTCAGGCACTGGATTCTCCAGAACTCCCTGCCCCCCTTGTGTGATGCGACCGGTGTGCCGCATCGCACTCGACGAGGTCGACCGAGATGCAGCCTGATCAGCAGAACGGTCTTGGGAGTTCGCTACGCCTTCTGAGGTCAATGCGCGATCCGACCACTGCGCCCCTCTTGCTTGTCTGACCTTCTAACTCTCTTTCCCGTCCAGGCGGGCCACCCCCTCTCCAGGAATCTTGATCTATGTCGCGCCATCCTCGCGCCCGTCGTCGGCTGTTTCCCTCCCTCGTACTTGCCAGCGCCATTTCCGTGGCGCTGTCCTCGGTCGCAGTTGAGGTCCACGCCGCCGACGGAAGCGCATACAACGTCCGCGTGTTCGACATTCCTGCCCAACCGCTGGACGCGGCGTTGGCGCAGTTCCAGACCCAGTCGGGCGCCACGCTGCAGCTGCCGCCAGGACTGACAGGGCCCGGATCGGCCGTGCAGGGTTCGTTGACGCCGGACGCCGCCCTGCGACAGTTGCTGGCGGGAACGCCATGGCAAGCGGTGGTCCGCCCTGGAGGAGCGTATGCGCTGGTGCCTTCCCCCGATGGCGATGCGTCCGGGACCCTGGTCACCGCGCCGCTTTCGGTACAGGGAAGCGGGGACGCAGACGGCGCCTATCAAGGAAAGAGTGAGTATGACGAGCGATCACTCAATGCGATTCCGGCCAGTCATGGCCAGATCACCAGCCTGCTGCGCATGAATCCTGCCGTTCAACTGGATGGCGGTGCCAACAGCAGCAACCGGCCCGGCGATCTCGAGCCGGCGGACATCAGCATCCACGGTGCGGCGTTCTGGCAGAACCTGTTCATGGTCGACGGCATGTCGGTGAACAACGACATCAATCCGTCCAATCGCGAGTATGCCTACGTCAATGCGTCGGCGACCGAACTGCACGGTAACACCAGCCAGGGCATCGCGCTGGATACCGGCTTGGTCGACCGCGTCGTCGTCTACGACAGCAACGTTCCCGCCGAGTATGGTGGCTTCAACGGTGGCGTGATCGATGCGGTCACGCGCATGCCGAGCAAGGACTACCACGGCAGCGTGTCGGCCACCCACACGCGGAGTTCGTGGGCGAAGTACCACCTGGATGATTGGAAGAAGGACGAGGTCTATGACACGCCCGCCATTGCAGATGGCTACGTGCGCAACCAGCCCGAGTTCGCTACTACGACGTGGCGCCTGAACCTGGAAGGTCATCTTACCGATACCTTCGGGCTGCTCGGCAGCTTCACCCGCAAGCGTTCGGATATCTACAACCAGCGCATGCTCAACGAGTCTATGGAACAGGGCGGAGCAAGCCTTCCTACCTTCACCAACGTCTTCCGGCAGATCGACAACTACTTCCTGAAAGGGGTATGGACCCCGACCGACCGCGTGATGCTGGAGACAGTGGTCAACTACGAACCGCGCCAGAGTGAACACTTCAACCGCAATGCGATGAACGGCGATTTCATCATCGATGGTGGCGGCGCCAATGTGGGCATGACGCTGATCTACGAAGGGGATCGTGTCGTGCAAACCCATAAGCTCAGTGGTTCCTTGCTGGAGCATTCGCGCACTGGTGGTCCGGGGTGGTTCGCCCGTTGGCGGCATTCGCCCGAGATCAATTGGGGCGAGCGCCGCCCCACCGGCCTGGCCTTGTACGGCACCTTCGGCAATCTGCACCAGGAACAGGAGAGCGTGGGCTACCAGGCTAAGTTCGAATGGTCGCCGGTCCAACTGTTCGGCGGTGACCATCGCTTCGCGGCCGGCGTGGGGCTGTCCCGCACCGAGGCGCTGTACGAGCGCAAACAGCAGTACACCGACCATGGTGTGGGGGCGCTTCGCCCGACGCGGACCTGCGTCGATGCCAACGGCGTGCTCGATGACCGTCACTGCTCGACATCGCCGCTTACGTTCCCGGAGGGAATGCCGGCATCTTCAGGCTTCCGACCCGGTGATGGTCAATACGCCAACCAGGTCTTTCTCTACAAGGCGGGCCGATTCGATGTCGAGCAGAACACCTGGACGGTGTGGGCAGAGGACGACATGCGCGTCGGCAATGCTCGTTTCCGCCCGGGCGTGCGCATCGACAGCGACGACTATACCGACAAGACCACCGTCGCTCCCCGATTGGCGTTTGAGTACGACTTTGCCGCCGACGGCAGCAGCCGCCTGATCGCGGGCATCAACCGCTATTACGGGCGCAACATCTTCGACCGTGCCCTTCGCGTGGGGCGCGAGTCGCTGGAGTTCACCATGTCACGCGGGTCGAATCTTGTGTGGTCGACGCCGGTGTCCACGGCGCTCAACACCACCGTGCTGGGCGATCTGGACGTACCGTACGACGATGAGTGGACGCTCGGATTCCAGAAAATCGCATGGAATACCGCCTTCGACCTCAAGTACGTCAAGCGCAAAGGGCGCGACCAGATCATCACGGTCCGGGTCGATGGGCCCGTACCTGACCCCACGGTTCGGCAGACCTTCCACTACGCCTACGAGAACATCGGCTACAGCGATACGGACAGCGTGTCGCTCACCGTGCAGCCCCAGCGCGAGTTCGAGTGGGGTGGGACGAGCACCCATGCGCAACTGATCGCCAACTGGACCGACATCGAGCGTTCTCACAACGATCCGGATGGCGCCCGATATGGCTACAACTACTTCATCCAGTACCGGGGTCAGGTCTTCCGCTACAACGAGCGCCCAGTGGAGAACTTCGCCCGCCCGTGGACGGTGCGCATCATGACGCAGACCGAGATACCGGCACTGGACCTGACGGTCGGAAGTTTCTTGAGCTGGCGCGGCCCTTACAAGGCTGCGTGGTACACGGGCGAAAGCGCGGAGTATGAAGGTGACCAGATCGATGTCTACGAGCCGCGCGACTTCGGCACGGCGATGACATGGGATCTGCGTCTCGCTTGGGCAAAGCGTCTGGGCGTGAAGCAGGAGACGGTATTCGCCAATCTCGATGTGACCAATGTGCTCAACCGGCGCAACGTGGCCAGCCATATCGACGATTTTGCCGGGGGCTACGAGGAATACGAGCTGGGTCGCCACTTCCAGCTGGAACTTGGCTATCGCTTCTAAGCGACGAACCGGGCAGGCGGCCCCTGTCGCCTGCTTCGTCCAAACCATTGCTCAGGACGCCCTCCATGTTGCCGTTTACCGCCACTGCCGGGGCTGCCCGCGCTCCCGACACACTGACCGCGTGGGGGATGTTTGTCCATGCGGACATCATCGTGCAGACAGTCATGGTGGGGCTGGCGCTGGCCTCACTGGTCACTTGGACCGTGCTGCTCGCCAAGTCCTGGGAGTTCTCCCGTGTGCGCCGCCGATTGGGCGAAGCGCGCGACCAGGTGCTCGCCGCCGCTCGGCTGAGCGACATCGAAGGCGCAGATGCCCTGCAGCACGACATCCCCCGGTCGCTGCTCGATGCGGCGATGCTGGAACTTCGGCTGTCGCACGATGTGGAAGACAAGACGGGCGTCAGCGAGCGTGTCGCCTCCCGGCTTGACCGACTGGAAGCCCGTCACCTGCGCGAGCTTCGCAAAGGCGCCAGCGTCCTGGCCACCATCGGCGCGACGGCGCCCTTCGTGGGGCTCTTCGGGACGGTCTGGGGCATCATGAACAGCTTCGTTGGCATCGCCGAATCCAACACCACCAATCTGGCGGTGGTTGCCCCCGGCATTGCCGAAGCCTTGTTGGCCACCGCGCTTGGTCTGGTGGCCGCCATCCCTGCCGTCGTCATCTACAACCACTTCGCGCGAACGCTCGCGGGCGTCAGAGGCGTTCTGGGCGATCTCTCCGCGGGCATCCAGCAGGTGGTTTCTCGGGACCTGGATCGAAGGATGCAGAGGGAAGCGTCATGAAATCGGGTGCTGGCGGGTGCGATGACGAGGATCTCGCGGAGAACCACGAGATCAATGTCACCCCCTTCATCGACGTCATGCTGGTGCTGTTGATCATCTTCATGATTGCTGCGCCGCTGGCTACGGTGGACATTCCCGTGGAACTGCCGGCCAACGCTGCAGAGCCCACGCCTCGTGAGGCTGATCCTGTCTTCCTTACGGTTCAAGCCGACCTGAGCTGGAGCCTCAACGAGCAACCCGTCACGGCGACCAGCCTGCGCAGCACGCTCGACGCCACCACGCAAGGCGATCGCGACACGCGCGTCTTTCTTCGCGCCGATCAATCAGTGTCCTACGCCGATCTGATGGGCGCAATGAATGCACTGCGCGATGCCGGCTACCTGAAGGTCGCGTTGGTGGGATTGGAGCGGGCCGAGGAATGACGGCGTCCAGGCACGCGCTCGTGTGGAGTACCAGTTTTGCCGTGGCGGTCCTCGTCCATCTTGCGGCCATCGCGGTAGTGCTGTGGTGGCGAGCTGCGTCCCCTTCGACAGCGGATCTTGCTGCGGACGCCATCATGCTTGACCTGGCCGCGACGCCCGAGGCGCCGCCCGCGCCACCCACCGACATGCCGTCAAGTCCCTTACAACCGCGGAACGAGCGCCCGCTTCGGGCGGAGCAACCGCGCCTGCAACCCCGCGTCGAATTGCCGACGTTCGACAGTCCTGACGTCCAGAATCCCGACCAGGCACTCGATGAGCCCGAAGGGCCTCCCTCTGAGGAGCCGATGCAGGCACAGGCTCCCCCCAGCGCCGATGCCACACCCAGCACGCGGCTTGCAGCGCGACATACGGTGTCAGGCGCTCGGACAGAGATGGCCGCGACATGGCAGGGGATCCTGCTGGGACATCTCGAGCAGCATCGCCGTTATCCCCGTCAGGCCGAACGCCTGCGCCAGGAGGGCACGGCCCATGTGCGCTTCTCAGTGGACCAACGAGGTCATGTCGCCAACGCCAGGATCGAGCGAAGCAGTGGCAACGCGCTGCTGGACGAAGCAACGCTCGACACCGTTCAGCGGGCCAGCCCTGTTCCGCCGCCACCGACCGAGCTGGCGCCCTACCCCGTCGATGTGATGGTGCCCGTTGAGTTCTACGTCCGAAGACGTTGAACGTTGTCCGGATTCCGCTCCGCGGCCACCGTCGTCCCACCCTTTCCACCCTGAGACAGGAAGATCATGAACTACGCGAAGACACGCCTGAGGATCGCTCCTCTTGTTCTTCTGGCGATCGCCGGCATCACCGCGAGCACGACGTCGCTGGCCCAGACGAACACGAAGCACCAATGCTTCAGCAACGAAGGACTCCCTGCGGAGCTCCAACAGAAGTCGGAGAAGTATCTCCTCGAAGCACTGGACACCGAAGCACTCTTCACGCTGGTGGGTGGTCTCAAGCCCATGAGTTCCGGCTTCTACGACCGAAGGGTATCCACCTCCATTCCCCGCATGAGTGAGGAAGAAGCGACGTCAGTGATGGCCGAGCTCGGATCGCGCCGCGCGTCGAAGATGACGGATGAGCAGAAGGCCCGACTCGCCGAAGCCAAGTCTGCAGCAGATCGCTTCACTGCCCTTCGAGAGGTCGATGATCTGCGGCGGATCGTCTCGACCTGGACATGCGGCGATGAGATCCATGCGGATATCGTGCACTTCGCCACGCCCCATGCGGGCAACCGGCATGTGGAAGGCGTTATTTTCTCTCGACCCGCCCTGACCGACATGATCCAGCGAAAGGAGAAATTCTTCTCCCGCTGGTCGATCACGCCGCACTCTAATCCCATCGAGGCGCTCATGGCCGTCGAGTACGCGCGCGATGCGTCGCGATTCGCCGGCTACGGGTATCTGTTCGGCTACCCCGACGAAGCCGTCGGCTTCTTCGTGGACTCCTCCATCCATCAGGACATGACGGGCGATTTCGTGACGCGTGACTTCCGTGCGATCCCTACGTTCCAGCGCGAGACCGGACAGTTTACGTACGCGGTGCCAAAGGGGACGGACGTTACAGAGGCTGATCTCCGGCTCAAGGAGCGAGCGAGCGCAATCCTCAGCGCCTACAAGGTGCGGCGCGCGCAGTACGTGGGTCCCGGAAAGCCCGGCGTGGCCGCCATGCTGCGCGACTGGTTCTGCCCCACCGACAACAAATGCAGTCCCGCCAACGCAGCGCTCTAGGCAGCCGAATACCTACGCCGATAAGCAGATACTTGAGAGCCAAAGTTGAGGTGCCTGCTCGCGACGCAGGCACCCCATACCCGTCAGAAGCTGGTCTTCAATTTGAGTGATGACATGTGCCGCCACTTGCTGATGCTGAACGGGGCGCCCGGATATCCGAACTCACTGGTATCCGATTGATGTCCGCTTTGGGTCGCGGGAGCTGCCGTGCTCCCTACCCTCGATAAACATCCCTGATCATCCGCGAAGGACAGGCATCACGTTGGCGACGGTAGGAGAGATCTGAGCAGCGCTCCGCCACATGGAACCGCCATTTCCGGCACAGAAGGAGTAGCCCTCGCCTACCCCACGCGTTCGGCAGTAGACCCACGCAGCATCAAAGCAAAGTCCAACGTCAGCCGGTGCTGCACGTCCACGCCATCAATAATGGCAAGCAAGATCTTCACGGCGCGAATACCGATTTCGCGCATGGGTTGGCTGATGGTGGTCAGGGGCGGGTTGAGGTATCGGGATGAGACCAGGTCGTCGAAGCCGACGATCGAGAAGTCTTGTGGCACGCTGAGGCCGAGGTCCCTGCAGGCGGCCAGTACCCCCAACGCCATCTGGTCGCTGAAGCAGAAGGCTGCGGTCGGTGTGCTGGAACCCTGCCCCAGCAGTTGTCTGGCCGCCGCGTAGCCGGACTGCACGGAGAAATCGCCCGGCACGAGTATCAGCTGGCGCAGGCGGCCGCGCGCCCTGGCTGCGGTTCTCGCCCCTTCCAGTCGTTGTTGATGCAGGGGATTCTCGGGTGGGCCACCGACCACCGCGATGCGCTCGTGCCCCAATGCGTACAGGTGTTCCATCGCGGCGCGAGCGGCGGCCGCGTTGTCGATATGGACGCTGGGAATGCCCAACGCCGGATCGAATTCGCAGCCATTGACCACCGGCGCGTGCGGACCCAACTGTTTGACGATCTCGCGTGCCGTCGGCGGCAGCCGATGCCCCAGGACGATCAGGCCGTCGGCCTCGTTGCGGCGAAGCATCTGCGCATAGCGCTCTTCGCGATCCGGCTGGTGCTGGGTATCTCCCAGAAGCACCGCGTAATCGGCCGCCTGTGCGGTTTCTTCCGCGCCTTGAAGTATCTGCGCGAAGAACGGATTCGCAATGTCCGGCACGGTGACCAGAATCTTGCCGCTGCGCTGCGTCTTGAGCGTCCGGGCAATCGTATTCGGGACATAGCCAAGCGCGGCCGCCGCCTGCTCGATGCGCTCGCGCGTCGCCGGCAGCACCTTCTCCGGGCGCGAGAGCGCGCGAGACACCGTCCCTGCCGAGACGCCCACGTGTCTGGCGATGTCGTAGATCGTCGCCATGTCAGCCCCGTCTCCGATGCGCTGCACAACGCATTTGCGTCGGACCCCATGCTAGGATCATGCAATCGATTGCATCAGGGCCGATCGCCGTGAAGACACTCAAGGGTCCCGCGCTCTTCCTGGCGCAATTCATCGGTGACAAGTCTCCTTTCGATCGGTTGGATACCTTGGCCGAATGGGCGGCCGGGCTCGGCTATTCTGGCGTACAAGTGCCCACCAGCGCGCCCCATATCTTCGACCTGACGCAGGCAGCACAGAGCCAAGCGTATTGCGACGATATCGCCGGCATGCTGGACCGGCATGGCATCCGCATCACCGAACTGTCCACCCACCTGCAGGGCCAGCTGGTCGCCGTACATCCCGCGTACGACAGCCTGTTCGACGGTTTCGCCCCGCCGGAGAGGCGCGGCGATCCTTCCGCCCGACAGGCGTGGGCGGTCGGACAGATGGTAATGGCCGCGCAGGCCAGCCAGCGACTCGGACTGACCGCGCATGCCACGTTCTCGGGTGCATTGGCCTGGCCCTATTTCTACCCCTGGCCGCAGCGGCCACCGGGCCTGGTGGAAGAGGCCTTCGTCGAACTCGGACGCCGCTGGCGTCCCATCCTGGACACCTTCGATGCCCATGGCGTCGACCTCTGCTATGAGATCCATCCCGGCGAAGACCTGCACGACGGTGCGACCTTCGAACGGTTCCTCGACGCAGTGGACCATCATCCGCGCGCCAAAATCCTCTACGACCCCAGCCACCTGCTGCTGCAGCAGATGGACTATCTTGGCTTCATCGACCGCTACCACGAACGCATCGGCATCTTCCACGTCAAGGACGCCGAGTACCGCGCCAGTGCGCGCAGCGGCGTCTATGGCGGCTACGAGAACTGGATCGACCGTCCCGGCCGCTTCCGCTCGCTGGGCGATGGCCAGATCGATTTCAAGGCCATCTTCTCGAAGATGGCGCAGTACGATTTCCCCGGCTGGGCCGTACTGGAATGGGAGTGCTGTCTGAAACATCCGGAAGACGGCGCGCGCGAAGGCGCCGCCTTCATCCGCGACCATCTGATCCGGGTGACCGAGCGCGCCTTCGACGATTTCGCCGACAGCGGTGCGAGTCGGGAAACACTGCGCGGCATGCTGGGGCTCTGACCGAACACCGACCTGGGAGGGGAAGTCATGACGTTCGCCATGTCGCGCCTGAGCGCGATGATGTTCCTGCAGTTCTTCATCTGGGGGGCGTGGTTCGTCACCCTGGGCACGTATCTGGTGCAGGGCCCGCTGAAGGCCAGCGCAAGCCAGGTCGCCACCGCCTTCCTCAGCCAGTCCATCGGCGCCATCGTCGCGCCGTTCCTGGTCGGATTGATCGCCGACCGCTACTTCGCCGCGCAACGCATCCTGGCGGTGCTGCACTTGGCCGGGGCGGTGCTGATGTGGTTCGCGTCCACGGCTACGAGCTTCGACGCGTTCGCCGCGTATGTGATGGCCTACATGCTGTTGTTCATGCCGACGCTGGCCCTGGCGAACAGCGTGGCGATGCGGCACATGCAGTCGCCCGAAAAACAGTTCCCGCCCGTGCGGGTCGCGGGCAGCATCGGCTGGATCGTCGCCGGCGTGCTGATCGGCTGGCTGGGGTGGGAACAGGCACACCGCCTGGAGCTCACCTTCCGCATGGCCGCGGCTGCCTCGCTGATGCTGGGACTGTACGCCTTCACCCTGCCCCACACGCCGCCGCTCGCCCAGCAGCGCAACGCTTCGCTGGGCCAGATCCTCGGCCTGGACGCGCTGCGCCTGCTGAAGTCGCGCTCGTACCTGGTGTTCTTCCTGGCCTCGATCGCCATCTGCGTGCCGCTGTCGTTCTACTACAACTTCACCAATCCGTACCTCAACGACCTGGGTGTGCGCGGTGCGGCCGGCCTGCAGTCCCTGGGTCAGGTGTCCGAGGTGCTGCTGATGCTGGCCATGCCCTTCCTGTTCGCGCGGCTGGGCGTCAAGACCATGCTGGCGATCGGCATGGCGGCGTGGGTGTTGCGCTACGGGATGTTCGCCTATGGCGACGCCGGCGGCGGGTTCGCGCTGCTTGTCATCGGCATCGTGCTGCACGGCATTTGCTACGACTTCTTCTTCGTCACCGGCCAGATCTACACCGACGCCCACGCGGGCCCGTCGGTGCGCAGCAGCGCGCAAGGGTTCATCACGCTGGCCACCTATGGTGTGGGCATGTTGATCGGCACCTTCCTGTCCGGTGCGGTCGTTGAGTACTACACCACGGCGGCGGGCCCGGACTGGCAGAAGATCTGGCTGTTTCCCGCGGCTGTGGCCTTCGTCGTGCTGGTGGCCTTCCTGCTGCTGTTCCGCGAGCGGCCGGTTTCCGCCGGTGCGCCTTCCACGTCGTCCGCCAGCTGAGGAGCCGTCGCATGGGCAAGCTCGGGGTCGCCATCGTCGGCACCGGAATGATCGGCGCCGTGCATCGTCGCGCGGCCTTGCTGGCCGGCGCGGTCGTGCGTGGCGTCAGTGCGTCATCTCCGGAACGTGGTGCCGAAGTGGCGGAAGCATGGGACGTGCCGCGCGCCTATCGCGACATTAGTGACGCCCTCGCCGACCCGGAGGTGCAAGTGGTGCATGTATGCACCCCTAATCACCTGCACCGCGCGATGGCGCAGGCCGCGCTGGAAGCCGGCAAGCATGTGATCTGCGAGAAGCCCCTCGCCACCACCCTGCAGGATGCCGAAGCGCTCTCCGCGTTGGCGGCCTCCACCGGCCTAGTGGCGACGGTGCCGTTCGTCTACCGCTATCACCCGGTCGTTCGCGAAGCGCGCGCGCGGATAGCTCACGGTGACCTGGGGCCGCTACGGCTCATCCATGGCAGCTACCTGCAGGACTGGCTGCTGGACCCGGCCAGCAACAACTGGCGCGTGGATCCGGCGCTGGGCGGCGTGTCGCGCGTTTTCGCCGACATCGGCTCGCACTGGTGCGACCTGGTGGAATGGGTCAGTGGCGAACGGTTCGTGGACGTCAGCGCCGCCTTCGAAACGGTGATCGCGCAGCGCGCCGCCGCCACCGGGCTGAGTTTCTCAACGCCCGCGGCGGGCGGCGCGATGCAGCCGGTATCCAGCGAAGACGTGGCCGCGGCGCTGTTCAAGACCGGCAACGGCACGCTGGCCTCGTTGACCGTCAGCCAGGTGTCGGCCGGACGCCGGAACCGCCTGTGGTTCGAAATCGACGGTGCGCAAGCCAGCGTGGCCTTCGATCAGGAAGACAGCGAACGGCTCTGGATCGGACTGCCCGACCAGCGCGAGGAGATCTTCGTGCGCGGTCCGGGAGCGGGAAGCGCCGAACAACGCCGGCTGTCGGTGCTGCCACCCGGTCACGCGCAGGGCTATGGCAACTGCTTCGACGCCTTCGTCGCCGACACCTACCGCGCCATCGTCGCTGAGCGACCTGAAGGGCTGCCGACATTCGAAGACGGACTGCGCTCGGCACTGATCGTCGACCGCGTCATCGCCTCGGCCAGGACGCGCGCCTGGACGTCCATACCTTGATCGACCTGGGACACGAGCGCCGCTTCTTCCTGTCTGCAGGTCTTCGAACCTGGAGTGCATCATGACCATCACGCCCTTGCGCAAAATCGCCGCCACCACGCTGCTGTGCCTGTCCGCCCTGTCCGCCTTCGCCAAGGACGCCGCCATGCCGCCCAAGCCCATCGCCGTGCAGATGTACACACTGCGTCATGTGGCCTCGCTCGATGAGCAACTGAAGATCGTGCACGACGCGGGCGTGCGGGCGGTGGAAACCGTCGGCACGCAGAACGTCAGTGCCAACGAACTGAAGCGGTTGCTGGACAGGTATTCGATCAGGGTCATCTCCAGCCATGTGCAGCTGGCGGACCTGCGCACGGACCTGGATGGCGTGGTCGCCTTCAACCAGGCGATCGGCAACACCGTGCTGGTGGTGCCCTATCTGGGCGAACAGGAGCGGCCGACCGACGCGGCCGGCTGGACGGCCCTGGGCGAGGAACTGGCGGGCATCTCGAAACGGCTGCAAGCCAGGGGCATGACCCTGGCGTACCACAATCACGACTTCGAACTGGTGGATTTCGCCGGCAAGACGGGACTGGATCTGCTATTCGAAGCGGCGGGCCCAGGATTGAAAACGGAGCTGGATCTGGCCTGGGTGGCGCGCGCCGGGCTCGATCCAGCGGCGACGCTTGGCAAGTTCCGCGGGCGCCTGTTCGCGGTCCATGCCAAGGACAACGCAGCCACGGGCCAGGCGCAGGATGAAGGAGGGTTCGCCCCCGTCGGCCAGGGCGTGCTGGACTGGGGATCGATCCTTCCTGCCGCCAAGGCGGCGGGCGTGCAGTGGTTCATCGTCGAGCACGATCAGCCGCGCGATCCTTCCGCGGTGGTGAAAGCCGGCGCAGACTATCTCTACAAGCACCTGCCTGCGGACGCAGCGCGCTGAATACCGGAGTGATCCCCATGGGGAAATTCGTCAAGTTGGCCAGCCTGTCTGTCGTGGTGGCCGCCTCCGTCGCGGTCCCGGCGATCTCGGGAGGCCCGCAGGATGCGGCGGCCGGTGCCCGGCTCTACGCCACCCAGTGTTCGGCCTGCCACGGCGCGGAACGTGCCGGCATTCCGGGCACCTTCCCTGCCCTCACTGACGTGGGCAAGCGGCTGGACGAAAAGCAGATCAGGGAGAAGATCGTGAATGGCGGCGGGCTGATGCCGCCCTTCAGCCAGCTCTCGGAAAAGGAAATCGACGACCTGGTCGCCTTCCTCAAGCAATAAGCGAAGACGGATGAGCGTCCAGCGCGCAGCTCAGAGTTCGCGCATCCAGATGTTGCGGAAGCTGACCCTGGCATCGTGATCCTGCAGGTAGATCGGGGCGCAGCTGTGGGGCGGATACGAGGGCGCGCCGATGTATTCGGTCTTGCCCGACACGACCGTATCGTTCTGCACCAGCACACCGTTGTGCAGCACGGTGATGCGCGCCGGTGAGACCAGACCGCCGCCAGCGGAGAAGCGCGGCGCCTTCCAGATGATGTCGTAGACCTGCC
Organism: Pseudoxanthomonas sp. LARHCG66; assembly: GCF_052871755.1. NCBI lineage: Bacteria > Pseudomonadati > Pseudomonadota > Gammaproteobacteria > Lysobacterales > Lysobacteraceae > Pseudoxanthomonas > Pseudoxanthomonas sp. LARHCG66. Next base: position 62,981 of record NZ_JBIXJW010000005.1, on the reverse strand, counting down.
ATTGGCCCGGTGCGCGCGAGGCGTTCACCAGCGGAATGGCCTGCTTGTAGATCGATGCGGCCTGCCCGTTGGGATACGTGGGGTTCTCGTAGCTGTCCAGCACCTGCAGTTCGTAGACCTCTTGCAGGAAAATGCCGCTGTTGCCGCGCTGCTGTCCATCGAGCCCCCGGGTCTCGACAGGCGTGCGCCATTCCACATGCAGCTGGATATCGCAGAAGCGCTGCTTCGTGCGGATGCCCTTGCTGCCCGGCACCACCGTGAACGCGCCGTCGGCCACCACCCAGCGCGCCTCGCCGCCCTGCTCGCCCTCCCACGCCGACAGATCCTTGCCGTCGAATAGCACCACGGCATCGGACGGGGCGGCATCGCGGGGCGTGGCGACCATCGCCGGGATCGGCTTCCAGACTTCGGTCTTGGCAGGGTCGCGCTGCGGATCACCGGCAGCCTGCGCGATGGCGGGCGCTGCGGCCAACACGCAAGGGGCCAGCAGGCAGGTCGCCATCAGCATGGGTCTTGTCATCGGGGTCATGGAGGTTCTCGTGAACGCGCGGGGCGTGGACGGACGGTACAGGCCGCTCATTCGGTGGCCCATGCCGGCGTGCCCGGCGTGTAGCCCAGTTCGCCGTCGTAGCGGCCCGGCACGGGCACGTACCGCAGCGCCTCAGTCGCGCCCGGGCGCGAGGTGAAGAAACTGAAGATCACCAGCTGCTTGAGCATCGTGAAGTAGTGCGGCGTCAGCGGCCCCGGGTTCACACCGCCCTCCTTCGCGGTGGTACCCAGCCCCGCCCTGGCCTCGGCATCCAGCGCACGCAGCAGTGTGGCGCGCGCGTCCCGCGACAGTGAGAGGAACCCTTGCCCGCCACGCCGATCCAGATCGGCCAGACCGTCGCGGAAGATTGCCTGGTTCTGCGGCGTGTAGCAGTCGGCCACGTACCGGGCCATGAACGCGCCCGCGCCCGCATCTTTGGCCCCCGGCGTCCTGGTCCGCGGCAGGATGGTATCGGCCACCTCGTCCAGCAGCGCCACATCGACTTCGGAAAAGGCGCTCGCAGCGCCGGCAACCGGCGCCTGCGCGTAGGAGAACGCCGGTATGCCGATCATGGCCGCGCCGGTGGCGGCGGCGATCATCTTCAGGAGTTCCCGGCGTTCCATCACAGATTCCCCGCCTTGAGTTCTTGCACGGCGTGGTCCGCCGCACGCGCCGTCAACGCCATGTAGGTCAGCGACGGATTCACGCAGGCGCCTGAGGTCATGCAGGCGCCATCGGTGACGTAGACGTTCGGCGCATCCCATACCTGGTTGTGCATGTTCAGTACCGACGTTTTCCGGTCCCGTCCCATCCGCGCGGTACCCATTTCGTGGATACCCATGCCCGGCGCGTAGTCATCGTCATGCACCCGGACGTCCTTGATGCCTGCGGCTTCCAGCATCTCCGCGGCATCGGCGCCCATGTCCTTGCGCATCGCGAGCTCGTTCTCGCGCATGGACACGTCCATCGCCAGCACCGGCAAACCCCACTTGTCCTTGCGTTCGGGGTCCAGGGTGATCCGGTTGTCGTGATACGGCAGCATCTCGCCGAACCCGGTCATGCCGATGCGCCACTCGCCCGGCTGGGTCAGCGCCTCCTTCAGTTCCGCACCGATACTGAGCTCGGCGATCTCGCGCGACCATCCGGTGCGGCTGGCGCCGCCCTGATAGCCGAAGCCTCGCATGTAGGCGCGCTTGTCGCTGCCGACGTTGCGGAAGCGTGGGATGTAGAAACCGCACGGACGGCGACCCGAGTAGTACTTGTCCTCGTAACCATCGACACGACCCGAGGCACCGACACGGAAATGATGGTCCATGACATTGTGTCCCAGCTCGCCCGAGGAGGAACCCAGGCCGCCTTCCCAGACATCGGTGGCCGAATTCATCAGTAGCCAGGTGGAGTTGAACGAGGACGCATTGAGGAAAACCACTTTGGCCGTGTACGCGTAGGTCTGGCCGTTCTCGGCGTCGATGATTTCCACCCCTCGCGCGCGCTTGCGGTCCTTGTCGTAGAGCACCTCCTTGACGATCGAGAACGGCCGCAGCGTCAAATTGCCCGTCTTCATCGCCGCCGGAAGCGTGGCCGACTGGGTGGAAAAGTACGCGCCGAACGGACAACCTAAAACGCACTTGTTGCGGTATTGGCAGTTCACCCGGCCCTGTTCGGGCTTGGGCTGGGTGATGTTGGCGGTGCGCGAGTGGATGAGGTGGCGCGTGCCGCCGAAGGCCTGATTGATCCGCGCGGCTACGTCCTTCTCGACGATGTTCAAAGGAATGGGCGGCAGGAATTCCCCGTCGGGCAGGACGTCCAGGCCTTCTCGGGTACCGGCGATGCCGGCGAACTTCTCGACGTGGTCGTACCAGGGCGCGATATCGGCATAGCGGATCGGCCAGTCGGTGGCGATGCCCTCTTTCAGGTTTGCCTCGAAATCCAGATCCGACAGGCGATAGCTCTGCCGGCCCCACATCAGTGATCGGCCGCCGACGTGGTAGCCGCGGTACCAGTCGAAGCGCTTGGTTTCCGTGTAGGGGCAATCCTGCTCGTTCGCCCACATGTCCAGCGTGTTCTCGCCCAGGCCGCCGTCGCGCACGCGGACCGGGAACCTGGCCCGCATCTCCTGGGTGGGATGATTGCGATGCGGGTAATCCCATGACTCCTTCATCGCGTTCACGTAGCCTTTGACGTGTTCGATGTTACGGCCGCGCTCCAGCATCAGGACTTTGAGGCCTTTCTCGGTCAGTTCCTTGGCAGCCCAACCGCCGCTGATTCCCGAGCCGACGACGATGGCGTCGTAGTGATTGTCTGCCATGGGATTTCCCTGGTGGATATCGGATTCAGATGTCGCAGAGGCGCACGGCCTCGCGCAGCGAGGCGATGGGATCGGCGGCGGTGGGCATGAACTCCTGCGCCACGTAACCGTCGAAGCCCGTATCGCGGATGGCGCGGCAGATGGCTGGATAGTTGAGTTCCTGGTCCTCGCCGATCTCGTGCCGGCCAGGCACGCCCGCGGTGTGGTAATGCCTGAAGAACGCGTGGTGCTTGCGGATCGTGGCGATCACGTCGCCTTCCATGATCTGCATGTGGTAGATGTCGTAGAGCAGGCCGAAATGATCGGAGCCCAGCCGCTCGCACAGCGCCACGCCCCAGCCGGAGCGGTCGCACAGATAGTCGGGGTGATCCACCTTCGAGTTCAGCAACTCCATGACCAGCATGACGCCGCGCTTCTCCGCATGGCCCAGGATCCGTTTCAGGCCGGCTTCGGCGTTGACCAGGCCCTCCTCAGGATCCATGCCGTTGCGATTGCCGGAGAAGCAGATGAGGTTGCGATAACCGGCGTCCGCCACCAAATCGATGTGGCGGGTATAGCGCTCGACCAGTTGATCGTGGAACTGGGTGGCGGCGAAGCCTTTATCCAGACCAAGCTCTGCGCCGTTGCACATCGAGCTGAACACGCCATGCGCTTTCAGCGTCAGCCAGTCCTGCGGGCCGACCAAGTCGATGGCGGCAAAACCTATGCCCTTCACCGTCTCGCACAACTGGGCAATCGACAACTTCGGGAATGTCCAGCGGGCGACGGAATGTTTCAGCGTGCCTTTGAGCGGCGCCGCTGCACCGGTGCCGGACACCAGGCCGGCACCGACCAGCCCAGCGCTGCCCAACATGGCGGCGCGCAGCGCATCCCGGCGCGTGAATCCCCCGCCTTGCGCGCTCATGGATCCAGCCACGGCCGGCGGACGCTCGAAACTATCGTTCGAGACATCGCTGCCATCGCGAGGCATGCACCGGACGAGATGCAGCATGCCGTTCTGATCGAATAGACATACATCGATATCCCGGCCTCCCAACCGGCGCGAAGCTTCAAAGATTCGCCTCAATGCAATCGATTGCACCATAAAGCAGCCGAACACTCCGATGCAAGACGCCACGCACGAATTCCCATGCTGCAGAGCACAACAATTCGAACCTTGCATGAGCTCGACAGCACGATTGCCGGCAAGCGCGTTTGCAGCGCCATGCCCCTCTTTGCCATACGCATGACTCATGACAAACAGTGTGCTGGCAGGCGGTCATCAGCGGCTCCACCGTGTGCACGAACGGACCGGCGCAGTTGAGCGGCACGTCGATGTCCTGCAGCCCGCGCCTGACATCGGCCAGGTCATCGAGAGTGAACATGCGAGCCTGCAGCGGCTCTTCGTCACGTCCGGCAAGGACGAGTGCCGGCCCGATTTCCTTCGCCCGTGCGGCGGCCACGCAGGGTGTCGCCGGTGCGTCGTGAACCATCATCTTCTGCGTGTTTTTTTCCTCGCCGGTTCACAGTACCCGAGTCCCGCCACGCTCCGCGCAGTTAACGTATCGCTTGCTAGACTCGCCCATGCACTACGTCCGCCCAGTTCTGTCCGATTCACTGCCATAAGGATCCGAACTATGCGCAAGGGCTCTGCCTTGCTGGTCGATGCGCTTGAGAACGAAGGCGTGGACCGTATCTTTGGCGTACCGGGGGAGGAGAATCTCGACTTCCTGGAGTCGCTCCGGACCTCACGCATCGAACTCGTCCTGACGCGTCATGAACAAGCAGCCGCCTTCATGGCGGCGACGCATGGGCGGCTCACGGGTAAGCCAGGCGTCTGCCTCGCCACGTTGGGCCCGGGCGCACTGAATTTCTCGACCGGTGCAGCCTATGCCCATCTCGGGGCCATGCCGATGATCCTTCTTACCGGCCAGAAAGCCGTGATGAGCGCCAAGCAGGCTCGTTTCCAGATCGTGGATATCGTCGCGTCGATGAAGCCACTGACCAAGATGACGCGCCAGATCGTCAGCGCGGCGTCCATTCCCGCTACCGTGCGTGATGCGTTCCGCGTTGCCACGGAGGAGAGGCCGGGGCCGGTGCATCTCGAGCTGCCGGAGGACGTCGCCGCCGAAGAGGTCGAAAGCGCCCCCGTCATTTCGGTGCACCCGATCGAGCGTCCCCTCGCCCCTCCTGCCGCGCTCGACCGGGCGGTGGAGGCCATCCTCGCCGCCAAGCGCCCGCTGGTGATGATCGGCGCGGCCGGCAGCCGGCCGTGGCTGACCGAGGCGTTATCGACCTTCGTGATGCGTACCCGGCTCCCCTTCTTCAACACGCAAATGGGCAAGGGTGCGGTCACTGGCGGCTCCAACCTCTACATGGGCACCGCCGCGCTCTCGGAGGGCGACTATGTCCACGAAGCCGTCGAGCGTGCCGACCTGATCGTCGCCATCGGCCATGACACGGTCGAGAAACCTCCCTTCCTCATGAAGAACAGCGGCGGACCGCAGGTCATCCATGTCGGCTACCAATCTGCCACGGTCGAGCAGGTCTACCATCCGGATATCGAGGTGATCGGCGATGTTGGAGCCTCCGTCGAAGCGCTCGCCGAGCGGCTCGAAGGCCGCCTGTCTCCCGACGAAGGGATGATCGCGCTGCGCCAGAAGATCCTTGCCCGCCTCAACGACCGCGCCGAAGAGGATCGCTTCCCGGTCACGCCCCAACGCCTCGTCCACGATGTGCGCGAAGTCATGCCGGACGATGGCATCGTCTGTCTCGACAATGGCATGTACAAGATCTGGTTCGCCCGCAACTACCGCACCCATGTCGCCAATACGCTGCTGCTCGACAACGCGCTCGCCACGATGGGTGCGGGCCTGCCTTCCGCGATGATGGCGGCGATGCTCTATCCACATCGTCGCGTCATGGCGGTCTGCGGCGATGGCGGCTTCATGATGAACTCGCAGGAGATGGAAACGGCCGTGCGGCTCGGACTTAACTTGGTCGTGGTCATCCTGAACGACAGTGCGTACGGCATGATCCGCTGGAAGCAGGCAGTCGATGGCTTCGCGGATTTCGGCATGCGCTTCGGCAATCCCGACTTCGTGCGTTATGCCCAAGCTTATGGCGCGAAGGGTTCGCGGGTGACCGCAGTCCAGGATCTCGTGCCGACGCTCGAAGCCGCCTTCGCCGGTGGCGGGGTTCATCTGATTGACGTGCCGATCGACTATTCCGAGAACACGCATGTGCTCGTCGACGAATTGCGCAATCGGAAACCCGGCCTGGAGTGCGCGTGAGCGGATCTGTCGCGACGCCATCGGTCGTCAATGACGGCTTGCAAAGCCGCGCAGAGAATGGCGCCCCGCTTCTCCCTCGAGCATCTGACGTGTGAGGAAATCCACCATGCTGAACGTCGTTCAGGCCTTTGACCGTGCACCGATCGCGGAAATAGAAACCGACGATGCCATGGCACTGGAGCGCAAACTGCAAGCCGCCGAGCGCGTGTTCAAGGATCGTGACGGCTGGCTCAAGCCGCATCAGCGCATTGCCATCCTGCGCAGGCTGGCCCTTCTGATGGAAGGTAAGCGCGACCAGCTCGCCATGCAGATCGCGCGCGAGGGTGGCAAGCCGCTACCTGACGCTATCGTCGAGACAACGCGCGCCATTGACGGCGTCCACAACGCCGCCGACGAACTGCGGAACTTCGCTGGCCGGGAGATCCCGATGGGCCTGTCGGCTGCTGCGGAGAATCGCTGGGCGTTTACCACCAAAGAGCCCGTCGGCATCGTGGCGGCGATCTCGGCGTTCAATCATCCGCTGAACCTGATCGTCCACCAGGTCGCGCCGGCCATCGCGGTCGGCTGCCCCGTCATCGTCAAACCCGCGGGCACGACCCCCCTCTCCTGCATCGAGTTCGTTGCGATGGCACATGAAGCCGGCCTACCCGAGCCCTGGTGCCAGAGCTTCGTACCGGAAGGCAATGAACTGGCCGAAAAGCTCGCGACCGACAAGCGGGTCGCGTTCCTGAGTTTCATCGGCTCGGCCAGGGTCGGTTGGTCGCTGCATGCCAAGCTCGCCCATGGGGCGCGCTCGGCGCTCGAGCATGGGGGTCTTGCGCCGGCCATCGTCGATCGCAGCGCCGACCTCGACAAGATCATCGAGCCGATCGTGAAGGGCGGGTTTTACCATGCAGGCCAGGTTTGCGTATCGACGCAGCGCATCTACGTCCACCATGACATTGCCGACGACTTCACGCACAGGCTTATCGCTCGAGTCGAAAGATTGCGTACCGGTAATCCCACGTTGAAGGAGACCGAGGTTGGCCCACTGATTCTGCCACGAGAGGCAGACCGGGTCGCGGAATGGATCGAGGAGGCGGTCAAGGGCGGCGCCAAGCTCGCTACCGGCGGAACACGCCTCTCTGAGACGACGCTGCAACCTGCGGTGCTGCTCGATCCCCCTGTCGACGCACGGGTATCCCTGCAAGAGATCTTCGGCCCGGTGGTCGCGGTCTACCGCTATAGCGATCTCGACGAGGCGATTGCGCGCGCCAACGCCCTGCCCACCGCCTTCCAGGCCAGCATCTTCGCCCAAGACATTGATATCGCCCTGCGCGCGGCCAACCGTCTGGATGCCTCGGCGGTGATGATCAACGACCCCACCGCCTTTCGCACCGACTGGATGCCTTTCGCTGGTCGCAAGGAATCCGGGTATGGCACCGGCGGCATTCCCTACACCATGCGCGACATGACTCAGGAAAAGATGATCCTGATGCGCAGGAGCTGAGATTTCCAGAAGCCAGGGAGCTAGCGGTTGGTCCAAGGTCGGAAGCCGCCTTTGCTTCGCCAGCGACAAGCTCTACTTCATGGCTTCCAATGGAATCAGCGCGAGCCAGAGAATCAGCAGCACCAGCCAAAGCCAGCGCCATCGTCCCATGCTGCGCCAGGCCAGTCTCCAAGGGCCGGGGTCAGGTCGACTCATGACGCCCCCGCTTGCGGGCCGAGCGCAGTGTGTCGGCCACTCGCAGGCCATACAGGTACACGCCCGTGAAGCTGAGCGCCGTGAGCGCAGCGCCGAACAGGAACCACAGCAGCCGCACCGGCCATCCACCGAATGAGCCAAAGTGCAGCGGATCGGCCATCTCGGCGATGCGCTGATGGACGCTCATCTCACGCCCATCCTGAAGCTCAAGCAGACGACCATCGCGCAGATCGAAGCCGGCGACATTGGCTCGATCACGTACGAGCCATGCCTGCGCTTGTCCGTCGATGAGGATGCCCTGGCCAGCCGCACTGGGTAGCACTCCTGCCACACTCAGCTCAGGCCAGCGCTTCGCCAACTCCGCGACGGCGCGGTCGATGGCCACAGGATCGGCAGGTGCCGCCTTCTCGCCCTTGCCGTCACCTGGCAGCGAGATCTTCGGTGGAGGCGTGGCCTTGCCGCCCAGTGATTCGACCAGATACCACCCGCCGGTAACCGCAATCAGCGCCACGAACCACAGGCTCCAGACACCGAGCAACCGATGGATGTCACCCCAAAGGCGGCGTGGCCGGTCGCCGCGTGGCCAACTGAAGAATCCACGCCACCAGCGCTTGTAGATGAAGAGGCTGCTGACAAGTGACAGCAGCAAGGGGATCGACAGCGCCGCCACCAGCGGTACGCCGTACCTGACGGGCAGCATGAGGTGGCGATGCGTGTTGCGCAGGAAACGGTGGACATTGAACCAATGGGTATCCCCCGTCACCTTGCCGGTGTACGGGTCGACCCAGACAAACCGCAGCCTTCCATCTGCCGTACGCACCTGGGCCTTGGCGGCGAAGCGCGATGCATGCGGTGCAGCCAGGCCCTGAAGCGACCAGTCAGGATGGGCTCGCTGCACCGCATCGACCATCTGCCCCCAACTGACGCGTTGCTCGCCGGGAGTCACGCGCATTTCCGCGTGCAGCAGCCAATCGATTTCCTGCGCAAACACCGCCAGAGTGCCGGTCAGGCAGATAAAGCCCATGAACAGGCACAGCTTGAGTCCGATCCAACTGTGCAGATCGAACCAACGGCGCCTTCCGCCCCCTCTGTGGGGCTGGGTCGGCACGGAAGAAGATGAGATCGCTGGCGGTGGCTGGCGCATGACAGTCAGAACGTATAGGCCGCCTGCAGGTAGAGCCGTCGCGGTTCACCGGGGAAATGACCGTTGCGTTCGATGAAACCGCTGACCGCATAGACCTTGTCGAACAGGTTCTTGATGTTGGCCTGGAACTTCCAGTCCCGCCATTGCGTCTGCCAGCTCAGGTCGAAAATCGTGTACGGCTTGACCCGCTGCCCCTCCAGGCTGATGCGCTCATCCGTGTAGTCCGCTCCGAAACCGATGGCGGATGCGATGGCCGGGATGTCATAGCGGGTCCACAGGCCCAGCTTGTTGCGCGGGGCGTTGGCGAAGCGATCGCCTGATGCATTGGTGATGCCGTTGCTGCCGGCATCGATCACGCGGGCATCGTTGTAGGCATATGCGATGTTGATGACCCAACGGTCGGTCACGTCTGACAGCAGGTCGACTTCCAAGCCTTCGCTGCGTACCAGGCCAAGTGCCGCCAGCTGGTTGGTGCCGTCCACGACTTCACCCGTGGCTTGCACGATGTTGCTGCGCTCGATCCGGTAGAGCGCGGTGTTGAGCGTGAGGCGGCCATCGGCCAGCAGCGTCTTCAAGCCCACTTCCCATTGCTTGCTCTGCTCGGCATCGAAAGGGCCCCCTGCCGCGGGGTTCTGGTTGCCGGTCGTTTGCGGCACGAAGCCGCTGGCCACGCTGGCATACGCATTCAGTCCATCACGCAGCACGAAGGTACTGCCCAGGCGCCAGCTGAGGTCGTGACCGTCCACGCGGGTTCCACCGATCAGATCCTCATCCTCAAAGCCGTCCCAGCGCAAGCCGGCCAGCAGATACCAGCGCGGTGTCAGGGTCAGCTCGTCCTGGATGTAACCGCCGTAGCGAATGCCGCGGGTGCTGGTGTCACGCCACGGAAGGGCGGCGAGGTTGTAATCGCGGTAGGAGGTGACCCCGTATACGGGATTGAACAGGTCGATGCCGGGCACGGGTCCTGCGTTGCGAACCAGGTCCGCGCTATTGGCTGTCTGTGCCGTGAAATCCGAATCCACGTGGTAGTAGTCGGCGCCGAACAGCAACTTGTGTTCCACAGTCCCGGTGCTGAAGCGCCAGACGGCATTGCCGTTCACTGCAATGGCGTCGTTGTCCCGGTACTGGTTGCGCAGCTGGCGCGTCATCCATTCCGCGGTGCCATCGCCGTCCCGGTCGATCAAGCCCATCGGCTCGTGGTAGATCTGATGCTCGCTGTTCTCGAACCATCGCGCAGCAAAGTCGACGTCCCATGCTTGCGCCGGCGAGAAACGATACTGCGCGAGCAGCACCTTGGCATTCATGTCGAGGAAGTCGGTGGCTTCGTTGTGATTCCAGCGACGGTTCGTGAGGAATTCGCCGTTGTCGTTCACTGGCACCCCGCGGAGCCGGTTGCCCCCCAGATTCTGGGTGATGTCGGTGTACTGCACCGTCAGTTCGCCGGTCTCGCCGATGTCCATGGCGATCGAGGCATCACCGATCACGCTCTGGCTGTCCGCATTCCAGCGAACGCCCTCCTCGCCATCGCCGTAGGCTCCCAGGCGATAACGCACCCTTCCGGACGGGGTGAGCGGACCGGTCGCCTCGACCGAACCGGCAACAAAATCCTCGTTGCCGAATTGGATTTCGGCCCGGCGCTGCACCTTGGCTTGCGGCTTGCGCGTAACGTAATTGATGACACCGCCGGCATCGCCGCCGCCATACAGCGCGCCGGCCGGACCTTTGAGTACTTCGACCCGTTCTATGTTGAACAATTGTGGGACGGAGAAGCCTGCATAGGGATCGCCACGCAGCCCGTCGTACAGCACGTTCTCCTGGCGGAATCCACGCAAGGTCACGCCGGCATAGCTGAAGAAGCTGATGCCGCTGATGCTCCGATAAAGGTCGGTGACCTGGCGTGCGGCCTGGTCATCGATCAGTTCGCGGGGCATGACCTGTACCGACTGCGGCACCAGAGCCAAGGGCGTATCCGTACGGGTACCGACCGCGGCATCGTCGGCCTTGTACAGAGTTTGGGCCCGACCCAAGACTTGGACCGCATCCAGTTCGGTTACATCAGGGTTGGCAGGTGCGGCGTCGGGGGAAGCCTGGGCATGAGCCTGAAAAATGGCCAAGGACAGGGCGGTGGCCAAGAGGCCACGCGTAAACCGTTGGGGGGACATGAGGACTTTCAATGCGAATGATTATCAAGAACATCAGTCTATCACCTGTTCTTGCCGGTCGCAGCTAGCGGGCAGCAGATCTCTCAGCTCCCTCGCCTCAAACTCATCCTCCCACGAGCCCACTTCACGGTGCAGGGCAAGATCCAAAGGGAGCGCACTGAAGGCCGCAAAGATTCGCAGTCCGGTGCATCCTTTGCCGTGTCGGAGGTCCTTGAAGTAGATTTCCACATGGCGAGGGGCAAGCTATGACCGTAATGACGATCACGGACAACGGACACCAACTGACTGTACAGACGATCGAGAAGATTGATCCGCTGGGAATGGTCTATTGGCAGGGCCGCGCAATGTTCCGCATTGCAGAGGGGCGTGCACGCGTCGACGTGGTCACCACTGAGCGCCACGCTAGCCGCGATAGGGCCGAAAGCGCTGCTATCGCACTAGCCCGCAGGAACGGATGGAGCATGAGCTAAATGGTTAAGACAGGCTAGATCTCGCCATGCTGACGTCCAGTTCGCAGCTGCAACTCACGGCCCCATTCGGCTCGCACCATAGAGATCCTATCCGTGCGACTACACCTTTGTATCGCGCGGCATCGCAAGACACCACTTCATCGAAGACCACATGCGTACGAACGGCGCGTGGCTCATGGATGAACACGTAGCCGAAACCATGCTGGCCAGCTACCCCGCTTGGGAGCAGCGCGCCTTCTAGAACGGGCCGTGCTGAAAGTGCTCGGATCTTAGGCCACAGCAAGGTGGCCATAAAACCCGAGAAGATATGTCGATACTGCCGCTACTACACCATCAGACTGAGATTCCGGCTTTCAGACATTAATGAATGCATGCCGAACATATGTGAATTAGTGATGCCAGCACTCATTTAGGCGCCGCGAGCCAGGCGAGCAGTTCTTCTAGCGGAGCGGGTCGTGCGATCAGGAAACCCTGGACACTGTCGACGCCATGCCGCTTCAGCCAGGCCAGCTCCTCCTCGGCTTCTACGCCCTCGGCCACGATGCCGAGGCCGAGGCCGCGCCCAAGTGCTATCAATGCCTGGCATATCGATGCGTTCCTCGCATCGCGGTGCACGTGACGGATGAAACTGCGATCGATCTTCAGACAATCCACCGGCAGGTCGCGCAGGTACGTCATGCTTGAAAAGCCGGTGCCGAAGTCATCGATTGAGATGAACACGCCATCGCGTTGCAATTCCTCCATCGCCGCCCGTGCCATATCCGGGCGGCGAAGCATGACACTCTCCGTCAACTCGACATGCAGGCTGCCGGGCGGAAGGCCGTAGCGCTCGTGGACACTCCGGAGGAGACGGGGAACGGTCCCGGACATGAATTGCACAGCGGAAACATTCACCGCGATGGCCATTCCCGGGAACCCCACCGCCGCCACCGCCTGATATGCCTGTGCCGCCTTGTCGATCACCCAATCGCCGATGGGCACGATGAGGCCCGATTCCTCGCTCAAGGGGATGAACCTGTCCGGTGCAACGTAGCCACTGGGGGTACGCCACCGCAACAGCGCTTCGACTGCAAAGACCGTACCGTCTTTCAGGCGCTGGATGGGCTGGAAGAAGAGCTCGAACTCATCACCCGGCAGCGCCCGTCGCAGGCGATCGATCATAGCGAGTCGTTGACTGGCGTCGTCCGCCATGCTGTCGGTGTAGTGCATCGTCCTGCTGTTCTCGGCGCGGGCCTGCAGTGCGGCAAGCGACGCATGTGCCACGACCTCTTCCGCCCCCTGATCGGGAGCTTGCCGGAAGGCGATTCCTATCCATGCTTCCATGCGCTGGCTTCCACTTCCCGACTCGACGGGCTCGGAGAATGCAGCCAACAGCTCGTCCACCAGTTCGTTCCAGTCGGCCGCATGGCGCGTCACGGCGACGAAGGCATCGGCAGGCACGTAGGCCAGCGGCCCGTGCCGACCCGCGACGGCGGCGAGACGTTGCGCGATGCTACGGATCATCTCGTCGCGCGTACGGTGCCCGAAGGTGGGCGAAACGAATGCGAGATCGCGCAATTGCACGTAGGCGACAGCGTAGATCCCGCTGTTTCCGGCCGGTTCCGGCGGGTCATCCAGCTGTTCGACGAACGTACGTAGATTGAGCAGGCCCGTGCCCTCGTCATGCGCAGCCCGCCATGCGAGATCCTTCTCGTGGGCCACCCGGTCGCTCACGTCCTCGGCGAGTACCAACCGCGCTGCACGCCCATTGAACATGATGCTGCTGCTGTGCACGCGGACATGCATGGGCGTTCCGTCGCGGCGGACATGACTCCATACAGGCGAGGCGTCGCGTGGTTCGGCACCGTCATTGACCGACGCGAGTACCGCCTCGACCTCTCCGGCCGGGCGGATCTGCAGGATAGTCATCCCCAGGAACTCTTCGCGCGAGTATCCGTAACGGGAAATGGCGGCAGCATTGACCGCCAGGAACCGGAGAGACTCGATATCGAATACCCAGAATGGCAGTGGATTCAGGTCGAACAACTCGCGGAACTGGATCTCCGCGCGCTTCAGCTCTTCCTGCCGCGCCATGCGCTCGGTGATGTCGACGATCGTGCCCGTCATGCGTGGCTTGTGGTCTTCACCCTCGATCAACGCGCCCTGCGCACTGATCCAACGGCACTGTCCATCCGGCATGACAATGCGGTACTCGGAGCGGAATGGCTGCCCGTTTGCCCGCGCCTGTTCGAATTCGCGTTCGACCCTCTGCCTGTCCAGTACATGCATGCGCTGGAAGAACTCCGCCAGCGGCAACATGCCCGCGACAGGGGCGAAACCGAACAGGCTGGCGGCATGCGCGGAAGCGCGGACGTGGTCATCGCCAAGTTCCATCGCCCATACACCTGCATGCGAAGCTTCTTGGGCCTTCGTGAGCCAGTCGGCATGCCGCCGTAGTTCATCGTGAACTCTACGGCGAGCAGCCTCGGACACCGACATCCTCCGCATCAGGTAAGACATCCCCAGCCAATAGAGCACCAACAGGCAGCCTGCGATGACCGCATAGCGCCACCAAGGCGCCATCGCGTCCTGTTTCGAAAGACCGACTGCCACAACGAAAGGATAGTCACTGGTCGAGGTGAAACTGGCGAAGCGCTCGATGCCATCCAGTCGACTCACCATATCCAGTTGCACCGTGGCGCCCGGCGTGAGGTTTGCAGGCAACGGCACCTGCCTGCCCACGTAGGCGCCACTAATGCCTTGGCGCGCTAGCACCACGCCATTCCAGTCCAGGATTCCTGCGCTGCCCCGCCTACCTATATCCAGACCCTCCAGCATGCGCTGCAGCTCCGACGTGCGCAGCCGTGCCACCAGCCAGTTGCCTTCGGGCGTGCGCAGCGCCAGGGGGATGATCGGCTCGCCATGGCCCTCCTGCTGCAGCCCCCCCACGCCCAGCCCCCCGCCATGCCCGGGAGTGTATGCAGGGTGAGCCGGGCGTTCATGCGCACCGACGCCATGATGGATCGCGCGCCACTCGGCGTCGTACAGATCGATGTCCTGAAGTTCGACATGTCGCGAGACTACCCCGCGGATTGCTGCCGGCAGGTCCCACCGGCTGCGCTCGGGATAGTCTTCTGCGTAGCCATCCGCTTCGACCGCCATGCCTCGCAACGCACGCTCGAGGTTGCGGAGCTCGTAATGGAGCAGGCGATCCACACCAATGGCCACGGCCGTGCTCTGGCGCCGCGCTGCTTCTACGCGTGCAAGCCTATCCTGCACGACCGTCAGAACCAGCCCAATGCTGATGAATAGGCCCAGGCAGGTGCCGATCCAGCGCACGGTGGATGGGGAGGCCGCGGTTACCCGAGTCAGCGCCGCTCTCATGGCGTCGTCACCCCTGCCATACTGGACATCCCTTCGACGCGCCGATCATGCACGCGCCGCGACAGCGGTTCCAGCGGACACGTCCATGGGTCGGCCGCACAGGTGCCTGCGGAATGGCAGTTGGGTGCCTACGCAGACACATTTGGGGCGGACTGCTGCGGACGCGATGCACGCACCATGGTCAGATGGAACCGATTGCGCCCCTGCTGCTTTGCTTTGTACAGCGCCTCGTCCGCCGTAGCCAGCAGGTCATCTTCCTCTACAGGCGATTGCGCGAATGCGATCCCGATACTCGTGGTGAGCATCAGCGAAATTCCTCCGAAGTACATGGGTGCATCGACCGATGCCAATATGCGTCTTGCGACCTCCTCGACGGCCGCTGCGGTGATGTTGCCATCGAGCAGGATCACGAACTCGTCCCCACCCAAACGGACCGCCAGGCCCTTCTCCTCGTTCGCCACCGCTTGCAGGCGATCCGCGAAGCAGCGGATCACGCCGTCTCCTGCCGCATGACCGTGCGTATCGTTCACCTCCTTGAAGTGATCCAGGTCGAGGAAGAACAGCGCGATGGCGCCACTGCCCCTGTCTAGGCGTGCAATGGCCAGTGCAAGCCGGCGTTCCAGCTGGCGTCGATTGGCCACTCCGGTCAGGGCATCCACCAGGCTCAGGCGCTCCAGTTCGAGTCGGCTCTTTTCCAAGGCCCGCTCAGCGGCTACTCGCTTGCTGATATCCCTCCCAGAGAGGATGAGGTCTACCGGCACCGAGGGATCATCGCCGGGAACGGATCGCATGACCACTTCCACCCATACATATTGGCCGTCGCGGTGCCGGATCCGGAAGCGATGCGTCTGCGGAAGGCCGGACGCAACCACTTCCTTCATTGCCCGCCGCTGTCCTTCGCGATCATCAGGATGCATGAGGTGCCAGCGGGACCCCAGCATTTCTTCAGGGGACCAACCCAGCATTTCTCTTGCGGAAGGCGACACATAGGTGCGCTCGCCCGATTGGTTCAGTCTCACCACGAGGTCGCCTGAGAAATCCGCCAGCAGTCGGTAGCGCTGCTCGCTGTCCCGCACGCGTGCGGTCAACCGATCGCGCTCCGCCATCGCCAGCACCACGGGGATGGTCAGGAGGCAGCCACCCGCCAGATAGAGCTGCAACAGTACGATGCCCACCGCGGGGTGCGAGGTAGAAATGCCGGCGAGGGGACCATGGCCGGTGGTGGTGAGCGCTATGCCGATTACCGCAAGCAGCGTCACGCCGATGGCGACACCAGAAAACCGGTGACGAAACGCACCCAGCAGCAAAGGCGGATACGTCAGAAAGAGCACTGGATACGGATGGGTGAACACTGCCAGTCCAACGCTTGCAATCAATCCCATACTGACTGCAAAGCGGGTGCGCCGGCCGCGTGGAGCCAATGCGCGCACGCCTTCGACGTGCAGCACGAGGGTGGCGGTACCCACGATGACCATGCCCAACACGTGCGCGCCGTACCAGGTGGCGAACGCGACGCCGAAGTCTGCCTTCATGACGTGGTGCGCCAGTGCGGCAACGAGGAGGCCCGAGACCGCGCAGGCGAGCAGTGTACTGACCGTCGCTACGCCACCCAAGTGTATCCAGTGGCGGGGGTCGCGGATGTTGGGAATCTCACGGCGGATGAAATATGCCACGCCAACCACTTCGATTCCCTGGCAGAGCGACAGGGCGATAGCCACGGAAAGTGCCGTTCCGGCCGCCCACTGGCCTGCGATATCGGCGATGCCGCCCACCACGCAATACGCTACCCATGAGGCGCTGGGCCGGAGCAACAGCCATGCACAGAGGATGCCTCCTGAAATCCAGACAGCAGACAGGTCCCCTGGGCGTCCGCCCCAGGTGTTGGACAACCAAGCGCCTGCCGCGACCAACACGGCAACCAGCGCGAGATCAGCCGGCGCGCTCCTCCGCTCCTGCATGGACACATCGCATCCTGTCAGCCTCATGCCACGCGGATAGTGGAATGGACAATGTAAGCACCGCGTGCACGGCTGTGAGTGCCGGCCTGTTCATGGATGCTGCCAGCGCACTGCAGGCGGCACGTGCTCGACGGTGCTTCGGAGAAGGCATGCAAGGCAACAGTAGAGCAAGGCACTGTTCGGGATACGTGGATCCTCGTCATTGATCGGGGCATGGCCCCAACTGGCACCTGTCATTGACCGATAGTGGCCACATGCGTGAACCGCCAGCGATCTGCAAAAGTCAGTTTGACGTAAGGACCATCCCCCTCCCCGTCCGGATGTTCGCGTCATCAATTCTTGCGCTGCTTCCCTTGCGCCTTGGGGACTATCGTGTCGATCAGGCGCATTGCGCCATCCAAGTCTTGTTTGACCTTCGTCCAAGCCTCCCAAGGATGTGCCTTCACGCGCTCCATGCGGCGACGCGCCGAGACCAGGTCATAGGCATCGCCTGCCTTCACCCGCCCCAGTTCGCTCCAGCGTAACGGCATCGCTACGGGCGCTCCCGGTCTGGCACGCAACGAGAACGACGCGACGCTGGTGGCACCGCGGCCGTTGCGCAGGTAGTCGATGAAGATGCGGCCCTTGCGGACTTTCTTGCTGGCCGTCGCAACGTATGCCAGCGGTTCCGATGCCGCCATCGATTCGGCGAAGGCATGCGCGAACGGCTTCACCTGCGTCCATGGGCACGCCGGTTTCAGCGGCACCACCACATGCAGGCCCTTACCGCCTGATGTCCGCACGAACGAATCCAGTCCCATCGCTTCCAGCCGCCCGCGCACCTGGCGCGCGGCTTCCACCACCTGCCGCCATGCGACATCCGGCCCGGGGTCCAGGTCGAAGACCATGTAGTCCGCCTTGTCGGGCGAGACCGCGGTGGCACCCCACGGATGGAATTCCAGCGCATTGAACTGGACCATCTCGAGCAATCCGGTTCCCTCTTCCACCACCAGGTAGTCCGCGCGCTCGCCGCTGTCTTCCTCGATGCTGACGGCGCCCACGTGCTCCATGCCGGCCGTGTGGTGCTTCTGGAAGAAGCACGGCCGGTCCGCGCCCTGGGGGCAACGCACCACCGACAGTGGCCGCCCCGCCAGCTCGGGCAGCAGCCAGGGCAGCATCGCCTGGTAGTAATCGAACACCTGCGCCTTGGTGATGCCACCTTCCGCGAACACCACACGACCAGGACTGCTCAAGGTCACCGCGGAAGCCGAGTGCTTCTTCTTTTTTTCAGTTGGTGAGGGCTGCGGCTTTTCCGTCGGGTTGCGCATTCCAGCCTCCTGCAGATCGTCTGCCGTCTTGTCCGCGCGGATCGCTTTGAGCGACGACTGCCGCAACAGCCCCTGGCTGCCCCAGCCATGGAAGAACACTTCCGCCACGTGGCGCGGCCGCACCCACCGGGCGTGGCGCAGCTCGGGATCATCCACCGCGACGTGCACCATGGGCTTTGCGCGCGCATCCCGGCCGAGTCTGGTCGGCAGGTCGGCCAGCAGCTGCGCATTGAAGCCGGTGCCCACGCGACCCACGTAGCGCCATCCATGGTCGGGATCCGGTGTGGCAAGCAACAGGGCGCCCAAGCCCGCGCGGCTTCCCTTGGGCGGGGTGAAGCCGACGATGGCGAACTCCTCCGCGTTGCGCTGCTTGATCTTGCGCCAGGCATCGCCACGCCCGCCGTGGTAGGACGCATCCGCGCGCTTGGAGATGATGCCTTCCAGGCCACGTTCGATGGCCATGGCCAGGGCCTGCTCGCCACGGCCGATGATGTGCGAGCTGTAGATCAGGTGCGGCGGCGGCTTCTTCAGGATTTCCGCCAGCAGCGCCTTGCGCTGATACTGGGGACTGCGCGAGAGATCCACACCGTCGATCTGCAGTACGTCGAACAGCAGATAGGACAGCACGGCATTGCGCTCGCCGGACAGCACGGCCTGCAGCAGGCCGAAGTCTTCCTGGCGCCCTGCCCCCGCCACCAGTTCGCCATCAAGCACGGCGTCCTGCAGCCCCAGCGCCTCCAGCGCGCCGACAATCTCCGGCACCTTCTTCGTCCACTCCAGTTCGTTGCGCGACCACAGGCGCACCTTGCCGCGGTTGATCTGCGCGATGAGGCGATAGCCATCCCATTTCGCCTCATGCAGCCACTCGTCGCCTGCGGGCACGGTGGCGCTCAGCTTGGCGAGCTGCGGCGAACGGAATGACGGCGGGTCGTTCGTCGCCCTGGCACCCTGCAGCTTGGCGGCGCGTGCGCCCCAGGGGTCGGAGCGTTTCGGCGACCCACGCGAAGACGAAGACGCCTTTGCTGTCTTTGCCACCTTTGCTGCTTTTCCCGTCTTGGGCCGCGCCGGCTTCGCCGGCGCGCGGGCGACATCCTCCAGCAGGTCGTCGGCCTCCTGTTTGCTGGCGTAGCGGTCACGCTCCTTGAAGAGGAGCCATTGCGGCGTGCGTGCAGGCTTCTGCGTCCGCACGAGATGCCAACCGCCTTTCAGCTTGTCGCCGAACATCTCGAAACGCAGATGGCCCTTGGCAAGCTGTTCCTCCGCATTTCCCTCGGTGGTCCAGAGACCCTTGTCGAATGTCGCCACATGACCGCCGCCATACTCGCCCTTCGGTATTTCGCCTTGGAAATCGGCATAGTCGACGGGGTGGTCTTCCACTTCCGCCGCCAGGCGCTTGACCGCCGGATCCAGACTGGGGCCCTTGGGGACCGCCCAGCTCTTCAGCGTGTCCCCAACCTGCAGCCGGAAATCGTAATGACGATGGCTGGCGTGATGCAGCTGCACGACGAAGATGGGGCGGCGCCCGCGCGGCAAGCGGCTGCCCGGCGCAGGCTCGGGCGTGCTGTCAAAACGGCGCTTGCGCCGATACTCCACCAGGCTCATCACCGCCTCCTTCAACGCCCCCTTTATGCGACGCGGGTCGTCAACGCGATGTGCATGCGCGTGCCTGTGCCGTCTTCCTGCTCAGGGAGGCAGCAGGCTGCTGCGCCGGTGCCAATCGCGCAACGCAGCGGAAACGACACCGGAGAACTCGACCTCCAGCGCACGACAAGCATCAAGGCTGTCGCGGACGGCCGCCAATGGCGTGTGCTCCACCTGCCAGGGCCAGAATTCGATCGCGCCCCATGTTGCCACCGCCGCCTGCTCCATCGTCGCCAGTCGCCACCGCTCGGCGAACAGACGCTCCCGGGCCCAAGTCCGCAGGCTCGCATGCACGGTGAACCCTCGGCGGATGAAGTCGTCTCGCGCCGCTTCCAGCGCGGCCTGCGCCCCGCGCAGCCATTCGGTATGGCCTGCCGCTCGACGTGGCACGAGCAGCGGCGGGGGTGCGGCGTGCGCATGCAGGTGCCGGTGCAATCGGGTTTCCCATTGTCGCGCCTCGCGTACGGCGTCCGCTCGCACCAGCCAGCCACGCTCCAGGTCGAAGAACTCAAAGTAGCGGGGTGCGAAGGCGGACAGCCGAGCGAACGGCTCCTTCGAGATGCCGAGCTTGGCGTAGTCCTCGTAGGCGCACGGGAACACGTAGAGGAACGCGCCGCCCGACGCCCCCGTGCCCACGCCATCCAATGGGACGATCGTCCGTCCAGCCATGATGCGACGTCAGCGGCGGATGAGGATGCCGACCAGCTTTCCGCCGTGGTCCACCACGGGAAGCCGGTTCGATGCCAGCATCGCCATTCGCGAGAGAACGTCATCAACGTCTTCGTCGTCGATGCAGTAGATCGCCCTGGATGTCATGACGTCACGGACGCAGGTGGATGCACTCCGACCCTCAGCGACGACATTCAGGGCGATGTCTCGATCACTTACCACACCGGCCAGCTGACCTTCGTCGACTACGGGCAGACTGGCGATGTCATTTTCGGCCATCAGGGTGGCGGCCTGCTGCGCGGTGTCATCCAGGGATACCACGCAGGCATCCGGGTTCATGACATCACGCACCTTCATGCGAACCGTCCTTCGTTTCCTTGGCCATGATCTTTTCGCATCCGTCCATTCGTCGGGACAATCCACGCAACGCCAGCGGTGATGGAGACGAGAACCGGCAACGGCTAGTCGATGACCTGGCGTTCCCGGCCATCGTTGCCGGGGCAAAGCGCACGGATTCCGCACCTGTGGGCATCACTACTGCCTACTTCGCCGCCGCGCGCTTCGTCGTCCGCTTGGCGGGAGCCTTCTTCTTTGTAGCCTTGCTTGTCGGCGTCTTGCGTGCGGCGGTCTTCTTCGCGGGCGTCCTGCTCTTGCTGTCCAGGCTCTTCTGCAACAGTGCCATGAAGTCCACGACATTGGTTGCCGCGTCGTCATGCTCGACGGGAGCATCGATGAATTTCGTGGTCGCGCCCTTCGCCTTGATGCGCTTCTTGATGATCGCCTCAAGACGCTTACGGAACTCGTCATGGTAGGAATCCGGCGCCCAGGTCGCCTCCATAGACTGGATGAGACTCTTCGCCATTTCCACTTCTTTGGCCGCAATGCGGTAGTCGGCGGCCTTGCCCGAGGGCAGCTTGTACTCTTCCGGATCCACCAGCTCCTGCGGGTAGCGGAGCATCATGAGCACCAGCGCGTCGCCTTCGGGGATGACCGCACACAGGTATTCGCGCGTGCGGATGACCACGCGGGCCACGCCGATCTTCTTCGTGCTCTTCAGGGTTTCCCGCAACAGCACGTAACCCTTCTCTGCCTTCTTGCCGGGAACGAGGATGTAGGGCTTTTCGTAGAAGCGGATGCCAATGCTGTCGGCATCGACGAAGGCTTCCACGTCCACGGACTCGTGCGTCTCCGGGGCCGCAGACTGGATGTCTTCCTTCTCGACAACCACGTAACTGCCCTTGTCGTATTCGAAGGCCTTGACGATGTCCTTCCAGGGCACCTCCTCGCCGGTCTCCGCGTTCACCCGCTCGAACCGGATGGGCTTCCTGTCGCGCGAGTCCAGCATGCGGAAGCTGATGTCCACCTTCCGTTCGCCCGACATCAGCGACACCGGAATGTTCAGCAGGCCAAAAGACAGGGTTCCGGTCCAGATGGGACGTGGCATGGCAACACCTTGGGCGCTACGGCTGAGGCCCTGATCTTCATGCGTGCGTAGGCAAGACCATGTGAAGCGGGACGGTGCGGCTGTCCGCGCGCTCCGGCCAGATGCTCGGCAGCCTCAGTTCCCCCATCTTCCGGGGGTCTGTGTACGACGAAAACGCCAGCAGGGCGCTGACGCCGCAGCCCACCATCCCGAAAGACTCACTGGTCGGGTCGTGCAGCCATTCGCAGACACGCGACGCCACCCAGGTTTTCCCCCGACCTTTGTCCGGCCTGCGCAGAACCCCCTACCTGACCCGCGAAGTGAATGAAATGCTTGCCTCGCCCATCGTAATGGCGACGGCGCTACCGTGGCCCGGCCTCTTCCCGCTTGCGCGCATGGTGATCGCTCAGCAGTGAGCTGATAACGATCCCGCAGCCCAGCATTACGCCGACCAGGAACAATGCCAACGCCACTACGGGATATCCCCACACCGTGTGCGGGGTCGAAACACGCATCATCAGCGACGAGGCCATGATGAGTGCTGCGGTAATTACCCCGATCGAAATGCGGTTCGCGATCTTCTGCAGGTTCTCCATCAACCGCGACTCTTCCAATCCGGTGACGCGCATCTGCAAGCGGTTCTCAGCGACGAGCGACAGAATATCGGATACTTTGCGCGGTCCGTCGCGCATCAGCGCCTGCACCTCCATCATCTCGCTGGCCAGATTGGGCGAGGACAGCGACTTGCGCAGGCGCGCACGCATCACGTGCTGCAACTGATCTTCCACCAGCCGCTGTGTGTCCAGCCCGGGGGCCAATGCATGGCACACGGTATCCAGATTCAAGAGCGTCTTGCCCAGCAAGCTCAGTTCCGGCGCCGTACGCAGACCGCACTGCGTCGCGATGCGGACCAGTTCCAGGACGACACGGCCCTCCGACATCGAGGCCTGGTGCGCGCTGTACCGCGAGATCAACTGCCCTACCTCGCGCAGGTAGCGCGGTTCGTCGTAGTCATCAAGGCGGACTCCCAGCGAGATACTCTCTTCGGCGACCTGCTCGCCCCTGCCGTCCACGGCGGCGAATAGCAGCTTCAACAAGCGGTCGCGCTGACGCGGAGGGACATTGGCCACCATGCCCAGGTCGAAGATCGCCAAGCGTCCGTCATCGGTGACGCGCAGGTTGCCGGGATGGGGATCGGCATGGATCTCGCCATGCACGAAGATCTGGTCCAGATAGCCGCGCAGCAGCTCCTCTGCCAAGGGTGTCATCGACTCCTCAGTGCGGCGCAAACCGGTGATCTGGTCGACCCGCGTGCCCTGGGCCAGCTCCATGGTCAACACACGCTTGCTCGTGTAGTCCCAGATCGGCGCGGGTACCCACAGCCGTTTGAATGGCAGCAGGTGCTGGCGGAACCGCTCGAGGTTCTCCGCCTCGGCAATGTAGTCCAGTTCCGCCATCAGCGAACGTGAGAATTCCGCCAACCACTCGGAGAAGCGCACGTGCCTGCCCAGCTCGGTCATGCGATCCGCGGCGTCGGTGACGCCCCGCAGCAGTTCCAGGTCACTAAGCAGTTGCTGCGCCACGCCCGGCCGCTGGACCTTGACCGCGACCTCGCTTCCATCGCGCAAGGTCGCGCGGTGCACCTGCGCTAGCGACGCGCATCCCAACGGTGTTTCATCGAAGGCTTCGAAAGCCTTGCTGATCCGCACACCCAGCGCATCCTCGACTTGTTCACGCACCAGATCGTAAGGAATCGGCGCGACGTTTTCCTGCATCCTCTCCAGGGCGGCGGCGTACGCAGATGGCACGAAGTCGGGGCGCGTGGAGAGCATCTGGCCAAGCTTCACGAAGGTCGGACCCATCGCCTCCAGCTCGTCGGCGAAACGTTCCGGGCTGCCTTCCTCGGCTACGTCCTCCTGTTCGAGGTCCGCGTCCAGTGCCAGTCCGTTGAAGACCCCGGATTTCCGGTAGCGGAACAGGAACTGCAGAATGGTGGCGCGCCTTGCCAGCCGGCCGGTCTGCGGAGTCGATTCTGTCTCACTGCTCATGCCGAACCTCAATGTTGCTGTTCCGGATTGTTATGACCGAGGTAGTGAGCTTGTCGTGAACGAACACGCGGCATGATCACGTTGCGATAACCGCTGGGGCATGCTCAATGCGTATACGCCCATTCCGGGCTCTAATGAATGCAGGCACCCATATGAATCGGACCCGCACGCATCGCGATAACGCTCACAGCGACAGCGCCAAGGCGGACACGCCCGACAAGCACAGGAACGAGAAAGCACGCTGGAAGGACCACGATCAACTCCAGGATCGGGACAGCCCAAAACCCGATCCGGAACAAGACTACCCGGGGGCACACGACGCAGTACCGCGCTGAGTGCGGCCTCAGGTTTCGGCG
Organism: Pseudoxanthomonas sp. LARHCG66; assembly: GCF_052871755.1. Taxonomy (NCBI): domain Bacteria; kingdom Pseudomonadati; phylum Pseudomonadota; class Gammaproteobacteria; order Lysobacterales; family Lysobacteraceae; genus Pseudoxanthomonas; species Pseudoxanthomonas sp. LARHCG66. The sequence continues at coordinate 38,647 of NZ_JBIXJW010000005.1, read as the reverse complement.
GGCTTCGTGTCACGCACCCTACCCGCCTTCACGGAGCAAATATGCCTCTCGCGCATTCTTTAAAGCATCTCTTGTTTCCTCTGGATCATTCATGACGCGCATTCCCCGCTGTCTGTCGCTTCCGCTGGTCATTGCTCTATTGAGCACGATGACCGCCTACGCTGCGGAAAGTCCACTCGCCGTGGCAGCCAATGAACTCGACACCACCGTAGGTGCCGCAGGTCAGCTGCGTGCCCAGGTGCTGCTGGATCGCGCTCACTTTTCGCCAGGCGAAATCGATGGGTTTGCCGGCTCCAACCAGCGGCGCGCCGTTCGTGGCTACCAACAGGCCAAGGCGCTTCCAGTGACCGGCGACTTGGACGCTGGCACTTGGGCCGCACTCAATGCGGACATGGCCCCCGTGCTGGTGGCGTACGCCCTTACGGTCGAAGACGTGGGCCAGAACTACGCCTCGCTGCCCCAAGACATGATGGAGCAAGGCAAGCTGAAATCTCTTGGCTTCGAATCCATCGAAGAAGCACTGGGTGAACGTTTCCACGCCAGCCCGGCCCTACTCCGCAAGCTCAATCCCACGGCAGACTTCAGCAAGGCCGGCACGCAGCTTCAAGTGCCCAACGTCGTGGGGGTCGCAGCTCCGGCGAAGGCAACCAAGGTGGTGGTGGACAAGTCCGACTCGACCCTTACCCTGGTTGATGCCGCAGGAAACCCCTTCGCGCAGTACCCCGTGTCTTCGGGCAGCCAGCACGATCCGCTGCCCCTAGGCGAGTGGAAGATCGTGGCCACCGCGGTCAATCCAACCTTCCACTATAATCCCGCCCTGTTCTGGGATGCGGACCCCACACATGCCAGAGCCACATTGGCTGCCGGACCGAACAATCCGGTCGGCACGCGCTGGATCGACCTATCCAAGCCACACTACGGCCTGCATGGCACAGCGGAGCCTGCCAGCATCGGCAAGACCCAGTCACATGGCTGCGTTCGTCTCACCAACTGGGATGTCGAACGCGTCGCGGCGGCGATCGGGCCCGACGTCGTTGTCGTCATGCAGGAGTGAGGCATGAGATACCTGCTGGCGCTGATCGCGGCGGTGATCCTGGGTGTGGCGCTCTACCGCGGCATTGACATCTCGCGCACCCCCGATAGAGAAATGACGGCAGCATCGCAAGCTCTCACGGTACCGCCTGCCAATGCCTCGTCGGCGGTCAACGCGACGCCGTTGGAAGCCACGCATCCCGTCGTCCCCGAGATGCTGCCTCCCCCTGCCTTGCCGATCTCCAACGCGCCGTTCTCCCTGCGCGAGAAGACGTCACCTGGATTGCTCATCCCCGTGCAAGGCAAAGTTGCTTCCGACCTGGCCGACACTTTCACCGATGCGCGCAGCGAGGGCCGTTTGCACGATGCCATCGACATCATGGCGAGCGCGGGCACCCCCGTACTCGCCGTCTCGGACGGGCATGTGGAAAAGCTGTTCTACAGCGAACGCGGCGGCTTGACGATCTATCAGTTTGATCCCCAGAGAAAGTACGCCTACTACTACGCCCATTTGCAGGGGTACGTGGCCGGTCTTGCAGAAAAACAGCCGCTCAAGCGTGGACAGATGATCGGATATGTTGGTAGCACCGGCAATGCGAGCCCGGACGCTCCGCACCTGCACTTCGCCATCTTCGTGCTGGGGGCAGAGCGTCGCTGGTGGGAAGGAACCGCCATCAATCCCTATCCACTGCTTGCCTCGTCGGGTGGGTGACCGCAATAGGAACAGACGGCATCCTGCGGCGAGATTGTCCGACTTCCTTTGCACGGGAAGAATCCGTGTAAGAGAAAGCCCCCGTTGTACGGGGGCTTCGATCACTCATCTTATTCGCCCGGTTCCCTGTCCTTGCGACTGGGTGCCTTATGCGGTTCGTTCGGATTCTGCCCGGGTTGCAGTTGGCGATTGCCCTGTTGTTCGCGTGGAGTAGTCATGGGAAATCATCCGTGGCGGCTGCCACTTTCAGTGGAGTGCACTCCATAGCATGAAGTGCCTGTGTCCGCGACTGATCCATCGTCGCGTCGGATTTTCACCGAGGGAGCTCAGCGGCCGTCCCGATCGAAATCGCCCGGAAGCTTGCGCTCGATATAGTGCCAACCGTCCTTGACGGCACCTTTCGCCTGTGGCCAGTCCAGGCGCGAGCTATCGCGGGTGGCTGCCCATTTACGTTCGAGCTCGCCTTCGACATCTTCGAACTTCTGGCCGCTGTATTCGCCATACGTGTCGTAACCGTACTTGTAGGCTGGACGGTAGTCATCCCACTCTCGACCCTCCGTATAGTACGGCGTCTGGCGATACTGGCCTTCGAAGTTGGCGATGTACTCGGTCGGATTCACCAACTCTGCGAGCGAATCGCCTGCCTTCGCTCCCAGCACACCGCCCGCCACTGCGCCAACGACCGTACCGACGGGGCCTCCGACGGCGGTGCCCGCCACGGCGCCCGCGATCGCACCGCCGACGGCGCCGGTACCCGCACCAATGTTGTGGTCTTTCTTGATGTCGCTCATTGCATGTCACTCCAGCGTAATGAACCGATTGGGGAAACTGAAGCCTTTGGCATCAGTGGAGTGACAGTGAACGCAACTGCTATGCGTGCACGTGAAAATAAGCCAATTTTCTGCTCACGAGCGCGCAACGTTTACCACGGATTCCCAAAGATCAAGCTCGCGCTCACCATCGTGCATTGACTCGTTTCCGGCTTTCGTTTCCGGAGTCATCTTCCTCACGGTCTGCACACGGCGACGGGAGCAACGTGGGATTGTCTTTCGGAAGTCCAGACATGGTTATGAAGAACTCTAGACCCACACAACACCAGCCCAATGTATTCGAGAAACCGCGACGGCCCACCGCGCCTACCGTGCAAGGAGAGAACCCGGGCAAGCGGACGAATGAAGAGCGCAATGATCCCGAGTCGGAGCACGGCGCCACCGGTGGGCAACCCCGCCGCCGGACGGCTCAGGCACATGCAGGTCCATGAGGCTGCATAACATGGTCGTTGAAGCGCGATTCTGGACGCGGGTGATGGTTGTTGATCGCCAAGGCGTACTCTGAAAGTCACCTCATAGGGCTCATGGATCATCGTTACGATGGATCTGTGGGATGTATGCACGGGCGTCGCCAAAGATTTCACGCCGCTCCCGGTACGCTGAGCCTCCCATCCAGCATCAGGGAAGCGCAGTGCCGAAGCTCCAGCACACGGATTGGCCCGCCCGCCTCTGGGTGATCCGCCACGGGCAGAGTGCCGGCAACGTCGCGCGCGATGCGGCCGAACTCGCCGGCGCCACGTTGATCGATCTCGCCCACCGCGATGCCGACACACCGCTTTCCGAACTGGGTGAACAGCAGTCGCAGGCGCTGGCCGCATGGTTCGACGCGCTGCCGGCTGACGAGCGCCCCACCCACCTGATGAGTTCGCCCTTCGTGCGGTCGTACCAGACGTGTGCGGCGATCGCGACGCGCCTGCGCATCGATGCCGATGAGATCTCGCTGGATGAGCGTCTGCGCGAGAAGGAGTTCGGCATCCTGGACCGCTATACCAGCCAGGGTATCCGGGCGACCTTTCCCGAGCTGGCCGAGCAACGCGCACTGGTAGGCAAGTTCTATTTCCGCCCCCCTGGTGGTGAGAGCTGGTGCGACGTGATCCTGCGCCTGCGCAGCGTGGTGGAAGTGCTCAGGCGCGACCACGTCGGCGACCGTGTCGTGATCGTGGCGCACCAGGTCATCGTCAACTGCTTCCGCTACCTGCTCGAATGCATGGACGAGAAGGCCATCCTGGAGATCGACAGGCTGGCGGATGTTCCCAACTGCTCGATCACCGAATACGGCTTCGTGCAGGGACACGAAGGCGAGCGCTTCGCCCTGCGGCGGGCAAACTACGTGCCTCCGGAACTGGAAGACCACGCCACCGTCACGGTCGCGGCAGATGCACCCGCAGGCCCGAAATGAAGCGTGTCCACGCACCGGTGCCCGTCAATGCCAGGCTGCTGCGTGCCTGGCCACTTCCCGCGCCTGACGCCATCCGCAGCAAGGAAGATCGTGGCCGCGTGCTGGTGGTTGCCGGCTCGCCGGACGTACCGGGTGCCGCGCTGCTGGCCGGCGAAGCGGCATTGCGTGCCGGCGCGGGCAAGCTGCAGATCGGCACACCGGCCAGCGTGGCAGCGGGCCTTGCACTTGCCGTTCCGGAGGCCAAGGTAACGCCGCTGTCCACGACGCGCAGCGGCGGTTGCCGTTCGTCGCCGGCGCTCGAGCAGGCATGCGCCGGCGCCGACGCGCTCCTGATCGGCGCCGGCATGGACGACACGCCGACCCTGCGCAACCTTGTCGCCCGGTTGTCCCGGCATGCCGCGGGCGTGGTGGTCGCCGATGCAGGTGCCATCGCCGCATTTCAGCACGTGCATGGATTCCGGTCTGCCCCGGTCATCACGCCGCACGCCGGCGAGATGGCGTCCTTGCTGGACACGCCGATCGAAGACGTGCACGCGCGGCCTGCGGAACTGGCACGGGAATTCGCGGCGCATGCGCGGGTGATCGTCGTGCTGAAGGCGCCGGAGACGCTGATCGCCGCTCCGGATGGACGCCTGTGGCGGCACACCGGGGGCGGACCCGGACTGGGAACATCGGGTTCGGGTGACGTCCTCGCCGGCATCATCACCGGGCTGGCCGCCCGGGGCGCGAGCGCGGAACAGGCCGCCGTCTGGGGGGTGTACCTGCATGGCCGTGCCGGGGAGGCGCTTGCCAGAGCACAGGGCAGCCTTGGTTTCCTGGCGCGCGAACTGCCAGCGCAGGTGCCGCGTCTGCTGGAAGCATTCGGTCCGTCGCCATCGAAAGCGGCACGGAGCGGCAAGCCACGCCGCACGCTGGCAGGGGCCGCGGCATGACTGCGCGCAAGCGAGCAGGCCGTCGCCCGCCTGACAGCTTCGTCCGTGTCAGGGGCGCGCGCGAACACAACCTCAAGGACATCAATGTCGATGTGCCGCGCGATGCGCTGGTCGTGTTCTCCGGCATTTCGGGGTCCGGCAAATCATCGCTTGCCTTCGGCACCCTCTACGCGGAAGCGCAGCGTCGCTATCTGGAATCGGTGTCGCCGTATGCGCGCCGCCTGATCGACCAGGCCGGCGTGCCGGACGTGGACAGCATCGAGGGACTTCCGCCCGCGGTAGCGCTGCAGCAGCAGCGCGGCACCCCCAACGTGCGTTCCACGGTGGGCAGTGTCACCACGATTTCCAGTTCGCTGAGGATGCTGTACTCCCGCGCGGGCACCTATCCCGCCAACCAGCCGATGCTGTATGCGGAGGACTTCTCTCCCAATACGCCGCAGGGTGCCTGCCCGCATTGCCATGGCCTGGGCCACGTCTACGATGTCACCGAGAAACTGATGGTGCCCGACCCCTCGTTGAGCATCCGCGAGCGTGCGATCGCAGCGTGGCCCCCCGCCTGGCATGGCCAGAACCTGCGCGACATCTTGGTCACCCTGGGCTACGACGTCGACGCGCCCTGGCGGACGCTTCCTCGCAAGGATCGCAACTGGATCCTGTTCACCGACGAACAGCCGACCGTGCCGGTCTATCCCGGCTTCACGCCGGCGGAGACGCGCACCGCACTGCGTCGCAAGACCGAGCCCAGCTACATGGGCACCTTCATCGGCGCACGGAAGTACGTGCTGCATACCTTTGCCACCACGCAGAGCGCGCAGATGAAAAAGCGCGTGGCACGCTTCATGACCGGTGCCCCCTGTCCCGTGTGCAAGGGGCGGCGGATCAAGCGCGAAGCCTTGTCGGTGACCTTCGCTGGCATGGACATCGGAACGCTCTCCCACTTGTCACTGGACCGCATCGCCCAGACGCTGGCGCCCGCGGCGCTGGGGAAGTTTTCCCGACCCGCCCGCACGGGTACGCGGAGCAAGGCAGCCAGCCGACACGATACCGCCCAGCGCGTGGCCAAAGGCGGCCTGGCCCACGCCGGCAGCACGGATGTACGCCGCACGCCGGACTTGTCCGAAGAGAAGCGCATCGCGGCGGCACGCATTGCACAGGACCTGACCAGGCGGATCGCCGCATTGCAGGCCCTGGGCCTCGGCTACCTGTCGCTGGATCGCACCACGCCCACCTTGTCCGCCGGCGAACTGCAGAGACTGCGGCTGGCGACCCAGATCCGCTCCCAGCTCTTCGGCGTGGTGTACGTGCTGGACGAACCCACCGCCGGCCTGCATCCGGCGGATGCCGATGCACTCCATGAATCCCTCGACCAGTTGAAGGCGGCCGGAAATACCCTGTTCGTGGTCGAACACGACCTGGACATGCTGCGTCGCGCGGACTGGCTGGTCGACGTGGGGCCGGGCGCGGGACAACATGGGGGACGCGTGCTCTACAGCGGCCCGCCGGCCGGCTTGCAGCAGGTGGCCGAGTCCCATACCCGACGCTACCTGTTCCCCACCGGTGCGGTGACGCCGCGCACCCGCCGCGAAGCTTCGGGATGGTTGGGGCTTGCGGAGGTCCATCGCAACAACCTGCATGGCATCCACGTCCGTTTTCCGCTGGGCGCGTTGACCGCGGTGACGGGGATCTCGGGCTCCGGCAAGTCGAGCCTGGTGAGCCAGGCATTGGTCGAACTGGTGAGTGACCATCTGGGCCATGAACCCGTTGCCGAAGACCATGACATCGAACCGCGGCAGCCCCCGGAATCCGCCCGCGCGTCCGGCAGGCTGGTGGAGGGCGCGGCCGCGATCGATCGCCTGGTGAACGTGGATCAGAAACCCATCGGCCGTACACCACGTTCCAACCTGGCCACGTACACCGGCCTGTTCGATCACGTCCGCCGGTTGTTTGCGGCCACTCCCGCGGCCAGGGCCAGGAAGTTCGGTGCCGGCCGCTTCTCTTTCAATGTGGCGCAGGGACGATGCCCGACGTGCGAGGGCGAGGGCTCCGTGCATGTCGAGCTGCTCTTCATGCCCAGCGTTTACGCGCCATGTCCTACCTGCCATGGCAGCCGCTTCAACGAGAAGACGCTCCAGGTCCGTTGGCGCGGCAAGGACATCGCGCAGGTGCTGGCGATGACCGTCGACGAAGCATCGGCCCTGTTCCGGGAGGAAGCCTCGGTCTGGCGACCGCTGCACCTGCTGCAGGACATCGGGCTTGGCTATCTGCGGCTCGGCCAGCCGGCAACCGAACTCTCCGGCGGCGAGGCCCAGCGCATCAAGCTCGCCAGCGAACTCCAGCGGGCCCAACGCGGCCACACGCTGTACGTGCTGGACGAGCCCACCACGGGCCTGCATCCCGCCGACACGGACAAGCTGATGACGCAGCTGCACAGCCTGGTCGACGCCGGCAACACCGTCATCCTGGTGGAGCACGACATGCGCGTGGTCGCCGACAGCGACTGGGTGATCGATGTCGGGCCCGGGGCCGGCGAACAAGGGGGGCGGATCGTGGCGGAAGGCACCCCGGAGAAAGTTTCGCGCTCGAAAGGCCCCACATCGCACCATCTAGCCAATGCACTGCGCGGCTAGCTTGGAACGGGACGGGCTTCCATGCAGTTCTCTTTGGAGCACGCTCTCTGGTTCGGCCACAGCGCTTTGACGCGTCAACATATAGGGCAGCCAGGATGAGACTCAAACGCGCAGAAACGACGGCCTCCACCTACGACCCCGAGGGAGGGGACCATGGCGGCCATGCCCGACTTGATTGCATCATCGTAGGTGGCGGCCCTGCAGGACTTACGGCTGCCACATACCTGCGCCGATTCCATAGAAGTGTGCGGCTCTTCGATGATGGTTTCAGCAGGGCCCGCTGGATCCCGGAGACTCACAATTGTCCCGGTTTCCCTCAGGGCGTCTCTGGTGAGAAACTCCTCCACAAACTGCGAGAGCAGGCGCTTACCTATGGCGTTGCTCCCGTGCAACGACGCGTTGTTGGAATCTCAGCTAGCCCCAATGGCTGGCAAGTCCGTGATGAAAACCAGACCTGGCATGCGGGAAGTGTCGTACTGGCCACCGGTGTTCGGGATCGGGTTCCTGACCTGCAAGACGGATCCATTGATGATGCGATAGCGCGCGGACTGATCCGCTTGTGCGCAATCTGCGACGGATATGAGGCGACGGACCAGAACATCGGGGTTGTGGGACCCTTGGTGCAAAGCATCCAGCACGCCTGCTTTCTGCGCACTTTCTCGTCTCGCGTCAGCGTGGTTCCCTTGTCAGATTCCGTGCCTGTCCTGGCGGAGGTTCGAGAAGAGGCGTTGCGCCGTGCGGCCGAACTTCGCATCCAGGTCCTCCCCGAACTGCACCATCTCTCCTGCAGGGACGACACCTGTGAAGCGAGCGACGTGGCGGGCGGCACGCATCGGTTTGATACCCTTTATGCCGCTATGGGGGCGCCCGCGCGCAGCAATCTGGCAGCCATGGCCGGCGCGACGATGGCAAAGGACGGCGCGATCCTAACGGATGCCCATCTGCAGACGTCGCGGCCGGATCTCTACGCCATTGGCGATGTGGCTACGGATCTGAACCAGATATCCGTGGCCTTCGGCCATGCAGCCATCGCGGCTACCGCCATCCATCGTCGTCTAGACCCGGTCCTGCGCTAACGCAAAGAGTTTGCTCTTGAATCTCCTGGAAAGGATGAGCCTAGTGCTGCATTAGAAGCTACGGCTGACACTTCAGCAATTGGCTACCGGCAGCATCCAAATGGCCCTTTTTAGCAGGCCGAAAGCTGCGCTCTCCCCGCCTCCAATCAATAGAGTGTCTGGCAACGCGTGCAGAAAAATGATCGCCGTTTGCGCACGCCCAGGTATTCTTTTGTGATGCGCTGGCCGCATTGGGGGCATGTGGACTTGGTATGCACCAGCCAGTGCTTGCGAAGGACGAACTGCTTCTTCCATTCAAGGAACTCGAAGCTGTACTGGCGAGCCTGCACTATCACTTGGCCGAGCTTCCGCGGCGGGAGCGCCCCCACCTCGCTGGCAGGATGGACGCCGACGCGGAAAAGCACCTCGTTCTTGATGATGTTTCCAACGCCTGCAAAGATGTCTTGATCCAGCAAGGCATCGCAGACCAGTACCGAAGGCTGTAGTTCAAGTTTGGTCCTGGCGAGCTGTGGCTTCCATTCCGGGCTCATCACGTCGATGCGCCAGTCATAGGTATCGTCCAGAAGCCCTTCGATGTATTTGAGCGAAGATGCGTAGAAGTTCAGCACGCCATTGTCGAACAACAGGGACATGCGAGGATTGGCCGGCTTTTCTTCATCGATCAGGTAGGAACCGAACATCAGCATGTGAACACGCAGGCTGAAATCACGGAACTCGATGAGGAAATGTTTGCCCCAGCTGCGCAGCGCGACAACGCGCTCGCCTTCCATTCGGCTCAGGTCGAGCTTGCTGTTGCCCGACGCCCTGCGGACGGTCTTGCCGCTGAAGTGGGCGGCCGCCTCCTTCAGGATGACGATGGATGGGCCTTCAGGCATGCGAATTTTCGGGCGTCCGCGGCGATGAAAGTGTCCGTAGCAGATCCTGTAGGAGCGCCGCATTGCCAGTCGCATGGCCGTGTGCGGTATTGTCGAAAATGATCCACGGGCAGGCGGGCCATCTGGCGGAAACGACCGCAATGGCAAGCTGCTGCAGACTGTCCTCCGTGTATGCGCTGTAGTACATCTGCGGCGAGCCGTGCCAACGCCAATATGGCCAAGGCGACACCGCTTCGGGGCGGCGGGCATCATCTACCAGGGCCGGGTCTGCGGCGACGCGGCCGACGCCGTACCGCTGCAGCAATGCCTCCGCGCTGCTGGAAAACCAGCTGGCATGCCGAGGTTCGCAGACGAGCGGTGCCTGCGAGCGATGGCGGAACATGCGAAAGAACGTCGACGCGACACGGGCGTCGAGCAGATGGCTGGGCGGCAGCTGGAGAAGGAAGCCCCCCAGCTTGCTGCCAAGCGCTTCTGTCTCGCCCAGAAAGCGGTCCAACGCCGGAGCGGAATGACGAAGGGCGAGTTCGTGGGAAATCAACTTGGGGATCTTGACGGAGAAACGGAAGTCCCTCGGAACCGAGGAGGCCCATCTCGCGTAGGTGGCCGGCTTGTGGGGTTGGTAGAATGATGAGTTCACTTCCACGACTGCGAAACGGGTGGCGTAGCGCGCGAGCATCGATTCGCCTTCGCCGAACAGTGCCAAGCTCTGGCGGGGAATGGACCAGCCTGCACAGCCGACCTTGATTGCCTGCATTGAGCTGGGTTCCTTGCACCGGGGTGTCATAGGGAACGTCACAGGGGAGTGACGTTGGTGGTCGGATCCCTTCAGCAGACGCCCGATTGATCCTTCCTCATGTGGACGGTTGGTACCGTGCACTCACGATGCCAACGCGAACGACCTGAATAGTTTTGGCCTAGTTCGCCGCGCCATTCAGTTGCTTGGCCTGCGCCAAGTGATTGGCCACATGCTCACGCGTCACAGCCAAGTGTGTCCTGACCTCTGCACGGCCGGCGGCGGGTATCAGCTTTCCATCCAGCGTCGCGAGTGCTTCCGTATGATCCTTCACCATGGCAGCAACATAAGCCTTGGAGTACACATCGCCGCTCTTGTCGTTCAGCATGGCCAGCGCTCGCTCGCTCTTCTTGCGTTGCCCATCTGCATCGGGTGCCGCGTTCTCCGGATTGAGTGCGGATGTCTTTTTTCGGTTCTCGGTATGCTGATCAATCATCATCTGCGCATAGGCTGCGACAGGTCCTTTTACGCCTTTGGCGAGGGCCTGTTTACTGGCGGCAATTTCATGGTCATTGATCGCGTTCAAGACGCCAAGAGCATTACGCTCGTCCAGGGATGGCTGGATGTCGGGTCGACCGGTGGCAGCCATGGCTTCGGCTGTTTCATCGGTGGGGTCGGTGTTCAAGACGGGGACTGCGTCTGAAGTCTCGGCCATGACGTCAGCATCGTTATGGTTGTCGCGACAGGCGGACAAGGACACCACGCCGATGGACACGGCGGCGAGGACGAACAGGTGGCGAGCTTTCATGATGCAACTCCGGCTTGTGGGGTGAGGGCCGAACCGGAAAAGCCTTCAGGATGGGAACCTGTCCGTATGTTGGCTTGGCTACTAGAGAACGCTCAGGCCCGTGAACGCAATGTGCAATATGTACAGCGTTTAGATTGGCGTGAAGGTGTTGCGAAGACGTGCTGCATCAGTTCGGGCGTGATCTCTTCTTCAATCACTGCTCCACCGGCGCGGTCAGCAAAAGGCAGCTGGAAACCTAGTTGTCCGGAAACATGGAGTAGACGATGAACAAGGTGGATGCCGTGGCCTGCCCGCATGGTCAACAGGACAGCTGATGCTGTCCATCCGTTGACAATCGCTAGTGCTCGCGACACAGCACCAAGTATTAACTGAATGGGTAGGCTGCCGCCGTCCGCCCTACCCCCGATAACGACCCCTAATCGTTCAATCCGATTCATTGCCCAGAATCTCAGAGGTTATTCCGAATTGGTCTTCTCCCCATCAGCGGATGACGACCCGACGTCAGAGCTCGGTAGAGTGAGCGGCACGCTGGCGGAGTCAGTGCCCGACGGGGCACCTCCCCAAGGCTATCGCCCATGCGATGGTCCTTCTACTTTCCGGGCGTGGCCTCGACCAGCTTGACCAGCTCGCGCTTCTGCTGCTTGGTCAGTGATCCCCACCGAAGCAGCAGCTTGGCCAGTAGATCATCATCGGTATAGAGAAACGCTGCCGGAACGCCCAAGGCCTCGGCCAGCTGCTTGGCCGTGGCCGAGCGCGGCTCATGGACACCACGCTCGTACTGGTTGATGCGGGTGCTCGCCACGTCGGGCTCCATACCAGCCAAAACACCCAGCTGAGCCTGCGTCAGGCCTCGTCCCAAGCGTGCCTGCTTGAGGCGCCTGGCGAAATTCGATCGCTTGTCAGCTGATTCGGACACACGGGCCCCGGGTCACATCCAGATGAAAAGGATGGCCGAAGTGCCTTTCGCTGGATACTAAGTTAATCTTAGTATCCCTGCAATGCGGCCGGCTCCAATGACGCCTCACACGCTGGATGACCTGGGGTTGCCCGGTGCCGTGTACCTGTGGGCCCTGCTCCACGCCCAGCAGCATCGCCTTGCCCTGGCGCCCACGGCAGACCTGGCCATGGAAGCCCTGCAGGTCCTGGCCTCGCACCAGATCGTGGCGTTGCCGGGCGCTGGATCGGGCTGGACGATCGGCCAGCGCCACACCCCCATCGAGGGCATCGCATGGCGGTGGACCTGGAGCGCCTATCAGGCCGACAGTGCCCTGCCGGCGGTGGAAGATTTTTTGGCCTCAGTGCCTTGCGATGAGCTGCTGCTGACCTTGGGCGCGGCCTTGTGGCAACGCTTGGTGCACGATGAGGCCCAAGCGTTCTACGCCGAGCAACTGGCCCGTTGCCAGTTCGATGCCCACTGGCAGCAGGACATGGCCTTTGCCCAGCGCCTGTCGCGTGTGTCGCTCAGTGCTTCGCAATGGCGGTACTGCGCGTGGGCGGCGGTCCGCCAGGGTGCCACGTTGGCCCGCCAAGGCGCCCTGCCCGCCTCCCGGGTACGCGAAGGCATGTACGGCGAGATCCTTCGACGGGCCGCGGCGGTGGCGGCCGGGCGCTATGGCCGCTGTGGTTTTACTCCGGCGGCGGTGCAGCCGCCCACTGCGCTGGCGCAAGGCTTGGCGTGTCAGTGGTTCACGCTAGGACAGACCTACTGGACCGCCTTGCCCAGCATCGAGGCCCTGCAGCCGGGTCTGATGACCTCGGGCTAGGCGCCTGGATACTTGGGGAATTTCTCATTGGGATGCTTGGCCTTCCACTCCTTGTAGGCCGCCGTGCCCTCCCAGGCAGTAAAGGACCGGAGTGGACGCCCGCGACCGCTCCAGGTCTCCTGCGTGTGTGGCAGCCAGTACTTAGGGGCGACCTCCTGACTGCCGGCCGGCTTCTTGACCCGCGCCGGGCTGCTGGCTCCCACCGCGGCCACGATCTCGGCCTTTTCCTTGGTGCTGAAATACGGGCTGTACTGGCCAAGCAGATTCATCACCTCGGCATAGGCATCGGCCGCCTGTTGCTGGCGCAGCTGGACTTCTTGGCGTTCCAGATTGCGCAACTCTTCCTCAAGCTTGGCTCGAGCCGTGGCGATGGAGTCCAGGGTGGGTTTGCTCATTGGTTGTGCACCGGGGAATTGCAAGCGCTGTCCACGCGTCGGGCCGACACGGTCCTGCGCGGGCTCCAGGCCGCCCTGGCCACACGCCATGAGCTTTCCCTCACAGCATCGGACCGGTGATGGGTTGACCGCAACTCCTGGCGCGGTGCCGATACCGGCCAAGGGGCGCGCCTCTCCGGCACGCGCATCATCGCGGCGTGAGCGATGCGCCAGGTTCACCATCGGTCATTGCCAACGCGCAACAAGCGCAAAGGCCGCGGTATCGCACGCTATCGTGCCGAAGGTAGGCCAGCGCGTTGAACGGGCGCCGGCTACCTTGCCATCCTGACTGGGCCAAGCTCACCGCCAAGAGGTCAGCCGCTTGCCCTACCCCGTCACTTAAGCGTTATCAGTCACTCGTCTCTATTGGGTAGCAGGGCCCGCACATGATGCCCTTCACCTCTCATCCAAGTAAAAGGAACGCCGGGCGCGATACGACGCTGCTTGTACTCGCTTGAATAGTCGTGATACCAGCTTCCTTGACGGGACACGACCAGCGTCCACCGCAAATTGTCCTTCAAGCGCTTCTCATAGGCCTTGTAACCCTTACACTTCCAGCGAGAGAAGCCCTCGCTAAGCTCGAACTCAAGCAGCGCCCCCACGTCATTCAGGCGGTCACCAAGTAAATTCTCAGAACGGTGGAGCTGCAGCATTCGAAGTTGCTCAATTACCTTGTCACGCTCACTAGGCGGTCCAGCGTCGGCAAGAAGATGCTTTGCCTTATACAGACAGTACTGAAGATGACTCTTGAGGACCTTGTAGGCCGTCCGCCGCAATGCCAATGTCGGTCGACCTTCGCCGGGCCGAGTTTGCATCCGCCACGGGAAGATCTGACGGACTGATTTTCGCCAGATCCAGAATCCTACTGCGACGGGACAGCACGCCAGAAGGTCTTCCGGATGCGGCGAATCATCGTTGAATCGGTCGGAGAACAGGCGCAAAGGTGCGTCAAGACAAGCCTCGTGAGAATCGCCTCGGCGACGTAAAAACCAGCGATAGACTGAGGATACTAGGGGGTCGATCATATCTCCCGAAAAAATGTCACGCACATCACGTTTGTCCCCTGGCGACAAGGGTTGAAACCGGAGCTTTGCCTGTGGCCATTCGGTCCGACGCACCTCTGAGGGAACCGAGGTATGGCGGCAAACTGCTTCCAACCAGAGATCTGTCCAATCCATATCCTGAGGACTGTGATGAATTGAAAGCCGATGGTAGTAGGAGCGCTGCATCCACGAGCAGAGAAACTCCAGCGGTCCTCGCATCCTCTCTGTTTCGATGCTTGCCTTAGATCGTTGCTCAACGGTTCTCGGCTCTCCGAACTTATCGCTATCTGCCAGTGGAAGAAGGTACTTCGTACAGGAGAAGGCCTGGGCTCTACCGGCCATCGTCAAGCTCAACTCCCCACCACAGTGGGGACACCAGTGACTCAGGGCCTCATCATGGACAGGGCAACGTAGCAGAAACAAGTTCTGATGTACCCGCAAATGGATCCCTTCATGCAGACAGGAGCTGCACACCCTCAAGTAGGGACTCCGAGCAAGACGGGGGATCTCCTGCTCTTCAGCACTGGCTACATCCTCCAGGTGCTCGCGAACCGACTTCCCTTGCACGAGGGCCACAGTATCAACACGCCGCAATGCAGAGATCCACCGAGTCTCAAGAAGGTTGAGTTTTGGAGAACGCTGGCCGATCTCATGGAATCGCTGAAGGTATGCAACCGGCGACTGAGCCCGATACCAAGCTAGCTTGCTGACGTGGGAGTAAAGGGATTCTTCTGGGAGAACGCAATCGTCTCGCCATGGCACGAGAACGCGGGTCATTTGAAGGCCTCGCGCGCGGCCCTGGCGACAAGCTTGTCTTGCAACTGCATTTCGGGACTATCGAGTACTCGATGCAGCTCACACAGGTAGGCAAGATACGCAGCGATCGTGTCCATCCCGAGGCCGCGCTTGAGGTCAGTCTCGCCCAGCGATCCCGTCAGCTTCGTCCATAACATCTTTGAGTGTCGCTGAAACCGAAATTTGTTCGCAAACGCCTGCGGAAATAGAAGCTGTGTGTAGGTGTACCCCGAGCCTTCCGGGAACTCGGACTTCTCATCCATGGCCTCGCAGATGACGTTGAATCCCTCCAAGTCAGAACAACGACGAAATTCGGTTATTCGCTTGAAGTAGCGTACGTGCAGGTCAGATCGACCCAGGCGCTTGACCAGTTCCGCTTTCTCCAAAAGCTCGCGCTGACCCATCAAGACCGTCGCCACTTTCACTCCGCGCGAAACCAACTTGTTGACGACTGCTTTCAACCAACTCAACTCATTGATTCCAACTTCTTGCGCCTCGTCGAACAGCAGAAACAGCCTCATGTCTGGACCAGCTAGCGCAAGCAGAGCCCTGTTGAGCTGGTCACGTTTTCCCGCCAGGCTATGCGAAGCTTTGCCTAAGCCAAGTTCGAGAATGATAGCTTCCAGCAAACGTCC
This sequence comes from Pseudoxanthomonas sp. LARHCG66, assembly GCF_052871755.1. Classification (NCBI taxonomy): domain Bacteria; kingdom Pseudomonadati; phylum Pseudomonadota; class Gammaproteobacteria; order Lysobacterales; family Lysobacteraceae; genus Pseudoxanthomonas; species Pseudoxanthomonas sp. LARHCG66. The sequence goes on along the minus strand of NZ_JBIXJW010000005.1, from coordinate 22,953 downwards.
TTCCGCAGAGCGCTCGTCCGCTACGGCCTCATAGCGCATAACGCCGCTATTAGGAAACGTTTGTCCAATGTGGGCATCAATTGCATCCAGACAGGAGGACTTTCCTGTTTGAGGGTCCGCCCAGGCCGCATTGGCGTAGCGCGCCGTGCGCGCTCCCGCCATCACGGCGCCAACGAACTCCAGAATTGACTTCGTAGGAAGAACCGCGTTTCGCAGAATGATGGGGTGCTCTGACCACCATTTCTCCCGCGCATCGATAAGCTCATTCATGTGCGCCCTCCTCTATTGATGGACTTGAGGTCTGGCAACGCATATAGCGGCAGATCCTCATCCTCTTCTGGCCTGGTTTCATGCGCTGCTGCTGCGCGACGAGCCTCATCGAGCAATCGATTGAGATCCTGCTGAGATGTGTTCTGAGCGCGACTCTGCAGCGCGTGCTCGTTCTCAACGTGCTCGGCTATCGCCTTGGACTGCTCTCTTGTCGGCTTCTTGGCGTGGCTGATGCCCTGTCCGACGTGCTCCAGATGGGCCGCAATAGGGTCCTCATCGTGTCCCAGCGGAAGCTGGCCATCGCGAATCCATTTGTTGATGCGAACACGTGTGTCGGCTGTGTGTGGAGAATGACGCCAGCGGCCGCGCACCTGCGCCACCCCGAGAGGAGTGCCGTCGGATTCGAACAGGCGAAGGAATCTGGCATCCCGTCGATCCAGGTGCGCAATGACGGATTTGCCGATCAGCTTCCATCGATCCGAAAGCTCAGGGCTGAAGTAGCTTTCCTCATTGAAATAGACGTGCGGTCGCTTGCCGCTCTCCTCCTTCCCCCGCACCTTCAAGGGGAAGATGCTGATGTCCAAACCGGGAAGCAGGTCCAAGCGAGGGGGCAACACCGGGAACACCCACGCACGCTCCGAGTCCTGCATAAGTCCCTGCAACTGCTCGATCCGTCGAACCCCGTATGCGCCTTTACTCTTGTGTCGGTTGTACGCACGAATGGCACGGCGAATCAGTGAGATCGCCTCTGCCTCAGTCATTTGAGGCTCGGATTTTGGGGGTGCTTCGACTCGTAGGGGATCTTGTGGTCCGGAGCCGGTCGTTTCGCGCAAGCGATGAAAACCGAATCGCTCCAAGTGACTGAATAGACCTTCCACGTGTGGGCGACGCTCGGGCCTGCGAACAGGTCCAAAATTGATGTCGCAGCCCAAACGCTCGCTCACCCGCTTTAGCACCTGCGTAGCCAGATGCGAGAGAGCGTTGTCTACGAGCAGTTGATTGAACCCGCAGGATGTGAACGGAATTCCGAGATCACGAGGCAACCAAGGCTCTGCGGCTTGATCTGCTTCTGGCAAAAGGCTGGCGCCTTCGCTGGCATCAAAGAGTGCGTCCAATACATCGTCGGCATTGGTTTGGGAACGAAAGATGACGGTGAAGCCCACCACAAGCCCGGTGAACCGATCCACGAGAGCGATCAGTGTCAGGCGTGGTCCTTTGACCCAGCGCACGCCGCCAGGCGTATCAAATGCGATCCAGCCACCGGGGAAGTGGCAGAGGTGCTCATCGAGTTCGACGACATCGAGATAGCGTTCTGCGCGCAAGCGGGAGTAGGTGCCAGTTCCGGCCGCTGATGCTGTCTTGGCTTTCTGCCCATACTGGGTAGCAACGATGGCATCGAAATGCTGGTCGAGAAACTCGTTGACATACTTGTAGATTGCACCCTTGCCCCGTTTATCCATGTTGAGTGGCCATTGGGTGGGATCTGCACCATTGTCTTTGCAAAGGCCGATGAACTTTCCGTGCGCAGTGATGTGACGCACCTTGTTCTCATACCCATCCTTTGCCTTGGCCGTACTCAGCAGGTACTCATCAAATGCCAACTTGATCGTCTGATGGCGCATGAAGAACCATCCGAGTGCGCCGGTCAGTCCAGCGCGTCCGTTCCTGCCCTTGGGAACCAGGGGCTTGATACGACCCGTGCCCTTCACGCGTTTTCCCGGCAGCAATCCAGCCCAACCGAGATGTCCGCGATGTGGCCCGGGTGTCATGCAGCGGTTCAAGGCGCGAAGTAGGCTTTCCCGATCCACACCCTGGTCTGCCTCGATGTCCTGCACTTTTTCCCCTTGGACATAGCGTGTGACGGCGGACTTGAGCGCGATGAACTTCTCCTTGGCTGCGGTATCGAGATGATCGATTGAGACCTCTGGCCACGCCACAAGGTCCAGATCATGAAGGGGCGTATTGCGGCGCGTTATGCGCTTCATACGTTCTCCTTCTTTCGTAGACGGGTATGCAACGACCAAGGCGATGAATCCAGGTCTGAGACCCAGTGCCGTTTGCGTACCAACAAACCGACAACCCCCAACAGGACTCCCTGCGGCACGCTGCTGTGCGCATCGAGCAGCTGCTGCAGACTCGCGCCATTTCGCGGGAACCACTCACTCAGTTGCCGCTCTACAGAATTCGTTTCGTGGAGCTTTACGCGACGTATACAAGGAATCACGCGCCGCCAGTTGTCGATGCGCATCTTGTTGGCATCCAGGTCCGGGAATCCAATTTGCAGATCCTCAGGACGACCCAGCGCAGAGGTCGACGCACCTGTCCACAGAACTTTTCGCCGCACGCCCCTGCTCAAGATGTTGGCGAAGTGTTCGAAACCGCCCGGTACGGAGTTGCCCGATTTCTCGTCTTCTTTCAGCGGTGTGTAGTCGACTTCCTCGACTTCAGTAGCACCTTCGAGGAAGTAGAACAACTCCATCTTGGCGTCGGAGTTGACCAGAATGCTGTCGGATTGGAGTGGCGGCTGCAGTAGCCACAAGTTGTACGGGCTCTGCCCGCGCTTACGAACGGCGTCAGCCACGCGATTGCGCCCCTGCTGAGCAGGGGATCTGCTTTTTTGTCTAGACATACCTTTCCTATCGCTGACGGTGGGAAAGGCAGGCGGGACGGGGGAACACTTTGGCACGAGCTTACCCGTTGACACAGGAAGACCCGCGCGCTAGATTCATTTCACCAGAAGTGGTCCCAACTCGTTTTGAAAAATAGCCGGCCGGCCAGCCGGCTATTTTTTTGCCTGCCGAGGGGTGATCAGTGGCTAGGGCATCATCATTGCTCCATCATGAGATAGATGATGCTAGGTCAGCGGCGCGGACCTTGCTGGCATGGATTGAAAGGCAATCCATTTTTGCTGGAAACAAACACCTGTGATATGGCCCAGAAGAAGCAAACAACCTCAAGTAGCCTTGGACCCATGCTTTGGGTTTGCTACCTCATGCACCGGTTCAATTGCGAACATCAGGCATTGAGCTATCAGCTAGCTCAGCCGATCGAGGACGGTGAGGCGTTTGTATGGGCGCGCGTGCCCTTTCCCGACGAGTCCATTCCTGACATGTTTGGTCGCATCTACGAGTTGGGAACCAACCCCGATGGCGCCTATTTCACAGAGCCGAACTCGCCTGGGAAGAAGTTCAATCTGTTCTCACGGGTACTGGAACGCGTACCGGAATCTCGTCATTGGCTACTGCGGCAAGCATCTGGCTATTTCGAGGAGACCGCCAACGTTGCAGAAAGCCTGGCGCTAACGCGAGAGTTATTAAGCGAATCAGGGTGGCTCTTACTGTCAGCCGAATGCGTGCATGCATGGACAGAGTTTGATCCGGTTGCTGCGGCGGCAGCAGGGCAGCAGACCCTTGACAAGCTGGTGGAAATGCCGCGACCTGAGGCACTGCTACTACTCCTCGCCCTACTACACCAAACGGTCTGGCACTTCTCTACACACGCCAGAAGTGCGGACTTATCCAACTCGTCCTTGATCCACACGCTAGCTGAGAGCTGTATTGGCGCTGCTAAGTCAATCGGTGCGCTGGAGTGGGTTGCATCTCACCCGGGACAACCCGGTCTCGCCCACAATCTCCATAACGGCGTCAGGGTCGCCGTCCAGCACTTGTGTAAGCACGGACAGCGAGAACTAGACTTCACCGCGGGAAACACACGTTTCCCCACCCAGATTGTGCTGGTGGCGGATACAGACGCTAGCCGAAGCTGCATGCGGGCAATGCAGGCGCATTCGTCACTGTATGGCTTTGAGGCAATGTTCGATGAGAGGCGCTTCCACGAAGAGTATCTGAGCGCTAAAGATGCCCATGAAGCGTTGTCAAGGCAGGTCTCTGATTTCTTGCCCGTGGCTAGTAATCAGGGCTAGGAGCGTGCCTGGAATGTCACAGAAATGCCGAATTCGTCCCGGTTAGTAACATGTTTGCCGAACCCGAAAATTCGGAAATACTGTTACATTCCGGAGCAATCGTAGGCTAAGTAATTGATTGAGAATGGATGTCACATGTTACATCCGTTCCGATCCCGCCAAAGGACACTTTGGAGGCATTTGCATGTTGATGGATCAGCCCCCGTGCTGGCAGGACGGACAGCAGCAGAATCCCTGCGCCTTAGCGCACTACAACCGTGTTGTGCACGGCCACACCGAACTGCGCGCGGACTGGCTGGGCTGGAAGCAGCGCGGCCGATACCTGGTGGCGCCGGACGGCCAGCGGATCAGCCCAGAGCGAATGCGCGGGATCATGTGGCGAATGGAAGCCGAAGACCGCCGGGACACTGCCCGGGCCCGGAACGCCAAAGCGAAGGTTTCGCAGGGATGCGTCAAGGTCGTTGTCGTGGAGCTCGCCGACTGGCAGGCCCGCCACTTCGGAAGCCGCGCCGGGTAAGAGCCCGCTCCTTCCAGTCGCTTTCATCGTGCGGCTAAGAGCCGCACCTCACCCGCCTAAATCTGAGCCGACATGCTTGTTGACCAACTGGCGGATGCGACTGGCAGCGGACGCAGGCTCGTCCAACTTAGCCGCTATCTTGTGTTCGAATAGGTCCTTAACGGTATTGAAGCGGTCGATAGAATCTGCTGGCTTGCCAGCATTAACTTCCTTTGATGTCTCGTAGGCAATACGTAGATCGAAAAGGACGGGATAGATCGACTTGGACCAGTCAAACACGGCCGCCTGTACTTCAGTGCCAAGTAGGGCTCCAACAGAACCGACACTCTCCGTAAGCTCAACCAGCTTTTTTTGAACTTGACGAACATCGTCTAAACCCAAGTCTTCGAGAACTTGTCCATTCTCTAATTCTCGGCGTCGAAAGTAAGCAAAGATTTGCCACTCTAAGATCTTGGACGAGACGAAGGCAAGGACAGTCAGGAGCCTGATGGCTTCGGTGGCTCTTGAGGCATCTATCCTCGCAGCTGCAGCCCGAACTGCCGAATCAGAGAAGGCGCGGCGTGATGCGGCTGCGGCATCCACGTTGAGGACTACCGACTCGGCATACTTTGCGATTAACGCATTGAAGAACTTCAATGAGAGTCCAATCGCAATACCTGCGATTGTCCAAAGAAGATTCTCTACGAACCAATGCATTACAAGTCCTCCTATTTACAAGCGTCCCAAACCGATTGGTCGAAGGCACGCGAGCCGGCGAATGTGCGGCTGTTACCAATCCGCTTGTAGTGGGCATCACGTCGGTCGCGTGCAGATTGGCATGAGGTGGTGACGCTAGGAATCGAGGCGCCGGATGCTCTGCGAACACCAGCGCCAATTCCAACCGCGACCGGCTGCTGCGCGGCATTTCGCTGCTGGACGGTGCGCCGATCACGCTGGATTGAGGCCTCGGCGGCTTGGCGCTTGTAGTGGTCGTCCCAGGTATAGTCGCGCGGCTGCGTGTCCCAGCGCTTCTCAGCTTCCGAGCACGGCTGGGACTGGTAGACCGCCCCACCCTTGGCGTCCCGGCATTTGTAAATCGACTGAGCCGATGCCGGCGCGACGGCCAGCACGGCGGCAAGAAAGATCCATTTCATGGCGTACCCCTACGCTTCCGGGGCCGAGCATAGCGCCAAATCGGCCCTAGAGCGACGACACCGGCCCGGTGTAGGTCTGGCTGGGCGTATAGCCGGGGCTGCGTGGGAACACGTCGGGGTGTTGACCGGGTGCGTAGTCGATCGTTACGCCTGCGCGGTCGGCGTTGCCCGCCTCACTCGCGCCGCTCGCAAGGCCGGCAGTGCCGCCGCTTCCGCTCAGGTTGTACAGCGTATGGTCTGACTCACGGACGCGAATCTCACGAGGCCACGGCGTGGCGATGATGACGTGATCCCCAGCCACCAGCTTGACGCCACAATTCGCCCCAGTGGGCGTGCAGCCCAAGGCCTCGATGGCCGCGACCTGCGATTCTCCAGATCCGCCCACCCCGTAGCCGCTTACTATGGAGGCCCCACCGATATCCCGGCCTCCGTCTGCCGTACCGGCTTCAAGGTTCCGTCCGGGTTGTACTGCAGATACTCGACCGTGACCGCGCGCCGACCGATCGCGCCATTCTGGTCGCCGATGGCGAGTGCGGCGTTGTGCAGGAACAGATACCAGCGGCCTTTGAACTCGGCGATGCCCGGATGGATCGTGAAGCTGTACTTGCCGGAGCCCGTCAGTTCGCCACGGTACGTCCACGGGCCAGCCAGCGATGCCGCGGTGGCATAGGACACCTTCTCGTCGCGGTGCGTGGCACGATCCAGCGAGGCGTACGTGAGGTAATAGAGGTCGCCACGTTTGTGCAGCCACGGGCCCTCTTCGAAATGCGGTGGCGTGATCTCGGTGATCGGGCCATCGAGCTCGATCATGTTCGGCTTGAGTCGTGCGATGTAGCACTGCCGGTTGCCCCATGCGATCCAGGTGGTGCCGTCGTCGTCGGTGAAGACCGTCGGATCGATGTCCTCCCAGCTGTGCGTGCCCTTGGGCGTCATCTGGTTGGTGATCAGCGCTTCGCCCTTCGCATCGACGAAGGGGCCCGTCGGGCTGTCGGCCACCGCTACGGCGATGGCCTTGCCTGGATGCGACTCGTCATGTTCGACGGCTGCGTAGAACCAGAAGCGGCCATCCTTCTCGATGGCCTGCGACGCCCACGCATCCGCTTTGGCCCAGGCGAAATCGGCCACCTTCATGATCGGTCCGTGATCGACCCATGTCGCCATGTCCGTGGTCGAATAGACCAGCCACTCGCGCATGTTGAACATCTCGTCGCGCTGCGCCTGGTCGTGCCCGACGTACAGATAGAGACGGTCGCCGACCACGAGCGGCGCCGGATCGGCGGTGAACTTGTCGCGGATCAGCGGGTTCGACCGCGGCGTGGCGGCATGCGTCCCCTCCCCGGTCGCCCACGATGCCAACGGCAGCTGCAACAGGACCGCCAACATCGATACACATGCCAAGCAACGGAACATCATCGCGTCGTTTCCTCTTTCGTCCCAAGTTCACGTCCCTGTCCGACCCGCGCCAACCAGCCGTGCATCGCCATCCAACTCGCGAACGCATCGAACCAGCCCGTGCTCGTCGTCGGCTTGCGATCTGCGCGTGAGCAGGCGTGGCCAGCATCCACGTCAATGACGCGAGCGCGACACGGCGGACGACATCGGTGCCAGCACCGCATGCAAACGGATTGATGCGAGAAAGCCACCGCAGGCGCGGCGTCATGCCGCCCTCCCCTCGCCCGCCCGCCAGGCGAGTTCGAATGCCAGGCGCAGGCGCTGGCCGGGCAACAACACGCGCGGGGCAAGCGTGAATGCATCGGGTGGGCCGGTCTGGGGTTCGACGCAGGTCGCATGCGCGGCACCGTCGTACACCACCCAGTGATCGGTGTCGGCCCGCAGCTGCACGACCTGGTCGGCCCGATGCAGGGCGATCTCGCCGCCCGCCACGAAACAGTCGTCCCACGGGCCTGGGCCGGGTGGTATGCGCGGCAGCGTGGCGATACCGTCGGCGTCGCGCGGATACATGGCGTCGGGTTCGAAGACGAGCCGATCGGGTTTGCGGAACCACGGGTGCCAACCCAGCACGGCGGGCATCGCCTGCTTCCCCGCCTGCACAGCGAGTTGCAGGAACAGCCGATCCCCTTCCAGGTGCACCGATTGCGTCGCGGTGCCACCGAAGGGCCAGTAGTCGTCTTCCGGAAGCGCGAGCGACATCTCCGCCTGGTCCGCATCGAGGACATCCATCTGCCAGGGCCGCGAGAATCCGGTGCCATGGATCGCATGACCACCGAAGTTCACCGGCACGGCATGGGCCGTGCCGTCGAGATCGAAGTGTCCGCCGCGCAGACGTCCTGCCCAGGGCACCATCGGATAGCAGCCCCAGGCGATGGTCGCGGGCCAGCCGTCGTCCGGTCCCACCAGCCAGTCCATTCCATCGAAACGGATCTGCGCGAGGCGGCCGCCGGCGTCCGGCGCCAGCGCGACCTGCAGCCGACCGGCGCGCAACCAGTGCAACGGACCGGCCGGCATCGGTGCGAGCGCATCGTCGCAAGGCGACAGCCGATCAGCCGCCATAGGGATCGATGGTGCGGATGCGCCCATCCGCTTCGTGGTGCAGCATGGTGCACTTGGCGGAACGCAGGTGCGTCACGCCGCCCGACATCAACGCATCGTGGTAGAACAGGTACCACTGCCCACCGAAGGCACAGATGGAATGGTGGGTGGTCCAGCCGACGACCGGCTTCAGGATCACGCCACCGTAAGTGAACGGGCCATACGGACTGTCGCTGACGGCATAGCACAGCAGGTGCGTGTTGCCGGTGGAGTACGACAGGTAATACCGGCCTTCGTACTTGTGTAACCAGGGACCTTCGAAGAACCGGCGCGCGTGGTCGTCGGCGCGCAGCGGCTGCCCGTGCTCGTCCAGGATCACGATCTCACGCGCGGCTTCGGCGAGCGAGGTCATGTCCGTGTCCAACCGGCCGACGCGCGGCCCCAGCGCGGGCGCGTCGCCCACCGGCTCCTCGTGCGCGACGTCGTAGAGGTTGTCGCGGTACTTCTGCAGCTGGCCGCCCCAGATGCCGCCGAAGTACAGGTAGTGCGTTCCGTCATCGTCCTCGAAGACGGCAGGATCGATCGAGTATGCGCCCTCGATCGGCTTCGGCTCGGCAGTGAACGGGCCTTCCGGTCTCTCGGCAACCGCCACGCCGATACGGAACAGACCACCGCCGTCCTTGGCAGGAAAATAGAGGTAGTAGCGACCATCGCGGCATGCGGCATCCGGCGCCCACATCTGCTTGTCGGCCCACGGCACATCGCGCACGTGCAAGGCCATGCCACAGTCGATGGCTTCGCCGTCCGGCGCGTCCATCCGCAGCACGTGGTAGTCCTCCATGCCGAAGTGGCCTCCCTCGTCGTCGAAGGCACCACCGCCATCGATGTCGTGCGAGGGATAGATGTAGAGACGGCCCTCGAACACGTGCGCGGAGGGATCGGCCGTGTAGATATGGGTCACCAGCGGTTTGGAGATCGCGCGTTCCGCCAGCTGCTCGAGCTCGCCTTCGCGCGCCATGGTGTCGTCGTGGATCGGGGTGTCGTTCATGGTCGGGGAGGTGTGGGTCACGTGGCTGCGCCTGCTGCGCGGCGACGCTGGTCGAGGTCGTGTTCGATGCGTGTCTCCATCCGCTTGTCGATCTGGTAGATGAAGAGCAGCGCCACCGCGACCAGGAACGGAATCGAGCAATAGACGCTGACGGTCAGCCGGATGCCGTCGACGACTGCATCGGGCTGGCTGGCCATACCCGCCTGGTAGCCGTAGTGCGCCAGGATGCCGGCGACCAGTGCACCGCCGATGCTCAAACCGATCTTCAGGCCGCACAGCATGGCGGAGAAGATGATGGCGGTGGCGCGCCGGTTGTTCCTCCACTCCGAGTAATCGGCGACGTCGGCGATCATCGCCCAGAGCAGCGGAATGGTGATGCCGTAGCAGAATCCGTGCAGCATGAAGGACACGAACACGGCAGGAATCGCCGTCGGCGGGTAGACGTAGAACACCAGCAGGAACAGCGTGGACACGAACAGCGCACCGCCGAACACATCGCGCTTGCCGAAGCGGTCGGCCAGCGGCCGCGACAGCCCGATGCCCAGGATCATGCAGATGATGCCGCTGGCGTTGAACAGGCTGAATGCCGAGGTGGCCGCATCCTTGGGCCACTGGAATTCCGTCAGGCCCGCACGGGTCAGCGTGGCGTTGAGCGCGCCGATGAAGCCGTTGAACCCGATGTCCTGCAGGAATGCCGCCAGTGCCGGACCGCTGAGGTAATACTGGAAGTAATAGACATACGTACCGCCCTTCAGCGCCAGGTTGATGAACACCAGGATGGTGAGCGCCAGCATGACCTGCCACGGCCGGTTGCGTACCAGGTCCGCCAGGTCCTGCATCACGCCGGAGGATTGCGCGGCGATGGGAACGACGCGCTCGCGCGTGGTGAAGAAGGTGATCAGGAAGAACACGGTGCCGACGACCGCGAACAGGGTCATCACGCTCTCGAACCCCTTCACCTTGTCACCGTCGCCCAGGATCAGCACCAGCGGCAGCAGCAGTACCTGGATGACGAACTGCGCCACCATCACCGCCACGAAGCGGTACGCCGACAGGCTGTTGCGCTGGGCCATGTTGCCGGTCAGCACGCCACTCAGCGCGGAATACGGCAGGTTGTTGGCCGCGTACACAAGTACCAGCAGGCTGTAGGTCGTCAGCGCATAGATGATCTTCCCGCGCTCGCCGAGATCAGGCGTGCTGAAGGCGAGCAGGGCCAGGATGCCGAACGGGACCGCCGTCCACAGGATCCACGGACGGAACTTGCCCCAGCGGGTGCGGGTGCGGTCGGCGGCGATGCCGATGATCGGCGTGAACACGAACGCCCCCAGCAGGCCCACCACGAAGATGATGGTGGCCGCGGTGGCCGGGGGCAGCTGGTAGACGTCGGTGTAGAAGAACGCCAGGTAGGTGATGAGCGTCTGGAAGATCAGGTTCGCCGCCAGATCACCCAGGCTGTACCCGAGTTTCTCCCGGACCGACAACGGTTGTTCAAGCGTGGACATGCGGTTCTTCCAGGAATGCGCGATGGCGTGCGCGTGCGGCTGCGCGGGCACGATGGGAAAGGAATGTCATCGGCCAGCCGCCTGCACGTCGAACTGGTCGCTGACGCGCAGGTCGGCGCTGGACGCGCCCACCCGCACCTCGTAACGCCCCGGTGCCACGGCATAGGCCTTGCGGGCTTCGTCGTAGCGCCGCAGTGCGGCATCGGCCGCGAGCACGAACGACACCGTGCGCCGCTCGCCCGGCTTCAGGTGGATGCGCTGGAAACCGCGCAGTTCCTGCTGCGCGCCGCCCGGCGTGTTCTGCAATGGACGCACGTACAGCTGCACGACCTCCTCGCCGGCACGGGTGCCGGTGTTGGCCACCTGTACCTGCACGGTCATGCTCCCATCAGGCGCCACGACACGCTTGTCCAGCTGCAGGTCGCTGTAGTCGAACCGCGTGTAGGACAGGCCATGGCCGAACGGGTACAGCGGCGTGCCGCGGAAGTACCGGTACGTCCGGCCCTCCATCGCATAGTCGTCGAACGCCGGCATGGTTTCGTTCGCCTTGTAGAACGTCACCGGCAGGCGGCCCGCGGGGTTCGTGTCGCCGAACAGCGCGTCCGCCACGGCGGTTCCGCCACGCTGCCCGGGATACCAGCTCATCAGGATCGCGGGCAGGTTCGCCTGCGGCCAATCCACGGCGAGCGCGGAGCCGCCGGTCAGCACCAGCACCACCGGCTTGCCGGTGGCATGCAGCGCTTCCAGCAATGCGCGTTGCGGCGACGGCAGGCGCATGTCGGTACGGTCGCCCCCGGCGAACCCGGGATAGTTGACCGTCATTTCCTCGCCTTCCACGTCGCCGGTCAGGCCACCGACGAACACCACCACGTCCGCCTTGCGTGCCACGTCCAGCGCTTCCTCGAACGGCGGCCTCGCGCCCGGCATGCGCCAGGCCAGGCGCACGCCCGCATCGCGCTCGGCGTCGTAATACTCCAGGCGCAGGTCGTAGGCTCGGCCGGCCTGCAGGTCCAGTTCCACACCATCGCTGCGCAGGCGGTCGCTGTTCGTCCAGTGGTCGAGCACGCGCTTGCCGTCCACGTACAGGCGGTAGCCGTCGTCCGCGGCCGCTTCGATCCGGTAGCGGCCGGATACCGGCGGCAACAGCTGGCCACTCCAGCGGATGCTGAACCCATCGTTCGGAATGCCCTGCCCCGGCGCCGCCTCGCCGCGCGCCAGCAGGTTGTCGGTCGGCGAACCACGATCCCAACGGAAACCGATCTGCGCATCGGTGCGCACCAGGGCCGGCGCGCCGGAGAGATCCGGCGTGCGGAAGTACTCGCCGCGCAGCCCGCGTTCCGGGGAGCCGGCCGCGGGCCGCAGGAAGGCCGCTTCGATCAGCGGCGTTGCCGCGGGATCGTCGCGCCCTTCCACCAGGTCCACGCCGCGCGCGTACGTCACCTCGATGCCCTTCGCCGCGTCACGGATGCCCTGCAGCACGGTCACGGGTGCGGCCGGCGTACCGTAGTAGTTGCCGAGCAGCGCCATGGTGTCGTCGGCGGTCGGGCCGATCACCGCGATGCGCTTGAGGGTGCGCGGCAATGGCAGCGTGCCGTCGTTCTTCAGCAGCACCAGCGACGCCTGTGCCGCTTTCAGCGCCAGCGCATCATGCGCCGGGGCCTGGTTGGTCGAGTACGGAATGCGCGCCCAGCGCACGCGCTCCGGCGGGTCGAACATGCCCAGCCGCATCCGCGCCGCGAACAGCCGGGTCACCGCATCGTCGATCTCGGCTTCGCTGATCAGGCCCTGACGGACGGCGGCGGGCAGCGTGGCGTATTCCTCGCCGCACTCCAGCTCGGTGCCGTTCTTGACGGCCAACGCCGCCGCTTCTTCACGCGTGGCGACGATCTTGTGGTGCTTCCAGATGTCGACGATGGCCCAGCAGTCGGATACCACGTACCCCTTGAAGCCCCAGTCGCGGCGCAGGACGTCGCGCAGCAGGAAACGGCTGGCACTGGCGGATTCGCCATAGACGCGGTTGTAGGCGCCCATCACCGCGTCCACGTCGCCTTCCTTCACCAGCGCCTCGAAGGCAGGCAGATAGGTGTCATGCAGATCGCGCTGGCTTGGTCGGGCATCGAAGTGATGGCGGTCGGCCTCGGGGCCACTGTGCACGGCGAAGTGCTTGGCGGTGGCATCCAGCTTGCGATAGGTCGGGTCGTCGCCCTGCAGGCCGCGTACGAACGCCACCCCCATGCGCGCGGTCAGGTACGGATCCTCGCCGTAGGTTTCCTGGCCGCGACCCCAGCGCGGGTCGCGGAAGATGTTGATGTTCGGCGACCAGAAGGTGAGTCCCTGATAGCGGCCATGCGAGCCGTCGCGCACGAACTGGTGATGCTTGGCGCGTGCCTCGTCGCTGATGGTGGTGGCGACTTCGCCCATCAGCGGCACGTCGAACGTCGCGGCCAGGCCGATGGCCTGCGGGAACACCGTCGCCTGGCCCGCGCGCGCCACGCCGTGCAGCGCTTCGTTCCACCAGTCGTAGGCAGGCACGCCCAGGCGCTCGATGGCAGGCGCGGCGTTCTGCATCTGCGCCGCCTTTTCTTCCAGCGTCATCTGCCCGACCAGCGCAGCCGCGCGTGCCTCGAAGCTCTTCGACGTATCGAGCCAGGGCTTCGCGTCCGCCGCCCATCCGGGCCGCGCCACCAGCGCGAAGACACACAGCGCCAGCGCACGCAGGCCGGGGCGGGCACGCCGGTAGGCAGGAAGGGGACGGCTCACGGTCTTCATCATTCGCTCCTCAAGGGACGTTCATCGCGTGCAAACGGGCCCAGCAGCGTGCCGACGAAGCCGCCGGCGCGATCGGTGCTCAACACGGTGCCATCGACATCGCGCGCCAGCGATTGCCAGCCCCGGCCATCGCCGGTGTCGAACGCGAAGCCGTAGGCACCTTCATCGCCTTCGATCTTCAGCCGCAACGTGTCGCTGCCCTCGACCTCGCGCGTGGCGAGTGTGCGCGTGGTGCCGCCACCGTCGCGGCCTTCGAGGAAGATGGCCACGCGCCCATCGCCCGCGGGCCGCACGCCGAGGAAATACCAGTACGCCTCGCTCTGGAAGGCGGCCAGGCCCGCCGCGATACCGGGCGCGGGCCGCGTCATCGCCGTGCTGGCCTCGAAGCGCAAATGCTGCTGGCGGCGGCCGAGGAACGCCGGGTTGCGCAGCGTCTCCAGGCCTTCCGGCAGTGGATGCACGGCGAGCGCGCCGGGGCGCGCGGCCAGGTCGGCCCACGCCTGCTTGGGCACGCGCACACGCAGCCACTCGGGCCGCAGCGTGGTGCCGTCGAACTCGTCGCGATGCACGAAGTTGCCGGTGAAGGGCGCCTGCGTGCCCTCCCCGCGCATCCATGCAGGCGCGGCGGCGATGTAGGGGATGGTCTGCCCCGCCGGCAGGATCACCGGCCAGCCATCGCGCCACTGCACCGGCAACAGATAGGTTTCGCGCCCGGTGTTGTAGTGGCGCTGCTGGTAGTTGCGGCTGGCCAGGAACACCGCCCACCACGTCCCGTCGGGGCCTTCGACCAGATCGGCGTGGCCGGCATTGGTGATCGGCAGGCGCCGATCCGGCGGCAGATCGCGCTGGGTCAGGATCGGATTGCCTTCATACGGCGCATACGGTCCCCAGACATCGCGGCTGCGCAGCACCACCTGCGAATGCTGCGGCCCCGTGCCGCCTTCGGCATCGGACAGGTAGTACCAGCCGTCGCGCTTGTAGATGTGCGGCCCTTCGATCCAGATCGGATTCTTCTCGGGTTCCATGCCACCATCGATCAGCACCTTGCGCGGGCCGATCGGCTGGAAGCGGGCGATGTCGATCTGTTGCATCCAGATGGCGCGGTGGCCGTCATAGCGCGCCGGTCCGGGCGGCTCGTCGTTGTTGAGCAGGTAGACCTTGCCATCGGTGTCGAAGAACAGCGACGGGTCGATGCCCCCGATGGTCGGCAGCCAGTGCGGGTCCGACCACGGGCCCGCCGGATCACGGGCGGTGGCGATGAAGTTGCCACCACTGTCCGTGGCCGTGGTCACCAGGTAGAACATGCCGTCGTGGAATTCGATGGCGGGCGCGAAGATGCCCCGCGACACGCTCAGGCCGTCGAAGTCCAGCTGCGAGGGCCGGTCGATGACGTTGCCGATCTGCTTCCAGTGCACCAGGTCCGTGCTCTCGAACACCGGGATGCCCGGGAAGAAGGTGAAGCTGGAATTGACCAGGTAGAACTTGCCGTTCGCGCTGACGATGCTGGGGTCGGCATGGAAACCGGCCAGGATGGGATTGCGGTAGTGGCCGGACGGCAGCGGCGGTTCGAATGCCACGTCGCGACCGGTGTATTCGAACCAGTCGAAGTAGACCGGCGGCGCCTGCTCCTTCGACTGGGCGTTGCCGGTGGCCGTCAGCAACAGCAGCGCGGCGGCCAGCACACCACGTGCGGCGTTGCGCGTTGGCCCCCGTCTATCGGCGTGTCGGCGGTCGTCCTGGTGGCGACGCAGGGAGAACAGCTTCATCGGGGCACCTCGACGGCAGGGAGGGAAAGTTCGAAGGGACCGACCGGCAACCCGGCGGTGTCGCGAAGCGTGCAGACCGGGCCATCCGCCCAGCAGTAGCGCACGTACATGGCGTTGGCGGCGCGCGGGCCGCGCAGCACGACGTATCGGCCGTCAAGGGCCGCATCCGCGTAGTCGCAGCGCTTCGCTGCATCGCAAAGCTCGAAGCCGATGGGGCCGTTCGCGCCGGCCGTCAGCAGGGCGCCGGTGACATCGTCGAACGCCACCCTCACGCCGTCCGGCGTGCGCGCTGCGTCGCGTGCCGTCGGGCCGGTCGGTGGCAGCGCACGCTCGCCGTAGATGGTGTGGCGCGCCACGCGTGCGAGGCGGCGACCGAGTTCCTGCTTGTTCGGCGGATGGATGTCGTAGGCGTCACCGATGTCGATGGCGACCACCAGCCCGGAGTGCGGATCTTCCGCGACGACACGCCGCTGCGCCTCGCGCACCTGCGCCCAGCCGCTTTCCACCGGCGCCGACGGCGGCATGCCATAGCCGGCCAGCTGCACCACCAGCCACGGCACCTGCGCGCCGAAACGCTGCCGCCAGTCCTCGCGCAGCACACGCAGCCGCGCGGCATAGGCAGCGCCGTCGCCAGTATTGGATTCGCCCTGGTACCAGAGCATGCCGCGCAGGCCGGGATGCCCGAGCGGCGCGATCATCCCGTTGTACAACGTCGACAGACCGGCCGCCGCCTGCCAGGGCGCACGCGGCGGCTCGTCGGCGCCGGGCTCGGGCCGGTAGCGCCAGCGGTTGTCCAGCACGACGCGTGAGCCATCGTCGAAGGTCAGCGCGTGTGCACTGGCCGGACCGGCCAGCCCGCCGTCGCGATAGGTGTCCAGCACGTTGACCACGACCGTGTTGATGCCCGCCTTCAACAGTCCGGACGGCAGCGGGTAGCGACGCGGCTCACCGGCGCCGTAGCGGCTGCCCACGGCGGTACCGTTCACCCAGGTCATGTCGGTCTCGTCCGCGGGCCCGAGCTCCAGCGTTGCGCCACGGGCCGCCTGCGCCGCCGTCAACGTCACCTGCGTGCGATACCACACCATGCCGTTGTAGTCCTCGAGCGCCGGTACGCCCCAGCGCTCCCATGCGCCCAGCGTTGCGGGCGCCGTGCGCCAGCCGGTGTCGCGCACATCCGCACGCCAGGGGGCGTCGCCCGTGGCACCTTCGCGCGTGGTCCACCAGCGCTCCCAGTGACGTCCCCATCGCGCGAGCGCGGCAGGTGTATCCGTGGCGTAGAGCGCCAGCACGTCGAGCGCTTCATCGCTTTCCCCACCGGCACGCAGTGCGGTGGCGCTGGTCCAGGCTTCGATCCGCGAGCCGCCCCAGGCCGCCTGGATCAGGCCCATCGGCACATCGACCGTCTTCTGCAGTTCCCGTGCGAAGTAGAAACAGGCGGCGGAGAAATCCCGCGCCGAATCCGGCGACGCCACCTGCCAGCGGGCATCGCCCTGGAAGCGGGACTGCGGCGTGACGGCACCTGCCTGCGGCACCGTGAACAGCCGGATCCGTGGATGCGCCGCGGATGCGATCTCCGAGCTCGCATCCAGCGCCCGCCAGACCGGCAACTCCATGTTCGACTGCCCCGCGCAAAGCCAGACGTCGCCCACGTACACGTCGCGCACCGTCTGCACGCCCGTGCCGGCTTGCACCACCAGATCGTAGGGTCCGCCGGCGGCGCGCGCCGGCAGTGTCGCTTCCCAGGTGCCATCGGCCGCCGCACGCGCACGCGCCTTCGTGCCGTCCAGCATCACGCTGACGTCTTCAGCCGGCCGGGCGTGGCCCCAGACGCGGATGGCCGCGTCGCGCTGCAGCACCATGTGGTCCTGGAACAGCGCATGCAGCAGTCCGCCTTCGGATTCCCCGGCATGGGCGACGGGTGCACCCATCACGAGCATGGCGACTGACAGCACGAACCCGGTGATGCAGGGAGCCTTCATCGGCCGTCCCCCGGGGCATACGGGAACTGCAGCGCTTCGTAATACGCCAACGGGTGCGGCGGCGCCGCCTGGCCCTCCGGTAGCGGGCGACGCGCGAACGTCTGGAAGTACGCGATGCTGGCGTCACGCCACCACTGCGCTTCCTTTTCCTGGATGCCCAGGAAGGCCGCCACCTGCGCGTGCCGCGGCGCATCGACATGCGACGACACCCCGTCCCACGTGGACCGCATGCCGCGCACGTAGTCCACGCCGCGGGCGTAGCGCATCACCAGTTCATCCCACAACGGCCGGCCCGACGCCATCGGATGATCCCAGGGCACGTGGTGGAACCACAGGAGGAATTCCTCCGGCACGCGTGCGACATCGCCGAACTGCCGTGCCACCGGCGGGAAATACTGGGCCACGGCGTTGCTCCCCGTCGCGGAACGGTCGAAGCCGATGCCGTCCTGGTCGGCCCGGTGGTAGTACACCGATGTCCAGTCGGCGCGCGGACCGCCCTGCACCCATGGCCCCGGGCCGTAGTGATGACCGCGCCCCATCAGGTGGTGCAGGCCCAGCGGCGTCATGTAGTCCACGGCGGCCTGGCGCGAACCCATCATCATCTCCACGACGGGTGCCACCAGGCCATCGTCGTTGGCGAAGGTCATGCGTACCCACTCGTCGGCGATGCCCCGCGCGGTCAGAGACGGATTCCAGGCAAGCCGGCCGTACACGTACCAGTTGGCCTGGTCGAAGTGCGACCCGCTCCAGTTGCGGTCCGCGCCGGTGTTCGCCACGCCGGCCATGCCGGTGAGCGCGTGCCCCTCGAGCGTGCCGTCGATGACTTTCCTGACCGTGGAACCCGTGCCGCGCGCATGCGTATCCGCGGCGAGTACCTCTTCGTACATCGGCCCCAGGTAGACCAGATGGGTGGCGAAACCCAGGTATTCCTTGGTGATCTGCAGTTCCAGCATCAACGGCGTACGCGGCATGGCGCCGAACAGTGGATGGAACGGCTCGCGCGGCTGGAAATCGACGGGGCCGTTTTTCACCTGGACCAGGACGTTGTCGCGGAACTTGCCGTCGTAGGGCACGAACTCCGTATATGCCTGCTTCGCGCGATCATCGGGTTCCTCATGCGAGTAGACGAACGCACGCCACATCACCGTGCCGCCGTGCGGCGCCAGCGCCTCCGCCAGCATGTTCGCCCCATCGGCGTGGGTTCTTCCGTAGTCCTGTGGACCCGGCTGGCCTTCGGAGTTCGCCTTCACCAGGAAGCCGCCGAAATCCGGAATCGCGCGATAGATCTCGTCGGCCTTGTCCTTCCACCAGCGCCGCACGGCCGGGTCCAACGGGTCGGCCGTCTGCAGTCCCCCGATCTCCATCGGCGCGCTGAAGCGGGCGCTCAGGTAGACGCGGATGCCGTACGGACGCAACACGGATGCCAGCGCCCGGGTCTTGTCCAGGTACATGGGCGTCAGGCTCAGTGCATGAGAGTTGACGTTGTTGAGCACCGTGCCGTTGATGCCCAGCGATGCATTGGCACGGGCGTAGTCGGTGTAGCGCGGATCCAGGTAGTCAGGCAACGTATGCCAGTCCCAGATCGATGCACCGGCGTAGCCGCGCTCCACATACCCGTCGAGATTGTCCCAATGGTTCAGCACGCGCAGTTTCACCCGCGGCGATTCGCGCACGTCCATCGCATCGATCACCTGCCCCATCTGCAGCAAGCGAAGGAAATGGAAGCTTCCGTAGAGCACGCCGACATCCGTGTTGGCCGTGATCACCGTGGCCGCATGCCCACCCACGCGCACGCTGCGGATCAGGTAGCCCTCGTTTCCTAGCGGGCGGGTGTCCAGCCGCAGGCCGGCCACGACCGGAGAAGAAGCGGCCGTGCCGGCCACCACCGCCCCCTCGCGCGTGATCGCCGCCACGGCCTCCGGTGCGCGCCCGGTCAGGCCCGCCAGGCCGCGCAGCAGCTCCGCATGCGCGGCGGCTAGCGTGGCGGACCGCACCGGCATCACCAGCTGCGTGGTGCGTGACCGGTATTGCTCCGCCGCTGCGGGTGCGGCGGGGGCGTAGCGCAACCAGAGGTCGTAACCGTCCTCGGCCCGCACGCCGGCTGCCTGTACGCACATCAGAACGCCCAGCACCAGCATGTGGAAGCTGTGCAGGAAGCTGCGCCCCTCGTCGCCCCGCCGGGTTGGCGATACCATGAGGCGCGACAGGAAAGCGGGCCAGAGCGCGCATTTCATGACCGTCCCCGCGTGGGCTGCTGCTGCCGGGGGGAGCGGCCATGGGTCGACCGCCTTCCGTCCCCTGAAAGGAACGCGTTTTGGAAAAGCCGACAAGAGCCGTGCGACGCAAGAGCCGCGGCATCACCATCGACGAAGTGGCCGCACTCGCGGGCGTTTCTCCGATGACCGTGTCGCGCGTGATCAACGGCAAGTCCAAGGTCAAGGATGCGACGCGCGAACGGGTCATGCGCGCCGTCCGCAAGCTCGGCTACACGCCCAACCTGGCGGCCAGCTCGCTGGCGGCCGCGCAGCACACCCGCATCGCGCTGATCTATACCAATCCCACCGGCGCCTATCTTCGCGAGTTGCTGCTCGGCCTGCTGCGCGTGGCTTCGCGCACGACCATCCAGCTGGTGAGCGAATACTGGGACGACCTGGATGCCGAGTCCGAGCGCAAGGCGGCGCGCGAACTGGCCAAGCGTGTCGATGGCGTCATCCTGCCGCCGCCCCTGTGCGAATCCCGCGCGGCGGTAAGCGAACTGGTACGCGCCGGCGTCCCGGTGGTCGCCATCGCGTCGGGACGATTCAGCGACGAGATCTCTTGCGTGCGCATCGACGACTTCCGCGCAGGCAAGGAGATGGCCGAGCACCTCATCGAGCACGGCCATACCCACATCGGATTCATCAAGGGCCGGTCCGACCTCAGCGCCAGTGCGCGACGCTTCGAAGGCTTCCAGGCGGCCCTGCATGAAGCGGGACTGGCGCTGGAGCCCGGCCTGGTGCAGCCCGGCGACTACACGTATCGCGCGGGGCTGAAGGCCGCGGAAAAGCTGCTGTCGCTGCGCCGCATGCCCAGCGCCATCATCGCCAGCAACGATGACATGGCGGCCGCGGTCATCTCGGTAGCGCACCGGCGCGGACTGGATGTGCCGCGTGATCTTTCGGTGGTGGGATTCGATGACACCTCGGCCGCCACGACGGTATGGCCGGAACTCACCACCATCCACCAGCCGATCGCGTCGATGGCCAACGATGCCATCGACGTCCTGCTGCGCAGCATCCGCCGCCAGGAAGGCACGACCCGCGTGCTCGCCGACCACGTGGCGGCACACCGCCTGGTCGTACGCGATTCGGTCTCGGTTCCGCCCAAGGTCAGACGCCGCTGAAACGCCACGGGCCCGCCGTGCGGATAGCGCGATAGGACAACCGGGGTAGCGCACCACGGAAGGCATGCTCCGTTCCTAGCCTTCCATCTGCTCGAGTTCCCTGCCCTTCGTCTCGTGGACGAACCTGAGTACGAAGAAGACGGAAACGATGGCAGCCAGCGTGTAGAGGCCATAGGTAGCCGCCAGCCCGATGCCGGCCAGAAGCATCGGGAAGGTCATCGTGACGAGGAAGTTCGCACTCCACTGGAACAGGCCCGCGACAGCCAGTCCCGAACCGCGGATCTGGTTGGGGAACATCTCGCCCAGCATCACCCACATCACCGGGCCCCAGGAGATGTTGAAGAACACCACGTACAGGTTCGCGGCCACCAGCGCCAGCACACCCATGCTGCCGGACAACTGCAGCTTGCCAGCCGCATCCAGCGAGCCACTGGCGAACGCCACCACCACTGCAGCCAGTGAGACCGCCATGCCGACCGAGCCTGTCCACAGCAGTGGCTTGCGGCCGATCCGGTCGATCAGCAGCACGGTGACGATGCAGGCGCCGATGCTCAGTGCGCCGGACAGCACGTTGATCAGCAGCGCGTCGTTCTCCGAGAAACCCACCGCCTGCCACAGCACCGCGCCGTAGTAGAACACCACGTTGATGCCCACCAGTTGCTGGAACGTGGCCAGGCCGATGCCCACCCACACGATGGGACGCACCTTGCCCGTCGCCTTGCTGATGAGATCCGACAGGCGTGGACGATGGTGGTCCGACGCCAGGCTGCCCTGGATTTCCGCGAGCTTCCGCCGCCCTTCGTCGCTGCCGTAGAGCTTCTGCAATACACCCAGCGCTTCCTCGTGCCTGCCCTTCACCACCAGATAGCGCGGACTCTCGGGAATGAACAGCAACGCCACCAGGAACAGGCCCGCCGGCAGGATCTCCACCCAGAACATCCAGCGCCAGGCTTCATACCCCAGCCAGTACGGGCTCACCGACCCGCCTGCTACCTTCGCGAGCAGATAATTGCTCAGGAAGGCGGCGAACAGCCCGCCGATGATCGCGATCTGCTGCACCGTGGCCAACCGCCCGCGATAGCGCGCCGAGGAGACTTCGCTGATGTATGCCGGCGACATCACGCTGGCGGCGCCCACGGCGAACCCGCCCAGTACGCGATAGATCACGAACTCCAGGGACCCGATGGCAATGCCAGACCCCCACGCGGAGACGATGAAGAAGATGGCGGCCACGACCAGCACGTTGCGCCGGCCGTACATGTCCGCAAGACGGCCGGCAAAAAAGGCGCCGACCGCGCAGCCCAACAACATCGAGGCGACGTTGAATCCGGTTCCGACCGAGTCGGAGTCGAACGCCGCCTGCAACCCGTCCACGGTGCCATTGATCACACCACTATCGAAGCCGAACAGGAAGCCACCAATGGTGGCCACGCAGCTGATCAGGATGATGAAGCGGGTGTTTTCGCCACTGGCGATGTTGCCACCCTCAAGCGTGGTGCTGTTCATTCGTTGCGCCCCTCCAGGCTTCGAATCGACCTGCTGCCCATGCCTCCGCCCGAACCCCGCGGGCGGAAGCCGTCATCACGCGCTCAGCGCAGCAGGTACTGGTTGAGCAGGTTCTCGTAGCGTTCCTGCTTGCCGCTGATTTGCTTGGGTTCGCCCTGCCCGGCCGCCAGCGCGGCCAGATCGGCCAGGCCCAGCGTGCCGTTCTCGAAGTCCTTGCCCTTGCCGCTGTCGAAGCTGGCATAGCGTTCCTTGCGCCACTGCTCCCACGGCGAGTCGGTCAGCAGCGCGTGGGCGACTTCAAGACCGCGCGCGAACGCGTCCATGCCGCCGATGTGGGCGATGAACAGGTCTTCCAGGTCGGTCGATTCGCGGCGCACCTTGGCATCGAAATTCAGGCCACCTTCCAGCCCGCCCTGGCGCAGTACCACCAGCATGGCGCCGACGGTGTCGTACAGGTCAGTGGGGAACTGGTCGGTGTCCCAGCCGTTCTGCGCGTTGCCACGGTTGGCATCGATGCTGCCCAGCAGGCCGTGGTCGCTGGTCACCTGCAGGTCGTGCTCGAAGGTATGGCCCGACAGCGTGGCGTGGTTGGCTTCGATGTTGAGCTTGAAGTCCTTCTCCAGCCCGTGCTCCTTCAGGAAGCCGGCCACCGTGGCGCTGTCGAAGTCG
>NZ_JBIXJW010000004.1:0-483129 GCF_052871755.1 Pseudoxanthomonas sp. LARHCG66 | reverse complement strand
GTCACCGCAGGCGCCGTCACCGGCACCTCCACGTCGCAGTCGGCCGAGCAGGTGCCCTGGTCGCCCACCACCGCGTTGTTCACCGTGCCCGTGGCCGCGGCATTCACCGTCGCCGTGTAGCTCACCGTGTAGGTGCCCGGCACCGTGCCCGCAGGCAGCGTGAACGTCAGCACCGGCGCACCCGCCGTGTTCGCCGTGTACGCGCCGGCATTGGTCACCGACCCGAAGGTCAGGCCCGTGCCCAGCGTGTCGGTCAGCACCAGCGCGCTGGTCAGCTGCGAGCTGCTCACCGTCGCCGTCAGCGTGTAGGTGATCGTGTCACCCACCGCCACCGGGCCGGTCGGGATCGCCGTCTTGGCGTAGGTCACCGCAGGCGCCGTCACCGGCACCTCCACGTCGCAGTCGGCCGAGCAGGTGCCCTGGTCGCCCACCACCGCGTTGTTCACCGTGCCCGTGGCCGCGGCATTCACCGTCGCCGTGTAGCTCACCGTGTAGGTGCCCGGCACCGTGCCCGCAGGCAGCGTGAACGTCAGCACCGGCGCACCCGCCGTGTTCGCCGTGTACGCGCCGGCATTGGTCACCGACCCGAAGGTCAGGCCCGTGCCCAGCGTGTCGGTCAGCACCAGCGCGCTGGTCAGCTGCGAGCTGCTCACCGTCGCCGTCAGCGTGTAGGTGATCGTGTCACCCACCGCCACCGGGCCGGTCGGGATCGCCGTCTTGGCGTAGGTCACCGCAGGCGACACATAGGTATTAGTGATCGAGCAGGTGGCACTCTCACCGTTCGCCAGGGTCAGCTGATCGCCCGACAGCGCGCCGCCAGTGCAACTCCAGGCGCTGGCCGTATAGGTGACATTGCTTACTCCACCGGTTTCGGACAACGTGTAGACGCCCGCGCCCACCGGAGCAGCACTTACGCCTCCCGCCCCGCTGACCGGCGTGGGGCCTGCAGCGGAAAGCGTCCAGTCGGTCGCGACCGCAGAACCACCGCTCACCGTCTTGACCAGCGTCAACGTCGCCGCCTGGTCATCGTTGACGATGCTGCACGTCGCGGAATCCCCATTGGCCAAGGTCAGCTGATTGCCCGACAAGGCGCCAGCGGTACAGCTCCACGCGCCTGCCGTGTAGCCCGCGACCACCGGTTCGGACAGTGTGTAAACGCCGGCATTCACCGGGGCGTTGGTCACCGCAGCCGTGCCGCTGATGCCCGTAATCGTGGTGGGCCCGGTTGCTGTCAGCGGGAAGTCGCTGACCGTCGCCGTGCCGCCATTGTCGTTGACCACCGTCTTGACCAGCGTCAGTGTTGCCGCCTGGTCGTCGTTGGTGATCGTGCAGGTCGCGATATCCCCGCCAGCCAGGGCGATCGAATCGGAAACGATGGCCGTCCCACCGTTGACGACGCAGCTGTAGGTCCCGGCGGTGTAGCCAGCGGGGCCACCCGCTTCGCTCAATGCATAGGTACCGACCGGCACCGCGACATTGGTGACCGCAGCGCTGCCGCTGGTTCCGCTCACTGTCTGGGCGGATCCCGTTGCCGTCAGGGTCCAGGCAGTGGCTACGGCGGTACCGCCATCGTTGTTGAGGACGTTCTTGACCAGCGTGAGGCGGGGCAGCGCCAGTACGTTGACCGTCGCCGTTGACGTGTTGTTGCCCGGTGTGGGATCCGTCACGCCAGAAGGAGGAGCGACTGTCGCCGTGTTGGCGACCTGCGTTTGGGCAAGCACCGGTGCCGTGAGCGCGCCACACATGGCCAGCACCCCCAGAACGAGGAGGGAGCGGCTCTTCTGGGCCATATGGCGGAATTGAGTCGAGACGTACACGGGTGGTCCCTTACGCTGGATCGGGAGAAAAGCCAGCCAGGGACTGCCTCCCCCAAGGCTGTCTTGAAAGTCGCAACTCCCCTCGACCTGGGCCAGGACAGCCCTGTCGGAGCGGGATTACGTCACAAATCGCATTGCATCCCCGAAAGAGGACATTTGTCACAACCAAATGAGACATACATTACACATTCACCATTTCTTAACGTCAACAAGTTGGCGTCAATAGGTAAACGTGTGAACTTCATCACATAACGAGATGTGCCAAGCGCCCGAAAACCGGCATGACCGACCAATGGCCCCCGCCGACAGACAGGCGGCGGCCGGGAAAGGACCACGCAGCGCGTGCCCGCAGACACTGACGGCCTGCAGGCAAAGGGATGCGGGGACGCGATGGGGAAAAGCGGACCTTGCAGTCCGGCCGGTCAAACGGGCCGGGGCGGGTCAGTCGCTCTGGAGTTCGGCGACGAAGTCGTAAGCGTCGCCACGGTAGAAGGACCGGGTGGATTCGACGACCCGACCATCCTCAAGGAAGGCGCGGCGCTCGACCAGCAAGCCCGGCGCCCCGACCGGCAGTTCGAGGTGCCGGGCCGCCTCTTCGTCCAGGGCGACGGCGCGCAGGCGCTGGAGGGCGCGCCGCGGCCGATGGCCATAGGCATCCAGTGCCTCATACAAGGATGTGGTCACGCTGTCCGGGTCCGGCAGCAGGAGGTACGGCACCAGGGTCCGTTCGATGGCGATCGGCGCCCCGTCCACGTGGCGCAGGCGGTACATGCGTACCACGCCGCTGCCCGGTGACAGGTTCAGGGCCATGGATTCTTCCGGGGTCACCTCGCCCACCGAGCGCTCGAGGAACTTCACTTGCGGGTTGAGCCCGCGCTCGCGCAGGTCGTCGGTGAAGCTGGTCAGGCGGGAGAACTGGCGCAGGATGCGCTCGGCCACGAAAGTGCCCGCTCCCTGCCGCTGCACCAGCAGACCACTTTCGATCAGACCCGCCAGCGCCTTGCGGATGGTCACCCGCGACAGGTCCAGCAGTTGGGCCAGGTCCCGTTCGCTCGGCAGGGCCTGCCCGGGCCGCAGCACGCCGGCATCCATCAGGTTCTGCAGCGCGCGACGCAAGCGCAGATAGGCCACCGCACGCGTGGACTCGCCGGTCTGCAATCGCTGGTATTCCTCGAGCAGGTTCTTTTGCATACGAATCAAGATACCAGTGGAGTACCAATGCTGCAACAATTGCGTTACAGGGCCGGACCTGTTGGCGCGCCGTGGTACCCCGGTGGTATTGTTGCCGCTCATTCCCGCTTCACCGAGACGCCCGTGACCGCGAAGACCCTGCCCGTCGATACCTTCGATCTCGTCATCTTCGGCGGCACCGGCGACCTGGCGCTGCGCAAGCTGCTGCCGGGCCTGCTGCGGCGCTATGCCGACGGCCAGATCCCGGAAGACAGCCGCATCATCGGCGTGGCCCGCGACAAGCAGGGCGATGCCGAGTATCGGGCGAAGGTCGGTGACGCACTGGCCCGCGCCTGCGGCAACGACGAATCGCTGAAGTCCAAGCTGCCGGCGTTCCTCGAGAAGCTGGGCTATCTGGCCCTGGATGCCACCAAGGACGAGGGCTGGGATGACTTCGCCGCCCGCCTGCAGACCACCGGCGACCGCATCCGCGTGTTCTACCTGTCCACCAGCCCCACGCTGTTCGTGAACATCTGCGACCGCCTGCGCACGCATGGCCTGAACACCGGCAACGCCCGCGTGGTGATCGAGAAGCCGATCGGCCATGACTCGGCCAGTGCCGCAATCATCAACGACGCCGTCGGCAGCGCGTTCGCGGAAAGCCAGATCTTCCGCATCGACCATTACCTGGGCAAGGAAACCGTCCAGAACCTGCTGGCGCTGCGCTTCGCCAACATCCTGTTCGAACCGCTGTGGAATGCCAGCCGCATCGACCACGTGCAGATCACCGTGGCCGAGACTGTCGGCCTGGAGAAGCGGGCCGGCTACTACGACACCTCCGGCGCGCTGCGCGACATGGTGCAGAACCACCTGCTGCAACTGCTGTGCATGGTGGCCATGGAACCACCCGCCGCGCTGCAGGCCGACGCCGTGCGCGACGAGAAACTGAAGGTGCTGCGTTCGCTGCGCCCGATCACCGCCGAGGACGCCGGCCAGCTGACCGTGCGTGGCCAGTACCGCGCCGGCGCCAGCAATGGCGCGGCCGTGCCCGGCTACCTGGACGAACTGGGCCGCGACGATTCGCGCACCGAGACCTTCGTGGCCATCAAGGCCGAAGTGGACAACTGGCGCTGGGCCGGCGTGCCGTTCTACCTGCGCACCGGCAAGCGGCTGTCCGAGCGCGTGTCCGAGATCGTCATCGCCTTCAAGCACGTGCCGCATTCCATCTTCGACGACAGCGCCGGCCCGGTGATGGGCAACAAGCTGGTGCTGCGCCTGCAGCCGGACGAAGGCGTCAAGCTGTGGCTGATGATCAAGGACCCGGGCCCCGGTGGCCTGCGGCTGCAGCACGTGCCGCTGGACATGAGCTTCGCCGAAGCCTTCGGCGTGCATCAGCCGGAAGCCTACGAGCGCCTGCTGATGGACGTGGTGCGCGGCAACCAGACGCTCTTCATGCGCCGCGACGAAGTGGAAGCCGCCTGGAAGTGGGTCGACCCGATCCTGGCCGCGTGGGAAAACCTGCGCGAAGCCCCCAAGCCCTACACCGCCGGCTCGTGGGGCCCCAGCGCCGCCGTGGCCCTGGTCGAACGCGACGGCCGCACCTGGCACGAAGACACCGTCTGACGCCCGGCCCCGCCTGCGCGGGGCCTCCCCCCGGCCACCTGCCGGCCTGCCTTCCCCCGGGAAGCCCCCACTCCCGAGTCGCGCCATGCCCCCCACCGATCTCTCGCTGCAGGTCCAGCTGCACCCCTTCCCCGACGGCGAAGCAGTCGCCGATGCCCTCGCACTGTCCGTTGCCGACGACCTGCGCGCTGCGCTGGCGCAGCGGGGCACCGCCAGCGTCGCCCTGTCCGGTGGCACCACCCCGCGCCGCTTCCTGCAGGCGCTGTCCCGACAACCGCTGGACTGGGCGAACGTCACCGTCACCCTCGTGGACGAACGCTGGGTGCCCGACGACAACGACCGCTCCAATGCCCGACTGGTGAAGGAACACCTGCTGCAGAACGCAGCTGCCGGTGCCCGCTTCCTTCCGCTGCACCGGCCCACCGCCACGCCCGAGGAAGCGCTCCCGGCCATTGCCGCCACGCTGCCGACACCGCTGGACGTGGCCGTGCTCGGCATGGGCGGCGATGGGCACACGGCATCGTTCTTCCCCGGTGGCGACCTGCTCGCCCAGGCCACTGACCCCGCCACCACGACCACCGTACTGCCGATGCGCGCGCCCGGTGCCGGGGAGCCCCGCATCACCCTGACGCTTCCCGTGCTGCGCGATGCCGGCCATCTGTATCTGCACATCGAAGGCGGCGAGAAGCGCCAGGTGCTCCAGCAGGCCCTGTCAGGCCAGGGCGCGGGCGCCGGCTACCCGATCCGCACGCTGATGCAGGCCCTGCGCGCGCCACTGCAGGTCTATCTGGCGCAGTGATCGGCACGTGCCGGTGTTGAGGCAAAGCGGGCCGCACTGCTTATAATGCCCCCCTGCCCGCGGCGCTCCGGCGCCCGGTCCCGCCTGGATCGCGCATCGCGCACTCCGTCGGCCCCCGTTTTCGTAGCCATGCGCGGCCTTGAGGCCGTGCTGCCAAAGGTGGAAAGTGCGTAACTACGACCTCGAATTCCTCAAGCATTTCTCGATGGTGATCGGCTTCCTGGTGCTGGTCACCGGCGGTCTGATCGTCGGCGCGTACTTCCTGCACGACACGCTGCCGCCGGAAGTGAACCCCAAGGCCGTGCAGATCACCGAGGCGCGCATCGCCCCGGCCGGCGCCGTCTATGCCGGTGAAACCGGTGCCGCCGCCCAGGCTGCCGCTGCAGCCGCCGCCCAGGCCGCCGCCGCTTCGCAGGTCGCCTATGGCGGCACGCTCGATGGCGGCGAGATCTACAAGAACCTCTGCGGCGCCTGCCACACCAACGGCGTGGGCAAGGCTCCCATGCTGACCGCCGCCGGCATGGGCGCGCGCGCCGCCAAGGGCGTGGATACGCTGTACAAGCACGCCATCGAGGGCTTCACCGGTCCGGACGGCGGCATCATGCCCCCCAAGGGCGGCAACCCGGCCCTGACCGACGAGCAGGTGCACGCCACGGTCGACTGGATGCTGGCCAACAGCAAGTAAGGCCCCGCGCCTTCCACGAAACGCCGCCTCCGGGCGGCGTTTTTGTTTGGGACGACAAGAACCGTAGGGGACATTCCTTCTCCCCGTTTGCGGGGAGAAGGTGCCGAAAGCGGATGAGGGGCGAGCGAGGTCCATTTCCTGCTGTCCGGCGTCACCCCGACCGCTCGACGCACGGGGGTAACGCACGCTCCACGGCACCAGCGCCCCTCGCCCACCCCGGATCAGGTCCGGGGCAGGCTTTCCGCGCCCTCTCTTCCCACGAGCGGAGGAGAGGGAAAACCTGCCCGTCACCCATTCCGTTTACCCTTGCCGCCTCGCTTCAGTGGTCGCCCCCGATGACGTCCCCCCGCTCGCTGCTCACCCTCGCCCTGCTCGCCACCCTCGCCCTGCCGGCCTGCGCGGCCACACCGAAGGAGCGCGTCATGCCCATCGGCCAGGTGCAGGGTGAAAGCGCGCGCAGCGGGCTCGATGGCCAGACCGTCACTGTCGAAGGCGTCGTCAGCGGCGCGTTCCTCGAGGGCCTCGGCGGCTTCTTCCTGCAGGACGCCGGTGACGGCAATCCGAAGACCTCCGATGCGCTGTTCGTCGCGCTCGATGAAGGCGTGCCACCGCCGTCGCTCAGTGCTGGCGACCGTGTCCGCGTAAGCGGCATCGTCGGCGAACGCAAGGCCGGCGGCGACGCCACGCAGACCGCGCTGCATGCACCGGTCATCCAGCCGCGCGGCAAGGGCAGCGTCGCACCGACCGTGCTCAGTGCGCAGCCCGCCGACTGGGAAGCGCTGGAGAGCATGCTCGTGCGCATCGACGCGCCACTCACGCTCAGTGGCACGCATACGCTCGAACGTTTCGGCGAACTGATCACCAGTTTCGATGGCCGCCTGTGGCAACCGAGCGAGCGCGCCGCGCCCGGCAGCCCGGAAGCCAAGCGCCTCGCCGCCGACAATGCACGCCGCACCCTGGTATTGGACGACGGCAGCGCCGCGCGCGACCCCGTCGCCGTCTGGTACGTCAAGCATGGTCAGCCGCTGCGCACCGGCACCGTGCTGACCGGCGTGCAGGGCATCGTCGAACAGCGCCTGGGCAGCTGGCGCCTGCAACTCACCACCACGCCGACGATCGCCGCGCCGCAACGCCCGGCTGCGCCGCAGGTGGCAGGCAACGTGCGCGTGGCCGCGTTCAACCTGGAAAACCTCTTCAACGGCGACGGCAACGGCGGTGGCTTCCCCACCGAGCGCGGCGCGAAGACATCGGAGCAGCTGAAGGCGCAGATGTCGAAGCTGGTCGCCACCATCCGCGGCCTCGACCCCGACATCGCCGCATTGATGGAACTGGAGAACGACGGCTACGGCGCCGACTCCAGCCTCGCACAGCTGGTCGCCGCACTGAACACCGGCGGTGGCACGTGGCGCTTCATCGATGCGAAGCAGGGTCCGGGTCCGGACACCATCCGCGTCGGCATCATCTACCGCAGCGACAAGGTTAAGCCCACCGGCAAACCCGCCACGCTGCTGGAAGGTCCTTTCGGCGAACGCAGCCGCAGCCCGCTGGCGCAGGCCTTCGTGCGCGGCACCGGCAAGCCCTTCGTCGTGGTCGCCAACCACCTGAAGTCCAAGGGCTGCTCGGAAGCCATCGGCCCGGACACCGACCAGAAGGACGGCGCCGGCTGCTGGAATGCGCTGCGCCTGGATTCGGCGCAACGCCTCGACGCGTGGCTGAAGACCGACCCCACCCGCACGCGCAGCGACCGCATCGTCATGCTCGGCGACTTCAACGCCTACGCGATGGAAGCACCGGTGCGCTGGCTGCGTGATGACGCCGGCTGGGTGGATGCGTTCAAGCAGGCGAGCGTCGAACAGCCCTACAGCTACGTCTACAACGGCCTGACCGGCCGCCTCGACCACGCACTGCTCAGCCCCTCGCTGGCGAAGCAGCTGCGCGGCGCAGCCGAATGGCACATCAACGCCGACGAGCAGGACGCGCAGGGCTACGTCGACGGCGACGCCAGTGTGCCGTTCCGCAGCTCCGACCATGACCCGCTGCTGCTGGGGTTCGATCTTTAGGCAGGACGGAAGCCGGCTGACTCGCCTGTGAGAGCGACGTCAGTCGCGATGTACACCTCTGCGGTAGATCATCGCGACTAACGTCGCTCCCACAGGACGGGAGGCGTCAGCTTCCGAGCTTCTCCACCAGCGCCTGCAGTTTCAGCACGGTGGCCCAGTTGCGGGTGGTGGCGGCCTTGCCCGCCTTGCCGAGCAACGCCTCCGCCGCCCTGCTTTCCAGGATGCCGCCGGCGCAGTGCAGATAGGCCGCCTCCCGTCCGACCCGGAACTGCTCCGGCGGCACCACCAGCGGTGCGATGGCGGACAACGCAGGCAGGACGCCGGCGTCCTGCACGAACGCGACCAGCAGGCGTGAGGGATCATCCGCCGCCTCGGCCAGCGTGTTCTCGGCGAGGATCGTGATCAGCTCGTTCGCCGACTTAACGATGACGGGTACGTCGATCTTGAGTTCTGCGGCGATGGCGGCGGAGATCTCCACGGCAAGCTTCGTGGGCGTCTTCTGGCGGGACTGGAACACCACGTTGCCGCTGTTGAGCAGCGTGGCAACACCGGTATGGCCCAGCCCGTCCAGCAAGGCGCGCAGGTCCATCATGGCGATGCGCTTGGCCTTGCCCACGTTGATGCCGCGGAGCAGGGCGATGTAGGTCGTCATGCGCGCCTCATCCGATCGGTGCGAAGCGCCGCACGCTGCGTCCGTCCACTACGAGCTCTTCGCAGAACATCGCATGAGGCCGCACCCACAACCCGCCTTCGCCGTACAGCGCGCGATACACCACCACCGGCTCCAGCGTCTCGCTGTGCCGCGCCACCGCGACGACCTCGTAGTCATTGCCCTTGTAGTGGCGGTAGAGGCCGGGAGTGAGTTCAGGGAGTGTGGGCAGTGCAGCCATTGGGGGCGATCTCGTAAATGCGTAGGGTGGGCGCTGAGCCACTAGGCCGATCATTGTCTACGAACACGTGCGCAGGCGGGGTGAGCCACAGGCGATATCCATTTTCCACCGGTCGAGATGGAGATGACGGGTATCGCTTCGCTCAACACATCCTGCGTGCCACGCGACTACTCCGTGCCAACCTGTTGCGATTGCTTTCTCATGCTCCGATCCGGTTTGCTCAGCTTGACAACGAATCCTGCGTAATACGGCACTGCCGGAGGTGATGGGTACGTCTTGCCGACTATTTCCTTGCTGAAACAGCCGAGCGCCTCGCGCTCCGGAAAGATCGCAAATTCAGTGATCGTACCCCCCGCGTCGACGACGGCTACTGCCCTGAACTGCTTGATCCCCGCGCTCCAGGCAACGCCTGCGCACTTCTTGTACACGTCGCGCCAGAAGCGGTTGTGCAAAACAAGCATTTGTCTTTGGTAGACCACGCCCTCGGGCGTCTCGGAGAGTAAGTCCTGTGTATTCCACATCCTGTTCCAACGCTCGGGGATGGGCTCGCTTCCGAGTGCCGGAGACACCCCCAGCGCTGACAACGCCAACGCGATCAATGTAGTCCGCATCAAACGTCCACTCCCTGTAATGAAGCCTGATGCCAAGCAGGCCGAGACTGTGGCGGACTGAAGTTCCATAGGTTGGGGTGAGCTTGCGAACCCCAACACGAAGACCTCTCGCTGCCGCGATGTTGGGGTTCACTCCGTCCATCCCTCCCATGAGGACCATGAGAACAGTTGCACGAACCCCTCAGTACCCCGCCGCCTGCCCGTCCTTGCGGCTCTCGCTGGCGCCGTAGTAAACGCCGGTCTCCGGGTCGCGCTTGATCGCCTGGTAGCCGCCATACGGGCCGAGGGCCCATTCGACGTGGTGGCCCTTGTCCATCAGCGCGCGCACGGTTTCGTAGGGGAAGCCGGATTCCAGCTGCACCACGCCACCGTCGCTCATCGCGGTGGCGCTGCCGACGGGTTCGGTGGAACCGTCGTGCTGCACGCGCGGGGCGTCGCCGGCTTCCTGCAGGGTCATGCCGAAGTCGACCAGGTTCATCACCACCTGCACATGGCCCTGCGGCTGCATCGCGCCGCCCATCACGCCGAAGCTGACCCACGGCTGCCCGTCCTTGGTGATGAAGGCGGGGATGATGGTGTGGAAAGGGCGCTTGCCCGGCGCGTAGCAGTTGGGATGCGGGGCGGCGCCTTCACAGCCCTGCAGCACGAACATCTCGCCACGGTCCTGCAGGATGAAACCCAGGCCGGTCGGCGTCATGCCGCTGCCCATGCCGCGGTAATTGGACTGGATCAGCGAGACCATCATCCCGTCCTTATCGGCGACGGTCATGTAGATGGTGTCGCCTTCGTCGAGTTCCTTCGGCGTGCCGGGCTGCACTTCGCGCAGCGCCTTTTCGGGCGAGATCAGTTTCGCGCGCTCGCGTGCATACGGCTTGGAAATCAGGCGCGCGACCGGTGCGGGCTGGAAGGCAGGATCGGCATACCAGCGCGCGCGGTCGGCGAAGGCCAGCTTCTTGGCTTCCACCAGCAGGTGGACGTGCTCGGGGCTGCCGAAGGGAATCCTGCTGAAGTCGTAGCCTTCCAGCACGTTGAGCATCTGCAGGGCGGCGATGCCCTGTCCGTTCGGCGGCAGCTCCCAGACGTCGTAGCCGCGGTAGTTGGTGCTGACGGGTTCGACCCACTCGCCCGTGTGCGTCGCCATGTCCTCGTACGACAGGAAACCGCCGTTGGCCTTGAAGTACGCATCGATGGTGCGGGCGATGTCGCCCTTGTAGAACGCATCGCGGCCACCGTCGGCGATCTTCTGCAGCGTGTCGGCCAGGTAGGGGTTCTTCCACATCTCGCCGGTGCGCGGTGCTCGCCCGCCGATGGTGAGCTGCTCGGTGAACCCGGGGAACTTCGACAGCCTCGGCACCGAGCGCTCCCAGTAGTAGGCGATCGTCTGGTGCACCGGGTGGCCTTCGCGCGCATAGCGGATGGTGGGCGCGAGCAGCTCCTTCACCGGCAGCTTGCCGAAGCGCCCGTGCAGCGCGAACCAGGCATCCACGGTGCCCGGCACGCTGACCGGCAACGGTCCATGCGGCGGGATGTCGGTGATGCCCTGTTGCTTGAAGTAGTCCAGCGTCAGCGACTTCGGCGAACGTCCCGAGCCGTTGTAACCGTGCAGCTTCTTCGTCTTCGGATCCCAGACGATGGCGAACAGGTCGCCGCCGATGCCATTGCCGGTGGGCTCCATCAGGCCGAGCGCAGCGTTGGCGGCGATGGCGGCGTCCATCGCCGTGCCGCCCCGCTTCATCACATCCAGTGCGATCTGCGTGGCCAGCGGATGCGAGGTGGCGGCCATCGCATGCGGCGCGATGACGTCCGAACGCGTGGCGAACGCGCGACCGGCAATGCGGTCGGCGGAGGAAGCGGGCAGCGCGGCGGCGGCGGCAAGCGCCGTCGCCAGGCAGGACATCAGGAGAGTACGCATCATCGTCGGGCGATGGCGCGCACCGCGCGCGCCTTCAGCCGCCGATATTACGCATTACGGCCAGGTGGGCGGATTGACCTGCCACGCCCCCAGCACTTCGGCCAGCGTGTCGCGGTCTTCCTGCCGCCAGTCAGGCAGCTGCGCGGCGAAGTTGCGCGCATCGGTCCACTGCGTGGGCTCGGTCCGCACGGCAGC
Organism: Pseudoxanthomonas sp. LARHCG66; assembly: GCF_052871755.1. Classification (NCBI taxonomy): domain Bacteria; kingdom Pseudomonadati; phylum Pseudomonadota; class Gammaproteobacteria; order Lysobacterales; family Lysobacteraceae; genus Pseudoxanthomonas; species Pseudoxanthomonas sp. LARHCG66. The sequence goes on along the minus strand of NZ_JBIXJW010000004.1, from coordinate 471,367 downwards.
CCCGAACCACTGCACGGCTTCGTCCTTGCGGCCCAGTTTCCACAGGGCCAGCGCGAAGGTGGGCGGCACCCACGAGGCCCCGCCCACGGCGCCCACCAGCGGGCTCCACTGGTCCAATGCCTCCTGGTATTGGCCCTGCCGATAGAGGTCCCAGCCATAGTTCCAGCGGATGGACCGCCACGTATGACTGCCGGACTGTGCGCCAGCCAGGGCCTGCTGGTAGAGCTGCGCACCCAGATCGGCGCGCCCGCCCGCGCTGGCGACATGCGCCAGCTGCGCGGTAGCTTCCAGCGTCTTGCGACCGCGTTCGCGCGCCTTCATCAGCTGGTCGATCAACGCGTCGCCTTCCACGCCGGTGATCGCCACCACGGGCGCCGCCGCGCGGTCTTCGTCGAAATAGAATTCCTTCGGCTTGGGCACGTTCTGCGCTTGCGCCGAAAAAACGCTCAATGCCAGCACGGTGGCCAGCAGCAAATACTTACCGGATTTCACGACATCCCCCAGACAACAGTGTTCCCCCGGCCGTCATCCTAACCGCTGCAACGCACAACGGCGGAGTGACGCGCGTCACAGAAAAAGCCGCTGTTACAATGCGCGCCTTCATGCCCGAGGGGTTTTCGGGCCACGCCAGCCGCTTTGGGCCCGCCATGACCAGCACCGCCGAACTCACCTCGCCCTCGTCCGCCAACACGCCGCAGATCGGGGTGATCGACAGCGATTACACGCTGGAACACAAGTACACCCGCACCGACGGGCGCATCTACCTGAGTGGCGTGCAGGCGCTGGTGCGCCTGCCGCTGATGCAGCGGCTGCGCGATCAGGCGGCGGGGCTGAACACCGCCGGCTTCATCAGTGGCTACCGCGGCTCGCCGCTGGGCGGCTTCGACCTGGAGCTGTGGCGCGCGCGCAAGCACCTGGAGGCGGCGGCGGTGAAGTTCATCCCGGGCCTCAACGAAGACCTGGGCGCGACCATGGTGTGGGGCACGCAGCAGACCAACCTGTTCCCGGGCGCCAAGGTCGATGGCGTGTATTCGATGTGGTACGGCAAGGGCCCCGGCGTGGATCGCTGCGGCGACGTGTTCAAGCACGGCAATGCCGCGGGTACGTCGAAGTTCGGTGGCGTGCTGGCGCTGGCGGCCGACGACCACAACTGCCGCAGCTCGACGCTGCCGCACGGCTCGGAAGACGAATTCGTCAGCGCGATGATGCCAGTGCTGAATCCCGCCGGCGTGCAGGACATCCTCGACCTGGGCCTGGTGGGCTGGGCGATGAGCCGCTACACCGGCCGCTGGATCGGCTTCAAGACGATCGCCGAGACGGTGGAATCGTCGGCCTCGGTGCAGGTGGATCCGTTCGCGCGGCAGATCGTGATGCCGGAGGACTTCGCCATGCCGGCTGGGGGCCTCAACATCCGCTGGCCGAATCCGCCGCTCGACCAGGAAATGCGCCTGCACAAGTACGCAGTCGCCGCGGCGCAGGCATTCGCGCGGGCCAACCAGGTGGACCGGATCGTGCTGGACTCGCCGCGCGCGCGGCTGGGCATTGTCACCACCGGCAAGAGCTACCTGGACGTACTGCAGGCGCTGGAGTACCTGGGCCTGGACGAGCAGGCCTGCGCCGACATCGGCATCCGGGTCTACAAGGTCGGCATGACCTGGCCGCTGGAGCCGGTGGGCATCACCGAGTTCGCCAAGGGACTGGAAGACATCGTGGTGGTGGAGGAGAAGCGTGCCTTCATCGAGCGGCAGATGAAGGAGTACTTCTACAACTGGCCGGCGAATGCGGGCACGCGCCCGTCCATCGTCGGCAAGTACGACGAGGCCGGCGAGTGGATCCTGCCGTCCACCGGCGAACTGACCCCGGCCACCATCGCCGGCGTGATCGGTCGCCGCATCCTGCGCTTCCCGCTTCCATCAAGCACTTTCACGGAATCCATCGAACAGCGCCTGCGCTGGATGGAGGAGAAGGAAGCCGAGATGGCGCTGCCGCGCGCCAACTTCCCGCGCGTGCCGCACTACTGCTCCGGCTGCCCGCACAACACCTCGACGGTGGTGCCGGAAGGTTCACGCGCGCTCGGCGGCATCGGCTGCCACTACATGGTCACGTGGATGGACCGCAACACCGACACTTTCACCCACATGGGCGGCGAAGGCGTGACGTGGTCCGGGCAAGCGCCGTTCACCGAGACCGAGCACGTGTTCCAGAACCTGGGCGACGGCACGTTCTTCCACTCCGGCTCGCTGGCGGTACGGCAGTCGGTGGCCACCGGGGTGAACATCACCTACAAGATCCTCTACAACGACGCGGTGGCGATGACCGGCGGCCAGCCGGTGGACGGCACGCTGTCGGTGCCGCAGATCGCGCACATGATGCGCGCCGAGGGCGTGGACACGATCGTCGTGGTCAGCGACGAGATCGGCAAGTGGAGCAAGCGCGAGCTGTTCCCCTCGGGCGTGGAATTCTTCGACCGCAAGGAACTGGACGACGTGCAGCGCCGCCTGCGCGGGGTGAAGGGCGTCTCCATCCTGATCTACGATCAGGTCTGCGCCACCGAGAAGCGCCGCCGCCGCAAGCGCGGCAAGCTGCCGGATCCAGCCAAGCGCACGATGGTCAACACGCTGGTCTGCGAAGGCTGCGGCGACTGCGGCGTGAAGAGCTTCTGCGTATCGGTGCTGCCGAAGGAAACCGAGTTCGGCCGCAAGCGCGAGATCGACCAGTCGAACTGCAACAAGGACTTCCGCTGCGTCGACGGCTTCTGCCCCAGCTTCGTCACCGTGCACGGCGGCACGCCCCGCAAGGGCAAGAAGGCCAATGCGGCGGATCTTCTCGCCGCACTGCCGGCACCGGCGTTCAAGTCCGACCTCGACCAGCCCTGGAACATCCTCATCACCGGCGTCGGCGGCACCGGCGTGGTGACCATCGGCGCACTGCTCGGCATGGCCGGCCACCTGGAAGGCAAGGGCGCCAGCGTGCTCGACCAGACCGGCCTGGCGCAGAAAGGCGGCGCGGTGACCACGCACATCCGCATTGCGCGCACGCCGGAGGACATCCACGCCGTGCGCATCGCCGCCGGCGAAGCCGACCTGGTGCTGGGCTGCGACATGGTGGTGGTCAACGACTACTGGGTGCTGTCGAAGGTCCGTGGCGAGCGCTCGCAGGTAGTGCTGAACACCTACGAAGCCATGCCCGGCACGTTCACCACGCACCCGGACATGGAGTTCCCCGCCACCGACATCATCGCCGGCGTGAAGGTCGCGCTGGGTGGCCGCGAGCCGATGCTGGTCGATGCCACGCAGGTGGCGACCGCGCTGATGGGCGATGCGATCGCCAGCAACCTCTTCATGCTGGGCTACGCCTGGCAGCAGGGCCTGGTGCCGATCTCGTTCGACGCCATCATGCGCGCCGTCGAGCTCAATGGCGCCGCGATCGAGATGAACAAGACGGCCTTCGCGTGGGGCCGGCTGGCCGTAGTGAACCCGCAGGCGGTGCAGGAAGCCGCCGGCCTGATCCACAACACGCAGACCGAGAGCGAGCGCACGCCGGGCACGCTGCAGATCCTGCCGCCGGGCGAGTGGGAAAGCACCGAGTGGGGCGCGAATGCCGCCCCGCGCAATCCAGGCAACGAAAGCGAATTGCGCGGTTTGCCGGACAGCGGCGCCGGCGGTGGCGACAACGTCGCCTTCCTGCCACTGGACGACCTGCGCCTGTCACGCTCGCTGGATGAACTGGTCGCACGGCGCTCGGCCTTCCTCATCGAGTACCAGGATGCCGCGTACGCGCGCCGCTACACCGACCTGGTGGCCAAGGTGCGCTCGGCCGAGAACATCAAGGCGCCGGGTTCGACGGCATTGACCGAGGCCGTGGCCCGCTACTTCTTCAAGCTGATGGCGTACAAGGACGAGTACGAAGTGGCGCGCCTGTACACCAGCGGCGATTTCCAGCGCCGCCTGCAGCAGCAGTTCGACGGCGACTACGAGGTGCACTTCCACCTCGCGCCGCCGCTGTTCGCCAGGAAGGACGCGCAGGGCCGCCTGATGAAGAAGGAATACGGCCCGTGGATGTTCAAGGCCTTCGGCCTGCTGGCGAAGCTGCGTTTCCTGCGCGGTGGCACGTTCGACGTGTTCGGTTATACCGACGAGCGCAAGGGCGAGCGCCAGCTGATCGCCGACTACGAGAACACGATCAGCGACCTGCTGGCGGCATTGGACGCCGACCGCCTGGAACTGGCGGTCGAGATCGCCAGCATCCCCGAGCACATCCGCGGCTACGGCCACGTCAAGGAAAAGCACCTGCACGCCGCCAAGGCGCGCGAGGCCGAGCTGCTCGGCATCTGGCGCAACCCGAAGGCGCTGCATATCGTGCAGGCGGCCTGACGCCATTTGGTAGCAAATGCCCCCAAAGCATGTCGACCTGAGGCGCAACAAGAAGCGCTAGAGAGAACAACGACTTACCCATTGGGCATTGAATTGCCCCCTGTCCGGGAAAGCGCGGCGTACAAAGTGGACGCGCTTTCCCGGTCCTATCTACCAGTCCTTCGCTAAGAAGAAGGCGTCAGGCTCTCCCTGACACGTGACCAGATCAGTTTGGTTTGCGCTTTGGACTACCGTTGTGGGTGCAGCCGTGCGATACCGCTAGGCCTACGCTCGCAAAGCTAGAGCATGCTCGGAGCACGCAGAAGGGCCGTCTGGGCAATCTTGAGCACATCGATCATCGGGTCACCATCGAAATGGCGCACGTAGGCTGGGTAGCGCGGCCACTCCTCAACGAAGCGGCTGCCACCATGTACCAGTTCGTTTCTGAGCTCGAACAGCCACTTTGCCTTTTCGACCTGCTTCGGATCCAACTGCAGCTTCGCCAAGCCCGCCAGGATTGAGGCTTCCACCGAACCGCGCTGTCCAAGCAGGGCATCCAAGGCGATGTAGCAGTTCACAAACGACTCCGTGCCTTTGGAGTTCATCCCCAGGTTCAAGAAATGCGCAGAGCGCTCTGCCCTGGTACGCCGATCGGGCTGCTGGGCCCAGAGATTGGCGTACCACGCTTTGACGGTGGCGATGCCTTCAGCGTCCAGGGCCACGTCACTGATGTAGTACGGGAGTATGACGGGCACGCCGCTCTGCAGGCATGACCTGTCCTGACACGAGCTGTGCGGGAAGAGGACCCCAAAGGTCGATGGAGTTCCTCCGGACTTCAGGTATGGGTAGGGCGCACGATCAGATGCGACAGCGAAGATGACGGCAAGCAGGGTCTGCAGGCGCAACGTGCTTTCCTGCCTGATGCTGTTCAGAGTGCCCACGTTCGCAGCCACCAGCACGGTATCAAAGGCTGTGTGCGGCGCGAATACATTGTCCTGCCGACCGTTAAGTATTGGGTTGTTGGGCGTCCATCCGCCGCAGCTGAAGCCATCGGCGTTTACGCGCGACCACGCTACCGCGTCATCACGGGCCACCACGTGGATCTCCACCTCGGACACCCCGAAGCTCTCACACTTGAGACGTGGCACCACATGGACCAGGCAACGGCGACCGAGCAATGCCCGCACCCCGTCCTGCATTGCAGCGCACAGGCGCTGAGCCGCATCGGGCACCGAAGTGACCAAACAATCGAACAGTGTGGCCTTTCTGGCAAAGACCACATCGTCGCCGTCGAACAGCGAGGCATCGATGCAGCGCTCCTGCAGGGTATCCCACACCACGCCCTTGGCCGTGCTGAAGTCGCACCCTGCCAATGCCTTGTCACTCTTCAAGAGCAATAGCGTCGTGCTATCGACCGCGTACTTGGCTCCCTCGCCCCTCCACCAACTCAGGTAGAGGCCAGACAAGAAGCCAGGGCTCCGCTTCCCGGCAGCAAACTGCATTTGGGCTCTGCGGCCGGGCTCAGGAGCACGAAGGTGGATTGATTTGAGAAGGCTGACGATTTGTCCGTGCAGAGGCTTCATAGGCGGTCCGCCGACTGAGCATGCCTAGGCTATCGTGTCGCGTGCCGGCGATAGTCGGCCATCAATGGCGCCAGGCTGCGAAGCACCGACTTCATGTGCGCCGCCGCCGGCGCGCTGTCCCTGATCAGATGCTGCAGCAGCGCAGCGACCTCTTCGGTCGTCTCGCCTGCCGATAGGGGCAGGCCTTCTCCTAAATCAGCATATCGGCATAGTTCTCGCATGGCGGGCGTCAGCCGTTTTCGCTCCCCATTCAGAGCCCGGCTGATCTGGGGCTGCGGAACACCTGTGCGCGCTGAAACGTCGCTTTGATGATGCCCAAGGCTGTCCATGCGCGCGCGCAAAGCCGCAGGGAGCGCGCGCATGACGGGGTGCACATTGTGCTTTCTATTAGGCATATCAGCATACTTTATGGTATAATCCGTCTGAATGGAAATCCGCCTTCCCGGGCGTGATCTACACACCCTGCGTACCTGCCCGGGTGTATGACCACGCCTGACCGCTGTGACGGTGATGGCCCTGGCGTGTTTCCGGTTTGGCGACCCAATACGGAGGCCCCCGCATGCAACGCGCTTGCGTGATGCTCGAGTCGATGACGATCAATGTGGAGCTACCTCCCGCTGAGGCGGAGGTCGTTCCTGGCGTGCCGTGGGGTGCGGTCGAGGCCTTCCCCACGCCTGCGTATTGGGCCTACCAGGTCATGGCGCGACGGATCGAGGCGCGATCCATTCAGTACAAATTAGGGAAGACGCTGCGCGAGGAAGTCGGCGCTTGCCTGCTGGGCGGTCACGGCATCCCTGCCAGCATCGGCTTGCTGGCCTATCACCACCTCAAGGCCAAGGGCGCATTCGAGGCCGAGGCACCCGAGGAGCAGACACTCTTCCAGTGGCTCTCCGAGCCCATGCATCACGAAGGTCGATTGGTGCGCTATCGCTTTGCCAGTCAGAAGGCGCGCTATCTTGCTGCGGCCATGCGCAAGTTGGCCCAGGAACCTTCCCCCGAGCAGTCCGGCCGCGCCCTGCGTGACTGGCTCACCGCCATCCCGGGCATCGGCTACAAGACCGCATCGTGGGTGGCGCGTAACTGGCTCGATGCTGACGATGTGGCGATTCTGGATATCCACATCCTGCGCGCCGGCGTACTGGCGGGCTTCCTGGATCAGGAGCTCACCGTGGAGCGCAACTACCTCGCGCTGGAAGCGCAGTTCTTGCAGTTCAGCCAAGGCTTGGGCGTGCGCGCCTCAGAACTGGATGCTGTGATCTGGCTGGACATGATGGCCTCACCTCTGACGGTAGGCGCAACGCTCAACGCCCTGCCAGAGAGCAAGTTCAAGGCAAAGCACGCTCCGTCACGGGCGCGCTCCCAACGCCGCGATACCGACACCCACCAGCTGGCACTGCTCGGATAGTCGACCCACCCAGGGATCCCCGGTGATCCCGAGCAAGCAGTAGTTCAGCGCCAGTGCTTGGGCCACGATCGCCAAGGCGCCCTGCATGATGCCCGCATCACGCCAAACCAGGCTGTCGGCGTTCTCATACTTGGCCGCCGTCATGGCGGGCTCTGCCACGAAGAGCAGCAACGAACCGGACTGGGCATCCACTACCTGGTCAGCCTCGGCACGCAAGGCATTTAGGATGTCCGCCGAGGGGCCAATCACATCCAGGGCATGTGTGTTCGGGTTATATCGCGCCCATTGCGCGGCGTCGCCGGGCAGTTGCATGACCAAATGCACCGGATGGATGGCACCTGCTGAAGGTGTTGAGCGCTGCTGCAGGGAAAACCCCAGCGGAGACTCGGCGGTGCGCTGGCAGTACAGGGTGTGCCAAAGCAACGTGCTCACATCCTCCAGCCCAGGGGCAGCGAATGTTCGACGACTGCGCCGTTCTGACAGCACGCTCGCGCATGGACTCGAAACATCCGCGGCAGGTGGTAGTGCAATCGAGCGCACGACTGGCCAGCGCCAAGGGGTGTAGGCGCCGGGTTGCTGACGCGGAACGGGATTACCCAGCCAATTCCACATGCGTGTCGAGCTCGTGCCAGACCTGAAAGTACTTGTTACACCCGCGGCAATTCCCGCATGCAACCTGCGCCTTGTGGCAGCTGTGCGACCAGGACAATACCTCCATTGGTACGCCTGATGTACGCACCAGTTCGCTGGTACTCATGCCGATGGCTGGCGCTTCCACCACCATGCCGCCTTCCTGCCCCTGCATGAGCTGGCTGATCTGCGCCACGAACTCGGGTGTGCCATCGCGATGGCTGCCATCAGAGGCCACGGTGCCTACCCACAAACGCTGGACGCCCAGCGTGATGGCCTTCATGCCGACCAGCGTCAACAGGAACTGGTTGCGATAGGGCCACCAGTCGCTTGCCGGGGCATGGACATCCGGTGTCGTGCCGGCCATGTCGCCTGAGCCGAACTCACGCCCGTCGAACCGAAGGACATGGTGAGGGATCTGCATTCGCTGGCAGACGGCGGCCGCAGCCGCTACTTCGGCCGGCGCAGCCAACTGGCCATAGTCCACCGTGAAGGCCAGCGCCGGCCGCTTCCACCAAGCCAAGGCGATGGAATCCATGCCTCCAGAAAGCAGAAGCGCACTGTTCATGCGCTCACGGCCGCCCACACCGTCTGATAGATGGCGCTGACGAAGTCATCGCGCAGGAAGCAGTCCGTGCCTTCCATCATCTTCAGGTCCTCTTGCGACTCGTTCTCTGCATAGAAGACGACCGGTATACCGCGGGCTCGCGCATAACCGACCTCAAAGATCGTGCCCGAGTCCAGACCATCGCCAACGGCCAGGATTACATCACTCTTGTGGATGCCGTCCACATCCTGCCTGACCACCCGATCGGCCGGCCCGTGCCCGACATCGTGATAGGGAGAAAAGACATTCAGTCCCATATCTCGCAAGCAGTTGCGTGCCTGCTCGATCACCCAGAGCTGGCCCAGGGTGAAGAACGGTCCAGCCAGATAGACCGTGGGCACGTAACCGTCCTTGTACTTATCGGACACCTGCAGGGGCGCCGGCGCGAAGGCGTCCAGTTCCTCTGGCGAGGGGTAGCGACGGTGCTGGGCGTAGAACGCCGTGGCGCGCGATGCGCGCTCAGCCGCCACCACCGGCTCACGGCCTTCCTCCATCCATGCGTAGGCGAAGTTGGCAGCGAACTGATCGCCGCTGCCAATCTTCCACACGCGCGAGGTTGAGTACGCTGGCACCAGATGATGCTTGTCCTGGTGGTACACCAAGGCGCCTTTGGGCCCCATCTTCAGCACGACCACCTCGGCGCCTTGTTCCTGGGCCAAGCGCTTGGCGATCTCGGCCGGTTCCTGCCTCACGCCATCCAGCAGTTGTACGGCCTCATAAAGATTGAGCACCAGCGCCAAATGCTTTGCCTTGGATCCGTTCTTGGCGAACGCTTCAGGGCCCATCACGTTCTGCGGATCAAACACTGCGTACTCGGCGTCAATCACCGCTGTGCCTTCCAGCATGCCGAAGCGGAGCACCTTCTCTGCCTTCACATGCAGATCCGGCTGCCTCTCGGGCCAGCGGATGTTCGGTACCGACAACCCATGGGTGTAGAAGAAGGCTGCCGAACGTGGCAGTTCCGTAGCACTCAAGCCAAAGCCTTCCTCTGCCGCACGTGCCTGCACGATGGGCAGCAGGCCCGCGTCCAGATAGCCCGTAAGCTCGACTTCTCCACCCAGTTTCACGACGGCAGAGGCTGCGCGCCCCGCCGACCCATACACCTCGTCCCATTGCGGGCGCAGGCATACCTCGCGGTAAATGCCACCGACGATCGTCAACATCCTGTTTCCCCTTTTGTATCCTTAAAGCATCAGCGCACTGGCGAGATGCGTACGCTCACCTGGCCGCCGGACTTGGCAGTTACTGTTGCCGTGTACCGGGTCCCCTGACGAATGCACTCCAGCAGGCGTGCCATCTTCGGCGACGTGATACCGCCGGCGATCTCATTGCCCAGCTTGATCACCACGACCTGGGCTGCACCTTGCACGTCCAATCCGACGGACAGGACATCATCCACATCGATACGTGCGACCACGTCTGCCTTGGGCGAGCTGAGCTGGGTATCGAAGGCCAAGCGATCGCAAGACACTTCCTCGGGCGGGAAGCCACCACCGCCATAACCACCACCACCTGATCCGGACATCTAACACCTCCTTGGTTAGCCCCTGTGGGGACATTTGACCGCACCACCACATGGCCGCCACGCTGCGACGCACCATGCCGACACTGCAGCCTGCGTCAGGGTGAACTTGCGTGTTTCATGTGCTGCGTCACTGCGCGCACGCTATATCCATTTCCGATCTCGACAGACACCCACTTGCCAGCGGTATCGGCCGGAATGGTGAAGCTTCGATCAACCAGAACCCGCTCCGTGGCTGCCAGGTCCTGGCACTGGCCGGACGGAACCCTAAGGATCTGATCGTCTCTACTTTCGATCTTGCTCTCCCTGACCTGCATGGTGATCTGATCACCCTGTCGTGCGAACTGGACCAGGGCGCCCTCAAAGAGCGACACGCTGGAAAGCGTCTGGCGCCGGTCGGCACACGACATACGCAACGTGCCTCTGTCGGTGCCTGATCGGTAGAGTTGCGGCTGATCCGAGGCCGTTAACGTGGCCCCCTTCAGCACCTGATCGTTGAGTAACACTTCAAAGGCCAGCGAGGAGTATTTCGATGAATCCACCTGTCCCGCAGAGGCCGCGGCAGGGATCAACAGGATCGAGAGAAGAAAAGTGCGCACATGAGTTCCTTTCATTGGTGCCACGTCGCAGGATACGACTGGCCGACATCATCATTGGCTTAAAGGCGTGGGGGCACATCATGCCTCCACGCATCGAGAAATACTGTCCTACGTCACTGCTGGGGTCGGTGCTCCGCACTCGATGCCGAGATCTCCGATGGCTTGCTCCAGCTTCCACCCAGTGCACGGAATAGGCCAACCAACGCCATTTCTCGCTGGGTCCTTACCTCGATCAACGCAATCTGAGCCTCCAGATCACTCCTTTGCGCGTCCAGATAGCGCAGGTGATCATCCAGGCCCGCGGTGTAGCGCGCCTCGGCAAGCGACAGGACACTGGCACTGTTAGCGGCAAGCTCTGCACTTGTGCGCTCTTCCTTGCGCAGGGTTTCCGTAGCCGCCAAGGCATCGGACACCTCACGGAAGACGGTCTGAATCACCCCCTCATACTCAGCAATCGCCATGTCCTTGCGTACGTGAGCCAGATCCAGGTTGGCTCGATTCCGACCCCCAGAGAAAATCGGGATGTTGATCTGGGGAACGAACGACCATGCCTTCTGCCCGGACTCGAAGAGTCCGGACAGTTCATCGCTAGCAGACCCCAAGAAGCCGGTCAGCGATACGCGCGGGAAGAATGCAGCCCGTGCTGCCCCGATATCGGCGTAGCGGGCACGCAACTTTAGTTCCGCAGACCTGATATCCGGCCGGTTCTCCAGCATCTCCGACGGTGCGCCGGCGGCGATGTCCTGGATGATCACAGCGTGCTCGACCGCTTCTGGCGCCAGTGGCTCCAACTGGTTCGTTCCCACGAGCAGCGTCAGGGCATTGTCGGCTTGGAGAAACTGCCGTTCCGTCCTGACCAGCTCTGCACTGGCTTGCTGGACCAGCGCCCATGCCCCCTTGTACTCCAGCTCGTTGGCCGCGCCAAAAGAGCGCCGCTTGTCAATCAGATCCAACGAATCCTTGCGCGCCTCAAGCGTGTCGGTGACCAGCAAATAGCGTTGCTGTGCATCGAACCACTCGCTCTTCTGGTCGATTTTGAGCCCGGAGAATACGTCCCGCTCTCCGGCGCTGGATGCAGCAATCGAGGATGACCTTGGCGGCTACGACGCCTTCAAGGACGCCTTCACCCAAGCAGCGCAGACACGTTTCGGAAGCGGCTGGGCCTGGCTCACCGTCGGTGTGGATGGCTCGCTGCTGATCGAGAGCAGTGCGAACCAGGACAATCCGCTCATGGGAAAAGTCGCGGGGCTCTCCGGTGGAACACCGATTCTCGGGCTGGATGTCTGGGGGCACGCCTACTACTTGAATTACCAGAACCGTCGGCCGGACTACATCGGCGCGTTCTTCAACATCATCAACTGGAAAGAGGTCTCTGAGCGCTACTTCATAGCGATCGGGTGACTGACAACTTGTTCCGTAAGCGACGGCGCTGCTAAGTCTGCGCTGCCAAGTGAGTGGGTTGTACTCCGTCCAACGGCCCTACGAGCAAGGCCGACGGATCAGCTGGCAAGCTCTTCGACTGAGCAACTGCCGGCAACGGCACAACCCCTTAGCTTCCTGTCATCCCTGCAGGAAGTGACGTCGAGCCAGTCCCCCGCGGTTCGACGAGCTACCGCCGTACAAGAAGAAGGACACTCGCGACTCTCCGACGAGATCAGTCCACATCGTACGTTTGCGATGGTCCGACTGTCGTGATGACAGCCGATGTCGGAAGGAGGTCGATACTTTCCCTCCTTCCGACGATCTTTTTTTTCACGAAGCGCTTTCGACTTTCCTTCGCCTGACACTGTGAGTTGGCCTCAGTGCATCGCGATCTGTAGGTCAAAAGCGGGAATTCGTCAGTTGGAGAAGATCCCTATCAGCGCGAACGGGATCAGGACGGCGCCAATGCCAACCATGAAGGCGCCCACTTTGAGCAGCCACCCCATGAAAAAGTGCCGTCTTCCGTGTGCAAGGCTGGCTTCATGGTCAGCAAACCTCACCACCCCGCCATCGGTCCTGTTGTCGAACTCATACTTCATTAGGTCGCGCTTTGCCTTGGATGCCTGAACGACGAGGCGGAATCCAATGGCGATAAGCACGATGCAAAAGGTCAGAAAAATCCACGCACCCATGATGAACCCCTGTTTGTTTGGTTGAACTCGGTTGTTTGGGAGAACTGGTTTGTTGCTCGGTGCGTCGTTCACCCCTCAGCCTGCTCATATTGGTCTTGCCGCTTCTGCTTCAGATACGGCAGAGCAATCGAGACAGGCGGGAGAATTGCGCTTGGCGAGGTTCCGATTCTGCTGTCGAGGTTCAGTCCGCCAGGCGCTTGTAGGTGACGCCCAGCGGGCCAGACAGGGTGTTCTCGTCCACGCGCGTGAGCACCAGCGCTGCGCCGTCCACGTCTGGGTGAGACAGGCGTACGCGGTCCTTATCCACCTCGTAGCGCAGTCGAACCTCCACGCCACCCAGCGTTGCGGACTGCACGACCGTGCCATCTCGCTCAAACCGCAGCTGGCTTAGACCCATCGCATCCTCATACGTACCGTGCATGCCGCTGCCGCAGGCAGCTAGTACCCATACCAGGCACGCCAGCAGAATCACTCGTGCGATCTTCATTTCATGGCCCTCGCACCGGCGCGAACTGCCGTTCGCCCAACGACACCGGTCGTCCGTATTGCTCGCTACCGATGGCATATCCTTCCAGACGAGCCGTGATTACCGGGCCATCGCTGCGGCGATTGATGCCGGTAATGCGCAAGCGGCTGTCCAGCGTGACGTCTCGCCGTCCACCGTTGCGCGCCAGCACGTCCTGTGCGGCGGCAGCATCGAGCGGCCAGAAGTTAAGTTCTTCCGGGTTGTCGATTTGCAGGCTTACCCGCTGCTGCCGCTCGGAAGGTGATGGCTGCGCGTTGAAATGAAAGACGCTGCCAGGCATGAAGGCATCCAGGTAGTAGCCTCCGCGTGCGCCGTCGTACTCGCCGAAGCGCGCGGTGACATTCATACGCAGGCGTCCCACATCGGCCGTGCCGTCGTAGATCGACTGCAAGCGGCCCTGTTCGTCCTGCAACAGCGCCGGGCGTTGGAACTCGTCGGCGTAGACCACCCGCGATTGCTGGCCCGCCCACGTTGCGATGGGTGGTTCGCGCCCTTCCAGACGGTATGACAACAGCAGGATCTGCAGATCATCCGGATGGTCCAGCTGGCGTTCGCCGTAGCGCGCATCCGCAGCTGCGGGCGTGGTTGAGGACGATGTCGATGCCGCGCCTTGCTTTGGCGAAGCGCTGGACGATGCAGGGGGCGCCGTTGCCGCTTCTGCTGCTTGATTCCCAGCGGGTGCGCCTTCGTCACTGCCGCATGCGGACAGGACCAGGACGATTGCGGCAAGTGCGAAGTTCCGAGCCTCAGAGGCTGACATCATTGGCATCACCAGCCTCCTTGACCTCGGCATCGCGACGCGCCTGACCGATCTGCTGCAACTCGGCACCCATGCCTTCCACCAGTGCATAAGTGTCGCTCTGCTGGATCATCGCGGTGTAGAACTCCATCACCAGCCCCGGGTTCTTACCGCTCAGCGCAACGCGTGCGCTGATGTTCAGGCCGCAGCCGTCGGTCCAACTGGCGCTAGTGTTGTCGCTGGCTGCATAGACGCCGTTGCGGCATCGGCCAAACAGCGGATTGGCCTCAGTCAGCGGATTGCCAGCACGGTCGTAGATCCACTGCAGGTCACGGGTGCCGGCCGCATAGCCGCGCGGCGAGTTCGACTCCTCGCGTACCTGCGGCTGTCCGTACTTGCTGGTCAGTGCTTCCAGCGTGGCCTCCACCGACGGCATCTGGCCGTCGCGGAACTTTTGCGTCCGCCAGATCGCCACCGCCTTCTCCTTGCCCGGCACGCCCGGCGTGGCGACGCTGACGATTTCGTCGGTGTGCTCCCACTTGAACTTGCCGCGGCACTCCTGCCATTCACGGGCAAAGTTGCAGGGGCGGTAGCTGCCCTTCTCGACGGTGAAGAACTGCGTGCCCAGCTCGACGCCGTAGGTATCCAGCCGATCGAGCCAGCGCTTTTCCTCGGTCACCACCGCGTCCTCGCCCAGCGTGCAACGCGCGGTGGACAGCGCCTCCTCCCTTGTCATGCCCGGGCGCAAGCCAGTGATGTCCGGACCGACCAGGTCCTTGCGCACCTTGGGCGGGCAACGCAGCGGCGCGGCACCCTCGGGTGCGGCTGCGGCAGCTTCCTCCAGCTCGTCGACGGGTACCCCCATTTCCTGCTGGCCTTCGGCGAGGTCGTTGTCGCCGCCACAGGCGGACAGCAGCAGGACGGAAAGGGCCAGCCAGGGCAAAGTCTTCGTCATCGGCGTTTCCTTGTAAGAGGGAGGGATGCCGTGGCTCGCTCGAGCTGGACGGCAAAACTGCACGGTCCAGTACTCCAATCTCGGCGTGCCCTCGGGTTACTGCCGTAGGTAGATCGGCTGGAGGTGCACACCGTGGCCTTTCAGCACCAATGGCGTCCTCATGGAGTTTTCAAGGAACCTTCAAGCCCGCCGGGACGGCGTTCTGGTCCGTGCAATTGCCCCTGTAACCGGCGTTATCATCGATCGCATGCCAACCATCCCGCCTCCCGACGCCCGTCTCTACCGCTGGCGCTTCGGCACCGTCGAGTTCGACGAAGCCCGCCACGAGCTGCGTGTCGCCGGCCTGGCCGTCGACATCGAGCACAAGCCGCTGCAGGTGCTGTCGGTGTTGCTGCGCCATGTCGGCGAGGTGGTGACCAAGGAGGAACTGTTCGACCAGGTGTGGACCGGCCGCATCACCGTCGACCATGTCCTGGCCACCGCCATCGGCAAGCTGCGCAAGGCACTCGATGCCGCCGGCGAAGACCGTATCGCCACCGTGCCGCGCGTGGGTTACCGCCTCGACGGCCCCGTCGAGCGTGTCGCCCAGGGGCAGCGGCTGGGTACCGCGCTGAGCTTCGTCGCCGGCCAACCGGTGCCCGGCCGCGAACACTTCCTGCTCGAACGCCCGCTTGGCCGCACCCTGGGCAGCGAAGTCTGGCTGGCGAGGCAACCGCGCAGCCGCGACGCGCGCGTGTTCAAGTTCAGCGTCGGCGGCGAGCGCCTGGTTGCGATCAAGCGCGAAGCCACGCTGATGCGCGTGCTGCGCGACACGCTGGGCGAGCGCGACGACTTCGTGCGCGTGCTGGACTGGAACTTCGAGACCGAACCCTACTTCCTGGAATGCGAGTACGGCGGCCAGGCGTTGCCCGACTGGGCGATGGAGCACGATGCGCTCGGCGGATGGGATTGCGACCGCAAGCTGGCGTTCTTCCTGCAGATCGCGGCGGCGGTCGATGCCGCGCATGGTGTGGGCGCACTGCACAAGGACATCAAGCCGGACAACGTGCTGGTGCGCGCTCGCCAGGACGAGCGATGGCAGCCCTGCCTCACCGATTTCGGCAACAGCCGACTGCTGCAACCCGAACGACTGGCCGAACTCGGCATCACCGGGATGGGCATGACGGTGACCACCGCCGGCAGCGACAGCTCGGGCACTCCGCTCTACCTGGCGCCGGAGCTGATCGCCGGGCAACCGGCCACGGTGCGCAGCGATGTCTACGCGCTGGGCGTGCTGCTGTACCAGTGGCTGGTGGGCGACCTGCGCCGTCCCATGGCGCCGGGTTGGGAGCGCGAGATCGACGATCCGCTGCTGGTCGATGATATCGGCCGCGCCACCGACGGTGACCCGGCACGGCGACTCGGCAGCGTGGCAGAACTCATCGAGAGGCTTTCTTCCTTGCCGCAACGGCGGGCAAGCGCGCACGAACACCAAGCAGCCGCGTATGAAGCCCAACGGGTTCAACGGGCCTTGGAACGAACTCACGCAAGGCGGCCTTGGATCATCGCCAGTTTCGTACTGCTCGGCACGGGACTACTGGCGAGTTCGTTGTTCTGGTACCGCAGCGAGCAGCAGCGCCAGAGCGCCGCGATGCAGGCCGCCCGCGCAGAGGCGGTGACGCGCTTCCTCAGCGACGACCTGATCGGCGCGCTAAGCCCGGGTGGCGCCGGGTTCGAGCGCGATCCGACCGTGCGACAGATGCTCGAACAGGCCGGCACGCCGCTGGCTGCACGCTTCGATCGCGATCCCGCCGTGCGCGGCGGTATTCACGCGGCGCTGGGAGATGCCTGGCGCACGCTTGGCGACCGTGAGCGCGCCGCTGATCATCTGCGGCAGGCGGTGCAGGACTACGGCCGCGCCTTCGGCGTAGACGATGAGCAGACGCTGGTTACGCGCTACGGACTGGTGCGCACGTTGGCCTATGCTGGCACGCGCGAATCCTTCGCCGAGGCCGAGCGGCAGTTGCAGGAGGCCGACCGCCTCGCCGGCCGCGCCCGGCTGGACGGCCAGAACAACGTGGCCCTGTACGCCGCCATCGCACGCGGCCAACTTCATT
The DNA here is from genome assembly GCF_052871755.1 of Pseudoxanthomonas sp. LARHCG66. Lineage (NCBI taxonomy): Bacteria > Pseudomonadati > Pseudomonadota > Gammaproteobacteria > Lysobacterales > Lysobacteraceae > Pseudoxanthomonas > Pseudoxanthomonas sp. LARHCG66. The sequence continues at coordinate 454,239 of NZ_JBIXJW010000004.1, read as the reverse complement.
TCCAGCAACTGCAGATCGAGCCCTCGCTGGCCGCGCACCGGCGTGCGGATACGTTGCAGCGTGCGTTGCGTCCCGACGACGCCTCAATGGCCGCGCTAATCCGCTCCAACATCGCTGATGCCCTGCTGCGCTCCGACAAGGCCGAAGAAGCGGTGCCGCTGCTGCAGCAGTTGCTGGCCGACCCGCTGCTGGACGCAGACCGGATCGGCGAATCCACCGTCGCCGGTTACCGCGTGATGCTGGCGCGGGCACTGCGCAACATGGGCCGTTACGCCGAGGCGCTGCCGATCGCGCAGACCGCGGCCGCCACCACCGAGCGTATCCTCGGCCCCGACGACTACACCACGCTGGTGCAGCTCTCGCTGGTGGCCAGCATCCACGACTATGCAGACGAGTGTCCGAAGGCGCTCCCGATCGCGCGCACCGTGCGCGAACGCATGGCCAAGCGTTACGGCGAAGAGCGCCAGGCCACGCTGATCGAAACAGGCAACCTCGGCTTCAAGGAGTACGACTGCGGTGATCGTCCGGCGGGCCTGGCCTACCTGCGCCAGGCCGAGAGTGGCCTGCGCCGGCACTTCGGCGAAGATAACGTCGCCGCACATAGCTTCCGCTACGCCCTGGCTGGCCATCTGGCCAGCGAGGGCCAGTACACGGAGGCACTGGAGATGGTCGATGGGCTCAGCGTGCCGGCGCTGACGGCGGGCGACTCAACGCCTGGCTGGGAACACCGGCTGCAGGCACTACGCGGCCAGATCCTCATGCAGTCAGGTCGCGTGCAAGAGGGTCGCCCGTTGCTCGCTGCTGCGGTGGCTGCACTGGATCAAGTCGGCGCGTCCGAAGAAGACAACATCCTCGAATGGAAGCGTCTCTTGCATAGCTCGGCCAGCGCGGGAAATTGAGGCTCCAGCGCTGCTTTTGGGCCAATGCATCTGGATGTCGCCCAATCCGTTAACCAGGTTCACCCGCAACGCAACGCTCGATTTACGTTGACACGTTTTCGCTCAGAAGATTGTTGAATCGGCATCAATCAGGGGAACAGTATGAAAATGATTGCAACGCTGGCGATCGCGCTGCTGGGCGCGTGTGTAGGGTCGGTGTGGGCCGCAGACGGCGATAGTACCGCCTTGAAGAGGTACCCTTCGCCAGAGCAGGTTCAGTCCGACATCTTGGCAGATGCTGGGGATGCTGAGCCCGAGGAGGTTGCAGGGCGTCAGGCTGGGCGCCTGATGATGCTCCACAGTGCTCTTGCCCATACATGGAGTAGTAGCGGCAACGTGTCTCAGGCTCCACCATCTGCCCGTGAGCTGCTAGATGCCTACAGCCAGGCATATCGGGCCATCAACAAGAGAATGGAGGCGGAGCCAGGCTGGCGCGACAAGTGCGGCTACTTCGGCAATCTGTTTGATACCTGCCGTCGCCAGCGCTTTGTAAGGGAGATGGGCTACTTCAAGGCGAGCCCGCAAGCCGCGCAGGAAGTAGCCCAGCGGTACTTTCCGCCCGAGTATCAGGATCGATTCGTGGACCTGACCGGCGTGGGCGGCAGCCGTCAGCGCTTTGCCGACTACCAGAGCGAACGTCACGAAGCCGGACGTGCCGAGCGCGGGCGCGAATTCCGGAAGAAGCTGCCACTCATTCTCGGCGGACTCTCGCTGATTCCACTGGGCATCGGGGTCGGACTGCTCGCTCTTGCGCGACAAACAGGAAACTCGCTCAATCGTTACGAGTTCCACAACACCTCTGCGGGAGGCGTTGTCGAGTTCGCGAGCTTTGAAGCCTCCAAGGCCCACGAGAGGAAGCGGGTGATGCAGCGGCTAATTGCCAATGTGGGCTATCTGGTCTTGATGATCGGCGTCCTGGGATTCGGCTTGGCGGTTGGCGTCCTTATATCGAACTCTCAGTGACCGTCGCGAGTGAGGCTACAAGTTCAACTTGGTTCGGTTAGATCTTCGGCAAGGCATGGGTCGCGGTCACGATCAAACGCGCGGTCATGGCCCGCTTGCGAACGCAGCTATCGAAACGACTACATATTCCGACCACATCTGTGCTGGAGCGAACATTCCTTATGAATGCACCTGAAGTATTCGCAGCCTTCAATTTCGACCATGGGATCGACGCGCCGAGCAAGTTCCGGTTCGGACCGTATGAGTTCACCGTAACCGCAGAACACATAGCATCAGCTCTGCGAATGCCACAGCACGCCGTGGTGCATCAGACATGGGACCATTCTGGGCATCCCATTGTTCAGGAAGCCGACGCTAAGGCGGGTGAGATAGTTGAGACCGCATCAGTTCGACTGGTTGGCGAGTTGGAAACCGGGCACCCATTCTTAGGCGGCCCTCACGATCCAGACGGGATCGGCGAACTATGTACCTTGCTCAGCTTCCTAACAGGTCGGGAGGTACTAACGCAGAAGGACATCACAGGCCAGGAAGGAACCTACTATGGTGAAAGGGTTGTAGGCAGAAACTACTTTCTGACCGTCGGCGAGCGTTGGCCGGATCTTCAGGCTGTCCAGGCTGCGGGTCTAGGCCCCGCAGTCTGGGCTCTGGTCAATGGGAATTCCGTAAACGATCTTATTGGTCGAATGTGTTATGCGAGTGCCGCGCTCGATCTGGTCGTGACCAATTGGCAGAAAGCACAACCGGACTCCACAACGCCTGAACTTAAGAAAAAGTTCAAGGAGGTTCGTGCGGCACTTGAGTCCACGATAGGCTCAGAGCTAGGCACCAGCGACACTGCTAAAGATGCCATCGCGCGTCTGGGTGGTCTGTTCTCGCCATCCGCAATGCTCAAGATGATGAACTTCCTTAAGGAAAAGGAATACATGTCTGTCTCACCAGGCGCTGAAGAAGTAGCGAGGGTCAAGCTTCTTAATGGAACGCGCAATCGCGTAGTTCACACGGCCAATATCCCAACCGACGCTCACCTCAGTTCACAGCGCAATGCAGAGATAGCAATGTATGTGTTAGCCGTTACTGGCGAGATCTGCATCGTCCACCTATGCGATCTCATGAAGGTAGAAGACGGGCACATCGAGAGATCGCGCAAGGAGATAGGCAAGTTCTTCACCAAAGGAACGTTCAACGGACAACATGTTGAGGAAGAAGACTACGCAACATACTTGGCTCGTCTGAAACAGAATTGGGTTGCCACAATGAACGACGATTCTTAGCCTACGCACAGGCCTCCCGAGAATCACGCTTGTCGCAAGATGAGGCGAGATCAGGATCAATCTGTCTTCTAAAACACTTCCCGACTGACCATAGAACCCAACACTGTAAGGAGCAAGATAATGTCGGCAGTTCTCAAGGATGAAGCCAAGGCCCACGTGATCCCTCGTGCTTGGCTTTCGAGGCTGGAGTTCTCCAGCGGAGATGAGATCGAGTTGGAGGCCGTGGACAAGGTCATGTTGGTCGGTGCTAACAATAGCGGGAAGTCCCGCACCATCCGCGAGATCGTTTCCAAGATTCAGGGCGGCGATGAATACAATGACCTCGTCGTGCTCAGGGAGTTGGTTCTGGAGAAGAAGGGGACGCAAGAGGATCTCTACTCCTACGTGCAACGATTTGGCCATAAGACAGAAGCTGGGTTCGTTGTTGGAGACTGGCAGGTCAATAGGAATGCCATTCAATACTGGAATCGTTCATACCTCATTGCTGGACTGAGCGATGGATTCGTAAGGAACTTAGACGCAGCGAGCCGGCTGCTGATATGCAATCTGCAGATGCAGATTGGGGACGAAGACGCGCCAAGCATGCCCCAACACTTGCTCTATCGCGATGACGCGCTGATGGCAAAGATTTCAGGATTGTTTGAACGCGCGTTCGGCCAAGGCTTGGTCATCAACTATCTTGGCGGGCAGCACATTCCAATTCATGTTGGCGATAGCCCGGATCGGTCGAAGTTTCCTGACAGGGCAACAAAGGCCTATACGAACGAAATAAAGAAGTACCCCGCTCTTCATCTGCAGGGTGATGGAATGAGGAGCTATGCAGGAATTCTGTTTCAAGCTGTGGTCTCAGCCCGCGATGTAATCTGCATAGATGAACCAGAAGCTTTCCTTCACCCTCCTCAGGCACGAAAGCTTGGTCAGACCTTGTCGACTGAAGCACAGGGCCAGTTGTTCGTCGCAACCCATGACAGCGACATACTTCGCGGATTTCTCGAAGGGCAGAAGGGAAAAGTACGAATTCTGAGAATCCGTAGAGAGGGAAGCGTCAACTGGGTCTACGAGGCAAGCCCAGACGCTATCAAGAAGCTCTGGGAGACGCCGGTCCTTCGTTTCTCCGGCGCTTTGGACGCAATGTTTCACGATCAAGCCATCCTCTGCGAAGACGACAGCGACTGTCGCTTGTTCAGCTCCGTTGCGGACTACATGCAGGAGACTCAGCAACAGACATGGCCTGACACCGCCTATGTTCCAACGGGAGGGAAGGCTGGTATGCCACTTGCGGCCGAGATCTTGCGTGCCGTTGGTGTTCCGGTGAAAGTTGTCCTGGACTTCGATGCGATCTCAGATGGTGCTTTCCTTGAGAAGCTCGTCAAGGCGGTAGGAGGAGACTGGCCTGCTGCCAAAGAGCACTGGCATCGCGTTTCTTCTGCGGTTCGAGAGGGCACGCCCCCCACTGAGGCGACGATCAAAGTCCAGATTCGGGGCCTATTAGATGGTGTCCCTGCCGACAAACTGCCGAAGAAGCAGGACGTAGATGATGCCTACAAAAGTAAGTCGCCATGGTCCGGCGTCAAGAAATATGGCTTGAACGGAGTGCCGAATGGACAAGCACGTCAGGAATGTGAGTCGCTGATCGACGTTCTTCAGAAGTCGGGTATTTATCTGGTACCCAGCGGAGAAATCGAGAGCTTCTGCCCCACGCAGGGAGGGCATGGACCTAAGTTCGTGACCAGTGTGCTCACCAATGTAGAACTCAACTCTTCGTCACTGAGAGACCTTCGTGAATTCACTGAGAGGATTCACAAGGGAAGCGCAGCTCCAGTCAAGAGTGTGGGCAAAATCGCGGATCGAAAGAAAGGCGATAGCACTGATCAAACAACGCACGATGGCGGCGGGCCAGTCTTGGATGGAAACGGCAAGGTGGAAGGGTGAGCACTACTGATGCCCTAGCGGCGGGGCACCTATCCGCGCTCATCTCCGGGCTTCTTTCTCATGGAGAAAGAGAGCTGGGAGGGAGGAAGTACCCTGGCTAGCACGCCCGTCCCCCATTCGTGGGTAAGCGTTACCCTGCCACGGTGCACGGTAGGCTGCAGACCGTAACGGCGAGTCTCAGTGCTGACGGCATCGCACGGTCGGGCATTGAAAGGTGCCAGGTCAGTCACGAATATATGCGCAGGGGGCCGAGTTCCCGTCGGATTTGTGCGCTGCGCAAAATCTGATCGGAAACAGCCAAGACAAGCCATACGACCAAGGACCTTGGGAGACCGGGACGAGGGACATAAACGCCATCACGGATGAGCCAAAGAACGAGATCAGCGCCCGGCAGAACACGCCGGAAATGCTCAAAATCCTGTGGGCCCGCAATCGGGTCTTCGCTCGCATCAAGCATGTTCAAGCCTGGTATTTCGGCTTTACCTTTGCATTGCCCACCGCCTCCTTGCTTGTGTCGTTGTACTTCGCCCCTCTCAAGCCATGGGTAAGTCTTCTCGCCCTCACAGTCGGCGCCATTGACGCTCTTGCCTTCGATGTATGGCGTAAGAAGATGATCAAGATCGCTGCGCGCTTGCAGGAACAGTTCGACTGCTACGTGTTGGGCATGAAGTGGAACGCATTCACTGCCGGGACGCAGATTTCACCTCAAGACATCGAGGAGTACGCGCATCCGCCGCTCGACGCGGAGTCTCGGACAAAGCTGGTGGACTGGTATCCAGCCCAAGCCTGCGCCATGCCATTACATGTGGCACGACTAGTTTGCCAGCGCACCAACTTGTGGTACGACTCCAAGGTGCGCAGCACCTACCGCGCGGTGCTTTGGTCCATAGCGGGGGCCTATTTCCTGGTGCTTTTAATGTTCTTTCTCCACACTACACTGATCGAAGTTCTGCTTGGCCTCTTGATTCCATTCGGACCCTTCTTCACTTGGGTCGCACGCGAAAATCAGCGCCAAGCTGACACGATAAAGCTTGTGGATCGCCTACTAGGTGAGATCGATAAGTCTTTAGACACCTTCGTGGAGGCCAAGCGTACTGGCAAGGCCGATGCGAGGGCACGGGAACTTCAAGACGCCATCTTCTCCCACCGTGCAAGTAGTCCGCTGGTGAGCGATCTGATCTACAAGATCAAGCGACCTAAGCTCGAGGTGAAGATGAAGGCGGGTGCGGATGCCTTTGTCACGCGCGTGAATAAAGCCATAAGGAATTGAAATGAAGCAGATCGCTGCTTTCAATGATTTCATGGCCGATACCGTCAATCTCAACGACACGAGAATCGACCTTCTAGACAACTCCTTCGAAGCGATCAAGAAAGTCATTCGCGGCTCCGACTATTCACCTACGATACTCTCCTTCTTCAGGCATGGATCCTGGGCACACAAGACCATTATTCGCCCAGTAGAAGGTAACCCTTTCGATGCCGATGTCATCGTATTCGTAGAGCCAGAGGCCGATTGGCAGGCTTCCCAGTACGTGAATGACCTGGCTCGTGTGTTTCGCGAGAACCCGATCTACAAGGACAAGATCCGCGTCTTCTCGCACTGTGTGACCATCGAGTACGCCGGCGAGCGAAAGATGGACATCGCGCCCTGCGTTTGCGGGCGTGTGAGAGAGGATGATCGCGAGGTCTGTGACCGCAATAGTAATGTCTTTCAGCGTACGGAGCCGGAAAAGTACACAGACTGGCTCACTGGCCGGAATGCCGCCGCTGGCGGAAACCACGTTCGCAAAGCAACCCGGCTCCTCAAGTACCTTCGTGACATCAAGACCAACTTCTCGTGTCCATCGTTTCTTCTGACAACGCTGCTTGGACTACAGATTAACGATGGCGATAAGGATTCTGGCAGCTTCCCTGATCTCCCGACCGCACTGTGCACCATCGTCGGTCGACTGGATGACTGGCTGCAAGCTCGCCCCTTCGTCCCCGTTGTGAGCAATCCCGTTCTTCCGAGCGAGAATCAAGCCAGTTCTTGGACAGCGGTCTCGTATGGAAATTTTCGGAGTAAGATCAACCTTTACCGCGGCTGGATCGATCAAGCCTATGCTGAGACCGATGCCGAAGAGAGCTTGAAGAAGTGGCGCAAGGTCTTCGGTGATGAGTTCGGCACCACTCCAGTGCGTAAGGCGCTTGTTGCAACAGAGGCGCGCTTGCCTGCACTCGATGCAGTAACTCGTGATGAAGTAGATACAGTGCGCGTGCGCGGGCTTGGCGCGCTGGCTTTGGACATTCTTCGACCGAACTGGCGGCGGACACCGACTTGGGTGTCTGATCTCATTGCCGCCAAGGTCACAGTAGGGGCAAAGATTGGCAAGGTTGAAGGGCGTCTGATGGGGGTCAAGAGCGGCATGAGCTTGGAGCCCAATCAATCAATTCACTTCTTCTCGAAGCTAGGCGGGCTCACGCCTCCGGCGGGCTATCGAACTCACTGGCGCGTAACCAACACCGGCACTGTCGCCAAACTCAAAGGTGCCTTGCGTGGAGAGTTCAACGATTCCGACAGTCCGCACATGCGCAAAGAGTGGCTTGAGTTTCGCGGCGTACACATGGTGGAAGCCTTCATTGTGCGTGAAGCAGACTCGCGCTTAGTCGGCTTTAGCGAGCCCTTCTACGTGGTCATTGAGTAGTACGCCATAGTTTCATTGCCCCGGAGGCGCCTGAGGTTGTGCAAATGTCTGCCGATCTTGAGTCGGCTACGCCTCCGCTGAGATCAGTAAATACACTTACTAACAGTCAGCGTGACTAACCGTCGAGCCGAGAGATTCTTCTTCTCTGCATTCGCTTGTCCGGTGCTCATGCTCCTTGCCGTTGCGACATCTACAAAGCCCTCAAGTTCACTTTGACCGCGCAACATTTCGTGACAAAGGAGCATTGCCATGGTTCGCACAGCACTCAAGACCAAACTCCTGTGTGCGGGAATTCTCGCCCTATGCGGTTGCGCTACGGCAAGACCTGAGCAACCAAAGAACACAGCGAGCTACATCGATTACCAATTACCAGTAACGAACGCGCAGATAGCGTTGAACTTGGTCTTAACCAGTTGCAATCCGGTGGAAGCGAAAGCTGAGGTGTCGATCATACCCATGGTTACACCTACGCCCTTTGCGGAACACCGATTCAGAGTGAATGGCGAGGATCTTCGCTCATACACCAAGAAGCAGGATCTAAAGATTGAGCTGCATCCGGTTGGATCCATCAAATCGATCAACAGCAGCACCGAGGATCGTACTGCGGCGATAGTAGGTAACGTACTAAAGATTGTGGCCCCCATAGTGGGGGCCGCAGGGTCAAAGCCGACGGCTCAAGCCTGCAATGACACCACGAAGGAAGCACTTGTGAGGTATGGCTCCCTGACGTCCGACATAAGTGATCTTAGAAAGTCTATGGTTGGCGCCAAGGACCCCGCAGCAACTCAGAAGAAGATTGACGCATTTGCAGCCGAGGCCGCGCTCATCCGCACCGAGCTTCTTAGTCTGACTCTTACAAGGCAGATTGAACTTTACCGAACGGTCTATGTTCCACCTGCGGGGACGCCCGCACGGACAGACACCGCATCCGATAGGCCGAAGAATGTTGGTGGTGAGCGAATTCGCTGGTCTCGCCAGGATCTGAAGAAGTGGTTCACCGTTCCTGGTTCAGATACGATGACAGCAGACTGGTTCTCGATAGGCTGGTGCCTAAGGGGCGACGATGTCCCCGGCAATGCTGCGTGCAGCGCTATCCAATTCGATCAGATCTTTGACAATTCCGTGCCTGAGGTCCGGACGGCAGCGAAGATCTCTTGCGACATTGCCGATGCGAAGTGTCCGACTACTCTTGTGTTCAGAGAGCCTGTAGCAGCGAAGCTGACTGTAATATCATTGGATTCCAGTCTGAAGAGTGACCTCACACCACTAGCGAAGGCCCCAATGGCGATGGCGCAGTGGGGCGAGGTTACGTACCTGCCCCTGACCGTGGGGTTTGGTCAGGCCAGAAACTTGAGCTTGAGCCTGGACGAGTTTGGCAGGCGTTCGACATTCGGCTGGACTTCCAACGCGCAAATGGAGGGTATAACCGGCGGGGCGCTGGGCGTCGTCGAGTCTGCAGCCGCCCTCAGAGCATCGCGTGAGTCGGCCGATCTGAAGAGCATGAAGGCAGAGGCTGACGAGCTTCAGATGCAACTGACTCTGAATAAGCTTAGAAACTGCAAGGCAGTGATAGACGCAGGTGGTTACAACTGTCCGACGGAGTAGGTCATGTGTAACGATCCCATCGGCGATCTTCGGCTTGATGAGCAGCTGTTCTCTCGCAGCCTGGCGCCCGTCACGACGATCGTGGCTCGCCTCTCATTGGCATCCGCTGGCTCCTTTGTCAGACAGCTCGACTGCCGCCAGCATGGAGATGAGCTTCACTTTGAGGGAGACATTATTGTCTCCCCCGCCTCGCTCAAGGATCGCGCTTTGTACTTCTCAAGTAGGACATTCGGCCACGGCGTCGGCGACCGCAAGTACACGTGGCCGGCCGGGGTCATTCCCTACATCTGTGATGCGAGCATCAAGGAACTTGTTGCGGCTGCGGCTGCTCACTGGATGCAAAGAACGCCACTGAAGATCGTGCCGTTTCGTGGGGAGGATGACTACGTTGTGTTCGAGCTTGGTGATCACAGCGCATCAAATGTTGGTCGTATTGGAGGAGACCAGTCAGTTTCGTTGCATCCCGGAGCTACGCTGGGCACGGCAATACATGAGCTCGGCCACGTTATAGGCCTTTGGCATGAGCACAGTCGCTCTGATAGGGACAGCTACATCACGATACATCGAGGAAATTTTGATCCCGCTAACTCGCCAGAGTTCGATCAACCCGTGCACTCGAGCTCAAAGCTTCTCGGACCCTATGATCTGATGTCCGTGATGCATTACCCTTCATTAGCGTTTACCACTACCGGCGAACCTACTATCACATCGAACAGTGGTGTCCCGATTGGGGGTAGCGGCATAAGCAATGGAGACGTCTTGGCAGTAAAGGCGCTCTATCCAACGCTCGGTCGGTAGTAAAGTGAGCGCGCGACGAGGTCGGCACTGGATCAACTACCGCGGCGTAGCTGGGTCTCGTATCAATTCCATAGGCGTCACCCTAAGTACGCGCAATGGTCTGGACGTAATGACTTCCATGGGGCGAGCATCGCCCAGAAGCAGGTGCGCGCCATGAACAACTCCACGATGCGCCATGTATTGCGCTAGACGTGGCCTTAGTGCCGGTCAAAGACTTCGTGCAGCTTGGCGTCTGATCGATGAGTCCGGACTCGTTAGACTGGAAATCGGGATAGGGCCGCTCTCGCTTTGGTGTAAACCAATGCAAGAGTGGCCGCTTCTCTTTGCGCCAAGCCTTCGCAGCTGTCTCGTCTACTCCTAGGACTGGCTTTGCGGAAGGCGTCACGAGGCAGGCGGCTGGCGGCCGCTAGCGTCGCCAAATCAGTCTTTGACTTGGACATGATTAATTCAGGGCTCACTGCAACCCAATTCCACGACTGGGGCTAGTAAGGGCGCATGTAGTGCAGGATGCGCTCGTTGATCAGATGTTCGGTCCGCCCCACAACGCCGTTGAGTACTGACTCATCCACCCCTTGATCCAAGATGAAAGAACGTAACGGACTACGTCCACTGCTGGCTTGCAGTACTAACAGCCTGAAGAACCCATAGAGCGAGACGTGCCCCCAATCCATATCCGATGGCGCAAATGCCAGGTAGGGGAACTGCCTGGGAATCAGTACGCCAGTCAGGTCGCAGGCGTTTGATCGCGACCTTGAGAAGGTCAGACGGGGTGCGCTTCCGATGTCACGGCCCACGGCACGCGCGTAGGCAATCGCCAGCTGCTCGATCTCTTCCCTGGTGCCACCAAACATGACGCGCGTGAGATCCTCAATCTCGGACTGGCGCGAGTGATCCACTACACCAAAATAGTCTTCCGAACCACGTGGAAGGCGAAGAGATGCCCCTTTGATTGTGCGATATGGCTCCTCCTCTGAAAGGAAGAACGAGTAGATCAGTGCGCCAGACTTCAAGCGGATGAACTGATGGGAGTCAGCTGCACCCTCTTTAGCTGCCACGCAGGGAGCGAAATATGCGAGATCAGGCGGAAGACTGGGGGAGATATAGCCCACATAGCACATCGGGCCGGAAGCAGACTCGACGATGCTGTCCTCATCCCAGTTGGCAAGGCGGCTTCGTGCGCCCTTCTGGTCAAGCTCGCCTGCAGGAGGTCTACCCATTCTGTCCGGCGCCCATGAGTTGAAGATACCTGGCCACTTTCTGATGTTCCCCTGTCCGTAGGGCGCCTAGCATTGTCTTTCCACCCAGCACGCGAACCGGCGTGTTCTTGAAATGAAATCCTGCCTTCAATGGATCGTCGAATAGCTCTTTAAGCCGGGCTACGATCGGCAGAACTTCCGCCATCCCTTGCTGCACACTGGCAGACTCAGGATGGAGCCGGAGCGTGTTGCGGTGCACGCGCAGCAATTCCGCCAGTTCCACTAGCGACAAGCCCAATGTGGACGCGACTTCAACCGGTGAGCACTGCAGTTCGTTTAGCGGGCTTTGGCTGGGCTGAGGGGGCATGGTGGTTTGCTAGGTGGCCACTGGTATTCACGTTACCTCTCGCTGGCCCATGGCTCAAGCCAGAATGCCCTTGCTGCTTCAAGAGCGGGCCTCTTATCGTAAGCATTTAGGCGCTGGCAGACTCAGGGAGGGGGTATGCGATCAATCGATGACATCCTGAAGTTCAGAGGGGACATATCCCCTTTCCTGGTCCACCTGACCCGGCGGACTGAAGAGATGACGGCGGCAGAGATACTGCGCAAGATCATCGACGACAAGCGAATAGCGCCCGGCGCCGCCCTGGTCAGCGATCTTCGGTTCGGGGGTATCGATATCCCAGCAAGCGAGAGGCCGCGGTACTTTGGTGCAACTTGTTTCACCGAGACGCCACTGAGTGAGGTGCATTGCCTGTTCGACATCAGCTATCGAACGGTGAACCTCGAGTCGTATGGCCTGGTACTTCTCAAGCAGAATCTGCTCGCACAGGAGGTCTCGCCCGTCTTCTACTTGAATAACGAGCGAGCTGACAAGGATGCACTGGCGCAGGTGCTCTATCAGTTAGCGCATACGAACCCGGACGTGGCCGAGAAGCTACTGCCTCTCTTCTGCGTCTTCGGACAGAAGCTTCGCAGCCCCGCAGCTGCGGCCGCGCCGATAGGAACGGTGGACTTTCGCTGGGAGCGTGAATGGCGTCAGCCGTTCTATCGGGGAGGAGTCACCTTCGCCGCCGAGGATGTTTTCGTCGGTTTATGCCCTCACGAGCAGATCAGGGACTTCGAGGAGGCATTCCCCGACGTGAAGTTCATAGACCCCCAGCGGCCTTTGAAGTGGTACGCCACCGAGCTCATCCACGCGCGGCAGCGCCTTAGCCTCTCTACTTCAGTTGTGTGACGCGTGCGAATGGCGCTAGCCGGCGGTTTTAACGTGCATTTTTGGTCAGGGCGTTAAATTAACGCCTTGTGCGTTAAAAGCCAGCAGCATTGATATGTATGACTATTCTTGGATTGCTGGCCATCCAGTCCTGCCCGGGGTCTCCCGCTCCTTTACCGGAGGCAGTGGGCACGTCCGCTCATGCCTGCTCGAGTAAGGCGTCGCGAATCCTGGCCTGCTGGAGCTGCCGATCTGTGGGCCCCGACACGACAGGCAGAACGGCACGGGGATCAGCATCCAGGGCCTGCAGCCCCACGCGAACGGCCTCGATTGGGAACACGGAAAATCGGCCTGAGTAGTAGATTCGGTTCCAGAACAGCCGCTCAATGCAGGCGAACAGACCCTCCCATCTATAGCGCAGTGCAGGATTGCCGTAGAGCACGCGAGGCAGCAGGTCGTATGCGCATGCGGAAGGCAGGTAGTGCCGGGCATCGTCCTCCATCTCCTCTCCCTTGCGGGCAAGGCATAGCAAAGCGATCAGTGCTTCCACAGAAGCTTGATTCCGAATTGCGCGAATCCTGTCGCCCTCGGGCCACACATGCTCGAACCGTCCCCGCAGATTGGGCTCTCCGTCGTCGAACAGCTGCAGTCGGATACTCAGCGGCATCTGCTCCAGGAGGCGATGCAGGCGCGAGATAGGCGGCGCGACGGGAGCGAGTAGCTCCCAGAGGGGTAGGTCCTTCCAGTACTCCAGCCTTACGGACCCACCAGTGCGGCCGCGGATGAACTCAATGGAGTCCGAGCTGGGAAGCGCTTTGCCTTGTCGCCAGCGCCGATACTTGTTTGACGCTGAGGGATCAGCATCATCGTCGCCCTGGCCGTAGAGCTCTCGCCGATCGGCACGCCACTCCAAGGTCTTGGGGGACTCCGTCCCGAAATGCGCGGCCAACGCGCCATAGCAAGCCGTACCGCGGGCCTGCTTAACTTCTTTGATGTGGGAAACCCAACCATCTTCAGGTGGGACGCGAAACTCAATTGGCATGCCACATGGTGGCGGGGGTGTCCGGTTTTGTCACGCCTAGTCCGGGTGTATCGATTCTGGAATACCGATCCACTTTGATCAGTGCGCGCGCGCATTCATACGATCCGCATGTCCCTTCTAGTCCGCGAAGGTCCCTTCATGGCGCAGAACAACCCAATGAATGCCGTTCAAGTTCAGACACCGAGTACATACGAAGACTTCGAGTGCCGAATGATCACAGCGCTCGGGGCTACTGTCGGCGGCCAGGCGCTGACCAAGGCGTTGGGCTACCCCTCCCAGGATGCGTTCCGGAAAGCCTCACAGCGCGGGCGCCTTCCCATCCGGACCTTTGAGGTGACCGGCAGACGTGGCCGATTCGCTGCAGCCACGGATATCGCGCAATGGATCTGGGGGCAACGGACGGGATCAGGATCTCGCAGCGGATGACGTCTGACGGCTAACCCGAGCCATCTCAATCAACGACGGAGAGCGCCACTTTGAGCTAACGGATCCCCAGAGAAATCCGGGTACCAAGATGCACAAAGGCCTAGGACCCTTGCAGGGGTGACCTAGGCCTTTGTGGGATGCAGATTCGAACGCCTGCCTCGCCATTATGCATCAACGTCCGACACCTGCAACCCCTTATTTGAAGGGGTTCGGGGTCGTGCGCCCGGTGGATCGGGAAACCGGTCCAGTGGCCTCGTCCGCGCGTGCGGCGAGGCCTGGAAACAGCTTTTCCGGGCAGATGCATGGCGCAACACCAGCTTCATTCCAAAGCCTCTCGCAACTACGTGCGCGAGTGTCGAAATCTCACTGACGATCAAGCAGAGGCTTTGCTCGCCTCGCTTCGTTGGGGCAACGAGACCAAGCAAGCATGTCCTGCGTGCGGCGTGTTCCGCCAGCACGGCCGGCGCAAGGCCCGGCGCCGATGGCGGTGCTCCGACTGCACGCATGAATTCAGCGTCACCAGTGGCACCGCTTTCCATGCGAGCAAGCTCTCCTACCGGCAGATCTTGGACATGCTGCTGAACTTCGAGGCCTCGGCCAAGGGGAAGTCCTTGTTGGAAGCATCTCGGGCGACGGGCTGTACGCCCAAGACCGTTCAAGCGAACTTTGGCAAGATTCGGGAGATGCTAGCCAATGGCATGGATCTCACGCCGCTCAGCGGCATCATCCACATGGACGGCATCTACCTGTGCGGCAAACCTCGTAGGCCGAATCGTCGGTCGAAGATGCCGAAAGACGCATTGAAGGTCAGGTACGGCAAGAAGGCGCCCAGCGACCCGGATAAGCCTTGGATCTCCGCAGGAACGACACATCGCAATTGGCTCAAGCGGGCTAACAAGCGCGTAGTGATCTCCCTCTGCCAGGCAGGTGAGATCGGCCAAGGCTCTAAGCGAGTGATGGCGTTCGTTTGCCCGTACGAAGATGACGCGAGCGTGATGGCAATGGCCACTCGATTCGTCGGAAGAAACTCGATTGTGATGACGGATGAGAGCCCGGCGTACAACCGCATGAGTACGATCGCTGAACACCATACCGTCCAGCACTCTAAGGAGTACTCCACGAGTGAGGGCGTCAACAACAACATGGCGGAGACATGGAACAGCCGCATGCGGCGCAACGAGTACGGCGTCTCGCATGGGTTCCGCCCGAAGTACCTCCAGGACTTTGCGTGCGAGTTTGTCTGGAGGGAGAACTTCAGGCGGGCAAGCCAGAAGGAACGTATGCACCACCTTATTCAGGGAATGATGCGAGCCTCGCGCTCAGTTTGGTGGACGGGATACTGGCAAGGCCGGCACCGGAAAGGCGAACTGGGCCTGGACTACTTCATCGGCCGGTCGCCGCAGCTTCAGTGAGCTATGTCCGCGGCAGCCGCCAGAGGCTCTGATTCTGTGAGCCGTCCCTACTACCGCATTGAAGTTTCCGCTCTACCTTGCCATTGGCATACAGGCCTCGGAGTCGGCTCCTGAACATCCTGCGTATCTGGATGTAGGAATCCGCCTCAGTGTTCTCCAGGGTGACTCCGGTAGCCAACTCAATTACGCGAGCGGTCTGCATCCAGTCGTCGCCGGTCCTTAGCGCTCCGTAGATTCTTCGCGTCATCTCTCCGTACTTGTACGCCGCCGCATTGGCATGAGGAACGACGGGAGCAATGTCGTTGACGTCCACTTTGATCTCGTGGAGTTCCAGCGTCTGCTCAACCGCTGCCAGCTTACTCTTCACGCCGGCGATCTTTACCCGTTGAGCATCCAGCTTCTCTTGGAGTTCCTGTGCCTCTCGCTCAAGCGTGGCGAGTGCCCCCTGCAAACGGGAATGCTTAACTATCAGCCACTTAAGCGCAGAAGGAGTTTTCCATGTCATAGGACAACTCTAGAAGCAGAGCCCCTGATTGACATGGGGCGTCTGCTACCAAATGGCGCGGCCTGACGATGAAAACCCCGCTCCGGCGGGGTTTTCTCTACTGGTCGGTCACGCGCTCCGTCGCCACACCAGGCAGCGGTTGTTCGCCGGCATGGCGTTGTCCTCCACCCGCAGCAGTCCGATGCCGCGCGCCAGCGCATCGACGGCCTCGAAGTCGCGGATGCCGGAGGCGGGATTGCGGTCCTTCAGCCACTGCTCGAACGCGCGGTTGCTGTCGCTGGTGAACTCGCCGCCGTAGTTGAACGGGCCGTAGACGACCAGCAGCCCACCGTCCTCCAGCACGGCGGCGATGCCGGCGAAGAACGCCTGCACCTGTACCCAGCCCATGATGTGCAGGCTGTTGGCGGTGAAGACGGCATCGAACGTCGCGTCGGGCCAAGGGCCGTCGACATCCAGCTCAATCGCAGGCGGCGTATTGGGCAGGCCAGCATCGTCGCGCCACAGCGCGATGCCCGGCAGGTTGTCGGCGCGATCGCTGGCCTGCCACGACAGCCACGGCATCGCCGCGGCGAAGTGGACCGCATGCTGGCCGGTGCCGCTGCCGATTTCCAGCACACGGCGGGTGCCTGCAAAGTGACGCAGGAGTACCTCGAGGATCGGCCCCTGGTTGCGTTCGCAGGAAGGTGCGAAGGGCTTTTCCGCCATCATCCGCCCGCTGCGCGCACGTAGAAGCGCTTCGCGCCGCCTTCGCCCGCGCGCTCCTCGACCGTGAAATGGCGCGGATGCGCTTTCATCAGATCGCTGAGCTTCTTGTGGCCGTAAAGGCGGGTGTCGAAATCCGGGCGTACCTTGCTGAGGTAGCTGCCGACACTGCCGAGGAAGGCCCAGCCCTGGTCGTCGCTGGCCTCTTCGATGGCCTGGCGGATCAGCCGCAGCGGCAACGACTCATGCCGGCCCTGCTCCACTGCGGGTGCGGCGGTCGGCTCGGCCTGGGCGACGGGCTTCTTCGCGGCCGGCCTGACGGCCTTCTTCGCGGGCTTGGCCGGTGGCGGCGGTGGTGCGGACACTTCACTGCGCAGCACCTCGACATAGATGAACTTGTCGCAGGCCTGCACGAACGCGTCCGGCGTCTTGCGTTCGCCGAAGCCGTACACGGTCAGGCCTTCTTCGCGCAGCCGTTGCGCCAGGCGGGTGAAGTCGCTGTCGCTGGAGACCAGGCACACGCCATCGAAGCGCCGCGTGTACATCAGGTCCATCGCGTCGATGATCAGCGAACTGTCGGTGGCGTTCTTGCCGCTGGTGTAGGCGAACTGCTGCACCGGGTTGATCGAATGCTTCAGCAGCGCCTGCTTCCACTGGGTCATGCGCGTGCTGGTGAAGTCGCCGTAGATGCGCTTCACGCTGGCCACTCCGTACTTGGCCACTTCCGCGAGCAACCCTTCGATGACCGAAGGCTGGGCATTGTCGGCATCGATCAGCACCGCCAGCCGCGGCTGCTCTTCGTCGTTCTCTGACCGGGCGACCGGGCGGGATTTCATGCGGGGCGATTCCTGTGCGGGATGAGGCGCATTGTGCACCACGTGTGCACGGCATGACCGGCGTCACTTGACGCTGCGCTGCATGCCGACGACAGTCCGGGGGCTTTCGCTTCCGGACCCCGACATGCAACGACGCGACTTCCTCGCCCTGGGCGGACTGACCTTCGCCGGACTGGCCCTGCCCGGCACGCGCGTGATCGCCGCGGAGGCGTTGCTGGAACCCGGTGACGCGGCGAAGAAGAAGCGCCTGGCCGATATCGCGCTGGCGGCCGCCACGGCAGCGGGCGCGAGCTATTGCGATGTCCGTATCGGCCGCTACCTGCGACAGTCGCTGATCACCCGCGAGGACAAGGTGCAGAATGTGGTGAACACCGAATCCTCCGGCATCGGCGTGCGCGTGATTGCGCAGGGTGCATGGGGTTTCGCCGCGACGCACGACCAGACACCCGACGGCGTCGCGACGGCGGCACGGCAGGCGGTGGCCATCGCGCATGCGAACGCCCGCATCCAGGGCAAGCCGGTGCAGCTGGCGCCCTTGAAGGGCGTGGGCGAGGTAGCGTGGCGCACCCCGATCGTGAAGAACGCGATGGCGGTGCCGGTGAAGGAGAAGGTGGACCTGCTGCTGGGTGCCAACGCCACCGCACTCGCCGCCGGGGCCAGCTTCGCGGCGTCGCGCATGTTCGTGATCAACGAACAGAAGTACTTCGCCAGCACCGATGGCTCCTGGATCGACCAGGACGTGCACCGCATCTGGGTACCGTTCACGGTGACGGTGGTGGACAAGGCGACCGGTCGGTTCAAGACGCGCGACGGGCTGTCCGCGCCGATGGGCATGGGCTACGAATACCTGGACGCCAATCCCGCCGACAAGATCGCGTTGCCCGGCGGCGTGGTGGCCTACGGCGCGTCGTACGACCTGCGCGAGGACATCGTAGCGGCGGCGAAGCAGGCGCGTGCCAAGCTGACTGCGCCGTCGGTGAAGCCGGGCAAGTACGACCTTGTGCTGGATCCGTCCAACCTGTTCCTGACCATCCACGAGAACGTCGGCCACCCGCTGGAGCTGGACCGCGTGCTCGGCTATGAGGCCAACTACGCCGGCACCAGCTTCGCCACGCTGGACAAGCGCGAACAGAAGTTCCAGTGGGGCAGCCCGATCGTCAACTTCACCGCCGACAAGACCGAGCCGCGCAGCCTCGGCGCGGTCGGCTACGACGACGAAGGCGTGAAGACCCGCCGCTGGGACCTGGTCAAGGACGGCGTGCTGGTGAACTACCAGGCGACCCGCGACGAAGTGCACATCCTCGGCGAGGACGCCTCGCACGGCTGCAGCTACGCCGATTCGTGGAGCAGCGTGCAGTTCCAGCGCATGGCCAATGTGTCGCTGGCACCAGGCAAGGTGCCGCTGACCGTCGCCGACATGGTCAAGGATGTGGAGAACGGCCTCTATATCCACGGTCGTGGCTCCTACTCCATCGACCAGCAGCGTTACAACGCGCAGTTCGGCGGACAGCTGTACTTCGAGATAAAGAACGGCGAGGTGACGCGGCAGATCGAGGACGCCGCCTACCAGATCCGCACGCCGGAGTTCTGGAATGCCTGCACGGCGATCTGCGATGCACGCGACTTCCGCCTCGGCGGTTCGTTCTTCGACGGCAAGGGCCAGCCCAGCCAGGTGTCGGCGGTGTCGCATGGATCGGCGACCACGCACTTCAGCGGCATCAACATCATCAATACGGCGCGGTCACTCGGGTAGTGGGCTACCGTCATCCCAGCGCACGCTGGGATCCATTGGCTTTTGAGGCTCTGCCGGGCACGACGTGAAGATCAAGGTGGATCCCAGCGTGCGCTGGGATGACGGCAGGTGCCCCCCACCCTGGGGCGCGCTGCTTCGCATCTTCCTGCGCCGTCGAGTCCGACGAAGGTCGCATCTATGCCGAAAGTCATTTGACGCTGTCGGCACGCAAGGCAAGAATCGGGGACGACCTGCGCGGGGATGGCGCGGGCCACAACGCGTCCGTCGCAGTCCCCGCCTGCCCATGCAGGCCCAACCGGTGGAGAACAGCCTTGCAACGTCGTGACTTTCTGGCCCTGACCGGCCTCAGCGTAGGCGGCCTGATGGTGCCGTCCTTCTTCGGCAAGGCGATCGCCGCCGAGCAACTGCAGTCCACCCTGGACGTCGCCTTCAAGAAGCGCCTTGCCGATGCCGCACTGGCGGCGGCCAAGCAGGCCGGCGCGACCTACTGCGACGTCCGCATCGGCCGCTACCTGCGCCAGTTCGTGATCACCCGCGAGGACAAGGTGCAGAACGTGGTGAACACCGAGTCCACCGGTGCCGGCATCCGCGTGATCGCCAACGGCGCCTGGGGCTTCGCCGCCACCAACACGCTCACCGCCGAAGGCGTGGCCAGCGCCGCGCGCCAGGCGGCCGCCATCGCCAAGGCCAACAGCAAGACCCAGACCGCGCCGGTGCAACTGGCGAAGGCGCCGGGCTTCGGTGAAGTGGCGTGGAAGACGCCGATCAAGAAGAACGCGATGGAGGTGCCGATCAAGGACAAGGTCGACCTGCTGCTGGGCGTGAACGCCGCCGCGATCAACGCAGGCGCGGACTTCGTCAACTCGATGATGTTCCTGGTCAACGAGCAGAAGTATTTCGCCAGCACCGACGGCTCGTACATCGACCAGGACGTGCACCGCATCTGGGTGCCGATGACCGTGACCGCCATCGACAAGGCCAGCGGCAAGTTCCGTACCCGCGACGGCCTGTCCTCGCCGATGGGCCTGGGCTACGAGTACCTGGACGGCGACGCGTCGCAGAAGTTCACCACGCCCAACGGGGTGATCAACTACGGCCTCTCCTACGACATGAAGGAAGACGCCATCGCCTCGGCCAAGCAGGCGCGCGCCAAGCTGACCGCGCCTTCGGTGAAACCGGGCAAGTACGACCTGGTGCTGGACCCGTCGCACACCTGGCTGACCATCCACGAATCGGTCGGCCATCCGCTGGAACTGGATCGCGTGCTGGGCTACGAGGCCAACTACGCCGGCACCAGCTTCGCCACCCTGGACAAGCGCGAGCAGCGCTTCCAGTACGGCAGCGAGCTGGTCAACCTGTTCGCCGACAAGACCCAGCCCGGCAGCCTGGGCGCGGTCGGCTACGACGACGAAGGCGTCAAGACCAAGCGCTGGGACCTGGTCAGCGCCGGCAAGCTGGTGGACTACCAGACCATCCGCGACCAGGCGCACATCCTGGGCAAGACCGAATCCGACGGCTGCTGCTACGCCGACTCGTGGAGCAGCGTGCAGTTCCAGCGCATGGCCAACGTGTCGCTGGCGGCAGGCAAGCAGAAGCTCTCGGTCGCCGACATGGTCAAGGATGTCGAGAACGGCATCTACATCATCGGCGACGGTTCGTTCTCCATCGACCAGCAGCGCTACAACGCGCAGTTCGGCGGCCAGCTGTTCTACGAGATCAAGAACGGCAAGATCACCCAGCAGATCGAAGACGTGGCCTACCAGATCCGCACGCCGGAGTTCTGGAACGCCTGCGCCGCCGTCTGCGACGAAAGCGACTACCGCCTGGGCGGTTCGTTCTTCGACGGCAAGGGCCAGCCCGGCCAGGTGTCCGCCGTCTCGCACGGTTCGTCCACCGCGCGTTTCAACGGCATCAACGTCATCAACACCGCCCGCTCGCTCGGCTGACCGGCGCTTTAAGGAGATCACCAGAACATGAGCATCCTCACCGAAGCGCAGGCCAAGGCCATCCTGGACAAGGTCATCGCGCTGTCCAAGGCCGATGAGTGCACCGCGTCCCTCACCGGCTCGATCGAAGGCAACATCCGCTTCGCCCTCAACAATGTGTCCACCAGCGGCATCGTCAGCAATACCGACCTGGCCGTGCAGGTGGCGTTCGGCAAGCGCACCGGCGTGGCGACGATCAACGAGTTCGACGACGCCTCGCTGGAGCGCGTGGTCCGTCGGGCGGAAGACCTCGCCCGCCTGGCGCCGGAGAACCCGGAATTCATGCCGGCCGTCGAGAAGCAGACCTACAAGCCCAGCCCCACGTTCAGCGAATCCACCGCCGCCATCACGCCGGAGTTCCGCGCGCAGGTAGCCGCCGACTCGATCGGTCCGTGCAAGGCGGAGAAGCTGATCGCCGCCGGCTTCCTGGAAGACGGCCAGAGCTTCGTCGCCTTCGCCAACAGCAAGGGCAACTTCGGCTACCAGAAGGCCACCGCGTTCAACTACACCTGCACGGTACGCACCGAAGACGGCCGGGGTTCCGGCTGGGTGGGCCGCAACCTGAAGGATGCGAACACCTTCAAGGCCGACAGCGACATCCGCACTGCGATGCGCAAGGCCAGTGAATCGGCCGAAGCGAAGGCGCTGGAACCGGGCAAGTACACGGTCATCCTGGAGCCCGCGGCGGCGGCCGGCCTGATCTCCTTCATGATGAACTTCTTCGATGCGCGCCAGGCCGACGAAGGCCGCAGCTTCCTGTCCAAGAAGGGCGGCGGCAACAAGCTGGGCGAGCAGGTCTACGACCCGCGCGTGAACATCAGCGCCGACCCGTGGCACCCCGGTGCGGAAGTGATGCCGTGGGACAGCGAAGGCCTGCCGCGCGAGAAGATGGCCATCGTCGAAAATGGCAAGGTGGTCAACCTGGAGTACTCGCGCTTCTGGGCCCAGAAACAGGGCAAGCGTGCGATCGGTTCGCCGGGCAACCTGCTGGTGGCTGGCGGCACCAAGTCCACCGCCGAGCTGGTCGCCGGTACGCAGAAGGGCATCCTGGTCACGCGCACGTGGTACATCCGCATGGTCGACCCGCAGACCGTGCTGCTGACCGGCCTGACCCGCGACGGCACGTTCTACATCGAGAACGGGCAGATCAAGCACCCGGTGAAGAACTTCCGCTTCAACGAATCGCCGGTGATCATGCTCAACAACATCGAAGAGCTCGGCAAGCCGGTGCGCGTGGCTGGCGACGAGTCCAGCTTCGTGATGATGATCCCGCCGATGAAGCTGCGCGACTTCACGTTCACGTCGCTGTCGGACGCGGTGTAAACGCGAGCGCGATCTGCTCCCTCCCCCGCCCGCGGGGGAGGGCTGGGGTGGGGGCCCGACGAAATCGCACGCGTTCCGCACTACGGAGCGCACCAAAGCTCTCTCCTTTGTGCTCCGCATCCTTCGATGAAACCCCTCGTGCTCTTGCCCTCGCCCCCATCCCAACCTTCCCCCGCACGCGGGGGAAGGGGTGGTTTCCCGTGACGATGACACGCGCCGGGTTCCTGCGACTCATGGCCGGCGGGCTGGCCGGCGCGCTGCTGGCCGCACCGGCCCGCAGCGCACACGCGACCGGGCGTTATGACTTCTGGTTCACCCGCCTGAAGTACGACTCCGGCGACTGGGACGTGGACGCGCGCATGCCGTCCAACCTCATCACCTCGCTGATCGACTACACCACCCTGCGCGTGGACCCGAAGGAACACGTGCTGGCCCTGTCCGACCCACGCATGCTGGCCGCGCCGTTCTGCTACCTGGCCGGTCACAA
Organism: Pseudoxanthomonas sp. LARHCG66; assembly: GCF_052871755.1. NCBI lineage: Bacteria > Pseudomonadati > Pseudomonadota > Gammaproteobacteria > Lysobacterales > Lysobacteraceae > Pseudoxanthomonas > Pseudoxanthomonas sp. LARHCG66. The sequence goes on along the minus strand of NZ_JBIXJW010000004.1, from coordinate 431,165 downwards.
GCTGGTGGAGTTCAACCCGGCCGAGCGGCGCAACTTCGAGCGTTACGTGCGCAACGGCGGCTTCGTGTTCGTGGATGACTGCAACCACGATATCGACGGCCTGTTCGCCAAGTCGTTCGAAGCGCAGATGGCATCGATCTTCGGCGCGAAGGCGATGAAGAAGCTGCCGAACACGCATGCGATCTATCGCAGCTTCTTCAAGTTCGACGGGCCGCCGGCCACGGGCTTCGAGCTCAATGGCTGGGGCGACGACCTGGTGCACGAGTACCTGCAGGGCATCGAGATCAACGGTCGCCTCGGCGTGCTCTACAGCAACAAGGACTACGGCTGCGAGTGGGACTACGACTGGCGCAACAAGCGCTTCCTGGCCGAGGACAACACGAAGTTCGGCGTCAATCTCGTGATCTATGCGTTGACGACATGATCACCAAACCACCTCTGTAGGAGGGGCTTCCAGCCCCGACCGTGAACCCGCAGAAGAGCATCGGGGCTGAAGCCCCTCCTACATCCCTCCTTCCGACGAACACGCCAATGCCCCCCATCACCGAATCCGACCTCCAGCAACAGCTCGCCAAACTGGGCGAACTCCGTGCCGCCATCGGCCAGGCCATCGTCGGCCAGCAGGACGTGGTGGAGCAGTTGCTGATCGGCCTGCTGGCCGGTGGCCACTGCCTGCTGGAAGGCGTGCCGGGACTGGGCAAGACGCTGCTGGTGCGTTCGCTGGGCCAGGCGCTGCACCTGCAGTTCCGCCGCGTGCAGTTCACGCCCGACCTGATGCCCAGCGACATCCTCGGCACCGAGCTGCTGGAAGAGGACCACGGCACCGGCCACCGCCATTTCCGTTTCCAGCCCGGCCCCATCTTCACCAACCTGCTGCTGGCCGACGAGTTGAACCGCACGCCGCCGAAGACGCAGGCCGCACTGCTGGAGGCGATGCAGGAACGTACCGTCAGCTATGCCGGCACCACGCACGCACTGCCTTCGCCGTTCTTCGTGCTGGCCACGCAGAATCCGCTGGAACAGGCCGGCACGTATCCGCTGCCGGAAGCGCAGCTGGACCGTTTCCTGCTGCACATCCGGGTCGAGTATCCGACCGAACAGGAGGAGCACGACATCCTGGCGCAGACGACCGGTCGCGCCGGTGGCGACGTGCCACGGGTGATGGACGGCACCGAGGTGCTGGCCCTGCAGCAGCACGTGCGCGACGTGCATGTCAGCGAGGACCTGCTGCGCTGGATCACCAGGCTCGTGCGCGCCAGCCGCCCCGGCGACGGCGTGCCCGACGAGGTACGCAAGTACGTGCGCTGGGGCGCCGGTCCGCGCGCCGGCCAGTCGCTGGTGCTGGCGGCCAAGGCCCGCGCGCTGCTGCACGGCCGCCTGGCGGCGACGCGCGAGGATATCGCCACCTTGGCCAAGCCGGTGATGCGCCACCGCCTGCTGCTGTCGTTCGCCGCCGAAGCCGAGCAGGTGGGCGCCGACGACGTGATCGCCGCGCTGCTGCGCGGCGTGCCGCTTGCCGCCTGATCCCGACGGCATCGTGGCGCACGACCTGATCCCCGCCGACGTCCGCAGCCGGTTGAAGGACCTGCGGCTGACCGCACGTCGCGCCATCGGCACGCAAGGCATCGGGCTGCACCACAGCCGCAGCCGCGGCGCGGGCCTGGAGTTCGCCCAATACCGCGCATACGAACCCGGCGACGAGCTGCGCCAGATCGACTGGAAACTGTATGCGCGCTCGGACCGCTTCTTCGTGCGCGAGGCGGAGCGGGAGAGTCCGCTGACGGTATGGATCATGCTCGACGCCACCGCCTCGATGGCACAGGGCGACGGCACGCGCGGTACACGCTTCGATGCCGCGCGTGCACTGGTCGCCTGCATCGCCGAACTGGCGCTGCGCCAGGGCGACCGCTTCGGTCTCCTGGTGCTGCATGGCGGCGGCGTGCGCCTGGTGGCGCCGGGCAACGGGGCGCGCCAGCGCGACCAGCTGCTCCTCGCGCTGCATGGATTGCATGCCAGCGGCATGTTTCCCGCCGTCGACACGTTGGCGCCGGTGTTCGAGCGCATCGGCGCGGGCGACCTGGTGCTGGCACTCAGCGACTGGTTCGACGATGCGATGCTGGCGCTGGCCGAACGCCTGGCGTCCGCAAGGCGCGAGGTGCTGGCGATCCAGCTGCTGACGACCGAGGAACGCGACTTCCCGTTCAATGGCGGCCATCGCTTCCGCGATCCGGAATCCGGCGAGGAGCTGCTGGGCGATGCGGTGGCTCTGCGCGGCGACTACCTGCAACGCTTCGCCGACGCACAACGCGCACTGGATGCGCGGCTGGACGCCAGCGGTATCCGCCATGCCCGTTACGTGATGGACCAGCCGCTGGACCTGCCGCTGCGACGGCTGTTCGGCGCACGCGATGCCGCGGAGTACGCATGAGCCTGGCGTTCCTGCTGCCGGCCGGCTTTGCCGCACTCGCCGCGTTGGCGCTTCCCCTGCTGCTGCACCTGGCGCGCAGGCACGAGCAGAAGCCGACCGACTTCGCCGCACTGCGCTGGTTGCGGCAGAAACCGAAGCCGCGCCACCGCATCCGCTTCGACGAATGGCCGTTGCTGTTGCTGCGCCTGTTGCTGCTTGCGCTGCTCGCACTCTGGCTGGCGCGGCCCGTGCTGTCGGGCCTGGACGATACGCGCCCGTGGATCGTCGTCGTGCCGGGCGTGGAGGCCGCCGTGGCGCAAGCGCAGGCGAAGGAACCCCGCACGCGGCTGCACTGGCTGGCGCCGGGCTTCCCGGCGCTGGAAGAACCGGCGCCGTCCGGCACGCCCGCCGTCGGCAGCCTGCTGCGGCAGCTGGACGCGGAACTGGCGCCCGGCGTCGCGTTGACGGTCCTCGTTCCAGCGACGCTGCAGGGGGCGGATGCCGAGCGACCCGCGTTGTCGCGCACGGTGACCTGGAAGATCGTCGAGGGCGCGATGCAGGCGACACCCGCCGCCGCCGCGGCACCGCTTGCGCTGGTCGTTCGCCACGAAGCCGACGACGACCGCGGGCTGCGCTACCTGCGTGCCGCCGCGCGCGCATGGCAACCGACCAACGCAACGGGAACAGCGGCCATGCAGATCGGCACGACCGGCGCGCCGTTGCCCGCGCCGTCACATCCGCTGGTCTGGCTGGCGCCCGGGCCGGTGCCGGCGCCGGTCGTGCAATGGATCTCGGCCGGCGGCACTGCGTTGCTGGCCCGGGAGAGCACGCTGGATGGCGTCGCGATGACGTCAGTGGCCTGGCGCGATGCCGATGGCGCACCGCTGGTCGAAGCGGCGGTGCACGGCCAGGGTCGCGTGCTGCGCTTCACCCGGTCACTGCGGCCCGACGCGATGCCGGCTCTCGTCGAAGGGGATTTCCCGCGCCGCTTGCGCGCGTTGTTCGATGCGCCCGTCGTGCCGCCGACGCGCGTGCCCGCCGGTGACTACGCGCCCGACGGCGGCGGTGCGGCCTACCCCGTCGCGCCGCGCGACCTGCAGCCCTGGCTGGCGCTGCTGGTCGCGCTGCTCGTGCTGGTGGAGCGCTGGATGGCGACGCGACGCACGCGGAGCGCGGCGCCATGACGCTGTCGGCCTTCGACCGCCTCGCCCAGGTCCGCCGCCACGTGAGCGCGGGCCAGCTGCTGCTGGGCGCGGCCATGCCCGTTGCGCTGGGCGGCGTGCTGTGGCGCGTCGCATCGCCCGCGCTGGCGATCGCGGTCACCGTGGCGGGAATCGCAGTGCTGGCGCTGCTCGCATGGCGCCGGACGCGCGCCTTCGACAACGCCTGGCTGGTGCGCCAGCTGGATGCGCGGCGCAGGGACCTCGACGACAGCAGCGACCTGCTGCTTGCACCGCAGGCACCGCTGACGCCGTTGCAGCAGTTGCAGCAGGCCCGCGTGCGCGAACGCTTGCGCATGCAGCCGGCGCCGGACCTGCGCGCACCGTGGCCATGGGCCCGCATCGTCGCGATGTGGTGCGTCGCGGCGATCGTGATCGTCGCGGCGGCGCTCTGGCCCGCGCGCACGCCGGGCGCCGGCGCGCTCGCACCCGCGGACGATGTCACGCCGGTGATCCCCGGTGTCCCGCGCCTGGTCGCGCAGCGGTTGCACGTGGCGCCGCCGCAGTACACCGGCCAATCGCCCCGCGACGAGGCCACGCTGGACGCGAAGGCGCCCGCAGGCTCGCGGCTCACGTGGACGCTGCGCTTCGACCCGCAACCGACGCAGGCGCATCTTGTCTTCCACGATGGCCAGCGCATCGCGCTGGACCGCGACGGCGACACCTGGCGCGCGACGCACGTGCTGGCCAAGTCCACGCTGTACCGCGTGGTCGCCGCCGGCACCGAGGCGCAGCCGCCATCGAAGCTGCGCCGGCTGGATGCCATCCCCGATCGCGCGCCGGAGGTGCGGGTGCTGGCCCCGGATCGCGGCCTGAGTCTCGTCAGCGTGGGACAGACACGCTGGGCGCTGGCCTTCGAGGCGCGCGACGACTACGGCGTCGCGCCTGCCGCCACGCTCAAGCTGACGCTGGCCCAAGGCAGCGGCGAGAACATCGCCTTCAAGGAGCAGGTGATGACGGTGCGTGGCACGGGCCCGGCGAACGCACGGCGCTTCGGCGCCTCTCTGGACCTGAAAGCACTCGGCATGGCGGTGGGTGACGACCTGATCGCGCAACTGACCGTGCACGACAACCGCACACCGTCGCCGCAGGCCGCGCAGAGTCCCGGTTTGATCCTGCGCTGGCCGGCCGACCTGGGCGCCGAAAGCACGGGCCTGGAGGGCATGGTGAAGAAGGTGATGCCCGCCTACTTCCGCAGCCAGCGCCAGATCATCATCGACGCCGAGGCGTTGCAGAAGCAGAAGCGCACGATGCCGTCGGAGAAATTCGTCACCCGCTCAGACGCGATCGGGGTGGACCAGCGCATCCTGCGCCTGCGCTATGGCCAGTTCCTCGGCGAAGAGGCCGAGGGCGAGCCGCAACCGCCACCCACGAATGACGGCGAAACCCACACGGACGACGACGGGCACGATCACGCCAGCGAAGCGGGCGGGACGGACGACGGACACGGCCATGAGCAGGCCACCAGCGCGACCGGGGCTTCGTTCGGCCGCGAAGCCGACGTGCTGGAGGCCTATGGCCACACGCACGACCACGCCGAAGCGGCGACTCTGCTGGATCCGGAAACCCGCGCGACGCTGAAGAAGGCGCTGGACCAGATGTGGCAGTCGGAACTGCACCTGCGCCAGGGCCAGCCCGACAGGGCGTTGCCCTTTGCCTACAAGGCACTCGAGTACATCAAGCAGGTGCAGCAGGCCACGCGCATCTACCTGGCGCGCGTGGGGCCGGAACTGCCGCCGATCGACGAGACGCGCCGCATGGGCGGTGATCGCACGGGCCTCGCGCCGCGCCCGCTGGGAAGCCTCGAACGCGCGCCCGAGGGCGCGGAGTCGGCGCCGGCACGCGCATGGCGGTCGCTCGCCCACGATGGCGTTCCCGCCGATGCGGCCGACCTGGATGCACTGCAGGCCTGGTTGCGTGCGAACGAGGCACGCATGCCCGACGCGCTCGATCTGTTCGCCGCCATCGACGAGGTGCGGGGCGAGCCGGGCTGTGCCGCGTGCCGGGCCCGGCTGCGTGCGCTGCTGTGGTCGGCGTCGGCGCAACCGCCCGCGCAGGTGCCGCGGCGTGATGCGCTGGATGACGCGGGCCGCCGCTATCTCGACGCCCTGCAACCGGAGCCGGTGCGATGAGCCTGGACACCTCGCTGCCGCTGCTGCTGGCCACGCTGCTGGCGCTCGCTGTCGTGATCGCGTGGGTGCGCCTGACGCACTGGCGGCGCGCTGCCGCCGACCGGCATGGCACGTCGCTGCGCTTTGCGATGCTGTGCGCGTTGCAACCGGTCTTCGCGGCGCTGCTCTTCTTCACGCTCCTGCCACCCCGCCAGACCGCAACCCCCGGCATGCTGGTGGTGATGACGGCGCAGGCCGACCGCGTCGCCCTGCCCGCCCCATGGCAGGGCCAGCCGCGCATCGCGCTCCCGGAAGCGCCGGCGATGGCCGATGCGGAGCGTGCGCCAGACCTTGGCACGGCCCTTCGCCGGCATCCGGATGCGCAGACGCTGCACATCGTCGGTGCCGGACTGGAAGCGCGTGATCGCGATGCGGTCGGTGGCCGGACGATCACCTTTTCGCCCGCACCGTTACCACGCGGCATCCTGGCGCTGTCGCCCGTCGCCATCGCCACGCCAGGCGCGCCCTTCGCCGTCAGCGGGCGGGTGAACGGCGCGTCACCGGCGACCGTGGTGCTGCGCGACCCCGCAGGCCAGCGTATCGACGCGACCGCCGTCGATGCGCGCGGCAACTTCCATCTGACGGGACTGGCGCGGCTGCCCGGCCCCGCGTTGTTCCGGGTGGAGATGCTAGATGCGCGCCACGCGGTGATCGATGCCGTGGGCTTGCCGGTGTGGACGCAGGCGGCGGCGCCCCCTCGCGTGTGGGCACTCGCCGGGGCGCCCAATGCCGAATGGAAGTACCTGCGTCGCTGGGCCACCGATGCGGGGATCGACCTGCACCTGCAGGTCAGCCTGGGCGGCGGCCTTCAACTGGGTGATGCGCCATTGCCGATGACGGCCGATACGCTGCGCCGCTTCGACCTGGTCGTGCTGGATGCGCGCAGCGCAGCGGCACTGGGCGACGGCCACCGCGCGGCGTTGGCCGCTGCGGTACGCGATGGCCTGGGCGTGTTGCTGCGCATCGACGGAACGGTGCCACCGGCGACGCAACGGACGCTGGGCGTGTCCCTGACGGGCGACGATGAAGCCGAGTTCCACCTGCCGCGGGCCGCGCCGGATGACGACGCCTGGCGCGCCCGACGCGGCGTGGGCACCGCGGACACGCCTGTCGACAGCGAGGCGATCACCGGTGGCCTGCCCGTGCTGACACGACGCGATGTGCGCGTGGTGTCGACGGACGCGATTCCGTTGGTGCGTGATGCCAACGACGCGGCAATCGCATGGTGGCGCAGCGAAGGACGGGGTCGCATCGGGCTGTGGATGCCGGTCGACACGTACGCGCTGGTGCTGGCGGGACATCCCGACCTGCACGCCTCCCTGTGGTCGCAGGCATTCGGCACGCTCGCCCGCGCCGGCACGCGCACAGCACCTCAGATCCCTTCACAGATCCGCGCCCCGCAGCGCGCCGCGTTCTGCCACCTCGCCGATGGTGCGCGCATCACCGCCCCGGACGGCACCGTCACCCGACTGCAGCGCGACCCGGCCACCGGCGATGCGCGCTGCGCCGGCTTCTGGCCACGCCTTGCCGGATGGCACCAGTTGAACGTGGGCGAAGACAGCACGCCCTTCCACGTCCGCGCCGCGGACGACGCGCCGCACCTGCACGCCATGGACCTGCGCACGCGTACCGAACACCTCGCTGCGGTGCCACGCGCGCGCCACCCGACGCGTGCGCCTGCGGCGCAGGGTCCGCGCGGTCCGGCCTGGCCGTGGTTCCTGGGTTGGCTGGCGACAGCGGGCCTGCTGTGGTGGCTGGAACGGCGTCGCCCGGCGGCCGGTTAACGAGTATCGAATGTCAGGTGCGTAATCCTTCCTTCAGTCCCATTGTCCGGAGTTCCGCATGATCCGAGCCGCCATCCCCGCCCTGCTGCTGACCCTCTCGCTGGCGGCCTGTTCCGCACCCGATACCGATGAACAGACGGCGGCCGCGGAACAGTCGCAGGCCGCGGCCAGCGAAGCCGCCACGCCTCCCGCCGCCACGCCTGCACCGGCCGAACTCGCCGGCAGCTGCGACGACACCCAGGCGCAATGGATCATCGGCAAGACGCCGGCCGAAAAGGACATCGAACAGGCGCGCACCGACAGCAAGTCCAGCGCCGTGCGCAGCCTGAAACCGGGTGACGCGGCGACGATGGACTTCAATCCCGACCGCCTCAACATCATCCTCGACGACAAGGGCGTCGCGACCTCGGTCAACTGCGGCTGACCCACGCCCGGCCATACTGCAGTGCCCCCGGACCGCCTGCTTCGCGCAGGCGGTTTTTTCTTGTCCGCGAGGCGCGGCGCGACGCCCGGAAAAGTTGCCTTTGCAACCAACGAGTGGCGTGCAATAGGTGTTGTTGCGGCATCGCAACAACTGTGTTTTAGTCGGGTTTCCGGTGACATTTCGAAGTGCCGCTGCGCGGGCAGGGCACGGTGTCGCCGTCACTCCGGTTTGAGGCAACACATGGCCCCTCGCAATCGCCAAGGCGGCTTTGACCCCGGTCTGTACGACCCCAACGACGAGCGCGATGCCTGCGGCTTCGGCATGATCGCGCAACTCGACGACCAGCCCTCGCGGGCCCTGGTCGATACCGCCATCGCCGCGCTGTCGCGCATGACCCATCGTGGCGGCGTCGCCGCCGACGGGCTGACCGGCGACGGCTGCGGCCTGCTGATCCGCAAACCGGACGCGTTCCTCCGTGCGCTCGCCGCCGAAGCCAGCATCGCCCTGGGCGCGCGCTTCGCTGCGGGCCTGGTGTTCCTGCCCCACGACGAGGCGCAGGCCGCACAGTGCCGCGCCACCCTGGAAGCCGAGCTGTTCCGTACCGGCGTCGCCGTGAAAGGCTGGCGCGTGCCGCCGACCAACGATGCCGTCTGCGGACAACTGGCCAAGGACACCCTGCCCCGCATCGAACAGCTGTATGTCGAAGCGGGCGCCGACCAGAACGACGACGCCTTCTCGCTGGCCCTGTTCCTCGCCCGTCGCCGCAGCGAACAGCAGCTGCGCAAGAGCGTGCCGGATTTCTACGTGGTGACGCTGTCGCCGCACGCCATCGGCTACAAGGGCATGGTGCTGCCGGACAAGCTGGCGGTGTTCTATCCGGACCTGCAGCGTACCGAACTGGCCAGCAGCGCGGTGGTCTTCCACCAGCGCTTCTCCACCAACACGCTGCCGCGCTGGCCGCTGGCGCATCCGTTCCGCCTGCTGGCGCACAACGGCGAGATCAACACCATCGAGGGCAATCGCCGCTGGGCGCAGGCGCGCAGCAAGGTGTGGAAGACGCCGCGCTTCGACATCGGCGAGTTCGACCCCGTCATCTCGATGCACGGCTCCGATTCACAGAGCCTGGACAACATGCTGGAACTGCTGGTCGCCGGTGGCATGGAGTTGATCCAGGCGCTGCGCATCCTGGTGCCGCCGGCCACCCAGTCGCTGGAATTCAAGGACGCCGACCTCGCTGCGTTCTACGAGTTCTACGGCCTCAATACCGAGCCGTGGGACGGCCCGGCCGGCATCGTCTCGATGGACGCGCGCTACGCGGCCTGCACGCTCGACCGCAACGGCCTGCGCCCCGCGCGCTGGATGCTGACCAGCGACCGCCACTTCATCGTCGCCAGCGAAGCGGGCGTGTGGGAAGTGCCCGCCGAACGCGTGACCCGCAAGGGCAAGCTCGGCCCGGGCGAGATGATGGCCATCGACCTCAAACGCGGCGACCTGCTGGACAGCGAAGCGGTGGACCGCATCAATCGCGGCCGCGCCCCGTACAAGCAGTGGCTGCACCAGGGCGTCACCTACCTGCAGACCGAGCTGATCGATCCGTCGCTGACCGACGCACCGTTCGACGAAAAGACGCTGCGCGGCTACCACAAGCTGTTCCAGCTCACCGACGAAGAAGTGGAACAGGTACTGCGCCCGCTCGCGGAGACCGAGCAGGAAGCCACCGGCTCGATGGGCGACGACACCCCGATGGCGGTGCTGAGCCGGCAGACGCGACCGCTGTACGACTATTTCCGCCAGGCGTTCGCGCAGGTGACCAACCCGCCGATCGATCCGCTGCGCGAAGACTGCGTGATGTCGCTGACCACCCAGCTCGGCAAGGAGACCAACATCTTCCATGCCGGCCCGGAGACGGTGCACCACATCATCCTCAATTCGCCGGTACTGTCGCAGCGCAAGCTGCGCCAGATCGTGAAGATGGCGCCGTACGACCAGAAGCATCGCTACATCGACCTGTCGTACGACCCGGCGGAAGGCGTCAAGGCCGCCATCGAACGCATCAGCACGGAAGTGGCGCAGGCCGCGCGCGAAGGCATGGTGATGGTGGTGCTGAGCGATCGCCGTCCGCAGCAGGGCCGGCCGATGGTGCACGCGCTGCTGGCCACGGGCGCGGTGCACCACCACCTGTGCCGCGAAGGCCTGCGCTGCGACGTCAACCTGATCGTCGAGACCGGCACCGCGCGCGATCCGCACCACATCGCCTGCCTGATCGGCGTCGGCGCCACCGCCGTGTATCCCTACCTCGCCTACCAGACCCTGTTCGACCTGGGCCGGCGCGGCATCCTGCAGATCAAGAAAGGCGGCGAGCAGGCGCAGATCGGCCGCAGCTACCGCAAGGGCATCTACAAGGGCCTGTCGAAGATCATCTCGAAGATGGGCATCTGCACCATCAGCAGCTATCGCGGCGCGCAGCTGTTCGAGATCGTCGGGCTGGATGCCGACGTCGTGGACCTGTGCTTCGCCGAAACGCCCGCGCGCATCGGCGGCGTCGGCTTCGAGCGGCTCGACATCGAGGCCCGCCAACTGGAAGCACGCGCCTGGAACGACCGCGAATCGCCGGAAATCGGGGGCCTGCTGAAGTACGTGCACGGTGGCGAGTACCACATGTACAACCCCGACGTGGTGATGACGCTGCAGCGCGCGGCGCGCACCGGCGACGCCCGCGACTGGCAGGCCTACGCCGACGTGGTGAACTCGCGCCCGCCGTCCGCGCTGCGCGACCTGCTGCAGTTGAAGAAGGCCGACACGCCGACGCCCCTCGACGAGGTCGCCGATGCCACCGACCTGCTGCGCCGTTTCGACACCGCGGCAATCTCGCTGGGCGCGCTGTCGCCGGAGGCGCACGAGGCGCTCGCCATCGCGATGAACCGCCTGGGCGGACGCAGCAACTCGGGTGAAGGCGGCGAAGACCCGGTGCGCTACGGCACCGAGAAGCGCAGCAAGATCAAGCAGGTCGCTTCCGGCCGCTTCGGCGTGACGCCGGAGTACCTGGTCAACGCCGAAGTCCTGCAGATCAAGGTGGCGCAGGGCGCCAAACCCGGCGAAGGCGGCCAGCTGCCCGGCCACAAGGTCAACGAACTGATCGCGCGGTTGCGCTACGCGAAGCCGGGCATCGGCCTGATCTCGCCGCCCCCGCACCACGACATCTATTCCATCGAAGATCTCGCCCAGCTGATCTTCGACCTCAAGCAGGTCAACCCGACCGCGCTGGTGTCGGTGAAGCTGGTGTCGCACGCAGGCGTGGGTACGATTGCCGCCGGCGTGGTGAAGGCCGGCGCGGACCTCATCACGATTTCCGGCCATGACGGCGGTACGGGCGCCAGTCCGGTCAGTTCCATCCGCTACGCCGGCGTGCCGTGGGAGCTCGGCGTGGCCGAGGCGCACCACGCGCTGGTGGTCAACCAGCTGCGCGACCGCACCGTGCTGCAGACCGATGGTGGCCTGAAGACCGGTCTGGACGTGGTCAAGGCCGCGCTGCTGGGTGCCGACAGCTTCGGCTTCGGCACCGGCCCGATGATCGTGCTGGGCTGCAAGTACCTGCGCATCTGCCACCTCAACAACTGCGCCACCGGCGTGGCCACGCAGGACGAGCGCCTGCGCTCGCAGTACTTCACCGGCCTGCCCGAGCGCGTGGAGAACTTCTTCCGCCTGCTGTCCGAAGAAGTGCGGCAGTGGCTGTCGTACCTGGGCGCGCGCTCGCTGGACGAAATCGTCGGCCGCACCGACCTGCTGCAGCAGATCGACGTGTCGCCGCGCCAGGGTGTCAACATCGACCTGTCACGCCTGCTCAAGCATGCGCAGTTCGACAGCAACAGCTGTGCGGCGCAGCGCCTGTACGAATCGCCCGACAGCCTGGCCACGCAGCTGGATGGCCTGCTGGCCGAACCGATCCGGAAGAAGACCGGGGGCGACCACCGCTTCCTGATCCACAACACCGACCGCAGCATCGGCACCCGGCTATCCGGCACCATCGCCCGCGTGCACGGCAATCACGGCATGGCCGACGCGCCGTTGAACCTGCGCTTCCGCGGCACCGCGGGGCAGAGTTTCGGCGCCTTCAACGCCGGTGGCCTGCTGATGGAACTGGAAGGCGAAGCCAACGACTACGTCGGCAAGGGCATGGCGGGCGGGCGGCTGGTCGTGCGTCCGCCGCGTGGCGCGCGCTTCGAGGCACGCAACACGCCGATCATCGGCAACACCTGCCTGTATGGCGCCACGGGCGGCGAACTGTTCGCGGCCGGACGCGCAGGCGAGCGCTTCGGCGTACGCAACTCCGGCGCGCTGGCGGTGATCGAAGGCGCCGGCGACCACTGCTGCGAGTACATGACCGACGGCATCGTGCTGGTGCTGGGCAAGGTGGGCCTGAACTTCGGCGCGGGCTTCACCGGGGGCCTGGCCTACGTGCTGGACCTGGACCGCGATTTCGTCGACCGCTACAACCATGAGCTGATCGACATCCACCGCATCAGTCCGGAAGGCTTCGAAAGTCATCGCCAGCACCTGCACACGCTGATCAGCCGCCACCGCGAACTGACCGGCAGCATCTGGGCGCAGCAGATCCTCGACGAGTTCCGCGACTACGTGGGCAAGTTCTGGCTGGTGAAGCCGAAGGCGGCGAGCATCGACTCGTTGAACGAGACCTTGCGGAGGGCTGCGTGATGCGCCCCGGACCGTCATTCCGGCGAACGCCGGAATCCATTTTGATCTTGCCTCCGAAGATGGCCGCGCGAGGCAAGCTGGATCCCAGCGTTCGCTGGGATGACGGCAGAAACCTATTGATGAAGAGCCGCACCCCATGAGCAAGAAGCAGGTATTCCAGTTCCTCGACCTGCCGCGCACGATGCCGCAGCGGATTCCGCTGGAACTGCGCACGGGCGGCGACTGGGGCGAGCTGTACGGCAAGTTCGGCAAGGAGGAAGCCCAGTACCAGGCGGGCCGTTGCCTGGACTGCGGCAATCCGTATTGCAGCTGGAAGTGCCCGGTGCACAACGCCATCCCGCAATGGCTGCAGCTGCTGCAGGAGAACCGCATCGAGGAAGCGGCCGAGCTGTGCCATTCCACCAATCCCCTGCCTGAAGTCTGTGGCCGCGTGTGTCCACAGGACCGTCTTTGCGAAGGCAGCTGCACGCTGGAGGAATTCGGCGCGGTCACCATCGGTGCGGCGGAGAAGTACATCGTCGATACCGCACTGGCGAATGGCTGGCGCCCGGACCTGAGCGACGTGAAGCCGACCGGCAGGCGCGTGGCCGTGATCGGCGCCGGGCCTGCGGGGCTGGGGTGCGCCGACCGTCTCGCACGCGCCGGCATCCAAGCCGTGGTGTACGACCGCTACGAACAGATCGGCGGTCTGCTGCAGTTCGGCATCCCCAGCTTCAAACTGGACAAGAGCGTCATCGCGCAGCGCCGCGAAGTGCTGGAGGGCATGGGCGTCGAATTCCGGCTGGGCGTTGACGTGGGCCGCGACGTGACGCTGGAACAATTGCTGGTTGAGTACGACGCCGTCTTCCTCGGCACCGGCGCCTATCGCTACACCGATGGCGGGTTGCCGGGACAGGACCTGGAAGGCGTGCTGCCTGCCCTGCCCTTCCTGGTGCAGAACGGCCGCATCGTCGGTGGCAGCGATCCGTGGGGTCGCCCGATCGCGGGCTGGGAAGACAAGCTGGCGTTGCCCGACCTGCACGGCAAGCGCGTGGTAGTGCTGGGTGGCGGCGACACCGGCATGGACTGCGTGCGCAGTGCCATCCGCCTGGGCGCAGCCAAGGTCACCTGCGCCTATCGCCGCGATGAAGCGAACATGCCCGGCTCCGCGCGCGAAGTGGCGAATGCGCGCGAGGAAGGCGTGCGCTTCCTGTTCAACCGCCAGCCGCTGGGCGTCATGGCCGGCGACGACGGCAAGGTGGCCGGCGTGCAGGTGGTGGAGACCAAACTGGGCGAGCCGGACGAACGCGGGCGCCAGAGCGCCGTGCCGATCGAAGGCAGCGAATCGGTGCTGGAGGCCGACGTGGTGATCATCGCGTTCGGCTTCTCGCCCAGCGTGCCGGCATGGCTGGCCGAACAGGGTGTGGAAGGCACGCCGAACGGGCGCATCGTGGTCGGCGGCGGCGAGCGCCTTCCCTTCCAGACGACGAATCCGAAGCTGTTCGCTGGCGGTGATGCGGTGCGTGGCGCGGACCTGGTGGTCACGGCCGTGGCCGAGGGCCGCGATGCCGCAGCAAGCATCGCGACGTTGTTGCTGGCATAGCGCGCGGGTGGCGCGGGCCCACCTCGCCACTTGGTAAACCTTGCCGTGCAGGGTGATTGCGATGGCGGGCTTGAGCCCGCCCTACGCTAGACTCGCGGCTCACCTCCCACACGATCCGACCATGCGCCTGGGCCTGGCTGCCAACCGCCTGCATCACCACACCGAAGATGCCGCGCTGTTCCGCTGGCTGCGCGCCAGCGAAGCCGGCATCCGCGAACTGCGGCTGGCTCTGCATGCGGTGGGTCGCACGCATGATGCGATCGCCGCCGCCGGCATGCTGCGGGGCTACGACGGCCTCAAGCGCTATCCGTACGGCCGCGATGGCGGACTGATGAAGCTGGTGGCGGAAGTCGTCGGATTGGAAGGTGCGGAACGCAGTCTGGATGGTGCGATCTATTTCATCGATCCGGTCGATCCGTCCTCGATCTTCCCCGAGGCCACCGCGCTGAAGCGGCAGTGCGTCATCCACGGCAAACCGTTCCTCTCCACCGTGGCCTCGGCACGCGACTGGGTCGAGATGGAACGCATCCACGCCGGTTTTGCACCGGACCGCGGGGCGGACCGTTTCCATGCACTGGAAACGCAAACGTTGGCCCTGATCGCGCACGATGCGATGAAACCGCAGATGGTCGCGTTCGCCGACGACCATTTCGACGTGCTGTCGCGTTTCGCCCACCGCATGGCCACCGGCACCACCGGCCAGCAGCTCAACGAGCTGGCATGGAGCCGCGGCTGGCCGACGGACACGCCGTGGGTGGAGCGCTTCCAGAGCGGCCCGCTCGGCGGCGACGCGCAGATCGCCGACCGCGTGCTGGAACACCGCTGCCAGCGCGTGATCTTCTTCGAGAATCCGCACGTCGCGCGCCAGCACGAGGCCGACATCCAGCTGCTGGAGCGCGCCGTCACCACCGTCACCGACGAGGCGGTCTGCACCACGTCGCTGGCCGTGGCGCGACGATGGTGTGAGGCGGTGAACAAGCGCCTGGCTCTTGCAGGAGCGACGTAAGTCGCGACTGCATGCCGTGGCGTCGCACGGCTCCCGCTATCGAGCGCACCGGCAGAATGGTGGTAGTTTCATTTTCATGGCCGCGACTCACGTCGCTCCTACAGGGATAGCAATCGCGTATGACGGCCTCTCCACGCCACCTGCTCAAAGACCTCTCCCTCTCCGCCATCGCCGCCGGTTTCGTCACCGTGCTGGTCGGCTTCGCCAGCTCTGCCGTCATCGTGTTCCAGGCGGCCCAATCGCTGGGCGCGTCGCCGGCGCAGATCAGCTCCTGGATGTGGGCGCTCGGCCTGGGCATGGGCCTGACCTGCATCGGCCTGTCGTTGCGCTACCGCATGCCGGTGGTGACCGCATGGTCCACGCCGGGGGCCGCCATGCTGATCAGCAGCGCCGCGGGGCTGCCGCTGTCCGATGCCGTGGGCGCCTTCATGCTGTCGGCGTTGTTGATCTGCCTGGCGGGCTTCTCCGGCTTCTTCGAACGGATGATCAGCCGCATCCCGGTGTCGCTCGCATCCGGCATGCTGGCCGGCGTTCTGCTGCGCTTCGGCCTGGAGGCGTTCGGCGCGATGAAGACGCAGCTGGGCATGGTGCTGACGATGTTCGTCGTCTACCTGCTCGCGCGTCGCATGCTGCCGCGCTATGCGGTGATCCTGACCCTGCTGGTCGGCATCGCCTTCGCCGCCGGGCTCGGATTGCTGCGCGTGAACGGGCTTACGCTGGAACTGGCGAAGCCGATCTTCCTCGCACCCACCTTCTCCCTGGCTGCGGTTGTCGGCATCGCGCTCCCGTTGTTCATCGTGACGATGGCCTCCCAGAACGTGCCGGGCGTGGCGGTGATCCGCGCGTCGGGGTATCCGATCCCGATCTCGCCCGTCGTCGGCTGGACCGGCGTCGCCAACCTGCTGCTGGCACCGTTCGGCGCGTTCGCGTTGAACCTGGCGGCGATCACCGCCGCGATCTGCATGGGCCGCGAAGCACATGAGGATGCGTCGCGACGCTACGTGGCCGCCATCGCGGCGGGCGTGTTCTACGTCATCGTCGGCCTGTTCGGTGCCACGGTGGCGGCGCTGTTCGCCGCGTTCCCGAAGGAACTGATCCTGGCCATCGCCGGCATCGCGCTGCTGGGCACCATCGGCAACAGTCTTGCCGCCGCGCTGCGCGAGGAGTCCGATCGCGAACCCGCACTGGTCACCTTCCTGGTGACCGCCTCCGGACTGTCGCTGGCCGGCATCGGATCCGCCTTCTGGGGGCTGGTCGCGGGCGTGGTCACGTTGCTGGTGTGGCGGCGCGCATAGCGGTCCGGCTGCGTTCGCACGCCACTCATGCAGGTGAAAGCGGCGTGGAGCGTTCAGTTTGAAGCCGTGGAATTCACCTCTGGGTGATGCGGACGTGGGCAGCATCGCCGCTACACCCTTGCAGGAGAATCCCATGCAGACCACCCGCCACCGCCTGTTGACCCTGGCCACGCTCGCCGCCCTTTCCGGTGCCGCCTTTGCGCAGGCGCCGGCCCCCACCGCCGGCAAGGATGCGTTGAAGGAGCCGCAGGTGCGCGCGCTGCTGACCGAGAAGGGCTACACCAACATCGACGATCTCGATTTCGAAGACGGCCAGTGGGAGACCGACGCCACCAGCGCCAACGGTGACCGCGTGGATGTACGCGTGAACCCCGCCAGTGGCGACGTGGTCGCCGAGAAACTGGTATCCAACCTCAGCGAGAACGACGTGAAGGCGAAGCTGACAGCCGCCGGCTACTCCAAGATCGACGATGTGGATTTCGATGACGGCGTGTGGAAGGCCGAGGCCGAACGCGCCGACGGCAACGATGTGGAGATCCATCTGGCCGCCAACACCGGCGAGATCATCCACGTCGAAAACGACTGACCCCCCGGTCTGCGTCGTCCCCTACAGGAAAGCCGCCCCAGGGCGGCTTTCCTTTTTCGTCACGGGGCGGCTGCGGGCGTTCGCGAGGGCCGCGCGAAGCGCCAGCCCACCAGCCAGCCAACGGCCAGCAGCAGCGCCGCCAGCAGCCACGGCGCGCCGGGCAGGTGCGCGGGCACCTGCTTGCCGATGAACAACGCGAACGTGCCGGCGAACATCATCGGGCCGACGATGCCGGCCAGGCTCACCAGGCTCATCAACGCCCCCTGGATGCGACCCTGCACGTCGGCACCCACCTGTTGCGTAATCAGCGCCTGCGTGGCCGGACCCGCGAGGCCCCACAGCGCACTGATCGGCAATCCGACCAGGAACATCCAACCGACGTCCGCGACCCCGTAGATGAAGAAGCCGACCACGCCACAGGCCAGGCCGAACAGCAACGTACGGCGCTCACCGAACTTCGGCACCACGCGCCCCACCAGGCCGGCCTGCACGATCACGCTGAACACGCCCACCGCGGCCAGCACCCAGCTGACCTGGCGCTCGCTCCAGCGGTATTGGTATTCCGCGAACAGCACGAACACGCTCGGATAGACGTAGTGCGCCAGGTTGGCGATCAGCACTACGGCAGCCAATCCGAACACCTGCGGGTAGCGCTTCAGCAGCACCATCGATCCCACCGGGTTGGCGTGCGCCCAGTCGAATGTCGCGGTGCGCTTCTCCTTCGGCAAGGATTCCGGCAGCACGAAGAAGCCGTACAGGAAATTCAGCAGCGCCAGTCCTGCCGCGAACCAGAACGGCAGGCGCAGGTCGATGGCACCCAGCTCGCCACCGATGATCGGGCCGATGATGAAACCGACACCGAACGCGGCGCCGATCATGCCGAAGGCCTTCGCGCGCCCTTCCGGCGGCGTGATGTCGGCGATGTAGGCATTGGCCGTAGTGAAACTGGCCGAGAACACGCCCGAGAAGATGCGCGCCACCAGCAACCACGGCAGCGACTGCGCGAGCGCCATCAGGATGAAATCGATGCCCAGCCCCAGGCACGAAAGCAGGATCACCGGTCGACGGCCGAAGCGGTCGGAGAGCGTTCCCTGGATCGGCGTGCAGACGAACTGGATGGCCGCGAACAGCATGCCGAACACGCCCACCCACCACGCCGCCTGTGCGAAGTCGCCGCCGGTGAACTGCCGGACCAGGCCGGGCAGCACGGGAATGATCACGCCGAACGACAGCACGTCGATCAGCACGGTGATGAAGATGAAGATCAGCGCGGCGCGGCGGCCGGGTTGTGCGTGCGATTCGGCGTTCACGGGACCGAGACGGGCGGAAGGGTGCGCAAGTGTAGGCCATGCCACGCTCCATGGCCGCACCTGCAGGAGCGACGTGAGTCGCGACCGCGAGCCTTGCGCGAACGAAGATCGACGGGCCGCAGGAATCGTGCCTGCCGTCAGAAGAAGTTGCCGCAGACGGTCCGCGGTCGCGACTCACGTCGCTCCTACAACGAGCCTGCCGAGATCACGTGGCTCAGCCGGTGGCGCTGCCCGGGCTCCAGTTCGATGGCGTCCTCGCCGGCATTCGCGGGTTCCAGGCAGACAAAGTTCCGCCAACCATCGTCGGGCAGATCGGCGATGTCGCGTGCGCTGGCTTCACCCGGATTCCACACCACCAGCGACCGGCTGCCGAACGTGTCCAGGCGAATGCGCCTGCTTGCCACCGGGTCGAGGAGATCGAAGCGGTGGCCGGTGCCGGCGTAGATGCGGTCGCTGCGGCCGGGATCGCGCGGGTCGTGCAGCGACCAGGCGCCGGATTGCACGTGCGTGTCGCCGTCGTACTTGTCCGCGTAGCGCAGGCCATCGAGACCGGTGACCTGGACCCGGGTGGCGTCCGCCACGCGGAAATAGGTGTGCAGCGCCTGCGTCAATCGATACGGTGCGTCGCCACGATGCAGGGTATCGATGCTCTGCCGCAGCTCACGGCCGACATGCACCGACATCTGGAGTTCCAGCGGCACGCCATCGCGCACCGGCAAGGCGAGCTTGAGTACCACACTGCCATCGCCTTCGCGCCGCACGTCGGTCAGCGGCCAGCGCGAGATGCGTGCATGGCCGTGCTGGGGTGCATCATCCGGCTGCCCCTGCCGACCGAAGTACGGCCAGCACACCGGCACCCCGCCGCGGATCGCCTTCGGCGGCATCGCGGTGATCGGCGACACCCACAGCAGGTCGTCAAATCCGTCCGGCTCGAACGACACGACCTGTCCACCGTGCAGGCTCAGGCGCGCGATGGAGAATGGCGTGTCCACCCGCAACACATCCAGGCCCTGCCAGACCTCGCGGGTAACGCCTTCGGGCAGTGCACTCACGGGATGACGGACTCCGGCAGCGTTGCGGGCGGCCCTTCCGCGCGCAGGGCGGCGAGTATCTTCGCGCCGGCACGACCGTCTGCAGGCTGCAGACCGAGACGTTGCTGCTCCAGGACGATGGCGCGTCGGGTCTGCGTACCGATCATGCCATCGGCCGTTCCGATCGCGTGGCCACGCGCCAGCAACAAGGTCTGCAGTGCGCGTCGCTCCGGACGTCCGAGGCCGGGATCATCCGTCGGCCACGCGGCGACCAGCCCCCCGCTGCCACGCAGGCGGTCGGCCAGCAGCGCGATCGCCAGCGCGTAGCTCTCCGCCGCGTTGTAGGAATAGATCGCATCGTAGTTCTTGAACACGAGGAAGGCGGGGCCGCCGATGCCCGTCGGCACCAGCACGGCCGCGGCGCGATCATCCGCCGGCAACGGCTGGCCATCGATGCGGGCGATGCCTTGCGTCACCCACTCGGTCAGTGGCCTGCGGTTCGTGCGTCCGGCCTGGGCAAGATCGAAGCCGGCGGGCAGCTTCACTTCGTAACCCCATGGTTCGCCCGTGCGCCAGCCGGACTTCACCAGGTAGTTCGCTGTCGAGGCCAAGGCGTCGGGAATGCTGTCGATGAGATTGCGGCGGCCGTCGGCATCGAAATCCACGGCAATGCGTTCGTAGGTGCTGGGCATGAACTGCGTATGCCCGAACGCGCCCGCCCACGAGCCGGTCAATCCATCGGCGCGCACGTCGCCAGCTTGCAACAGCTTCAACGTGGTCAGGAATTCGCCGCGGAAGAATGCCTGGCGCCGCCCGAAGCACGACAGCGTGGACAGCGATACCAGCAGCGGCCGCTTGCCGAACACGCGGCCGTAGTCGCTCTCCACGCCCCACACGGCGACGACGGTGGCGGCATCGACCCCGTAGGCAGTCGCCACGCGCTCCAGCAGTTCGCGGTGCGTCGCCAGCATCGTTGTTCCATCCGCCACGCGCTGCTCATCGACCAATGCCGCCAGGTAGTCCCACAGCGGCGTGGTGAACTCCGGCTGCGCATCCAGCAGATCCAGCACGCTCAAGTCGGCAGCCAGCTGTTGCGCATGGGTGTCGAAGGTGGTCGTGGTGATGCCCTGCTTCTCGGCAACGCCGCGCAGGCTGGCCATGCAGGCGGTGAATGCCGGGTCGGCGGCGACCGGCGGGGTGACCGGTGGAGTGGCCGGTGGTGTCTGCGCTGCCACGGGGGCCGCGACCATCAACGCCAGCCAGAGAACGGATGCTTGCGAGGTCATGACGGCCTCCCTGGCCTTCGGGGGAGCGATCACTTTGCCTTGCGAAGACATCGAAGCCAAGCCGGTCATTCATGACGCACGTGACCTACGTTGCCGCCGGCATGCGGCAATCGAAGCGTCAGCGAACGACCACCTGGTACTCGACCACTTCCACCGGCGGCACTGTTTCCCACGACCGCCGATAGACCATCCTCACCGTGGCCTCGCCCGGCTTCTCCGCGCGGAACCACCAGCGCGCGATGGATGGCGCACCCGGCATCGGCGGTTGGGTATCCATCGGCGGTGGCGTGGCCGGCCCCGTGGTCTTCGCCAGCACAGGGGAACCATCGGAAGCGAATTCCCACTGGTAACCCGTACTGGCATTGGCCGTCAGGGCGATCTCCAGCACCTGGCCCACGCGCATCGTCACCGGCGCGTCGCCTTGCGGGCGGACCAGGCCGTCGTCGGGCAGCGCATCCGTGGGCGGGTCGGTGCCGATGGCCGTCCCGCTGGCGCAGGCGGACAACAGCGTGCACAGGCATAGCGTCGGCAACCACTTCATCGTCGCGTCCTCCCTGGAGACGCCGCCCTTATACACCCGGTCTTTAGGCGCCGTCCGTAGAATGGCCGCATGAGCACCCCCCAGGATTCCTCGCTGGGTCGCGAGGTCGCGTATCCCGCGCATTACGACCCCACCCTGCTGTTCCCGATCCCGCGCCAGGCCGCGCGCGACGAGATCGGCATCGCCGCCGAAGCGTTGCCCTTCGTCGGCCATGACCGCTGGCATGCGTACGAACTGAGTTGGCTGGACGCCCGGGGCAAGCCCCGTGTCGCGACGGCCACCCTAACCGTCCCGTGCACCTCGCCATGCCTGATCGAGTCGAAGTCGCTCAAGCTGTACCTCAACTCCCTCAACAGCACGCGCTTCAACAGCGATGCCGCCGTGCTGGAACGCATCGCCACGGACCTGTCGGCGCGGGCCGGCGCGGATGTGGGCGTGGTGCTCGGCCTTCCACCGATGGCGGAAGCACCCGAGGGTGAATCGATCGATGAGCTGGACGTGGAGATCGACCATTACGGCCCGCCGCGTGCCGAGTTCCTGGCCGCCGATCCGGAAGAACAGGTCGAGGAAGTGCTGTCGTCCGGATTGCTGAAGTCGAACTGTCCGGTCACCGGGCAGCCGGATTGGGCGACCGTGGTCATCCGCTACCGTGGCCCGCGCATCGACCGTGTCGAGCTGCTGCGCTACCTGGTCAGCTTCCGCGACCACGCCGAATTCCACGAGCAGTGCGTCGAACGCATCTTCCACGACGTGCAGGCGCACTGCCGTCCTTCGTCGCTGTCCGTCGAAGCGCGATACACGCGGCGCGGCGGTTTGGACATAAATCCATGGCGGGCGACGCCCGACGTGGCTGCACCGCTCATGAAGCGCGACGTACGACAGTAAAGTTACTCACGTAACAATAGAGCTGTTTTCACACTCGCGCTATGGATTCTTAACAGGGCGCGTGCAAGTCTTGCTCATCCCACAGCCCGCCAGGAAGGGTGGTTGCAATGAGCACAGAAAAGAAGGCCGACTTCTCTGGCGTCACCGCCAGCGTAGACAGCACGGCTCCCCAAGTTGAGAAAGCTGATTTCTCCGGTGTAACGGCTCGCGTAGACAGCACTGCCGAAATCGTCGGAGAGCAGACCTACACCATCGAGAAGGGCGACACCCTCTCCAAGATCGCTAAAGAGCATCTCGGTAGCGCCAACGCGTGGAAGCAGATCTTCGAAGCCAACCGCGACACCATCGACGATCCCGACCGCATCTTCCCCGGGCAGGTCATCAAGCTGCCGCCGAAGCCCGCCGACGCCTGATCGCCACTCCACTTCATCCACAAGGATCGAACCCATGAAGCAGAATCGTATGTCCTACGCACTGGCCGCCGCGCTGGTCGGTACCGTCGCCCTGGTCGGCTGCAAGAAGAAGGAAGAACCCGTCGTCGCGCCGCCAGCCGTCGTGGAGCCAGCACCCGCACCTGCACCCGTTGAGCCCGCCCCGGCACCGGTCAGCGCCACCAGTGTCACGGTGGGCAGTACCGCCGCAGCTGACAAGTCCGTGGCTGCCGTCGGCATGTTTGGCGTCAAGGACAAGATTATCGTCTCGGTGAAGACCGATGCCGCAACGCCAGCCAATGCCGCGATCGACGCAAAGTTGACGTTCCAGGACGGTCAGGTGGCCGGTCAGCAGACGGCAACTGTGGTGGCGGGCGGCGTGGATACGACCAACATCGAGTTCACCAACGCCAACGCTTGGCCCGCCGGCAAGTACAAGGTCGACGTGACCTTGAATGGCCAGCCGGTCGGCATGACCCAGGAAATCGAAGTCAAGTAATCCGCAAGGCAAGTCTCTCTCCCACATGTGTGGGGCAAGCTCGGGCGTGGAGGAATCCACGCCCGCTTTTTTTGTCTGGCGCCTACCACGGGCGGTTCCAGTCGCAACCTTCCGGACACCCGCCGCTGTCCCGGGACAGCCGGGCACACCATCCATACCCCCTCGTTTTGCCCTGCGTGCGGCGGCGCGCGACAATGGCGTGCTGATTTCCCCATCGCCCCTTGTCGAGAGTCCTGATCCCCATGTCGGATACGCCCCGCATCATCTACACCCTCACCGACGAAGCCCCGTTCCTCGCCACCCAGTCGCTGCTGCCGATCGTCGAGGCATTCACCAAACCCGCCGGCATCGCCGTGGAAACCCGTGACATCTCGCTGGCCGGCCGCTTGCTGTCGCAGTTCCCCGAGTACCTGGGCGACGCGCAGAAGATCAGCGACGACCTGGCCGAGCTCGGTCAGCTGGCGACGCAGCCGGAAGCCAACATCATCAAGCTGCCCAACATCAGCGCCTCGGTGCCGCAGCTGAAGGCCGCGATCAAGGAACTGCAGGCACAGGGCTACCCGCTGCCGGACTACCCGGACGAGCCGAAGGACGACAAGGAAAAGGACGCCAAGGCACGCTACGACAAGGTCAAGGGCAGTGCCGTCAACCCGGTGCTGCGCGAAGGCAATTCCGACCGCCGTGCGCCGCTGTCGGTGAAGAATTTCGCCCGCAAGCATCCGCACCGCATGGGCGCGTGGAGCGCCGACTCGAAGTCGCACGTCGCCCACATGGCATCCGGTGACTTCTTCGGCAGCGAACAGTCCGCCACGCTGGCTGCGGATGGCGCGCTGAAGATCGAACTGGTCGCCAACGACGGCACGGTCACCGTGCTGAAGGACAAGGTGAAGGTGAAGGCAGGCGAGATCGTCGATGCCGCCTCGATGAGCCGCAAGGCGCTGGCTGCGTTCATCGCCGCCGAGATCGCGGATGCCAAGGCGAAGGGCGTGCTGTTCTCGCTGCACCTGAAGGCCACGATGATGAAGGTCTCCGACCCCATCATGTTCGGCGTGGCCGTCAACGAGTTCTACCAGGCCGCGCTGGCCAAGCATGCCACCGTGCTGGAGCAGATCGGTTTCGATGCCAACAACGGCATCGGCGACCTGTACGGCCGCCTGGGTGCACTGCCGGCGGAGCAGCAGGGGGCCATCAAGGCCGACCTGCAGGCCGTCTATGCCGACAGCGCCGCCGTGGCGATGGTCAACTCCGACAAGGGCATCACCAACCTGCACGTGCCGAGCGACGTGATCGTCGATGCCTCGATGCCGGCGATGATCCGCGACTCCGGCAAGATGTGGAATGCCGAGGGCAAACTGCAGGACACCAAGGCCGTCATCCCCGACCGCTGCTACGCCGGCATCTACCAGGCCGTGATCGACGACTGCCGAGCCAACGGCGCGTTCGACCCGGCCACGATGGGCAGCGTGCCCAACGTCGGCCTGATGGCGCAGAAGGCCGAGGAATACGGCAGCCACGACAAGACCTTCCAGATCCCGACCGACGGCACCGTGCGCGTCACTGCCGACGCCGGCAAGGTCGTGTTCGAGCAGAAAGTGGAAGCCGGCGACATCTGGCGCATGTGCCAGACCAAGGACGCGCCGATCCAGGACTGGGTGAAGCTGGCCGTCGGCCGCGCGCGCCTGAGCAAGACGCCGGCGATCTTCTGGCTGGACAAGGCCCGCGCGCACGACGCGCAGGTGATCGCCAAGGTGGAGCAGTACCTGAAGGACTACACCATCGACACGCTGGACATCCGCATCCTGCCGCCGGTTGAGGCCATGAAGGTGTCGCTGGAGCGTACCCGCAACGGCGAGGACACCATCTCGGTGACCGGCAACGTGCTGCGCGACTACCTGACCGACCTGTTCCCGATCATGGAGCTGGGCACCAGCGCGAAGATGCTGTCGATCGTGCCGCTGATGGCCGGCGGCGGCCTGTTCGAGACCGGCGCTGGCGGCTCCGCGCCGAAGCACGTGCAGCAGTTCCTGGAAGAGGATTACCTGCGCTGGGATTCGCTGGGCGAATTCCTCGCGCTGGCAGCATCGCTGGAACACCTGGGCCAGCGCTACCTCAACACGCCGGCCAAGGTGCTGGCCAACGCGCTGGACGTGGCCAACGGCCGCATCCTCGACGAGAACCGCTCGCCGGCACGCAAGGTGGGCGAACTCGACAATCGCGGCAGCCACTTCTACCTGGCCCTGTACTGGGCGCAGGCCTTGGCCGCCCAGGACGAGAATGCGGAGCTGAAGGCGAAGTTCGCCCCTCTGGCAACGCTGCTGGCCGACAACGAAGCGACCATCCTTGCCGAACTGAACGGTGCGCAGGGCAAGGCGCTGGATATCGGTGGCTACTACCACCCGAACCTGGCGAAGACCGCGGCCGCGATGCGCCCCAGCAAGACCCTCAACGACGCACTGGCGACGCTGTCGGCCTGAGTCCACGGCGTCACCGCTGCCTCCAACGCCCGGCTTTTGCCGGGCGTTGTGTTTCCAGTCTGCGATCTCCACTGTAGGAGGGCGTCAGCCCCGACAGGAACAACGTTGGATCGGCCGTCGGAGCTGGTTTTCAACAGCCGAAGGGCTGGTCAGCCCTTCCTACAGACCGGTTGCGACACGATGGAAGACACCCGTGACATCCTGCTGTTCTCGTACGGCACGCTGCAGCTGGAGAGCGTGCAGCGGTCGTCGTTCGGCCGCCGGCTCGAGGGCGAATCCGATGCGATGACCGGCTACACGCAGACGCTGGTGGAGATCACCGACCCCGACGTGCTGGCCGCCAGCGGCGAACGCTTCCATCCCATCGTCAGCCCCAGCGACGATCCGTCTGACGCAGTCGCCGGCACCGTCTTCCGCATCAGTGCCGAAGAACTCGCGGCCGCCGACCGCTACGAGGTCGCCGATTACCGGCGCGTGCAAGTGCGCCTGGCGTCCGGCCGCGACGCCTGGGTGTACGTGAAGGCGTGAGTCAGAGCGCATTCCGCCACCCGTTGTAGGAGCGGCCTAAGTCGCGACTGCGCGGCTTGGCCGCCGGACCGTTTGCGAGAACGGAAGGATTCCGGTCGCGACTCACGTCGCTCCTACAGGGCGATCTTTCCTTGACGCTGGTCAGCGGAACAACGACAGCGAGGTCATCGTGCGCAGCCGACGCGCGCTGAGTCGTTCCAGCGCAAGCAGGTGCCGGACCTTGCCCGCCGCATCATGCACGTGGTGGCGGTGGTCTTCCTGTGCCTGCGGAGGCGCGATGGAATGGACGACATGACCCTGCAGGAACAGCATGCCCTGACTCATGCCTCCCAGCTGCTGCCACCATTGCTGCCTGGTTTCGGATTGCATGGCTTTGCTCCGTTGCGCCGGCGTCCGGCTTGAAGGACTACCAAGGTAGAGGCATCATCGGCCTTGAAAAAGCGAAAGCTCCGCAACCCAGACTTGAGGTGGATTCAAGATGAGTCGGCTACCGCTGGACCAGGTGGATGCGTTCGTCACCGCTGCCCGCCTGCGCAACCTGACGCGTGCGGCGGAAGCCATGCACCTCACCGTCAGTGCGTTGAGCCATCGCATGCGGCTGCTGGAACAACGGCTGGGCCACAAGCTGCTCGCGCGAGGCCCGCGCGGCGTGGAGCTCACCCCGGACGGGCAGCGGCTGTTCGACGCCATCTCCGGTCCGCTCGACACCATCGAGCACGCACTGCGTCGCGCGACGTTGCGCAACGACCACATGGTCACGCTCAGCCTGATTCCGTCGATGGCCACGGCGTGGCTGGTGCCACGCCTGCCGGAGTTCCTGGCGGAACATCCCGAGTTGGGCCTCAACCTGCAGTCGAGCACGCACGTGGTCGATTTCGAGCGCGAACCGGTGGACCTTTCATTGCGCCTGGGCGGTGGTCGATGGCCGAACGTGCACGCAGAGTTCCTGTTCCACGAATGGATCACGCCGGTGGCCAGCCCGGCGCTGGTGAAACGGCACGGCAAGCCGGCGCCGGACCAGATGGCGAAGCTGCCGCTGCTCGGTGATCCCGCCAATCGCTGGAAGGACTGGTTCGAACACTTCGGCGGGCAGCCGCCCGCGCGCTACGTGGCGCAGTTCGACGACACCGAAACCCTGCACCAGGCCGCCGCGCAGGGCGTCGGCGTCGCGCTCGCGCGCTGGACGCTGGCCGAGCCGCTGGTGAAGGCAGGCCGGCTGGTGACGCTGACGAAGAAGCGCCTGCAGGCCGATTTCGCCCACTACCTGGTCTATCCCGAGCGCAGCCTGGCGCATCCCGGCTTCCGCACGGTGCGCGGATGGTTGCTGGAACAGGCCGGCGTCGCGGTGGAGCGATGACTCCAGTGCGCGGCGGCTAACATCGCGTCATGGTCCATGCCGACGCCATCGCCCGCCTGATCCACGATGCATTCGCGGATTACCATGCACGCTTCGCGGAGATCACGCGGCGGGCGAAGGTCCGTTTCGAGACGGCGGACTGGTCCGGTGCGCGCACCGATGCGGTGGAGCGCATCGAACTGTACGACCAGTGCATCGCCGAATGTGCGCTGCGGCTGCAGTCCTTGCTGCTGGGGCAGGCGCACGACCGCGCATCGTGGATCGCGGCACGCACCGCGTTCGAGCAGCTCATCACCGGACAGATCGACCGGGAGCTCTACAAGACGTTCTACAACACGCTGAGCCGGCGCTTCTTCCGCACCCGCGGCGTGGATCCCGCACTCGAGTTCGTGGCGCTGGACGTGGAGCCGACCGACGCCATCACCCATCCCGTCGCGCGCCACAGTTATGCCGTGTCCGAGCAGCGTCCCACGGACACGTTCGCGCGGGTGCTGGCGGACTACGGGTTCGAGGTGCCTTACGCGCATCGCACCCGCTGTGCCGCCGCCATTGCCGTGCGCCTGCAGGACGATCTTGCGCACTGGGGCGCGAATCCGGTGCGCGGCATCGAGCTGCTCGACACCGTGTTCTACCGCGAACGGCGCGCCTACCTGGTCGGCCGCGTCTTCGGCGAACACCGGTTCTCGCCCTGCGTCATCGCCCTGATCAACGACGGCGGACAGCTGAAGGCCGAAGCGGTGCTGACCCATCGCGGCGATGTGGCACACCTGTTCGGCACCTCGCGCAGCTACTTCCATGCCGACCTGACCACCGTGGGCGATGCGGTGGTGTTCCTGCGTTCGCTGTTGCCGGGCAAGCCGATCGACGAGATCTACACCGTGCTGGGTCGCGCCAAGCAGGGCAAGACCGAGCGCTACCGCACCTTCTTCCATCACTTCGCCGCGCATCCCGACGAGCGGCTGGTGCATGCCGAGGGCACGCCGGGGATGGTGATGGCGGTGTTCACGCTGCCAAGCTACCCGCTGGTGTTCAAGGTGATCCGCGACCGCTTCGCCTATCCCAAGGCGATGAGCCGGCAGGACGTGGAGGACAAGTACGACCTGGTCTTCCACCTGGACCGCGTCGGCCGTCTGCTGGATACACAGGCATTCCGGTTCCTGCGCTTTCCGCGCGCGCGCTTTTCACCGGAGCTGCTGCGCGAGCTGCGCGAAAGCTGCGGCCAGAGCCTCAGCGAGGATGGCGAGGACCTGGTGATCCACCTGTGCTACGTGCAGCGACGGCTGCGGCCGCTGAACCTGTACCTGCGCGAGCAGAAAGCCGATGCCGCGCGCGCCGCCGCACTCGACTATGGCCAGGCGATCAAGGACATGGCCCGCAACAACATCTTCCCCGGCGACATGTTGCTGAAGAACTTCGGTGTGTCGCGCCATGGCCGCGTGGTGTTCTACGACTACGACGAACTGCGCCTGGTCACGGACTGCCGGTTCCGCGACTGGCCGCAGCCGACCACGTACGAGGAACAGATGGCGGATGCCCCGTGGTTCCACGTGGACGCGGGCGACGTGTTCCCCGAGCGGTTTCCGCAGTTCCTCGGCCTGCCCGATGCGCTGGCGAAGGCACTGAAGGCGGCGCATGCCGATCTGTTCCGCCCGGCATGGTGGCGCGACGTCCAGTCGCATCTCGGTGCCGGTGATTACCCGGATACTGCGCCGTATCCGGATGCGTTGAGGCTCGCGTGATGGCACGCATGCCCCCGCAACGGGCATCGCGCTACCCTAGTCGCCACGTGGAGAACGGCTTCCCGCCATGAGTACCTACCGCCTCGATTCGATCTTCAGGCCACGCGCCGTGGCGGTGGTCGGCAGCCAGTCGCGACCACGTTCGGTCGGTCGTGCGGTGATCGAGAACCTGCGCGCCGGTGGCTTCGAGGGCCAGATCGGGCTGGTGAACAAACACCCGACGCCGATGGACGGCATTGCGACCGTGCGGCATCTGCGCGACCTGCCGTGGACACCGGACCTGGTGGTGATCGCCACGCCGGCGGCGACCGTGCCGCAGCTCGCAGCCGAGGCGGCCGAGAAGGGTGCCGGCGCGGTGGTGGTGCTGACCGCGGCGATGGGCAGCGGCCCGGGTTCGCCCGCCGCGCAACTCGAAGCCCTCACGCGCGAGAAAGGCCTGCGCGTCCTGGGTCCGAATTGCCTTGGCGTGATCGCCCCGCATGCGCGCCTCAACGCCAGCCTGGCCAGCCGCTTCCCGAAGGCGGGTGACCTCGCGCTGATTTCGCAGTCGGGTGCCATCTCCGGCGGCCTGGTGGAATGGAGCATGAGCCAGCCGGTCGGCTTTTCCGCCGTGGTGTCGTTGGGCGATGCGCTGGACGTGGACTTCGCCGACCTGCTGGATTACTTCGCCACCGACCACCGCACGCGCGCCATCCTGCTGTACGTGGAAGCCATCCGCGACGCACGCAAGTTCATGTCGGCCGCACGCGCCGCCGCACGCACCAAACCGGTGGTGGTGGTGAAATCCGGCCACAGCGGGCGCGCGCAGGTCACGCCGGCCGGCAGCACGCACACGCAGAACCTGGCACGCCCCAACGCGGTCTACGGCGCCGCATTCCGTCGTGCCGGACTGCTGCGCGTGCGCTCCCTGCACGAACTGTTCGCCGCCGCGCGCACGCTGGGCCAGGTGCGCCCGTTCCAGGGCCGGCGGCTCGCCATCCTGACCAACGGAGGTGGCGTCGGTGCACTGTCCGTCGATCACCTGTACGAACAGGGCGGCACGCTGGCCACGCTGTCCGATGCCACGCGCGATGCACTGGATCGCATCCTGCCCGTGGGCTGGTCGCGCACCAATCCGGTCGACCTGCTGACCGACATCGATGCAGACCGTTACGCCGCCACCATCGAAGCCCTGCTCGCCGATCCGGCCAACGACGCATTGCTGGCGGTCAACGTGCCGACGGTGCTGTCCTCGTCCTCGGAGGCGGCCGAC
The DNA here is from genome assembly GCF_052871755.1 of Pseudoxanthomonas sp. LARHCG66. Taxonomy (NCBI): domain Bacteria; kingdom Pseudomonadati; phylum Pseudomonadota; class Gammaproteobacteria; order Lysobacterales; family Lysobacteraceae; genus Pseudoxanthomonas; species Pseudoxanthomonas sp. LARHCG66. The sequence continues at coordinate 400,644 of NZ_JBIXJW010000004.1, read as the reverse complement.
GCGGTCACCCGCGTGCTTTCGCAACGCCCGGCGCAGGGGCCGCGCAAGCCGGTCTTCACTGTGTGGCTGGGCAACGATCCGCAGGCCGAAGCCGTGCTCGACGCCGCGCAGGTGCCGCGCTATCCGAACGAATCCGACGCCGTCGCCGGCTTCATGCACCTGGTCCGCCACCGCGAGGTGCAGGCCGCGCTGATGGAGACGCCGCCCAGCCTGCCGGAAGATTTCAGTCCGGACGTCGCCACCGCGCGGGCCCTGGTCGATGCTGCACTCGATGCCGGACAGACCTGGCTGGATCCGCTGGCGACGACGCGGCTGCTCGCCGCCTATGGCATCCCGATGGCCCCCGTGTGGCGGGCCGCCGATGCCGAGGACGCCGCGCGCATCGCCGCGCCGTTGCTGGCCGAGGGCACCACGGTCGCGGTGAAGATCCTTTCTCCCGACATTCCACACAAGTCCGATGTCGATGGCGTCCGCCTCAACCTGCCCCATGCCAACGCGGTGCGCGAAGCGGCCGCCAACATCCTGCAGCGCGCGCGCGAACGGCGGCCGGACGCCCGCATCGAAGGCGTGCTGGTGCAGCCGACGGTCCTGCGGCCCAAGGCGCGCGAGCTCATCGCCGGCATCGCCGACGATCCGGTGTTCGGGCCGGTGATCGCCTTCGGTCGCGGCGGCACCGCGGTCGAAGTGATCAACGACCAGGCCGTCGCCCTGCCGCCGCTGGACCTGCGCCTGGCCCACGAACTGATCGCGCGCACCCGCGTGTCGCGCGTGCTGAAGGCCTACCGCGACGTGCCGGCGGCCGACGAACGCGCGGTCGCGCTGGTGCTGGTCAAGCTGGCGCAACTCGCCGCCGACATCCCGGAGATCCAGCAACTGGACATCAACCCGCTGCTGGCCGACCGCGATGGCGTGGTGGCGGTGGACGCGCGCATCGCGGTCGCGCGCGGTCGGGTGCTGCACAAGGGCCGTGGTCATCCGCGCTTCGCGATCTTCCCGTATCCCACGGAGTGGGAACGCACGATCCTGCTCGCGGATGGCCAGCCGGCGCTGGTGCGTCCCGTGCGGCCCGAAGACGATGCGATGTTCCGCGCATTCTTCACCCACGTCACCGACGAGGACCTGCGCCTGCGTTTCTTCCAGTCGGTGCGCCACTTCAGCCATGAGTTCATCGCGCGGCTCACCCAGCTGGACTACGCGCGCTCGATCGCGCTGGTCGCGGTGCATCCGGACACGCACGAGATGCTCGGCGCGGTGCGCCTGCACGCCGACGCGAACTACGAGAAGGGCGAATACGGCATCCTCGTGCGCTCCGACCTCAAGGGCCATGGCATCGGCTGGAAGCTGATGCAGATCATGATCGAGTACGCGCAGTGGCAGGGCCTGAAGCTCATCGAAGGCCAGGTGCTGCGCGAGAACCGCACCATGCTGGCGATGTGCGAGAGCCTCGGCTTCCAGGTGAAGCTGGATCCCGACGATCCGACGCTGATGAACGTCAGCCTGCCGGTGCCCTGAGACGGGTAGGTTTTTGCCGTCACCCCGCTAAAGCTTCACCACCACCTTGCCGAAGTTCTCCCCGCGCAGCAGGCCGATCAGCGCGCGCGGCGCGTTTTCCAGGCCCTCCACGATATCCTCGCGCCAGCGGATCTTTCCTTCGGCCAGCCAGCTGCCCATCTCGCGCAGGAACTGCGGATAGAGCGCGATGAAATCGTACTGGATAAAACCGCGCACGGTCAGGTGGCGGGTCAGGATCTGGCTCATCAGCAACGCCATGCGATCGGGGCCGCCCGGCAACGTCTTGTCGTTGTAGTGCGCCACCAGCCCGCAGACCGGGATGCGGGCGAAGTCGTTGAGCAGCGGCAACACGGCGTCGAACACCGCACCACCGACATTCTCGAAATAGACGTCGATGCCGTCCGGACATGCCGCGCGCAGTCGCGCCGCGAAATCCGGCGCGCGATGGTCCAGCGCGACATCGAAACCGAGTTCGTCGCGCAGGTAGGCGCACTTGCGTTCGCCGCCGGCGATGCCGACGGTACGGGCGCCCTGCAGCTTCGCGATCTGGCCCACGGTCGCACCGACCGGTCCGCTGGCCGCGGCGACCACCACGGTTTCGCCTGGCTTCGGCTGGCCGATCTCGTGCAGGCCGACATAGGCGGTGAACCCGGGCATGCCATACACGCCCAGCGCGGTGGTCAGCGGTGCGACGCGCGCATCCAGCTTGCGCTTGAGCGTCCCGCCATCGGCCACGGCATGCGTCTGCCAACCGCCGTGCGCCAGCACCATGTCGCCGGGCTGCAGGTCGGGGTGGCGCGAGACGATCACTTCCGACACCGTGCCGCCATCCATGACCTCACCGATCTCGATCGGTTTCGCATACGACCGGCCTGCGTTCATGCGCCCGCGCATGTACGGGTCAAGCGACAGATAGCGGTTGCGCAGCAGCACTTCGCCTTCCGCGGGGGCAGGCATCGCCGCTTGTTCCAGGCGGAAGTCTTCGAGGGTCGGTTCACCTTGTGGGCGTGCGGCCAGCACGACGCGGGTGGTATGGATCGCATTCTCTGTTTCCACATCCTGTCTCCATGGCCGCCGACGCCCGCCAGTCTACTCGCCGCTGCACGTCCGGATGCGATGAAGCGTGCACGGCCTGCGGTGGCCGCCATGCCGGCTGAACATGCCGCGTGCTAGTCTCCGCGCACCTTTCTGGAGGGCTCACGCATGACGACTCGCATTCCGCTGTCCCTGGCGCTCGTGGCGGCGCTGGCTGCCTCGCAACCCTTGTTCGCTGCATCGCCGGCCAAGCCTGCCGATGCGACGCAGTCGCTGTCCGCTGCCGATACGGTTGCGCTGGACGCCGCGCTGAAAGGCGAATGGCGCGACCCGAAGAATGCAGCGCGCGACGTCCATCGCCACCCGAAGGAAACCCTGTCGTTCTTCGGCGTGACGCCGACGCAGACCGTGGTCGAGATCACGCCCGGCGGCGGCTGGTACGCGGAAATCCTCGGCCCCTACCTGAAGGCGGGAGGCCAGTATGTCGCCGCCGTGGTCGATCCTGCCTCGGTCGCCGAGAAGAGCCGCAATTACTACCAGCGCAGCGTGGACGGCCTGCAGAAGAAGTTCACCGACGGGCCCGCGCAGTTCGACAAGGCCACGATGGTGAAATACAACCCCGCCGCGCCGGTATTCGGCACCGCAGGCTCCGCCGATGTCGTGCTGACCTTCCGCAACGTGCACAACTGGCGCAGCGCGCAGCAGGCGGAGGGCATGTTCAAGGGCTTCTTCGACGTGCTCAAGCCCGGCGGCGTGCTGGGCGTGGTGGAACACCGCGCGAACCAGGACGTGGCGGCGGACGACGACTCCGGCTATGTCAGCGAGGCTCAGGTCATCGCGCTGGCGGCGGCGGCGGGCTTCCGCCTGGATGCGAAGAGCGAAGTGAACGCGAACCCGAAGGACACCAAGGACCATCCGAATGGCGTGTGGACCCTGCCGCCGTCCAACAACCATCCGGAAGCGGACCGCGCGAAGTACCAGGCGATCGGCGAGAGCGACCGCATGACGCTGCGGTTCGTGAAACCGCAATCCTGATCTCGCCGCTGGCGGCGCCACGTCCCGCATGGGCGTGACGCCGCAGTTCCCTGGTCTTCCATGCTGATTGCGTTCAACAAACCGTTCAACGTGCTCTGCCAGTTCACCGATCGCAGCGATCCGCCGCGGCGGACGCTGGCGGAATTCGGCCTGCCGCCCGACGTGTATGCCGCAGGGCGACTGGACTACGACAGTGAAGGCCTGCTGCTGCTCACCGACGACGGCACGCTGGCGAACCGGCTGACCGATCCGCGCCACAAGCAGCCGAAGACGTATTGGGTCCAGGTGGAAGGGGTGCCCACTGATGGGCAACTCGAGGCGCTACGCCACGGCGTGGTGTTGAACGATGGCCCCACGCGGCCCGCGCGGATCGAGCGCCTCGAACCCGCGCCAGCCTTGTGGCCACGGGATCCGCCCGTGCGCTACCGCAAATCGGTACCGGACACATGGCTGGCAGTGACCATCACCGAAGGTCGCAATCGCCAGGTTCGCCGCATGACGGCGGCGGCGGGCGTGCCGACGTTGCGGTTGGTCCGCGTGGCGATGGGAGACGTGCGGCTGGACCGATTGGCGCCCGGCCAGTGGCGCGAGGTGTAGGACGTGGAAGAACCGCATCGCCCCGTGGGAGCGATGCGGGACCGGACACAGGAACGCGCTGGGTCAGTCAGCTCTCCGCCGAATGCGACGCCGTGCTCCGGGGTTTGCGCGGCGTGCCGGTCTTGCGCGCCGTGGAGGTCTTGCCAGCCCCGTTGACCTTGCGCGCTTCGACGCGGCGCGACTTGCCCTCGATCGGCGCATTGGCCTGGTCGCGCTTGCGCTTGCGGTAGGCGACCAGCGCCAGCAGGCCCACGCCAATGCCGGTGGCCACCGCGACGGCAGGATTGCGCCGCACGAAATTCACCGCGAGCTTGCCGCCGGTCCTGGCGACGCCCAGCGCGGCTCCCGTCTGCAGCAGCCTGTCTGCACTGGGCACGGCGTGCCTGAGGCTGGTGCCCGCCTGGCTTGCCAGTTCGAGTGCGCGGTCGGTGATGGTGGTCAATTTGCTCATGATGCCTTCCCTGAAGGTGGGTAACGGGATCAGTGTCCATGGAGGGATGTTCAAGGCGCGTTAGCACTACGCCGCCGGGCTGGCCCCCGGCTGAACGGATCAGGTGCCGCGAGGCTTGGCGCGATGGGTCGCCTGCGCACTCCACGGATCATCCGGCCATGGATGTTTCGGATACCGCCCTTTCATTTCCTTCTTCACCTCGGCGTAAGTGGAGTTCCAGAAGTTGCGCAGGTCCGAGGTGACCTGCAGCGGTTTGCCGCCTGGCGACAACAGGTGCAGCAGCACCGGCACGCGACCATCCGCCACGCGCGGGGTGTCGGCGAGGCCGAACAGTTCCTGCAGCTTCACCGCCAGTACCGGCGGGTGACCGTGCGCGTACTCGATACGGCGCTCCATGCCCGACGGCACGATGATGCGTACGGGCGCCAGTTGATCGATGCGCTGCCGCAGCGACCAGTCCATGCCTGACTTCAGCGCATTTGCCAGCGCGTCCTCTTCCAGCGCGTCGAGCCGCGTCTTGCCGGCGAATGCGGGCTTGAGCCAGTCGTCGAGCGTGGCCATCAGCGCGTCGTCGCCGACATCGGGAAGACCCAGCTCCGGCATCCACTCGCGCAGACAGCGCACACGCTCGCGCCATTGCCGCAGCGACTCGGGCCAGGGCAGCGCGTCCAATCCCAGTTCGCGCACGGCGTCCGTCAATGCCGCCGCCGCGAGCGCGGGATCGACGCGTCCAGCCGGGCGTGCATCAAAGACGATCTGGTCGAAGCGCGATTCGCGTTGCGCCACCAGCGCGCGACGCGACGCATCCCAGCGCACGGTGTCCTCGGTGACGAAGCGGTCGGCGAACTCGGTGCGCAGGCGTTTCTCGTCCACGGGCGCGCCGCGCTGGATCAAGGCGTCGCGTGCTTCGTAACGCAGTTCGCTGGCGACGATCCAGGGTTCGCCGAACAGCGCGCTGTCGTCGAACAGGCGCGCCGTGCGCCCGTTCGCCAGTTGGTAGCGACGCGGATCCTGCGGATGCTGGGTACCGATGCGGTCGGGAAAGGCATGCATGAGCACATCGCCGAGACGGTGCGCTTCGAGGGACGAGGGCGGCGGTGCGTCTTCGCGGATGCGGCGGCGCCACTGCTTCGCGGCGGCATCGATGGCAGCCAGTCCGGTGCGATGCGCTTCGTGCGGTGCACGCCCCATGCGGAACGCCGCCAGCGCCCGCCAGCGTGCGGCCAGGGCATCGCCCCCCATGCGCAAGGGATCGCGCGCCTCGACGAGCGCGGCCAGATCGGCGGCCAGCGCGCGATCCTCGGCTCCCGTCGCCGACAGCAGCATCGCGGCCAAGCGCGGATGGGTGCCCAGTGCCAGCATGCGCTTGCCCAGCGGGGTGATGGCCTGCGACGCGCTCAGCGCGCCAAGACGAGCCAACAGATCCCGCGCGGCGTTCAGCGCGCCCGGCGGCGGTGCATCGACGAAGCGCAGGTCGTCACTGCCCCAGGCGGCCAGTTCCAATGCCAACGAGCCCAGTTCGACCAACGCGATCTCCGGACGGCGCTGCGGATCGAGCCGCTGCGACGGCGGCCACAGCCGGTAGGCCCAGCCTTCGGCCACGCGGCCGGCACGACCGGCGCGCTGATCCGCGGACGCCTGCGAAATGCTGGTCACTTCCAGGCGCGAGAAGCCACTGTTCGGATCATAGGACGGCTCGCGCGCCAGTCCGCTGTCGACCACCACGCGCACGCCCGGCAGCGTCACCGATGATTCGGCCACATTGGTGGCCAGCACCACGCGACGGCGGCCCTGCGGATCGGATTGCAGGGCTTCGGATTGTTTCTCCACCGGCAGTTCGCCATGCAGGGCGAGGACGACGACGTCCTGCGGCAGGACGCCCGCCAGCATCGCCGCCACGCGCGCGATCTCGCGCTGGCCCGGCAGGAATACCAGCACGTCGCCGGGATGCGCCTGCACGGCCCGTTCAATCGCCCGGCGCGCCTGTACCTCGATCGTCTCGTCCCGGCGGGCAGCGAAGTGGGCGACCTGGACGGGATGACCGCGACCCTCGCTGCTCAGACGCGGCGCGTCGAGGAACCGCGCGAGCTTCTCGCCATCGAGCGTGGCGGACATGACCACGATGCGCAGGTCCTCGCGCAGCTGCGCCTGCACGTCCAGTGCCAGCGCCAGGCCCAGGTCGCCGGCGAGGTGGCGTTCGTGGAACTCGTCGAAGAGGATCGCGCCGACTTCCTCCAGCATCGGGTCATCCTGGATCATCCGGGTCAGGATGCCCTCGGTGACGACTTCAACGCGGGTCTTCAGTCCGACCTTGTTCTCGAACCGGATGCGGTAACCGACCGTGTCGCCGACGGCCTCACCCCGCTGCTTCGCCATGAAGCCGGCTGCCGCGCGCGCGGCCACGCGGCGCGGCTCCAGCATCAGGATCTTCTTCCCTTGCAGCCAGGGCTGGTCCAGCAACGCCAACGGCACCTGCGTGGTCTTGCCGGCGCCGGGTGGCGCCTCCAGCACAAGGCGCGGGTGGTCGGACAGGCTGCGGACGATGTCCGGCAGCAGCGGCGTGATCGGGAACGTGGGCGACGGCATGCGGCGCAAAGGATAAACGCATGCGGTCCCACTGTAAGAGCGACGTGAGTCGCGACCGCACGGTTCTGCACACTCACAACGGGGTCAGCCACGACGCTACCAAACGACCCTGTTCTTGTGAGCTCGGCCGTCCGGACCCTCTTTTCTTCCGGTCGCGACTCACGTCGCTTCTACAACAGCCTGATCCAACGACTAAAATGGCCGTCATGGATCTCATCGACATCGGCGCCAACCTGACCCACGACAGCTTCGACCACGACCGCAACGCGGTGCTGCAGCGCGCGCGCGAAGCCGGGGTAGTCCAGCAGGTCGTCACGGGCGCGAGCCGCGAGCATTCGCCGATGGCATTGCGGCTGGCACAGGCGCATCCCGGGGAACTGTTCGCCACCGCCGGCGTGCATCCGCACCACGCCACCGAGTACACCGACGAATGCGATGCCGAGATGCGCGCGCTGCTGGCGCACGCCGAGGTCGTCGCCGTGGGCGAATGCGGGCTGGACTATTTCCGCGATTTCTCGCCGCGCCCGGCCCAGCGCAAGGCATTCGAGCGCCAGTTGCAGATCGCCGTGGACACCGGCAAGCCGCTGTTCCTGCACCAGCGCGACGCGCACGACGACTTCGTGGCGATGATGAAGAACTTCGACGGCAGGCTCGGCCCGGCCGTGGTGCACTGCTTCACCGGCACGAAGAAGGAACTGTTCGACTGCCTGGACCAGGACTGGCATATCGGCATCACCGGCTGGCTGTGCGACGAACGCCGCGGCCTGCACCTGCGCGAACTGGTGAAGAACATCCCGGCGAACCGGCTGATGATCGAGACCGACGCACCCTACCTGCTGCCGCGCACGGTAAAGCCGCAACCCTCGCACCGCCGCAACGAGCCGATGTACCTGGCCCATATTGTCGCCGAGCTGGCACGCGACCGCGGCGAGGACATCGAGGTCACGGCTGTGGCGACGACGGCGACCGCGCGCGCATTCTTCCGGCTGCCCCCGGCGGGCCGGGACGCCACCTGACGGCGACGCCCCGGACGGGTATCCCCGCGTCAGCGCCGGCGTGGCCTCAGGTAGTGGCGGGTCACGTAGTTGCCGATCTTGTTGCCCTGCTTCAGGCCGTCCATGCATGCCGTGCGGAAGTGGATGCCGGCATACACGCGCGACATCGCCGCCTCGTGTTCGGCCTGCGACAGCGTGTCGAAATGGCGTTCGATGCCGGCGGCCGTGTACGTGTACGGCAAGGCATCCGTGCCCAGCAGGCGTCGCAGCACCTCCATCGCGCTCGCGGTGAGCGCCGACAGGCCGCTGGCATAGTCCGGATAGGGCGGCGATGCGAGGTACGACATCCACTGCGTGTTGCCGGCCGCATGGATCGCGGTGATCGGGCGCCAGAAGTTGTAGTGGTACTTGCCGTTGAACACACCGAAGGATGCATCGGCCTGGGCCATGTTCATCAGCGCGAACAGGCGCGCGTGCTGCCACAGGTCCAGGCCGCGGCCGGCGACGACCTGCTGGGCGATGGCATTGGCGTTGGCGCCGCCACCGGCCCAGTAGCGCGCAGCGCGGCTTTCGTATGAATCCACGTTCTGCGGCGCGCCGCGCACCGCGGCGCTGCCGACCGCCATCACCTCCTGGTACTCGCGCCGGTAGGTGCCGCTGCGCAGGTTCAGCAGGGGTGACGGGCCCGCGCGGAACTGGGTGACGTGGTTCAGCGCGAACGGTTTCACCTTGCCCCAGTTGCCGAACTGCGGCGGCGCGAAATTGGGCGCCGTGGGCTGGTACACGCCCGGCAGCAGCGGTGCCGAGTACGGCGCATGCGGCGTTGCCGCGCCATCGTTCGCGCGTAGCGCGAGGATCGCGGCGGCGGCGGCCGAACCGACGGCGATGCCGTCGCTCACGCAATCGGGAAATGCGGACGGGCACGTGAGTCCGGCCAGGTAGGTGTCGTATGTCGTCTCCAGTGCGGTCGCCTGCGAAGGCACCGTGATCGACAGCGTCATGTAGGCGGCGGTGGCCACCGCCGCCGCCGGCGAGGCTCCGCGCGCGGCGGGATGTGCGCCCGCATAGGGTTCATAACGCAACTCGATCGAGTTCAGCGCGTCATGGATCGCCAGGTGGGTGATCGCATTGACGCGCGTCTGGATCGGCGGCGCGCCTGCCGCCGTCGCGGTCTGCCAGGCGGTGGTGTTCCAATCGATGACGGCGTCGGCCTGGGCCAGGCCGGGCGCGAGGGCCGCGATGAGCAGGACGAAGCGGCGCCGACGGACGGTGAAGCGGTGGGCCGCGGTGGAGATCAGGTTCATGATGGACTTCCTTCGTGTTGGTGGAGGGCCGCCCTGCAGGGCGGCAATCAGTCCATGCCGGAGGATGCCTGTCCGGCACGGGCATGCAGGCCGGCGCATCATTCGCTGCGCCGGTTGTCGGCCATGCGGCGCGTCTCCGACGGGTGGGACGGGGCACGTTCGAAGACCACGCGCTGCGGGCGCGCACCCTGGCGGCGGCAGGCACGGCGTGCCTCGCCCATCAGCACGGCGCGGCTGGCGTAGACCTGGCTGGCGTTGTGCTGGCCCAGCAGGGCCCCGACCTCATGCTGCGGCGGCAGGCGCGGGCGGGCGCAGTCGATCACGATGCGCGGCGCGATTGTCTCGTCGGCGCCGGCAGGCCCGGCAATGGACGGCGTGGCGACGGACAGGACGACCAGCGCGACGATGGGGGCGTACGGGTTCATGGCGTTCTCCTCGGCCCGGAAGTCGGGCGTCGGCCACCAGCGTCCGCCCCTCGGGACCACCGGTCTTGAGGAAACGCTGAGGCAGGCGCGGAGATACCCCGCGAAACCTTGGGGAATGCTTAGGCCGACCGGCCACGCGCGCTGCGTTGAAGGAAGACCGACCCCGGGGATGCTGCTCCGCCATGTCCTCGCCCGACCACGCACTGCACTTCGGCGACACCACGATCGACTTGGCCGGCCGACGCCTGTGGCGTGCGGGCGAAGAGCAGCCGCTGGAGCCGAAGGCATTCGGCGTGCTGGCGCTGCTGGTCGGCGATCCCGGTCGCGTCTTCACCCGCGATGAGATCCTCGACGCTGTCTGGGGCCACCGGCACGTCACCCCCGGCGTGCTGAACCGGATCGTGACCCTGCTGCGCCACGCACTGGGCGAAGACGCCCACCATCCCCGGCTGCTGCACACCCTGCATGGCGTGGGCTCGACATGCCGGTCATCGCCGGGCCATCGACAACCGAGCCTGCCGGAGCCGCAGCCGAGGTGCATGCGGACGCGAACGCGGATGCGCGCCGCCGCACCGCGCCTGCCGTGTTCTGGTACGCCGCGCTTCTCGTCGCGGCGGGTGCGATCGGCGCGGCCTGGTGGTGGTCGACCCGCTCGACGGCGAACGCCGCGCACCTTGACCCGGCTCCACCGAAGGCAGCCGCTGCCGCCGCGCCACCCACGCTGGTGGTCATGCCGTTGAAGCCGATCGGCGAGGGCGACAGCGTGCGGATCATCGCCGACGGCCTGGGTGAGGAACTGATCTGCAGCCTGGCGCAAGTGCAAGGGCTGCGCGTGATCGCGCGCGACTCCACCCAACTGGCCACCGATGCTTCGGCCGACCCGGCGACGCTGGTGCAACGGCTCGGCATCACACATGCGCTGGAAGGCAACCTGCAGCAGGCCGGCCAGTCCCTGCGCGTGCGGTTGCGCCTGGTCGACGCGCGCGGCGGCGGCGCGTTGTGGACGAAGGATTTCGATCGCGACGCCTCGGAAGTGCTGCTGCTGCAACGCGAGATTGCCGAGACGGTTGCAGGTTCGCTCGCCCTCCGCCTGGGGCTGACCACCCCGCCGTCGCGCAGCGGCGATGCCGAATTCCTGCGTCGCTACCACATGGCGCGCGCGCTGGTCAGCCTGCGCGACCTGCCGCCCGAGACATCGACCGAGCGTGCGGAGCGGGAATTCCGCGGGCTGCTTCGCGAGCGCCCGGACGATGCCCGCGCCCATGCCGGGCTCGCCCTGGCACTCGAGATTCGTGCCCAACGGCGACCGACGCTGGCCGCCACCCTGCGCGAGGAAGCCATCCGCGAGGCGACACTGGCCCAACGCCTGGACGCGACCCTCGCCGAGCCGTACTTCGTACTCGCCGCCAATGCCTGCATCGCCGACGACTGGGAACGCTGCCTGTCCCTCCAGAAGCGGGCATTGCGGGTGAACCCCAGCAACGCGGAGATGGCCTACGGCATGACGCTCTCGCTGGCCAGGTTGGGGTACCTCGATCGCGCGGAAGCCGGGGCGCGCGAGTTGCACGCGCGCGATCCCCTGGGCCGCAACGGCGGCTTCATGCTGGCACGCGTGCTGGATACACAGGGACGGCACGACGAAGCGCACCGCCTGCTGGAGCCCCTTCCTGCCTACGCGGCCTATGCGCGCTGGTTCAATGCCGTCTGGCGCAAGGACTACGCAGGCGCTTTGCGGATTGCGAAGGTGGACATCGACGGGCCAAACCACCCCGATGCGTATGCGAAGCAACTCGCGCCCGGATACATCGCCACGTCGGAGGCCTTGATCGATCCTTCCCGATGGCCGCGCGCGATCGCCGCGTTCGATGCGTACGAAAAAACCACCGGCATGGGCAACTTCTCGCGCGTACTGGCACCCGACGCGCCCGCAAACGCTGCTTCTCTGATCGACGACCTCAACCAGGTGCGCCAACGAGGCTACTCCACCTGGGACCTGCTGCTGTGGACGAAGGACCTGGCCTACCTGCGGCGCGATCCCGCGTTCCAGCGGTTCCTGCGCGACAACGGCATCCTCGCCTACTGGCGGGCGCACGGATTCCCGGCACAGTGCCGTGCGCAGGGCGACGGCGCGGTGTGCGAATGAGGCATCAGTCGACCTTGCGGTCTTCCGACTTCGCCTGCTCCATCGCTTCGGGTTCCAGTTCCTCGGCGCTGCGGTTGAGGCGGACGAACACGCCCCACGCCACCAGCAGCAACGCCGCCGAGCCGCCTATCGCGATGACGTACGGAAGCTGGCGCGCGTCCTCGTGCATCAGCTCGAACGTGGCCACCAGTGTTTCGATCGACAGTGCGATGACGATGACCACGAGGAAGCGCGACAGGTAACGGCGCACGCGCGTGGGTCCGCTGACCTTGACGTCACGCTGCACCTCTTCCTCGAACACCGTCTGCGCCAGCTCCAGCGCGACCAGCCCGATGGTCAGCATGCCGATGCTCTCCAGGATGCGGTCGAAGCGGTCGCGCAGGCCGGCGTCTCCACCTGCCATGACCACGCCATGCCACAGCTCGCTGGCCGCCAGCACGACCAGCGCCGCGGCGGCGAAGAAGAACAGGGCGATGATGGCCAGGTGGCCGGCAAGGAAGAGTTTCTGCAGGTGCTTCATGGCAGCGCCACCGGAAAGGTGGCGCAGGATGGAGGCAGGCGCCGTCAGCGCGGCGTGAAGCCCGCGGCTCAGGCCGCGCGCTGTGCCTCGTAGGCCTGCAGGTGCGCCCAGGCGGCCTGCAGGTGGGGCGTGGCGATGCCGTGCGCGGCCGCGCGATGGACCATGTCGCCGACGATGTGGGCGGCTTCGACACGCTGGCCCGCCTCCAGGTCGCGCAGCATCGACGCCTTCATCGGTGAGCCCGGCATCGTCAACGTGTCGCGCGCGCCGGCATGCGCCGGCTCGGGGATCGGATGGGCGCTGGCGGCTGCGACCGCGACGCATTCGGCATGCAGGGCGGCCATGAACTCCTTGCCGCCCTCGCCCGCCACGATCGTGCCGATCGGCGCACGCATCAGGCAGGTTCCCGCCGCGAGCGCGGCAAGGAAGCTGTACTTCACCCATTGCGCCTGTGCGATGTCCGGCGTGTGCTGATGGTCGATGCTGGCCTGCGCGCAGGCGGCGGCCAGCGCCTGCAGGCGCGCATCGGGCGACTGGCCTTCGCGTTCGCCGAACGTCATCGATGCCGGCTTGCCGAGATGCAGGATCTCGCCTTCGCCACCCAGCGTGGCGCTGATGAAGCAGAGGCCGCCGAGGACGTTCGGGAAACCGAAGCGTGCATCCAGGGCTTCGTAATGGCGCAGGCCGTTGAGCAGCGGCAGCACGCGGGCACCTGCCTCGACCGCCGGCATGATGGCGTCCATTGCGCTGTCCAGGTCGTAGGCCTTGCAGCTCAGCAGCACCAGGTCGAACGGTGTGGCATGGGGCAGTTCGTCCGCCGTCAGCACCTGCACGGGCAGATCGGCATCGCCCAGCGGGCTGCGGATGCGCAGGCCGCGATCCCGCAACAGGACCGCGCGCGCGGGACGGACGAGGAAACCGACATCGACGCCCGCCTGTGCCAGCCGACCACCGAAGTAACCGCCTGTACCGCCGGCGCCGAGCACGAGCACGCGCATCAGCTGCGCAGCCCCACGCCCTTCTTCAGCAGCCACAGGCCCAGCGATGCCAGCGCGACGACGAACCCGATCATCAGCGCATACGCCACCCACAGCGGCACGTCGCTGGTGCCGAGCAGGCCGTAGCGGAACGCGTTGACCATGTAGAAGATCGGGTTGGCGTGCGTGAGCGCTTCGGCCCACGGCGGCAGCAGGGTCACCGAATAGAACACGCCACCCAGGTAGGTGAGCGGGGTGAGGATGAAGGTCGGCACGATGGCGATGTCATCGAACTTCTTCGCGTACGCCGCATTGACGAAGCCGGCCAGCGAAAAGATCGTCGCGCCCAGCAGCACGGTGGTGATGGTCACCAGCGGGTGCGGCACGCGGACCTTGGTGAAGAACATCGCGATGACCAGCACGATGGCGCCCACCATCAGGCCGCGCAGCACCGCGCCGGCCACGTAGCCGAGCAGGATCACCCAGTTCGGCATCGGGCTGACCAGCAGTTCTTCCACGTGGCGGCCGAACTTGGCGCCGAAGAAGCTGGAGCTGATGTTGCCGTAGCTGTTCTGGATGATGCTCATCATCACCAGGCCCGGCACGATGAACTCCATGTAGGTGTAGCCGCCCATGTCGCCGATCTTCGAGCCGATCAGGCCGCCGAAGATCAGGAAGTACAGCGTCATCGTGATGGCCGGCGGCACCAGGGTCTGGCCCCAGATGCGCAGGATGCGGTTCACTTCGCGGCGCACGATGGTGCCCAGCGCGACGAGGTTCTTCTGCAGCGGCGTCGTCATGGCCGTCTCTTGCGGATCGACGGCGCTCATGCGGCCTGCTCCCGCTTGGCGGCGGCTTCGTCGCCGGTCAGGCGCACGAACAGCTCCTCCAGCCGGTTGCTCTTGGTGCGCATGGAGCGCACGCGGATGCCGGCGTCGCCCAGGGCGGTGAAGACGCGGTTGAGGTCCATCGCACGCGGCATGTCCAGGTCCAGGGTGTGGCTGTCGGTGGCGGACAGCGTGGTGCCTTCGATCACCGGCAGCTGCGCCGGCAGCTCGCCGTCGATGTCGAACAGGAAGCCCTCCACGTCCAGCTTGGCCAGCAATACGCGCATCGGCCCCTGTTCGACGATGACGCCACGGTCGATGATGGCCAGGTTGCGGCAGAGGCTCTCGGCCTCTTCCAGGTAATGCGTGGTCAGGATGATCGTGGTGCCTGCCTCGTTGATGTCCTTCAGCGTCTTCCACATGCCGCGGCGGATCTCGATGTCGACGCCGGCGGTCGGTTCGTCCAGGATCAGCAGGCGGGGGCGCGTCATCATGGCGCGGGCGATCATCAGCCGGCGCTTCATGCCGCCCGACAGGGTGCGGCTCATGACGTGGGCCTTTTCCCACAGCTGGGCGCGCTTGAGTTCCTCTTCGGCCCGCACCAGCGCTTCGGCGCGCGGGATGCCGTAGAAGCCCGCGTAGTTCACGCAGATGTCGAGCGGCTTCTCGAACATGTTGAAGTTGATCTCCTGCGGCACCAGGCCCAGCAGGCGCATCGCGCCGTCGCGGTCACGGTCCAGATCCACGCCGAACACGTCAACCTGCCCGCTGCTCTTGTTGACCAGCGAACTGACGATGCCGATGAGGGTGGACTTGCCTGCACCGTTGGGGCCGAGCAGCGCGAAGAAGTCGCCGGGCTCGACCTGCAGCGACACGCCCTTGAGGGCCTGCACGCCGGTGTCGTAGACCTTGCGCAGGTCGGTGATGGCCAGCGCGGGAGCCGCCGCCGGAGCCGTTGTTGCGGACGCCATGGGATACCTTGTGGCGCCGCGAAGGCGCCCGGGGGATGCGAGCGCTTATTATAGGCGTCCCGCCGGGGCCGCCCCGGGCCACACAGTGTTCCAGCCGCCTTGGCGATCGTGCATTTCCCTTTGAAGCTCGTCGGACGCCGCATGCTGGCACCCAGCGTCGGGCATTACAGCTTCGTCCGCGATGACGGGCAGCCGCTGGACTTCATCCCCGGCCAGTTCATCCAGGTGCACTTCGCCTATGCCGACGGCACGGCGACCAAGCGCAGCTATTCGCTGGCCACCATCCACGACCATGCGATGGGTCCGGGCGAAGCGGTCGAGATCGCGGTCAGCTACGTGCCGGGCGGGGCGGCGACCGCGTTGTTCGAAGGCCTGCCGGAAGGCGGCCACGTGGAGGCCAGCGGCCCATTCGGCCGTTTCTGCCTGATGCCCGGCGACCGCAACGCGCGCTATCTCCTGATTGCCACTGGCACCGGCGTCACGCCGTACCGTTCCATGCTGCCGCAACTGGAAGCACTGATCGCCGAACGCGGCGTGGAGGTCGTGCTGCTGCAGGGCGCCCGCACGCCCACCGAACTGCTGTACGGCGACGAGTTCCGTGCGTTCGCCGATGCGCATCCCGGCTTCCGCTTCGTGCCCTGCCTCTCGCGTGAACTGCCGTCCCATCCGCACCCTGACGTGCGCCAGGGTTATGTGCAGCAGCACCTGGCGGAGTTCGCACCGGATCCGGCGCGCGACATCGCCTACCTGTGCGGCAACCCGGACATGGTGGACGCCTGCTTCGAGGCGCTGAAAGGCTGCGGCCTGCCGATTCCCCAGATACGCCGCGAGAAGTACGTCAGCAGCAAGT
Source organism: Pseudoxanthomonas sp. LARHCG66 (assembly GCF_052871755.1). Classification (NCBI taxonomy): domain Bacteria; kingdom Pseudomonadati; phylum Pseudomonadota; class Gammaproteobacteria; order Lysobacterales; family Lysobacteraceae; genus Pseudoxanthomonas; species Pseudoxanthomonas sp. LARHCG66. The sequence continues at coordinate 384,416 of NZ_JBIXJW010000004.1, read as the reverse complement.
AGTCCCTGCCGGGCAGCGACCTTCCGCTATCGCGCCCGCACTTGTCCGGTCACATCCGCCGCGCTGCACCGTCATGGCATGCTGGAACCCGCCTACAACGGAACAGATGCATGGACTCCACTCTTCGTAGATCCCTCGCGCCGGCCCTGGGCGTCCTGCTGCTGGCAGGCTGCCAGGGCACCGCTACCAGCCCCGACCAGCAAGCCGTGCGCCACTACGGCGATATCGCCTTCAAGCCGTGCACGCTGACGGCGCCCTACCTGACCACCACGGTGGAGGCGCAGTGCGCGACCTTCAACGTGGCCGAAGACCCGGCCAAGCCCACGGGCCGCAAAGTGGCACTCAACATCGCATGGCTGCCGGCGACCAATGAGGGGGCGGCCACCGACGATCCGGTGTTCTTCCTCGCCGGTGGCCCCGGACAGGCCGCAGTGCAGGTCTGGCCCGCCATCGACGCCGCCTTCCGCGAGGTACGCAAGTCGCGCCATATCGTGCTGGTCGACCAGCGCGGCACCGGCAAGTCGAACCCGCTGTCGTGCAAGGACGACAAGGGCCGCAATGCCTACAGCGATGCGGAGGACCTCAGCGAGACTGCCGCGGTCGCGTTCGCACGCGACTGCGCCGCGTCGCTGCAGGCCGACCCGCGCTTCTACACCACCACCGATGCCGTGCGCGACCTGGACAGCGTGCGCAAGGCGCTGGGCGCGGCGAAGATCAACCTGGTCGGCGGCTCCTATGGCACACGCGTGGCGCAGCAGTACGCCATGCGCCATCCGGACAGCACGCGCAGCGTGGTGATCGACGGTGTGGTGCCGAACGAGCTGGTACTGGGCAGCGAGCACGCGCGCAACCTGGACGCGGCGCTGGCGCTGCAGTTCCAGCGCTGCCAGGCCACGCAGACCTGCAGGGACCGCTTCGGCGATGACCTGCGCGGACAGCTGCGCACGCTGATGACGCGGCTGGCGGCCGCGCCGGTGAGTACCGAGTATCGCGACCCCTCGACCGGCGAACTGGTCACTGGCGAAGTCACTGCAGGCACCGTCGCCGGCATCACGCGCATGTACTCCTACTTCCCGCAGGGCACCGCACTGCTGCCACTGGTGTTGAACGAAGCACAGCAGGGCCGCTACGGCTCGTTGATGTCGCTGTCCAAGCTGCTGGAAACGCAGGTCGGCGACCAGTTCATGCACGGCATGCAGCTGTCGGTGATCTGCGCCGAGGACGCCGACCTGCTGAAGGCCGACCCCGGCGACGCCGACACGGTGCTTGGCAGCCTGCTGGGCGACACCCTGAAGACGCAGTGCGGTGCGTGGCCAACGGGCAAGCGGCCGGCCGACTTCCACACCGCGTGGACGTCCGACATCCCGACACTGCTGACCTCCGGCGAGCTGGATCCGGTCACGCCGCCGCGCTACGGCGACCAGGTGCTGCGCACGCTGTCGAATGGACGCCACCTGGTATTGAAGGGTCAGGGCCACGGCACGTTCGCCGTCGGCTGCATGCCCAAGCTCCTCGGCCGCTTCCTGGAGACCGCGAGCGCCAAGGACCTGGACGCGAAGTGCCTCGACAGCCTCGACTACGTACCGCCTTTCACCAGCTTCAACGGCTGGGAGCCGTGAGCCGCGCCCTGCGCGCCCGCCCTTCTTCAATGGACATGACCGAATGATCATCGCCAACGACCTGCACAAGTCCTTCAAGACCAAGACCGGCACGGTCACCGCCGTGGACGGCGTCAGCTTCACCGCCCACGACGGCCAGATCACCGGCCTGCTCGGCCCCAACGGCGCCGGCAAGACCACCACCATGCGCATGCTCTACACGTTGATGACGCCTGATCGCGGGCAGGTCACCGTGGACGGCATCGACACCGCGCGCGATCCTGTCGCGGTGCGGCGCGCGCTCGGCGTTCTGCCGGATGCGCGCGGCGTGTACAAGCGCCTGACCGCGCGCGAGAACATCGCCTACTTCGGCGAACTGCACGGGCTGTCGTCGAAGCAGATCGCCGAGCGCACGAGGGCACTGTCCGACGCGCTGGACATGGGCGACATCCTCGACCGCCAGACCGAAGGCTTCAGCCAGGGCCAGCGGACGAAGACCGCCATCGCACGCGCACTCGTGCACGATCCGCGCAACGTCATCCTCGACGAGCCCACCAACGGGCTGGACGTGATGACCACGCGCGCGATGCGTGGCTTCCTGCGCCAGCTGCGCGAAGAGGGCCGTTGCGTGATCTTCTCCAGCCACATCATGCAGGAGGTCGCGGCGCTGTGTGACCGCATCGTCATCATCGCCAAGGGCACGGTGGTCGCCGCCGGCACCGCCGACGAGCTGCGTGCACAGGCAGGCGAGGACAACCTGGAGGATGCGTTCGTCAAAGTGATCGGTTCGGAAGAGGGCCTGCTGGCATGAACATGTTCCGCACAGTCTTCACCGTGATGCGCAAGGAATTGCGCGACCTTTCCCGTGACCGCCGCACGCTGGCGCTGGCACTGTTCCTGGGGCCGCTGCTCTATCCGGCACTGATGCTGGGCATGGGTTACCTGACCGAAAACCGCATCCGCACCCAGGTCGACAAGACGCTGGAGATTCCGATGGTGGGCGCCGAACATGCACCGAACCTGGTGAAGTTCCTCGCCACCAACGGCATCACGGCGGCGAAGGCGCCGGCCAACCTCGATGCCGCGATCCGCACGCAGGAGATCGATGTCGCGTTGCGCATCAGCCCCGGCTATGCGGAGGACTGGCGCAACGGTCGTCCCGCGCTGGTGGAGATCATCCGCGACAGCACGCGTCGTGACGCGGACATTCCCACCCAGCGCGTCAATGCCGCGCTCTCGGCCTACAGCCAGCAGGTCGGCGCACTGCGTCTGCTGGCACGTGGTGTCGATGCGTCCGTCGCGCGGCCGGTGAACGTCGGCATGCAGGACCTGGCCACGCCCGAGGCCAAGCAGGGCATGCTGCTGTCGGTACTCTTGCCCTACCTGCTGATCCTGACGTCCTTCATCGGTGGCGCCTACCTGATCCTCGACGCAACGGCCGGCGAGCGCGAGCGGCAGTCGCTGGAGCCGTTGTTGGCCACGCCGGCACCGCGCAGTGCGGTGGTGAGCGGCAAGATCGCGGCGGCGTGCGTGATCGGCCTGACCACCCTGCTGCTGACGTTGCTGGCGTTCAAGTTCAGCGCGCAGTTCGCCGGCACGCTGGGCAGGCAGTTGAATGTGTCGTTCCTGTCGATGGGCAAGATGCTGCTGATCCTGCTGCCGATGCTGTTCATCGGCACCTCGCTGCTCACCTATCTCGCGGCGTCGGCCAAGAGCATGAAGGAGGCACAGAGCCACATGACCTGGCTGATGCTGCTGCCGATGATCCCGACGTTCGCGCTGATGGCGAACCCGTTGAAGAGCCAGCCGTGGCAGTTCGCCGTGCCGTTCCTGGCACAGAACCAGTTGCTGCTGAAGGTCATCCGCAACGAGTACATCGGTCCGCAGACCTGGGCCATCTACATCGCTGCGGCGTTCGGCGTGGCTGCACTGTTGTGGTTCGCCGCCGTGCGCAGGTACCACCAGGAGAAGCTCGCCGTCGCCGGATAGTGCCTGCCGTCTCGATCCTTCGAAAGAAAACGGCCACCTTCGGGTGGCCGTTTTCCGTGCACGCTTCGGGCTGCTTCAGAAGCGGTATTCGTAACCCAACGTCAGCGTCTGTGCCTTCACGTCGGCGTTGAACAGGTCGGCCTTGTTGTAGTCGTAGTTCAGGCTGAGACCGTTGTGGTGATCGAAGTCTTAGCCCACGCCAATGCCCACGTAGGGTTTGGTCGACCGTTCGCGCAGGCGAAGGCCATCCACGCTGAGCTTGGTATTGACGCTCTGTGCACCCGCACGTCCGGCGATGAAGAAGCCGGTGTCGTCGGCACCGAAGTTCTTCTTGCCCACCACGCCCATGCCCACTGCATCCATGTCGAACGACACGCCTTCCAGCGAGCGATCGCCCAGGATGGAATAGAAACCTTCCACGGCGAAGCTGGGGTGGAAGTAGTGGCCCACGCGCACGCCATAGGCCGTATCGGTGTCGTCGGCGCTGAGGCCATCGACGCTCAGCTTGAGGTCGCTGTGGCCGATCTCGAAGCGGCCGTACCACTGGCCGGCTTCGGTGGCCATGGTCGGCGCGGACAGGGTTGCGAGGAACAGTGCGCAGGGAAAAAGAACCTGCTTCATGGAATCCTTCCTTGAGTGTGATGTGTTGCCCGCCATGCGGGCGGCGCACATCAAGCACTGGGAAGACGATTGTCTACTGCATGCGATCACATCACATTCAATCGCTGCGTCGCGCACGCGGCCTGCTTCGCATCGCTATTCGTCTCACAAAAAAAGAGCCGGCGCATGGCCGGCTCTCCTCTCTTCTCACCGATTCGTGGATCAGCCGGGGCTGAAACCAATCGTGCGGCGCGTGGTGACCGGCGCATCCAGCGGTTCGAAGCGCCAGCGTCGCACTGCGTTGAGCGCTTCGCGGTCGAAGACGCGCGCCGGGGTGGCACGCACCACGCGTGCGTTGGTCACCGATCCGTCGGTGCCCACGGTGATTTCCACCAGCACTTCACCGCTGGTGCCCGAGCGCAGGGCTTCAGGCGGATAGCGCGGTGCCGGCGTGCTGACTGCACGCAGCGATTGTGCCGGCGCAGCGGCGGGAACGGCGGCACGGGTCGCGGCTGCCTGGCGTTCTACGGCTTCACGCTGGGCGGCTGCCTGGCGTTCGGCTTCCTGGCGAGCGGCCTCGGCGCGGGCCGCTTCCTGCTGCTGGGCCAGTTGCTGTGCCGCCGCGGCCTCGCTGGCGCGTTGTTGTTCGGCCTGCTGGGCCAGGCGCTGCTGTTCCTTCTGGCGCGCCTCATCGTCAGCCTTGGTCTTGGCGTCGTCGGTGACCGCGCGCTCGGCCACCGCCTGTTGCGCTGCGGCGATGCTCTGCTGCAGGCGCGGCAGCGCCGGTGCCTTGGGGTCGGCCTTTTCGATGATGGCGGACAGGCGCTGGGCCTCCGTGAACTCTTCCCGCGCGATGCTCTGCTCGGCGGCGATCAGCGTGTACGGCATCAGGTCGGTCAGCGCGCTGCTGACACCGGGATCGTTCGGCAGTTTGTCGCGCAGGGCGAGGTAGTACTCCATCGCATTGTCGCCGCCCGGCGCGTAGATCCGGTTCTCGCGCAGCGCCTTGGTGGCAGCATCACGCAGGGCATCGGCGTCCATGGCCTGGACCTCGGCGGACACGGCCGGCGGCGGCGGTGCGGCGGGCGTGGCAGCCGCACCAGCGGCGGGCGCGGCGGGTTCTTCCTTCTTCGAGCACGCCGCCACCGCGACGATCAGCAGCAACGGCGCGATGTAACGCAGGCGCCCGGTCGTTTTGATCAAGGACATCAGTTTCTACTCCCCCAAGTGCGTTTCTAATGATGGCGACACAGCCCCGACCCGCATAGGACGCGGGATCGGACGTTGGTTGTCAACGTGGGCCCGTCGCCGCACGCCGACACTTGGTCAGGCGGGAAACGGCGCGATGCCTTCCGGGTACCCCTACCCGGTGGTCAGGGTACGTCGCCTCATCATCATCGACACTTGACGTGCGTCACAGTTTTGGCCAGACCCGTTCGGAGGCGCGTCACTTGCCGATGCAGAACGTGGAGAAGATGTGGCCCAGCATGTCGTCCGCACTGAGGCGGCCGGTGATTTCGCCCAGCACGTCATGGGCGAGCCGCAGTTCCTCGGCCGCCAGTTCCAGGTGTTCGTACCGCAGTTGCTCCGCTGCGGACGCCGCATGGAGGGAGGCGCGATGCAGTGCTTCCACATGACGGGCACGCGCCGAGAACTCGCCTTCGCCTCCCGCGGCAGCCGGCTCTCCGGCCAGCGCGCGCAGGCGCTCGTGAAGGCGCGCCAGGCCGGCGCCCGTCGCGGCGGAGACATGCACGCTGGCGTCGTCATCCGCGGGCACCTCGGCCAGCAGGTCGGCCTTGTTGTGGATCCAGAGCACCGTGGGCACACCGGCGATGCTGTCAGCGATCGCAGCGCGGCCAGCGTCGGGATCGCGCGCATCGACCACCGCCAGCGCGACATCGGCGCGCGTGAGCTCCGCGCGCGCGCGCCGCATGCCCTCGCGTTCGATCGCGTCGCCGCCATCCCGGAGGCCTGCGGTATCCACCAGATGCAGTTCCAGGCCATCCAGTCGGATGGTTTCGCGCAAGGTATCGCGCGTGGTGCCCGCCACGTCGGTGACGATGGCCCGCTCGCTGCCCGCCAGTGCATTGAGCAGCGAGCTCTTGCCGGCATTCGGCGGACCGACGATGACGGCGTGCATGCCGTCGCGCAGCTTGCGCCCGCGCTCCGCATCGGCGATCAGACCGGCAAGCGAATCGCGGGTATCCGCCAGACGTGCGCGCACTTGCTCACCTCCGAGCGTGTCGATCGATTCGTCGGCGAAGTCGATCGCGGCTTCCACATGCACGCGCAAGGCCAGCAGCGACTGACCGATGCCGTCGACGCGCGTGGAGAACACGCCGTCGAGCGAGCGCCGGGCCGCGCGCGCCGCGCGGGTATCCGCGGCGGCAATCAGGTCGGCGATGGCTTCGGCCTGGGCGAGATCGAGTTTGTGGTTGAGGAACGCGCGTTCGGAGAACTCGCCCGGCCGTGCCATGCGCGCGCCCAGTGCGCATGCGCGCGCCACCAGTTGCTGCAGCACGACGGGACTGCCGTGCGCCTGCAGTTCGACCACGTCCTCCCCGGTGAAACTGGCGGGAGCAGGAAACGAAAGCGCGATGCCGTCGTCGATGACGCGGCGTTCTTCATCGAGGAAACGCACGTAGTGTGCATGCCGCGGAGTCAGCGTACACGCGCAGATATTCTTCGCGATGGCCTGCGCGACAGGCCCGGACAGACGCACGATGCCGACACCGCCCGCGCCCGGAGCGCTGGCAATGGCGACGATGGTGTCCTGTGCATTGTTCATGGGCAAATGCCGGCGGGTGAGCTTTCAGGGTAGCGGAAACACGAAGCCCGCCGGAGGGCGGGCTTCGGGGCGCAGCGGTGGGCGACAATTACTTCGCCGTCGCGGCCTTCGGTGGCGTGGCCGACTCGCCGTGGCGCTTGGTCATCCACCACTGCTGGAGCAGGCCCAGCGCGCCGTTGGTGACCCAGTACAGCACCAGGCCGGACGGGAAGAAGGCCATCATCACGCCGAACACCAGCGGCATGAACTGCATCATCTTCTGCTGCATCGGGTCCATGCCCGGCGCCGGCGTCAGCTTCTGCGTCAGCCACATCACCAGCATGTTGAGCACGGGCAGGATGAAGTACGGATCGCGCGCGGTCAGGTCCTGGATCCACGCGAACCACGGCGCCTGACGCAGTTCGACGGTTTCCACCAGCACCCAGTACAGCGCCAGGAACACCGGCATCTGCACGAGGATCGGCAGGCAGCCGCCCATCGGATTGATCTTCTCCTTCTTGTACAGCTCCATCATGGCGACCTGGAACTTCTGCTTGTCGTCGCCGTAACGCTCCTTCAGCTGCTGGATGCGCGGCTGGAACTTGCGCATCTTGGCGAAGCTCTTGTACTGCGCCGCCGAAAGCGGATACAGCGCCAGCTTCACCAGGATCACCAGGCCGATGATCGACCAGCCCCAGTTGCCGATGAAGCCATGCAGGAAGTTCAGCACCCAGAACAGGCCCTGGCCCAGCATTGCGAGGATCAAGAACTGGCTGTAGTCGACCACGCGGTCGATGCCGGGCGCGTTGATCGCATGGATCTTGTCGACCAGCTTGGGACCTATCCACAAGCGGGCAGTCGTGGTGGCCTGCTGGCCCGGGCCGACATTCACACCCGGCCCCATCTCGCGGATCAACGCGCGCGCGCCGCCATTCGGGTTGTCGAGCGAGATAGTGGTGGTGTCGTCGGTGTGCGGAATCCATGCCGTGAAGAAGTGGTGCTGCAGGATCGCGATCCAGCCGCCCTTCACCTGCGCATCAACGCGACCGTCTTCCAGATAATCCTCGTTGAACTTGCGGCGCTGGTAGCCGCCATCCCACCAGGTGGCGCCGCTGAAGCTGAAGGACTCCGGATTGGTCATCCCGCTCTTGACCTCCGGCGGTGCGCGCAGCAGCTGACGGTAGACCGTGCCCTGCCAGGTGCCGGTGCCCGCGTTGACGACCTCGTCGCGTACTTCCACCTCATAGCTGGCGCGCTTGAAGGTGTAGGTGCGACGGATGCTCACGCCGTCCGGGCCCTGCCACAGGAACGGCACGCGGACGCTGTCGGCGCCCTGGGCGAGCGCGACATCGCCGGCACCGTTCTCGGGCACGAACGCATGATGGTCGGGCGCCTTCGACTGCCCGCTGACCCAACCGCTTTCGGCCACGTAGAAATGCTGGGGGTCTTCGCTCATGAGGCGGACCGGGCCACTGCCCGGCGCCTTGCTCTGCGGGTAATGCAGCAGGTCCGCCTGCAGCACGCTGCCCCCGTCCACGACCAGGCGCAGCACGTCCGTGGACACCGTCACCCGTGCAGCCGTCGATGTCTTCGCCACCGTCGCGGGCGTGGCGGGCACCATCGGCGCCGTCGGCACGGTCCCGCTGGCACCGGGTGCGGTGCCGGTACTGGGGGTCGCGGTCGGCACGGTGCTGCCGGCGGGCGCTGCCGTCGCGAGCGTGGCCGCAGCGGGCGCCACGGGGGCCGCCTTCTGCTGGCCCCACTGCATCCACAACAAGGTCGCCACCATCAGCCAGGCGAAGATCAGGAATACACGGGTCTGGTTCATCAGGCAGGCAGTCTCAACCGGCGTCGGAAACCGGTTTGGTCGAAGAAGAAGGAGTGGGTGGCGGCGAAGGGGAATTCAAGCCCGGCGGCATTGTGCCGCCCGGTGCCGGTGGCGGCAATGCGCCGGCACGCACGAGGACACGTTCGAAGGTCGCCCGCAGCTGGCCTGCATCCGCCTTGGCAGCCGGCGCGCGCGCAACCACCACGTAGTCGCCGCCGGGAAGGCCCGCGCGCAGACGACGGAAGTGTTCGCGCAACTGGCGCTTGATCCGGTTTCGCATGACGGCGCGCGTATCGACCTTGCGCGATACCGCCAACCCCAGGCGTGCAGGCCCCTCGCCCGGCAGCCAGTGCAGGCTCAGCATCGGATCGGAGGTGCGGCGCGCCTGATCGAACACGCGCGCATAGTCTGCTCGCGCGCGGACGCGCGCTGCGCGCGGGAAAGTGGTGCTCATCTCAGCAAGAAGCCCGCTCGTGACCGGGCGGGCTCCTGGTGATGCAGTGAACGCATGGATGCATGGCCGCGATGTGCGGCCAAGCCATCAGGCGGTCAGGCGCTTGCGGCCCTTGGCACGACGACGGGCCAGGATCTTGCGGCCGTCGGCGGTCTTCATGCGGGCACGAAAACCATGGTCGCGCTTGCGCTTCAGGTTGCTGGGTTGGTAAGTGCGCTTGGTGGCCATGGGGCCCTCGGGCGTGTTCGGGTGGAAAGAACCGGAAATTCTATAGGAACCACCGGTTTACGGTCAACTCCCCCGGTGCTTTCGACACGATGGTCCTTCGCAACGGGCTGAACACGGTGCCGTTCACGCGCTTCATCCACATCTTATGCACAGGATCGTTGGCGGGTCCGGACGCCGGTGGTAGTCTGGCTGACCCCATTGACTCCGCCCCGTGCTGCCTCCGGCAACGCGGGATGGCCTGTTCTACCCCACACGCGAGTTGTTCCACCTGATGGATGCCTGGCCCCGTTGCCTCGAACGCCTGGAAGCCGAACTGCCGGCCGAGGATGTACACACTTGGCTGAAGCCCTTGCAGGCCGAGCAGCGCAGCAATGCCATGGTGTTGTACGCACCCAACGCCTTCATCGTGGAGCAGGTTCGCGAGCGTTACCTGGGCCGCATCCGTGAGCTGCTGGACTACTTTGTCGGCCACGGTGACGTTTCACTGGAAATCGGTTCGCGCAGCAAACCGGTCGACATCAACGCGCCGGTCGCGACAGGCCATGGCGCTGTTGGCGTTGCGGCGCCCGCCGAGCCTTTCGCCGGCAACATGGACCTGCACTACACCTTCGACAATTTCGTCGAAGGCCGCAGCAACCAGCTTGGTCGCGCCGCCGCATGGCAGGCTGCACAGAAGCCGGGCGATCGCTCGCATAACCCATTGTTGCTGTACGGCGGCACCGGCCTTGGCAAGACGCACCTGATGTTCGCGGCCGGCAATGAAATGCGCCGGCAGAACCCGAATGCGCGCGTGCTGTACCTTCGCAGCGAACAGTTCTTCAGCGCCATGACCAAGGCACTGATCGAAAAGTCGATGGACCAGTTCAAGCGTCGCTTCCAGCAAGTGGATGCGTTGCTGATCGATGACATCCAGTTTTTCGCCGGCAAGGACCGCACGCAGGAAGAGTTCTTCCACACCTTCAATGCGCTGTTCGACGGCCGCCAGCAGATCATCCTGACCTGCGACCGCTATCCGCGCGAAGTGGAAGGCCTGGAACCCCGGCTTAAATCACGCCTGGCCTGGGGCCTGAGCGTGGCGATCGACCCGCCGGACTTCGAGACGCGCGCGGCCATCGTGCTGGCCAAGGCGCACGAGCGCGGTGCGCAGATCCCCGACGACGTGGCGTTCCTGCTGGCCAAGAAGATGCGCAGCAACGTGCGCGATCTGGAAGGCGCACTCAACACGCTCGCGGCGCGCGCCAACTTCACCGGGCGCGCCATCACCACGGAGTTCGCCCAGGAAACCCTGCGCGACCTGCTGCGCGCGCAGCAGCAGGCCATCAGCATCCCCAATATCCAGAAGACCGTGGCAGACTACTACGGTCTGCAAGTCAAGGACCTGCTGTCCAAGCGGCGCACGCGTTCACTGGCGCGTCCGCGGCAGGTGGCGATGGCCCTGGCCAAGGAACTGACCGAACACAGCCTGCCGGAAATCGGCGACGCGTTCGCCGGTCGCGATCACACGACCGTGCTGCACGCCTGCCGACAGATCCGCACCCTGATGGAAGCGGATGGCAAGCTGCGCGAGGACTGGGACAAGCTGATCCGGAAACTCAGCGAGTAATCGAGGATCGCCCTGCGGCGCATCCGCGTTGACGCAGGGCATCCGGCCAGTGCTTCACGTTGTCCCGTGTGTCCGCCGCAGGTGCCGGCTCTGGGTATGGCATGCCGTTTCCTGTCGTCGATGTCGCTGCTCCAGGCCGCCGCCGCAACCTGTGGCGTTACTGTAGGTGGGGCGACGAAACGGGGCAACGCATAACATCGTGGACAAGCAGGCCTGCCTTCTGTGGATAAGATGTGCGTGGAATCAGGCCGGAAAGTTGTCCACAGGTTTCTGCATAGGCACACCCGCCCCTGTCCACCGGGTTGGAAGAAGAAGAAATTGATTCAATTCAAATGGTTATGTGGGTTTTCCCGGATTTCGGGCCCTACCATCACCACCAGCTTTTAAGCTTTTAGTCTTTAAAAATCCAAAGCGAAGGGGCCCCAACACTCATGCGTTTCAGTCTGCAGCGCGAAGCTTTCCTCAAGCCCTTGGCCCAGGTGGTCAATGTGGTCGAACGCCGGCAGACGTTGCCGGTATTGGCAAATTTCCTGGTGCAGGTGCAGAACGGGCAGCTCTCGCTGACCGGTACCGACCTGGAAGTGGAGATGATTTCCCGTATCGGTGTCGATGAGGCGCAGGACGGTGAAACCACGATCCCGGCGCGCAAGCTGTTCGATATCATTCGGGCGCTGCCCGACGGCAGCAAGGTGACGGTGAGCCAGACGGGCGACAAGGTCACGGTGCAGGCCGGCCGTAGCCGTTTCACGCTGGCGACCCTGCCTGCGAACGATTTCCCGTCAGTGGACGAAGTCGAAGCGACCGAACGTATCGAGGTGCCGGAAGCCACCTTGAAGGAGCTGATCGAACGCACTTCGTTCGCGATGGCCCAGCAGGACGTACGCTACTACCTCAATGGGCTGCTGTTTGACCTGAGCGAGCGGACGCTGCGCTGCGTGGCGACCGACGGCCATCGCCTCGCCCTGTGCGAGGCGGAACTGGAAGGCGCGCCCGTGGGCAAGCGTCAGATCATCGTGCCCCGCAAGGGCGTGACCGAACTGCAGCGACTGCTGGAAGGTGGCGACCGGTCGCTGGAGCTGGAGGTCGGCCGCAGCCACATCCGGGTCAAGCGGGACGATGTGACGTTCACTTCGAAGTTGATCGATGGTCGCTTCCCTGACTATGCCGCCGTGATTCCGATTGGCGCGGACCGTGAAGTCCTGCTGGATCGGGAAGTCCTGCGCGCCGCCCTGCAGCGTGCCGCCATCCTGTCCAACGAGAAGTACCGGGGCGTCCGTGTCGAGGTTTCTCCCGGCCAGTTGAAGATCAGCGCTCATAATCCCGAGCAGGAAGAGGCCCAGGAAGAAATCGAAGCCGACACCAAAGTGGACGGTCTGGCGATCGGGTTCAACGTCAACTACCTGCTGGACGCGTTGTCGGCCCTGCGCGACGAGCACATCGTCCTGCAGCTGCGCGATGCCAATTCCTCGGCACTGGTGCGTGAGGCGAGTAGCGAGAAGTCGCGCCACGTCGTGATGCCATTGCGTCTCTGACCCGCCTTGTTCCACGTGAAACACGTCAGTCGCCCGGCCCAGCGCCGGGCGATGTCGTTTCCAGGTGCCGATTTCGAGCGATCCGGCTTCCGGGCAACACCGCACGCTAGAATCTCGCGATGCCGCTGTCGCTCGCCTGCCCCTTGCTCCGCCCTCGCCTTTCCCGTGCCCAGCTGCCTTGGGTCACACAGGGGAACTCCCCGTGCAGGTAACCCGCCTGGAGGTAAGCGGGTTGCGTCGATTCCAGCAGGTTTCAGTGGCCCCGGGACCCGGGCTCAATCTGATCACAGGCGATAACGGCGCGGGCAAGACCAGCCTGCTCGAAGCGCTCCACCTGATGGCATACGGACGCAGCTTCCGTGGCCGCGTGCGTGACGGCCTGGTCCGAACCGGTGCCGACGCCGTCGAGGTGTTCGTGGAGTGGCGCGAAACGGGCCAGGAGCGTCTTCGTCGCGCTGGCCTTCGCCATACCGGCCAGACATGGACCGGTCGGCTGGATGGCGAGAATGTGGCTCAACTCGGAGATCTTTGCGCCGCGCTCGCAGTTGTCAGCTTCGAGCCGGGTAGCCACGCCCTGGTCACCGGTGGCGGTGAACCGCGTCGTCGTTTCATCGATTGGGGCTTGTTCCACGTGGAACAGGGGGGTGAGGGGAGCTTCCTGCCGTTGTGGCGTCGGTATGCCCGGGCGCTCAAGCAGCGGAATGCCCTGCTGAAGTCAGGCGCAGGGGGTGCCCAACTCGATGCCTGGGATCACGAGATGGCCGAAGCGGGTGAGCCATTGACGGGCCATCGCTTGCGCTATCTCGAAGCTTTGCAGGGCCATCTCTCCGCGGTTGCCACAGAACTGGCGCCGTCGCTCGGTTCCGCAGACCTGCAGTTCCAGCCCGGGTGGCGGCGCCACGAACTGGCATTGGCGGACGCATTGCTGCTCGCCCGGGAGCGGGACCGTGCGGCGGGCTACACCACCGTCGGCCCCCACCGGGCTGACTGGCGCATCGACTACTCCAGCCTGCCCCACCGCGAAACGCTTTCCCGCGGCCAGGCAAAACTGACCGCGTTGTGCTGCCTGCTGGCGCAAGCGGAGGATTTCGCTGTGCGGAGAGGCGAGTGGCCGGTCATCGCCCTGGATGACCTGGCATCCGAGCTGGATCGGCATCACCAGCGCCGCATCCTGGAGCGGCTGCTGGCTTGCGGTGCCCAGGTCTTGATTACCGGCACCGAAAGCCCTTCCGGACTCACTGGCATGCAGGCTACGCCCACTGTGTTCCACGTGGAACAGGGCGCCATCGGGCTGCAGCAGGTTGGCGGCAAAGAGGGCTAAGTGCCCACCGGTGCTATAATTCCGCATTGAATCCCTTGGCCCGCGCGTGGCGCCCACCGACCCGGTGACGCGGCGCCTGCCATGCAGCCGACCCGAAGCGAATGACCGACGAAACGACCTCTTCTGCACCGAACGGCAACAGCACCTACGACTCCAGCAAGATCACCGTCCTCCGGGGCCTGGAAGCGGTCCGCAAGCGGCCCGGCATGTACATCGGCGACGTGCACGACGGCACCGGCCTGCATCACATGGTGTTCGAGGTCGTCGACAACTCGATCGACGAAGCGCTGGCCGGTCACGCCGACAACGTGGTGGTGAAGATCCACGAAGACGGCTCGGTCTCGGTCTCGGACAACGGTCGCGGCATCCCGGTCGATATCCACAAGGAAGAAGGCGTCTCGGCGGCGGAAGTCATCCTCACCGTGCTCCACGCGGGCGGCAAGTTCGATGACAACAGCTACAAGGTTTCCGGCGGCCTGCACGGCGTGGGCGTATCCGTCGTCAATGCCCTGTCCTCGCACCTGTGGCTGGACATCTGGCGCGATGGCCACCACTACCAGCAGGAATACGCGCTGGGCGAGCCCACCTACCCGCTCAAGCAGCTGGAAGCTTCGGAGCGCCGCGGCACCACGCTGCGCTTCCTGCCGGCGGCCGAGATCTTCAGCGATGTCGAGTTCCATTACGACATCCTGGCCCGCCGCCTGCGCGAACTGTCGTTCCTCAACTCGGGCGTCAAGATCACCCTGATCGACGAGCGTGGCGAAGGTCGCCAGGATGTCTTCGAGTACGAAGGCGGCATCCGCAGCTTCGTGGAGCACCTGGCGCAGCTGAAGACACCGCTGCACCCGAATGTCATCTCGGTCACCGGCGAAGCCAGCGGGATCGTGGTGGATGTCGCCCTGCAGTGGACCGACGCCTACCAGGAAACGATGTTCTGCTTCACCAACAACATCCCGCAGAAGGATGGCGGTACCCACCTGATCGGCTTCCGTGCCGCGCTGACCCGCACGTTGACCAACTACATCGAACAGAACGGCATCGCCAAGCAGGCCAAGGTCAATCTGTCCGGCGACGACATGCGCGAAGGCATGATCGCGGTGCTGTCGGTGAAGGTGCCGGACCCCAGCTTCTCCTCTCAAACCAAGGAGAAACTGGTCAGTTCCGAGGTCAGGCCGGCCGTTGAGAGCACGTTCGGCGCACGTTTGGAGGAGTTCCTGCAGGAACACCCCCACGAAGCCCGCGCCATCGCCAGCAAGATCGTCGACGCAGCGCGTGCCCGCGAAGCCGCACGCAAGGCCCGCGACCTGACCCGCCGCAAGGGGGCGCTGGACATCGCCGGCCTGCCCGGCAAGCTGGCCGACTGCCAGGAGAAGGATCCGGCACTGTCCGAACTGTTCATCGTCGAGGGTGACTCGGCTGGCGGTTCCGCCAAGCAGGGCCGCAACCGCAAGAACCAGGCGGTGCTGCCGTTGAGGGGAAAAATCCTCAACGTGGAACGCGCGCGCTTCGATCGCATGCTCGCCTCCGCCGAAGTCGGCACGCTGATCACCGCGCTCGGCACCGGCATCGGCAAGGACGAGTACAACCCGGACAAGCTGCGTTACCACCGCATCATCATCATGACCGACGCCGACGTCGACGGTTCGCACATCCGCACGCTGCTGCTGACGTTCTTCTACCGGCAGATGCCGGAGTTGATCGAACGAGGCCACATCTACATCGGCCTGCCGCCGCTCTACAAGCTCAAGCAGGGCAAGCAGGAGCTGTACCTGAAGGACGATGCGGCGCTCAACGTGTACCTGGCCAACAACGCGGTCGAAGGCGCGTCACTGATTCCCGCCGATGGCGAGCCCCCAATCTCCGGTGAAGCCCTGGAGAAGCTGCTGCTTGCCTTCACCACCGCACGTGATGCCATCTCACGCAACGCACACCGTTACGATCCGGTGCTGCTGGAGTCGCTGATCGATTTCACCCCGCTCGATGCGGAGCACCTGCAGAAGAACATCGACGAGCGGCACGAACTGGCCGCGCTGGAAGCCAAGCTCAACCGGAGCAGCCTGGGCAGTGCGCGCTATGCGCTGACGCTGCAGCCCGCCACCGAACAACGCCCCGCTGCGCTGCTCGCGACGCGTCGGCACATGGGCGAGGAACTGGTGCAGGTGCTGTCGCTGTCGGCCTTCGAGACCGGCGAACTGCGTCCGTTGCGCGAAGCGGCGGCGCTGTTACATGGACTGGTGCGCGAAGGCGCACAGGTCATCCGCGGCAACAAGGCGCAGCCGGTGGTTACCTTCGCCGACGCACAAGCATGGTTGCTGGAAGAGGCCAAGAAGGGCCGCAGCATCCAGCGCTTCAAGGGCCTGGGTGAAATGAATCCCGAGCAGCTGTGGGATACCACGGTGAATCCGGATACGCGCCGTCTGTTGCAGGTGCGCATCGAGGACGCCGTCGCCGCCGACCAGATCTTCAGCACGTTGATGGGAGACGTGGTGGAGCCGCGTCGCGAGTTCATCGAAGACAACGCGCTGAAGGTTTCCAACCTCGACGTGTGACGTTTCGGCGGATGAACCCGGTCCCCTCCTCCCTGGTCGACGCGGGAGTCCCCGGCGGACGACCATTGCGCGGCGTGCTGCCGGCGTTCGCATTGGATGTCGTGCTGGCGGTGGTGCTTTCGTTCTCAGCCATGCTCCTGGGCTTGCTGGGATGGGCCGGCTGGCGCGGTGTGCAGTTGGCGCGCACGCATGGCGGCATGATCGACGCGCAGGCCCTGCAGGCGAATGTGGGCGCTCCGCCCGTCCTGTTCCTCATCGTGGCCACGCTCGTCAGCACCGGCGGCACGGCGTTGCTGCTGTACTTCTGGCGCCGACGCGCAACGATCACCGAACAGAAGCAGTCACGGGCCAACACGCGTCTTCCCCGGACCTGGTTCTGGGCGCTTGCTGCGGGAATTTCGACCTTTCTGTTCAGTGCAGTCATGAGCGGATGCGGCCGCGCGCTGGGGCTGGACCTGGAACCTAGCAACCTGGACGTGATCAAGGCCGGATTCGCGCAATACCCCGTGTTCCTGGGCCTGTTCGCTGTCGTCCTTGCGCCCATGTACGAGGAGCTGCTGTTCCGCCGCGTCCTGTTCGGGCGACTGTGGCATGCGGGCTGGCCCGTCCTGGGCTTGGTGCTGAGCAGCCTCGTGTTCGCCCTCGTCCATGAAATGCCGGGCGTCAACGGAAAACCCCTCGCCAGCACACTTTTCCTGGTTCTGGTCTATGCGGGCATGGGCGCCATGTTTGCCGGGGTCTACCGGTTGACAGGCACGCTGTGGGCGCCGATCGCCGCGCATATCCTGAACAACGCCCTTGCGCTGGCTGTCCTGCAGATTTACGGCCAGACGCAGGCTTAATGTGATTGACGAAAGTTTAAGACGCGTTTGCCCAGACTCGCGTTGTACGCAATGGTCGCAGGGGGCGCGCATGAAAGTCTGGATTCTCGGGACCGTCGCAATTCTCGGTCTGACGTCGTGTGCCACGACGACCTCGCCCACCGGCCGGACCCAGATGGTCGGGGGCGTCTCGCAGGCGCAACTCGATCAATTGGGCGCACAGGCCTTTGCCGAGACCAAGGCGAAGGAAACCTTGAGTCGCGACGCGCGACAGAACGGCTACGTCACCTGCGTGGTCAACGCACTCGTGCGCCAGCTGCCTCCCGAACAACGCAGCGTCGCGTGGGAAACCGCTGTTTTCTCGGACAAAGAGCCCAACGCGTTCGCGCTGCCGGGTGGCAAGGTGGGCGTGAACACCGGCATCTTCACGGTGGCCAAGAACCAGGATCAGCTTGCGGCGGTGCTCGGCCATGAGATCGGCCACGTGATCGCGCGCCATCACGAAGAGCGCATTACCCGTCAGATGGGAGCGCAGGCCGGCTTGGGCGTCCTCGGTGCGCTGGCCGGTGCGCGCTACGGTGAGGGTGCGGCCAGCACGGTGAACCAGCTGGGTGGCATGACCGCACAGGCGGCTTTCCTGTTGCCAGGGTCGCGCACCCAGGAGAGCGAGGCGGATGTGGTCGGTCAGCGGCTCATGGCCCAGGCGGGCTTCGATCCTCGCCAAGCCGTCGATCTCTGGCAGAACATGATGGCCGCCAGCGGTGGCCGTCAACCGCAGTGGCTGTCCACGCACCCCGACCCCGCCAACCGCATTCGCGAACTGCAACGCGATGCGCCCTCCCTCGTACCCACCTACGAGGCGGCCAGGAAGGCCGGAAACGCGCCGAAATGCGGCTGACACACGGCACGGTATTGCTGCTACGCAACACCTGAAACGGTATCCGCACGCACCAGGTTTCTGTTAGTTTTGCCGGCCCCGCACGCAGGCGGGTTGGACCGTCATCCCCCGGATGGCCTGACGAGGTTTGAAGATGAAGCTCCGCATGCAAAAGAACACCCTACTCAGCATGATGCTGCTGGCCGCCTTTGGCGGCGGCGTTGTCGCCGATGCCGTGGCGCAGTCCGCCCGTTCTGCCAACCGGAGCGGTTCGCGCGAAGGCAGCCAGAAAGCGGAAGTCCGTTACCCCGACGCGACGCGCGAGGACCCCAAGATCAAGCCCTCCAGCAAGATGCAGGGCAAGCTGGGCAAGCTGTTCAAGGCCTACGAGAAGGAAGACAACGACGCCGAGACGCTGGCGTTGGCCAAGGAGCTGCTGGCCGAACCGAATGCGAACGAATATGACAAGGCCATGGCCGCCCAGCTGGGCGGGCAGGCGGCATACAACCTGGATGACATGGCGACTGCCAAGCAGCTGCTCCAGCAGGTGATCGACCTCAACGCGCTGGACAACAACGGCCACTACCAGTCGATGCTGATGCTGGCCCAGTTGCAGCTGCAGGACGACGAGTTCGAGCCGGGCATGGCCAATCTCAACCGCTATCTCGCAGAGACGAAATCCAACAAGCCCGACGACCTGATCCAGAAGGGCCAGGCGCTGTACCAGATGGAGAAGTACGCCGAAGCCATCCCGGTACTCGAACAGGCCATCGCCGCCACGCCCGAGCCCAAGGACAATTGGTACGGTCTGCTGCTGGCGTCGCTCATTGCCGCCGAGCGGCCTGCCGAAGCGGTGAAGATCGCCGAGCAGATGGCCGCCAAGAATCCGGCCGACAAGAAGGCCCAGCTCAACCTGGTCGCGACCTACCAGCAGGCGGACCAGTACGACAAGGCCGCCACCACGCTGGAGAAGATGCGTTCCGCTGGCCAGCTGACCGAAGAAAAGGAATACCGCCAGCTCTACGTGACCTACGCCAACATGGACGGCCGGGAGAAGGACGTCATTTCCGTCGTCAACGAAGGCCTGGAGAAGGGCTTGCTGAAGCCGGACCACCAGACCTTCCTGGCCCTGGCGCAGGCGTACTACTACTCCGAGCAGATCCCGCAAGCCATCGACGCGTGGCAGAAGGCTGCGCCCCTCGCCGCGGATGGCGAAACCTATCTGAACCTGGCGCGCGTCCTGTGGCAGGAAGGCCGTATCCCGGAAGCCAAGGTCGCTGCGCGAGCCGCGCTGGGGAAGGGTCTGAAGAAGCCGGACGACGCGAAGAAGATCATCGCGTTGCCGTAACGGGATTCGATGACACCGAAGGCCAATTAATCCATACGGATGATGGCATCGGGGCGCCGGATTGGTATAAGCTGGGGGTTCCGTCGGTGAAAACCACCGGCAGGGCCCAGAATCGACGAGGCGTCTCGGCGCTCGTAACAACCTTGAGTTAATTGGCGCATGGCTGAACAACTGGTCATCAACAGGTACCGGGAAGAAGAAGAGGACAACAGCCTCAACTGGCCCCGTATCATCGGTATTGCCTTCGTGATCGCATTGCACGCAGCGGCCCTGCTTGCGCTGTTGATCCCGGCGGTTGCTCCGCCGGCTGAAAAGAAGGAAGAGCGCCGCACCTCGGTCGTCATCGTCGACGCGCCGCCTCCCCCGCCGCCGCCGCCGCCGCCGCCGCCGCCGAAGCAGGACACGCCGCCGCCGCCGGTCAAGAACTTGGCGCCGCCGAAGACGACCCCGCTGCCGCCGCCGCCGGAAGCACCGCCGGTCGACATCGCCGAGCCGCGTCCGACCGACATCGTCACCCCGCCGTCGCCGCCTGCACCGCCTGCGCCGACGCCGGACATCGGTGCCAGCGTGGACATCTCGTCGAAGAACATGAACCCGCCGCGTTACCCGCCCGCCGCTGCGCGCGCCGGTATCACCGGTACGGTCATCCTGATCATCGACGTGGACGCCAACGGCAACGTCACCAACGTGTCGGTGGAAAAGTCGAGCCGCAACCGCGACCTCGACCGTGCAGCGATCGATGCCGCACGCAAATGGCGCTTCAATGCTTCCGTCGTCAACGGCCAGAAGTCAGCTGGCCGGGTCCGCGTGCCGGTGGATTTCACGCTTTAAGAAGGAAGACCGCGGCCAACACCTGGGCCAACGTCAACGCTCCATCCTTTCAGAACCGCAACACCCTCTATCAACACTTATATAAAGGTAAGCGTCATGCTGCAGGAAACCCTTTTTGCCGCCGCCGCCGGGGGCACCAACGCCGCGAATGCCCTGTCGCAGATGGGCTTCGAGCACATGATCAGCGAAATGATCAGCAAGCCCGGCGAGTTCATCGTCTCGTGGGTCGTGCTGCTCACCCTCGTCATCATGTCGGCCATGTCCTGGTACTGGACGGTCATCAACGTGCTGCGCAGCAGCCGCCTGAAGGGCCAGGCCGATCGCGTCACCAGCGCATTCTGGGAAACGCCGAACGCGCAGGACGCCATCCGCCTGATGGAAGAGCAGCCGAAGAACGAGCCGTTCTCCAAGATCGCGCTTGACGCTGCCCAAGCAGCCGCGCACCACCAGCGCGCCGAAGGTTCCGCCGCAGGCCTGGGCGAAACCCTGAGCCGCTCCGAGTTCGTCGACCGCGCGCTGCGCCAGGCCGTGACCCGCGAGAGCACCAATCTCCAGGGTGGCATGACGCTGCTGGCCACCGTCGGTGCGACCGCGCCGTTCGTGGGTCTGCTGGGTACGGTGTGGGGCATCTACGGCGCCCTGATCCGCATCGGTGCAACCGGCCAGGCCTCGATCGACGCCGTTGCCGGCCCGGTGGGTGAAGCGCTGATCATGACCGCCATCGGTCTGTTCGTCGCCATCCCGGCCGTGTTCGCGTACAACTTCTTCAGCAAGACCAACTCGGCGACCATCGCCAAGTTCGACACGTTCGCGCACGACCTGCACGACTTCTTCGCCACCGGCTCGCGCGTTCGCTGAGCCGGCGGTACAAGCAGTCAACGCAACGTTCTAGACGGAGCCCGTCATGGCTTTCAGTAGTGGTAATAGCAGCGGCCCGATGGCCGAGATCAACGTCACGCCCCTCGTGGACGTGATGTTGGTGCTCCTGATCATCTTCATCATCACGGCGCCTCTGATGTCGCACAAGGTGAAGATCGAACTGCCCGAAGCGAATCTGGTGCAGGATCCGGCGGACAAGACCGCGCCGGCGACCCCGCCGATCACCATCTCCGTCAAGGAGAATGGCGATCTGTACTGGGGCGACGAGCCGGTGACCAAGGAGATCCTGGAATCCCGCCTGTCCAGCGTGGCCCAGCTGCAGCCGCAGCCGAAGCTCAACCTGCGCGGCGACAAGACGACGAAGATGGGCACCATCGCCGACGTCACCAAGATCGCGCAGGGTCAGGGCATGCTGGACATCGGCTACGTGGCCACGAAAGAGAAGGGGCAGTAAGCCATGGCATTCAGCAGTGGTGGAAGCAAGGGCCCCATGGCCGACATCAACGTCACGCCCCTCGTGGACGTGATGCTGGTGCTGTTGATCATCTTCATCGTGACCGCGCCGATCATGACGTACCCGATCGAAGTGGCCCTGCCGCAGCGCGTGATCAACCCGCCGCCGCAGGTGCGTGAGCCGCCGCCGCCGATCGATCTGCGCATCGAGGCCGATGGCACGGTCTACTGGAACAACAGCCCGGCGAACGTGGCCGACCTCCAGCAGAAGATGGAAGAGGAAGTACAGCGCGATCCGACCAATCAGCCGGAGCTGCGCATCGAAGCCAATTCGGAATCGCACTACGACGTGATGGCCAAGGTGTTGGCTGCCGCGAAGAACGCGCAGATGATGAAGATCGGTTTCGTACAGTAATCCTGGCGCGACAGACCTTTGAACGCCGCCCACCCGGGCGGCGTTTTTCTTTGCGCCTGTACAGGCCGGGTCACCCCTCTTGTCTGAACCCCGGGACCGGCGTAGCGTCAGGACCACGGTCCCTGACAGAAGGAGGTGTGCCATGGCGTTCTCCGTACCTGCAAGCCGTCGTGAACTGGCCGAAATCAACATCACCCCGCTCGTGGACGTGATGCTGGTACTGCTGGTGATCTTCATCGTCACCGCGCCGTTGCTCTCGCGCCCGATCGACACGATCCTGCCGCAGCCCGCACCGGGAGAAAGAACCGAGCCGCCGAACGACCTCGTCCTCAAGGTCGGTTTGGGGGGAACCTACACGCTGGACGACCGCCCGGTATCACTCGCCGAGCTGCGTCTCCGGCTCGAGGATGCCCTTGTCGCCGATCCCCGGACGGTACTGCAGGTGGATGCTTCCGCTGGCGCCGACTACCAGCAACTGGTCAGCGCCCTGGCACAGGCCGAAGCGAGCGGTCTGGACAATATCGTGATGCGGAACTGATGCGCGCGTGATGGCGCCGGCCGGCGCTCAGCGAGCGGCGCCGGCGGGTGCTTGCAGGATGGCCAGGTAGGCCTCCACCGTGCGCTCGAGGCCGGCGTACAACGCTTCACCGATCAACGCATGACCGATGGAGACCTCCAGGACCCCGGGCACGGCGGTCAGGAAATCACCCAGATTGTCCTGGCTCAGATCGTGCCCGGCATTGACGCCCAGACCCAGGGCCTGCGCTTCGCGTGCGGTCCGGGCGCAGAGTGCCAGCGCGGTTGCAGCGTCGCCACGCGCGGCGGCCTCAGCGAAGGGGCCGGTAAAGATCTCGACGCGGTCCGCGCCGACCCGCGCGGCTTCAGCCAGGCCCTCGCAACCGGCGTCGACGAACAGGCTGACACGACAGCCCATGGCCTTCAGTTCGGCAACGAGCGGCTGCAGGCGATCCATGTCGCGACTGAAATCGAAGCCGTGGTCTGACGTGATCTGCCCGTCGGCATCCGGGACCAGCGTCGCCTGCGCCGGCCGCACGGCATCGCACAGGGCCAGGAACCCGGGATAGCCCTCGCGGGGCGGGGCGAAAGGATTGCCCTCCAGGTTCAGTTCAACGCCGCACTCGCGCGTCAGTGCCGACAGGGCATGCACGTCCGCCGTGCGGATGTGCCGCTGGTCCGGCCGCGGATGCACCGTGATCCCATGCGCGCCTGCGGACAGGCATGTGCGCGCGGCGCGCACCACATCCGGCTCCGTGCCTCCCCGTGAATTGCGCAGCACGGCGATCTTGTTGACGTTGACGCTGAGCGCGGTCACGAAGCGGGGGGCTCTGCGGGTGGCATCGCGTTGCGGCGCGCCTCGGCCACCTCGCGCAGGCGGCGCAGCTCGGTGGGATCGATCATCTGCGACGGGTCCCGGCTGCTCTCACCGATGCGGCGTGCGTACCAGCCCATGATCCAGAGCAGGAACAGCACCAGCGACGCGAGCAGGGAAACCACCATCACCGCCGTGGAGGTCACGGAAAAGCCGACATACAGGGCGCCGACCGCCATCAACAGGAACAACCAGTGCATCGTCCACCCCCGGGTTGGTCGCGGCATATTACCGCCTCCGGCACGGCACAAAAACGGGCCTGCTTCACAGCAACGGCGACATCAGGCGGGCCAGCGCCTCGGGCAGCCGGTGCCGCCAGAGCGAACGGTCGCGCTGCAGCTTCACCGGTTCGCTGGCGGCGATTTCCGCTTCCAGCCACTGCGCCAGCGTGCCGGCGACGCCCCGGTCCCGGAACATCATCGAAATCTCGAAGTTGAGGCGGAAACTGCGGTGGTCGAAGTTGGCGCTGCCGATGATCGCCATGGCGTCGTCGCAGAGCAGCGCCTTGCTGTGCATCATCCGCGGGCCGTACTCGTAGACCTTCACGCCTGCGGCCAGCAACTCGTCGAAGTAGGACCGCGCAGCGAGCGTCACCAGGCGCGAATCACTCACCTTCGGGACCACCAGCCTTACATCCAGCCCACCCAGTGCCGCCGACGTCAGCGCCATCCGTGCCGCTTCACCCGGCACGAAGTAGGGCGTCACCAGCCACACGCGCTGCTTCGCTTCGTGGATGGCGGCGACCTTCAAGCGGTGGATCGGCTCCCATGCGGAATCCGGTCCCGACACCAGCGCCTGCGTGGCGATGCCGCCGCGGACGTTCGCATCGCCCGCGCTCCACAACCGCGTGCCCTGGAAATCCTTGCGTTGCTGCCCGGTCGCGTAGACCCAGTCCTCCACGAACACCTGCTGGATGCTGCGCACGATCTCGCCTTCCAGGCGCAGGTGCAGGTCGCGGTAGGCATCGTCGCGCAAGGATTCGTCTTCGTCGTCGGTGACGTTGATGCCGCCGGTGAAGGCGATGCGACCGTCCACCACCACGATCTTGCGGTGGGTGCGCAGGTTGAGCCATGGCCGGGTGAAGGGCCGGAAGCGGGTAGGGTGGAACCACGCGTACTCGCCACCGGCGTCCACCAGTGCCTGCAGTGCGCGCTTCTTCAGGCGGTTGGAGCCTACGGCGTCCAACAGCAGGCGGACTTTCACCCCCTGGCGCGCTTTCGCCGCCAGTGCGTCGAGCACGCGCATGCCGGTGCGGTCGCCATTGAAGATGTAGTACTCCAGGTGGATGTGGTTGTCTGCGGCTTCAATGGCGTCGACGATGGCCTGGTAGGTGGCGCATCCATCGACCAGCTGCTGCACGGAGGTCGCGGTGGAGGGAGGAAGGCCGGTGATCTTCTGCGCGAGCATGGGCAGCTCGGCACTGTTGCCGTCGGTAGGCGCGAAGACCTCGTAGCTGTCGAGCCCTTCGCGCGAGCGCGTACGACGCAACTGGTGGCGCTTGATCCGTTGCGGCCCCAGCAGGAAGTAGATCAGGTAGCCCACGTAGGGCAGCAGCGCCAGCGACAGCAGCCAGCTCAAGGTGGCCACCGGTTCCCGCTTCTGCAGCGCGATCCAGGCGCACAGCGGCACCAGGTACAAGAGCCACGCGGCCGTCACCCACAACTGCAGATGCGGCAGCGAGGTGAAAGACTCCCACAGGGCGTTCAGCACATCAGCCATCCAGCGATTCTATTCGGTGTCGCGCAGCCTGCGACGATCACGGTGCAAACTGTCTGCATGACGACACCCCCGCCCAGCGTGAAGGGACGTGGTTCCGCCCGATACCTGCCCGGTCGCTTCGCGGTGACCACGCCGGAAGCCGTCGACGACGGTTGGCATGATGCCGACGGCGAAGGCGACATCACGTCCGCTCCGAAGACCGAACTGCGCGAGGAGGTCGCGCGCAGTGTCCTGACCCGCAACCAGTCGCCGGACATCCCCTTCGACCAGTCGCTGAATCCCTACCGGGGGTGTGAGCACGGCTGCAGCTACTGCTTTGCGCGCCCGTCGCACGCTTATCTCGATCTGTCGCCCGGACTGGATTTCGAAACCAGGATTTTCGCGAAGACCAATGCGCCGGAGGTGCTGAGGCGCGAGCTTGCGAAGCCCGGTTATCGGGTCAGCCCGATCTCGCTGGGCATCAACACCGACGCCTACCAGCCGGTTGAACGGAAGCTGCAACTGACACGTCGCATCATCGCGGTGCTGGCCGAAACCAGGCATCCGTTCTCGCTGATCACGAAGAACGCGCTGGTCGAGCGTGACCTGGATCTTCTCGTCCCGATGGCCCGCGAAAACCTGGTGCATGTGTACTTTTCCATCACCACGCTGGACAACGCGCTGTCCTCGCGCCTCGAACCGCGCGCGTCCGCACCGCACACCCGGCTGAAGGCCGTGAAGCGCCTCAGCGAAGCCGGCATTCCCGTTGGCGTGATGTTCGCGCCGGTGATCCCGTGGGTGAACGACCAGGCGCTGGAAGCCGTGCTGGACGCGGCGAGTGCACATGGCGCCACCGCCGCAGGCTATGTGTTGCTGCGCCTGCCGCATGAAGTCGCTCCCTTGTTCCGCGATTGGCTGCAGACGCATCTTCCCGACCGCGCCGCGCATGTGATGAGCACGATCCAGCAACTGCGCGGCGGCAAGGACTACGACAGCCGGTTCGGGAAGAGATTGAGTGGCGAAGGCGTCTATGCCGATCTGTTGGCGCGCCGGTTCGCGCTGGCACTCAAACGGGCCGGTTTCAGGGAGCGCCGGCATCCGCCGCTCGATTGCAGCCGTTTCGTGCCGCCACGCGCACCGTCGCCCCAGGGCGAACTGTTCTGACGGCATCGGCGAGCGCGCTGCGACGATCGGTCACGGGAAACGCCGGAGGCGCGCATGGACAATCCCGTGTGCCTTCCTCCGCATGCACGCCGATGATCACGTCCCTCTACCTCGCCGGTCCGGACATCTTCCGCCCCGACGCGGTTGCGCACGGCGAACGACTCAAGGCGTTGTGTGCACGCCATGGCTTCGAGGGCCTGTTTCCGCTGGACGCGCAGGTGGCTGGACACGCGACAGGCGATGCACGGGATACCGCGCGCGGGATCTACCGCGCCGACATCGGTCTGCTGGATGCCGCCGATGCGGTGCTCGCCAACCTCGATTTCTTCCGCGGTGCGGAACCGGACAGCGGCACGTGCTTCGAAGTCGGGTATGCCGTCGCCCGCGGCAAGCCGGTCTACGCCTATGTGCCCGACAGCGGCAGCCTTGCCGAACGCATCCGTCACCGTTGTCCCCAGTACCTGGCGGCTGATGCCGGCATGGATGTTCACGGCTGGCAACTGGAAGAGTTCGGCCTGCCGCTCAACCTGATGCTCGCAGTCCCCTGCGTGATGGTGGTGGGCGGTGTGGAGGCGGCATTGCAGCGGTTGCGCAGCGACATCGATGCACGGCGGGATGTCGCCTGAGCGACGTTGTCGCGCTTCAGCGTCCGCCGTACAGGTGTTCAGCGCGCTGGAACAGGATCCAGCTGGTCGCGATGTATTTGTCGCCGCCCACCGGACGGTTGCCGCGGTGCGTGTGGGTGAACGCCGTCGGCGCGATCAGCAGGCTGCCGGTGCGGGGCACGATCCTGCGCTGCTGGTGGAAGAATTCTGTCTCGCCCGCCTCGAAGCCGTCGTTGAGATAGAGCGTCCATAGCACGTGGCGGTGCAGCGGTTCGGCATCCGCGCCTTTCGGGAACAGCTCGCAGTGCCAGTACGGATAGCCACCCTCGTCGGCGGGATACCGCTGCAGGTTGATCCGGCCCGGCACGAACACCGCCATGATGAGCTTCATCAGCGCGTCGTCGTCCATGCCGGCGATGTCCTCGTAACCCAGGCGGCGCAGCTGCCCGTCGGCGCCCGGCTGCTGCAGCATCAAGGGCGCGATCAGGCTGAAGGGATAGGTACGCAGGTACTGTTTCAACCCGGCGAGCACGGCCAGGTTGAGGCGCTGTTCCACGTCGCGCCAGTCGGCCTGCCCGCTGATGCTGATGTCGCGGCTGTGCTTGAGCTCCGGGTGGTGTCCGCCGCCCACCTGCCCTGGCCGGTCCTGCCGGCTGGCATCGAAGCGCGCCACGATGGCGCGACAGGTCTCCACGTCCAGGGCGTCGTGATAGACCTCGATGAAGTCCGCAGGCTCTCTGTTCGGTGTCATGCCTGGATTCTAGCCGCCGGCCTGCGTATCGCGATCACGCCGCGGCCGTGTCGTGCGCGCGGTGGTAGCCGACGGCGGCTTCGACTTCCTTCCTCGATCCCAGGAACACCGGTACGCGCTGGTGCAGCTGTGTCGGGCGCAGCGACAGGATGTCCTCGCGCCCGGTGCTCGCCGCGCCGCCGGCCTGCTCCACCAGCATGCCCATCGGGTTGGCTTCGTACATCAGGCGCAGCTTGCCGGCCTTGCCCGGGTCCTTGCGGTCCCACGGGTAGATGAAGATGCCGCCGCGGGTCAGGATGCGGTGCACGTCCGCCACCATGCTGGCGATCCAGCGCATGTTGAAGTCCTTGCCGCGCGGGCCCTCCTTGCCGGCGAGCAGGTCGCTGACGTAACCCTGCATCGGCGCTTCCCAGTGGCGCTGGTTCGACATGTTGATGGCGAACTCCTTCGTCTCCTCCGGGATGCGCATGTCGCGCTGGGTCAGCACGAAGGCGCCCTGCTCGCGGTCCAGGGTGAACGCATGGGTGCCGTTGCCCGTGGTCAGCACCAGCATCGTGCTGGGGCCGTAGATGCAGTAGCCGGCGGCTACCTGGTCACGGCCGGGCTGGAGGAAGTGCTCGTCGCCCGGCGTGGTCACGCCATCCGGGCTGCGCAGCACCGAAAAGATGGTGCCGACCGAGACGTTGACGTCGATGTTGGAGCTGCCGTCCAGCGGATCGAACAGCAGCAGGAAGCCCCCGCGCGGGTAGGCGTCCGGGATCGGCTGGCTGTGGTCCATCTCTTCCGAGGCGCAAGCGGCCAGGTGGCCGCCCCAGGCGTTGGCTTCCAGCAGGATGTCGTTGCTCAGCACGTCCAGCTTCTTCTGCGCCTCGCCCTGCACGTTGCCGGTACCGGCGTCGCCCAGCACGCCGCCCAGCGCACCCTTGCTGACCGCGATCGAGATGCTGGTGCAGGCACGGGCCACCACCGCGATCAGCTGGCGCAGGTCGGCGCTGATGCGGCCGGCGCGCTGCTCCTCGATCAGGTAACGGCTCAGCGAGACGGCGGACGGAACGGGAGCGGGCATGATGGGATCCACGGCGAACGGTGCGCGCATTGTCCGGGTTGATGGGACCAATGCAAGACCATTCGCTATGCTGACGGGTCTGGAGGAAGGAATGGACGAAGCAACCCCGGAGACCTGGCTGGCGCTGTCCTCGGCGCTGGGCCTGGGCCTGCTGATCGGCCTGGTGCGCGAACGCAGCCACGGTCGTCGCGCGCATGCCATCGCCGGCCTGCGCACGCATGCGCTGGTGGCGCTGGGCGCGGCGGTGGCGGCGTGGCTGGGCCTGCCCGTGTTGCTGGTCGGGTTGGGCGTCGTCGGGGCACTGGCGGCGATGGCCTACCACGCCACGCGCCAGGACGATCCCGGTCTGACGAGCGAAGTGACCCTGGTGCTGACCTTCCTGCTGGGCGCCATGGCGATGCGCGCACCGGCGCTGGCCACCGCGCTGGCGGTGGTGGTGGCCGTGCTGCTGTATGCCAAGCAGCCGCTGCATGAACTCACCCGCGACACCTTCAGCGAACGCGAGGTCTTCGACGGCCTGCTGCTGCTCGCTTCGGCGCTGGTCATCCTGCCGATCCTGCCGGACCGCCCGATCGGGCCTTTCGACGCCATCAACCTGGCCACCATCTGGAAACTCGTGGTACTGGTGATGGCGGTCAGTGCGCTGGGCCATGTCGTGCTGCGCGTGGTGGGCAATCGCTGGGGGTTGGCGGCGGCGGGGTTCTTTGCAGGCTATGTGTCGTCGACGGCGGCCACCATCGGGTTCGGACAGCGGGCGAAGGAAACACCGGCCCTGTTGCGCTCGGCTGTCGCGGCCGCGCTGCTGGCGAATCTGGCCTCGCTGACGTTGTGCGTGCCCATCCTGTGGGCGGTATCCCCAGCCCTGGTGCGCGACCTGCTGCTGGAACTCGGCGCGATCGGTGCCGTGCTGCTGGCGGGCGGCCTGCTGGGCCTGCGCGCGGGACGCGAGGAATCCGTGAAGCCCCCTACCTCCGAGAGCCGCATGTTCCGCTTCGGGCAGGCGCTCGGTTTCGCCTTGCTGGTAGGTGTGTTGACGTTCGTGGCGGCGGCGCTCGCGACGTGGATCGGACCACGGGGCGCGATGGCAGCCGCTGCGCTGTCGGCGGTCGCGGAACTGCATGCAGCCGTGGCAACGCTGGCCAACCAGTTTTCGCGCGGTGGACTGGAGGCTGCGGAAGCACGCTGGTGGATGCTCGCGTTGCTGGCGGCCAGCCTCATCGCCAAGTCGGTGATCGCCTGGGTCAGCGGCGGGACCGCCTACGGCATGCGGGTGTCCGCGGGTCTGCTGGTGGCGCTGGCCGCGGGCGCGGCGATGGTGGTGTTCTGAGCCTGGCTTTTCTGTAGGCGCGACGTGAGTCGCGACCGGGGCACCGAATCGCCGTGGAACACGACACCTTCACGAGAAGGGATTGCCGATCCGTTACGTGTCACTAAAAGATCCGGGTGATGGTGAGCGTGCGGTCGCGACTCACGTCGCTCCTAAAAAAACCAGCGGACTCAGATGATCCGCAGCGTGATCGCCTTCAGCACGGCGCGGGTGCGGTCGCGTGTGCCGAGCTTGTCGAGGATCGTGGAGACGTAGTTCTTCACCGTGCCTTCGGCCAGGAACAGCGTGCGGGCGATTTCCTTGTTCGAATAGCCGCCCGCCAGCAGCCGCAGGATCGCCACTTCGCGCTCACTGAACGTATCGCTGGGTGGCGCTTCGTCGCGGAAGCGGAAGCGCGCGCGCACGGGATCTGTGCTCACCGGCTGCAGCAGCGTCTCGCCTGCGGCCACGCGCTGGATGGCGTCATGGAGGTCTTCGGGTGCGGCGTCCTTCAGCAGGAAGCCCTGCGCACCGGCCTGGGTGGCACGCAACAACAGGTCGCTGTCGTCGAAGGTCGTCAGCAGCAGCACCGGCGTCCGGTCGCCACCCTCGCGCAGCTGCAGCAGGGCTTCGATGCCGTCGGTGCCGGGCATGCGGATGTCGCTCAGCACCACGTCCACCGGCTGGGCCTTGAGCTTGGCCAGCAGGTCGGCACCATCTTCGGCTTCGAAGACCACCTCGATCTGCTGCGCCTTCAACAAGGCGCGCAGGCCGGCGCGCACCAGGGCCTGGTCATCGGCCAGGGCGACCCGCACGGTCATGCGGGCAGCCTCACGTCCAGGCGCAGGCCACCGCGAGGCGCGGTGCCCAGGCGCAGATCGCCGCCCAGCGCCGCGACGCGCTCGCGGATGCCCGACAGTCCATTGCCTTCGCGCAAACCACCCCTGAGCTTGCCATCGTCCTCAATGCACAGGCGCATGTCAGCGTCCTCCCTGCTCAGCGAAACCATCAACGTCTCCGCGTTCGCGTGCCGTGCGGCGTTGGTCAGGCACTCCTGCACGATGCGCAGCAGCGACTCCGCCACGGCCGGATCGGTGATGCGGATGTCTTCCGCGATACGCAGATCCAGCGTGGGCCGTGGCAGCGGTGCGGCGAGGGCACGGATCGCGGTCTGGAGGTCCAGCCCGCGCGAATCGCGCAGGGCCTGCACGACGTTGCGGATATCGTCCAGCAACTCGGTGGACAACTGTTGCGCGATGCGGACTTCATCGCGCACGGCGAACACGGGATCGCTGGCCAGTGCCCGCAGGTTGAGCTTCATCGCCGTGAGTTTGTGACCGGCCACGTCGTGCAGCTCGCGCGCCACGCGCAGCCGTTCGGCGTCACGCGCGCTGTCGGCCAGCAGCGCCCGTGTGGCCAGCAGGTCCGCATTCACCAGCGCCAACTGGTCGCGGGATTCCTCGGAGCGGCGGGCATAGTGCACGCACAGGCCGGCGAGCGCCTGGAAGCCGATGTTGATCAACGTCATCGTCAGCGGCGCGCCGAATTCGTGGTGCACCATCAGCGCGTAGAACGCCAGGTTCAAAACCAGTGCGGCGCCGATGACCCCGCGCGGCGACAGCACGTTGACCGCGCATGCCACCCAGACCACCAGCAACACTTGCGCGGTGCCCACGCGCGGCGTCAACCATGCCAGCAGCAGCGCAAGGCCGGCCATCGCCACCAGGGCGATCCGCCGCTGCCGCTCCCAGGTGTCCGGTGCCAGCGCGAACAGGAGGAATCCCAGCGCGTACGCCACCAGTGCGGCGGCCGCGGCTGGCAGCACCTCCGGCGGCAGGAAGCGCAGGCCCAGCGACACGGCGGCGAGCGTGAACACGCCCGCCAGCGTCATGGGTTCGCGAAGTCGATTCAGGGTTGGCCACATGCGCGCATGCTGTCGTGCGCGTGGCGCCGAGGCAATGGGTCGGGCGAAAGTGGTGACTTCCGGCAGGTCAGCGACGCGGCGTTGTCAGAACGCGTCACCCGGCACGCGCACCGTGCCTTCCATCAGCACCCGCGCGCTGCGGCTCATGATGGCCTTGGTGGCCGACCACTGGCCGTCCGTCTGCTTCAGCTCCGCCCCGACCCGCAACGTGCCCGAAGGATGACCAAACACCACCACCTCGCGTGATCCGCCGCCCGCCGCGGCATTGACCACCGTGCCGGGGACGGCAGCGGCGGCGGCGATGGCGACCGACGCAGTGCCCATCATCGCGTGGTGCAGCTTGCCCATCGACATGGCGCGCGCGAGCAGATCGATGTCGGCCGCGCGCACCAGCTTGCCGCTCGACGACAGGTAATCCTTCGGCGACGCGACAAAAGCGACCTTCGGTGTCAGCGGTCGCGCGGCGGCCTTCGCCACATCGTCCACCAGCCCCATGCGTACTGCGCCGTGGGCACGGATCGCTTCCAGCTTCGCCAGTGCGGCCTTGTCCTCGTTGATCGCGCCCTGCAGCTCGGTGCCGTCGTAGCCCAGCGCTGCGGCCTCGACGAACACCACCGGCACGCCCGCGTTGATCATCGTGGCCTTGAACACGCCCACGCCGGGGACATCAAGATCGTCGACGAGGTTGCCGGTGGGGAACATGGCGCCACCGCCCTCGCCTTCACCCTCGTCGGCCGGATCGATGAACTCCAGCTGCACTTCTGCCGCCGGGAATGTCACGCCATCCAGTTCGAAGTCGCCGGTTTCCTGCACCTCACCGCCGCTGACCTGTACGTGCGCGACGATGGTCTTCTGGATGTTGGCCTGCCAGATACGCACCGTGCACACGCCGTCGCGTGGCAC
Source organism: Pseudoxanthomonas sp. LARHCG66 (assembly GCF_052871755.1). NCBI lineage: Bacteria > Pseudomonadati > Pseudomonadota > Gammaproteobacteria > Lysobacterales > Lysobacteraceae > Pseudoxanthomonas > Pseudoxanthomonas sp. LARHCG66. The sequence goes on along the minus strand of NZ_JBIXJW010000004.1, from coordinate 351,516 downwards.
GCGCGACGCGTCGATCATGCCGTTCGTGATCGCGAACGGACCGACCGCCGACGACAGGTTGCCGCAGTTGCCGCTCCAGTCGATGAAGGCTTCGTTGATCGGCACCTGTCCGTACAGATAGTCCACGTCGTGGCCGGGCTGCGTGCTCGGCGAGACGATCACCACCTTGCTGGTGCTCGACGTCGCCCCGCCCATGCCGTCGGTGTGCTTGCCGTACGGATCGGGCGACCCGATCACGCGGCTCAGCAGGGCATCACGCGCGGGCCCCGGCACCTGTGCGCGTGCAGGCAGGTCTTCCAGGCGGAAGAACACGCCTTTCGACGTGCCGCCGCGCATGTAGGTGGCGGGGATGCGGATCTGGGGGGCGTGTGGCATATCGGGACTCTGTCAGTTGGGCTGTTCTCCCCTCTCCCCTTGCGGGAGAGGGGCCGGGGGAGAGGGCGCTTCTTCGCGCAGTGCCTTCCATATGGATTCTAGGACTGCATCCGTCTGCTGGAGAATCTCGTCGTTCCAGAATCGCAATACCCGGAATCCCTGCCTCATCAACCACGCATCACGGCCCGCGTCGTGCGGTGAGCCGTTGTGCTGCCCACCATCGGCCTCGACGATCAGACGCGCTCCGAAATGCACGAAGTCGACGACAAAGGGTCCGATCGGTTGCTGGCGACGAAATTTCTGTCCGTCCAGTCGATGCGCACGCAGATGCAGCCAGAGCCTGTGTTCGGCATCGGTCATGTTGCGGCGGAGATGTTTCGCGAACTGTCTCGATTCCATGAGGCCCCCTCTCCCCAACCCCTCTCCCGCGAGGGGAGAGGGGCTCGCAATGTCCGTTTGCATGGAAGAGAGCATACACATCCTCACGCTCCGTCCGGAATCTCCGGCTCCACCAGCTTCGCCAGCATCTCCAGCGATTCCTGCCAACCCTGGTAGCAGAAATCGACCGGGATCGCGGCGGGAATGCCTTCCTGCACGACATTGAGCTCGGTGCCGGCGACGCTCTTCTTCAGCGTGACGGTCACGTGCATCTGGCCTGGCAGGCCGGGGTTGTCGAACTGGTCGGTGTAACGCAGCAATTCGTTCTCCACCAGTTCCACGTAAGTGCCGCCGAAGGAGTGGCTGGAGCCGGTGCCGAAGTTGGTGAACGACATCGTGTAGCCGCCGCCCACGCGGGCATCCATCGAATGGACCTTGCCGGTGAACCCGTGCGGCGGCAGCCACTTAACCATCGCGTCGGGATCGAGGAATGCGCGGTAGACGCGCGAAGGCGGTGCGCGCAGCACGCGATGCAGGCGGACGGTACCGGGGGCGGTGTTCTCGGACATGATCGGACTCCTGTGCGTTGGGTGTACCGATACGACGAACGGGTCAGGCCGCTTTCGACGCGTCCAGGAAATCCTGCGCGAACCGCTGCAGCACCCCGCCCGCTTCATAGATCGAGACTTCCTCGTCCGAGTCCAGTCGGCAGGTCACCGGCACGTGCACGGTCTCCCCGCTGGCGCGGTGGATCACCAGCGTCAGCGCCGCGCGCGGCGCGCGCGCGCCCACCACGTCGAAGGTCTCGGTGCCATCGATGCCGTAGGTCCTGCGGGTCTCGCCCGGTTTGAACTCCAGCGGCAGCACGCCCATGCCGATCAGGTTGGTGCGGTGGATGCGCTCGAAGCCCTCGGCCACGATGGCTTCCACGCCGGCCAGGCGCACGCCCTTCGCGGCCCAGTCACGCGAACTGCCCTGTCCGTAGTCGGCGCCGGCGATGATCACCAGCGGCTGCTTGCGTGCCATGTAGGTTTCGATGGCTTCCCACATGCGCGTCACCTGGCCATCGGGTTCGATGCGGGCCAGCGATCCCTTCTTCACCTCGCCATCCACCACCGCCATCTCGTTGACCAGCTGCGGGTTGGCGAAGGTAGCGCGCTGCGCGGTGAGATGGTCGCCGCGATGCGTGGCGTAGGAATTGAAGTCCTCTTCCGGCAGGCCCATCTTGGCCAGGTACTCGCCTGCGGCGCTGGACGCGAGGATCGCGTTCGACGGCGACAGATGGTCGGTGGTGATGTTGTCGCCGAGCACGGCCAGCGGCCGCATGCCCGTCAGCGTGCGCTCGCCGGCCAGTGCGCCTTCCCAGTACGGTGGGCGGCGGATGTAGGTGCTCTGCGGGCGCCAGGCGTACAGGGGTTCGATCTTGCCACCGTGCTCGACGCGCACGTTGAACATCGGTCCATAGACCTTGCGGAACTGTTCCGGCTTCACGCTCGCCTTGACGATGGCATCGATTTCATCGTCGCTCGGCCAGATGTCCTTCAACGTCACCGGCCTGCCGTCTGCATCGACGCCCAGCGCATCCTTTTCGATGTCGAAGCGCACCGTGCCGGCAATGGCGTAGGCGATCACCAGCGGCGGGGAGGCCAGGAACGCCTGCTTGGCGTACGGGTGGATGCGGCCGTCGAAGTTGCGGTTGCCCGACAGCACGGCGGTGGCGTACAGGTCGCGGTCGATGATCTCCTGCTGGATGGCCGGGTCCAGCGCGCCGCTCATGCCATTGCAGGTGGTGCAGGCGAAGGCGACGATGCCGAAACCGAGCTTCTCCAGGTCCGGCAACAAGCCCGACTCTTCCAGGTACAGCTGTACCGCCTTGGAGCCCGGCGCGAGCGAGCTCTTCACCCACGGCTTGCGCGCCAGGCCCCTCGCATTCGCATTGCGGGCCAGCAGTGCGGCGGCAATGACGTTACGCGGGTTCGAAGTGTTGGTGCACGAGGTGATGGCGGCGATGATCACGGCGCCGTCAGGCATCAGCCCCTGCGCTTCATCCGCCCTGCCCGCCTCCAGCTTGGTTCCGTCGGCGATGCCGCGCTCCGCCAGCGCGCTGGTCGGCAGGCGCTTGTGCGGATTCGACGGCCCGGCCATGTTGCGGACCACGGTGGACAGGTCGAAGTGCAGCGTACGCTCGTACAGCGCGCTCTTCAGGTCGTCGGCCCACAGTCCCGCGGTCTTCGCATACGTTTCGACCAGGGCCACCTGCTCGTCGGTGCGGCCGGTCAGGCGCAGGTAGTCCAGCGTGTTGTCGTCGATGAAGAACATGGCCGCGGTCGCGCCGTACTCGGGCGCCATGTTGGAGATCGTCGCGCGGTCGCCGATGGTCAGCGCCGCCGAGCCCTCGCCGCGGAACTCCAGATAGGCGCCGACGACCTTCGACTGGCGCAGGAATTCGGTCAGCGCCAGCACCACGTCGGTGGCGGTGATGCCGGGCGCAGGCTTGCCGCCCAGCTCGACGCCCACGATATCCGGCGTACGCATCCACGACGCGCGGCCGAGCATGACGTTCTCCGCTTCCAGTCCACCGACACCGACGGCGATCACGCCCAGCGCGTCCACGTGCGGCGTGTGGCTGTCGGTGCCCACGCAGGTATCGGGGAAGGCCACGCCGTCCTGCACATAGATCACCGGCGACATCTTCTCCAGGTTGATCTGATGCATGATCCCATTGCCCGGCGGGATCACGTCGACGTTCTTGAATGCGTGCTTGGTCCAGTCGATGAAGTGGAAACGGTCTTCGTTGCGGCGGTCCTCGATGGCGCGGTTCTTGGCGAACGCGTCCGGGTCGTAGCCGCCGCACTCCACCGCCAGCGAGTGGTCGACGATCAACTGCACCGGCACCACCGGGTTCACCTGCGCGGGGTCGCCGCCCATGTCGGCGATCGCGTCGCGCAGCCCGGCCAGGTCCACCAGCGCGGTCTGGCCCAGGATGTCATGGCAGACCACGCGCACCGGGAACCACGGGAAATCCAGGTCGCGGCGGCGCTCGATCAGCTGGCGCAGGTAGTCGTCGCGGCGCGCGGGATCGGCGCGGCGCACGATGTTCTCCGCATGCACGCGCGCGGTGTACGACAGCGTGGCCCAGGCGTCGGGGCGCAGGGCATCGACGGCGGCGCGCGCATCGAAATAGTCGAGCGTGGTGCCCGGGAGCGAGGTGCGGAAGTCGGTATTCATGGCATGCCGTCTGCTGTGAACGGGGTGCGCGCGATGCGGGTCGGCGCGTGACGACATGCTACCGGAGGCAGGTGTCCATGGCCGGGAAAACGCCTGTTACCGGCAAGAAATCACCGATGCGTTGATGAAGACCATCAACATGCGCGGGTCATTCGAACACCAGCTTGCCCTTCATCATGTTCCAGTGCCCGGGGAAGGTGCAGAAGAAGGTGTAGTCGCCGCCCCTGCGCAGTCGCGAGGTCGGGAACACCACCTCGGTCGCCTGTCCGCCGCCGATCACCGGCGTGTGGGCGATCACGCGGGCGTCGTTGCGGGGCAGATAGTCGTCGGCCAGTTTCATGCGGCCGCCGGCCAGGCCGAGCTCGCGATGATGGCGTGTTTCGGCCAGTACCCAGTTATGGCCCATCGCCTGCGCCGGCATGCGACCGGTGTGCTTCAGCACCACCCGCAGCTGCGCGCAGTCGCCCGGCACGCGGATGGTCTTCAGGTTGAAGGTCATCATGTCCGTCGCTTCGACGGTCACCGCGCAGTTGCGGGCGAACGCGGCGCCGGAGAGGGGCAGCAGTGCGCAGAGGGCGAACAGCGGGAGCAGGCGTCGGAGCATCGGACATCCACGGAAAGGCGGGATGCCCGCGATTGTACGGCGCGTGTCAGACGTCGCCGCCGTCCGCCCAGCCTTCGCCGGTGCCGCGTGTGTAGACCTTGTCGCCATCACGCACGTCGCCGGCGGGGACCGCGTCCTGCGCGTCCAGCCGCGCGTAGATCGGGGTGAAGTCCGGCGCGGTCGCATTCATCAGCTGCTCGAAACTGTCGATGACGAAGTAGGTCTTCTGGAACGTGTCGATCCGGTAGCGCGTGCACATGATCCGCTCCAGATCGAAGCCGATGCGGTTGGGCGCATCCGATTCCAGCGAATACAGCGACTCGCCCTTCGACGACACGATGCCCGCGCCGTAGATGCGCAGGCCGTCCTGCGTGTTGATCAGGCCGAACTCCACCGTGTACCAGTACAGCCGGGTCAGGTGCTGCAATGCGTCCGGACCGATCCCGTGCGCCTTCACGCCGCCCTTGCCGTACGCTTCCATGTAGTCGGCGAACACCGGGTTCATCAGCAGCGGCACATGGCCGAACAGGTCGTGGAACAGGTCGGGTTCGGCGATGTAGTCGATCTGGTCCGGCCGGCGGATCCACCAGGTGACGGGAAATCGCCGGTTGGCCAGGTGGTCGAAGAACTCCAGCTCCGGCAGCAGTCCTTCCACCCCGACCAGCTGCCAGCCGGTGGTGGCGCGCAGCACCGCGTTCAGTTCATCGAAGCGCGGGATGCGGTCCGGCGTCATGCCCATCGCGTCCTGCGCCTGCAGGAACTCGTCGCAGGCGCGGCCGACCAGCAGCGCGCGCTGGCGTTCGTACAACGCACCCCAGGTGGCATGGTCGTTGGCCGGGTACTCGGCGGGCTGGTCCACGATGGCGGTCGTATATACCGGTACGTAGCCCTTGTCGGTCTGCTGGTGCTCGACGCGGCGAGGCTCGTTCATGGCGGCTTCCCGGAGGGAGGAGGAATAGGCCGATGCTAGCGGCAGACGCGCGCAACAGGCTTGCTAAATTGCGCCCACACCGACAGATGGTGCAATGAAATTGCGTGAACAGGCTATCCTGTGCAGCAAATGACCGAATCTGCCTCTCTCGACCGCATTGACCTGCGCCTGCTGGCGCTGCTGCAGCGCGACGGCCGTGCCACCAATGCCGACATCGCGGCGCAGGTGAACCTGTCGCCCTCGGCCTGCCTGCGCCGCATCCAGCGGCTGGAGGCGACGGGCGTGATTGCCGGGTACGCTGCCCGCGTCGACCCCAAGGCGGTCGGGCTCGGGCTGCAGGCCTTCGTCCGCGTGCAACTGGAGAGGCACGACCCGGCCAGCGTCCAGCACTTCGGGGACGGCGTGCGGGGTTGGGACGAAGTGGTGGCGTGTTACGCGCTGACCGGCGACATGGACTACCTGCTGCACGTCGTGGTGCAGGACCTGGAGCACTTCTCCCGCTTCCTGCTCGACAACCTGCTCAATGCCAGCGGCGTGGCGGACGTGAACTCCAGCTTGGTGCTGCGTGCGGTCAAGACCGACGGCGGCCTGCCATTGGGGTATGCCGGATGACATCGATCATGGTTGTCAGCGCGACACGGCGGACAGAGCGGGATTTCCGGGAGGGCAGTGCGCTGGGGACATCGTTGCGCCGGCTGTCGTTCGACGCGCGCATCCGGAGCCGGATCGCGTACCAGAACGGTCGTGGCCTGCCGGAGGTCTACAACCAGGCGATCAGGGAAAGCCAGGACAGTGATGTGCTGGTATTCGTGCACGACGATGTCTGGATCGACGACAGCTTCCTCGCTGACCGCTTGCAGGACGCGCTGCTCCGCTACGACGTGGTCGGCGTGGCAGGCAACCGGCGCAGGCAGCCCCGGCAGCCCGCATGGGCGTTCGCCGACATGACGCTGGCATGGGACGACAAGGCCCACCTGTCGGGCGGGGTGGCGCACGGCGCATATCCTTTTGGCGGGGTGTCCTACTTCGGCGGCATGCCTGCCGACTGCGAACTGCTGGATGGCGTCTTCCTCGCCGCACGCCGGGCAGCCCTGTCGCAGGCGCGCGTCGAATTCGATCCGCGCTTCGGCTTCCACTTCTACGACATGGATTTCTGCCGGTCCGCCAGGCAGGCGGGGTTGCGCCTGGGAACCTGGCCGATCGCGTTGACGCACCAGAGTGGAGGCGCGTTCGGGTCGGATGCCTGGCAGGCCGCCTACGGCGACTATCTGGCGAAGTGGGGCGACTAGCGCAGCGTCCCCAGGTCGCGTCCACGCGGATCCTGTCCGCGACACGTGCTACAACGCACGCGGTTACCGACCCTCGAGACCATCATGTACGGACTGATCGGCAAGATGCGCGCCACACCGGGCCAGCGCGACGCGCTGCTCGCGATTCTGCTGGAAGGCACCGAAGCCATGCCGGGCTGCCTGAGCTACGTGATCGCGGGTGATCCCGCCGATGCCGATGCGATCTGGATCACCGAGGTCTGGACCGATGCGGCCAGCCACACGGCCTCGCTCACGTTGCCGGCCGTGCAGCAGGCCATCGCGAAGGCGCGGCCGCTGATCGCGGGATTCGACAGCCACATCGAGACGGTGCCGGTGGGCGGGCATGGGCTGACTCCCTTGTAGGAGCGACGTAAGTCGCGACCGCATGCCCACCCGGTCATGACGTCTTGAGAACCTGCGACGGCGAGGGGATGCCGCTCGGTCGTCCTGTGCGGATCAAGGCGTTCATGCCGTGCGGTCGCGACTCACGTCGCTCCTACAATGGGCCCATCGCTCTTGGCCTGGACGACATCCATGGATTTCTTCCTCAGCTCCTGGCAACGCGCATGGACCGGCATCGGCGCGGCGGGCGAGGGCGACGCGCTGTTCGCACAGCTGATGACCGCGTACGCCGAGCCGCAGCGGCATTACCACACGCAGCAGCACCTCGGTGAATGCCTCTCGGCGTTCGATGACGTGCGTGCGCTGGCCGAGCATCCCGATGAAGTCGAACTCGCCCTGTGGTTCCACGACGCGATCTACGACGTCAAAGGTCACGAGAACGAGCAGCGCAGCGCCGACTGGGCGCGCGATGCGCTGCGTGCAGCCGGTGTCCTGGGCGAGTCGGCCCAGCACGTGCACGACCTGGTGATGGCAACGCGGCATACCGCGGTGCCGTCGGGCCACGACGAACAACTGCTGGTCGACATCGACCTGTCGATCCTCGGTGCCGAGCGCACCCGTTTCGACGAGTACGAGCAGCAGATCCGCAAGGAATACGCCTACGTCCCCGGCTTCCTGTTCCGGCGCAAGCGGCGCGAGATCCTCAAGGGGTTCCTGGATCGGCCGGCTATCTACAGCACGCCGCATTTCCACGACGTGCTGGAGGCGAGGGCGCGGGACAACCTGCGCCGCGTGACCGGCTGACCCGCGGGCTTAAGGCTTGACCGGTTGTCCGGCGGCGTCGCACTTCACGTCGCGGCCGAACAGGCGACCCAGGCGAGAGGGTTCTTCCAGGCAACGCGGATCGGGCTTGGGCGGGGCGTGCCTCGCCGCATGCGCGGCATTGCGGCTGCGCTGAAGCTCGGCGAGCTTCGCCTTGATCTGCGGCATGGCGGCCAGCGCGACGCGTTCGCCTTCGAGGATGGCGTTGTTCTTCTGCTCGAAATCGGCCGGGCCGATATCGTTGACCTTCGGCCGGATGACGATGTCGGCACGCGCGAGTTCCTGTTCGCCCAGACGCTGGCCCATGATGCCGATGGACTGGTTGACGATGCCCAGCATGCTGCCGGGCTTGGTGCCGGGCGCCTTGGTGGAGATGTCCACCGCGATGACGAAATCCGCGCCCAGCTGGCGCGCGGCATCCACCGGCACCGGACTGACCACGCCGCCATCCACGTAGCTGGCCTTGCCGATCACCACCGGTTCGAACACGCCGGGAATGCTGCTGGACGCACGCACCGCTTGGCCGGTATTGCCGCGCACGAACACCGTGCGCTCACCATTCTCCAGCTGTGTGGACACGGCGGCGAACGGTTTCTTCAACTGCTGGATGGTGCGCTTGCCCACCAGCTCGTTGACGTAGTCCTGCAGCTTCAATCCCTGCACCAGCCCGCCGGAGAACAGGCGCACGTCGCGGATCTTTGCCTCGTCCAGCGCGAACGCCTGCTTCTGCATCTGGAACGGATCCATGCCGCTCGCATACAGCGCGCCGACCACGCTGCCGGCGCTGGTGCCCGAGACGACCTGCGGCTCGATGCCGTTGGCTTCCAGCATCTTGATCACGCCGATGTGCGCGAAGCCCTTGGCCGCACCGCCGCCCAGCGCGATGCCGACCCTGGGCTTCGGCGCCGCCGGCACCGGCTTCACCACGGCGGCGGGCGGTACGGGTCGCACGTTGTCGCCGCCGCAAGCGGCAAGCAGAACCGCGCACAACGCGAACAGGAAGGGACGCGAACGGGAGATCAGGCACATGGGGAGAGGGCAGGGTGGGGCGACCAGCGGCGGAGCATACAGCGCGCCGCCGCAATGAGGGCCAACCGCACTCGCCGCGTCAGAAGCTGTTGTCGCCGTCGAGGATCCGGCCCAGGCCACCCAGTACCGAACCTTCGCCCCGATTCTGGCCACCACCCTGTGGCGCGGCCTGCAGCATGCGGCCGGCCAGGCGCGAGAACGGCAACGACTGCATCCACACCTTGCCCGGCCCTGTCAGCGTGGCGAGGAACACGCCCTCGCCGCCGAAGAACATGCTCTTGATGCCGCTGACCGGGCGCACGTCCATGTTGACGCTGGCGTGGTACGCCACCACGCAGCCGGTATCCACGTCGATGCGTTCGCCCGCCTGCAGCTCGCGTTCCACCACGGTGCCGCCGGCGTGCACGAATACCCAGCCGTCGCCTTCCAGCTTCTGCATGATGAAGCCCTCGCCGCCGAACAGGCCGGTCAGGATCTTGCGCTGCAGGTGGATGCCGACGGTGACGCCGCGCGCGCCGGCCAGGAAGCTGTCCTTCTGGCAGATCAGGCGGCCGCCGTGGTCGTCCAGCTTCATCGCCAGCACGGTGCCGGGGTAGGGCGCCGCGAAGGCGACCTTCGCCTTGCCCTGGCCGGTATGCGTGTACATGGTGGTGAACAGGCTCTCGCCGGTCAGCACGCGCTTGCCGGCCGAGAACAGCTTCTCCATGAAGCCGCCACCTTGGCCGCTGTGCGAGCCGTCGCCGAACACGGTGTCCATCTGCACGCTGCTGTCCTTGAACATCAGTGCGCCGGCTTCGGCGATGGCGCTTTCGCCGGGGTCCAGTTCCACTTCGACGAACTGCATGTCGCCGCCGACGATGCGGAAGTCGATCTCGTCCGCCGCCTTGCGCCCGCCGGAGCCCGGCAGCGGTGGCAGGTGGGGCGGCGGCGCGGCTTGGCCGGCCAGCTCCGGCAGCTCGCGTACGGGCTTCCATTCGCGCATGCCTTCACGCCAGGCCAATGCGCCGGGGTTGCGCTGGGCATGGCTGCGCGCCGCCTCTTCGTCCAGCGGACCGGTGCGGTCCGGACTGCCGGGGAGATTGAAGAACCAGTGCGTCATGGGCGCCATCCTGAGGCGGGGAAAGGGCGCCGAGTCTAGCCCGCCGTCCCCGCGTGCCGTCACCTGCCACCGGTCACGTCGGTGGCCTGAACGTACCGGCCGGCTGCCGGGCGTACGGAAATACCGACTGTGGAGGGCAACCGCCGTTACCTTCGTCAGGAACGGGACTTCCGGCCATTGCCCCTGTTGTTGCTGTAATGCAACATTCGCGTGCTAGCGCCTCCGCGCGCCCCGACTCCCACCCACTCGGAAAGCCACCGCCATGTCCCGACTCCGCCCGGCCGTCGCCCGGCCGCATCGCCTCGCCTTTGCCATCGCCGCGCTGCTGCCTTTCGGCACCGCCTTCGCCCAGGAAACGCCCGCACCCGCCGAGCCCGCGACGCAGAGCGCAACCACCCTCGACACCGTCGAAGTGACCGCGCAGCGCAAGGTCGAGAACATCCAGGATGTGCCAGTGTCGATCAGCACCATCAACGGCGAACAGCTGGGCGTGCTGGCGTCAGGCGGCACCGACATCCGCTTCCTGTCGGGCCGCGTGCCCAGCCTCAATATCGAGTCCTCGTTCGGCCGCGCGTTCCCGCGTTTCTACATCCGCGGCTACGGCAACACCGATTTCCGCCTGAACACTTCGCAGCCGGTATCGCTGGTGTATGACGACGTGGTGCAGGAAAACCCGATCCTGAAGGGCTTCCCGCTGTTTGACCTGGACCAGATCGAAGTGCTGCGCGGTCCACAAGGTTCGCTGTTCGGCCGCAACACGCCGGCCGGCGTGGTGAAGTTCGAGTCCGCCAAGCCGTCGCAGGAAACCAGCGGCTACGGCAAGGTAGGTGTTGGCAGCGACAACATGTGGAACCTGGAAGGCGCCGTCGGTGGCGCACTGAGCGAGAACTGGTCCGCGCGCGCGTCGGTGCTCTACCAGCGCCGCGACGACTGGGTGGAGAACACCTACCCGGGTCCGAACGACGGCTTCGAGGGCTATGACGAGTCGGCCGGCCGTGTCCAGTTCCTGTACGAAGGCGATGGCTTCGAGGCGCTGCTCAACGCGCATGCGCGCAAGCTCAATGGCACTGCGCGCCTGTTCCGCGCCAACATCATCGAGCCGGGTACCAACGACTTCGTCGCTGGTTTCGACGAAAACAAGGTGTCGCAGGATGGCCTGAACTATTCCGAGCTGGAGTCCCAAGGTGCCAGCGCGCGCCTGCGCTGGAACCTGGGTGACTACACGCTGCACTCGATCACCGGTTACGAGAGTGTTGAAACCATCAACCGTGGCGACATCGACGGTGGTTATGGCGCGGTGTTCCTGCCCGACTCCGGTCCCGGCGTGATCCCGTTCGCGTCGGAAACCGCCGACGGCATCCCGGATCATTCGCAGTGGACGCAGGAACTCCGCATCGAGTCGGCCTTCGATGGCCCGGTGAACTGGCAGGCGGGCCTGTTCTACTTCAAGGAAGACTATCGCGTCGAAAGCTTCAGCTACGACTCGCTCAACAACAGTGCCCAGGATGGTTACCAGCGCATCCGCCAGACCAATGACGCATGGGCGGCGTTCGGCGCGGTGACATGGCAGGCGACCGACCAGCTGGAGCTGCGCGCCGGCATGCGCTACACCGTCGACGAGAAGGAACTGACGGTCGAGGACTACTGGAACACCGGCTTCGCCGCCTGCGTGCTGGCGGGCAAGTGCACGCTGGCGCAGCTGGCGGCGCTTGAGCCCGATGGCGACCTTTCCGCATCGCCGGAAGACAAGAAGTTCAACTGGGACCTGTCGGCGACCTACGCGGTCAATGACGACGTCAACGTCTATGCACGCGCTGCCACCGGCTTCCGCGGCAGTAGTATTCAGGCTGCCGGCGCATTCAACGGCAAGTCGGTCGCCGGTCCGGAAACCGTCACCTCGTTCGAGACGGGCGTGAAGGCCGACTTCTGGGACAAGCGCGCACGCCTGAGCGCGGGCGTCTTCTACTACCGCGTCAAGGATCAGCAGCTGACCGCCGTCGGCGGCGCTGCCAATGCCAACATCCTGGTCAATGCCGAGAAGTCGGTGGGCAAGGGCTTCGAACTGGACCTGCAGGCCTACGTACTGGACAACCTGCTGGTCACGCTGGGTAGCAGCTACAACGACACCGAGATCAAGGACGACGACCTGAATGTCGCCGTCTGTGCGGCCTGCACCGTGACCGATGAAGAAGTGCTGGACGAGAACGGCGATCCGACGGGCCGCTACTACATCGGCGGCAATCGCCTGCCGCAGGCGCCGAAGTGGGTGCACAACTTCACCGCGCGCTACAGCGTCGGCCTGGGCGAGGGCAGCGAACTGTACGTCTACACCGATTGGGCCTATCGCAGCGAAGTGAATTTCTTCCTGTATGACTCCATCGAGTTCACCGGGAAGTCATCGCTGGAAGGCGGCCTGCGCGTCGGTTACGGATGGGGTTACGGCGACTACGAGGTCGCACTGTTCGGCCGCAACATCACCGACCAGCGTCGCATCGTCGGCGGCATCGACTTCAACAACCTGACCGGTTTCATCAACGAGCCGCGCACGGTGGGTGTGGAGTTCAGCGCGAAGTTCTGATGGTTCCACTGTAGGAGCGACGTGGGTCGCGACCGGGCACCGCGTCATCATCCGGAAGAAGAAAAGGCAGATCGAGATGGTCTGCCTTTTCCTTTTGTCCTAGACCAAGTGCCATCCCGTCGCGACTTGCGTCGCTCCCACAAGAGGCGTCACGACGTCGGCGGCTCGCGCGGAGGGAAGCGCAACACCACGCCGCGCTGTTCCTCTTCCGGATGCTCCGGGCGCAACCACAGCAGCGGAACTTCGCGGGGCGCCGGCAGTTCGAGTTCATCGTCGACACGCGCGGCGGCTTCCTCTTCCTCGATCTCCCAGCTGTACTTCTTCTTCGGCAACTCGGGGTCCAGGCGACGGAACAGGAACGCCGCGATCAATCCCGCCACGGCGCCACCCAGGTGCGCCTGCCATGACACGCCGGCTTCGCGCGGCAGCACGGTCAGCACCATGCCGCCGTAGAACAGGAAGGCGATCATGCCGGCCGCGATCGCCGCGCGGTCGCGGCGCAGCAGGCCCAGCATGAAGATCATGAACATCAAGCCGTGGGTCAGGCCACTGGCACCCAGCGTGTGCGTGCCCGGATCGGCAAGCAGCCACGGGCCAAGCCCGGCGCCCAGCCACACCAGCGGAATCGCCCACAGCGTGGCGCGCGGATAGACGGCGCCGGCCAGCGTGCCGAGGATCAGCAGGGCGGAGGCGTTCGCGGCGATATGTTCCAGCGAGCCATGCAGCAGCGGCGCAGTGAGGATGCCGAGCAGGCCCTCCACCGACAGTGGCGAGATGGTGAAGGCGCGCACGTCGAAGCTGTTCTGGGCCGAGTACACGATGGCCAGCAACAGCACGAAGGCCAGGCTCAGGTTGAGAGCGCGCAGCAGCCGTCTGCGGTCGTGGCGCTGTTGGGATTCCGGATCGAACGCCGGGTCGTCGGGGTGCAGGTCCATGGTCCAGTTCTGGCGGCGGCCCGGACGAATGCAAGGCCGGGCCGGGATGGACAGACCATCCCGCGTGCGGGATGGTCTGCCAGTTGCCGGTCAGCCCGTTGCGTCGGGCTTGGCCGGCCGCGCCAGGCTCAGCGCGACGGTCACGCCCAGGATCAGCGCCACCGTGCCCAGCGCCCAGGGCACCGGGATCTTGTACACGTCGATCAGCAGCATCTTGGTGCCGATGAAACCCAGCACCACCGCCAGCCCGTACGGCAGCAGGTGGAAGCGGTCGGCCATGCCCGCCAGCAGGAAGAACATCGCACGCAGGCCCAGCACCGCGAACACGTTCGAAGTCAGCACGATGAACGGGTCCGAGGTGATCGCGAAGATCGCCGGGATGCTGTCCACCGCGAAGATCACGTCGGTCACGCCGATCAGCACCAGCACCACGAACAGCGGGGTGAACCAGCGCACGCCGTTCTCGCGCACACTCAGCGCCGCGCCGCGGTAGCCATCTGTGAGCTTCAGGTGGTTGCGCATCCAGCGCAGCGCGGGGTTCTTCTCCAGGTCCGGCTCCTTGCCGGCAGCGAACCACATCTTGATGCCGGTCAGCAGCAGGAACGCACCGAAGATGTAGAGCAGCCAGTGGAAGTGCTGCAGCAGCGCAGCGCCGGCGAAGATCAGGATGCTGCGCAGGACGATGGCGCCGAGGATGCCGATCACCAGCACGCGCTGGCGCTGTTCCTCGGGCACGGCGAAGTAGGTCATCACCATCAGAAACACGAAGATGTTGTCGACCGCCAGCGCCTTCTCGACCAGGTAACCGGTCAGGAACTCCAGGCCCACGCGGTTGGCTTCCACCAGGCCGGCGGTCTCGTTCACGTACCACCACAGGCCGCCGTTGAAGGCCATGGCCAGGGCGATCCAGCCCAGGCTCCACCACATCGCTTCCTTGAACGTCACCTTGTGTGCGCCGCCGTGGCGCATCAGCACCAGGTCCACCAGCAGCGCGATCACCACCAGGCCGCCGAAGCCGGCCCATAACCAGGGGTTGCCAATCGTTTCCATCGAGATTCCCGAAAAAGTGGAGGACGGCCGCAGGCGCGGACATCTCGGAAACCGGGGAAACGGGAGTCCGGGGGTGCCTTCGCCATCGCGGCGAAGGTCTCGCTCACAGCCCGGTGGGCTGCCGTGGGACCGGAGCATCGCTGCTCGAAATGACGGCCGGCACGTTGGGAGCTACTCCCCTTCTGCCGCGAATTGTCCGGGTGGCACGCGATGCGGTCAACCGCGCGGGTAAAATGCGTTCATGAATACCCCCAACCCGACCGTACGCCTGAAGAACGCCTGGCGTTCCAGCCACCCGTGGATCTTCCAGAAACTGATCGAGAAGCCCACCGCCAAACCCAAGCCGGGCACCGTCGTCGAAGTGGTCGGCGTGGACGGGGAGTGGATCGGCCGCGGTTTCTACAA
Organism: Pseudoxanthomonas sp. LARHCG66; assembly: GCF_052871755.1. Lineage (NCBI taxonomy): Bacteria > Pseudomonadati > Pseudomonadota > Gammaproteobacteria > Lysobacterales > Lysobacteraceae > Pseudoxanthomonas > Pseudoxanthomonas sp. LARHCG66. The sequence goes on along the minus strand of NZ_JBIXJW010000004.1, from coordinate 336,430 downwards.
CGGTCACTCGCGGATCGCCGTGCGCATCCTCGAGACGCATCCGGACATTCCGGTGGACGCCGGCTGGTTCTCGCGCAAGATCGCCGACGCCGTGTCGCTGCGCCGTGACGTGCTGAAACTGGATGCCATCAGCGATGCCTGGCGCGTGGTGCATGCCGAGGGCGATGGCCTGTCCGGCCTGGTGGTGGATCGCTACGGCGACCTGATCGTGGTGGAGTTCTTCGCCGCCGGCATGTTCCGCCATCGCGAATGGATCTACGAGGCGCTGCGCGAGCAGTTCCCGGGTTGCCGTTTCCACAGCTTCGCCGACGAACACGTGCAGAAGCAGGAAAGCTTCGACTTCCACGGCAACACCACCACCGAAGCCGAGGTCATCACCGAATACGGCGTGAAGTTCCGCGCCGATCCCGCGGGCGCGCACAAGACCGGTTTCTTTGCCGACCAGCGCGAGAACCGCGAATGGCTGAGCCGGCAGGTGGAAGGCAAGACCGTGCTGGACCTGTGCTGCAATACCGGCGGCTTCGCGGTGTATGCCGCGGCGCGCGGTGCGTCCGAGGTGGTCGGCGTGGACATCGACCAGGACGTCATCCAGATCGCGAAGGGCAACGCCAAGCTCAACAACGTGCGACCGAAGTTCGTGCAGGCCGACATCTTCCCGTACCTGCGCGATGCGGCGAACCGCGGCGAGCAGTATGACGTGGTGATCCTGGACCCGGCCAAGATGACGCGCGACCGCGAGCAGGTGATCGCCGCGCTGAAGAAGTACCTCGACATGAACAAGCTGGCGCTGGGCGTGGTGAAGCCCGGTGGCCTGTTCGCCACGTTCTCGTGCACCGGCCTGGTCAGCGAGGAACAATTCCTCGACATGCTGCGCCGCGCCGCGTACTTCTCCGGCCGGACGATCCAGATCCTGAAAGTCGCCGGCGCCGGTCCCGACCATCCGTTCATGGCGCACGTGCAGGAATCGCGCTACCTCAAGGCCGTGTTCTGCCGCGTGGTCGACTGAACATGCGCGGCAGGCGGATCGTATCGATCCTGCTGGCCGTCCTGATCGCCGGATGTGCCTCCACGCCGGCCGCGCCGTGGCAATCGCTCGCTGATACCGCGCAATGGCGCAGCGTCGGCGCGTCCACGCTGGATCCGCGCTGGCAGGTGAGCGACGGCGAACTCGCGCTCACGGTGGCGGGCGGTGGCGACATCATCAGCGTCGGCACGTACGGCGACTTCGAACTGGAATTCGAATGGCGCCTACCTGCGGGCGGCAACAGCGGTTTGTTCTATCGCGCGGTCGATGCCTCGCCGGTGTGGGCACGCGCGGTCGAGTACCAGCTGCTTGACGATCGTGAGGCCGAGGACCGCATCGTCCCCAGTCATCGCGCGGGCGCGGCGTACGACCTGGTCGCACCGGCCCGCGACATGCTGCGCACCACCGATGACTACAACCACGCGCGCATCGTCGCCTGTGGCCCGCGCGTGGAGCACTGGCTCAATGGCGTACGCGTCGCGGTGTACGACACCGGCAGCGAAGATTGGCGCCAGCGCGTGGCGGCCAGCAAGTTCGCCGGGCAGGCGGACTTCGCCATGGCGCGCCGCGGCCACCTCGCCCTGCAGGACCACGGCAACGTCGTGTACGTGCGCGGCATGCGTATCCGTGCGCTGGGTCCGGATTGCAGGCCTGCTTCCCTGTAGGAGCGACGTAAGTCGCGACCGCACGCTGACAGGGGTCGATGGCGCCGGACGAGCATCCGGCGCACCTGCGATTGCTGATGATGTCCTTGTTGTCCGGCCGTGCGGTCGCGACTTACGTCGCTCCTACAGGACGGGAAAGAAAAAGGCGGGCCGGAGCCCGCCTTTTCTTGCGCTACACGGGATGCTCAGCCTTCCGGCGACAGCTCGATGCAATCGAACTGCACGTCCGGGTCCACCTCGGCGTCGTAGTCCACGTCGCCGCGTTCGAAGCCGAACAGTTTCAGGAACTCGTGCTTGTAGTTGGCGTAGTCGGTCAGCTGGAACAGGTTCTCCGTGGTCACCTGCGGCCACAGCGCCTTGGCCTGGGCCTGGACCTCGGGCTTGAGCTCCCAGTCGTCCAGGCGCAGGCGGTTCTCGTCGTCGGTTTCGGCCGGCGTGCCGTCGGTGCGGTACATGCGATCGCGATAGAGGCGGTCCAGCTGTTCGATGGTGCCTTCGTGCAGGCCCAGTTCCTTCATCACCTTGAACACGATGCTGATGTACAGCGGCATCACCGGGATCGCGGAGCTGGCCTGGGTCACCACCGACTTCAGCACGGCGACGTTCGCGGTGCCGCCAGTGGTCTTCAGGCGTGCGTCCAGACGCTGCGCGGTCTCGTCCAGGTCCACCTTGGCGCGACCCAGCGCGCCGTGCCAGTAGATCGGCCAGGTGATGTCGGTGCCGATGTAGCTGAAGGCGACCGTGCGCGCGCCATCGGCCAGTACACCGGCCTTGTCCAGCGCATCGATCCACAGTTCCCAGTCCTGTCCGCCCATCACGGTGACGGTGTCGGCGATCTCCTGCTCGGTGGCGGGTTCGATGGTGGCCTGGGTGATGGCGTCCTTGTTGGTGTCGATGGCGGTGGACGTGTACGGCGCGCCGATGGGCTTCAGTGCCGAGCGCTTCACTTCGCCGGTGGTCGGCAGCTTGCGCACGGGCGAAGCCAGCGAATAGATAACCAGGTCGACCTTGCCGCCCATTTCGCCCTTGATCAGTTCGATGACCTTCGCACGCGCCTCGTCGGAGAATGCGTCACCGTTGATCGACTTGCTGTACAGGCCGGCTTCCCTGGCGAACTTGTCGAACGCGGCCGAGTTGTACCAGCCGGCCGTGCCGGGCTTCTTCTCGTTGCCCGGCTTCTCGAAGAACACGCCCAGCGTGTCCGCGCCGAAGCCGAAGGCCGCGCTGATGCGCGCCGCAAGGCCGTAGCCGCTGGACGCACCGATCACCAGCACCTTCTTCGGTCCGTCGGTGCGAACGCCCTGTGCACGCGTGGCGGCGATCTGGTCACGCACGTTGAGCTCGCAACCGAGCGGATGGGTGGTGGTGCAGATGAAGCCGCGGACTTTGGGATGGATGATCAACGTCGTAACCCGGGGGATGGTGTGCCTGCGCGGCATCTTAGTGCCGCAGGCGCCGGGAATGAAGCGTCACGCGTGCACACGCAGGCGTATGGGGAAATGCATCGATGGGCGCGGGCAAAGAAAAAGCGGGCCGAAGCCCGCTTGTCCGTTTCGTTGCTGCGTGACGCGATCAGGCGTCGCCGCCCTTGGCCAGCATGCTGTTGCGGCGACCATAGGCCAGGTAGACCACGATGCCGACCGCGTTCCACACCAGGAACCACAGCTGCGTGCGCTGCGGCAGGCTCCAGAACAGGTACAGGCAGCCCAAGATTGCGACGGGGCCGACCACCCACGCCAGCGGCGTGCGAAACACGCGCTTGCGCTCCGGTTCACGCGCGCGCAGCACCAGCAGGCACACGCCCACCGCGACGAAGGCCGCCAGCGTGCCGGCGTTGGCGAGCGCGGCGATTTCGTCCAGGCGCGCCACGCCGGCCAGCGCCGCCACCAGCACCGCGGTGAACACGGTGATCGCTACCGGCGTGCCGGTACGCGCGTTGACCTTCGACAGATTGCGCGGCAACAGGCCGTCGCGCGACATCACGAAGAAGATGCGGCTCTGCCCGTAGAAGAACGCCAGCAGCACCGTCGGCAGCGCGATGATCGCCACGATGCCGATGACCAGCGCGGCCGTGCCGTGGCCGAGTTCGCGCATGATCAGCGCCAGCGGCTCGGCGCTCTGGCCGAAGACCGTGTAGCTCAGGGCACCCACCGCGGCCACCGCCACCACCAAGTAGATCAGCGTGCAGCCGACCATCGAACCGATGATGCCGATGGACAGATCGCGGCCGGGATTCTTGGTTTCCTCGGCGGCGGTAGAGATCGCATCGAAGCCGTAGAACGCGAAGAAGATGATCGCCGCAGCCGCCATCACACCGCGTTCGACCCCATCGGGCCCGATCGATTTCGGGAAGCCGTACGGCATGAACGGCTGCAGGTTGTCCGGGTTGAAGGCCGGCAGTGCGACCGCGATGAACACCGCCAGTGCGATCAGCTTGAGCACCACCAGGACCGCATTGAGCGTCGCGCTTTCGCGCGTCCCCGCGATCAGCATCCCCGCGACGAGGAACGTGATGACGATCGCCGGCAGGTTGATCAGGCCACCGGCATGCGGACCGGCCGACAGTGCTGCGGGCAGGGTGACGTTCCAGCCGAAGCTCTGCTGCACCCATTCGAGGAAGCCGACGAAATAGCCCGACCAGCCCACGGCCACCGTGCTGACGACCAGCGAGTATTCCAGGATCAGGCTCCAGCCGACGATCCACGCGATCGCTTCGCCAAGCACGCCATAGCTGTAGGTGTAGGCGCTGCCGGCGGCGGGCATCATCGTTGAGAGTTCGGCGTAGGCCAGCGCGGCGCACGCGCAGACGATGCCGGCGACCACGAACGAGATCAGTACCGCGGGCCCGGCCTTCTCGGCGCCCACGCCGATCAGCGTGTAGATACCGGTACCGACGATGGCCCCGATACCCAGCGCCACCAGGTGCGGCCAGCTCAGCGTGGGAACCAGTCGGCGGCCCTCTTCGTGCTCGGTGATCCGGTCGATGGATTTGCGCCGTAGCCAGGTCATGGAAACTCCTCGAATGCGTCAACGGGACTGCACGCCGGCGATGGGCTGGCGCAGGAATGGTAAGGGGGAGGACAGGACCCGCCGGCGCAATCCCCGCCCCGGGGCCGCCCGCAGCCTAAGCGGGCAGGGCACGGGCTGGCAATCGGCGCCGCACCACGCGATGCGGGACCGCTCAGAGGTAGGACGATCGCGACGGATCGAACACCTGCGGGTAGTGGTGCACATCCAGCAGGTCGAGGAACACGTCCAGGCCTTCGTCAGATCGCACCAGGTCGTACTCCGCATCCGACAGCAGGTGCACCACCAGGGTCTCTATGCCATGGCCGTGCAGATGCAGGTTGTCGAACAGGTGCCGGTCCGCCGCGACCGCGGGCGGCAGCAGCAGGAACGTGGAGAACGGCGAGGCAGCCAGGGGGGGCACGGGCATGGGCACGGTATGGCCGTAACCCAGCCAGCTGCCTTCGGCGAACGGCAGTTTGGCCAGCCAGCGCAGCTGGGCGATGAAGTCCGGATGCGGCTCGCGGACGTACCAGAACAGCTCGCGCGCGGCGGATTCATCGCCGTCATAGCCCGCCGGCATCGTCATCAGGCGGTCGCTCATGCCACTGGTGACCAGCACGTGGCCAATGTCGCCACCGCCGGAGAACTCGCGTGCGTACACGTGCACGTCCACGCGGTGCCGGCGGTCGTCGTCGCGGTCGATGTATTCGGGTTCGCCCAGCGCATCGCGCAATGCGGCGATCCGCGCGCCGGCGAGTGCGGGCAGCGGATCGGGCGCGGCGCCCATCAGCGTGCGGAGGCGTTGCAGCATGCCGGCTTTCCCCAAGCGGTCAGTGCGCGGCGACTGTGCGCCGCCGGCTCGAGCGGGTCAAGCCGCATCTCCACGTCCCGTGACGCGGCGCGCGCTTCTTGTGCGAGGGCGTTCGCGCCGTGGCCGGCTCAGGCGATGAGACGCCAGCGGCTACACTGTCCGCATGGATTCCCAGACCCTGCTCGTCCTCCTGCTGATTCTCGTGGCCTTCGCCGTCGTGCTGCTGGCGGTGCTGGTGCTGCGCCGTCCGGAGGCGCGCATCGGTGACCTGCTGGAACGGGCGCTGCGCGACGAGCAGCGCGAGGGCCGTGGCGAGTTGCGCGAGCAGCTGGAGGGGTTGTCGCGCGCGCAGGAGGCCCGCATCGACGGCTTTGCCCGCAACCTGGCCGATCTCAGCACCCGCACCGACCAGCGCCTGGACGTGCTGCGCGATACCTTGACCGAAGACGCGCGCAAGGGCCGGCTGGAATCCTCCGAATCGCAGCAGCGTTTCGCCGACGCGCTGGGTCAGCGGCTCAACGAACTGACCCAGCGCAACGAGCAGCGGATCGGCGAGATGCGCGCCACGCTGGAGGATCGCCTGAAGGAACTGCAGGCCGACAACACGCAGAAGCTGGAGCAGATGCGTGCGACGGTGGACGAAAAGCTGCAGGCCACCCTGACGCAGCGGCTCGATGCGTCGTTCTCGCTGGTGTCCGAGCGGCTGGAGGCGGTCCAGCGCGGCCTGGGCGAAATGCAGCAGCTCGCCACCGGTGTCGGCGACCTCAAGCGCGTGCTGAGCAACGTCAAGGATCGCGGCGGCTGGGGCGAGGTGCAGCTGGAGAACCTGCTGGAGCAGGTGCTGACGGCCGAGCAGTTCGCGCGCAGCGTGAAGGTGCGTCCGGACAGCAACGAAGCCGTCGATTTCGCCATCCGCCTACCTGGCCGGCAGGATGGCGACGTGCCGGTGTGGCTGCCCATCGATGCCAAGTTCCCGCGCGAGGATTACGAGAAGCTGATCGAAGCGCAGGAGCGCGGCGACGCCGATGCGATGCGTGTCGCGGCCACGCAGCTGGAACGCGCGATCAAGGTGCAGGCGAAGTCGATCAACGAAAAATACGTGGTGCCTCCCCACACCACCGATTTCGCCGTGCTCTTCCTGGCCACCGAAGGCCTGTATGCGGAAGCCATCCGCCGTCCGGGCCTGGTCGATGCGTTGCAGCGCGACTACCGCATCGTCATCGCCGGCCCGACCACGCTGGCGGCACTGCTCAACAGCCTGCAGATGGGCTTCCGCACGCTGGCCATCGAGAAGCGTTCCAGCGAGGTACGCGTGCTGCTGGGAGCGGTGAAGACCGAGTTCGGCAAGTTCGCCACGGTGCTGGAGAAAGCCAACAGCCAGTTGGACACGGTGCAGAACAGCATCAAGCAGGCGGGGGTGCGTACGCGCGCGATCGAGCGCCAGCTGCGCGGCGTCGAAGCGTTGCCGGGTGAGGAAACGCAGAAGCTGCTGGGCGGCGACGAAGCAGAGTGAGGCGTCGGGCGTTGTTCCTTCTCCCCGCTGCGCAGGGAGAGGGCAACAGCCAAAAGACAACGGCGCCTAATGGCGCCGTTGTCTTTGATCGCATTCCAATCCCGCCTCAACCGCCGCCGCTGATCTCCGGCATCGGCATGGCGTCCGCCGGCACGGTGGGGGTGCTCTCGTCCTGCAGGTACTCCGGCAGTTCTTCTTCGGTCTGCTTCGGCGTGCGGTGGCTTTCGATCTGGTAATTGCGGCGCTGCAGCCACGAATCGCGGACCAGCGCGTAATCGTCCACCGCGCCTTCGCGCAGGCTGTCCAGCGACAGCAGCTGGGCGCGCGTGTCCACCAGGTTCAGCCCCTGCAGGAAGATGCGGGTTTTGTCGTCTTCCACGTACCGGGTCGGACTGAGCGGCATGTCGCCTGCCAGTCCGAGCACATCACGCACGGTACGGGGACCGAAGAATGGCAGCTCCACATAACGAGAGCGCTTCCAGCCCCAGGTACCGAGCGTCTGGCCGAAATCCTCGCTGCGGCGCTTCATCTTGAGGTCGCTGGCGGGGTCGAAGATGCCGCCGATGCCGACCGTGGAGTTCAGCAGGAAGCGGCCGAACGTCTGCGTGGCATCGCGCGGACGCCCCTGCAGCAGCTGGTTCACCATCGTCAGCGGCTGGCGCAGGTTGTCGAAGAAGTTGCCAACGCCCAAGCGCACGGGTCGCGGCACCGCCGCCACGTAGGCACGGGCCAGCGGGCGTGCGACCGCACGGTCGACGACGTTGTTGAACGCGTGCACCTTCCGGTTGAACTTCTCCCACGGGTCGTAGGCGGTCGGCGACTGTGCGGGTGCGGGGAGGGTCGGATCGGCCACCGGGTCGTAGGCACCCTGGCCGTAGATGGCGGCGAAGTCGTCCTCGCCCTCCGACGCCGTGGCGGTGTCCGTCGCCGGCGCAGGCGTGTCGATGCTGGCCGGGTCGATGGGCGGTTCGGTCGGCAACGGGGCCGACGCGGTGCTGTCGATCACCACCGCGTCGGCCGGCGCGGCTGTCGAGGATTTGGGCGCCGACGCACATGCGGTCGCCAGGGCGGCGAGCAGGACGACGGTGCTGAGGCGGAACAGATTCATCCTGATTCCTGCAAAACGGCGGGGGTGGGGGTTACGCCGGGAAATCCAGTTCCGGCGTCAGGCGATACGCGGCCTGGAGGTCGGCGAGACCTGCGGGCTGTCCTTCGAAACGGGGAGCGGCGCCGCCGGCGCGCAGTCGCGCGGCCAGCTCGGCCAACAGTGCCAGCCCGGCGCTGTCGACGGTAGTGACGTTGGTCAGGACAATGCGTTGCACGCCGGCCAGCTGCGCCGAGACCTGCGGCCACAGCGCTGCCGCCGCCGCGCGGTCCAGCGCGCCCGCGAACACGAGCGCCTCACCGTCCCGGCGGACGCTGGCGTCAGCGGCCGCTGGCACTGCCGTTGACCTGCAGCTTGCCGGACTTCAGGTCCGCGGCCACCTGGGCGATGGACTTCTGCCGCAGCGGCGTGTCGAACTGGGTCTTGAACGTCTGCACGAAGGACACGCCTTCCGGCAGCACGTCGAACACCTTCCACTGGCCACCTACGTTGCGCGCGTAGAAGGTGATCGGGGTGACGGTCTGGTCGGGCTGCAGGAACTCGGTGTCGACCTTCACGCCGCGCCCGCCGGGCAGCGGCGTTTCGGACTTCACCCGCACCTTGAGGCGGGCATTGAAGTCCGCCAGGCGCGCACCGTACGCCGACAGCAGGCGCTCGGTCAGGGCCTGGCCGAACAGCTTCACGTCGGCATCGGAGGCGCCGCGGCCGTGCACGCCCAGCACCAGGCGGGCAGCGTAATCGCCGTCGAACAGCGTGTTGAACTCGCCGGTGACGAACTGGCGCAGCGCGGCCGGATTCGACTTGAATTCGGCACGGCGCTGGTCGAGCGTGGTCAGGATGCGCGTGCTGCTGGCCAGCACGACCTGGCTGGCGGTGTTCTGTTTGGTAGCGGTGGCGGGTGCCGTGGCCTGTGCGAAGACGGCGACCGGCGCGGACGCCAGCAGCGCGGCAGACAGTACGACGGACAGGAGGGAGGGCTTCATCAGGGTCTTCATGGCGTGGGTTCTTCCGTAACGGGGGGCGCGGCAGTCTCGCCGCTGGCCGGGGTTTCCCCGGAGCCTGCACCGGCATTGTTGGTGCCGCCGCTGAACATGTACTTGCCGGCCAGCTGCAGCAGATCGACCGCCGGCTGGGTGAAGGCGATCTCCTCGCCGGGCTTCAGGACTTCGGGATCACCGCCCGGCGACAGGCCAATGTAGTTCTCGCCCAGCAGGCCGCTGGTGAAGATGCCGGCGGCGGTGTCGGCCGGCAGGTCCTTGTACTGGCTGTCGATGGACAGCGTGACCAGCGAGTCGAACTTGACCGGGTCCAGGCGGATGTCGGCCACCTGACCGATGACCACGCCGCCGATCTTCACCGGGGCCTGCTTGCGCAGCTGGCCGAGGTTGGAGAAGCGCGCAGTCAGCTCGTAGCTGCCGCCGCCCACGCCGAAGCGCTTGTTGGTGGAAGCCAGCGCCAGCACCAGCAGCGAGGCCAGGGCCAGCAGCAGGAAGGCGCCGACGGCGAACTCGAGACGGGGTCCACGGACGGACATGGGTCAGCTCCTGAAAAGCAATGCAGACATGACGAAATTGAACATCAGCACCAGCAGCGAGGCATTCACCACCGCGCGGGTGGTGGCCACGGAGGTGCCCTCGATGGTCGGCTCGGCGTGGAAGCCCACGTAGGCCGCGACCAGCGCGGCCGTACCGCCGAATACCGCCGACTTCAGCAGGGCCACGCCGAAGTCGTCCCAGAAATCCACGCTGTTCTGCAGCGCCGACCAGAACGTGCCGTTGTCCAGGCCGAGCACGTGCACGGCCTCGAAATAGCTCGCGCTGATCGCCAGCGAGCAGAAGAAGCCGGTCAGCAGCGGCACCGTCAGCACCGCCGCCCAGAAGCGCGGCGCCACGGCCTTGGCCACCGGATCGATGGCCATCAGCTCCAGCGCCTTGATCTGGTCGGTGGCGCGCATCAGGCCCAGCTCGGCGGCGATGGAGCTGCCGGCGCGGCCGATGAACAGCAGCGCGGTCAGCACCGGGCCCAGCTCGCGGTACAGCGACAGGCCGAGCAACGTGGACAGCGCATCACTGGCGCCGAACGTGGTCAGCGTGCGGTAGCCCTGCAGCGTCAGCACCAGACCCACGAACGCACCGCCCACCGCGATGATCGGCAGCGAGCGGCCGCCGATCTTGTAGATCTCGCGGGTGAGCTCGGCGAAGAAGTCGCGGGTCGGCTTCGAGGCACGGAACACCGACAGCGAGAACAGGCCGGCACGGCCCAGCGAACGGGTGGCTTCGACGAAGGGCATCAGTGCGCCTCCCCCACAGCGCCGTCTGCCGCGCTTGAGCCGTCATTCCGGCGAACGCCGGAATCCATGGTGCTCTTGCGGTTGCTCCGGGCCTTGCGAGCAGAATCAAAATCGACATGGATCCCGGTGTTCGCCGGGATGACGAGAGGGACAATCTGCGCCGTGCAATAACGCATCACGCAGCCTCCCCACGCTTGACCGTGTCGAACGCGATCGGGCCATCCGGTTCGCCGCGCAGGAACTGCTTCACCAGCGGGTCGGATGTCGCTTCCAGTTCGGCCGGCGTGCCGGAGAACACCAGTCCGCCGTTGGCGATCACCACCGCCTGGTCGGCGATGGGCAGGGTTTCATGCACGTGATGGGTCACGATGATGCTGGTCAGTCCCAGGGTGTCGTTGAGGCGCTGGATCAGGCTCATGATCACGCCGCTGGCGATCGGGTCCAGCCCGGTCAGCGGTTCGTCGTAGATCATCAGCGGCGGGTCCAGCGCCAGCGCGCGGGCCAGCGCCACGCGGCGTGCCATGCCGCCGGACAGTTCGCGCGGATAGGCGTCGGCGGCGGCGCGCAGGCCGACCGCGTTCAACTTGAAGTCCACCAGCCGGCGGATCAGCGCGTCCGGCAGCTTCGTATGCGTGCGCAGCGGCAGCGCCACGTTGTCGGCCACGCTCAGATCGGTCAGCAGGCCGTTGCCCTGCAGCAGCACGCCGATACCCTTGCGCATTTCCAGCAAGGCGCGGCTGCGGTGCGGCACGGGCTGGCCGAACACCTCCACGCTGCCCGCCGCTGGCGGCAATTCGCCGGTCAACGCGGCCAGCAGCGTCGACTTGCCGCTGCCCGACGGGCCCAGCACCGCGGTGATGCTGCCGCGCGGCACCGACAGGTCGATGTCGCGCAGGATGCTGCGGCCGCCGCGATCAAGGCGGAGACCGGACAGGTGCACGGCAGGGGCGTCGGCAGGCGTCATGGGCGTCGTCGGCGAGCGGGGGGGTGGAGCGGGGGAGTAGCGGGTTAACGCAAAAACAACGATGTAGCTTCACGGCCAACGGCTGAACATAAACCGTACCGCGCAGTTTGATTATTGTGGCACCCGACCGCCGCCCGCGCGCACGGTCGTGCGGGATGCTGTGGCCCAAACCGCTGTGTCTCCGGCGCGATGCCGGCATCCGGCACAATGGCGACGACGATGACGATCCACGCCACGCCCGACTTCCGCCTCTACCACTCCAACGCGCTGGAGGTGCTGGCGGGCCTGCTGGCACGGGAGCTGAGCACGCCCGCGCCCGGCGTGCCGCTGCTGGCGCCGGATACCGTGCTGATCCCCCAAGTCGCGATGCGGCGTTGGCTGCAGGCCACGCTGGCCACCGAGCACGGCATCGCCGCGAACCTGGAATTCCTCACCCCCGGCGAGTTCGTCGCACGTGCACTGGACGCCAATGTGCCCGGCGAGGGCGACGATCTCGATGCCGCGACGCTGCACTGGCGGCTGTACGCCGCGCTGACGGACCCCGTGCTGCTCGCGCGTCCGGCCATGGCGCAGATCGCCGCCTACCTGGCGGGTACCGCGGCGCGCCGGCCCGATCCACTCAAGCCGTGGGCGCTGGCGGGGGAACTGGCCGACGTGTTCGAGAAGTACCAGGCCTGGCGTCGCGACTGGTTGCTGCGCTGGGAAAGTGGCGCCGATCCCGACGACCCGCAGGCGATCCTGTGGCGCCACGTCGCCGGTGGCCACGACTACCGCGCGCGGCGCATCCAGCGCTATCTCGACCGCTTCGAGGGCGCAGGCCAGCCGTTGCCGCAGGGACTGCCGCCACGCGTGTTCGCGTTCGCCACGCTCAATGTCTCCCCCGACGTGCTGCGCGTGCTGGCCACGCAGGCGCGCGTGGGCACGCTGCATTTCTATGTCCCGTCGCCGGTGAAGGACTACTGGGGCGACCTGCAACGCCTGCGCGCGGGCACCGGGGACGACACGACCGCGGACGCCCGCCTGCTGCAGGCCTGGGGTGCGGCGGGGCGCGACTTCATGGCCGTGATCGGCGGTTACGAACTGGTGCATCCCAGCCTGGACGTGCGCGGCCATGCCGATCCCGGTGCGGGGGGCGGCAAGTTCCAGGGCAGCCTGCTGCGGCGACTGCAGTCGGACCTGTTCCATCGCCGTGCGCAGCCGTCCGACCTGCTGCCGGCCCTGCGCACCGACGATCCCAGCCTGCAGGTACACGCCTGCCACACGCGCCTGCGTGAGCTGCAGGTACTGCACGACCAGCTGCGAGCGTTGCTGGAGGACGACCGCTTCGATCCGCCGCTGCAGCCGCGCGAGATCGCGGTGCTGGCGCCGGACATCGACCCGTACGTGCCCTACCTGGAAGCCGTGTTCGGCGCACCGGGCGATGGCGACCGGTTGCCGTACGCGCTGGCCGACACCAGTCCGTTGGCCGGCGAGCCGTTGGCCGACGTGTTCGTGCGCCTGCTCGGCCTGCCGGTCTCGCGCTTCGGCACCCACGAGATCCTCGATCTGCTCGCCAGTGCGCCCATCGCGGACGCGGCCGGTCTCGATGCCCCCGCCTTCGAGCGCCTGCACGCGTGGCTGCAGGCCGCAGGCGCGCGCTGGGGACTGGATGCGAAGCACCGTGCCGCGCACGACGCGCCCGCCGACGATGCCTACACCTGGCAGTTCGCGCTCGACCGCCTGCTGCTGGGCCACGCCAGCGGCGCGCAGGACGACATCGCCGGCGTCGCGCCCTGGCCGGAACTGGAAGGCAGCGCGCTCGACGCGCTGGACATCCTGGTCCGCCTGTTGCGCGTGCTGGCCCGCCACCAGAAATCGCTGGGCGAAGCGATCACGCCTGCGCAATGGCGCGAACGGCTGCTCGGACTGCTCGCCGCACTGCTGCCGCGCGAGCCCGCCCTGCCTGCCCGCCAGCGCGCACTCGACCGCCTGCGCATGCTCATCGACGACTTCGCCGCGCAGGCGGAGAAAGCGGGCTATGCCGACACCGTGCCGGCCGACGTGGTGCGCGCGCACTTCACCACCACACTTGCCGAAGCCGATACGCGCGCGCCCCTGCTGACCGGCGCCATCAGCTTCGGCCGCATGGTGCCGATGCGGCTGCTGCCGTTCCGCGTGATCTGCGTGCTCGGCATGAACGATGGCGACTATCCGCGCCGCGATCCCGCCGCCGGCCTCAGCAAGCTCACGGCCGAACTCGGCACCGACAAGCGCCGGCATGGCGACCGCTCGCTGCGCGAAGACGACCGCTTCCTGTTCCTGCAACTGTTCGCCGCCGCGCAGGACGTGTTCCTTCTCAGTTATCTCGGTGCCGATCCGCGCGACGGCAGCGCACGCGAGCCGTCCGTGCTGGTCAGTGAACTCATCGACGCCGCCGCGCAGCAGCATGCCGATCCGGCCTCCGTCGCCAGGGCGCTGGTGGTGCACCATCCGCTGCAGCCGTTCTCGCCCGCCGCGTTCGGCGACGACGACGACCCGCGCCGCTTCAGCTACCGCCGGCAATGGCATCCCGCCGCCGGCCAGCTGGCAGGGCGGCGCTCGCCCCTGCCGCGCTGGTTCCCGGGCGACGCGATGCCGCCACCTGCCGACGCCGGCTCCCCGCTGTCGCTCGACCTGCTGCGCCGCTTTCTGACCGCACCGGCCGAGCAGTTCCTGCGCCAGCGGCTCGGCCTGCGGCTGGATGGGATCGACGAGACGGGCGACGACGTCGAACCGTTGCTGCTGCCGGGCCGCGGCCTGGCGCGCAGCGAAGTGCAGGCGGCCGTGTTCGCCGGGGTGCTGCAGGGCGACGATGACGCCACGCTGCATGCCGCCCTGCGCGCCCGCGCACTGCTGCCCTCGGGTCCGCTGGGGCGGCGCACGCTGGCCGCGCTGCGCAGCGAGGTCATGCCGTATGCGCGCGCCTTCGCCAACTGGCGTGGCAGCGACGTGCCGGCGACGCAGCGCATCGAGGTGGACATCGACGGCGTCGCATTGCACGGCACGCTGGCGGGCGTGTATCCGCACGGGCTTGCCCGCGTTCGCATCGGTGCTCCGGGCGGAAACGCGGCGATCCGCGACGGCCTGGACTGGCTGCTCGCCAGTGCGGCCGGCCTGGCGCTGCCCCTGGTTCAATTCCACGAAGGCGGCAGGAAGCCGGCATCCGGCCATCCGTTCGGTCCCCACGTGCGTCCGCCCCTCGCTCCGGACCAGGCGCGCACGGCGCTCCGGCACCTGCTCTGGCTGCGCGAACAGGGCCTGCGCGAACCGCTGCCGTTCGCGCCTTACAGCGGTTGGGAATTCTTCGCCGCCGCGCCCGACATGGAAGCGGGCCTGAAGGAAGCGGCCAAGAAATGGTGCGGAAGCGAGCGCAGCTGGAGCGAAGGCAGCGGAGATGCGCTGCGGCTCGCGCTGCGCGGGTGCGATCCGTTCACCGATGACGCAACACGGCTGCGGTTCGCGGATCTTTCGATGTCGATCTATCTCGCGGTCACGCAGGGCGAGGTCTACGCCGGCACCGATCCCGAGGCGTTGCGCGCGCTGGCCCCCATCTTCGACGCGGAGGACGCCGGATGACCGCCGCACGCGATCCCTATCTCGCGCTGCCGCTCGATGGCGTGCAATCCATCGAGGCGTCTGCCGGTACCGGCAAGACCTTCACCCTGGCCACGCTGGTCGTGCGGCTGGTGGTGGAAGGTGGCCTGCGCATCGGCGAGATCCTGGCCGTCACCTTCACCGAGGCCGCCACCCAGGAGCTGCGCGCGCGCATCCGTGCCCGTCTGCTGCTGGCGGCATCGCTGCCCGCGGTCGCCGCCGCCGATGAAGGGCCGGAAGTGGCATTGACGCGCGCGCTCCTCGACGCGCATCGCGCGCGGAGTGGCGAATCCCCCACTGCACTGCACCGCCGCCTGCGCGAAGCCGCCGACGGCATGGACCTGGCGGCGGTGTTCACCATCCACGGCTTCTGTGCACGGGTGCTGCGCGAACACGCCCTGGAAAGCGGGCACGGTTTCGATGCCCCGCAGTTGCTCGCCAACGACGCATCGCTACGGCAGGAAATCGCCGCGGACCTGTGGCGCGCGCATGGCGTGGACGATGACGGTGCGGATGATCTGCTTGCGCTGTGGAAGGGCGGCCCCGAGGCCCTGGCGGCCGACCTGCCCGTGTTGCTGCGCGAACAGCGGTTGCAGCCGCACCCCGACGATCCGCTGCCTGCCGACCCCGCACCCGCGTTGCGCGAGGCGGGCGAAGCACTCGCCGCCGCGTACCGCGCCCACGGGAACGCGTTCCGCGATGCCCTGGTCGCCGCGGTGGAGGGCAAGGTGCTGCACGGCGGCAGCTACAAGGTCGAGTGGATCGCCGCGCTGTTCGACGCGCTGGGTGCGTGGGCGCTTGCGGACGATGCCGGCGTGCCATTCGCGCACGACAAGCTGCCGCAACTGCGCCGCGAGGCGCTGCTGCGGAGAACCAGCAAGGGCGGCACGGGCCGCACCCCGGCGTCGCCGCTGAGCGATGCCATCGACGTGTATCTGCAGATGCAGGGCCGCATCGAGGCTTACCGGGAGGCGCGCCGCGTCGCCCTGCTGCATCGCCTGCGCGACGATGCCCGGGCACGGCTGGTGCTGCGCAAACAGCAGCTGCGCGTGCAGACTTACGACGACCTGATCGACGGCGTCGCCGACGCGCTCGAAACGCCGCATGCGGACGCCCTGGTGCAGCGCCTGCGGGCGCAGTACCGCGTCGCGCTGGTCGACGAGTTCCAGGACACCGATCCGCGCCAGTGGCGCATCTTCGACCGCGTGTTCGGCAGCAGGAGTCCGCAGCCGGCGCTGTTCGTCATCGGGGATCCCAAGCAGGCGATCTACGGCTTCCGTGGCGGCGACGTGGAAACCTACCTCGCCGCGCAGGCCAATGCCGTCGCCGCGCCACCGCTGTCGCACAACTTCCGCTCAAGGCCCTCGGTGCTGCGCGCCATCGAAGCGCTGTACGCACAGGCCGGCGACGCCGCGTTCGTCGATGAGCGCATCCGTTTCCATCCGGTCGCGCCCGGCGGCACCCGTCACGATGACGACTTCCAGCGCCATGGCACGGCCGCACCCGCGCTGACCGTGTGGCAGGCGCCATCGCCAGCGCCCGGACCGGACGGCAAGCTCAAGCCCTGGGACGCAGGCACCTCGCGTGAGCTGGCCACCGCTGCCTGCGTGGCCGCCATCCATGGCGTGCTGGTCGAGGCGCGGTCCGGCGCGGCGACGATCGCCGGCAGGCCCGTGCGGCCCGGCGACATCGCCGTGCTGGTCCGCACGCACAGGGATGCCACCCGCATCCGGCAGGCGCTGGCCGATGTCGGCATTCCCGCCGTCGCGGCCGGCAAGCTCAGCCTGTTCGCCACGCCGGAAGCGCGCGAACTGCACGCGCTGCTGCGCACGTTGATGCACGGCGCGGACGACGGCCATCTGCGCACCGCGCTGTCCACCGTCCTGCTGGGCGTGGATGCCACCGGCATCGCCGCACTCGAGACCGACGGCGATGCGATGCGCCGCTGGCAGCAACGCGCGCAGGACTGGCGCGAACGCCTGCAACGCGGCGGCCCGCTGGCGCTGGTCAACGACCTGTGCGCGGAGCACGCCCCGCGCCTGCTCGGCCTGCTCGACGGTGAGCGCAGGCTCACCAACTACCTGCAGACGGCCGAAATGCTGCAGGAGGCCGACGCCCGTACGCTCGGCCTGCCCGGCCTCGTCGACTGGCTGGCCGCTGCCATCGCCGATGCCGGCACCGGCGCCGATGACGACGCGCAGCTGCTGCGGCTGGAATCCGACGCGCACCGCGTGCAGGTGGTGACGCTGCACAAGAGCAAGGGCCTGGAGTATCCGCTGGTGTTCCTGCCGTACGCAGGCATCGGCGGCAAGGCGCCCGATCCCGGCCAGCGTGTCGTCGTCACCGACGCGGATGGCAGCGTGCTGCACTGGAAGCTGCAGGACGAAGTTTCCGGCTGGAGCGCGGCCAAGGCGCAATGGAGCGAGGCACAGCGCGCCGAAGATGCGCGCCTGTTGTACGTCGGCCTGACCCGTGCCTGCCACGCGCTGTGGCTGGCAGCGGGCGCCTTCTACCAGCACGCCCAGTCACCGCTGTGGGCGATGGTGCGCGATGCCGACGCCCTGCTGGCGCGCGACCCGGGCATCCGCATCGACCCCACGTCGCCGCCCGCGGCATTGCCGTGGTTGCCGCCCGTGGCCGAGGGCGCGGTGCCGGCCGCCCGCATCGCCCGGCGTTCCATCGCGCCCGACTGGTGGGTCTACAGTTTCACCCAGCTCGCACATGCCGATGCGGGCCACGCCATCGATGCCGCCTCCACCGAGGCCGATGGCGCGGCCGCGGACGAACCGGTGCAACTTCCCGATGACGCGGACGCATCCGCCGACATCCCCGCCGACGCGTACGACCCGCGTTTCAGTGGCAGCCGTTTCGGCAACGTGCTGCATGCGGCACTCGAAGACGCGCGCTTCAGCGCATGGGCGCCGTGGCAGGTGGGCGATGCGGCGCCGGAAGGAGAACATGCTGCCCTGCTCGCTGCGCTGCGCAGGGAAGGCTACGCCCAGGACGACCTGGCCGACGGCATCGCGCTGCTCACCTCGCTGGTCGGGCGCACGCTGACCGTCGCACTGCCCGAGGGCGGCGCACTGCATGCGCTGGGCGAATACGAGCGGCGTGCCGAAATCGAATTCCACTTCGCCCTCGCGTCCACCGCCGTGCCGGCGTTGCTGGCGCTGCTGCACGCGCATGGCGTGGTGCGCGCCCGCCAGGGGTTCGGCCTGCGTTCGCGGCTGGAAGGGTTGATGACCGGCAAGATCGATTTGACCTACGTGCGCGACGGGCGCTGGTACGTGCTCGACTACAAGTCCAACCGGCTACCGCGCTACGACGCGCCCGCGCTGGCCGCCGCGATGGCGCACAGCGAGTACGACCTGCAGGCCCTGGTCTACACCGTCGCGCTGCATCGCTGGCTGCGTTTCCGCCTGGGCGACGGCTACGAGTACGCTCGCGACTTCGGCGGCATCCGCTACGTGTTCTGCCGCGGGCTCGAACCCGCGCGCGATGCGTCGCTCGGTGTACATGCGCAGCGCTTCGCGCCGGAACTCGTGCACGCACTCGATGCCCTGTTCGCCGGCCACGGTCAGGAGGTGGCCGCATGAGCCTGCTCGATGCCCTGTTCCGCAACGGCCACCTGCGCACCCTGGACCACGCCCTCGCGCAGAGCCTGCGCCGCCTGGATGCGTCCACGCCCGACACGGTACTGGCCGCCGCCGCGCTGGCGTCGCTCGCCGTCGCCAAGGGCCATGCCGGACTCTCGCTGCGCGAGCCGCAGGCACTGCTCGATGCCGAAGCCCCCATCGACTGGCCATCCGCCGATGCGTGGCGCGCATGTCTTGCCGCCTCGCGCTGGGTGGCCACGCCGGACGATGCCGATGCCGTCGCCGATCCGCACGCGCCGCTGGTGCTGGAACAGGACCTGCTCTACCTGCGCCGTTATCGCGAGTACGAACGCGCGCTCGCGCTCGGCCTGCAACGCCTCGCCGCGCACGCGGTGCCGGCAACCGGCATCGATGCGCTCGCACCCGTGTTCGCACAGCTGTTTCCGCCGGCCGCGCATGATGCTCACCAGGCGCGTGCCGCCGCGCTCGCGCTGCGCCATGCCCTGCTGCTGGTCACCGGCGGTCCCGGTACCGGCAAGACCACCACCACCGCGCGCCTGCTGGTGCTGCTGGCCGCACAGGCGCAGCACGCGGGCCGCGCCACGCCGCGCATCGCCCTGGCCGCGCCTACCGGCCGCGCCGCCGAACGCATGGCCGAGAGCGTCCGCCATGCAGTGCAGGCTTTGGCGGCGCAGGGCGTGGACGCCGACCTGCTCGCGGCGCTGCCCACCACGGGCACCACCCTGCACCGGTTGCTCGGCACGATTCCGGATTCGCCCCGCTTCCGCCATCACGCCGACAACCCGCTGCCGTTCGACGTGGTGGTCGTCGACGAAGCCTCGATGATCGACCTGCCCCTGATGGCCAAGCTGGTGGACGCCGTGGCCGATGGCACGCGCCTGGTGCTGCTGGGCGATCCGGACCAGTTGCCATCGGTGGAAGCGGGCGACGTGCTGGCCGCCATCCTCAGCGCGGCGGGGGAAGGCAACGACCTCGGCATGCAGGATGCGGGGGCGCTCCGCCCGCTGCTCGGCGATGCTCCGCCCGCTGATCACCATGCAGGCGGGGATCAGCGACCGGGCCGCTTCGCCGGCATCCGCGTGCACCTGCAGCGCGGATGGCGCCAGAGCGAGGCCTTGCAGCTGGCGCCGCTGGCCGCCGCGGTGCGCGAAGGCGATGCCTCCGCCACGCTGTCGCTGCTGCGCGGCGACACGCTGGCCGGCGTGCGGTTCCACGAAGACCTGGCCGATCCGCTGGACATGCAGCGCGAAGACCTGTTGTCGCACTGGCGCGCGCTGGGCGAAGCCGCCACGCCCACCGACGCGCTGGCACTGTCCGCGCGCTTGCGCATCCTCACCGCCGTGCGTGAAGGCCCGCAGGGTGCGCGCACGTTGAACGCGCGCATCGAGCGCCTGCTGGTGGAGGGCGGCACCGGCCTGCAGCGCGCCGGGCAGGGACACTTCCACGGCCAGCTGGTCATCGTCACCGAGAACAGCTATCGCCACCGCCTGTTCAACGGCGACATCGGGCTGTGTTTCCGCGATGCGCAAGGCGTGTTGCTGGCCTGGTTCCCGGGCGACACACCCGCACAGCCGCGCGCCTTCCATCCCGCCTCGCTGCCCGCGCACGAGTCCGCATTCGCCATGACCGTACACAAGGCGCAGGGCAGCGAGTTCGACGCGGTCTGGCTGCTGCTGCCGGCACGCGGCAACCGCGTGCTGTCGCGCGAGCTGGTCTACACCGGCATCACCCGCGCGCGGCGCGAGCTGCACATCGCCGGCAGCGAAGCGGTGATCCGCGACGCACTGTCGCGGCATGCAAGCCGGTGGTCGGGGCTGGGCTGGCGGTTGGCGCGTCCACGCATCGCGTCGTAGCACCGCAGTACCGTGCAACCGCATCGCACGCGCGTCGCAAAGCATGAACACGGGTTTGCGGTCACGCCCCCAAGGGCGTATACCTGTCCTGGCTGACTGGCAGTCTCCTCCGCCGCCTCCCGCGGGCCGATTTCTCTCCCTCTCGGCTTACCGAACGCGACTGAGCGCGTGCCGAGGAGGTGTGTATGACGAACCAGCAGGTCCAGGTGTTCATTCTCCATCTGGGATCGCAGCAATCCATTGGTCCCGGCGACCTGCGGGTGATGTGGGCCACGGCGTGCGAGTCGCTCGATATCGCGGTGTCCCGGCGCGAGCTTGGCCACGGCCACAACACCGGTCGCCCGTGCTTCAGTCTGTGGGCGGGCCGCCAATTCCATCGCGCACCGGCCGAAAGGCGGATGCGTGCCCTGCTTGAAGCGCGTGGCTTCCTGTTCACGCTTACGCATACCGCCCTGTAGGAGGGTGCATGGCTTTTGATGTTGGGATCGGCAAGTGCCGGTCGGTGTCGTCGGATTCGGTGGAAGTCTGGGTGGATGGTTCCATCGTCCGCCGGCTGGTGCCGGAGACCAAGTGGCAGCGTGATGGCATCAGCGTGCTGCATGTGCCGTCGAAGCTGTGCAGTGCCCGTCATCCGTTGACGGTGGGCGAGGAGGTGTTCCTGGACACCGGCCTGATCAACGCCAACAGCGTGGGCAAGCTGGATGTCGACGGCGGCGGCGAGTTCGCCAAGGCGCGGCTGTCGATGCTGGTGCCCACCATCGACCCGGCCCCCACGCCCCCGCAGCCCTCGCGCAAGGCGAGCTGGCGCTGAGAACCTCCCGCGCGTGCCCGGCACGCGCGGTCAGATGGTGGTTGCACCCTCCCGATGACCAAAGCGGCCCCACGCGGGCCGACGAATGGTGCGTGCCCGGCTTCGGGGTTCGCACGCTCACGCCAACCTATCGCGCTGGCGCTGCTGCCGGCGTCGCCAACAGGCCCAGTTGCTTCATCAGCCCAAACGAATCGGCGCAGGTCCATTCCTCGGCGATTCGTCCGTCCGCCATTCGAAACAGCGTCGTGCCCGTGATCTGCACTGCGCGACCGGTCGCCGGAATGCCATTCCCTGTGCCGGTGTTGGTCCCGCGCGCGGTCCAGTGCACGGCCACCAGATCGCGCTCGGCAACCTGTTTGTCGACCGTGATGTTGAGATCCGGAAACGCCTCGCGCCATCCCTTGGCTTCTGCCATGCCGTCGGCATGGGTGAAGTTTCTCCTGCCGCCGTGGCCAACGAAGTCCGCGCTGTACGGCACTTCGAATCGACCCTGATTGAGGCCTTCCTCGTACACCCTGCGGGTGACCGACTTGTTGAGTTCCAGAGACTCGGCGCGAACGCCGTCGGACGCAGTGGCTCCGCACGGAGTCATGCCGGTGAGGGCGACGAGTGTTGCCATTGCGGACAGCAGGATGTTGCAGGTTTTCATGACCATCTCCGAAACGCGGAAGCGCGTGTTGCGGATGATGGGGTCGTGCACGACCGCTCGCGCGCCCTTGGTGTCGGGTGGACGTGGTGGCGGGATGAGTGGTGGCTGCGGAGTGACGGGAGCGCGTCACGGCTCGGCGCTGCCGGCATGTTGTCGATCGTGGCTCCGGGGTGCGCGCTGAACTTCGTGATGAGCCGGGCTGCCACGATTGCGTGCCGACATCGAAGGCGTGGCCACGCAGCTCAAGGAACGTCCACGGGTGCCGCAGGGCTGCATGCAGCGGCTGCGTTGGCCGCAATCCCTGAAGTCTGCGGTTGAGATCCCCCCTCCAGGCGGCAGAGCGTACTCTACTGTGTCACCCGCACAGCGAGCGCAGAGGAAAACGGCGCTCAGCGAAGCAACACGTCGAGCGCCGCCCGATAACGGCGACTGCCGTTGACCTGCGCCCCGTTCTTGAGGAGAACGACGAAGTCGCCATTGAACAGTGGCTGGACTTCGCGAATCCGGGCAATGCTGACGATCGCTGCGCGTGATACCCGGATGAAACATTGTGGATCCAGGCGGGACTCGAGACTGGCCATCGTCTCGCGCAGCAGGTGCTGTTTCGCGCCTGTGTGGATCTCGACGTAGTTTCCTGCGGCGACGATGCGATCGACCTCGTCGATGTCGAGCAATCGGACGCGTCCCTCTGAACGGATTGCGAGTCGCGTGGGATAGCGCTGAGGTGCACTTCGATCGATCGATTTCAGCACCTCGGAAACGCGGCGGGCGAAGCTGTCATCGGGATGGCCGACGTGGGAACGGGCGCGTTGCAGCGCACGGCGAAAGCGTTCCGGATCGATCGGCTTAAGCACGTAGTCGATCGCTTGGGCATCGAACGCGCGCACAGCGTGTTGATCGAATGCGGTCACGAACACGACCGCCGGCATGCGGTTGCCGCCGATGGCTTCGATAACGGCGAAGCCATCCAGTTCGGGCATCTGCACATCGAGGAAGACGAGGTCGGGCGAATGCGCGCTGATGGCCGATATGGCCGCTCCACCGTCCTCGCACTCTTCGACGACTTCGATGTCCGGCTCCTGCCGCAGGAGCCGCACTATCCCGCGGCGGGCGACCGGTTCATCGTCAACGATCAGTACGCGGAGGGTCATGCGACAGTGCGCCAGGGTAGCTCGATCTCGGCGATGACGCCGCCGTCGTCGGAATTTCGCACTTCGAAGCGCTGCCTGTCCGCATACAGCAAGCGCAACCTCGCCCGCGTGTTCGCCAGGCCGATGCGTTCGGTCGTCGACGGTGGCAATCCTCGGCCGTCATCCGAAACGCGCAGCAGCAGGGCATCGTCCTGCCGGTCCGCCCTGATTTCGATGTGCCCAGGTCCTGCGCGCGTGGCCAGTCCATGGCGCAGGGCGTTCTCAACCAGGGGCTGGAGGATCAGGTTGGGGACCCGCGCTTCACGCACCTCGTCGGGGACTGTGATTCGGTAGCTCAGACGCCCCTCGAAGCGGGCCTGCTCGATCTCGAGATAGCTTTCCAGAAAGCCGATCTCCTCGCCAAGCGGCACCTCATGCGCCTCGCTGCTGTCGAGCGAGCGGCGCAGCAGGGCGCTCAGCTGCAAGAGGATCCGATCCGCCGAGTCGGCATTCTCGTGCATCAGCACGGAGATCGTGTTCAGGGCGTTGAAAAGGAAGTGAGGCTGCAGCTGGGTGCGCAATGTCTGCAGGCGGGCGTCCGCCAGCTGCGCTTCCAGGCGGAGCTGCCGACGATCCTTTTCGCGGGCGGTCCGCACCAAACGCTCCACGTGTGCCACAGCGACGATGAGCCAGTACACCGGGAGATTCAGGAGAAACGTCGTGCCGAGCAGCCGGTTGAAGGTGCCGAACCAGGTGGGCTCGACCTGGGCCGCGCCGATCATCGGCGCCGCCAGCGCGAAGAGCGCCAGGTTGACCAAGGCGCAGATCCCCGAAGCGAGGCCGTGGACCACGAGCGCGCGGAGGACCTGCGGTCGTTGTAGCGGAAACCGTGCCGCAAGCCGGAGGGCGGCCGGCGTGAGGGCAGCCCAGACGGCGGCCCAGACGAGCCAGATGACACTGGCGCGGACCCACGCCAGCGGTTCGCCCCGTACCTGGGCGGCGAACCAGGCCTGCCCGGCGAAGAGCATCGCGACCAAGGTCCATGCCCCCAGGATGGCCACGCCCCGGCGACCGAAGCCGGACCCGGTCTCCATCATCGGTGTCGCCATGTCGGGCTCTTTTCCAGCGAGGTGTGCCACCGGCCGAGCTGCCTCCCGTCGCCGATCCCGTCGCCGGCGTTGGCAGCATACCCAATTGCTTCATCCCCCCGAACGCGTCGCCGCACATCAATCCCTCGGCAATGCGCCCATCGGCCATCCGGAAGCGAGTAGCGCCTGTGTTGATCCATCCCCTGCGATGTCCGGTGCACATCCCCAGCCCCTTCGGCGAGCGTGCTGTCGACGGCGACCCTCAGGCCTGGAAGTGCAACGTGGAAGCCGTTGAGTTCGACCATGCCGTCGGCGCCATGGCCGACAAAGCCCGGACTGCAGCGCGCGTCGAATCGGCTCCGGCTCAAGCCCGCCCCTGGTGCCGGCAAGGACAAGGGCCTCGATGGAGCCCGGCGCGAACTGACCTCGCGCTTTCGCCGCAGCCACGCACCGGACACCCGACACTGGGAGCGGCGGCAACGACTGACACGCGACCGCCCCAGACAGCAGAAGGCCCCGCAACGCGGGGCCTTTCTTTTGCGGCAGTACCAGTGCGTGGCCGGCGATACCGGCCGCGCCTCACTCCCCGCCCGGCCGTTTCCCCGTGACCGACCACTGCGTCAACGTGCGGAACGCCTCGCCGATCTGCTCCGGGGAAAACCCGCAATGCCCTTCGCCCGCGTCGGGCAGCACCAGCGGTGCGATGACGTCCCCGCCCGCGTGCGCGAGGGCCGCATAGAGGGGCTGCAGACGCGGCGCGATGGTCGGGTCGCCGGTGTTGTACTGGATCACCAGCGGCTTGCGCACCTGCCCGGTGAGCGCCGGTGCGGTGGCTGCATAGGCCATCGCCGCCGCATCGCCCGCATGGCGTGGCACCGCCGCATTGAACACTGCGTCGTCGCCGAACCCCGTGTACACCGTGCGCGTATTGTCCACCGGCAGCCCACCCGCGCGGCGTCGCATGTCGTTGAACACCAGGGCATGCAGGCTGACGATGCCGGGCACCGCGTCGACAGGCACCTCCATGTGCTTGGCCAGCAACGCGGCGGCGTCCGGGTTGCCGGGCAACGCGCCGGTCACCGCGTTCATCACGTCCATCTGCCCGAGCTCCGCCGCGGCAGGACCGGACAGCCCACCGTCGGGTACGCCCGTGGCGCCGGGGAAGAACGCGTCGAATGCCACCAGCGTGGTGAACAACTCTTCCGCCAACCGTGCGCCCGGCACGTTGGCACCGCATAGCGACAGCGCGCCGTCGTACTGCGCCGGCTGCTGTTCAAGACTGGCCACCGCGATGCCGCCGCCCATCGAGAAACCCACCAGCCACGTGCGACGCGGTGCGCCATGGCGTTCGACGAAGTGCGCGCGCAGGCGCTCGGTATCGTCGATGCCATCGCGCATCGCCCAGCCCTGCGTCGCGAACCCGCTCTGCGCCACCGCGTATCCCTTCGACAGGAACACCGGCGTGGCCTCGTTGGCCGGCCACGGCGACGCGCGCGGCACGCCGACCGGCTCGAAACCGTGCACCAGCATGACCAGCTCGCCATTCCAGTCGGCGGGAATGTCGATGCGGTACGGTGCGGCGGCCAACGTGCCGGTGTCTTCCACCGGCGGCGCCACCGCCGTTGAGGCATCCACGGCACGTGCCGGCGGCAACGCCAGCAACAACGCGATCGGCAGGCAGGCAAGCAGGCGGTGCAGGCGCATGGTGGAACTCCTTGTCAAAGCGATGCGGCGGTCGCTGTCACCACATCAGGTCGTCGGGCACCTGGAACTGCGCGTAGTACGCATCGTCCTCCGAGGTGGCGGCCCCGGTGTCGGTGCCCTGGCCATGGTCCAGCACGATCATGCCGGCATCGCGTTCGCGCACCTTGTCGGCGGCCACGCGCGGCAGCAGTTCGTAGCGGTCATCCAGCTGCACGATCACCAGCGCGCCGGCCGACAGCTTCCGTCGCAGGTCGTCGTTGACCAGCACGGTGCGGATGGCACCGTGCGCGGTGAAGCGGTATTCGACTTCACCCGTGCGCGGCACCTTGCGGTCTTCGATGATCTGCCGCGCCTGTGCACGCAGTTCCGTGCTGCGCGCCTGCGCCTTGCGCTCGGCTTCGATGGCGCGGTCGCGTTCGGCCTTTTCGGCGCGTGCCCGTTCCGCATCGCGCTGGATATCGTTGGGCGCGGCCGGTCCCTTGCCGTGGCGCGCCTTGTTCTGCTCGCGCGCGACCTCGGCCAGTTTGGATTTCTTGACCAGGCCTGCCTTGAGCAGCTGTTCCTGTAACGGATTTCCCTTTGCCATGTCGTGGTGTCGTGCAGGAGGTTTCCGGGCCATCATACCCGCCGTCCCCGCCCTCCACCCGCCGTCCACGCCCACGATGGATGCCCTGAAATACCTCGCCGGTTACCCTGCCGACCTGCAGGCACGCGTGCGTGCGCTGATCGCGCAGGAGCGGCTGGGCCCGATGCTGGCCGACAAGTACGGCCAGCTGCATACGGTGCGCAGCGACGGCCAGCTGTACGATTACGTGCAGGCGCTGAAGGAACGCCACCTGCGCCGCTCGGTGCCGCTGGGCAAGGTGGCCTACGACAGCACGCTGCAGGTGATGAAGCACGCGCTGGGCACCCACACCGCGATTTCGCGCGTGCACGGCAGCCGGCTCAAGGCCAGCCGCGAGATCCGCATCGCCACCGTCTTCCGCGACGCTCCCGCCGAGTTCCTGAAGATGATCGTGGTGCATGAACTGGCGCACCTGAAGGAAGCCGACCACAACAAGGCCTTCTACCAGCTGTGCACGCACATGGAACCCGACTACCACCAGCTGGAGTTCGACCTGCGCTTGTACCTGACCCATCTGGAGATGGGTGCGGGCAGGTAGCACGCGCAAGTGCAACGCACCCGGGGTATGAAAAGGGGGGCGTGCAGTGCTTGTGCTTCTCCCTCGCCCCGCGCGCGGTGGAGCAACTGTCTTGATCCAGGGGCGACGCAACCGTCGCTGCATGTCGCGCGTGCATGACGCCTTCGAAGCCGGCGTAGCCCGGATACGGCCAGCGGCCGCATCGGGGCACACAGGGCCGGACATGTCCCGATGCCCCGGGTGCGCTGCGCTTGCCCGGGCTACGTGGCTTCAGCACCGCCTTTCTGCTCGCCCCTCATCCGCCCTCCGGGCACCTTCTCCCCGTGAACGGGGAGAAGGATTCATGGCGCGGGGTGTTTTCTTCCCCTCATCGTCTGTGGGGAAAAGGAGGCATGGAGGGAGCGTTCTCCCTCTCCCCGCTTGCGGGGAGAGGGTGCCGAAGGCGGATGAGGGGCGAGCGGAGCGGGGGTGCGCCCACTCACTGTTCGCCGTCAGCGTCCGGTGACGTGCACGGCGTCAGCGCGGCTGGCACACCGGCGGGTTGGTCATGCCGAACGACAGCAGGTTGCCGCCGTTGACGGTACAGGCATACGTTTTGCCGTTGCGGGCCTTGAGGGTGACGTAGGTGTTGGTGCCCTCGGTGCGGCGTTCCGCGATCGTCAGTTCCGAGGGGGACAGACCGAGCACGCCACCGGTTTCGGACAGGATGCGTTCGTCCGACAGGGAGTTGGTGCGGCTGGCGATGGAGCTGCAGCCGGCAGCGATGAGGCAGCCGAGTGCCAGGACATTCCAGGCGAGGGTGCGAAAACGCATCGTGTGAATCCTTTTCATGATGGGGGTCGGAGAGGCAACACGCGCGCAGACCCCGGAAGCGCGCGCGGGGATCACAGCGCCAGTTCGAGCGTCGCCTCGGCGTTGAACGCTGCCGACCAGCGGCGTGCGCCGGTAGCACGCAGGTCGTACAGGCCGTAGGGCGTGGCCAGTGCGGCGCGCGACAGCGAGCCGTCGCTGGCCAGCGAGACGATGCGCAGGCGCTGGCCGGGCCACGCGTAGGCATTGGCGAAGAAGGCGCGCAGCGGTTCCGCGCCGGCCAGTTCGCCGACGCAGCGACCGTGCTCGATGCGGAACGAAGCCTCGGTGTCGAAGCGCGCGCCCTTCAGCGTGCCGGCCACGCGACCCGAGGCGGGACAGGCCGCCGCGACCAGTCCGTCCGGTTGCGGGCGGAATGGCGCCGCCAGCAACTGCGCGGTGGGCTCCATCGCCGATACCCACATCGCGTTGGACAGCACGCTGGCAGCGGTGTCCTGCGCCGGCCACAGCATCAGCATGCTGCGCGCGCCGGTGGTGATGCCGGCGTGGTGCGCGATGGGTTCGCCGTCGGCATCGCGGCCGATGCGCCAGCCGAAGCCGACGTCGTAGGTGCTGTCATGCACGGGGGCGCCGCTGGCCAGTCGCATGGGTTGTCGCATCGCCTGCCAGCGCGCGGCGCCGACGATGCGGTGCTCCAGCACGCGGCCGCCGAAGGTGACCAGCGCCTCGGGCGTGGCGGCCAGTCCACCTCCGGGCCAGGTATAGCTCATGTCGGTGCGCGGTACGTGGCGCACAGCGCCGTGTTCGATGTCGTACAGCTGCGAAGCGTGTCCGCCATCCGTTTCGCCGTCGGCACCGATCGCCAGGCCATCGGTGACGTGGTGGCGGACGTAGTCGAGGAAATGTTCGCCCGAACGCGCTTCGATCACCGCGCCGAGCAGCGTGTAGCCCCATGACGAATAGCGGTAGGTGGTACCGGGGGCCGACAGCAGCGTGCGGCCGGAGAAAATGCCGACCGCATCGCGCGCGGTCGGATAGCGGACGCGGCCGAGCACCTGGAGGTCGTTGCCGGCGTAGTGCGGTGCGCCGGAGGTGTGCGAGGCAAGCTGGCGCACCGTCACCGGCGACCACGCCGGCGGCAGCCAGGGCAGTACGTCGCCGACGGGCGCATCGATGTCGATACGACCTTCTTCCGCCAGTTTCGCTGCCGCGGTGGCGGCGATGACCTTGGAAACGCTGGCCAACCGGAACACCGTATCGCGCTGCACCGGCGCGCGTGCTTCGACATCGCGCATTCCGGCGCAGCCGGTCCACACCACGCGACCGTCGTGCCACACGGCGGCGCCCATGCCCGGCACACCGTTGGTGGCCACCAGGGCCTGCAGCAGTTGTTGCGCCGTCATGGCGGCGGCATCGTCGGACGGCCCGCCGCAGGTGTCGGCGGCAAGCACGGGCGTCGCCGTGCAGGACAGCGCAAGCATGCATGCGGTGACGCGCAGTGGCGCGAACGGACGGAAGGAGGTGACGCGCATCGGACGGCTCCGGAAGGGGAGCCCTCACCCTAGTGGCGCGATCCTGCGTTGTCGTCGCGCGTGCGGCTGCACGTGCACGCGCTGCGCCGGTCCGGTGGGGCGGTGTCCGCGCGGCGGATGAGACGGCGTGCGCGCGCGCCGTTGCCGGGATCAGCCGCCCGCGTGCAGCGCAGACAGCAGCGCGTCGATGTAGGTGCGGCTGACGCGCACCGGCGTGCCATCGTGCAGCCGCAGCACCGCATCGCGGTTGGTCAGCGGCTGCAGCTCCGCCACCTGGTCCAGGCGCACGATGGAGGAGCGGTGCACGCGCACGAAGCGCGCCTGGTCCAGCTGCGCGGCGAGCTGGTGCAGCGATTCGCGCACGATGTACGTGCGTTCGCCGACATGCAGCACGGCGTAGTCGCCGTCGGCGCCGATCCACGCAACGCTGTCGGCGCGGATGAAGAGCGTGCGGTGGCCGATCCGCACCGAGAATTTCTCCAGGTGCCGCATCGGCGCGTCGGCGACGGGCAGCGTGCGCGCCGTGTCCAGGTCACGCAGGCGCAGCAGCTGGCGCGCGCGGGTCATGGCCTCGGCGAAACGCACGTCATCGACGGGCTTGAGCAGGTAGTCGACGGCGTTCAAGGCGAACGCCCTGACCGCGAAGCTGTCGTGCGCGGTCAGCAGGATCGCCAGCGGTCGCTGTTGCGGCGAGAGCGCCGCCAGCACGTCCAGGCCGGTCATGCCCGGCATCTGCACATCCATGAAGACCAGATCAGGCGGCTGCGCCTGCAGGCCGGCCAGTGCGGTGGTGCCGTCTTCGTACTCGCCCACCACCCGCAGATCGTCGAACGCCGCCAGCAACGACAGTACGCCGCGCC
The DNA here is from genome assembly GCF_052871755.1 of Pseudoxanthomonas sp. LARHCG66. NCBI lineage: Bacteria > Pseudomonadati > Pseudomonadota > Gammaproteobacteria > Lysobacterales > Lysobacteraceae > Pseudoxanthomonas > Pseudoxanthomonas sp. LARHCG66. The sequence goes on along the minus strand of NZ_JBIXJW010000004.1, from coordinate 306,241 downwards.
GTGCCAGCGGTTCGTCGTCGACCACGCAGACGCGGATCACGCGGCCGGCTCCGGCGCGGTGCGCAGCGGCAACGTCAGCCGGACGCGGTAACGCCCCGCATCGATGCCGGCCTGCAGGCCGGCGTGGTCCGGATAAAGCCGGGCGAGGCGGCCACGCACGTTGTCCAGGCCGACGGCGGTACGCGCGTCCTCCGATCGTGGTGGTGCTTCGCCGGGCGCAGGAAGGTCGTTGTCGATGCGGATATCCAGCTGCGTATCGTCGCGGGCGATGCGGATGTCCAGGCGGCCCGGCGCACTGCGCGGGGCGATGCCGTGGCGGATCGCGTTCTCCACCAGCGGCTGCAGCAGCAGCCCGGGCACGTGCGCGCCGAGCACGCCGTCACCGACATGCCACGACAGCAGCAGGCGCCGGCCAAGCCTTGCTTTTTCCACTTCCAGATAGGCTTCGGTCATGACGATCTCTTCGGCCAGCGTCACCTCGTGTCCCGCGCGTGCGTCGAGCACCGCGCGCAGGAAGTCGCCGAGCCGCGCCAGCATCTGCCGTGCTTCCGGGCCCCGCTCCTCGGCGACCAGTGCGGAGACCGCGTTGAGCGTGTTGAACAGGAAGTGCGGCTGCAGCTGGTAGCGCAGTGCACGCAGTTCGGCATCACGCGCCAGGGCACGCGCCTCCAGGTGCCGGGCCTGCTCGTGGCGCAGCTCCGCGTAGTACGTCACCACCGCATGCACCGCGCAGTACGCCACCAGCACCAGCCAGGCGCCTTCCAGGCCGCGGAACAGCAAGCCGACATCCAGCGTGCCCGGCGCGACAAGACGCGCCAGGCTGCCTGAGGTGGTGGCCTGCAGTGCGACACTGAGCAGGCGCGTGGCCAGCGCCATCGCATAGGTCGCCAGCAGCAGCACCAGCGCGATCCGCCACACCGCCATGCCGCGCCGCCACAGCCATCGCTGCAAAGCGGTCAGCGGCAGCACCCACAACACGAACGCGGACAGGTACAGCGTACGTGCCAGCGTGGCATTGCCGTGGCCGAGGATCGGCATGGCCATCACCAGCAGGCAGACGCCCAGCGGCAGCCCGGCCAGCACCGGCAGCCAGAACGGCGGCAACGCGTGCCGGCTGGCGCGCGCAGGCGTCATCGGCATGTCGCACCGTGTTCGCGATAGGTGGGTGGAAGCGTGGACGGGCACATGATGCGGAGAGGGGGCGGGCTCAGAGGTGGATGCGGGCGCGCGACGGCGGAAGCGCGCGGCACCAGCTCAGCATGATCGCCGGCACCGCGGCCAGCGGGGTGCGCCAGGGCGGTGATGGCATGCGGTGATGCGGTGACTGGCGCGAGCGGCGCGGGTGGCGTGTCGATGACAGCGACGTCCGCGGGTCGCGACGCGTTACGGCAGCCGCTTGAACGTCGTCGTCTGCAGGAACGGAGTGCCGTCCTTGTGGAAGGCGGCCTTGGTTTCGGTCAGCGTGCCGCCGTCTTCCGTCACCGAGTAGATGCGGGTCGAGGAGGGCGTGCCCTGGTAGGCGAGCTGGAGCACCACCACGTTGGGGGCGGGCATCTTCGCCGTGCCGACGTCGGCCCAGTAGCTGCCGGTGATCTTGCCGGGTGTCCCGTCCAGCGCCAGGGTGGCGTCCGAATCCATCGTGCCGCCATTCGGATCGACGATCTCGATATGCGTCGACCACATCCCGTCGCCGGGCTGCCTGAATTCCATCGTGACGCTGCGCGGGCGGGCGTCGGGGGGCATCGGCAACGTCGCCACATCCAGTGCCCAGCGGCCGACCAGCGGTGATGCGGCGAACGCGGGCGCGGCGAGCAGGGCGAGTGCGACCAACAGGGCGAGGGACTTGGTCTTCATGGAGCCTCCGTGCAGGGTGGCGCGATGGCGGCGGGAACCGCATCCGTCGCGGGCAGGGCGACCATGCCATTCCATCCGCAATACTGTCCAGCCATGCAGCCCCGGCATGCGCAACGCGCCCGGGGCCAAGCGAGGTATCGGGATCTGCAGTGCCGGATGCGGCCGTGGCCTCACCCGGGCGGCGTGATCACGGTGAGGCGGATGCGTGCAGCAGCAGCGACGGAAGTGCGCGCCTCGGTCTCGCCCTGCGCAGTGCATCCTTGCGCCCGGACCAGAAATGGATCTCGCGCTTGAGATGCTGCCCGAAGAACACCGCCACGCGTTGCACCACGCCGGTCTGCACGACCACCAGCATGGGTTCGCGCGCCTCGGCCGGAATGGGCCAGCCTTCGTTCTCGGCGCATTCCACCGCGCGGTCATTCAGCAGGTGCGCGACGCGCTGGAAGCCGGATGCATTCGAGATGACGCGATGCAGCTTGGTGTTCATGGCGGCTCCGGACGTTGTGCGAGCCGGCACACTGCGGGCGCGGAAGTTAACCAGTTTCGGAATTCCGCGTGAAGCCAAGCTAGCACGTCGCCAGCATGCACGGCGCGGTTTCGGACAGGCGGGCGTCACGCCACGGTCACGACGGGGCGCGCATCGTGGCGCAGCTACGGTGCAATCCGTATCGGCTGCTCAGCCGCGCGCCACGTCTTCCCCATCCTCCGCATTGAGCTGCACCTGGCATCGCGCCGGGTCACGGCCTTGGCCGTCCACGAGACCCAGGAAGGGTCCATCCCGCAGGAACCCCCATGGAAATGCAGCAGAAAGAAGGCCTCGTGCAACAGAACCTGGTAGGCACCCTGAGGAGCCACCACACGTTCGGCACGTTCGCCCATGCCATCGACAAGGCAGGGCTGACCGCATCCCTCAATGGCAGCGATCAGTACACCCTGTTCGCGCCGACCGATGATGCGTTCTCGGCGTTGCCCGCCGGAACGCTGGATCGCCTGCTGGAACCGTCCAACAAGGATGAGCTCACCGCGCTGGTGAACTATCACCTGGTCACCGGCCGCAAGACCACGGCCGATGTGGGCAAATGGCAGTCCGCGCGCACCGTGCAGGGCCAGGGCGCGCCGATCAGGATTGCCGACGGACAGATCAGCATCGACGGCGCCCACCTCACCCGGCCCGACATCATGGCCAGGAATGGCGTGATCCACGGCATCGACAAAGTGAACATTCCGGAATCCAGGCCTCACTGAGGTGAGGCAGCAAGGGAATGCACGCGGCGGGGAGCAATCCCCGCCGTTTTTTTTGACGGAACCTGCACGTGCGACGACCGATGCTGCGCACGGACCGCGCAACAGGCGAGAAACGATCCATGAAATCCAGGCATCTGCGCATGGGCGTCGGCTTCCTGCCGATCTTCGAGGCGAACGGTGTGCAGGCGGCGCAGATGGTCATCAGGCCCGGTGGCAGGGAAGGCGGACCGGACAATCGCCATCGCGGCGCCGATCAGTGGCTGTTCGTCGCCGAGGGCCAGGGCGTGGCCATCGTGGAAGGCGCGCGCCGCGCGTTGAAGCCCGGCAGCCTGCTGCTGATCGAACGCGGCGAACGCCACGAGATCCGCGCCACCGGCCGTACGCCGCTGAAGACGGTCAACTTCTATTCCCCGCCCGCCTACACGCCCGACGGCGATGAGCGGCCGGCGGGCAAACCCTGATACACGACGAGGTGACGACGATGGAAAGCGTGGCGCGCAGCCTGTTCGAACTGGGCATGCCGTGGTGGGAATTCGTGTTGCGTGCCGTCGCCGTCTACGTGGTGGTGCTGCTGATGGTGCGCCTGACCGGCAAGCGCACCGTGGGCCAGTTCACGCCGTTCGATCTGCTGGTGGTGGTGCTGCTGGGCACGGCGGTGCAGAACTCGCTGATCGGCGAGGACACCTCGTTGCTGGGCGGCCTGATCCTGGCGGCTACGCTGCTGGGCCTGAACTGGAGCGTGGGCAAATTTTCCGCGCGCAGCCGCCGCTTCGATCAGGTGGTGGAGGGCAAGCCGGTGATCCTGCTGCGGCATGGCGAACTCTTCCGCGATGAGCTGGCGCGCCAGTCGCTGAGCGAGCACGACTTCGCCATCGCGCGCCGTTCCGCAGGCTACGCCACGCTGGGGGAAATCGAACTGGCCGTGCTGGAAACCTCGGGCGAGATCACCTTCATCGGCAGGAAGCCCTGATTCGGTAGCCAGGTGGGCGGCAAGACGGTGCGCCCATTCCTTCTCCCCGTCGTGCGGGGAGAAGGATGGCCGGAGACCGGGCGTGCGGCCGGTGGAAACTCAGTGCTTGTGCCCGAGCATCTCGTCGCGGCTCTGTTCGGCGCGCGAGGCGCCGATCGCGGTTTCGACCTTCTTGACCTCTTCCGGGGGCGGCAGCACTGCGGGCATGCCCAGCGACTGGATCCACAGCTCCCGGCACCAGCCCATCGTGTGGTACAGGTGGTGGTCTTCGTCGCTTTCCACGGCCTTGTACGCGGGCTCCAGCACCTTGGCCAGTTCGCCGCCCTGTTCCACGACCTTGCCGATCAGTTCCCAGTTCTGATGGTCCTTGGTTTCGGCCAGTACGACGCATTCGGCAGCGACCAGTTCGGCGGCTTCCGGCGTGTCGCTCTTCATGGCCATCTCGATGGCCTTCACCAGCGAAGCGCCCTGGTGCGCGACCACGCTGCGGCCTGGCGACTTCTCTTCGGTATCCATGCCGAGTTGCTCGAACACGCGGGTAAGCACTTCTTCATGCGTGCGTGTTTCGTCGAGGTACTCACCCCACTCCTTCTTCAGGTCCTTGTTCACTGCGGCCTTGATCGCCGTGGTGTAGATCTGGATGCCGCCGCGTTCGGTTTCGATGGCCTGCAGCAGCAGCTCGTGGACTTGCGCGGTGTTGACGGTGCGGGAACGTGCCATGGCGGTACTCCGTGGCTGTGAAAGGAGTAACCGTTCTAGGCGCAGGCGCGAAAACACGATGTGACGGCGACGCATGCACGACGTTCACATAGCCAACTGCGCACGCGCCGGTGCAGCGCCTGCGAGGCGCGATGCGCGGCGTCATGTCGTGGATACCCGACGCGTGCCCGCAGTCCTGTTCCGGCAGCGGACATCGGCAGGGTGCGCCGCGCGCTGTGGAGGCGCGCATCCGGACGTTGCCCCGTTCCGTAGTGGTGAACGCGGCCCAGCCCGGGGCCGCCCGGGCCATGTCCGGCATGATGGGTTATCCTCCACGCCCCCCGCAGGAATCGATGCGATGAGCCAGTCCGACGACAACCCCGGCAAGGTCACCCAGGCGCAGGCCGAGGATGCCGTGCGCGTGCTGCTCGAATGGGCCGGCGAAGACCCGGCGCGCGAAGGCCTGCTGGACACGCCCAAGCGCGTGGCCAAGGCCTACCGTGACTGGTTCAGCGGCTACCAGATGGATCCGCGCGAGTACCTGGCGCGCACGTTCGAGGAAGTGGCCGGCTACGACGAGATGATCGTGCTGCGCGACATCGAGTTCGAAAGCCATTGCGAGCACCACATGGCGCCGATCATCGGCCGCGCGCACGTGGGTTACCTGCCCGACGGCAAGGTGGTGGGCATCAGCAAGCTGGCGCGCGTGGTGGACGTGTATGCGCGCCGTTTCCAGGTGCAGGAGAAGATGACCGCGCAGATCGCGCAGTGCATCCAGGACGTGCTGCAGCCGCGCGGCGTGGCGGTCGTCGTCGACGGCGCGCACGAATGCATGACCACGCGCGGCGTGCACAAGCGCGGCGTCAGCATGGTGACCAGCAAGATGCTGGGCACCTTCCGCGAAGACGCACGCACCCGCGCCGAGTTCCTGCGCTTCATCGAGACCGGCAACGGGCGGCGGTGAGGGCGGGCGACGTTGTAGGAGCGACGCGAGTCGCGACCGGATGACGTCTGCGTCCATTCGCCTGCCGTATCCCGTGGCGCCCGCTTTCCCGTTATCGGGAGGTGTACGGTCGCGATTCACGTCGCTCCTACAAAGGGCACAAGCATGACCACCTGCCCCTGCGGCACCGGCCGCGATTACGCGGCCTGCTGCGGCCGCTACCACGCCGGTGGCATCGCCCCGGATGCCGAAGCGCTGATGCGTTCGCGCTACAGCGCCTTCGTCATGGCCGATGCCGGCTACCTGCGCGCCACCTGGCATCCCGACACCTGCCCGGCCGAGCTGGGCCTGGACGCGCCCGGCGCGCCACGCACCACGTGGCTGGGCCTGTCGGTGAAGCAGCATCGCGTCACCGGACCGGATATCGCCGAGGTGGAGTTCGTCGCCCGCTACCGCGTCGGCGGTGGCAGCGCCGTGCGGCTGCACGAGCGCAGCCGCTTCGTCCGCCTCGACGGGCGGTGGCTGTACGTGGAAGGCGAGCATCGGTGACGGGCTTTTCCTTCTCCCCGCGTGGCGGGGAGAAGGTGGCCGCAGGCCGGATGAGGGGCGAACGAAGCGGCGATGCTGGCCATGTCGCGCGCCCATTACATGCGTGATCACTTCTTCTAATGGTTTCGCGTGCCGTCGAGGAACAGGTCTCCGTTCGCCCCTCACCCGCCTTCGGCACCCTCTCCCCGCTGGCGCAGGGAGAGGGAGAAACTATCTCAGCCCCTCGGCTTCTCCAGATAATCCAGCGTGACCTGCAGCAGTGCGCGCACGCCGACGTCGAGCGAAGCTTCGTCCAGCATGAACTCCGGGGAATGGTTGCTGGGCGCGGTCACCGGGTCGGTGCCTTTCGCCGTGCTGCCGACGAAGAAGAACATCGACGGCACTTCCAGCGCGTAGAACGAAAAGTCTTCGGCGCCCATCTGCAGCGGCGGGGTGATGACGTTGTCCGTGCCGACCACGGCCTGCAGGCTCGGCGTCATGCGCGCGGTGAGCGCGGGGTCGTTGATGGTGGCGGGGTTGCCGCTGCGGTCGGGCACGTTGGCTTCCACCTTCGCGCCGTGCGCGGCGGACACGTGGCTGGCGACGTTCTTCAGGTCGGCGAAGATCTTCTGCCGCATGCCTTCGTCGAAAGTACGGATGGTGCCGACCACTTCCACGTCGTCGGGGATGATGTTGTAGCGGATGCCGCCCTTGATGGCGCCGAAGCTGACCACCGCGGGTTGCCGGGAGATGTCGGTGCGGCGGCTGACGATCGTCTGCGTGGTGCCGATGACGTCGGCCATCGCCACGATCGGGTCCACGCCGCCCCATGGCCGCGAGCCATGCGTCTGCCGGCCGACGACCTTCAGGTTGAAGCTGTCCGAGGCCGCCATCAACGGGCCCTGGCGCACGCCGATCTGGCCGACGGGAATCGACGAGAACACGTGCAGGCCGAACATCGCGTCCGGCTTGAAGTCCTTGAACAGGCCTTCCTTCAGCATCAGCGACGCGCCGCCTTCTTCGCCGGCGGGCGCGCCCTCCTCGGAAGGCTGGAACACCAGCAGCACTTCGCCGGGCAGCGTGTCCTTCATCGCCACCAGCGATTTCGCCACGCCCAGCAGGATGCCGGTGTGCGCGTCGTGGCCGCAGGCATGCATGACGCCGACGGTTTCGCCGCGATAGGTCGCGGTCGCCTTCGATGCGAACGGCAGGCTGTTGCGTTCGGTCACCGGCAGCGCATCCATGTCCGCCCGCAGCGCGATGCGCGGACCCGGCCTGCCGCCCTTGATGACGGCGGTGACGCCGTGGTGCGCGATGCCGGTGCGCGGTTGCAGACCGAGCTTGCGCAACTCTTCAGCGACACGCCTGGCGGTCTGCTCCTCGCGGTTGGACAGCTCCGGATGCTGGTGGAAGTGCCGGCGCCAGTCCACGACCTGCTGCTGCACGGCCTTGCCGGCGGCAGCGACTTCCGCTCGTTGCGCGGGTGCGGCGTCCTGCGCGGCGGCGGGCAGTGCGCAGGCCAGCGCGACGGTGAGCAGGGAAACGGCGAAGGGACGTGCGTGGCGCATCGTGTCGGCTCCTGGAGGCAAGCCCCGATGCTAACCGCAATGGGCTGGCACTGTAGGAGGGGCTTCAGCCCCGACGCCTTGCCGATAACGTCAGGTCGGGGCTGAAGCCCCTCCTACAACCCCGCCGCGGCTTCTAGAATGCACACGCGGACACGCACCGACTTCCGTCCGGAACCCCCATGCCCGACCTCGCCCTGCAGGTACTCCTGCTGTTGTTCCTCGCCGCGATGCTGGCGGGCTTCATCGATGCCATCGCCGGCGGCGGTGGCATGGTCACCATCCCGGCGATGCTGTTGGCCGGCATTCCGCCGCTGCACGTGCTGGGCACCAACAAACTGCAGTCGCTGTTCGGTTCGGCCTCGGCCAGCTGGGCCTACGCGCGGCACGGGCATGTCGACCTGAAAGGCCAGTTGCCGATGGCACTCACCGCGGCGCTCGGCGCGGTGGGCGGCGCGCTGCTGGCGACGATCATCCCGGTGGAGTGGCTGAAGCTGGCGTTGCCGTTCCTGCTGGTGGGCATTGCCATCTACTTCGGGCTGAAGCCCGACATCGGCCACGTGGACCGGCACCAGCGCATGCGCCCGCTGGTATTCGGGCTGACCTTCGTGCCGGTGATCGGTTTCTATGACGGCGTGTTCGGTCCCGGCACGGGGTCGTTCCTGATGCTCGGCTTCGTGGCGCTGGCCGGGTTCGGCATCCTCAAGGCCACCGCGCATACCAAGTTCCTCAACTTCGGTTCCAACCTGGGCGCGTTCGCGGTGTTCCTCGCGTTCGGCGCGGTGCTGTGGAAGGTGGGGCTGGTGATGGGCGCGGGGCAGTTCCTCGGCGCGCAGCTGGGCTCGCGCTTCGCGATGAAGCAGGGCGCCCGCATCATCAAGCCGCTGCTGGTCACGGTGTCGATCGCGCTGGCAATCCGCCTGCTGGCCGATCCACAGCATCCGTTGCGGATGTGGGTGGGCTTGTAGTCCTTCTCCCCGCGAGGCGGGGAGAAGGTGCCCGGAGGGCGGATGAGGGGCGAGCGCGATGCTTCGATTGCGTCCTGCACACGTGGGGGTCGACGGCTTCGTCTGCCCCTCACCCGCCTTCGGCACCCTCTCCCCGCAGGCGGGGAGAGGGGAAGATCAAGGCTTCGTAGCGAGATAGTCCAGCGCCACCTGCAGCATCGCCTGGCTGCCGGTCCGCAGGGCCTGCTCGTCCAACAGGAACTGCGGCGAGTGGTTGATCGGCGCGGTGGCCGGATCGATGCCCTTTGACGTCGCACCGACGAAGAAATAGAAGCCCGGCACCGTATTGGCGAACTGCGAGAAGTCCTCGGCCACGGTCACCAAGGGCATCTCGACCACGTTCGTTGCGCCGATCGCCTTTTCCAGCGAAGGCCGCACGCGCTGGGTGAGCGCGGGCTGGTTGATGGTGGCCGGCGCGTTGTTGGCCACCTTCAGCTCGGCGCTGCCACCGCTGGCATGGCTGTAGTCATCGGCGATGCGGCGGAAGCGTGCGATCACGTCTTCGCGCACCACCGGGTCGAACGTGCGCAGCGTGCCGACCAGCGTGGCCTCGTCGGGGATGATGTTGAAGCGCACGCCGGCCTGGAACTGGCCCGCCGTCAGTACCACCGGGCTGGTGGCGATGTTCACCTGCCGCGCGATCATGCTCTGCGTGCCCAGCAGGATCTGCGCGCCCAGGGTGATCGGGTCCACGCCATCCCACGGACGCGAACCGTGCGTCTGCTTGCCTTTCACCACCAGCGACCATTCGTCCGCCGCCGCGAGCAGCGGTCCGCTGCGGTAGCCCACGCTGCCGACCGGCAGGCCGGCCCAGACGTGCAGGCCGAACACGGCATCGGGCATGAAGTCCTTGAACACGCCCTCCTGCAGCATCAGCGCCGCGCCGAATACCTCACCGGCGACCGGTGGACCTTCCTCGGCCGGCTGGAAGACGAACATCACCTCGCCGGCGAGCTCGTCCTTCGCGGCGACCAGCGCCTGCGCCACGCCCATCAGGATGGCGACATGCGCATCGTGGCCGCAGGCGTGCATCACGCCGACCGGTTGGCCGCGGTAGTCGGCCTTCACCTTCGAGGCGAACGGCAGGCCGGTCTGTTCGGTGACGGGCAACGCGTCCATGTCGGCGCGCAAAGCGATGCGCGGACCCGGCTTCGCACCCTTCAACACCGCGACCACGCCGGTCTTGCCGACGCCGGTGCGGACCGTCAGGCCCAGTGAGCGCAGGTGGTCGGCGACGCGCCTGGCGGTGCGGACTTCCTGCTCGCCCAGCTCGGGATGCTGGTGGAAGTCGCGGCGCCATTGCACCAGCTGCGGTTGCGCACGCTCGAGCGCAGCGAGCGCGGTGGCGTCCTGAGCACGGACGTCGGCACCTGCCAGTGCGGCGGTGGCGACGAGCAGGGCGGCAAACAGGCGTTGGGCGCGAAGCATGGTGGCATCCGGGGCGTGCGGGGAGCACGATGCTAGCCCCTGCGGGGCGCGCGTCCAATGGCGAATCACCATGAGTGCATGCCCGCGCGCGGCTCGCATTCGATAGGCGCGCGTGGCAGGCTCGCAGGCCACTGAGCAGCCCCCGTATACCCATGACCCGCGACGCCGATCCTGCTTCCTCCCGTCCGCTGCAGGGCGATGCCGCATTGCTGCGCGCGGTGGGCAGCCTGGCGCTGGCGGCCGCCGTCATCAACATCATCGTCGGCGGCGGCATCTTCAAGATGCCGGCGGCGCTGTCATCGCAGGTCGGTGCGGCCGCGCCACTGGCGCTGCTGGCCGGCGCGGTGGTGATGGTGCCGGTGGCGTTGTGCTTCGCCGCCATCGGCAGCCGCGCCTCCGCCACCGGTGGACCGTACACCTATGTCAGCGCAGTGTTCGGCACGCTGCCGGGCTTCCTGGCCGGGGCGTTGATGTGGATCTGCAACGTGGCCTCCAGTGCCGGCGTGGCGGCGGCGCTGTCGCTGCAGGTCGCCAGCCTGTGGCCCGTGTTCGCCGCGCCGGTGCCGCGCGCGCTGTTGTTACTGGGCGTGTACGCCGCGATCTACGCACTGAACGCCTTCGGCGTGAAGCTGGGCGCGCGCGCCGTAATGACGCTGGCCACGCTGAAGCTGGTGCCGCTGTTCCTGCTGGTGCTCGTGGGCCTGGCCTTCGTCGACACCACGCAGGTCAGCTTTGCCTTCACCGACGTGCCGTCGTGGACGGCGCTGGGCGCGGCCATGGTGATGGTGGTGTTCGCGTATTCCGGCGTGGAGACGGCGCTGATTCCCGGTGGCGAAGTGCGCGATCCCTCGCGCAGCGTGCCGCGCGCTGCACTCAGCGCCATCCTGCTGGTGGTGCTGCTGTACCTGGGCCTGCAGATCGTCTGCCAGGGCGTGCTGGGCCCGGCCCTGGCTTCGAGCAGCGTGCCGATCGCCGAGGCCGCGGGGCGGCTGTGGGATCCGGCGCGCATCGCGCTGCTGGTCACCGCCTGCATCTCGATGGCGGGTTTCCTGCTGGGCAACCTGCTGGGTTCGTCGCGGTTGCTGTTCGCGCTGGGGCGCGATGGCTACCTGCCGCAGGCCTTCGGCCGCGTCAGCGCCGCCCACCGTGTACCGCTGCTGGCGCTGGCCACGCACGCCGGCATTGCCTGCCTGCTGGCGGTGGTGGGCAACTTCGAAGCACTGGTGCTGATCTCGGGCGGGGCCGTGTGCCTGGTGTACGTGATGGTGTGCGTGGCGGCATGGCGCGCGCAGCGAAGCGACCTGCGCGAGCGCGGTGAGCCCTTCGTGCTGCGCGGCGGTCCGCTGGTGCCGGGGTTGGCGGTGGTCGGCATGGTCGCCATCCTGACCACGCTGAGCGCGCGCGAATGGACGGCGATCGGTGTGGCGGTGGTGGTGCTGGCGGTGGTGTACGCGGTGCTGGTGGGGCTGCGTCGGCGTGTTGGGGCCTGATCTGTAGGAGCGACGTCAGTCGCGACCGCACGGCCAATCTTCATATCGCAAGCCGGTTGTTCTCCGTGCGGGCGCGCTGCGGCGCGTTCCTGTTCTGCACGGTGGATCGCTATCGGGGCGCGGTCGCGACTGACGTCGCTCCTACAGGAAGCCCATCCCCTGCTCAGCGGAACACCACCGTCCGGTGCCCGTTCAACAGGATCCGGTGTTCCACGTGGCGGCGCACCGCGCGGGCCAGCACCAGCGATTCGATATCGCTGCCCATGCGAACCAGTTCCTTCGGCGTCATCGCATGGTCCACGCGGGCGACGTCCTGTTCGATGATCGGGCCTTCGTCCAGGTCGCGGGTTACGTAGTGCGCGGTGGCGCCGATGATCTTGACCCCGCGCTGGTGCGCCTGGTGATACGGCCGGGCGCCCTTGAAGCTGGGCAGGAAGCTGTGGTGGATGTTGATCGCGCGGCCGGCCAGCGCATCGCACAGCGTGGGCGAGAGGATCTGCATGTAGCGGGCCAGCACGACCAGGTCGATCTGCTCGCGTTCGACCAGGTCGATGATGCGCTGCTCCTGCTCGTCCCGATGCGCCGCGGAGACGGGCAGGTGGTGGAACGCCACGCCGTAGGATTGCGCCAGCGCCGCGAAGTCGTCGTGGTTGGACGCGACGCAGGCGATCTCCACCGGCAGCTGCCGGCTGTGCACGCGGAACAGCAGATCGTTGAGGCAATGGCCCTGCTTGCTCACCAGCACCATCAGCCGCGCCTTGCGGCGTGCGTCGTGGATCTGCCATTCCATCGCGAACGCGTCGGCCAGCGGCGCGAAGCGCGCGCGCAGGGCATCGGCGGCAATCGCCTCCGGCAGATCGAAATGCACGCGCAGGAAGAAGCGGCCGGATTCGTCGTCGCCGAACTGCTGGGCGTCCAGGATGTTGCAGCCCGCGTCGAACAGCAGGCCGGTGACGCGATAGACGATGCCGGTGGTATCCGGGCAGGAGAGCGTGAGGATGTGGTCGCGGCGCATGGGGGTCTGCTTACTCGCAGCGGGCCGCGGTGATGCGGTTGTCGGCGTCGAGGTAGACACGCAGGCGGTCGTTGCGCGCGTCGTGCTTCACGACCGTCTTCGGGCCGATGGGGTTGACCAGTCCGGCACCGCTCTCGCGCGACAGGCGCTTGAGCGTGGCCTCGTCCGCAGGTTGACCCGTCGCCCAGCCGAGCGCGCTATCGCTGCAGCGCCCGCCGCCCTCCACCTGGGGGCCGGGGGTGCTGACGCAGGAAGACAGGGCGAAGGCGGCGCCTGTCAGCAGGAAGGCCTGGAAAGACGAACGGTGCAACAGGCGAGGGGATGTCATGGCAGCATCTCCGGATGCGGGGGAGGACCGCTGTTTAACACACTCGCTGGCTCAAAGGGCGGGCCCCCGCCGCCATCGCCCGCTGCCGTCCCACGCCTACGGAGATCGTCATGGATCGTCGCTTCGTTCTGCCGCTTGCCCTTGCCGCCGTGCTGTTGCCCACCCTGTCCTCCCGGCCCGCCGCTGCCTGCACCCGGCTGGTCTATCTGGGGGCGGGCAACGACGTCATCACCGCCCGTTCGATGGACTGGAAGAATGACGTGGCGACGAACCTGTGGATCTTCCCGCGCGGGATGCAGCGCAGCGGACAGGCGGGGCCGAACTCGATCACGTGGACATCGAAGTACGGCAGCGTCATCGCCACCGGCTACGAGGTCTCCACCACCGACGGCATGAACGAAGCCGGCCTGATGGCGAACGTGCTGTGGCTGGTGGAATCCGAGTACCCGGTCTACAACGGGCGCGGCCCGGGCTTGAGCATCGCGGCGTGGGCGCAGTACGCGCTGGACAACTACGGCAGCGTGAAGGAAGCCGTCGAGGCGCTGCGCAAGGAGCCCTTCACCCTGGTGACCGACAAGGTGCCCGGCGAGGACCGGCTGGCCACGCTGCACCTGTCGCTGTCGGACGCCAGCGGCGACAGCGCCATCATCGAGTACATCGGCGGGAAGCAGGTGATCCATCACGGGCGCCAGTACCAGGTGATGACCAACTCGCCGGTGTTCGACCAGCAGCTCGCGCTCAACGCGTACTGGAAGCAGATCGGTGGCACGGTGATGCTGCCGGGCACGAACCGCGCCTCGGACCGCTTCGCGCGCGCGTCGTTCCACGTCAACGCGATTCCCAAGAGCGAAGATCCGGTGAAGGCACTGGCCAGTGTCTTCAGCGTGATCCGCAACGCGTCGGTGCCATTCGGCATCAACACGCCGGAGGAGCCCAACATTTCGTCCACCCGCTGGCGCACGGTGGCCGACCACAAGCGCAGGCTGTACTTCTTCGAATCCGCATTGACGCCCAACACCTTCTGGGTGGACCTGAAGGACGTGGACTTCTCGAAGGAGACCGGCAAGGTGCTGCGTCTGGACCTGGGCCCTGACCAGCGCAACGTGTTCGCCGGCAATGCGGTGAAGGACTTCAGGCCGGCGGAGCCGTTCGAGTTCCTGGGCCTGTAGTCAGAGGTCGAACGCCAGCAGGTCGTGACCGGTGGCCGCGCGCACCACGCGCCGGTACAGCACGTTGCCGCTGCCGCCATTGGTCAGCGCCACCAGCGCGCGCTGGCCGGCAAGATCGCCCAGGGCGAAGTTCTTGAAGATGCCGCCATTGCTGCCCGAGTGGTAGAACACGGGCCCGCGCGGCGTGGCTTCCAGGTTCCAGCCCAGGCCCTTCTCGGTCCAGCGGCCGGGCACGTCGATCTGCTTCGTCAGCATCGCCGTGCGCGTGGCCTCGCTGATCTGCCAGGGCGCGCGCGGCGTACGCACCATCAGCGCCATGAAGCGGGCGTAGTCCGTCGGCGTGGTGCGCAGGCTGGCCGCGGCATTGGCCAGGATGTCGCCGGGCCAGTTCACCAGGCCCTTGGGCGTGATCGCCTGCACGAGTGGCAGTGCGCGCGCGGCGTCTTCGTAACGCCACGCGGACAGCGGCCTGCCCCAGCGACCGGCGATGACCTGCGCCGCGCTCCACTGTTCGCGCAGCATCTGCGGCGGCATGCCGGGCTCTTCGTCCTCGACGGCACGATGGCCATGGACCGAACGCGCGGCGAGGTCCGCGCTCCACGTGTAGCTGCTGTCGCGCATGCCGGCCGGACCGAACAACAGGCGTTGCATGGACTCGTCCAGGCTCTCGCCGGTCAGCGTCTCCACCACCAGTTGCAGCCAGAAGATCGCCTCGCCCGAATAGTCGATGCGCGTGCCGGGCTTCACTGCGGGCACCAGTTTTTCGTTCGCCGGATCCTTGCGCCAGTTCGGCATGCCGGTGGAATGGCGCAGCACGTCGCGCGCGGTGACCAGGTCCACCCAGGGGTGATCGGCCAGGTAGTCCATCCGCCGGTAACGCACCAGCGGCGCGTCGAGATCGATCACGCCCTGGTCCGCCAGTTGCAGCACCAGGTAGGCGAACACGGGCTTGCTGAGCGAGGCATCCTCGAACAGCGTGTCGTCCGCCACCGGCGTACGCGCCTGCGCATTCGATACCCCGAGGTTGCGTGACCACACCACCTCGCCGCGTTCCACCACCGCCAGGCCGATGGCCGGGACACGCAATGCCTGCATCAGGCGCGGCAGGTCGGCGAGGAAAGGATCGGGCGGGATCCAGCCGGCAGCATCGTCGCAGGCGGCGGCGCGGGTGACCTGCGGCCAGGTCGCGGCCGCCAGGGTCGACAGGGCGGCGGTCTTCAGCCAGCGGCGGCGCGGGAGGGATGGCAGGGAGGGATGATTCATGCGGGCCTGGTTGAAGATCGTGGCGTCATGGAGGTGGACGAACGAGCGACCGCAAACCCCGCCGCGAGATCGTCATGGCTGCACTTGACGTACCACCATGCCGGGGGTACTTTGCCCATCGCCAAGGATTCCATCGCTTTATCCAGATATAGCGATGGAATTAAAAGGGAAGCCGGTGCGGCCTGTTCCATGGGCCTATTCCGGCGCTGCCCCGCAGCGGTATTTGGAAACGAACCTCGCCAACAGCACTGGTCCTCGCGGACCGGGAAGCGGCGGGAAGTAGGCCAGCGCACCCGCGCCCGTCCATGAGCCCGAAGACCTGCCCTGGCCGGAGGACACGACCGTCCTCCGACTGACCTGGAGCTTCCGAGGGGAGGTGGCCGGAGCCCGTGTCCGTGCGCGCCTGCCCGGATGCGTCCTCCTGCGCCCGACTTCGGCACTCCGGCTCGCCCGCGGGGGCGAAGGTCGCTGGCGTGGCGGGCCCTGGCCTGGCGCGCGGTTCCTTCGTTCCTCATCCGCTACCGCATGAGGACACGCACCATGACCACCGTTACCACCCTCGGCTTCCCGCGCATCGGCGTGAAGCGCGAACTGAAATCCGCCCTGGAAAGCTACTGGCGGGGCGAAAGCACCGCCGACGACCTCCAGCGCACCGCGCGCGACCTGCGCCATCGCCACTGGCAGCTGCAGCGCGAGGCCGGCGCCGATGTCGTGCCGTGCAACGACTTCGCGCTGTACGACCACGTGCTGGACACCGCCTTCCTGTTCGATGCCATCCCGGACGCCTACCGCGCGCTGGCCGACGCCGATCCGCTGGCCGGCTATTTCGCACTCGCGCGCGGCGTGCAGGACGGCGGTGCCGACCTGCGCGCGCTGGAGATGACCAAATGGTTCGACACCAACTACCACTACCTGGTGCCGGAGCTGCACGCCGGCCAGACCTTCCGCCTGCGTGGCGACAAGCCGGTGGCGGAATTCCTGGAAGCGCGCGCCGCCGGCCATGCCGCGCGGCCCGTGCTGCTGGGGCCGGTGAGTTTCCTGCTGTTGGCCAAGACGGTGGATGGCAGCGATCGTCTCGCGCTGCTGGAAGCATTGCTGCCGGTGTACGCGGCGCTGCTGGCCAGGCTGCACGACGCAGGGGCGGACTGGGTGCAGATCGACGAACCCTGCCTGGTGCTGGATCTGGATGATGCCGCGCGCGCCGCCTATGTGCAGGCCTATGCCACGCTGGCGAAAGGGGCGCGGCCGTCGCTGCTGCTGGCGACCTACTTCGGCCGCCTGGGCGACAACCTGCCGCTCGCGTGCGCGCTGCCGGTGGATGGCCTGCATGTCGACCTGGTGCGCGGCAAGGAGCAACTGGACGAGGTGTTGAAGCATCTGCCGAAGGGCCGCGTGCTGTCGGCGGGGCTGGTGGACGGTCGCAACATCTGGCGCACGAACCTGGACAACGCGTTGATCCTGGCGAAGTACGCGCAGGGCCATGTCGGCGACATCGCGTTGTGGTTGTCGCCGTCGTGTTCGCTGCTGCACGTGCCGGTCGACGTGGCCGGCGAGAAGGCGTTGCCTTCCGACCTGCGATCGTGGCTGGCCTTCGCGCGCCAGAAGATCGAAGAACTGCGCCTGCTGTCCGATGCCCTGCGCGATCCGCGCGCGGCGGAGCCGGGCCTGGCCATCGCCCGCGACCGGATCGAATCGCGCCGGCATTCGGCGCGCGTGCATCGTCCCGCAGTGGCGGCGCGCCTGGCATCGACGGAGGTCGCCGACATCCATCGCGATTCGCCTTACCCGCAACGCCGTGCCGCGCAGGCGGCACGCTTCGGATTGCCGGATTTCCCGACCACCACCATCGGCTCGTTCCCGCAGACCCACGAAGTGCGCGAGGCACGGGCAAGGAACAAGAGCGGCAAGCTGCCGGACGCGGACTACGAAGCCTTCCTGCGCGAGGAGACCGAACGCTGCGTCCGCTTCCAGGAAGAGATCGGCATCGACGTGCTGGTGCATGGCGAGTTCGAGCGCAACGACATGGTGGAGTACTTCGGCGAACAGCTGGAAGGCTTCGCCTTCACCCGCAATGGCTGGGTACAGAGCTACGGCTCGCGCTGCGTGAAGCCGCCGGTAATCTACGGCGACGTACAGCGCCCGGCGCCGATGACGGTGCGCTGGTCGCAGTACGCGCAGTCGCTGACCGACCGGCCGATGAAGGGCATGCTGACCGGCCCGGTGACGGTGCTGCAGTGGTCCTTCGTCCGCGACGACCAGTCCCGCGCGCAGACCTGCCGGCAGATCGCGCTGGCGCTGCGCGACGAAGTGCTGGATCTGGAAGCGGCCGGCATCTGCGTCATCCAGATCGATGAGCCTGCACTGCGCGAAGGCCTGCCGCTGCGGCGCGCCGACTGGTCTTCATACCTCGACTGGGCGGTGGAGTGTTTCCGCATCACCGCCGCCGGCGTGGCCGACGACACCCAGGTGCACACGCACATGTGCTATTCCGAGTTCAACGACATCATGGACGCCGTTGCGGCGATGGACGCCGACGTGATCTCCATCGAAACCTCGCGCTCGCGCATGGAGCTGCTGGATGCCTTCGTGAAGTTCCGCTATCCCAACGACATCGGGCCGGGCGTGTACGACATCCATTCGCCGCGCATTCCCTCGGTCGGCGAGATGATCGGCTTGCTTGAGAAAGCGCGTGCGGTGCTGGCGCCGGAGCAGATCTGGGTCAATCCCGATTGCGGCCTGAAGACGCGGGGCTGGCCGGAGGTACGCACGGCTCTGGAGCGCATGGTCGAAGCGGCACGGGCCGTGCGCCAGGGGGAGGTTCGCGCGGCGTAGGGGAAGCGGATGCCCCGCGTGGCGCGGGGCATCGCGCAGGGGCGCGTTCGCGCGCATGGCCCAGCGTGAACACCGGCAGGCGCGCAACATCGGCTGCACACGGGTTTCACCCTTCGCCAACGCCGCCGGCATCACGGTGGGCTTACACCCCCACCGGGAGCCGTCGTCATGACCGGATCCGTGTTCTTCACCGAAGAGGTTTCCAACAGCAAGGTGGCGGCCATCTGTCCGAGCGTGGCGGTGGCGCGCCTGCAGGCGGCGCGCGCGCGTGAGGCGATGGGCCTGCCGGCGAGCCAGGTCCAGGTCCTCACGCCCGGCGATACGAAGCCGGGCCGCATGCTGGAGCCTGAAAGCCACGGCATCTATCGCACCATGCTCTGGTCGCACGCCAAGCTGGGTGCCATAGGTGCGCTTGCCGGCGTACTTGCCTACGCCGTGCTGCGCATGCAAGCGGTGCCGATGATCACGCAATCGCCGTGGCTGTCGCTGGCGGCGCTGGCGTTCTTCGGCGGCATCGCCGGCCTGATGGTCGGCGGGCTGGTCACCTTGCGACCCGATCACGATCCCTACGTGATGAAAGTGCTCGGTGCGCTGCGGAAGGGCGACTCCGCCGTGGTCGTGCACGCACTGTCCGCAGAGCAGAAGCGCGAGGCCGAACGCATCCTGGCGCAGGCGGGCAACGAGACCACGTCCACCCTCTGAACGTCGCGGCGGTCAGTCCTGCGCAATCGCGGGGGGCAACGGCGGTGCCGGCGTCGGCCGGCCCAGTGGATCCAGCGCGATCATCACGAAGTGGCCGCGCGTGCACAGCTTGCGTTCGCCGGTCAGCAGGTTCTCGGTGATGACTTCCACGTCCACGTTCATCGAGCTGCGGCCGACCTTCACCACGCGCGCCACCACTTCCACCAGGTCGCCCTTGTGGATCGGCTGGTTGAAGTCCACCTGCTCCGAGCGTGCGGTGACCACGGTGCTGCGCGCATAGCGCGAGGCGACGATGAAGGCCGACATGTCCATCCACGCCAGCGCCTGGCCGCCGAACAGCGTGCCCAGGTGGTTGGTGTGGTCGGGGAAGACCATGTGCAGCAGGCGCGCCTCGAGGGGACGCACTTCGGCGTTGGCCAGTTCAGTCATGGTGGTGCTCCGGTTCGCGTGCTCCCGACCGCAGCATAGCGCGCCGGATGTTGTGCTGGTGTAGGAGCGACGTGAGTCGCGACCGCGGCAACGAATCCCTCTCCGGCCCGGCAGCGTCACGGATGACGGCGGCCGCTTGTTTGGGTTGCCTTGAAGTGATCCGAGGCCAGGCCCCGTCATTCGTGCGGTCGCGGCTCACGTCGCTCCTGCAAGGCGCTTGCGCTAGAACGCGTGGTCGAAGCCCACCTCGCCCTGCACGCCCAACTGGTAGGCCGACACGCGGCGTTCGAAGAAGTTGGTCAGCTCTTGCACGTCCTGCAGTTCCATGAAGGGCAGCGGGTTGCGCACGTTGTATTTCTTGTCCATGCCGAGCTTGGCGAAGTGCTGGTCGGCGCAATGCTGCAGGTACTGGCGCATGTCGCGGGTGGAGATGCCGGCCACACCGCCGGACAGCACGTCCTCGGCGAACTGCACTTCGCACTCGATCGCCTCTTCAAGCATGTCGTACACCTGCTGCTGCATGACGTCGTCGAACAGGTCGGGCTCTTCCTCGCGCACGGTGCGCACGCACTCGAACGCGAACTCCATGTGGCAGCTCTCGTCGCGGAACACCCAGTTGGTGCCGGATGCCAGGCCCGGCAGCAGGCCGCGCGAGCGGAAGTAGTACACGTAGGCGAACGCGGCGAAGAAGAACAGGCCCTCGATGCACGCGGCGAAGCAGATCTGGTTGAGCAGGAACTGGCGGCGCTGGTCGCGGGTCTCGATCCTGCGCAGGTCCTGGATGCTGTCGATCCACTTGAAGCAGAAGTCGGCCTTCTTCTTGATCGCCGGAATGTTCTCCACCGCGGCGAACGCCTTGAAGCGCTCCGACGGGTCGGGCAGGTAGTTGTCCAGCAGGGTCAGGTAGAACTGCACGTGCAGCGCTTCTTCGTAGAGCTGCCTTGACAGGTACATGCGCGCTTCCGGCGCGTTGAGGTGCTGGTACAGGTTCAGCACCAGGTTGTTCGACACGATCGAGTCGCCGGTGGCGAAGAAGGCGACCAGCCGGTGGATCAGGTGGCGGTCGGCCGGCGTCATCTTCGAATGCAGGTCGGTGATGTCGATCTGGAAGTTGATCTCCTCCACCGTCCACGTGTTCTTGATGGCGTCGCGGTACATGTCATAGAACTGCGGGTAGCGCATCGGGCGCAGCGTCAGTTCGAAACCGGGGTCTAGCAGCATCTGCTTGGGGTGTGCGGACATGGTGCGGTGTTCCTGTTCTGCTCCTTCCCCCGCGTGCGGGGGAAGGCTGGGATGGGGGCGAACGAAGCCGTTAGGCGTTCGTTTGCTGGAGCGGAAAGAGCAGCGAAGGTTTCGGCCGAGCCTGTGGTGGTTTGCCGTCGGAGTCGTCGGCTGGCCCCCACCCCAGCCCTCCCCCGCACGCGGGGGAAGGGGCGATTTACGTGGGTCGGCGCTTCCATGCGCCCGGAACCTCCGTGTCCCGTAGTCCGTCGGGGATGCCGACGCGGGGATACGTTACTGGCAGGCCTCGCAGGCTTCCGGATTCTCCAGCGAGCAGGCGATGGCTTCGGTCGGGGTGTAGTCGCGCTTCGGCGCGGTGGTCGCCGCCGCGCTCACCGTGGTCTTGGCGATGCGGGTAGCCGGGCGCGAGCGCAGGTAGTAGGTGGTCTTGATGCCCTGCTTCCACGCGTACATGTACATGGACGACATTGCGCCGATGTTCGGGCTCTCCATGAACAGGTTGAGCGAGGCCGACTGGTCGATGAAGGCGCCACGGCCGGCGGCCATGTCGATCAGCGAACGCATCGGGATTTCCCACGCGGTGCGATAGATCTGCTGCAGCGTGTCCGGCACCTGCGCCAGGCCCTGTACCGAGCCTTCGGACAGTTTGATCGCATCGCGCGTCTCCGCCGTCCACAGGCCCAGCTTCTTCAACTCGTCCACCAGGTAGCGGTTGACCTGCAGGAAATCGCCCGACAGCGTCTCGCGCTTGAACAGGTTGGACACCTGCGGCTCCACGCATTCGTAGCAGCCGGCGATCGAGGCGATCGTCGCCGTCGGCGCGATGGCGATCAGCAGCGAGTTGCGCAGGCCGTGCTCCTTGATGCGCGCGCGCAGCGCGTCCCAGCGCTCTGCGTTCTCGGGCACAACGTTCCATGCATCGAACTGCAGTTCGCCGTTGGCGGCGCGGGTATCGGCGAACGACGGATGGCGGCCGCGTTCCTGCGCCAGTTCCACCGAGGTTTCGAGTGCGTGGAAGTAGATGGTCTCGGCGATCTTCGCCGACATCGCACGCGCTTCGGCGCTGTCGAACGGCAGGCGGAGCTTGAAGAACACATCCTGCAGGCCCATGCAGCCCAGGCCCACCGGGCGCCAGCGCAGGTTGCCGCGGCGCGCGGTTTCGATCGGATAGAAATTCAGGTCGATCACGCGGTCCAGCTGGCGCACGGCCAGGCGCACGGTCTCGGCCAGCTTGTCGAAATCGAAATACCCGTCCTCGTCGAAATGGCGGGCGAGGTTGATCGAGCCCAGGTTGCACACCGCCGTCTCTTCGGTCGACGTGACCTCGAGGATCTCGGTGCACAGGTTGGACAGGTGGATCACGTTGCCGGCACGCAGGGTCTGGTTGCTGGCGGCGTTGCATTTGTCCTTGAAGGTCATCCAGCCGTTGCCGGTCTCGGCCAGCGTACGCATCATGCGGCCGTAGAGCTTGCGGGCGGAGATGGTCTTCATCGCCTTGCCCTGCGTCTCGGCCTGCGTGTACGCCAGCTCGAATGCAGCGCCGTACAGGTCGGTCAACTCCGGCACCACGCGCGGATCGAACAGCGACCATTCCTGATCGGCCTCCACGCGCTTCATGAAGAGGTCCGGCACCCAATTGGCCAGGTTGAGGTTGTGCGTACGGCGGGCTTCGTCGCCGGTGTTGTCGCGCAGCTCGAGGAAGTCCTCGATGTCGGCATGCCAGGTTTCCAGATACACGCAGGCCGCGCCCTTGCGCTTGCCGCCCTGGTTGACCGCGGCGACCGAGGAATCCAGCGTCTTCAGCCATGGCACGATGCCGTTGCTGTGGCCGTTGGTGGACTTGATCAGCGAGCCGCGCGAGCGCACGCGGGTGTAGCTCACGCCGATGCCGCCGCTGAACTTGCTCAGCTGCGCGATGTCGCCGTACTTGGCGTAGATGGACTCCAGCGTGTCCTGCGGCGAATCCAGCAGGAAGCACGAGGACAGCTGTTCGTGGGTGGTGCCGCTGTTGAACAGCGTCGGCGAGCTGGGCAGGTAGTCCAGGTTGCCCATGCGGCGGTACAGCGCCAGCGCTTCCGGCACGTCCTCGCTCAGCGCGCAGGCGATGCGCAGGAAGAACTGCTGCGGGGTCTCGATCACCTTGCGGGTGTGCGGGTGGCGCAGCAGGTAGCGGTCGTACAGCGTGCGCAGGCCGAAGTAGTCGAAGTGCAGGTCGAGCGAGGCATCCAGCGCGTCGTTGAGTTTGCGCGCGTTGGTCTGCACGAAGTTCAGCAGGCGGTCGTTGATCAGGCCGACCTCGTGGCCGCGGGTGACCGATTGCGAGAACGCGTGGATCTCCTGGCCGGTGACTTCCTTCACGATGTAGCCGGCCAGCAGGCGCGCGGCCAGGCGGCTGTATTCGGGCTCCTCGCCGGTCAGCAGCGCGGCGGTGCGGATCGACAGTTCGTCCAGTTCGCGCGTGCTGGCGCCGTCGTACAGGCCGGAGATGGTGCGGGTGGCCACGCGCATCGGGTCGATGGCGTGCAGGCCTTCGCAGTTGCGCTGCACCGCGCGCACGATCTTGTTGAGGTCCACCGGCTCGCGGCCGCCATTGCGCTTGGTCACGCTCATCGCGGTGGCGGTGGGCGGCGGGGTCAGAGAAAACGCGTCCTTCTGGGACGGGGTGGTGCCTGCGTCGGCGACGGCGGTGTCGATCTGGGTCACGAGATTCCTCCATGCGTGGTGCACGCGGCGGCCCGTCCCTCGCGGGGCAGCGGAAGGCCGGATGGGGAATCACAGTGGGGAAGCGGCGTCGCAGGCGGCGAGACCACGCAGTCGGACTGCGGGTGCCCTGCTTCGCCAGCCATCTCCCCCCGGAGAATCCGCGGCCGGCACCGCGCGGTGTGCAACGCGCGGCTGTCGGCAGGTCTTCGGACTCATGGGCGTGGAAGGCGGTGCCTTCCTCCTAGTCCGCCGCTTCCCGAGGCGTGGGCCTCAGTGCTGTGTGGCGGGGTCGTTCCCAATTACCGCTGCGGGGCAGTGCCGGAGTGGCGCGAGGCGTCACCGGCTTCCCTTTTCATCCGGAGACTAGCCATCTCCGGAACCGACGGCCACAAGATAGTGGGGGTGTATGGAAGCGTCAACACCAAATGTTGTGTGGAACAGCCGATGTCGACGCGATGCGGGTTTCACGCTTTGAAGCCTTCTCCCCGCGCGGCGGGGAGAAGGTGCCCGGAGAGCCTGCCCCGTACTGGATACGGGGGCGGATGAGGGGCAGGCGCGGTGATGATTCGTGCATGAAGCTCTTTGGCATCAAAAGCGCTGTCGCGATCCGACGCATTGGGTGCCCGGACTTCGTTCGCCCCTCACCCGCCTTCGGCACCCTCTCCCCGCTCACGCAGGGAGAGGGGAAGGAGCATCACGCCTTCAGCGCGGCGATCGACGCGTCTTGCGCCTGCTGGTACAGCGCGAACGGGTCGTGGATCGTCTTGCCCAGTGCTGCTTCGAACGCTTCCTGGTTGGCGTGCGCGTCATACGCGCGCTGTTCGCCGCCGCCCAGGTTGGACTGGAAGATGCCCGCCGCGCTGACCGGGAGGAAGTCTTCGTAGACGATGGGATCGACCACGGCGTGGCCCGCCTCGACCAGCGCGTCAGGCGTCATCGCTGTGCGCTCGCTGGCGGGCAGTGCTGCGCCGGCATCGGTCAGGCGGTAGCGGAAGTAGCCCAGGCCCTCACGGCGCAGCGTGTCCTCGTCGTCCGGGAACGCGGCGAACGCGGCCGCCAGCCGCTGCGGATAGTCCGCCGAGGTATTGCCGGCACCGCCTGCCTGGCGCACCTGCGCCAGCAGTCGGTCGTAGAGTTCGCGTCCGGCCGGCGTCAGCGCCAGGCCGCGCTGTTCGATCTCGCCGAAGCGCGCGCTGTGGCTGCCGGGTACCAGCGTGCCGCTGGCATCGGGGAAGGCGACTTCCTCTTCCAGCGCCTTGAAGCTGGTCTGTCGCAGCAGGATCGGCACCGCACGGCGGGGCGGGCCTTCGATCAGGGCCTTGGCCTGGATGCCACGGTCGAGCATCGCCGCCTGCGCGGCATCGATGTCCAGCGTGCGCGGGGTCAGGTGGTTGATGTGCGGGCCATGGAAGCTGACCACGTCGGCGACCAGCCGGTGCAGGCCGTGCAGGGCCTGGTAGGTCTGCAGCGAGACGGTGGCATCGCCGTGCCAGCGGAAGGTCTCGAGAACTTCGGCGACGAAGCGCTGCGCGTCGGCCTCACCCAGTCCGCCATCGCGTTCGGCCTGTGCCACCAGGGCACGCGCGCCCGCGGTGAAGATGTCGCGGCGGGCCAGAATGGCCTCGGCTTCCGTGCGCAAGGCCGCGTCCGCGATCAGCTCCAGCCGCAGCAGCGAGGTGAAGATGCGGAACGGATTGGCGGCCAGCGCTTCTTCGGTCAGTGGGCGGAACGCGGTGGCATGCACCGGCACGCCGGCCACGGTCAGGTCGTAGTAGCCCACCGCGTGCATGCCCATCAGCGCGAACACGCGGCCCAGCATCGCCAGTTCCGCCGGCGTGCCGACGCGAATTGCACCATGGCGCTCCAAGTCCAGCCGCCCGGTCTCGCCGGTGCGCTGCAGGCGGTCCGCCAGCGCGGTGTCGCGGGCCAGCGTGTCGGCATTGATGTCGCCGACCAGCGCGATCAGGTCGCCGTACAGTGGCACCTCGGTGCGGTACATGTCGGACATGGCCTGGGCGAACAGGCCGCGGATGCGGTCGGGCGGAACGAAAGCGGTCATGGGGCTCGGCATGCGGGCGGCGTGGGGCCGCCGGGGGCGCGTATTGTCGCCGCCCGGGCGGGCGCGGGCCACTCTCAACGGCGCGGGCGGACCGCTTCCGCGCCGTCCGGGACATATCCGGGCGGCCCGAACAGCGTCATCACGACCTGCCGCAGGCCACGCGCCCGGCGCAGGTCGCGGCCCAGCTTCACCCAGGCGTGGAAGACGATCTTCACCGGGTTGTAGCTGCGCACCGGCTCGACCAGCCCGTAGCGGAGCGGTACGCCGGGGATTTCCTCGCGGCAGGTGCCGAACAGGCGGTCGAACACGATCAGCACGCCGCCATAGTTGCAGTCCAGGTACTCCGGGTTGCTGGCGTGGTGCACGCGGTGATGCGCGGGCGTGTTGAAGACGAACTCGATGGGGCGCGCCAGCCGTGGCACCAATTCGGTATGCAGCCAGTACTGGTACAGCAGGTTCACCGCCAGCGCGCCGACCACGTACGGCACCGGAAAGCCCAGCCACACCAGCGGCCCGAAGAACACCGCGGCACCGGTCAGCTTGCCGGTCCAGCCCAGCCGGTACGCGGTCGACAGGGCGTACTGCTCGGAGGAGTGGTGCACCGAATGGTTCAGCCAGAACCAGCGCACGCGGTGATCGGCGCGATGCATCCAGTAGTAGCAGAACTCCTGGCCGACGAAGAGCGCCACCCAGTGCCACCCGCGATCCATCGCGATCGTCGTCAGCCGGAATTCCCAGATCGCCAGCAGCAGCATGCCCACCACGCCGCCCTGGATCAGCAGGCCCAGCAGTGCGCGTCCCGCCGCATCGCCCAGCGATGCCCAGTAGCTCTTCCAGTCATAGCCGCCGCGCCGCATCAACCATGCGCCTTCCAGCGCGGCGATGCCGGCGAACACCAGCAGGGGCACACCCAACAGCGGGGGCAGCGATGCCATCGTCGCGGCCTCAGCGCGGGCGACGGCGTTCGGCCAGCTGCGCTGCCATCGCCCGCATCTCGTCAGGCGACAGCCTGCCGTCGCCATTGGCGTCCAGCGTGTCGAAGTTCTTCGCCACGCGCGGCAGCCTGGCCTCGGCTTCCGCCTTGTCGATCAGGCCATCGCCGTTGGCATCGGCGGCTTGCAGCCGTTCCTGCAGCTTGGCTTTCTGTTCTTCGGTCAGCGTGCGCTGCTGCGCGCCGACGGGAGCGGCCACCAGCGCAAAGATGGACAGCGTGGTGGCGAGGGGGAGCAGGATGGAACGGGACATCGGGAATCTCCGGGTGAGGGAAGGAAAGGTGCAGGCGCGGCGGTGCGGGAATGCATCCGTGCGACAGGGGGGAGTGCCATGCCGCCGCGCCTGCGGGAAAGCGGATGCAGGCCGATCAGTTGCCGCGCGGACAGGCGATGGCGTCACCGGCGGCATTGGTGCAGCTGCGTGTGTGCACCAGCGTGCCGTCCGACACCGTCGTGCTGCCGGTGTAGCTGTTGCCGTTGGCGCCGGTGGCCGTGGTGTTGCGCGCGCCGCTGACATGGCCGTCCGCGTCGCGGCTGATGCCGCCGCTGGTGCTGGCGGTGCCGCCGTTCGGACCGTTGGCATACGCGCTGCCCTGGCGGCCGGCGCTGCCATCGGCATTGCGGTAGGCGCTGCGGTCGTAACCGGCGCTGCCGCCGTTGGCGCCGCTGATGCTGCCGCTGCGCGCGGCGCTCGCATTGCCCTGGCCATCGGCCTGCCAGCTGCGCTGGCGCTGGCTGTCGAAGCGTGCATTGCTGCGCTCGACGGCGACGCTGCCGCCCTGGGCGGTGCGCTGCACGGCGCGGCTGCGCTCGCGCGCTGCGGCGTGGTCGGCGAACAGGGTGGTGGCGCACAGGGCGAAGGCGGTGGCGATCAGGAACGGGGTCTTGCTCATGGCGGAATCCTCGTCGGGGTGTGGGATGGCCGCGCAGGGAAGCGGCGGCAGGACCACGGTAGGGCGGGCAACGCCGGCAGGTGTGTCGCCGTTGACAGCAGATGTGTCTGCCGGCGGCGCTGGAAACATCTGCTTACAAACGGGCCGCCGGCAGGGTTTGCCGGGCATCGCGGCGGCGGGCGATAGTGGCCGCATGGACGAAACTTCGGCGCGCATCCTGCTGGTGGACGACGACGTGCGGCTGCGCGAGCTGCTGGTGCG
Source organism: Pseudoxanthomonas sp. LARHCG66 (assembly GCF_052871755.1). Lineage (NCBI taxonomy): Bacteria > Pseudomonadati > Pseudomonadota > Gammaproteobacteria > Lysobacterales > Lysobacteraceae > Pseudoxanthomonas > Pseudoxanthomonas sp. LARHCG66. The sequence continues at coordinate 278,624 of NZ_JBIXJW010000004.1, read as the reverse complement.
CTACCTGCAGTCGCAGGGCTTCGACGTGCGTGGCGCGGGCGATGGCGTGCAGATGCGGCAGGCGCTGGATCGCGGCCACTTCGATCTGATCGTGCTGGACCTGATGCTGCCCGGCGAGAACGGCCTGGAGATCTGCCGCCGCCTGCGCGGGCAGGGCGACGCCACGCCCATCGTCATGCTGACCGCGAAGGGCGACGAGATCGACCGCATCGTCGGGCTGGAGATCGGCGCGGACGACTACCTGCCCAAGCCGGTCAATCCGCGCGAGCTGCTGGCCCGCATCCGGTCGGTGCTGCGGCGTACGCGTCCCGCACCCGGTGCACCGCAGGCCGAAGGCGGCGAACTGAGCTTCGGCCCGTTCCGCCTCGATCTGGGTCGGCGTGAGCTGACCCGCGACGGCGCGCTGTTGCGCTTGACCAGCGGCGAGTTCGCCGTGCTGTCGGTGCTGCTGCGCCATCCGCGCCATCCGCTGAGCCGCGACCGCCTGATGAGCCTGGCGCGCGGCCGCGAACACGATGCCTTCGAGCGCAGCATGGACGTCACCATCGCGCGCCTGCGCCGGCTGCTGGAAGACGATCCGCGCCAGCCGCGCCTGATCCAGACCGTATGGGGCGTGGGTTACGTGTTCGTGCCACCGGAGGCCGCACCGTGAGGTCGTCGCTGCCGCGCAGCGTGTTCGGCCAGCTCGCGCTGGTGATCGCGCTGGTGCTGGCCGGTGCCGGCGTGCTGGCGCTCCTGCTCGGGCGCGAACTCGCCACGCGGCCGGCCGCCGACCAGTTGTTGCGCGCGATGCAGGGCTTTGCCGAAGTGGTGGAAGCACTCGACCAGCACCAGTCGCATGCGCGCACCGTCGCGCAGCTGCGTGACGCCGGGCTGGAGGTGCGCAGCACGCCACCCGCCGACGCACGACCGCGCTTCGCCCCCTTGCTGCGCGAACTGCGCGAACAGGCCGCAGGCACGCTGGGCGCCGGGCGCGAACTGCGGATGAGTGCCGGGCGTGGATTGCGGGTGATCTGGCTGAAACCGGCCACGCGCGAACCGCTGTGGGTGTCGTTCGCCTATGACCGTCCGGCCACCGGCATGCGTCGCTTCTCCGTGTTCATGCTGGTCGGTTGCGTGGCGCTGGTATGGCTGGCCGCCGCGTACTTCGCGCGCCGGCTCGTGCAGCCGCTGCGGCAGCTCGCGGCAGCGGCGCCGGCCATCGTGCGTGGCGACGCGCCACCGCCGGTGCATGCGCGTGGCCCGCGCGAGGTGGCGGACCTGGCGCAGGCACTGGGCGACGCCAGCCGCGATGTCCGCGCGGCGGCGGAAGAACGCGCGCTGCTGCTCGCCGGCATCTCGCACGACCTGCGCACACCGCTCACGCGCCTGCAGTTCGCGCTGGAGATGGTGCCGGACACCGATCCCGGACTGACCCGCAGCATGCATCGCGACATCGCCGAGATGGATGCCATCCTCGGCCAGTTCATCGCCTTCGCACGCGATGGCCGCGACGAAGGCAGCGAGAGCGTCGACCTGGCCGCGATCTGCCGCCATGCGGTCGCCGCCGCTTCGAAAGCCTGGCGGGTGGACCTGCCGGAACATGCGCTGCTCCCCGGCAAGCCGATGGCGCTGCTGCGCGCGGTGGAGAACCTGCTGGTCAACGCCGAGCGGCATGGCGCGTTGCCGTTGTCACTGCAGCTGTGGGCCGAAGGATCGGCATGGGTGGTCGAGGTCGCCGACGGCGGCTCCGGTCTCTCCGCCGACGCGGCCGAACGCGCACGCCAGCCGTTCGTCCACGACCAGGCGCAGGGCGGCAGCGGGCTGGGCCTTCCCATCGTCGACCGCGTGGCACGCCAGCACGGCGGCGAACTGCGGCTGCTGCCGAACACCCCCCACGGCCTGCGTGCGCAATTGTGGTTGCGCGCGGGCTGATCTCCCCATCGAGGTGATGCCATGAAGACGATGCTGTTCCGCACGGGCCTGGTGGCGTGCGCCTTGCTCGCTGCGCTGCCGCCGCTGGCCGCGCAGACCTTCCGCGAACGCCTGCAACAGGCGCGTGAGGCTTCGCGCCAGCCCGCCGCGCGTGCGCCCGTGCTGCCGGCGGGTGCGCGCGCGCTGCGCGATGTCGCCTATGGCGCGGATCCGCGCCAGCGGTTCGATGTCTACCTGCCCGCGCAGCCGCGCAACGCGCCGGTGATCCTGTTCGTGCACGGCGGTGGGTGGGAGAACGGCAACAAGGACAATCCCGGGGTGGTGGAAAACAAGGCGGCGTACTGGCTGCCGAAGGGGTACATCCTCGTGTCCACGAATTACCGCATGCGGCCGGACACCGCGCCGCTGGAGCAAGCACGCGACGTGGCGCGCGCGCTGGCCGCCGTGCAGCAGCGCGCGCCGGAATGGAACGCCGATCGCTCGCGCGTGCTGTTGATGGGACATTCCGCCGGCGCGCACCTGGCCGCGCTGGTCGGCGCCTCCTCCACGCTCTGGCGCGAGGCTGGCGCAACGAAGCCGCGTGGCGTGGTGTCGCTGGACAGCGGAGCGCTGGACGTGCCGCTGACCATGCAGAAGCCGCCGCTGCCCGGCATCTACGACCGCGCGTTCGGCAGGAACCGCGACGACTGGATCGCCGCATCGCCGTACCACCAGCTCACCCGCGATGCCGTGCCGATGCTGTTCGTCTGTTCCTCGCGCCGCAAGGACGCCTGTCCGCAGGGCCGAGCGATGGTGGAGAAGGCGAAGACGCTGGGGGTGGCGATGGAGGTGCTGCCCGAGGATCTTTCGCATGCGGAAGTGAATCGATTGCTGGGGACGCCTTCCGGTTACACGGACGCGGTGGATGCGTTCTTCCATAGACAGCTGCACTAGGTATCTGCGCAGCACGAAGTATCCCTCTCCCTGCGCAGCGGGGAGAGCGTGCCGAAGGCGGGTGAGGGGTGAACGGCGTCGGTGGACAGACACTTTGTCGTGAGCACGCAGCATCCGATCAACAAGATCATAAAAATGAAGCAGAAGCGCCTGGGCCAGAAGCGCCCCTCATCCGCTCTCGTATCCAGTACGGGACAGGCTTTTCGGGCACCTTCTCCCCGCGTGCGGGGAGAAGGACACGAGCGCGTCGTTTTCTTTCAGGCACAAACACGGCGAGGCAACTCCCCTCTCCCTGCGCAGCGGGGAGAGGGTGCCGAAGGCGGGTGAGGGGCGAACGGAGTCGTGTTTCATGCGTGCCGCTGGCGTCGCACCATGCATGACGGTGAACCCCGGAGCGACGTATCCGCCCACACCGCACTCGCCCCTCGTCCGCTCCCGTATCCAGTACGGGGCAGGTTCTCCGGGCACCGTCTCCCCGCTTGCGGGGAGAAGGAAAGCAACAATCCCTAGCGCGCCAGCAACGGCAGCGCCTGCGCCGCCGTCGCGCACCACACATGATCCGCGTCCGCAGACAGCGCGGTCAGCTCGGGATTGATCTCCACCACGACCGCGCCATGGCGGCGTGCGAGCGCGGGGAGACCTGCCGCGGGATATACCAGCCCCGACGTGCCCACCACCAGCATCAGCGAGCAACGCGTCGCCGCGTCCACCGCCGTTGTCCAGGCATCCTCGGGCAGCGCCTCGCCGAACCACACCACGCCCGGGCGGATGCGATCACCGCAGGCGACGCAACGCATCGGCTCGACACGCTGCGCATCGTCCATGTACTCGTCGAGCGGGCCCTCGTGCGCGCGCCCGCAGGCGAAGCAGCGCAACGCGAACAGGTTGCCGTGCACATGCGCGTCGACCGTGCTGCCACCGCGCTCGTGCAGGTCGTCCACATTCTGGGTGACCAGCCAAAGCGGCACGCGGCGCGTCAGCTGCGCGAGCGCACGATGGCCGGCATTCGGCTGCGCCTCGCGGACCCGGTGCATCCGCCAGCGGTACCAGCCCCAGACCAGCGCAGGATCCTCGCGCCACGCGCCGGCCGTCGCCAACCGCATCGGATCGAACCGCGACCACAGGCTGTCGTGGGTCCCGCGGAAGGTGGGGATGCCGCTCTCGGCCGACATGCCGGCGCCGGTCAGCACGCAGACGTGGCCGCCGCCGTCGATCGTCCGATGCAGCACGTCGTCGATCGCGGCGGGCACGGCGCGCATGTGCTCAGGCCTTGTGCGGCGTGGCCAGGTACTCGGCGCTCTGCATCTCGATCAGGCGCGAAGCAGTGCGCTCGAACGCGCCCTGCAGGCGCGTGCCGGTGTACAACGCCGTCGGCGTTTCCGCCGCAGTACAGACCAGGTTGACGTGGCGGTCGTAGAGCTCGTCGACCAGGTTGACGAAGCGGCGCGCGGCATCTTCATTCAGCGCATCGAAGCGCGGGATGTCGCCGAGCAGCAGGGTGTTGAACTCGTGCGCGATCTCGATGTAGTCCGTGGTGCCGCGCGGACCTTCGCACAGCGCGCCGAAATCGAACCACGCGATGCTCTTGCCGCGCCCACGCACCGGGATCTTGCGGCTGTCGATTTCGATGTTGCCGCCGTGCGCCGCGTCGCCGCCGCTCAGTTCGCGCCAGCGCATCGCCAGCCAGTCGTCGGCCGCGCCGTCCAGCGGCGTGCGGTACACCGGCGAACGGGTCAGCGCGCGCAGGCGGTAGTCTTCCTGCCCGTCCGAGCGCAGGACCACGCAGTGCTGCTGCAGCAGGTCGATGGCGGGCAGGAACCCGGCACGCTGCAGCCCGTCCCGGTACAGGTTCTCCGGCGCGGTGTTGGACGTGGTCACCAGCGAGATGCCCTCGGCGAACATGCGCTCCAGCAATCGCGCCAGCAGCATCGCGTCGCCGATGTCGGTGACGAAGAACTCGTCCAGCACCAGCACGCGCAGCTTGCCGCGCACCTCGCGCACGATCCTCGCCAGCGGGTCGCTTTCACCCGCGTGCAGGCGCAGGCGTTCGTGCACGCCGCGCATGAAGCGGTGGAAGTGGGTGCGGTACTTGCCCCCGCCTTCGCCATGCGCCTTGTTCTGCGAGACCGAATAGGTGGGCAGCGGCAGGTTGTCGTAGAACAGGTCCACCAGGAACGTCTTGCCGCGACCGACTTCGCCCCAGTAGTACAGCCCCTTGACGGTTTCCGGTGGCTTGCCGAACAGCCTGCCGAACAGGCCGGGCGATGCGGGCTCCGCCAGCAACGCCGCATGGATGCGGTCGAGCTCGGCCAGCGCGGGATGTTGCGCCGGATCGTCCTGCCATTGGCCTTCCGCGGCGCCGCGCGCGTAGACCTGCGACGGCGTGGATGCCGCCCCCCGTGCGTCGTCCCCCATCACGCCGGCACGTAGGCTTTCATGGCGTGCTTGATGGCGCCGCGCAGGTCCATCAGCTTGCGGTGGAAGAAGTGGCTGGTTTCCGGCATGCGGATCAGTTCCGGCGGCTGCTTCAGCGAATCGATCCAGTCGTACACCGCCTGCGGTTCGACGATCTCGTCCTCCTCGCCCTGGATCACCAGCCACGGGCAGGCCGGCGGCGTGATCGCCTGGAAATCCCAGCGCCCGGCGGGCGGTGCGATCGACACCAGCGCATCGGGCTGCAGTGCGTCGGTGGCGCGCAGCGATACATAGGCGCCGAAGCTGAAACCGGCCAGCCACAGTTGCGTGCCGGGCCGCTGTTCGCGTATCCACTGCACCACGGCGCGCAGGTCGTCGACCTCGCCATCGCCCTGGTCGAACAATCCGGCGGACGCCCCGGTGCCGCGGAAGTTGAACCGCACCGTCACCGCGCCGAGCTCGCGCAGGCTGCGTGCCGCCATCACCACGACCTTGTTGTGCATCGTGCCGCCCTCGGTGGGCAGCGGATGGCAGATCACGGCGGTGACCGGCTTCACCGGTTCGCCGTCTTCGGGCCAGTCGACGTGGGCTTCCAGGGGGCCCTCGGGGCCTGCCAGCGTGATCGGGCCGGACGCGGTGGGGAATGCAGGGGCGTTCATGCCGCCATGATAAGCCCAGAGCCATGCAGGGCCGCGGCCGGTGCGCCGGCACGGCGCGGCGGGATCAGCCGGGCGCGGTGCGCGGATCGTGCAGGCGGGCCATGGCGACCATCAGGGTGGCGTGGATCTCGTCCAGATCCGGATTCGAATACGCCCACCCGTCGCCGTGCGCATCCTCCAGGGTGCCCGCCCCGTCGTCCCACGAGGTAACCGCGAGGGGATCGTGCTGCTGGATCCACCACAGGTTGCCGGAAGGATCCTGGAAGCGCGCCAGCGTGTCGCCGAAGAACGGCGTGGGTCGCGTCACCACGTGCGCGCCGCATTGCACGGCGTGCACCAGGGTCGCGGCCGCATCCGCCACGTAGACACGCGTCAGCGCCGGCGTGAACGGCCAGCCCGGCTTGCGGTCGGCGAGGGTCAGCAGCGAGTCGCCGATGCGCAGTTCGGCGTGCAGGACCAGGCCGTCGGCATCCAGCGTGCGCGCTTCGGGGACCTCTACCGCGCCGAAGACCTCGACAAGAAACGCGATCAGGTCGCTGGCGCGATCGGTGATCAGGAACGGGTTGACCGTGTTGGAACCGGCAGGAACCGGGATCGTGCGTGCCATGGGCGTGCTTCCATCCGGGAGGGAAGCGTGATGGTTGCCCGCATCGCGGTCAGGCGCGGCCCGCGGCGATGCGGCGCCTGCGGAATGCGCGAGTATCGACGAAAGGCGCAGGCGCACCCGTAAGCGCCTGTGCGATCCTGCCATCCCCACGCAATGCTCCGATGTCCATGGCATTCGATGCCTTCGCCCTGATCCTCACCATGCTGGCGCTCGGCATGGTGTTCGCGCGCCTGCGCGTGTTCCCCGACAACGCGGCGGACGTGCTCAACCGCGTGGTGTTGTACGTCTGCCTGCCCGCCGCCGTGCTGACGTACGTGCCACGCCTGCACGTGGACGCCTCGCTGCTGGGCGTGATCGCCACGCCGTGGGTGCTGACCGTCGCCACCGTGGCGCTGGTCGCGCTGGCCACGCGCATTTTCAGGTTCCGCCGCGACGAGCATGCCGTGCTGCTGCTCTGTGTGGCGCTGTGCAACAGCAGTTTCATCGGCTATCCGATGGTGCGCGCGCTGCTGGGCGAGCACGCGCTGCCCTACGCGGTGGTCTACGACCAGTTCGGCACCTTCGTCCTTCTGTCCACCTTCGGCCTGTATGTGCTGGCGCGCTACGGCGGCGATGCGCCCCCGACCGCGCGCGAGATCGGCCTGCGCATCGTGAAGTTCCCCCCGGTATGGGCGCTGCTGTTCGGGCTGACGCTGATGCCGGAGCAGCCGCCGGCCTGGATCGCGTCCGCATTGCAGAAGCTCGCCGACGCCCTGCTGCCGCTGGTGATGCTGGCGGTGGGCCTGACCATCCAGCTGAAGCTGCCGCGCGACGAGGTGAAGCCGCTCGCGGTCGGCCTGCTGCTGCGGCTCATCGTCATGCCGGCCCTCGCGCTGCCGTTGTCGCTCGCCTTCGGCATGACCGGCGAGATGCTGCAGGCCAACGTGCTGGAATCGGCCATGCCCACCATGATCACGGCGGCAGCGCTCGCGATTTCGCACCAGCTGGCCCCGCGCCTGGCCGCCGCACTGGTGGGTTACGGCATCCTGCTGTCGCTGGCGACGCTGCCGATGTGGGCGTGGGTGGTGGGGCGGTTGGCCTGAGCAGGCAGACACCGGCATCCGCCTTCGCATCGCGTTGACCCGGCCGATGGAAGCATCGGCGCAGGAGGATCACGCCATGTTCGATGGATGGGAAGCGCAGGCGGCGGTGGTCGCGCGCATCGCGTTCGCCATGCTGCTGGGCGGTGTCATCGGCTTGGAGCGCGAGATGAAGGACCGGCCGGCCGGCTTCCGCACCCACACACTGGTGGCCGGTGCGGCGGCCATGCTCACCGGCATGGGCGACATGATGCTGGCGCAGGCGCAGCACGACCATGACGGTCGCGTGCAGATCGATCCCTTCCGGCTGGTGGAAGCGGTGATCGCCGGTGTCGCCTTCATCGGTGCCGGCACCATGATCGCGCACCGCGGCCGCGTGGTCGCCGGCATCACCACGGCCGCCTCGCTACTGATGGTGGCGGTGATCGGCGTGGCAGTCGGCTTCGGTCACGGCTGGCTGGCCCTGCTCGCCACGCTGCTGACGTTCGGCGTGTTGTCGCTGCTCGCGTGGCTGGAGCGTCGCGTGACACGGCGCGATGACGCGGGCTAGCGGTCAGGTATCGCGAAGCCCGCGGGACACCGCGATGGCGATCATCACGCGATCAGTCGCCGCGTGGTATTGCGACGGTGCCCGGTATCGCGGGCGCTTTCCGACCACGTCTCGGCCATGATCCGGACCGCCTGCACCAGCTGCGCTTCCGGCTTGGCGTACGGAATCCGCAACCAGGTGTCGGCGCCACCTTCCACGCTGAAGACGGGGCCCGGCGCCAGATAGACGCCCTTGCGCTCCACATCGGCGGCCAGCTGCGTGGCGCTGCCGTGCGGCATCCTCACCCATAGCGTCAGGCCGCCGTCGGGCAGGCGGAAACACCACGCGGGCAGGTGCTCATGCAGTGCCTGCGCCAGCGCGTCGCGCCGTTGCCGCAACTGCGTGCGCCGGGTGGCGAGTGCGCCGTCCGCCTCCAGCATTTCCGCGACCACCAACTGGTCGAACAGGGAACTGCCCAGGTCCATCTGCACGCGCGCGGCGATGATGCGGTCGACCGCCGGCCGTGGTGCGCGGATCCAGCCCACGCGCAGGCCACCCCAGCACAGCTTCGATGCACTGCCGATGGTGAAGGCATCCGTCGCGTGCGCGGCGAAGGGCGCGGGCATGGGATCGTCCGACAGGCAGGTCGATTGCAGCGTCTCGTCGATGATCGCGGTCGTCCGTGTCGCCTGCAGCGCGGCGGCGTAGCGGGCGCGCTGGCCGTCGCGCATCAGGAAGCCGGTGGGGTTCTGGAAATCCGGAATCAGATAGGCCGCGCGTGGCGATGTCTGCCTGAGCGTGGCCTCGATGGCCGCCAGGTCCCAGCCTTCGTCGCCGAGCGGATCGGCCATCGGTGCGCTCACCAGGCGACCACCGCCCAGACGCAGCGCTTCGATCGCGTTCGAGTACACCGGCGACTCGATCATGATGCGGTCGCCGGGTCGCGACAGTGCGCGCGCGATGATGGCGATGGCCGACAGCGCCCCCGAGGTGATCACGATCTGCTCAGGCGCGGTGGGCAGTCCCCGCCGCACGTACGATGCCGCGATGAGCGCGCGCAGCGCCGGCAGGCCCGAGGGCAGGTAGCCGTCGCTGGCCAGGTAGGCCGGCAGTGCGGCCATGGCGCGCTCGTAGGCCGCGGCGACGCCGGGCGTGGCCGCACCGGCGGCGCAGTTGAGATCGATCACGCCTTCCGTCGACGCCGCAGTGCCGAGGGCGTGCAGGGCATGGTCGTGCGCGCGCCGGCGATCGAGCGGCACGGCCGCATACGTGCCGGCCCCTTGGCGGGCGGTGGCGAACCCGGCCGCGACCAGGTCCGCGTAGGCCCGGGTGACGGTGTTGCGGGACACCCCCAGCACCTGGGTGACGGCGCGCTCGCTGGGCAGGCGGGTACCGAGCGGGATGCGGCCATCGCCGATCAGTTCCTCCAGCGCCTTGCGCAGGCCCCGGTAGGCCGGGGTGCGCGGGAAATCACCCACGAGGGTGGCGAGGTGGCCGGGTGCCAGGGATCTGTCCATGGAGCCACTATCGCAGAATTGGCTCTATCAGAAAGAGCCAATCGGAACGATGGTGGCCCCATGAAACCACTCACCTCTCCCGTCGGACTCGCCAATCTCGGACCGCTCGCGCAACTGAAGGCCGGCCGCCTGCCCGAACGCCTGCTGCGGCTGGGCGTGGGCCTGTGGCTGTACGGCCTGGCCATCGCGCTGATGATCGAAGGGGCCGTCGGCGCCTCGCCCTGGGATGTCTTCCACCTGGGTGTATCGCAGCACGTGCCGCTGTCCTTCGGCATGGTCATGGTGGTCACCGCCGTCGCCGTGTTGCTGGCCTGGATTCCCCTGCGCCAGATGCCCGGCCTGGGGACGGTGGCCAACACGCTGCTGCTGGGTCCGTTCGCGGACCTCAACCTCGCCCTGCTCGGTACGCCGGAGGGCCTGCCGCTGCGCTGCGCCTACCTGCTGGCCGGCGTGGTGGCCTGCGCCCTCGCCACCGCGATGTACATCGGTGCCCAGCTGGGACCGGGTCCGCGCGACGGATTGATGACGGGACTCGCGCGCCGTACCGGCTGGTCGATCCGCAGCATCCGCACGCTGATCGAAGTCACCGTGTTGATCATCGGCGTGCTGCTCGGTGGCATCGTCGGTGTCGGCACCGTGCTGTTCGCGTTCGGCGTGGGCCCGCTGACCCAGTACTTCCTGCGCTATCTGGTGGTGCCGCTGGATGCGCCGAAGGCGGTCGCGCTCGGCGAGCAAACACCATGACCTCCGCCGTGCTGCGCTACAGCGCTTTCACCACCGATCCTCAGGGCGGCAATCCCGCCGGCGTGGTGCTGGACGCGCGTGGCCTCGACGGCGACGCGATGCAGCGCATCGCCACCGAGGTGGGCTATTCGGAAACCGCGTTCCTTCTGCCGCGCGCGGATGGGGATCTCGATGTGCGCTACTTCAGTCCGCTGGCCGAAGTGAGCTTCTGCGGGCACGCCACCATCGCGGCGATGGTCGCGCATGCACGCGAACACGGTCCTGGCGATGCTGTGCTGCACACGCAGGCCGGACCCGTGCGGGTGACGGTCGATGCCGGTTTCGTCGCCACGCTGACCAGCGTCGCGCCCCGCGTCGACACGCTGCACGCGGCCGACCTGGACGCGCTGCTCGCGGCACTCGGCTGGCGCCACGACGAACTCGATCCCGCGCTGCCGCCCGGGCTGGCGTATGCGGGCGCATGGCATCCGGTGATCGCCGCCGCATCGCGCGCGCGCCTGGCCGACCTGCATTACGACTTCGATGCCCTCGCCGCGTTGATGACCGCACGCGGCTGGACCACCATCAACCTGGTGTGGCGCGAGAACGCGCACACGCTGCACGCGCGCAATCCCTTCCCGCCGGGCGGCGTGGTGGAAGATCCGGCCACGGGCGCCGCGGCGGCCGCGCTGGGTGCGTATCTGGCGTCACAGGACCGGTTGCCCGACGACCGCGGGTTCACCATCCATCAGGGGCATGATCTCGGGCGGCCGAGTGTGTTGCGGGTGGAAGTGCCGGTGGATGTGCGAGACGGGGTGCGGGTGAGTGGGACGGCGGTGGAGATTGTGGTGGGGGATTGAGTTGACCGTCGCCGCCCGGGCTGGGGGTGATGACCCACGGCGGAGCATGGCCGCGGCCTTTGCGTGCCCTATGTCCCGGCAGTACTCCTAGATCCTGTGCGGTAATAGGTCGTCTGCCTTGACGTGTAGTGGGCAGGGCGTGACCATCTGCGGTATTCCTCCTAGTGAAGGGGTCTACTAGGTGTTGAGCCTCAGAACAACCACTCATGTCAAAGCCAGAAATCTACTGTCCCGCTTGCTCTTGGCGACCCGGCGGGGGTGACCTTTGGATGTGTACCCGCAATGACTGCGGTACCGAGTGGAACACTTTCTGGACACGCGGCGTGTGTCCGGGTTGTGCCTATCAATGGCGCAATACGCAATGTCTGTGGTGCGACGAGTTCTCTCCACATGAGAGCTGGTATCACTACCCGGACCCTGAGAGTGGTGAGGCAACAAAGCAGTTGCACTCAACTAGATCCTGACAAATCACTCAAGCCGAACCTACTTGGCGGGTCGGCTTAATTCTCGTTCTAGCGTGCTGGAGGGGTCATGGGCATCCGTTACACACAGGCCGTCTTCTTCGTCTCGTTGCTTGGCGCGTCCGGAGCAAGCTACGCGACGGAGTTGCTCTGCAAAGGCCGCGGCTGGCTAAAAGTCGGTGACGGCTTTGATGCTACTGCTCTTGTAAAGCTTGACCAGAAAACCTTGCGGGCCTCATTGAACCTATGGGTCGGGACCGCCAAAGGGGTGCTTACTGCGGACGAGAAAATCTACAAGGGGATGCTCACTCTCGAGAGTGGCGAGCAGATTTGGATCAATCTAGACCGCTACACGGGCGAGCTGCTTGTCGCACCGCCAACGACAGAGCAAAACAAGCCGGTTCTTTTTAATGGAGTTTGCGAGGCTGCGAAGCCCAAGTTCTGAGGCTGCGCCCCCTTACGATTAGCTCAGGCCGCCGCCGTTACCCGGCACGGCGATCTAGACGGTGACCACCCATGGAAGCTTCAGTGCTCGTCGAACATCTTGACCGCTATATTGCTGAGCTTCAGCAAATATTGTCTCGCTTCAAGAAGGGCGATAACTTCATTCACATCGCTGACGATGATCAGGCGCGACTGCAGCAGATTGTTCTGGAATTGCGTGATCTCTTTGACGATGCGATTGGGCATAACACGTATGGTCCAATGCTTGTAGAAGCATTCAATGAAGGGGTCAGCAACATCTACGAATCATCCTCGTATGCATCTGTAGAGCGCATGATTAGCACAGCGTCCGCTGCTCGCACCCGAGCTATAAACAACCCCTCGATCATGCGGGCGTCAGTCGCCCACCAAGCAACGCTCGGGACGCCTCTCGAGCTCCCCGAGAAAGTTACGCTCAAATGGCTTTTCAACCATGTTTCGTACCATTTTTGGCTGGCGCTTTTTTCAATTGCAGTAGCCAGCTTTGTTGCAGGTGTGACCACCGCCAGTAAGTTTCCCTTTATCCGGCAGTGGTTCGGCACGGGCGCAGGATAGCGAGTAGGAGGGGTCGGGCCGCAGGCGATACCCATCACCTTCGTTCCCATTCACGGGAAGGCATGTTGGAAGAACTCAATGCTGGATACCTTTCCGCGCTGGGCCTTCCAGATTGCACGTGATGGGTATCGCCTGCGGCTCAACCCATCCTACGAATCCGTTGACTCAGTCGTGCCGCAGCGCCGCGATGGGGTCCAGCTGCGCGGCCTGTCTTGCGGGGTACACGCCGAAGCCCAGGCCGACCACCGCGCAGAAACCCGCCGACATCAGGATCGGCACCGGGGCCCACGCAACCTGCCAGTCGGCGAACGTGGCGATCAGGTAGGCCAGCACGCCGCCGAACACCAGGCCCAGCAACGCCCCGGCGATGCAGATGACCGTGGCCTCGCGCAGGAACTGCGCGATCACGTCGCGCCTGCGCGCGCCCAACGCGCGCAGCAGGCCGATCTCGCGACGCCGTTCCAGCACATTGGCCAGCATGATGTTCATGATGCCGATGCCGCCCACCAGCAGGCTGACACCGGCGATCGCGCCCATCACCACCTGGAAGATGCGCTGCGTCTGCTGATGCTGCTGGAACAGCTGCTGCGGCACGATCAGCTGATAGTCCGCCATGCCGGCGTGGCGCTGGTCCAGCACCGCCGACAGCACGCCCGCGCCGGCTGCCAGCCGCTGCGGATCGTCCAGGCGCAGCAGGAAGCGGTCCACTTCGTCTTCCTGCGGCTGGAAGCGGAAGCGTGCGCGCGCGCTCGCCAGTGGCACGTAGATGCGGTTGCTCTCCGAGCCCAGTTGCACGCCCTCGAAATCGTCCTGGCCCAGGTCGCGGTCGGTCAGTACGCCGATCACCTCCAGCCAGACGTGGTTGACCTTCACAAGCCCGCCCACGGCACCGCCTTTCGGAAACAGGCTGGTGGCCGCCTGGTGGCCCAGCACCGCGACGGGCGCCAGTGCGGCTTCGTCGTCGGCGGTGAACGCGCGGCCCTGCGCGATCTTCAGCGACGACAGGTCGAACCAGTTCGCGCTCACACCGCTGGCCTGCGCGTCGCTGCGGCCGGTGTCGCTGAAGACCGTATGCGTGCGTACCTGCTTCTCGGCGGCATGGCGTTCTGCACCGGGCACCACGCTCAGCGCGGCGTCCGCATCGGCGACGGTCAGGCCGACGCTGCGCTCGCGCGTCTCCTTCAGCGTGTCCTCGTCCTGGGGCTTGGCCTCGGCGATCAGGTTGTGCAGGCCCAGGCCTTCGACCAGGCGCAACGCTTCGCGCCGGCTGCCTTCGCCCACCGCCTGCATCGCCACGATGGCGCCCACGCCGAAGATCATGCCCAGCAGCGTGAGCAGCGTACGCAGGCGCCGCCGCCACAGTTCTTCCACCGCTTCACGCCAGACGGTGGGCAGGCGGTTGAGCAGTCCGGTCATGCGTTCTTCCCCTCGGCATCGCCGGTGGCGGCATCGTCACTGGCGTCGTCGGTCTTGTCCTGTTCCTTGTCGCCGTCGCCGGGTGCAGGCACTTCGATCTGCGACAGGCGCACCTGGTCGCCGGGCTTCAATCCCGACAGCACCTGCGAACGCGCGGTACCGCGCACGCCGAGTTTCACTTCGCGCGCCACGTAGTCGTTGCCCTGCTTCACCTGCACCCAATGGCGGTCGTCGCGTTGTTCGATGGCCACGTTCGGTACCGCCATCGCGTCCTTCGCCTCCAGCAGCACCACGGCGGCGGCGAAACGCTGGCCGGGGATCAGGCGGTACTTCTCCACCGCCGAGGACGGAATCGGTGCGCGCATCGACAGGAACTTCACCGGGCTTTCGCGATTGCGCACCTTGGCCGCGCTGGCCACCCACGAGAGCTTGCTGTCGATGCGCTGGTCGGGCCGGCCCAGCGGATGCAGCACCACCGCATCGCCCGCCTGCACGCCCTGCGCCTCGATCTGCGGCAGGTCGATCTCCACTTCCATCGCCGAGGTATCCGGCAGGCTGCCGAACTCGAAGCCCGCGCGCAGGTTCGCACCCACCATCGGCTTGTCGCCGGACCAGTTGGCGGCGAGCAGCAGCACGCCGTCGTTGGGCGCGCGCAGTTCCAGCGCATCCAGGTCGCCCTTGCGGGTCTGCGCATTCATGTCGAAGGTGGCGCGCTGCGCGTCCAGCACGGCCAGTTCCGCGCCGCCGCGCACGTCCGACTGGTCGCGCTGCCATTGCAGCACGCCCTGCCGTACCTGCAGGTATTCCTTGTCCTCGATGGCATCCAGCACCTGGTTGCGCGCCACGGTGCTCAGGTCGGCTTCGGCGTAGCGCTGCGCGATGCCCAGCTGCACGGCCACCTGCGACAGGTCCACTTCCACGCGGCCCTGGGTGGCGTCCAGTCCGCTCTCCTTCGCCGCGCGCGCCAGCGCATTGCGCTGCAGGTCGATCATCGCCTGCGCCAGCTGCTGCTCGCCTTCGGGCGAGATGAAGCGCGCCAGCAGGTCGCCCTTCTTCACCAGGCTGCCTTCCGGCACCATCCATTCCACCTGGCGCGCGGACCAGTTCTTGCCGGGCACGATCAGCGGCGTGGGCTTGGCCGAACGCAGTTCGCCTTCGCCCCGCACGCTGAGGGTCAGCGCGCCCCGCGCCACGGTCTCGCTGGCAACGGGCACTTTCGGCGCACCGCAGGCCGTCACCGCCAGGGCGCATGCCAGCACGGACGCGACGCGCGTGATCGGCATCATTTCGCTCCTCCCCCGATGTCGGGCACGGTCAATTCCACGCGCACCGCCTGGCCGGGACGCAGCTTCGCCTTCGCGTCGTCCAGCCGGATCTCCAGGTCGAGTACCGGCACCGGCTGCACCTGTGATTTGCTGCGCACGGCGCGCCCGATGCCGGCCACCTTGCCGTGGTGCACGCTGCCGCCACCGCCCTCCACCACGATGCGCGCGGGCACGCCCACCTTCACCCGTTGCAGGTCGCGCTCGGGCAGCTGCGCGCGCACCGCCAGCGTGGCCGGGTCCGGAATCTCGGCCACGGTCTGGCCACGCCAGACCTGCGAGCCCACGTCGAACTTCTCGCCGTTCCAGTTGCTCTTGTGCATGATCACGCCGTCGCGCGGCGCGGGCAGGTTGAGCGCCGCGATGGAGGCTTGCAGACGGTTCACGTCGGCCTGTGCCTGCTGCAGCTCGGCGTTGACCAGGCGCAGTTCCTGCCGCCGCTGTTCGGCGGCGGCGCGTTCGGCCACCTGCGTCAGTGCGGCGCGGCGTTCGGTGCGCCTGCGTTCCTCCACCAGCTTGTCGTACTCCAGCGCGGCGATAAGTTCGCGCGGTTGTTCGGTCTTGCGGCCGGCCTTGTCGCGCTCGGCGGCCGCTTCGGCGGTGGCCAGGCGTTGGCTGCGCTCGCGTTCGGCCACGTCCAGGGTCAGGTTCTCCAGCTCGCGCTTCTTTTCCTGCAGCAGGCTCTGCTTCTCGCTGAGCTGGCGCACCAGGTCGTTTGTGTCGAAGGCGACCACGATCTCGCCCTTCTTCACCGTGCTGCCGTCCGGCGCCAGCTGGGTGAGGTTGAACTGCCACAGGCGATCGACGGCCGGCGGCACCAGCTGCGAACTGCGCTGCGCGTACACCTCGCCGTCCACGCGCAGGGTGGCGGCGTGCGCGGCCGGCAGCGTGGCCGCCAGCGCGACCATCCACGGCAGCATGCGTGCCCGGTTCATCGCGTGGCCTCCTTGCCCGTCGCGGCGGCGGGCCGTGCGATCACGCGCACGCTCATGCCCGGCATCAGCGACAGCGTCTGCGCATCCAGCGTGATGTCGAGGGTGAAGTAGCGGCCTTCGCCCCATTCCGGTCGCCGGTCCGGCGCACCTGAAATGAACGCGATGCGCCCCGGCACCTTGCGGCCGGGCACGGCGTCGAACGTCAGCTCGACGGACTGGCCCACCACCAGCCCGCGCCGGTCCGGTTCCAGTGCCCAGGCGCGCACGTTCATGCGTCCGCTGCTGACCACTTCACCGGCCTTGCTGCCGGGCATGGTCGAGGAGCCTTCATCGATCCGTCCGCCGATCCAGTTGTTGTTGAATCCGTGCACCACGATGCCGTCGCGGTCGGCGACGACTTCCGAGGTGCGGACCAGCGAGGCGTGGTAGTCGCGCTGCAGCACCAGCTTCTCGATCTGCAGGCGGCCGTCCTCGACGCGCCGCTGCACGGCGGTGCGCGCGGCATCCAGCTCCTTGCGCTTCAGCGCCACTTCGCGCGTGGTGCGGTCCAGTTCGCCCTGGTGGCGGTCGTAGTCCAGGCCGGAGATCAGGTCGCGCGGAATGGTGGCGTCCAGCTTCGCAGTGGCGAGCTCGGCTTCGGCATCCACCAGGGCCATTTCCGCTTCCAGCGCCTTCACCTGCAGCTCGGCGACTTCCTTGGCGTCCTTGGCCTGGCCCTGTTCGATCTGGGCCTCCAGGTCGGGGATGCGGCTGGCGGACTGGCCGGGATCGATGCGCAGCACCACGTCGCCCTTCTTCACCCGCTCGCCTTCGGGCACGTAGTAGCGGATCACCACCGGCGAGCTGTTGGATTGCGGGGTGAGGATCTGCTGCGCGTCCACCGCACGCACTTCGCCGGTCAGCACCACGGCGTGCGCGGGCGCGGTGGCGGCAAGGGCCAGCGCGACCCACAGCGTCTTACTGGAGCGCGTCATGTTCCACCTTGCCGTCGCGCAGCTTCACCTGGCGCGGGGCGCGCGCGGCGATGTCGTTGTCGTGGGTCACCAGCACCACGGTCTGGCCGCCGGCATGCACTTCATCCAGCAGCGCCAGCACGTCGGCGGCGCTCTTCGAATCCAGGTTGCCGGTGGGCTCGTCGGCCAGCAGCAAGGCCGGCTGCAGCAGCAGCGCGCGCGCTATGGCGGCGCGCTGCATCTGTCCGCCGGACAGTTCGCTGGGGCGATGGTCGCGCCGTTCGCCCAGGCCCACGCGGTCCAGCAGCGCCAGGGCGCGGTCGTGCGTGCCCGGCGGCGGCTGGCGGTGGAAGCGCAGCGGCAGCATCACGTTCTCCAGCACGCTCAGCCGCGGCAGCAGGTGGAAGCTCTGGAACACGAAGCCGATGCGCCGGTTGCGCAGGTCGCTGCTGGCCTCGTCGTCGAAGGTGGCCACGTCGCGGCCTTCGAACAGGTAGTGGCCGGCGTTGGGATGGTCCAGGCAGCCGAGGATGTTCAGCAGGCTGGACTTGCCCGAACCCGAGGGCCCGGTGATGGCGACGAATTCGCCCTGACCGATGCGCAGGTCCACCCCTGCCAGCGCCTTCACCGTCTGCCCGCTCATGGCGTAGTGGCGCTGCACGCCCTGCAACTCGATCATCACGTCCCCTTCGTTCCCTCGTCTGTGTCGACCATCGCGGCCCGCCAAGGTTCCCGGCGCGTGGGCGGGGAAGGCGACGACGGTCGTGCGTCCTGTCGGGTGAGGCGCGAGCATCCCAGATGCCTGCGCGAGGTTGCAACCGCAGCAGGCCGCAGACCTTTTGCAGACCACCAGCCAATGAACACGGCCGGTCAGGCGCGACACCCGGCATGCCGCGTCCGCGACGCGATGCGCAGGGTGGAGGGCACATAGCAGGTGGCGCTACGACATCCCGGCCCGCTGCCACGCGACTTCGACCACGAAGGCTGCAATCGGCGTAGAGCTGCCTCAAGGTGGTAGGCAGGCGGGAAGGCATGGATACGGTCAGGCGGAAGTTGGCAGCGCAGTCTTCAGGGCCGTCGCAACGTGGGTGGCGGCCAGGGCGAACGATCCTGTCGCAGCCGATCCATGATCCGTTGTTCCTCGCCCTCCGCCCAGTTATCGCCCCATCACTGGGGCAATAACGAACAGGCGCGTCGTGGGCATGACGCTTGGCCAACGACATGCCGTCGGTAGCCACCGAATCCCGTTCCATGGCAACGCCCAGCGCGCCTTGACGCGATGGAAGTAGGTCATGAATATCCAGGTCATGCCCCGTTTGTGGGGTCTACTAGGCGTTAGGGCGCACAGGTGAGTATGTCGGGCGTGCAACAAGAAGCTGATCCAAGAACTCGCTTCTTCAACGAATCTGGCGACTGCATTCCGCCGTTCACGGATCCATCGTGGCGTGGATGCTGCCTAAATCGCGATCGCTTCGACGCGACAATGATGCCTCGTTTCTTGTTCGAGGCGCTCATGGCGGCAACGGGCTCCAAAGAAATAGGGGTCACCTTCTATACGCCGGAGCAATCTCCCGCCGTAGGTGTCGCACCCGATTGGGCAGCCTTCCGTGCTGTAACCTGCCGTCCCGCCAACCAGTCACTAGAGCACGTTCTCTCGGACCGATCAGGCAAGTGGGCTGTACTGTGCGAGCTAGATGTAGTCGTGTTGGGCGCTTCGCCAGAGATTGCAGCGCGCATCAATAATGAGCTTGCGCAACACGGCACTAGTCTCAAGCAGATGACTGTCTGGGACTATCCAGATACGCTCTCCACGGATCCACAGTACTCGTACATGCGGGCGGTCCTCGGCCTGGAGTCCGCGGGTGCGCCCTAACAATTCATTCAAGCCGACGCCGCTTCGCGGCGCGGTTTAATTCAGGTGTTAGACCTTATGAGACATTTCACAGAAGCCAAACATGTAACGCTCGCAGTTGTTGGCGCAGCGTTGATTTCATGGGGAGTCATTGCAATCCCTCGTTGGCCACAAACCCTCAGCCTCCTGTTGGACGGCATGTTTTTCCTTTCCCTAGTGTCCATGCTCCTTGCTTTGGCTCTAGTTTGGCTTATGTACTCAAAGCGCATAGCTGCGACAGATCATAAAAAGGCACTTTTCTCTGCGCTACTGATATTCCTCTCCGTATCAACATATGCCGGACTCGAAGCGGTAGCAAAGAACACCGAGTTCTGGAAAGAGGGACTTGCCAACGAGCACGGCACTGCAATTATCTTTCTATCGCTCTTCGTGCTGTACGGAAAAAACCTGGTAGCACTCGGAATTGGTGCCATTGGCGCTGGCGTTCTCGCAAATCAGATCAAGTAAGGTCTAGCAAATCATTCAAGCCGACGCCGCTTCGCCTCGCAGCTCATCGGAAGACATAAGACGTCAGGGGAGAAAAGGTGAAATTCGCAGCATTTGGAGTAGCACTAAGCGCATTGCTCGTCGCGTGTGGGGCCGGAGGAGAGGCTGTGAGTAAAGAGCAGGCCGTGATCGTCCACTTTGACTACGGATCAACCGACCTGAAGCCGCTTTTCGCGCTAGAAGCGCAGCTGGAAGAAGTACTGGAGAAGACCGGAGCGGGAGAGTTTGACGGAAACGAAGTGGCGACAGATGACAGCGATGCTTATCTGTATCTCTACGGCCCGGATGCCGATGCCCTCCTTGAGGCCGTCCGCCCGACGCTTCTGGCAGCGGACTTCATGAAGCGTGCAACGGCAACGAAGGTCTATGGCGAACTGGGTTCGGATGTACGCCGTGAAGAAGTGCAGCTTGTCCCCTAACCGTTCGCACAAGCCGATGCTCCTTCGCGACACGGATTAACTCAGGCGTCATCACCCCACGACAATGGATTGGCCAGTGTCGCCCGGATATGCAACGCGCACCGGGGTCTTCCGGGCGCTACGCTTGTCCCTCCCGTGCACCGGGCCAAGTAGAGCGCTTTCACTGTCCCCGCGCTTGCCACGGCTTAGGAGCGTATGACGCAACGTAGACGACATCAGGAGGACGAGATGTATATCGACGGATTCGTGGCGGCCGTACCGGCAGCCAACCTGGAGGCTTATCGGAAGATGGCGGTCGAGGCCGCTGCGATCTACCGTGAACACGGTGCGCTCAATGTCGTCGAGTGCTGGGGCGATGACGTGCCAGAGGGCGAAGTGACCTCGTTCCACTCGGCCATCAACCGGAAGCCGGATGAAGTGGTGGTCTTTGCGTGGATCTCGTGGCCCTCGAAAGAGGCGCGCGACGAGGGAAACAGCAAGGTCATGGCCGACCCGAGGATGGAGCGCGGCGATGAAGCCCCGCCCTTCGACGCACGGCGCATGATCTACGGGGGCTTCAACGTCATCGTGGATGCCTGAGGGGCCGTGGCCCGCATGCAAGTGGGTTGAGCAGCGGGCGGCTAAGGGAAACCATCATCAGCACGGGCGCGGTCGGTGCGGTCATCGGAGCACTTCCTGCACTGAGTCTGGTCGCATCTCGCTCGGAGTACGCTCATCCAGCAGCGCAGGTGAGGCCGCTCGTTCTCCTGGCGATGGACGTAGGGCTTGTCTTCCTTGGCTCCATCGCCTTCTGCATTGTCGTATTCGGCTTGTTGCCCATGGCGTTGCAATACGCTTTTGTCTGGTGTGTTCGGCGCTGGACGGGCCATACCTGACGATTCATTCAAAGGAACGGATCGACGGGTATCGCCTGCGGCTCAACCGATCCTGCGGTCCTGCTGCCGACCATCCTGTGGCGCTGGATCAGCGCGACGGTTTGCGCTTGCTCAGGCGTCGCTGGTTGGCCACGGTGATGCGGCGGTAGGGCTTCATGCCGGCGGTTGCCATGTTGACCACGGCGTCCTCAGGGGATGGCAGGGGCTTCGCCGTGAATGCCCATGGCATCCAGAACGCCAGCGCGGCCTGCGTTGCCCTGGTGTTCAACGTCACCGCGTAGCCGGCCATGGCGCGCCAGGATTCCCAGGCGGCTGCGACCTTCTCGTTCGACATCAGCGCGAACTCGCGCCGGTCGCGGGCCGACGGGTTGGGGCCGGCCGTCGCCAGCCGCGCCATTCGGTGCGAGATGACGAACGGTGCCGCGGTGCCGAGTTCCACCAGTTGCGTGCCCAGGGCACGTGCAGCGCTGCGATGGCGGGTCATGGCGGTCTCCGTGGGAACGGCATGATGCGATGGCGCGCGTATGCAGCCAGTGAATGCAGTGGCCGGGCGCGGGGCGTGCGCTCTTGCCACCCGTGCCGCTCCCGCCACGGAACAGGCCGTCAGTCGGCGGGGACGGTGCGCTCGCGCGCCCAGTCGCGCAGCGCCTGCACCTGTTCGGCCATCATCACCGAGAGCGGGCGGGTGCTGCGGATCTCGTGCATCACCAGATCGGTGTCGAGCGGCTTCTGTTCGGCATGCGCGGCGTACAGCGCGGAGACGATGGCCTGTTCCAGCTCCGCGCCGGAGAAGCCGTTCGCCGCGGCGGCGAGTGCGGGCAGGTTGAAGACTTCCGGATCCAGCTGGCGGCGGGCCAGGTGCACGCGCAGCACCTCGACGCGCGCCTCGGGCGAGGGCAGGTCGACGAAGAAGATCTCGTCGAAGCGGCCCTTGCGCAGCAGTTCCGGCGGCAGGTCCTGTACCTGGTTCGCCGTGGCCACGAGGAAGACTTGGGCGCTGCCGGCACCGGCCTTGCGTTCCGCCATCCACGTGAGCAGGTAGCCGAGCACGCGACGCGAGACGCCGCCGTCCTCGTCGCCGCCGCTGGCCAGTCCCTTCTCGATCTCGTCGATCCACAGCACGCAGGGCGCCAGCTGTTCGGCCGAGCCCAGCGCGGCGCGCAGGTTCTTCTCGGTTTCACCGTGGTACTTGTCGTACAGCGTGCCGAAGTCCAGCCGCAGCAGCGGCACGCCGAAACCGGCGGCGGTGGCCTTGGCCAGCATCGACTTGCCGCAGCCCTGCACGCCGAGCAGCAGTACGCCCTTGGGCAGGTCCAGCCCGGGCGGCGGGTTGCCGGAGACGAACACCGCGCGGCGCTGCTCGATCCAGCGCTTCAGGCGGCTGGCGCCGGCGACCTCGGCGAACTTCGCGGTGTCGTATTCGTAGTGCAGATGGCCGCTGCGGTTGAGCAGCTCGAACTTGAGCTTGTTCAGCGCGGGCAGGTCGCTGGCGGTCAGCGCGCCGTCGGCGAAGATCAGCTGCCGCGCGATGCGGCGCGCATCCACCAGGCTCAGGCCCTGCAGGTTGCGCACGATCTGCCTGACCGCCTCGCCATCGGCTTCCACGCGGCGCCCGCCGTGCTCGCGGGCGTAGTGGTCGGCTTCCTCGCGCACCATCTTCAGCAGGGCGTTGCCGTCGGGCAGGCGCGGGTTGAAGCGCACGGCCAGCGCTTCCAGTTCGGCCGGCAGTTCGATCTTCGCACCCACCAGCACCACCACGTGCGGCAGGCTGTGGCGGCGCTGCATGATGTCGCGCAGCTGGCGCTGGCTGCTGGCGTAGCCCAGGTAGGGATGGAAATCGAGCAGCAGGTAGATGCCGCGCTGGTCGGCCTGCTTGATCGCCTGGAGGGCGGCGCTGGCGTCGGGCGGGCCGACGGCGTCGTCTTCGCGGTCCATGTCGAGCCGGCGCAGGCCTTCGGTGATGCTCCAGCGGTGCAGCGCCCGCCACACCTGGCCCAGGGCCTGCCGGAACAGGTCGACCACACGGGCTTCGTCCTGGGTCTCGATGACGATCAGCGGGGTGTTGGCGCGGATCAGCGCGGTCAGGTCCTGCAGCTCGTTCATGGGGCATCCGGTCCGTGGGGACGGGCACGATAGCAAGCGCGCACGGGAACGGGGAGCCGACCGGCCCGCGACAACGGGTCGCGCTTCGCCGCGCCGGTTCCCGCTTAACTTGCCCCGGTGTACCCTCCGGGTTCTCCAGCAACGAGGTGCGCGCATGAAGACGATTCTGGTCGCCAGCTCCAAGGGCGGCGCGGGCAAGACCACCCTGGCGACCAATCTGGCCGCACATTTCGCACTGGACGGCAAGCGCACGGTCCTCGTGGATGCCGATCCGCAGCATTCCTCCACCCGCTGGGCCGAGCGCCGGGCGGAGCTGGAAACCGCCGTACTGCCGATCGATGGCAGTGGCAAGCGCGCCTGGCGCGCCTGGCTGCCGGAAGACGCGGAGCGGGTGGTGATCGATGCACCCGCCGGCGCGATGGCCGACGACCTGGGCGGCTTCCTGGAGCACGCCGATGCGGTGGTGGTGCCGGTGCTGCCGTCGGCGCTGGACATCGAGGCGACGGTGGGCTTCCTGAACACCATGGCCAAGGTGCCGCGCGTGCACAAGCGCAAGCTGCCGGTGGGCCTGGTGGTCAACCGCAGCAAGCCGTGGACGAATGCGTCGCAGCAGGCGGTCGAAATGCTGAAGACCTGGCCGTACCCCGTGATCACCCAGTTGCGCGATACCCAGGCCTATGTCGTGATGGCCGGCCTGGGCCGCAGCCTGTTCGACTACCGCTCGGCCCAGGTGCGCGATCACCAGGCCGACTGGGAACCGTTGTTGAAATGGATCAAGAAGGCCTGATCAGGCCGAACCCGAAGGAGTCGTTGTCCCATGCGTGAACTGATCCTGTTGCGTCATGCCCATGCCGAACCCGCGACCACCGGGCAGTCGGACCTGGATCGTCCCCTGTCGCCACAAGGCCTGGCCGAAGCCGAGGCCGCCGCGCGCTGGTTGCAGGACAAGGGCCTGGTGCCGGATCGGGTGCTGTGCTCGCCCGCACGCCGGGCCCGCGAAACGCTGGAGGCGGTGCTGGGTGCCGTCGGGTACGTGGAGCAGCGGCTGGAGGAGCGCATCTACGAAGCCACGCCGGGCACGCTGGCCGACCTGGCCGACCAGCACCGTGAAGCCGAGCGCCTGCTGATGGTGGGCCACAACCCCGGCTTCGAGCAGCTGGCTGCACTGATGTACTCCGGCGTGACCAGCGAATACCGCGGCATGCCGCCGGCCGGCGTGGTGGTGCTGACGCTGCCGGTGGACACCGCGATCGAGCCGGGAGTGGCGCAGCTTTCCGCTTTCTGGTGGCCATGACACAGGCAGTCCCGGGGATCATGCGGCTGGCCGCGCTGGGGCTGGGCGCGTTGCTGGCAACGCCTGCCCTGGCCGATGGACGCAACGATTTCGACCCCTCGCACACGCGCCTGGGGTTCGAACTGCGCACGCGCTGGGGGCAGGTGCTGGATGGCGTGTTCCAGCGTTACGAGGGCTCGGTGGAACACCTGCCCGATGGCCGCCAGCAGGTCCGCCTGCGCATGTACACGCGCGAGGTGGAGATCGCCGGGCATCCGCGCTACAGCGAGTGGGCGCGCAGCGAGAAGTTCTTCGATGCCGACCGTTACCCGGTGGTGACGTTCACCTCCAAGCCGTATGACCCGATGCTGCTGTACGACGGCGGCAAACTGGAGGGCGACCTGAGCATCAAGGGCATCAACCGGCCGCGCAGCCTGGACGTGGCACCGGCCACCTGTTCGCATCCCGCGGTGGGTTGCGATGTGGTGGCGACGGGCGCGGTGCGCCGCAGCGATTACGACATGGACGACTGGATGCTGGCGGTCAGTGACCGCGTGGTGTTCGTACTGCGTGCGCGCATCCGGAGTGCGAAGACACCGTGAACCGCCGTTTCCCCGCCTTGGCCGCGCGGTGCGCGGTGCTGTGTGTCGCGCTGCTGGGCAGCGCCTGCGCCAGCCTGTCCGACCGCCAGCGTGAGCGTGCTGCCGGCATCGCCGCAGGCGCGCGTTCTTCGGTGGTCGAATGCACGCAGGCCGATGCCTGCGCGCTGTCGTCGCCGCTCTACGACCTGGCCGGACAGGCGCGCGCCGCGTCCACGCCGGAAGCACCGCGCCACTACGCGGTGATCCTGGACCAGGGCTCCGATGCATTGCTGGCACGCCTGAACCTGATCCGCAGCGCGCGCACGCGCATCGACCTGCAGACCTATATCTTCGACAAGGACGACAGCGCGCGGCTGGTGCTGGATGAACTGCTGGCGGCGGCACGGCGCGGGGTGAAGGTGCGGGTGCTGATCGACCAGTTGTCCGCCATCGCCGACCTGGAGATTCTCGCGGCGCTGTCCGGCGCGCACGAGAACTTCGCCATCCGCATCTACAACCCCAGCTTCGGCAAGGCCAAGCTGAACTACTTCGACTATGCGGGCAGCGTGCTGTGCTGCTTCCGCCGCTTCAACCAGCGCATGCACACCAAGCTGCTGCTGGTGGACGACCGCATCGGCATCAGCGGCGGACGCAATTACCAGGACGACTATTTCGACTGGGACGCGGAATACAACTTCCGCGACCGCGACGTGCTGGTGGCCGGCCCGGAAGCGGCCGCGATGGCGGACAACTTCCAGGCGTTCTGGGAGGCACGGCGCAGCGTGCCGGCGGAACGCCTGAACGATGTCGGCCGCACGCTGCTCGACGAAGGCGTGCCGGCGATGCCGGTGCCGCGCTATCTGCGCCCGGAGCGCGTGCAGGCCGCGAGCGGCCAGGCGAGCGACCCGGAGGTCATGCGGACGCGTTTCGTGGAGGTGGCCTTTCCGGTCGGTGCGGTGCGCTACATCGCCGACCTGCCGCAGAAGCACCGCCGCGAGCGCCGCGACGACGATGCGCCCGCCGCGCCGGAACTGGAAGCGCTGATCCGCAGCGCGCAGTCGGAAGTGCTGCTGCAGACGCCGTACCTGGTGATGTCGAAGCAGGCGCAGGCGATGTTCCGCGAAATGCGCGAACGCCAGCCACCGCCGCGCGTGCTGGTGTCGACCAACAGCCTGGCCGCGACCGACAACCCGGTCGTCTATTCGATGTCGTTCAAGTACAAGCGCCGCTACCTGCGCGAGTTCGGTTTCCAGATCCACGAGTACAAGCCGTTTCCGGAAGACGCGCCGGTGGACTACGCCGCGCTGATGCCGGAAGGGCCGCCGCTGGCGACCTCCACAAGCGGTACCGGTGGCAGCGGCGGCAGCGGGCGCGTTCGCGGGCCGTCGGGATCCATCGGGCCGTCGGCCGGCTCCGAGGGCGAGACCACGCGTCGCCTGCAGCGTACCGAATCGCGGCCGTCGTTCCTGAGCAGCGGCGCCGGTTCCGAGCCGCTGCCGTTGAAGCGTGCCGGTGTGCGCATGGGCCTGCACGCGAAATCGATGGTCATCGACGGCGGCACGGCGGTGATCGGCACGCACAACTTCGATCCGCGCTCGGAGAACTACAACACCGAGGCGGCGGTGGTGATCCAGGACCCTGCCTTCGCGCAGGCGCTGGCCGACAGCATCCGCCGCGACATGTCGCCGCGCAACGCGTGGGTGATCGCGCCGCGCGCCAAGCCGCCGGTGTTCTCCGGCCTGGACTACAGCCTGGGCAAGGTCTCCGAGTCCTTGCCGATCTTCGACGTCTGGCCGTGGCGGTATGCGACCAGCTACGAGTTCCAGCCCGGCCCCGATTGCCCGCTCCCGGTGGGGCCGAAGGACCCGGCGTTCCACCGGTGCTACGTGGCCGTGGGCGACTTCCCCGAGGTCAATGTCGGCCCGAAATGGCTGTACACGCGCGTGCTGACCGCGTTCGGTGCGGGGCTGGTGCCGATCCTGTAGGTCTGCAGGTCTGTAGGAGGGGCTTCAGCCCCGATGCTTTTCGACCAGACGACAGAGAGCCCCCGAATGCAGCCTGGTCGACCTCGGGCCTGTCGGACGGTGATGGAAAAGCATCGGGGCTGAAGCCCCTCCTACATGGGCGTGGGTAGAATCCGGGCACCTTCTCTCCTGGTCTGCACGCCATGGCTTTCCGCGCCCCCGTCGATCTCGCTGCCGTCAACGCCCACGCCGCCGACACGCTGGTGTCCCATCTCGGCATCGTCATCACCGGGGCGGGCGAGGACTGGTTGCGCGGCACGATGCCGGTCGATGCACGCACCGTGCAGCCCTACGGCATCCTGCATGGCGGGGCTTCGGTGGCGCTGGCCGAGACGCTGGGCAGCGTGGCGGGCAACCTGTGCGTGGACATCACCAAGGAGATGGTGGTGGGCCTGGAGATCAACGCCAACCATGTGCGCGCGATGCGCGGTGGCGTGGTGACCGGTACGGCGCGTGCGCTGCATGTGGGCCGAAGCACGCAGCTGTGGGAGATCCGCATCGAGAACGATGAAGGAAAGCTGGTCTGCGTGTCCCGGCTGACCCTGGCGGTGGTGCCCCTGCCCAAGGCCTGAGACCCGGCGTGGCAGCGACGACAGGCTCGACATGGGCATGATCGACACGCACTTTCTGGCGATCGTCGGCGCGGGCGGCGTGGCCGGGTGCGCGTGGCTTCCGTTGCTGACCCCGCTGTTCGACAAGGTCGCCGGCCGCGCGTCCCGCAGGATCACCGCAGCCGGGCTGCCGCGCTTTCTGCTCGCCATCGTGGTCTGGGTGGTGGTGACGGCACTGGTGTTCTGGCTGCCCGCAAAGCTGCTGGGCCTGTTGCCGGTCGATGGCCGTTTCAAGCTGTATCAGGTGTCCTTCCTGGCGGGCGCACTGATGGGCAGGGCGCTGACCGCACGCATGCGGCGCTGAGATCTTCATGACGCCTGCCACCTCCGTCGACCATGGCACGTTCCGCTGCGGCGACGCATCCGGTATCGTGACAGGATGACGCCGCCCCCTGTTCATGTTGCTGGCGGCAGCGGTGTGGCGCGGGCGATCCGCTACCTCTACCGCGTGCCGTTGCTGCTGGTCCACCTGCTGGTCTTCCTGCCGATCATCCTGCTGTGCCTGTCGCCACTGCTGGCCTGGGTGCGGGTGGGCGACGAGAGCGTGGGCGAGGTGGCGGTGCGCTGGTGGTCCAGCGGGCTGATGCGCATCTTCGGGTTCCGCCTGCGTCGCGTGGGCACGCCGCTCCCCGGCGCCACGATGTTCGTGGCCAACCACGTCAGCTGGATCGACATCGAAGCGCTGCACAGCCAGCGCATGATGGGATTCGTCGCCAAGCATGAGATCCGCGGTTGGCCGGTGGTCGGCTGGCTGGCGGCGCAGGGCCACACCATCTTCCACCAGCGCGGCAGCCAGGAGTCGCTGGGCGGCGTGCTGCAGGCCATGATGCAGCGCCTTCGCGAGGGCCGTCCGGTAGGTGTGTTCCCGGAAGGACGTACCCGCGACGGCCGGTCGGTGGGCCCGTTCCACGCGCGCATTTTCCTGGCGGCGGTGGAAGCCGGCGTGCCGGTGCAGCCGGTGGCGCTGCGCTACGGTGCGCGCGGCAGTGCGCAGCCGGTGGTGGCGTTCGGGCCGAAGGAGAGCTTCTTCGCCAACTTCGTGCGCCTGCTGGGTGAGCCGGCCCGCACGGCCGACATCTGTTTCCTGGAGCCGATCCGGATCGCCGATGTGGAAGGGCGCCGCCGCATCGCCGAGCTGTCGCGCGAGCGCATCGTGCAGGCGATGTCGGAAGCCTGAGCGGATGCGTTCGGCCGGCATCGCGACGGAATCGAAGGAATACTCCACACTGCGGTGCCACCCTCGTCCCGACACCGCTGCGATGCCCCCATGATCACTGCCGCCGACTACCGCCCGCCACGCTGGCTGCGCAATCCGCACCTGCAATCGGTGCTGGGTTCGAGCGCACTGCGCCGCCGTCGCGGGCTGCGCGCGCTGGCGGGCAGTGGTGCGGTGACGGTGGAGCACATCGTGGATGGAGGCGATGGCGTGCGCCTGCAGGGGTTCCTGAGCCGGATGTCCGGACAGAGTCCGCGCGGCCTGGTGCTGCTGCTGCATGGTTGGGAAGGCAGTGCCGATTCCAGCTACATGCGCCTGACCGCCGCGCAGCTGCTGGCGCGCGGGTTCGACGTGTTCCGGCTGAACTTCCGCGACCACGGCGATACCCACCACCTCAACGAAGACCTGTTCCACTCCAACCGCCTGGATGAAGTGGTGCACGCGGCGCTCGACGTGTCGCGGCGGTTCGCCGGCGATGTGCCGATGCGGGTGGCGGGCTATTCGCTGGGCGGCAACTTCGCGCTGCGGCTGGCACTGCGCGCACCGGAGGCGGGACTGGCGCTGGCACACGTGGCGGCGGTCTGCCCGCTGCTGGATCCGGCCACGACGATGGACCGCATCGAGAATGGCCTGCCGCTGTACGACTGGTACTTCGCGCGCAAATGGCGCCGTTCGCTCGAACGCAAGCGCAGCCTGTTCCCGCAGCGGCATGACTTCGACGACACCGTGCTGGCGCTGGACATCCGCGCGCTGACCGACTGGCTGGTGCAGCGGCACACGGCCTTCGGCACGCTCGAGGACTACTTCGACGGCTACGCCATCGCCGGTGGCCGCCTGGCGGGGCTGACCGTGCCCGCGCACATCCTGATGGCCGAGGACGATCCGGTGATCCCGTTCGAGACCTTCCGCGACTGGGCGCTGCCGGCGCAGGCCACGCTGGAGATCGCCCCCTGGGGCGGGCACTGCGCCTTCATCGAGAACGCCGCCTGCGACGGCTACGCCGAGCGCTGGGTGGCCGAACGCCTGGCCGGCGGCACCGCCTGAGCCGGGGAACGGCCGGTACAATCGGCGTTTGCCCGAATCCTGGTAGTTCTCCATGTACGACCCGATCCTCGATGCCCTTCGCCGCGGCGCAGTGGCCGATGCCCTGACCGCCGCGCAAGCGCTGGTGGCAAAACGCCCCGACGACGCCCAGGCGTTGCGCTGGCTGTCCGCCGCCCAGCTGCAGAGCGGCCAGCCCGACGCCGCCCTGGCCAGCATCGACCGCGCCATTGCCCTGGCGCCGGACAACGCCGACCTGCACTTGGCCCGTGCGGGCGTGCTGGTGGGCAGCCGGCGTCCCGACGAGGCGCAGGCATCGCTGGCCCAGGCCACCGGGCTGGATCCCAACCAGTTCACCGCATACCTGGTGCAGGCACAGCTGGCGTTGGGTCGCGGCGACCTGGACGAAGCCGAACGCCTGAACCGCCTGGCCGCGCGCGTGTCACCGGATCATCCGCAGCTTGCCGCCGTCGAAGGCATGGTGACCTTGCGTCGCGGCGATGCCGACACGGCCCTGAAGATCGTGAGTGCGGCATTGCAGGTGGCACCCGAGGAAGTGCAGTTGCGCTATTCGCTCGGCTTCATCCACATGGCGCTCGGACACTGGGCGTTCGCCGAACAGGCGTTCCGTGGCGTGGTGGAGCGGACGCCGGGCGCGGACAGCCTGCGCAGCCTGATCGCGGACCTGATCCGCCGGCAGGGGCGTCCCGCCGATGCCGCCGACGAACTGGTCCCGCTGGTGGCGCGCAACAACGCGCCCGCGCTGCACCGCTACATCGGCCACCTGCGCCTTGCCGCAGGACAGGACGAGGAAGCGCTGGCCTCGCTGCGGATCGCCCTGGCCGGACAGCCGCGCGATCGCGACACCGTGCTGGCGATCATCGAGGCGTGGCGTCGCCTGGATATGCAGGATGATGCGCGCAACACGCTGGATGCGGCCCTGGCCACCACGCCGGACGAGCACGATCTGTGGCTGGCGCGCCTGTTGTTCGAGCCCGTGGGCAGCGCCGAGGCGCGCGCGGTGGTCGAGCGCTGGGTGTCGGCGATGCCGCAGCATGTGCCCGCGATGGAGGCCCAGATGTCGGTGCTGGATGCGGCGGGCGAGCGTGATGCGGCCGAAGCCGTGGCGCGGCGGGTCGTTGCGCTCGACCCGGGCCGTGCGAGTGCCGAGCAGCGGCTGGTCGAGGCACTGTTCGAACGCGATCCGGTGTCCGCGATCGCACGCGTCGGCGAACTCGCCGACCAGGCCACCGAACCGCACCACAAGCGCAGCCTGCGCAGTTGGCAGGCGTTCGTCCGCGACCGCGCCGGCCGCTATGCCGATGCCGCCGCCACGTGGGCCGCACTGGCCCACGAACTGGCCCCCACGCGCCTGCCGTTGTGGACCCCGAGCGGTGCCCAGGGCCCCTGGCCCGACGTGGCGCCGATTCCGATGTCGTCCGCCGGCCGCCCGTACCCCATCCTGCTGTGGGGCGCGCCGGGCACCGTGGTCGAATCGATCGCCGGCGTCCTGGGCGCGATCAGCCATCGCCTGCGCGGTGACCGCTTCCTGCCCAATCCGCCGGTGGACGCCTTCCAGAACTACCACACGCCGGCACGGCTCCTGTCCGGCGAGCTGTCGGGCGAAGCCTGCGTGGCAGGATGGCGCGAGACGCTGGCCACCCGCTCGGAAGATGGCGGCATCGTCGACTGGCTGCCGTGGTGGGACAACGCGTTGCTGCTGGCCCTGCGTCCGCACTTGCCGGAGGCCCTGCTGATCATCGCGGTGCGCGATCCACGCGATGCCTTCCTCGACTGGCTGGCATTCGGTGCCCCGGCCCCGCTGGCCCTGGACGACCTGGACGCCGGCGCGCGCTGGCTGGCGCAGCTGTTCGACCAGGTCGCCGATGTGCACGAGCATGACCTGTTCCCGAGCCGGCTGATCGCGATGGATGCGATCAAGGACGATGCCGCGGCCGTGGCGCAGGCGCTGAGCCGGGCGCTGGGCGCGCAGCTGACGGAGCCGCCGTCTTCCGGTGCGCGCCGCTTCCCGGCGGGCCACTGGCGCCACTATGCCGACGTGCTGGCGGGCCCGTTCGCCGCGCTGACGCCGGTGGCGGTGCGACTGGGTTACCCGGAAGCCTGATCCCTTTTCCCCGCATCTGCAGGAGTCATGCATGCGCCTCTGGAGCGACAGTTTCGAAAATGCGAAGCCCATCCCCGCTGGCTTCGCGATGGGCCAGCCCGACGGATTCGCCGCGAACCGCAATCCCCACCTGGCCTGGGATGACGTGCCTGCCGGGACGAAGTCCTTCGCCCTGCTGTGCATCGATCCCGACGTGCCCACCGTGCCGGAGACGGTTGGTCGCGACGACCTGCAGATCCCGGTCGAGCAGCCGCGCGGGCATTTCATCCACTGGACGATGGCCGACATCGCGCCGGAAGTGCGGGAGATCGCGGCCGGCAGCTGCAGCGACGGCGTCACTGCCAAAGGCAAGCAGCAACCTGCGGGGCCGGCGGGTGCGCGGCAGGGCCTGAACGACTACACCGGCTGGTTTGCCGGTGACGCGCAGATGGGGGGCGACTACTACGGATACGACGGCCCGTACCCGCCCTTCAACGACCTGCGCATGCATCGCTACTTCTTCCGCCTGTTTGCGCTGGATCTCGCCACGCTCGGCCTGCCGGCGCGATTCACCGCCGGCGATGTGGAGCGCGCGATGCAGGGCCATGTGCTGGCCGAAGCCGCCGTGCATGGCACCTATACGTTGAATGCGTCGCTGCGCGGCTAACGCGGCTGCACGCCGCCCGCGACGGGCCGCAAGCGCCAGCGCCCATCGGTGTCGATGACAAGGCAGGCGCCGGAAGGCGGGCATTCGCGCACCCTGTGGATGGTGTCCGGTGCCACGCCGAGGCGCCATGCCAGGCCCATCTGGCCGATGGCATAGAAGCGCTGTTCGTCCGCCACCTGCACGTGCAAGGGCGTGGCGACCGGCTGCCGCGCGAGGGCCTGCAATGTTGTTTCCGCCCAGCGGGCGCGACCGATGAGGCCGGGGTGGTCGAGGCGGCGCGTGCCTTCCACCGCGATCCATGACGACACCGCGATCAGCACGGCGACCACGGGAGCGAGGCGATCCGTGGCGATGCAGCGCGCCAGCGCGATGACCGGCAACACCACGGCGATGGCCGCGTAGTACTCGTAGCTGTTCCATGCGAACAGGAAGTACGGCGCGTACGCGAACACCGCGAACGCCGCGATGCAGAGCCATTGACGCGTTGCGAGCAGCCTGCGGCCACGCCAGCCCGCGATGCCCCACGCCGCGAGCATCGGCAGCGCCGTCGCCGCGATCCAGGCCAGCCCCTGCATGCGCTCCCCGGCCACCGCCATGCGCATGGCTTCGCGCGGGACATTCAGCAGCCACGCCACGAACGAGGCCGCGTTGCGCACCACGTTGCCACCCAGGGTCATGGCATAGGACGCGTCCGTATTGGCGGTGAACCGCGCGCGCAGCACCAGCCATGCCGCCACGACGGCGACACAGGCAAGCCACGCGACGAGTTCGCCACGGTCCAGCCGGCGCGCGGCGACGAATCCGCTGACGATGAGCATCAGGGCCGGCGTCAAGGCGGCCGACTCCTTGCTCAGCAGCGCCAGTGCGAGCAGCAGCGGAACGGAAGCCAGCAGTACCGAGCGCGTCGCGTGCTTCGCGTCGCGCGCGCTCACCCATGCCGCCAGCAGCAGCGTGGTGAACAGGGTGAGCATCGCGTTGTTGGCGGCGGCGGCCCAGTGCACGGGCAGCGTGTGCAGGGTCAATGCACCGTAGACGGCCCCCGCCAGCGCGGCGATCCGGCCAGCGTGCGGCCATTGGCAGGCGCGTGCGAGGCGGAACCCGAGCAGTGCCACGCCCAGGGTGGCCAGCAGGTGCAGCACCAGGCTCACGACGTGGGCGGCATGTGCGCTGCCCCCCAACGCGGCATCGACCCAGCGCCAGTACCCTTCCTGCGACAGAGGTCGCCAGAATCGGGGCGGCGACGCAGGCCAGAAATCCGACCACCATGGCGCGCCGGATGCATTCGTGGCATGCGCCGCGTGCAGGAACGCGTAGTCATCGCCCCAGAAAGGGGTCTGCAGTGCAGGCAGCCACATCAGCAGCGCGGAGGCCGCCAGCAGCGCAGCGGCGATCCAGGGAAGGGGAGAGGCGTTCCTTGCTGGCAGGCTCATCAATCGCGCGTCGTGTCCGGTGACGGCGCACTATACCGGCCGCTGCAGTGCCTTCGGAGCGTCACGTCGCCACGGCGCGCGCGGCGTGGCCACCGTGCGCGCCGTGCGGGGACGGAAGCGTCATTTTTTCTCGCTGGCGGATTCCACCACCATGTCCAGCACATACGCCTTCGGCGGCGCATCGGCAGGCGGATTCTTCACGGTGTAGCGGTCCACGCGCAGCACGTTGCGCACGCCCGGCTCGTGGGTATAACCCTCGATGCTGTCGTGGAAGTGCTGGAATTCACCGGGCATGCCGACCTTCAGTCCCTTGTCGTCGTACTGGATCTCGCGCACCTGCAGGCATTGCTTGTCGGGAATCAGCGGATGGCTGCACGGCTTCGTTTCCGATGCGACTTCCAGGAACACGCGCTCGCCGGGACCGCCGTAGCGGGTTTCGGCGGTGGGATTGCCCGCGAACAGGAGCTTGTCGCCCGTCGCCGTCGTGAGTGCCAGCTGGGTGACGCCGTCCTGCGTCGCCGCCACCTTCAGCGTCCCTTCGAGGCGCTTGCCGACTTCCTGGTCCAGCGCCATCAGTGCGTTGTCCGTGCAGGCCATCATGGTGGACACCAGGCGACCGATGGTGAGGCTGGTATCCGACAGTGTGTAGGTTCCCCCCATGCGGTTGCAGGTGTTGGCCACACCGAGTCGCCCCTCCTTGAAGTCGAGTTGCACCGGCTTGTCGGCGCGTGCGAACAAGGCGTCGATGCGTTTGCCCTGGGCGTCGGTGGCGTCCATGAGTTGCCAGTGGTGCTGGGACAGCAAGGCAGCCGCGTCGACCGATGCGGCAACCGGTGTATCCGGGGTGGCGGCCACGGTGGGCGTGGGCGTGTCGGCCTGTTCCGCCGGCTTGGGGCAGCCCGCAAGGGCCAGTGGTAAGGCAAGCAGCAGCAGTCGTTTCATGGCGTTCTCCGTCGAAGGTGGCCCAATGCAAACGCGCGACAGGTTGGAATGGGGTGAAGGCCGGGCATCGCGCTTGATTGCAGGGAGCGCGGCGGATCAGCTGCCCACGGGCATCAGCAACAGCAGCAGCGCGCCCAGCACGATGCGGTAGATCGCGAAGCCGGTGAACCGGTGCGCCTTGATGAAGCCGAGCAGCCACTTCACCACCACGAAGCCGGTGGCGGTGGCGGCGACGAATGCGAGCGCGACTTCGCCCCAGTTCTCGCTGCCCAGCGCGTCGTCCTTCACCAGTTCCAGGAAGGCGTAGCCACTGGCGGCGAACATGGTGGGAATACCCAGCAGGAAGACGAACTCCGCCGCCGACGAACGCCGGCTGGTGCCAGCCAGCATGGCCATGAAGATCGCCGCCGCCGAGCGCGAGGTGCCGGGGAACACGCCGGCCACTACCTGCGCCAGACCCACCAGGATCGCCATCTTCCACGTGATCGTCGCCACATCGCCGCGTTTTTCGGCGAAGTGCTCGGCGAGCAGCATCCACACGCCGCCCAGGATCAGCGCCCACGCGACCGGAGTGACGGTCTCCGGCAGTTCCCAGCCGGCCAGGCGCACGGGCAGGCCGACCAGCGCGGTGACCAGGAAGGCGGCCGCCAGCTTCATGGAGTAGTCGCGGGCTTCGGCATCGCGCCAGCAGCCGGTCGTCAGTTCCCAGATCCGGCGGCGGAACACCAGCGTGGTGGCCAGGATCGCGCCGGCCTGGATGACGATGTTGAAGAAGTCCGAGCGCTCGCCCAGCCAGTGTTGCGCGATGAGCAGATGGCCCGTGCTCGAGATGGGCAGGAATTCGGTCAGGCCTTCGAGGATGCCGAGCAGCAGCGCGGCGAGCAGGTCGGTCATCGGGGCGTGGAAAGCGAGAAGGGCGGCAAAGAATAGTGGAAACCGCAACGCACCGCGTTGGTTCATTACGAATCCAGAGCGCACCAAAAAAGGGATTTCGCGTAATGGGTTTGTCAACGACCTTCATGTGAATCAGTGACTTGGCGCGATATCGGGGTTGGCACGGGGATTGCTGTGTGTTGGCACAACCCTTATCCAACCCGAGGTTCCAAAGATGTCCCTGGACAACGTTGAGAAGCTGATCAAGGACCACAAGGTCGAGTTCGTCGACCTGCGCTTCGTCGACATGCGCGGTGTCGAGCAGCACGTCACCTTCCCCGTCAGCATCGTGGATGCGTCCCTGTTCGAAGACGGCAAGATGTTCGACGGCTCATCGATCTCGGGCTGGAAGGGCATCAACGAGTCCGACATGGTGCTCCTGCCCGACCCGAGCACCGCCTACCTCGATCCGTTCTACGCCGACCCGACCCTGGTGCTGGTCTGCGACATCCTCGACCCGGCCACCATGCAGGGCTACACGCGCGATCCGCGCGGCATCGCCAAGCGCGCCGAGGCCCACCTGAAGGCCAGCGGCGTCGCCGACGTGGCGTTCTTCGGTCCGGAACCCGAGTTCTTCATCTTCGACTCGGTGCAGTTCGCCAACGACATGGGCAACACCTTCTTCAAGATCAATTCCGAGGAAGGCGCCTGGAACAGCGGCAAGAGCTACGACGGCGCCAACAGCGGCTACCGCCCGGGCATCAAGGGCGGTTACTTCCCGGTGCCGCCGACCGACTCGCTGCACGACCTGCGTGCCGAGATGTGCAAGACGCTGGAGCAGGTCGGCATCGAAGTCGAAGTGCACCACCACGAAGTCGCCACCGCCGGCCAGTGCGAGATCGGCGCCAAGTTCAACACGCTGGTGCAGAAGGCCGACGAACTGCAGCGCATGAAGTACGTGGTGCGCAACGTGGCCCATCGCAACGGCAAGACCGTGACCTTCATGCCGAAGCCGATCGTCGGCGACAACGGCAGCGGCATGCACGTGCACCAGTCGCTGGCCAAGGGCGGCCAGAACCTGTTCTCCGGCGACGGCTACGGCGGTCTGTCGCAGATGGCGCTGTGGTACATCGGCGGCATCTTCAAGCACGCCAAGGCGATCAACGCGTTCGCCAACTCGGGCACCAACAGCTACAAGCGCCTGGTGCCGGGCTTCGAAGCGCCGGTGATGCTGGCCTACTCGGCGCGCAACCGTTCGGCGTCGTGCCGCATCCCGTGGGTGGCCAACCCAAAGGCGCGCCGCATCGAGATCCGCTTCCCCGATCCGCTGCAGTCCGGCTACCTGACCTTCACCGCGCTGATGATGGCCGGCCTGGACGGCATCAAGAACCAGATCGACCCCGGTGCGCCTTCCGACAAGGACCTGTACGACCTGCCGCCGGAAGAAGAGAAGAACATCCCGCAGGTCTGCTCCAGCCTGGACCAGGCGCTGGACGCGCTGGACAAGGACCGCGACTTCCTCAAGGCCGGCGGTGTGATGTCGGACGACTTCATCGACGCCTACATCGCGCTGAAGATGCAGGAAGTGACCAAGTTCCGCGCGGCCACGCACCCGCTGGAATACCAGCTGTACTACGCCAGCTGATGCCGTCGAACGCGCACATCGCCATGCATGCGGAGGGCCGGGTACCGGCCCTCCGCGACGCAGCGGTCGCGCACTGAGTTCTCGCGGCGATGGCGACGGATCTCCCCTCCCACCCGTCGCCATCGCCGCACCTTATTGGAGACATCGCGTCGCGATGGCTTCGACCGGTTGGGGAACCGGGGCACCACCCGTCTTCGATTTCCGGAGATCGCACCAACGCTGTACCAGGGGAAACACAGGAGAGGTCCATGAACCGCTGCTCCCTCCCACGTCATCCGTTCCTGCCGCAAATGATCGCGGTGGGCTCGGATGCGGTTCATGCATCGATCCGCACCGACAACGTGTCCGCCGCCAGGGGGCTGCGCGCACGGGTGACCTGAAACCGCCGGCCGGCTCCGGTCGGCCGGTTCCATCCACCATCGGGGTATGCGCATGAAACTGATCACCGCCATCATCCGGCCGTTCAAGCTCGACGAGGTCCGAGAGTCCTTGTCGCAGGCGGGCGTGTCCGGCATCACCGTCACCGAAGTCAAAGGCTTCGGTCGGCAGAAGGGCCACACCGAGCTGTATCGCGGCGCCGAGTACGTCGTCGATTTCCTGCCCAAGATCAAGATCGAAACCGTCGTCACCGACGAGCGAC
Organism: Pseudoxanthomonas sp. LARHCG66; assembly: GCF_052871755.1. Taxonomy (NCBI): domain Bacteria; kingdom Pseudomonadati; phylum Pseudomonadota; class Gammaproteobacteria; order Lysobacterales; family Lysobacteraceae; genus Pseudoxanthomonas; species Pseudoxanthomonas sp. LARHCG66. Next base: position 240,421 of record NZ_JBIXJW010000004.1, on the reverse strand, counting down.
TGGATGCCGTCATCGAGGCCATCCAGCAGGCGGCCGGCACCGGCAAGATCGGCGACGGCAAGATCTTCGTCACCACCATCGACCAGGTCATCCGCATCCGCACCGGCGAAGTCGGCGCGGACGCGCTCTAACACTCGGAGCCCCACATGAAGACTCGACTGTTCTCCGGGTGGAAGACCCGTGCCCAGACGTTGTGCCTGGCCGCGCTGTGCGGCCTGATGACGGTTGGCGTGTCGGCTGCGGCGCTCGCCGCACAGGACACTGCCGCCCCGACGACCGAAGCCCCCGCCACCGACGCCGCGCCTGCGCCGGTCGAAGCCGCCGCCGCGCCTGCGGAGGTCGCTGCAGCCCCCGCTGAAGCCGTCGCCGCCCCCGCCGAGGAAGCCCCTGCCGAGGAAGCTCCCGCACCGACCATCAGCAAGCCCGACACCGTATGGGTGCTGGTGTCCGCGGTGCTGGTGATCTTCATGACGCTGCCGGGCCTGGCGCTGTTCTATGGCGGCCTGGTGCGTTCGAAGAACGTGCTGTCGATCCTGATCCAGAACCTGGCGGTGTTCTCGCTGGTCGCGGTGCTGTGGGCGCTGTACGGCTACAGCTTCGCCTTCACCGAGGGCAATGCGTTCATCGGTGGCACGGACCGGCTGCTTGCTGCGGGTCTCGACGCCTCGTCCATCGGTGCCACGTTCACCAAGGGCGTCTACATCCCGGAACTCGCGTTCTTCGTGTTCCAGGGCGCCTTCGCCTGCATCACCTGCGCGCTGATCGTCGGTGCGTTCGCCGAGCGCGTGAAGTTTGCCGGCGTGATGCTGTTCACCGTGCTGTGGTTCACCTTCGCCTACCTGCCGATGGCGCACATGGTGTGGTTCTTCCCCGGTCCGGATGCGTTCACGGGCACCGATGCCGTCGACGGCGTGCTGGCCAAGTCGGGCTACCTGTGGGCCAAGGGCGCGCTGGACTTCGCCGGCGGCACCGTCGTGCACATCAATGCGGCGATTGCCGGCCTGGTGGGCGCGTACGTCATCGGCAAGCGCACGGGCTACGGACGCGAGGCCATCAAGCCGCACAACCTGACCCTGACCATGGTCGGTGCGTCCATCCTGTGGGTGGGCTGGTTCGGCTTCAACGCCGGTTCGGCGCTGGAAGCCGGTGGCGTGGCCGCGATCGCGTTCGTCAACACCTTCCTGGCCACGGCTGCGGCGGTGGTGGCGTGGCTGCTGGTGGAGTGGATCACCAAGGGCAAGCCGTCGCTGCTGGGTGCGGCCTCGGGTGCGGTGGCCGGTCTGGTCGCCATCACCCCGGCCGCCGGCCTGGTGGGCCTGAACGGCGCGCTGGCCATCGGCGCGATCGCCGGCGTGCTGTGCCTGTGGGGCGTCAGCGGGCTGAAGAAGCTGCTGGGCGCGGATGACAGCCTGGACGTGTTCGGCGTGCACGGCGTGGGCGGCATCACCGGCGCGCTGCTGACCGGCGTGTTCGCGGCGCCGTCGCTGGGTGGTGCGGGCATCTGGGACTACGTCACCGAGACCGCCCTGGCCGAGTACTCGATCGGCTCGCAGGTGTGGATCCAGGCGCAGGGCGTGCTGATCACGGTGGTGCTGTCCAGCGTGGTGGCCCTGGTCTCCTTCCTGATCGTGAAGTACACGGTCGGCCTGCGCGTCTCCGAGGACGCCGAGCGCGAGGGGCTGGACATCACCTCGCATGGCGAATCGGCCTACGAGGCCTGATGGATTGCCGGGGACGGCTTTGCACTAAACTGGTGCAATGTCGTCCCCGGACCCTTCCCGCATGCGTTTCGAGCCCACCACCGACGCGCTCAGCACGCCGGTGGCCTGGGCGGATGCCGACGGCCTGATCCGCGGCGTGAATCCTGCCTTCGCCCGCTGGCTGGGCGTCAGTAGCCGCCGCCTGCTGGGACAACCCCTGGCGGCCCTGGAAATCGAAGGCGACGCCATGGCACGGTTCCTGGACAACACCGATCGCGACGTCCTGCGGTTGCACCGCATGGCGCTGGGCATGCCCGGCGAGTCGCCGTGTTTCGCCGAGGGCTGGCTGTCGCGCCTGGATGGCGGGGGTTGGCTGCTGGAAGCGCATCCGGTGGACGAATTCCCCGCGCTCGATCCCACCCAGGTCCTGCCCAACGCCTTGAGCGCCGCGCTGAAGGGGCTGGCGCACGAGCTGCGCAATCCACTGGCCGGCCTGAAGGGCGCTGCCCAGCTGCTGGCGCGCCGGGCGGCGCATCGCAACGACAACGACGACGAGCGCGAGCTGATCGAACTGATCGAATCCGAGATCAACCGCCTCAACACCCTGCTGGAGCAACTGCTGTCGCCGTCCCCGCAGCGACCGCACGCGCCGTTGAACATCCACACCGTGCTGGAGCGCGTGCTGCGCCTGGCCGAAAACGAAGGTGGCTGGTCGGTGCGCCTGCAACGCGACTACGACCCCAGCCTGCCGGAACTGTCCGGCGACGCCGACCGCCTGACCCAGGCGGTCTGGAACCTGGTGCGCAACGCCATCCAGGCGGGCGCCGCCAACATCATCCTGCGCACCCGGGTCGAACACGGGTCGCGCATCCACGACCACCTGCACACGATGGCGTTGCGGGTGGAGATCGTCGACGACGGCCGCGGCGTGCCCGAAGAGCTCGCCGAACACCTGTTCCTGCCGCTGGTCAGCGGCCGCGCCGAAGGCAGCGGCCTGGGCCTGGCGCTGTCGCAGCAGGTGGCGCGCGAACACCGTGGGTCGCTGACCTACCGTTCGCGCCCCGGCCACACGGTCTTCACCCTGCTGCTGCCGCAGTCGCTGCACGACCACGACGAGGAACGTCATGTCCACTGATCGCCTGGCCGCCACCGGCGGCGCCACCGACGCACGCCGCATCTGGGTGGTCGATGACGACCGTTCGGTCCGCTTCGTGCTGGCCACCGCCTTGCGCGACGCGGGTTACACGGTGGACGGCTTCGACAGCGCCGCGGCGGCATTGCACGCACTTGGCGCGCGCGGCGCCCCCGACCTGCTGTTCACCGACGTGCGGATGCCGGGCGATGACGGCCTGGTGCTGCTGGACAAGCTGAAGGCCACGCATCCGCAGCTGCCCGTCATCGTGATGTCGGCCTACACCGATGTCGCCAGCACGGCGGGCGCGTTCCGTGGTGGCGCCCATGAATTCCTCTCCAAGCCGTTCGACCTGGACGATGCCGTGGCGCTGGCCGCGCGCACGCTGCCGGACGCGGAAGAGGCGGCGGGGACGACCCAGGATGGCGACGTAGCGGCATCGGCAACGCCGCAGCTGATCGGCGACACGCCCGCCATGCGCGCGCTGTTCCGCGCGATCGGTCGCTTGGCGCAGGCGCCGCTGTCGGTGCTGATCACCGGTGAAACCGGCACCGGCAAGGAGCTGGTCGCGCATGCGCTGCACCATGAGTCGCCGCGCTCGCGCAAACCGTTCGTGGCCCTCAACACCGCGGCGATTCCATCGGAGTTGCTGGAGAGCGAGCTGTTCGGCCATGAGGCCGGTGCCTTCACGGGCGCGCAGAAGCGGCACATCGGGCGGTTCGAGCAGGCCGATGGCGGCACGCTGTTCCTCGACGAGATCGGCGACATGCCGCTGCCGCTGCAGACCCGGCTGCTGCGCGTACTGGCCGAGGGCGAGTTCTTCCGCGTCGGCGGTCGCGAACTGATCCGCGTGGACGTGCGCGTCATCGCCGCCACCCACCAGGACCTCGACGGCCTGGTGGCCGAAGGCCGCTTCCGCGCCGACCTGCTGCATCGTCTGAACGTGGTGCGCTTGCAGCTGCCACCCCTGCGCGAACGGCGCGCGGATGTGCCGCAACTGGCCGAGAACTTCCTCGCGACGGCCACCCGCAAACTGGACATCGCACCGAAGCGTTTCAGTGCACCGGCGCTGGACCTGCTGCAGGCCCATGACTGGCCCGGCAACGTACGCGAACTGGAGAACGTGTGCTGGCGGCTGGCCGCACTGGCACCGGCCGACGTCATCAACACGGCCGACCTGCAGGGCGCGCTGCTGCATGCGCCTGCAACCGGCGCCCGTGATGAATGGGACCATGCGCTGGGCGAATGGGCGCGCCGCCGCCTGCTGGAAGGGGCGGGGTCGCTGCATGCCGAGGCGCGCGAAAGGCTGGACCGCACGCTGCTGGAAGTCGCGTTGGAGCTGACCCACGGCCGCCGCGCCGAAGCGGCCGCGCGGCTTGGCGTGGGGCGCAACACCGTGACGCGGAAGCTGGGTCCCGGTCGCAAGCGCGGCTAGGCGGGCGTCGCTCCTTTCATTGAACATGAAGGTAGCGATGGTTACGGTAGCAGGCCACGACCTGCACCTGGAGCTTCCCATGCGTATCGCCCTGCTGGCCGCCGCATCCGTCCTCACGCTCGCAGCCTGCGGCACCACGCCGTCCTCGTCTTCGCCCCCGTCGACCGCTACACCCGACGTTCCCACCACCAGCACCGCCAAGCAGGCCGTCGCGGTGCTGGCTTCCGCGTCCGGCAGCCTGGTCAGTGGCAGCGTCACCCTCACCCCGATGGGCAAGGGGCTGCATCTGACCGGCGAGATCGGTGGCCTGCCGGCCAACAGCACGCATGCATTCCACGTCCACGAGAAGGGCGATTGCAGCGCCGCCGATGCCAGCAGCGCGGGTCCGCACTTCAATCCGTTCAACACGGCCCATGGCAAGGCCGGCAGCGGCCCCCACCATGCGGGCGACATGAACAACCTCACCGCCAATGCCGACGGGGTGGCGAAGGTGGATGCACACGTGGAAGGTGTCACGCTCGGGGGTGGCGCGGTGAATGACGTCGCCACGCGCGCACTGATCGTGCACGCGGCACCGGACGACTACGCCAGCCAGCCCGCTGGCAACGCCGGTGCACGAGTGGCCTGCGGCATCATCAAGATCACCCGGTAACCCGGCTTGGTGCTGCAGGAGGGGCTTCAGCCCCGAGGCTCTTGCTTCTAAGACATCCCCGCAAAAAGCCTCGGGGCTGAAGCCCTCCTACAGGAATTGCGTGGGGCGGAGGTCCGCCTTCACGCCATCGCAGTCCGCGGATCCGCGTTGCCCGGGCAGTGCGCGAAGGTCACCGGGATGCCGTGTGCTTCCAGCACCGCCGCGATCTGCTGTTGTCGCGCCTGGAAGTGCTGGTAGGCGCGTTCGAGGCGTTCGTCGGTGGCTTCCCGTGGCGCGTAACGCGCGCGCCACGCCATGGGCTCGAACAGCGCGATATGCACTTCACCCTCCGCATACCGCAGCAGTGGTTCCGGCAGCGCATCCAGCCACTGTTCTTCTGCCGGCGCCATCAGCGCGGTTTCGATGACCGGCCACAGTGCGCCCAGGCCGCCATGCTCGTATTGCATCGCGGTCATCGCGGCGAGGTCGTGCAGCGTCATGTAGCGTGCGTGCTCGATCTGCGCACCGAAGGCGGTCTGTGCGAGCAATGCGGTATCGGCCTGCGCCATGCCGGTTTCCAGCAAGACCGTTTCCAACCGTTCTGCGACGGCATCGACCGTATGGTGGTCGCCGGCCAGCACGAAAGGCAGCACGCGCAACAACCCGCCGCCCAGTCCGGCATCGGCCTGCAGCGGCAAAGGCACATCGCCGCCATCGTCTGCACCGAACGCGATCACACGGGCACCGTCGCCACGCCCGGGCGCGCGCTGGTGCAGTTCGCGCAGCCGCTGGTGCAGCGGCCAGCCGGGACGCAGGGCTTCGGCGGGATCGAAGTGCGCAGCGGCGAAGACGAGATCCAGGTCACGCACCTGAGGTGCATGCGTGGCGAGGTCGCGCCCCAGTTTCCCGGCCAGTTCGCTGGCTTCCGCGGCCGCCAGCGCCGCACGCTGCGGCAGGCTGCCGGCGGCCAACTCCAGGGCGATGACGCCCATCACGACGGGGCTGGTTGTGGAGGGAGTCATGTCAGCGGTTGGAGGTGGTGGAGGGGCGCATTACACTCCCCCATTATGCCTGCCGCATGCACGGCGTCTTCACTCCATCCCCACCACCATCACCTGCAAAGAGGTCCCCATGCCCGCACCCCGCCCCGTCGCCATCCTCGGCGGCGTCCGCATTCCGTTCTGCCGCCAGAACACGGCCTACGCGGATGTGGGGAACCTGGGCATGTCGGTGCGTACGCTGGGCGCGCTGGTCGAGCGCTTCGGCCTGCATGGCCAGCAGCTGGGCGAAGTGGCGATGGGCGCGGTGATCAAGCATTCGTCCGACTGGAACCTGGGCCGTGAAGCCGCGCTGTCGTCCGGCCTGTCGCCGCTGACGCCGGGCATCACGCTGCAGCGCGCCTGCGGCACCAGCCTGGACACCATCATCCACATCGGCAACAAGATCGCACTGGGGCAGATCGACTCCGGTATCGGCGGTGGCTCCGATACCACCTCCGAAGTGCCGATCGTCTACGGCAAGAAGCTGCGCGCGCGCCTGCTCGCCGCCAACCGTGCGAAGACCACGCAGGACAAGCTGAAGGCGCTGGTGAGCGGTTTCAAGTTCGGCGAGCTGAAGCCCGAGTTCCCCGGCGTGGCCGAGCCGCGCACCGGCAAGAGCATGGGCGACCACTGCGAAGACATGGCGAAGGAGTGGAGCATCTCGCGCGACTCGCAGGACGAACTCGCCGTTGCTTCGCACAAGAAGCTGGCCGCCGCTTACGAGCGTGGCTTCTTCGACGATCTGATCGCGCCGTTCCGCGGGCTGGAGCGCGACAACATCCTGCGCCCGGACACGTCGCTGGAAAAGCTGGCCACACTGAAGCCGGCGTTCGACAAGACGTCCGGCCGCGGCACGCTGACCGCCGCCAACTCCACGCCGCTGACTGACGGCGCCGCGGCGGTGCTGCTGTCCAGCGACGAATGGGCGAAGGCGCATGGCCACGAGCCGCTGGCCTACCTGAAGGATGCGCAGGTGTCCGCAGTGGATTTCGTGCATGGCGAAGGCCTGCTGATGGCGCCGACCGTGGCCGTGCCGGAAATGCTCAAGCGCAACGGCCTGACCCTGCAGGACTTCGACATCTACGAGATCCATGAAGCCTTCGCCGCGCAGGTGCTGTGCACGCTGCGCGCGTGGGAGAGCGAGGACTACTGCCGCAACCGACTCGGCCTGGACGCACCGCTGGGCAGGATCGATCCCGCGAAGATGAACCCCAAGGGCTCTTCGCTGGCGACGGGCCATCCGTTCGCTGCCACGGGTGCGCGCATCGTCGCTACCGTCGCCAAGGAACTGAAGCAACGGGGCGGTGGTCGCGCGCTGGTGTCCATCTGCACGGCCGGCGGCATGGGCGTGGTGGCGATCATCGAGCGTTGAGCCGTCGCGGCGTGAATGCCGCGATGCGTGCCTTCATCGTTTTCTTCCGGTCGCAGGCGCCACGTCACCGCGGCGGCGTCTGCACCTGCGCGCTGCCGATGCCGTGACGGCGACCTTCGCTGACCGCCGTCACTGTGCCGTCCGGGTTGAACACCAGCGCATTGGTGGCGCCGATTTCCTCCACAAGGCCTGACCAGCGATGCCCGCGCTGCATCAGCGCCTTCGCCTGCACGCTGTCCGCGTAGCCGGGCTCGATGAACGTCATCGCCCCATTGCGCTGCGACAGCCGCGGCGCATCCACGGCCTGGTCCATGCGCAGGCCCAGGTCCACGTGGTTGACGATGGTCTGCAGCACCGTGGTGATGATCGTCGAGCCGCCCGGGCTGCCGATCGAGAACGCGGGCTTGCCGTCCTTCAGTGCCAGCGTCGGTGTCATGCTGCTGCGCGGGCGCTTGCCGCCTTCGGGCACGTTCGGGTGCGGGCCGGAGAAATCGAAGTCGGTCAGCTCGTTGTTGAGCAGGAACCCATAGCCCGGCACGACGATGCCGCTGCCGCCCCAGTCCTCGATGGTGAAGGTGTAGGCGACGACGTTGCCGTCCTTGTCCGACACGGTCAGGTGCGTGGTGTGCGCGCTCTCCGGCAGCAGCGCGCGCGGCGCGGGGCGCAGCGGGTAACTCGCATCCTGCTGGAAGGCGAACGGATCGCCCGCGACGACCGGACCGGACGCGGCGCGCGCCGGATCGATCAACGCGCGCCGCCGGGCCGCGTAATCCTTGCTCAGCAGGCCGGCCACGGGCGCATCCACGTATTCGGGATCGGCCAGGTAGGCATCGCGGTCGGCGAAGGCGAGGCGGCTCGCTTCCAGGTAAAGATGTTCGACCTGCGCGCGCGGCAGCGTCTTCAGGTCGTAGCCTTCGAGGATGTTCAGCGCTTCGAACACGGTCACGCCGCCACTGCTCGGCAACGGCATGCCGTACAGCTCATAGCCGCGGTAGGTGGAGCGCACCGGCGCGCGCACGCGGGCTTCGTAGTCGGCCAGATCCGCCAGAGTCATGCGGCCGCCGCGCACGGAAACACCGACGGCGGTCGGTGGACGATTGACCGCATCGATGATCGCGCGTGCCAGCGGACCTTCGTAGAACGCGTCCACACCACCGCGCACCAGCAGGCGGTACGTACGTGCGAGATCGGGATTGCGCAACCTCATACCTGCAGGGACTGCCTTGCCTTCCTTCAGGTACAGCGCGGCGGTCGCGGGGAAGCGGCGGAACTTGCCTTCATTTCGCGCCACCAGCCCCGAGAAGTTCGCATCCACCGTGAAGCCCTGCTCTGCCACGACGATGGCGGGCGCCAGGACCTGTTCGAACGACATCGTGCCGTAACGCTGCAGCGCCTCATGCCAGCCGCGCACGGTGCCCGGCACGCCGACCGACAGGCCACTGGCAACGGCGGTATCGAAGTCCATTTCCCGACCGTCTTCGATGAAAAGGGCGGGCGTGACGGCGGCGGGTGCCGTCTCGCGATGGTCGAGCGTGACCACGCGCTTCTCCTTTGCCAGGTACACCACCATGAAGCCGCCACCGCCGATCCCGCAGCTGAAGGGATCCGTCACCCCGAGCGTGGCTGCCGCTGCGACGGCGGCATCGACCGCATTGCCGCCGCGGTCGAGGACCGCGATGGCCGACCGGGTGGCCTGCTCGCTGATCGTCGCCGCAGCCCCGCCGGTGCCGGTGGCGACCGGTGTCCTGGCATGCGTGGCCGTGGCGGTCAGCAGGACCAGGAGCAAAGCGGCACGCAGGAATCGGGTCATCGCGGATCACCGAAAGGCAGGCGAACCGATTGTCACACGGTCCCGCCGGTCCACGCGGCGACCTTCACCACAACGCATCCAGGCGTGGAATGATGCAGGCCAACCCCGGTGGGCCGTGCCATGCGTTGGTAGTCGGGCCGGTACCGCCGGCCACTGCCCCGCTGCCCTGGAGTCTCCATGCGCCTGCACAGGATGTACTGCGTCGTTCCGCTGTTGGCCTTCTCGATCCTCGTTGTCGCCTGCAGCAAGCGGGAAATGGCCGAGGCCGATGCCACTGCCGCCGCCGAATCGAGCGCCGACGCCGGTGCGGCACCGGTGATGGCCGAAGCGGCCCCGGATGATCTCGCTGGCGCTGGGGCACCGCAGAAAAGCGTGGATGCGTCTGCCCTGCAGGGGCCTGGCGTCGACCCTTCGCAGATGGCCTCGGATGTGTCTACCCAGGTCGATCCGCGGCGCCGCTTCATCCGCACCGCCCAGGCGCAGTTCCAGGTGGCGGATGTCTACCGCACCGCGCTGGCGATCGAGGATGAGGTTGCCGCGCAGGGCGGATTCGTCGCCGACAACGAGATCACCTCGCAGGTGCAGCGCGTGCTGAGCCGGCCACTGGGACAGGGCAAGCGACTGGAACTGACCGAATACACCTTGCAGGGCGAGCTGACGGTGCGCGTGCCGAGCGAACGCACGCAGGCATTCCTGCGTGCCGTCGCTGCGCAGATGGAATTCCTGGACCAGCGCAGTTTCTCGGCCCGCGATGCGCAGTTCGATCTGCTGCGCCAGCAGCTGGCACGCCAGCGCGCGCAGGACGAACAGCAGGAGCTGGGCGACGCCGTGCAGGCGGGCGGCAAGCTGGGCGACAAGACCGATGCCATCCAGTCACGGGGCGCGGCGCGCGCCAGCCGCGACGAGGCATTGATCGCACAGAAAGAGTTCGAAGACCGCGTCGCCTTCAGCACGATCACGCTGTCGCTGCGCCAGGATGCGCAGGTCCGGAAGGCCGAGCGCGTCGACGTGGACGCGGTATTTCGCGACAACGGACCGGGCTTCTTCAGCCGGCTGGGCGATGCGCTCGCGGTCGGTTGGCGCGGGGGGCTGGAGGTCGTGGTCGCCCTGGCGGCACTGTGGCCGTTGTGGCTCTGCGTGTTGGCGCTGTGGCTGGGCTGGCGGCGCTGGCGCCGGAAGCCGGCGGCTGGCTGACCGGACGCCGCGCGCTCAGTCCCTGAGTCGCGGCAACCCGTGCGCGTCGCGTTCTTCCACGACGGCCTCATCGTGGATCTTCTGTTTCAAGTCGCGCCCCGGCAATTCGACGGTGGCGCCGCCATGCGCGGCTTTCAGCGCATTGCTGTAGCACTGCTGCGCCATCGCGGCGTCGCCTGCCGCGCCGAAGCCGTCGCCCAGCTCTTCCCACGCCTCGGCACCCGCGCCCTGCGCGATCGCGCGGTGCAGGAATTCCTGTGCCTGCGTCCACTGCCCCTGCAGGCGCGAAAGTCGACCCAGGGCAAGCAGCAGCGAAGGGCTGGCAGGATGGGCCGCCAGCCAGTGCTGCGCGCTGGCACGGCGGGAATCGAGCTTTCCGACGGGCAGGCGCCCGTACAGCGCGGCGAGCGATTCGTCCCAGCGCGCTTCCAGCGCCTGCTCGATGCTGCGGGTGGCGGCGTCTTCCCAGCGCAGCGCGGCGGCGCGCTCGGCATAGGCCGCAACGACGGCTGGCTGTAGCCGCAACGGCTTGGTGAGCGTTTCCCAGCGTTCGGCCAATACGTTCGGATCGGCGGCTTCGATCAGCGACTGCGAGGCCAGGCGGATCTCCAGCGCATCGAACGCCGCAGGCGCCAGCGCCTGGTTCTGCTTCAGCGCGCCGAGCAGGCCATAGGCGTCGCCCGCGCGCGCGGTGGCGGCCAACGCCTGCGTGCGCAACACCAGGCCACGTGGTGGCAGCGGTTGCACATCGACGGCATCGAGCGTGGTGAGCGCGTCGTCCGGCCGCCCGGTGTCCAGTGCGATCTGTGCCGATGCCAATGCATGCGCGGTGGCGGAGCGCTCCCGCAGCGCGGCGAGATGGCGCTGCACGGCGGCTTCGTCACCACGCTCCCGCGCCGCCTGCACGACGGCGGTGCGTGCGACCGGGCCGACCTCGGCATCCTCCGCGGCGCGCTCCAGCAGTTTCTCGGCCTTCTGCCACTGCCCGGCGTGAAGTGCGTCCAGACCCTCGATGAGGCGCGCGCGCGCCTGCTTGCGGCGATGGCGACCCCAGGCGCGGAACGGCAGCGAGATCAGCCGCCATGCCAGCCACGCCACCGTACCGATCAGCATCAACGAGAGCAGCGCACGCGGCACGTTCGTGTGCAGGTCGTAGCCGCCGAAGCGGATGAACACCTCGCCCAGGTCGCGATCGGTGCCCGCCATCCATTGCGCCGCCAGCACGCCGGCCAGGACCAGCAACAGCAGCAACATCACGGTGCGGAACGGCTTCATGGCGTCACCTCCGGCGTGTTCGCGGGCGCGGTCGGCACATACGTGTGCACGCCCGCGTTGCGCATTGCCCGCAACTGCTGCAGCGTGCTGCCCAGCACGGCCGGGCGCGAGGGTGCGGGCGCCTGCTGCAATGTGCGCAGCTGCACCTGAACCTGCCGTCGTTGCGGTGAATCGGGCCACAACCGTGGCAGCCATGTGGCGATGCGTGCGAGGGCGGCGCGCTGGCCGGCAACGTCCCCGCGTTCCAGCGCAGCCCGCGCAAGACTGATCTCGATCTGCAGTGCCGCGTCCGCGGTGGTGCGATCGTCGGGTGCCACCAGCGTGGTATCGCGCGTGGGCCGCACGTCGACCAAGGGAGCGAGCATGCGCTGCCACGCCGGACGAGCCTGCGCATCCACCAACCTGTCGCGCGGGAGGCCCGCGAGCGCATCGGCCAGGGCGCCCAGTTGCGCGAGCGACTCCGCCTGCGTTCCAGCGCCCAGCGCATCCATCGCAGCGCGCTCCTGCGCCAGCGTCTGCTTGAGGTTCAGCAGGCGGTGGTCGTCCATCCCGTCCAGGGTGCCGGCGGCAAGCGCATAAGCGCGTCGCGCGCCGTCCAGGTCGCGCGCGATGTCCAGTCGCTGCGCCGCCTGCGAAAGCAGGAGTTCCACTTCGTCCAGCCGCAGCGCCTGCGCACCGTGTCGATTCGGGTCGGTCAGTTTGGCAACGCTTTCCTCCAGCAAGGCGCCGCGCTGGCCCAGGCCGATCACTTCGTCACGCAGCACGCGGTTGGTGGTCGCGGCATCGAGCAGGCGCTGCGCCTGCGCGCGCTGATCGCGCCGCAAGCCGTCCGTGCGTGCTTCCAGGGCCTCGATGCGTTGCATGGCCGCGGACTGCGCGGTCAGCTCGTCGGCATTGCGCGCCTGCCACCACGACCAGCCACGCCATGCGCCGATGCCCATGACCAGCACCACCAGCGACACGGCGATGAGGCGGCGGGCACCACCGGGATGGCGGGGAGGGGATGGTTCGTCGTTCACACAAGCATCCTTGTCGGCGGTCGAAAACGTGATGGACGCCGCAGATGCTACCGGATGCCGGGAAGCATGGCCGAGCGGGCCGTCATGACCATCTGCGCCGGGCGCGGACCAGCCGCCTGAAGGACGCGCGTGAACCCGGCATCGCGCGCAGCATCGGCCAGGCGCGCACTCGCGGCGACCACGGTGGTGCCCCGCAGGCGTGCCAGCAACGCATCCGGCAGTTGTGCGAGGAGTTGCTCCAGGGCACCCCCGCTGCTCACCAGCAGGCAGGCGGGTGCGTGCAGGCCGGCGAGTGCCGCGAGTGCGCGGGGTGTCAGCGCGACGGGTTCACGCCGATAGACCTCGGCGCGATGCAGGCGGGCGCCGCGGGATTCCAGCGTGGGTATCAGCAGGTTGCGGCCATCGGGAGCGGTGACGAAGCCGACATCCGTCCCGCGCACGTCGGTCAGCGCCGGCAGCGCGAGCAGGCCTTCGCTATCCATGCGCGCAGGGAATGACACGTGCCCGATGCCGGCGCGGCGCAGCGCCGCCGCGGTACCGGATCCCACCGCCAGCCATGACTGCCCGGATTGCGCTTCCAGAGGCTGCAGGGCGTGCGCCGCCGAAACCGCGGCGGGGCTGGTGAACACGACGGTCGTGCAGGCGAGGGCGTCACGCAGATCAGCACGCGTGGCGCTGTCGTCGCATCGCTGGATGCGCCAGGGCGACAGGGCCAGCAAGCCGGCACCGTGGCGTCGCGCGGCACGGCGCAGCGCATCGTGGCCGCCCTGGGGCCGCAGCGAGATGACGTACCATGCCGGCGGCGTTGGGTGTCCCATGCGCGGATTATGAGTGATGAGTGCGGAAGAAGCCTTGCGGGAACTGCGTGAGTACTATCGTGGCATGCCGCCCGTGGCGGCGATGGGCGTGGAAGTCGATGGCTTCCAGGAGGGGACATTGCGCCTGACCGCCCCGCTTTCCGCCAACGTCAACGACAAAGGCAACGCCTTCGGCGGCAGCCTGACCTCGCTGATGACCGTGGCCGGCTGGGGACTGGTGACGCTGAAACTCCGTCTGGCGGGCCTGAAGGCCGAGGTCTACGTGGCCGACAGCCAGATCCGCTACCTCGCGCCGCTGTATGCCGACCTGGTGGCGGACGCCACCTTCGGCGAAGGACAGTCCTGGGAGGCCTTCGTGGATACGCTGGTGCAGCGTGGCCGCGCGCGTATCCAGGTCGAAGCCAGGGTTCTGCTGCCTGAAGGCGGCAGCGCCACCACGCTGGCGGGGCGGTTCGTCGCCATCGCAAAGCGGTAGCATGCCGGCATGACCGAGGGGGTGCCATGCGCGTGATCCGGAAGATGCTGTTGGCTGCGGGGCTGCTGATGCTGGTGCTGGCACCCGCTGCCGCGCAGAGCCGCCTGCAGCGCGGCAAGCTGCAGCAGTTGCAGGATATGTACGCGGCGTCGATCCGCTGGGGGGATTTCGAAAACGCCTGGCAGGCCGTCGATCCCGCCTACAAGCTCGAGCACCCGATGACCGAACTGGAGTTCGAACGCTACCAGCAGGTCCAGATCTCCGGGTACCGCGACGTATCGACCAGTGCCGGCCCGGACGGGACGGTGGAGCGTGCGGTCGAACTGCGCGTGATCAACAAGCACACCATGGCCGAGCGGACCCTGCGTTACCGCGAACGGTGGCGCTGGGATCCGGAAATGAAGCGCTGGTGGCTGGTGGTGGGTCTGCCGGACCTGTGGGACGGGGAGTAGCCGTCCGCCGCCCCGGCGACGTCCTGTGCGACAATCGCCGCCCGCTCCACTGCCTCCAAATCCCGTGAATTTCGAAGAAATCCTGGCCTTTGCCACCGGTTCGCCCTGGAACCAGATGCTGTCACTGGCCCTGGTCGGCCTGACGGTCGCGATCATCTACACCGAGATCGCACGCCTGTTCCGCGGCTACACGGCGCTGCGCCCGGCCGAGCTGACCCATCTGGTCAACAGCGAGAACGCGCTGGTGGTCGACCTGTCGGCGAGCAACGACTTCGAGAAGGGCCACATCGCGGGCAGCCGCAACGTGCTGCCCAGCAGCTTCGACCCCGAAAGCAAGTTGCTGGCCGGTTCCAAGGCCCTGCCGGTTGTGCTGGTCTGCCGCACCGGGCAGGCCTCGGCGGGCGCCGCCAAGCGCCTGAAGAAAGCGGGTTTCGAGAAGGTCTATGCGCTGGAAGGCGGCATCGCCGCCTGGCAGCAGGCCGACCTGCCGCTGGTCAAGGGCCGCTGAGTCCGTTTTGGCCGCGGTCCCGCCCTTGAACAGGGCGCCGCGTGCCGCCATGACATAATTTCCATTCACCGCAGCAATCCAGATTCCGGAGTCAAGAAATGTCCGACGAGACCACCAACGGCGCGGTCGCGCCTGCCGCCGAAGCCGCTGGCCCCGCTTTCACTGTCGAAAAGATCTACGTCAAGGACGTTTCCTTCGAGGTCCCCGGCGCCCCGGCGGTGTTCGCCGAGAACGTACAGCCGGAGCTGCAGCTCAACCTCAACCAGCGCGTGCAGCGCCTGGGCGAGAACGCATTCGAAGTCGTGCTCGGCGTAACCCTGAGCTGCAAGGCCGGCGACAAGACGGCGTATGTGGCGGAAGTGCAGCAGGCGGGCATCTTCGGCCTGATCGGCCTGGAGCCGCAGGCTGTCGACGTCCTGCTCGGCACGCAGTGCCCGAACATCCTGTTCCCGTACGTGCGCCAGCTGGTCAGCGACCTGGTGCAGGCCGGCGGCTTCCCGCCGTTCTTCCTGCAGCCGATCAACTTCGAAGCCCTGTACGCCGAATCGCTGCGCCAGCGCGCCGCGCAGGGCGGGGCCGAAGGCCAGCTGGCCAATTCGGAACCTGTCGGCAACGCCTGATTGGCCGTGCAACCGTCGGATACCGCGACGCAGAACGCAGGGGGACGGATGGCCGAACCAGTGCCGGACAATCCACTGAAGATCGCCGTCCTCGGTGCCGGTTCCTGGGGCACCGCGCTGGCGGCCCTGATGGCCCGGCACGGACACGCGGTCACCCTGTGGGGCCGCGATCCCGTGGTCTCCGCCGCCATCGACCAGCAGCACGAGAACTCCCGCTACCTGCCGGGTATTCCGCTGCCGGAAAACCTGCGCGCCACCACCGACCTGGCCGCATCGCTCGCCGATGCGGACCAGGTGCTGATCGTGGTGCCGTCGCACGCCTTCACCGAGACACTGAAACTGGTCGCCCCGCTGCGCCCGGCGCGTGCCGGCGTGGCGTGGGCCACCAAGGGTTTCGAAACCGGCTCGGGCCGCTTCCTGCATGAAGTGGCCGAGGACATCCTGGGCCCGGACGTGCCCTTGGCCGTGGTCACGGGCCCGTCATTCGCCAAGGAAGTCGCACTGGGCCTGCCCACGGCGGTGACGGTGCACGGTGCCGACGCCGCGTTCGCCCAGGCCGTGGCGGATGTCATGCACGGTCCGGCGTTCCGCGCCTATACCGGCGATGACATGGTCGGCGCCGAGCTTGGTGGCGCTATGAAGAACGTGCTGGCGGTCGCCACCGGCGTAGCCGATGGCATGCAACTGGGCCTCAATGCGCGTGCAGGCCTCATCACCCGTGGCCTGAACGAAATGCTGCGCCTTTCCGCAGCGATCGGTGCCAAGCCGGAAACCCTCATGGGCCTTGCCGGCCTGGGCGACCTGGTGCTGACCTGCACCGGCGACCTGTCGCGCAACCGCCGGCTTGGCCTCGCTTTGGGTCGTGGTCAGTCGTTGCAGGACGCGGTACGCGAGATTGGCCAGGTGGTGGAATCGGTGCAGACCGCCGACGAGGTTATGCGCCAGGCTGATCGCCATGGCATCGACCTGCCGATCTCCAGCGCGGTGCGTGCCGTGCTGCATGGCGATCTCACGCCCGCGGCCGGCCTGCAGCACCTGTTGTCGCGCGAACAGAAGCCGGAGTATCCGGAAACACTGTTCAAGTAATCCGACGCGGCGTATCGAATCAGCCCGGCCCTTGTGGCCGGGCTTTTTCTTTGACGCATGAAAAAGCCCGGCCACAAGGGCCGGGCTGGGTGCGACGCGGGGAGAGAGGGACGCGTCGCGGGGAACGCTGTTGCGGGTTACCAGGTGAAACGCGGACCGACGAACCACTGGGTGTCGTTGTCGGCGAACTTCACATCGCCACTCAGGCCCCAGTTCTGGTTGAACTTCACCTGCGCGCCGAGGCGACCGTAGAAATCACCGTCGAAGTCGCTGCCGTCTTCGTAACCGACGGTCGCATAGCCCTCGAACTTCGGCGCGATGGCACCGCGCACGCCGACTTCGGCGCTGTAGCCGTTGAAGTCGTCGACCGGAGTTTCATAGCGCTCGTAGGCCACGCGGGTAATCAGGTCGGCACGCTGGCTGATCTCGTGGTTGTAGCCCAGGCCCAGGCGCCAGTTGTCGATATCGAAATTGGTGTTGTCGATTTCCTGCGTGGTGTAGTCGCCGAAGATGCTGAAGTTCGGCGCGATCGCGACGGAACCCTTCACGCCCCAGCCATCGGCATCGGGCAGGCCATCGCTCAGGTTGGAGGCGACATAACCGCCCTCCACATAGTTGTAGGACACACCTTCGGCAGCCGACGCAGCGAAAGGAGCGGCAGCCAGCAGGGTCAGGGCAAGCAAGGACTTCTTCATGGGAACGCCTTTTTATTTTGTTGTTGTGTATCCGTCGCCTCGGGGAAGCGACGGTGGCCGAAGTATCCGCTCCAGCTCACAACAAGCCCTGAATATAAAACTTAGCAGTACATAAATTGAGCGGTCGCGCGGGGAACTTTTGCCGGTTGTATTTCACGCCTTGATTGATGTGGACCTGGGTTTGTCCTCTTCCGGCAAAGGGCAACGAATTGAACTGGCAAGCGGAAGGATTTCGCAGCGCGTGCAGGCGCGCAGGCTTTTCTCGGAGCGGCAGGAGCTACGCGATGATGGAAGACCACGGCGGTGGGGTGGTGCAGGAACACGGATGCGGGGACATGGACGCGCCCGCCGTTCTACTGGATGAAATGCGATGGAATGCGATCGTCGCGACATTGCCGCCACTTGTGCGCGCAAGGGCACTGAATGGAGTGGGCACCCGGAGCTTTCTCGAAGGAGTGCTCTGGGTCGCCGTCACGCAGCAGCCCTGGGGCCGGTTGCCCAGGGCATGCGGCCCCTGGCATAGCGTCTACGTCCGCTTCACGCGATGGACCCACGAAGGCATCTGGGATGTGGTGATCGCATCCCTGGAATCCCATCCAGACGTCGCCGATGCCCTGCGCCGGCTTGTCAGCGCCTACCGGAACTCGAACCATCCCGCGTCAAGCGCGCGGCGTGCCGAGCAGCGGCCTCAGCCGCTCTGAGCAGCGTGGCTGCAGGTCCGTAGGCGCTCGAGGCATCCTGCCTTGTCATCCGTGGTGCCGATGGAGCATCTTGTGCCTGGATGCAGTTCGCCGCCTCAGTTGGCGACGTCATCCGCATCGCGCGCGTCGGGAGACTGGCGTGCGACGATGCTGGTCGCGGTGAGGTCTCCGGTGACATTGCCGGTGGTCGCGAAGACGTCCGGAATGGTATCCACAGCAAGCAGCAGGCCCAGCGGCTCGATCGGCAGCCCCATCGATTGCGTCACCGGCATCACCGTTGCCATGAAGCTGACCTGCCCGGGCAGGCCGATCGAGCCGAGGCTGATCACCACCGCCAGTGCGGCGCCGGCTGCCAGCGTTACCGCATTCACGTCGATACCGTATGCCCACGCGACGAAGCATGCAGCGACGATGTACTGGATCGGGCTGGTGATCCGGAACAGCGTCACCGCCATCGGCAATACCAGCGCTGCCACCGCGCGCGGATGCCCCAGACGGAAGCGTGCGCTTTCCACCATCGCCGGCAGCGAAGCCAGGGATGACTGCGTGCTGGCGGCCACCACCTGGGCCGGCAGGATCGCCTTGGCGAATGCGAGCGGCGACTGGCGTGCGAAGGCCGCAATCAGGACGTAGCAGATCAGCGTGGCGCCGAGATACATGCCGCATTGCAGGCCTATGTACCCGGCCAGCGCGCCGATCACGCCGATGCCCGCCTGCGCGCACACGGCCAGCACCAGCGCGAAGACGCCTATCGGTGCCGCGAGCAGCATCCAGCGCACGATCACGATCATGGTGTCTGCGATGCCATGGCAGAACGCGATGATCTGCACGCGTCGATCTTCCTGCACGCGGGTCAATGCAAACCCGAAGAACAGCGCGAACACCACCACCGGCAGCATCGCGCCCTGCGCCGCCGCCATGATGGCGTTGCTGGGCACCACCGATCCGATCCAGTCCGCGAGCCCGGGTGTTGCCATCTCGCCAGCTGCGGGCAATGTGCCGCGCAAGGTGGCTGTGAGGCCGGCACTCGGCGGCACCAGTGACAGCACGAGCGGTGCGACGATCGCGGCATAGGCGGCGAACAGGGAAAGCAGGCTGATGAAGACCACCATCGCGCGTCGTGCGACGCGGCCGGAGGCCGCCGCATCGCTGGCGGTGGCGACGCCCAGGATCACCAGCGACAGCACCAGCGGCACCACGGTCATCTGCAGACCGCTGAGCCAGAGCTTGCCGATCGGCTGCGCGATCGCGACTGCGTTGCCCGCGCTGTCCGGCAGCCAGTGCGCCAGGGACAGGCCGGCAACGGCACCGGCGCCCAATCCGAGCAGTACGCGCGCCGTGGCGCCGGGCCACCTCATCGCGTCGCCTCCGGTAGCCGCCAGTCATGCGCCAGGCGCGCGTATTCCTCGCGCGGCAGCAACACGAACACCGGCCGTGCGTCCGGCCGCAGCCAGGCCAGCAAGCTGTCCATCGTCCCGGATGCCATGGCGGTGCAGCCCGCCGTCGCTTCGCCGGGGGTGCGCCACAGGTGCGCGAAGATGCAGCTGCCGCCACGCGGTGTCGCGTTGGGGTTGTGGCCGATCACCAGGCCGTTGCGGTAACGCGGGTCGCCGTTGTTGTGCAGGTCCAGCCGCATGGGTTCTGTCGATCCCTTCGCGGCCGCTTCGCCCTGCTCGCGGGTATCGATGATGCGGTTGTAGAGCGGTGAGTCCGGCACGTCGATGCAGTAGCTGGTCGCATGCATCGGACGATACGGCATGGCCGTGCCTGCCTTGGATTCGTAGCCGAATGCCTCGCCCAGAGTGAAGATACCGGCGGGCGCGCGTCCATCCCCTTCCTGCTTCACCGGCCCCTGCGGTTGCGCCGGGTGCAGCCCGTCGCCCCATGCCGAGCCATTGCGTCCCACCGTGATGGGCGCGGCGGAAGCCTCGGATTGCCAGCGCCCGTCCCTGAATTCGAACCGCTGCAGCGTGCCGCTGGTGGCATCCCAGCCATCGGTCAGGACCAGCACCATCTGGCGTGCATCGCGCCAGGGTAGCGAAGTGGACGCCTGCGTGCCTGCGGCGGATGCGCTGCCGCCGTACGCGAGCATGAGGGCTGCGAAGGCGAGCGAGCGGAACGAGTGGCGCATGGACGGCAGTGCGGGCATCACGACTCCAGCAGATGATGGATGCGTTCGAGATTGATGGCGAGCTGCCGGTTCCGGTCCGGATTGGTCTGGCACAGCAGCACGAAGACGAAATCCAGCAGCGACTGCAGCGAAGAACGGTACAGCAGTTGTTCCACGTGCGGCGCAGGGTCATGCGCGGAAATCACCAGCGCGGCATCGGCATGCGCGCGCAAGGGATTGGCGGTATGCCGCGTGATCGAGATGACCTTGCCTTCGCATGCCTGGAATTGCCGGCTGACCTGGGACAGCTCGGGCAACTTGCCGAATTCGGAGAACATCAGCAGCACGTCGCCGGGCCGCGTTGCCGACAGGTTGGCCATCATCAGGATCGGATCGGTATGGTGCACGGTCAGTACGCCGAGCAGTGACAGCCGCATCGCGAACTCGCGCGCGAACAGGCCGTCGTCACCCAGGCCGCAGACGAACACCTTGTCCGCCCGGTCGATCAGTTCGACGATCGGCTCGATGTGCGAGCGCGGGTTGAGGCTGCGGGTTTCTTCCTCGGCCGAGGCCTTGCTGCGCCGCAGCCCATCCTGCAGTCGCTGGTAGGCGTCGCCCGCCTCGTCACCTGCGGACGCCGGGGGTTGCGCCTGCCCGTTGCCGTTGCGCGCGACCGCCTCGCCGATGGTGTACTTCAGGTCGGGATAGCCCTTGAAGCCGAATTTCTGCGCGAACTTGACCACGCTCGACTGGCTGACGCCCAGCGCGCTGGCCAGCTGCTGCGAGGAGTAGTCGCGCAGCAGGTGCGCGTTGTCGAGGATGAAGTCGGCGATGCGGCGCTCGATGGCCGACATCTGGTCGCGTTCGGAGCGGATCTTCACCAGGGGCGTTGTCATGGCGTGAGTGTGATGGCGGTGGGCGGTGCTGACAACGGGCCTTCGCCACCGGGCTCAGCCCGGCAGCATCTCGAGGCCGCGGATCTCGCGGATGCCCAGGCCGGGCGCGTCGGTGATCGTGATCTCGGATTCGTTGAAGATCACCCCGCCCTCGACCGGGTTGAACTGGCCCAGCGACGGACCGTCAAGGTCCACCTTGGTGATCACGTTGGCCTTCGCGGCGGCCACGTGGACGGCGGCCGCCACGCTGATGCTGGTCTCGATCATGCAGCCGATCATGCATTCCACGCCATACAGCGATGCGATGTCGGCGATCCGGATGGCGTTGGAAATGCCGCCGGTTTTCATCAGCTTGATGTTGATGATGTCGGCGGCGCGCATCTTGATCAGGTCGATGACTTCGGTGGGCCCGAACACGCTCTCGTCGGCCATCACCGGGGTGTGCACGCGGTCTGTGACGTACTTCAGTCCCTCGAGATCGCGCGCCTTGACCGGCTGTTCCAGCAGTTCGAGCACTACGCCTGCATCTTCCAGGTGCTGCATGGCGAAGACCGCCTGCTTGGCGGTCCAGCCCTGGTTGGCGTCCAACCGCAGCAGTGCGCGGCCTTCGACGGCGGAATAGATGGCCTTCACCCGTTCGATATCCAGGCCGATGTCCTTGCCCACCTTGATCTTCAACGACTCGAAGCCACGCTCCACCGCACTGATGGAATCGGCCACCATCTTGTCGATGTAGTCCACGCTGATGGTGATGTCGGTGGTGATGACCGGGTCGCCACCACCGAGCATCTTGTAGAGCGGGGCGTCGTACAACTGGGCCCAGAGGTCGTAGACCGCGATCTCCACCGCGGCCTTCGCGCTGGTGTTGCGCTCCAGTGACGTCTGGATGAGGTCGGTGATCCGGTTGAGGTGGGCGATTTCCTGCCCGATCAGGCGCGGCCGGATGAACTTGCCGATGGCTTCGATGATGGAGCCATGCGTATCGCCGGTGATCACGGCGGTGGCCGGTGCCTCGCCATAGCCGATGTGCCCGGTATCGGTGTGCACGATCACCACGATGTCCTCTACCGTGTCGACGGTGCGCAGGGCGGTCTTGAACGGGGTCTTCAACGGCACGCGCAGCATGCCGAACTTGATGTCGGTGATCTTCATGGAGCCCCTTGGGCACGGATTCTCTGGATGGCGGTGATGCGGTCCACGGTGGGCTGCTCGCTGTTGAACATCAGCGGCTCCAGCGGGGTGACGGCCACCGAATTGAGCCGGGTGCGCACGGTCTTCCCATCCGCGCCACGATAGGTGATGCCGGTGGTGTCGTGAATGGTGTAGGTGGTGCCATTGTCGTGGCCGATCACCATCATCACGTGGCCGGGGATATAGACAAGATCGCCTACCTGCAGCGTACGCAGCACGGCGAGGCGCTTCTCGTGGCTGTCGGAAGCCTCGAAGCCTACCCGCTCGAGAGCGGGACTGACGGCCTGCGCGCTGGTGTTGCGCGGCAGGGTGATGCCCATGCTGCGGTAGACCTCGGAGACGAAGCCGCTGCAGTCGCGGGTGTTGTAGCTGTGGCCCCAGCCGTAACGCTCGCCAAGGAACTTGAAGCTCTGTTGCAGCAGGTTGGCCTGCGTCAGCGGCAGGTAGTCCGGTGCCACGTCCGCCGTGCGCGGCAGCAGAGCGGGCAGCAGCGCCAGCGCGCCGTCGGCGCGCCGCACAGGCAGCTGGATGACATGCGAGGTGTAGGGGTGCTGCCCGTTCACCGGCGTGTCGGCCGGCCAATCCGCAAGCAGCGGGACGCGCACGCCCATGTCCAGTTGCAGTTCGGACAGGCCGGCCTCCTCCGGGTTGTGGACGGTGCGCGCTGTCGCGCCCGTCACCACCAGTGAAGGTGTGCCGCGTCCATAGCCGAACACCACCCCTCTATCGCCCTCGGCGACGTACTGCTTTTCGATCCATGCCGCGTAGAGCGGGCTGACCACGAAGTACCAGTCGCCGTCAGCGCTGGTATGCGCGATGACGACGGGGGTACCGGGAAACAGGGCGCTTTCCTGAAAGCGGTCGATATCCGTGTCGCCCTGGCTGCTGAACACACGCTCGCGGCTCGGGAACGTGCGCAGGTCGGCACGGTGCACGACCAGGCCGTAACGTGCCGGGGCACGCTCAGCGACGGCATCCACGGCCGCATTGGCGGCGATCGCGGCCAACTGCGTCTTCGTCACCTCGCGACCCCGTGCGTCGTACAGGGTACGGGTGGGCGGTGCCGAGAGCGGCAGCAGCCATGCCCGCACCTCGGCGCGGGTCAATTCCGCCGGCAGTGCTTCCAGTGCATGGACGTGACGGTCGGTCTGCTGCATGCGCTGGTTCTGCGCGGCCACGCCGGCACGATCGAGCAGTGCGCGCTGCGGGTGCGCCAGCTTGCCCGTCCAATAGCCGGCTTGCAGGTGGTGGTCCTCCACGCCGATCACCGCATGCTGCGGTAGCGGCAATGACGCGCGTGCCAGCGCGGGCGGCGTGGCGCACAGCAGCGCCGTCAGGGCGAAGCAGTGCAGCCACCGGCGATGGGGGGCGTGCCCCGGAGTGTCCCGTCCCACCGTGGGCCGGTAAGGCGTCGATGCGTTCATCCGCTCCCCTTGGTCAGGCCTGGTCCGCCGGACATACATGACGCCATGCCGGGGGTAGGTTCTGCAAGAATATTTATTTCTTCCGAGATAAAAATCAAGAATAAATTATTGACCCATGCATTAATGCCGTGTTACACAGCCGTGACCAGTCGACGTGGGGATGTACGACGTGGATGCCAGCAAGCGCCAGCACACGGTTGCAGCACGCGGCAGGCGCCCCCGGCGCCGGCTGTCGGCGTGGCTGTGCCTGTGCGGGTGGCCGATGGTACTCCTCGCTCCCCCGGCTGCATGGGCGGGAGACCCGCTGGTGGAGATCGTCGCCGGCGTGGACCAGGGGCGCTTCCGCGACGCCGACGCTGCCATCACCCGAGCGCTGGCGGCGGGCCCCACCGACGACGCCGGGCGCCAGGCGCTGCTGTTCCAGCGCGAACGCATGCGCCGGATCCGCCTGGACTTCACGCTCGACGCAGACGCCGTCCGTCGCCGGATCCGTGCGCAGGTACCGGACCTGCGCGAGGACGAATTCCAGCGCTGGGATCGTGCCGGCCTTATCGAGCGGCTGGATATCGATGGCGAGCCGCGCTATTTCAGCCGCTCCGTCTCGAACCTGTTCCGGCTCAGCCCGGAGGCGGCCGCGCGCCGGGCGCCACCGGTCAAGCCGTTCACCGAGGGCCCGTTCGAATCCCTGCATCCCCACCACCATGAAGTGGTGCGTGCGGCTGCGGCCTCGCGATCGAGCAGCGTGGCGCCGCGCCGCATCCGCGTAACCCAGTCGCTGACGGTGAAGCCGGGTGCGGTGCCGGCGGGAGAGAGGGTGCGCGCGTGGATCCCTTACCCGAGAGCGATCCCCGGCCAGCAGGAAGGCATTCGCCTGCTGGGCAGTCTGCCGGCGGGTGCGCAGGTCGCGCCGGAGTCCGCGCTGCAGCGGACGGCCTATCTTGAGCAGCCCGCCTTGGCCGAAGCGCCGACGACGTTCTCGGTGACCTACGAGATGACCGTCCATGCGCGCCATTTCCCCATTGATCCCGACAAAGTGGTGCCTGCGGACATCACGCCGGCATTGGCGCCGTTCGTGACCGAACGCGCACCGCATGTGGTCTTCAGCGAGGACCTGCGCCGCTTCAGCGCCAGCGTCGTTGGCGACGAGACCCATCCCTATCGCATCGCGCAGAAGCTGTTTGCCGCCGTGGATCGCATTCCGTGGGCAGGTGCGCGCGAGTACTCGACCATCAGCAACATCAGCGACTCCGCGCTCCGCGCCGGGCACGCCGATTGCGGGCAGCAGACCCTGTTGCTGATCACCCTGCTGCGCATGAACGGTATTCCCGCGCGCTGGCAGTCCGGCTGGGTGTACTCGGACGATGCTGTCGGCTACGACAACATGCACGACTGGGGCTGGGTGTACCTGGCGCCCTACGGCTGGGTGCCGATGGACGTGACCACCGGCCAGCTGCAGTCGGACGATCCCGCGCTGCGCTGGTTCTACTTGGGTGGGCTGGACGCCTATCGCATCGCGTTCAACGACGACTATTCGCGCGAGTTCGTTCCCGCCAAGCAGCACGTGCGTTCGGAGACGGTGGACCTCCAGCGCGGCGAAGCGGAGTGGCAGGGCGGGAACCTCTACTTCGATCAATGGGATTACCGGTTCGAATGGACCGTGTTGCCGCAGGACCGGCACGACTGACCACGACAGACTGTTCAACCAACATCTTTAGCAGGAGAGAGCGGGGATGAAAGGCAAGGTATTGAAAAAGGCGGCGCTGGGCATCGCGCTGGGGGCATGTATCGCGACCATGGCGCCGTTGGCGATGGCGCAGAGCGCGACCGGCGCTGTCGCGGGACGGGCCAGTGCGGGCGACCAGATCACGATCACCAATACCGCGACGGGTGCCAGCCGCACCGTCACGGTGGAAGGCAATGGCAGTTACCGCCTGACCCAGTTGCCGATTGGCGATTACCAGTTGCAGGTCAAGCGCGACGGCGCCAACGTCGGCGACGCCGTCGGTGTGAATGTATCGCTCGGCGGCACGACCACGGTCAACCTGGGTGCCGATGGCGGCGTGGTCAATCTCAACGCGGTGCAGGTGGTCGGCTCGCGTGTGGTCAACCGCGTGGACGTGCGATCGACGGAATCGGCGACGAACATCAACAGACAGGAGCTGTCGAGGTTGCCCGTCGACCAGAGCCTCAGTTCCGTCGCGTTGCTGGCGCCTGGCGTGATCAACTCGGGCGCCACGTTCGGAGGTCTTTCGTTCGGGGGTTCGTCCGTCGCGGAAAACGCCGTCTACATCAACGGCCTCAACGTCACCGATCCGTACCGTCGCCAGGGCTTCTCTTCAGTACCGTTCGGCTTCTACGAGGAATTCCAGGTCAAGACGGGTGGCTACTCCGCGGAGTTTGGCCGCAGCACGGGTGGCGTCATCAATGCCGTGACCCGTTCGGGCAGCAACGAGTTCCGCGCTGGCGCGGAGGTGACCCTGGAACCGTCTGCCTGGGAAGCATCGAAGGAAGATCATTTCCATCGCGACGGCACCCTCGATGAGCGCAATCGTACGAGTCGGGATTCCAGTTCGTTCTACAAGGCGAATGTCTGGGCATCCGGCGCCATCGTGCAGGACAAGCTGTTCTTCTTCGCCATGTACGAGAAGCGGGACAGCCAGCCGCAGGACTATGACAACAATGCGGCCTTCATCACTCAGGGCGACAACGACTTCTGGGGTGCCAAGCTAGACTGGCGCATCAACGATAACCATTCGCTCGAGTTGCTGGCCTTCTCCGACAAAAGCGAATCGACGACCGACATTTACCAGTACACGTGGAACACAGGCACGAAGGATAGGCTGAAGGGCGACAGCGTTTCGGGTTCCGGCGGCGACAACTGGTCGCTCACCTACACCGGCCATTTAAGCGACAGCTTCACGGCCAAGGCGATGTACGGCGTGAACGAACGCAGCGCGTCCAACAGCAGCAATCAGGATCCGGACTGCAGCATCGTGACGCGATCGGGAAGCTACACCACCCGGTTCGGCCCGGAAACGGTGTTTGAAGGTTGCCACCCCACGGACACCGGCATCAGTGACCGCGAGGACAAGCGCGAGGCAGCGCGTCTCGATTTCGAATGGACGCTCGGCGATCACTTGCTGCGCTTCGGCGTGGACCAGGAAGTGATGGATTCCAACAGCGCGGTGCGCTACCCGAATGATGGCGTCAGCTATCAGGTGCAGTCCGCCAACGCCGGCGGCGCGCTCAACGGCACGGTTATTCCCGCGGGCACCACCGCGATCGTCGATGCGCGCCGTTACATCACCGGCACCCCCGTCACGACGGAGGCGCAGGCGTTCTATATCGAAGACAACTGGAGCGTAACGCCCAACCTGTTGTTGAACCTCGGCTTGCGCGCTGACAAGTTCCACAACAAGTACGCATCGGGGGTGACGTTCGCGAAGGCGGACTTCTCCGACATGATTGCCCCGCGCGTCGGCTTCAGCTGGGACATGAAGGGCGATGGTTCGACCAAGTTCTTCGGCAATGCGGGCCGATACTACCTGCCCCTGACCAACAAGCTCGCGGACTACTTCGCCGGCAGCACCGACGAGCACACCTACTATGTGCTCGATGGCTGGACCCAGATGGAGCATCCGGTTGCCGGAACCTATCTGTTGCCCATCCTCGGCCAGCAGATCGGTCCGGTGAACACATCCAACAACGTGCCCGCGCCCGAAGACTTCCGGACCGCCGTCGCGAAAGACCTGAAGATGGTGTTCCAGGACGAGTTCATCCTCGGGTTCCAGCAGGCGATCAACCAAGCCTGGTCGTACGGTGTCAATGCCACATATCGCCGGATGACCCGAGCGGTGGAAGACGCGCGCATCAACCATGTCGAAGGCTGCCCCTGGTACTCGGGCGACTGGCCGATCATCAATCCCGGCGAAACCACCACCTTATGGTGCCCCACCACCAGCGACTGGGTGACGTTCGATTCCTCCCGGGACGGTTACATCGCGTCCGGCAGCGGCGAGATCATGGGCTACAAGAAGCCCAAGCGCACCTACAAGGCCGTCGAGTTCCAGTTGGACCGCGCGTGGGACGACAAGTGGGCATTCAACGCCAGCTATCTCTGGTCCAAGTCCGAAGGCAACATGGAAGGCCCGGTGAACTCGGACACCGGCTATGCCGATACCAATCTGGTGCAGTACTACGATCATCCGGCCGTCAACGAACGCTATGGCGTGCTGTTCAACGATTCCCGGCATCAGATCAAGTTGCGGGGCAGCTACAAGCTCAGCGAGCAGTGGTCATTCGGCAGCACGTTCTCCGCCCGTTCGGGTGGTCCCATCACGGCTTACGGCGTGGTCTGGCCGAACGACAATCGCGCCGCCGGCGGTCCAGGCGAATTCAGTGGTGGTGGGTCGGGGTGGCTCTGCGTGGCCAACTGCTCCAACTGGGCGACACGTGAGCTGGTGTACTCAGAACGCGGTGCATTCGGCCGCATGCCCTGGGTCTACGATCTGGGCGCCAACGTGACCTGGACATTGCCGGTTGAGGGTATCGACCTCAAGGCGAGGCTCTCCGTGTACAACCTGCTCAATCGACAGACGGTCATCAACGTGCATTCCCGCTACGAAAGCACGCCCGGAACCGCGATGCCGCACTTCGGTCAGGGGACCGTGTGGCAGTCTCCGCGCTATGCCCAACTCGTCGTGACCTGGAACTTCTGATCGCGCAGCGCATGCGATCGAAGCGGTGTTTCTCCGGTGGCCTGCCGTTCGCGGCAGGCCTTTCTTTTTCGCCGTCTGCGCCAGTCGGCATCGTCCGTGCTATTCCTTGGCACGGCTGCCCAACGAGGGTTTCATCATGACCACGTCCGTCCCGTTCGCTTGCCGCGCTGCGCTGATTGCTGCGCTGGCCTTGTTCCTCGGCGGCTGCGCCCATTCCGGTCCGCGCAACCCGCTCGCCAGCTGGGTACCCTCGAAGAACTTCGATGAGCGGCGCCCGGTCGTCATCGTGCTGCACTACACCGAACAGGACTCGGTCGAGCAGTCGCTGGACACGCTGCGCACCCGCAACAGCGGCGGTCGCGTCAGTGCCCACTATCTGGTCGGCAAGGACGGCAAGGTCTACCAGTTGGTGAAGGATTCACAGCGTGCGTGGCATGCGGGCGCCGGCCGCTGGGGCGGCATCACCGACGTCAACAATGCCTCGATCGGCATCGAGATCGACAATGATGGCAAGACGGCGTATCCCGATGCCCAGATCGAGAGCCTGATCGTACTGCTGCGCGACCTGTCCGAACGCCTGCGTATTCCCCCTGCCCAGGTGATCGGCCATTCCGATCTCGCACCGTCGCGCAAGATCGATCCGGGCCCGCTGTTCCCGTGGAAGCGCCTGCACGATGCCGGGTTCGGCATCTGGCCCGCCGAAGGAGCAGGCGACCCCCCCGCGGGATTCGATCCTTGGCTCGCCCTGCAGGCGGTCGGCTACTCCGTCGAGGATCGTGGCTCCGCCGTGCGCGCGTTCCATCACCGCTTCCGTGGCATGGAAGGAACCGAACTGGATGCGGAGGACCTCCGCATCCTGCATGCGCTGACCCGCGTGGCGCCAGCACAGGGCGCGGGCACTCCGTCGCCTTGATCAGGAATATTCAAGTCAGTTTTTTCGTGCAACAAGAATAAATTATTGACTCACTCCGGGGGGGCGTGCTACACGGATGTACAAGGGTTTTTGTGATGGATGGCGGCATCGTCCATCCATGGGTGCCGGCGGGGTGCCGGCGCACGTCATAGCAATCAGAACAACGTACTACGTACTGCGGTGCGCATCCGGGACGGGTGCGCCGGAAGGCGCCAGTGGGGATTCGTGCGTTCCGGGGAGATGGCAGGCAACGCGTCCGTCGCGGAAGCCATGCGAGGACCATCGAGCTCCCCTGGAACGACGCGTCGGCGCATCGCAGCGACAGTGTAGTGGCCGCGTATTGCAGCGTTCTTTCATCCAGGAGATTCCGCATGCCCGTTCGATCCCATCCGCTCAAGCCGAGCCATCTCGCCGCCGCCATCGTGCTGGGACTCGCCATCCCCGCAGTCGGCCTCGCGCAGGATGCAGCGCCTGCCCAGGAAGGCGGTGCGCGCACGCTGGATACCGTCACCGTCACCGGTTCGCGCATCAAGCGCACCGACGTGGAAGCCGCACTGCCCGTCACCATCATCCAGAAGGCGGAGATCGAGGCGCAGGGCATCACCTCCGCGGAGCAACTGCTGCAGTTCCTCAACATCGCCAGCAACGGTTCCGACAGTCTTGCTTCCAACGCGGGTATCGCTCCGGCGGATCTGCGCGGCAACAATGGCGTGTCCGGTGCCAACCTGCGCGGCCAGGGCGCGGATGCCACGCTGGTGCTGCTCAATGGCCGCCGCGTCGCCACCCACGGCCTGCGTGGCCAGGCGGTGGACCTGAATTCGATTCCGTTCGCGGCGATCGACCGGGTCGAGGTGCTGCGCGACGGCGCGTCCGCCGTCTACGGCACCGATGCGATCGGCGGCGTCATCAACTTCATCACCCGCAGCGACTATCAGGGCATCACGGTCAATGCCGGGTTCGACATGACCCAGGAAGGTGGCGGCAACATCTTCACCTACAGCGTCCTGGGAGGCATGGGCGACATCGACAACGATGGCTGGAACGTCTGGGGCACGATGAACTATCGCGAGAACGAGATCCTGCTGGGCAGTGATCGCGATTTCTCCAACACCTTCCAGCTCAACCGCGGCCTGTCGCCCGACACGCGCGGCACGCCGTTCGCCACCGTGTCCAACCTTGCCGGCGGCATGATCACGGGCACCCTGGCCGATCCGGCCGGCGGCGGCGGACAGGCCCTGATCAACATCCTCAACCTGCCGGGCGCAGCGGGCTGCGAAGCCGGTGGCGACATGATGGGGCCCTATGCCTACCAGCTGTGGGGCGTGGCGAACTCCAGGTACGCCTGTGCGTGGGACTACCCGGCCGCGCAGGTGATGCAACAGCCACAGGAGAGCCTCCAGGCCCTGGGCCGTGCCACGTTCAAGATCAGTGACAACCACCGCTTCTACGCCGAAGCGATGGCCTCGCGCTCGGAGTCCAACCGCCAGTTCGAAGCGCAGCAGATCACCTCCAGCACCTCGACCGCGGCCTCGGCGCTCGGGCCGAGCACGTGGTATCCGCTGAACGCGAATACCACGGCGACCTACAACATGATCTACAACGCGCTGGTCGGCTATTTCGGTCCCGCCAACCTCGTCTACGGCCGTCCGATCCCTTACCGGTGGCGTTGCGAGATCTGCGGACCGCGCCAGATCGAGACCACCACCAAGGCATACCGTTTCCTGGTGGGCTTCGACGGCACCCTGGGCAGCTGGGACTACGATATCGGCCTGTCGCGCGCCTCCAGCGAGGCCGAGTCGGTGCTGGGCACCGGCTATTACTTCACCCCGGCGTTCAAGGCGGTGCTGGGCAGTGGCCTGCTCAATCCCTTCCTGATGCCCGGCCAGCAGCACGATCCGGCGGGCGTTGCAGCGTTGCAGGCCGCGTCGGCGGCGGGCGTCCGCCTGTACGGCGGCGAGTCCACGGTCACGACGCTGGATGCGGCGTTCTCCGGTGGACTGGGTTTCAACCTCTGGGGTGGTGAGGTGATGGCAGCGGTCGGCGTGGACTTGCGTCGCGAGGAGTTCGAGTTCGGCTCGACTTCGGACGGCATTGTTCTGGACAACAGCTACATCTTCGGTGCGCCGTTCGATGCGACCAACAACCTGCCCAAGGTGCAGCGCGATGTGAAGGCGGTCTATGCGGAAGCCTTCCTGCCGGTACTGGATAGCCTGGAAGTGAGCGTGGCCGTGCGCCGCGACGATTACGACGGCTTCGGCAGCACGGTCAATCCGAAGTTCTCGTTCAAGTGGCAGCCGATCGATTCGCTGGCATTCCGTGGCGCCATCAGCGAAGGCTTCAAGGTGCCCGAGTTCACCAAGCTGTTCAGCGGTGTCACCGAAAGCCCGTACACCGGCTTCGACCTGGCCGACCCGGCAACCTGTCCCGGCGGCGCGGCGAATCCCGCAGTGCCGGGCTGCGAAGCCATCCAGCCCGCCATCTTCACGGGCGGCAAGGCCGACCTGCAGCCGGAAACGTCCGACCAGAAGAGCTTCGGCGTGGTGTTCGCGCCCAATGATCGCTTCAACATCAGCCTGGACTGGTGGGAGATCGAGCGCACCAACACCATCCGCACGCCCAACCAGGCGACCCTGATCGCCAACTACGATCTCTTCGTCGACAACTGGATCCGCGACGCCAGCGGCGAGGTGGTGGCGATCGATCGCCGCTTCATCAACTCGGGCGGCACGCTGATCAGCGGCGTGGAGGTGGACGCCAACCTGACCGGTGAACTGGCCGGCGGCACGTGGCGCGTCAACCTCAATGGCAGCTACATCGACAGTTTCCAGGAGAAGGCGCTGGAGAACTCGCCCTATGGCGACAACCTGGTGGGCAAGTACGTCCGCTACTACAGCCTGCCGTTGAAGTGGAAGCATACGCTGGGCGTCAGTTGGGCAAAGGGCGATTGGTCGCACACGCTGACCCAGATCTACCGCGACGGTTACAAGGATGAATTGCCGGTCAGCGTGAGGAACGGCAGCTACATTCCGGAAGACTGGAACCCGGACGTGGACGACTACATCACGTACAACTACAGCGTGGGCTGGACGGGTCTGGACAATGCCAAGTTCACCTTCGTCGTGCGCAACCTGCTCAACGAAGATCCTCCGTTCACTGCGCACCAGAACGACTTCGCTTCCGGTGCCGCGTGGGAGCCGCGTGTCGCCGATCCGCGCGGTCGTTCGTTCGCATTGATGGTCGAGTACAAGTTCGACTGACCTGATCCGCCATCGGACCGTCTGAAGGTTCGGGCCGTCGCCGGCTTTCCGGTGGCGGCCCGCCTGCATGCGGGATGCCTCGCCTGCGATTCCGCGGAGCCCTGAGCCACGCCATGAAACATCTCCTCGTCTGTCTTGCCCTGGTCGCGCCGCTCGCGCATGCCGCGCCCGGCAACGAAACCTTCGATGCGGCAGTGGAGCAGACCTTCGAGCACTACCAGCTGCCCGGTCTTGCGGTCGGTGTCATCGAAGACGGCAAGATCGTCTACACGCGCACGCTGGGTGAGGTACGCGCTGGCGGCGGCGGGAAGATCGACAATGACACACTGTTCAAGATCGCCTCCAACAGCAAGGCGATGACCGCAGGCGTGCTGGCGCGCCTGGTCGACGCGGGCAAGTTGAAATGGGACGACCCGGTCACCAAGTACCTGCCGCAGTTCCGCATGCACGATCCGTGGGTCACGCAGCAGATGCAGGTGCGCGACCTGTTGATCCACAACAGCGGCCTGGGCCTGGGTGCGGGCGACCTGATGCTGTGGCCGGAGCCCAACCGGTTCACCCGCGCGGACATCATCGCAGGGCTGGCGCACCTGAAGCCGACGCACAGCTTCCGCGCCAACTACGCCTACGACAACCTGCTCTACGTCGTCGCCGGCGAGGTCGCAGCGGCGGCAGGCGGCGCCTCTTACGAAGAATTGGTGAAGCGCGAACTGTTCCAGCCGCTCGGCATGCACCGGTGCCAGGTGGGCGAGTGGAACCGTGCGCAGGTCGGCAACGTGGCGCAACCGCACATGCGTACCGCGCAGGGCAATCGCGTCATCCGAGAAGACGCCGAGGTAGTGCCGGATCTCACCTCGATGGCGGCCGGCGGCATCCGCTGCAGCCTCGACGACATGCTGGTGTGGATGGACATGTGGCTGTCGCCGGAGCGTACCCCGGCGTGGTTGTCGCCCGCGCAGCGCAAGGCCGTGTGGACCGCGCACATGCCGATGCCGGTGAGCGCGCGCATGCGTGCCTGGGACAACAGCCATTTCTCCGCTTACGGCTACGGTTGGCGCCTGTCCGACGTCGATGGAGTCTGGAAGGTCGCGCATACCGGAACCCTGGCAGGCATGTACTCCTCGGTGATCCTGTTGCCGGACCAGCGCACCGGCATCGTCATCCTGATCAATGGCGAAGGCGAGGCCGCGCGGACGGTGCTGGGACAGGTGCTTACCAAGCACTTCACCGCGCCGGGGACATCGCCCACCGTCGCGCACTATGCGGCGCTGCTGGACAAGGAGCGCACCGGTGAGCGGGCCACCAGGCCCAAGCCCGACACGGGGCATCGCACGCGCGCGACGGTGCGCGCGATGGCGCCGTGGATGGGACATTACCGCGATCCCTGGTTCGGTGAAGTGACCCTGTGTGCGACAGGCGATCGCGTGCGCTTTTCCGCGGCGCGCTCACCCATGCTCACGGGTACCGTGATGCGGGTGGACGAGCGCTGGCTGGTGGATTGGGATGATGACAGCGTGGATGCCGAGCCTTGGCTTCACTTCGCCCCAGCCCAGGCCGGCAGCGATGCCGGGCTTAAACTGTCGCACGTCGACCCCGAAGCAGACTTCAGCTACGACTATGCCGATCTCGATTTCCACCGCACGCAGGCCTGCCGCTGACGTGCGAGGCATGGCGCTGCTCCTGTTGAGTGCGCTTCCGTTGCTCGGCGCCTGCGCTTCCGCGCCGGGCGTGCAGGTGTCTCCGGCACAGGAAGCGGCGCAGGCGGACCTGGTCGATGCGGTGACGGTCGTGCCCGGTCTGCAGCAGGAAATCCGCTATGCGGGCAAGAACAATTTCGTGGGCGCGCCGGTCGCCGGTTACGACGCGCCCAAGTGCCTGCTGCTGGCACCGGTCGCACGGGCGCTCGCCCGCGTGCAGCAGGACGTGCAGCGCGAAGGCCTGTCGCTGAAGGTGTTCGACTGCTATCGCCCGGTACGCGCGGTGAAGCACTTCGTCGCCTGGGCACGCGACCCTGCCGACCAGCGCACCAAGGCGGCGTACTACCCGAATCTGGACAAGGCGCGCCTGCTCGATGGCTACATTGCCGAGTCCTCGGGGCACAGCCGGGGCGCGACGCTGGATCTGACGCTCGTGCGCTGCAACGGTGGCGCGTGTACGGAACTGGACATGGGTACGCCGTTCGACTTCTTCGATCCGCGCGCCAATACCGCGCATCCGCAACTGGGCGACGAGCAGCGACGCAACCGCGACCAATTGCTGCAGGCGATGGCGCGGCATGGGTTCCATAATTATCCGATGGAATGGTGGCACTACACCTTCCGCCCCGAACCCTCCCCCAAGACCGCCTACGACGTTCCGATCCGATGAGTGCTTCCCTTTCCTCCCCTGCACCGCGCACCACCGATGTCGCGGTGATCGGCAGCGGCATTGTCGGCCTGTCGACGGCCCACCACCTCCTCGATCGCGGGCTGTCGTGCACGCTGATCGATGCGAAGGGACCCGCTGGCGAAACGTCGTTCGGCAACGCCGGCTCCATTTCCGTGGGCAACGTGATGCCGCAGTCCACGCCCGGCATCGTCATGAAGGCGCTGCGGATGCTCGCCAATCCGTTGGCGCCATTGAAGCTCGATTGGGGCGTCAGCCCGAGTTACGCGCGCTGGCTGCTGCAGTTCCTCGACCAGGGCAGGATGGAGCACGTGCTGCCGATCATCGATGCGTTGAGTGCGATCAATACCGCCTCGCGCTCGGCGTGGCTCGAATTGGGCGAGCGGATCCGCGCACAGGACCTCATCGCGCACACCGGCTACCTGCACGTCTACAGCGAGGAGGCCAGCTTCGCGAAGGGCGAATGGGAACGTGGCCTGATGCGTGACCGCGGCGTGGCGTTCGACGTGCTGGACGCCGGCCAGCTGCGCGAGCTCGAACCCGGCATCGGCACGGGCTTCCAGCGGGCGGTCTTCCAGCGCGAATCGCTGGCGATGCGCGACCCCGGGGACTTCTGCCGGCGCCTCTTCAATCACCTGAGCGCGCGCGGCGCGACGCCGCTGATCGCCAGCGTCTCGGCGATCCTGCGGCAGGACGGCGGCTATCGCCTCGACACCGATCATGGCGCGGTGCATGCCGGGCGCGTGGTGGTGGCCGCGGGCGCCTGGAGCAACACCCTGCTGCGTCCGTTCGGGGTGAAGATCCCGGTGATTCCCGCACGCGGCTACCACCTGATGTATCCGCAGAAGGATGTAATCGTGCGTCGGCCCACGCTGTGGGCGGAGCGCTACATGGTGGTGTCGCCCATGCAGTCCGGCATCCGCATGACCAGCATCAAGGAGCTGACGGCGCTGGGCCGCGACCCGCATTACCACCTGATCCGCCGGCTCGACCCCGAGGCGCGCAAGCTGTTCCCCGGCATAACGACCGAACCGGTATCGGAATGGGCGGGCAATCGGCCATGCACGCCGGATTCGCTGCCGATCATCGATCGGGTGCCGGGCGAGGACATCTTCGTCGCCACCGGGCATGGCCATCTCGGCTTGACGCAGGGCCCGGTAACAGGACGGCTGCTCGACCAGATGATGGCGGGCGAAGCGACCGACATTCCGCTGACGCCCTACGGGCTGGCGCGGTTCGCGTAGCGTTCTGCGAGGACAGGGTCACGCGGGTGGAGTGTGCACGGTGATGTGCGCCGCCACGCACCACCAGCGCCCGGCGCGCTTGATCCAGATGTCGGTATAGCGGTTGATGCCCCGGCGGCCGTCTTTCAGCGTGTAGGCGTTCTCGGCATGGATCAAGGCGAGCTCCCCGATGCGGTTGATCCGCACCTTGTCCAGCGGAAACGTGGCGATGCTTTCAGCGAACACCGGCCTGGCGAAGTCGACCAGGGCAGCGGCACGGTCCTGCAGCGAGCCGTCGCCGGAGACGACCCGATAGTCCGGCGCCAGATGCGCGTCGTACCAGCCCGCGTCGGCGTCGCGGAAAGCCTGCACGTACTGTTCGTTCAAGGCTGCCAGCACGGTGGCATCGTCGCCGACGGGATCGGAGCCACGCCACTGCGATGGCGCGGAGGAGGGCGCCTGCATCGATGCGGGGGTAGCAACGGCGTTCGCGATGCGCGTGCGCTGTCCATGCATCCATGTCCAGCGCCCTTCCCGCCACGCATAGACATCGGTGTAACGCACCCGCCGTGCATCGCCTGTGTGCGGATGGCCCAGGAGGGTGCCGTGCACCACTGCGGCCGTGCCGAACAGGCGCACCTGCACATCGTCGTAGGCGACGTCCGCCAAGGGCGATGCGGTGGGCAGTGATGCGAGAAATGCGGTCCGGTCCAACCATTGACCGTCGCTGTCGATCACCAGCAGGTCCGGCGCGGCAAGTGCATGCAGGAACGCCGGGTCCGGCACGCGATGCGCCGCGACATGGCGATGATGGATCGCGCGCAGCTGCATTTCCGCCCCAGGAGGAAGGAGGGTCTTCGCCAGGACAGGCCAGGTGCCTGCCGTCAGCATGACGGCAAGCACCAGCAGGGCAGCCTTGTGCACGTCAGGCAGCCGCATCGGCGTCGGCGCCGGCCTCGCGCAGCTTGGCAGCGCATTCCTCGCAACACACCTCAACGGTGCGACCGCCAAGGGTGACTTCAATGGCGCCGCCGTCCAGCGGGTAGTCGCAGGCAGCGCAGGTCTGTTCGGTCATGACACGTTCCTTGGGCAGCCCGGATCGGGCAGGCGCAGGAGACCATGCGGGCAGCGTGGGCGCTGTCGGAATCTTTAGCCGGTTGCGGCAGGTCGGCGGGTGAGCGCGCGGAAGGCGCTGGGCGTGCGGCCGTAGGTCTGCCGGAACGCGGCGGCGAAGTGGCTGTGGCTGGAGAAACCGAGGTCCTGCGCGAGCGTGGACAGGTCGTCGTCGCCTTTCAGCAGATCCAGTGCGCGCGCCAGCCGCAGGTGCAACTGGTAGCGGTACAGCGGCATCTCTTCGACCTGCCGGAACGCCTGGGTCAGGTAGACGGGAGAGCCGCCGGTGTCGGCCGCGATGTCCGCCAAGGTCCAGCGCCGACCGGGATCGCTGGCGAGCAGCACCTTGACGCGATCGACCAACCGCTGCCGTGCCCGGGTGGCGCCGGGGACGTGCGCGGTGCGGGGACCCAGGCTGCGCGAGGCGAGGGTGAGCGCCAGGCCTTCCGCTTCCAGCGGCTCGATCCCGCCCTGCCGCAGTGCATGCCGCATCAGGGCGACCAGCGCCTGCGCGCGCGCGTCGATGCGCAACGCCTGATGGCGGAACACGGCGCGTCCGCCGTTACGGATCTGCGATACCGGCGAGAGTTCGCGCAGCAGTGGTTCGGCCAGCTGCAGCACCAGGTTGGCGTCACCGCCGGCGACGGGAT
Source organism: Pseudoxanthomonas sp. LARHCG66 (assembly GCF_052871755.1). Lineage (NCBI taxonomy): Bacteria > Pseudomonadati > Pseudomonadota > Gammaproteobacteria > Lysobacterales > Lysobacteraceae > Pseudoxanthomonas > Pseudoxanthomonas sp. LARHCG66. The sequence goes on along the minus strand of NZ_JBIXJW010000004.1, from coordinate 202,578 downwards.
GGCTGACCTGGTAGTCCTCGTCGGCGTTGAACAACAGGACATGGTTGGCGTCGGCGACAGTCTGGGCGCTGCCGACATGGCGCAGGTAGACACCGCGGTACGGAAACACCAGGTGGGTCGCGTTCGTGCATTCCTCGCCGCTGCGATGCCGGCACTCGCCGCGGCAGCAGACCTCGCGCACCGATACCGTGGCCGTATCCAGCAATCGGGTGACCTCGAAGGGTGGCGATGGCGGCGGCGTAGCAGGGCGGGTCATGGCGACAGTCTGCGCGCGATCACGCGCCTCCGCCGAACCCCGCCTGCCGCCACGCTTCGAACACCACCACGGCCACCGTGTTGGACAGGTTGAGGCTGCGGTTTTGCGGGCGCATCGGCAGGCGCAGGCGCTGCTGTTCGGGCAGGCCCTCCAGTACCTCCTGCGGCAGGCCGCGGGTCTCGGGGCCGAACAGGAACGCATCGCCGGGCTGATAGGCAGGCTGGTCGTAGCGGAGGGCGCCGCGGGTGCTCAGTGCGAACAGGCGCGTGGGTCGCACGTGCTGCAGGGCCGCTTCGAGCGACGCGTGGACCTGCAGCGTGGCGTATTCGTGGTAGTCCAGGCCGGCGCGCTTGAGCTGCTTGTCTTCCAATGCGAACCCGAGCGGTTCGATCAGGTGCAGCCGCGCGCCGGTGTTCGCGCAGAGGCGGATGACGTTGCCGGTATTCGGGGGAATTTCCGGCTGGTACAGCAGGACATCGATGTCCAGGGTGTCGGTCATGGCGCGCATTCTACGCGGCGCTGCATGGCCTCACGGGCATGTGGTGCGGTGGAACTCCGGCGGCTGCCGGCTTGCGTGGAAACGCAGGTGGAGCGTGGTGTGTTGCCTGCGTATCAGCGCGAAGCCAGCTGGCCGGCCAGCACGCCCGCCTGCACCGCGATCTGCTGCATGTCCTCGGCGGACGGACGCACGGTGACCGCCGGCATGTCGACCACGCGCACTGCCTGCTGGGCAACGAAGTAGGCCAGGTCTTCGGCGCTGGGCTTCACGGTGACCGTGGCCAGGTCGACGATCTTGGTGTCCTTGTAGGTCAGGTAGTGGGCCAGGTCGGCCGCATCGGGCTTCACCGTGACAGTGGGCAGGTTGACGATGTGGGTGGCTTCGGCGGTGTTGCGGTTGTTGTCGGCGTGAGTGGCGGAAACGACCATGGATCCGGCGCACAGGGCGAACACGGCGGCGGCGGTCAGCGGGAGGAGGTTCTTGGTGTTCATTGTCATGCCTCTGTAGTGATGTTGTTGTGTGGTGTGGTAGTAAGGTAGTACACCTAGACAGACAGATCAAGCAAAACCGTTCGTTTCGGTGAGTTGATTCAGGTTTCAGTCAGGTTGACGTCGGACAGCGGAAGGCTTGTTATGGGTAGAGCAGAAACCGTGCCAATCGCAAGTTATTGATCCAATAGGGCTTTAGGCTTCTGTTCTGCGTGTCCGGTGTCCGAGTGCATGTCCGCCCGGGTGTCCGTCCTGCATGCAACAGGACGCGCCTGGGTGTGCGTTGTGACTGCGAACACGCCGCTTCGGCCCGATCCCGGTCAATGCGGTGTGTTCTGGTTTGGATGCCGTTCAACCAGGAACCGTTGCGGTCCACTGGCGCCGGCGCAGCCGGCATTCAGCTTTACCAGGGCAGCGGAGCGCCCTGCCAGTCGAGGAAGCGGCCGCTGTCTTCTGCGCCTAGATGGTCGATCACATGAAGCAGCCCTGTGGCGGACTCCTGCACGGACAGCGCTGCGTTGTCGCCCCCCATGTCGGTGCGGACCCAGCCCGGATGCAGGGCGACGACCGTGATGCCGCGTGCGGCCAGGGCCTGCGACAACAGCGAGGTGGCCATGTTCTGCGCGGCCTTGCCGATGGCATAGCTCGGGGTGCGGAATTCCTGCCTAAGGCCGATCGATCCGACCTCGGACGAAATATTGGCCACCACGCCGCCCTCGGCCAGGCGTGCGGCCAGCGTCTGCACCAGCAGGAACGGGCCGGCGGCGTTGGTATGGAAGCTGGCGTCGAGATCGGCAGCGGTCACGTGGCCGAAACGCTCGCCGCCGCGCAGCACGCCGGCATTGTTCACCAGCAGGTGCAGGGGTTCTTCATCGGTAACCAGCGACACCTCGTGGAGCAGCTGGTTGCGGCTGCGGGCGTCGGCAACGTCGAGCGGCAGCACATGCAGGCGGCCGGGGTACTCGCCCGCCAGGCTGTTGAGCGCAGTGGCCTTGCCGGGCTGCCGGCAGGTCGCGATGACGTGGCAATGGCGGGCCAGCAGCTGCCGGACAAGTTCCAAGCCCAGGCCCCGGTTGGCCCCGGTCACCAGACAGTGCTTGCGGTCCATGGCACCTCCGCACAACAGGATTGGCGGGCCGCAGCGGGGCGGCGGATGAGCCATTCGTCATGGCTTGTGGCCTAGTGTAATGACCGCGGGCGGCGGTTAGCATCGGGGGTTCTCCAGGCCCATTCAGTATTCAAAGGAGTGTCCGATGCACCTTTCCCGCCGGCCCCGCGCCGCCCTGCTCGCCATCGCCCTGTCCGCCGCGCTCGGGGGACTGGCCTACGCGCCGGCGTCGACGCATGCGAAGCCGGCGGGCGCGGACGTCGTGATTCCGTATGAAGAGTTCACCCTGCCGAACGGCCTGCGCGTGATCGTGCACACCGACCGCAAGGCGCCGATCGTGGCGGTGAATGTCTGGTACCACGTGGGCAGCAAGAACGAGACCCCGGGCCGCACCGGCTTCGCGCACCTGTTCGAGCACCTGATGTTCCAGGGCAGCGAGAACCATGACGGCGAGTTCTTCACCCCGTTCGAGCTGGTCGGCGCCACCGACCAGAACGGCACCACCAACCAGGACCGCACCAACTATTTCCAGAACGTGCCCACCACCGCGCTGGACATGGCGCTGTGGATGGAATCCGACCGCATGGGCCACCTGCTGGGCGCGATCGACCAGAAGGCGCTCGACGAGCAGCGCGGCGTGGTGCAGAACGAGAAGCGCCAGGGCGAGAACCAGCCCTATGGCCGCCGCATCTTCGCGCGCATGTTCGAGGCGCTGTACCCGGCCGGGCATCCCTACAGCTGGCAGACCATCGGCTCCATGGCCGACCTGGACGCCGCCACCCTGGATGACGTGAAGACCTGGTTCCGCAGCTGGTACGGCCCCAACAACGCCGTGCTGGTGCTGGCCGGCGACATCGACGTGGCCACCGCCAAGGAGAAGGTGACCCGTTACTTCGGCGACATCCCGGCCAGCGCCACGCTGGCGGACATGAAAACCAACATCCCGAAGCACGCCAGGGACACCCGCGAGACGATCCCCGACCGCGTGCCGCAGGTGCGCGTCTACCGCGCCTGGCCAGTGGCGGAGATGGGCACGAAGGACGCCACCCTGCTGGACCTGTTCGCGCAGGTGCTGGGCGGCAGCGCGGCCTCGCGCTTCGACACCCGCCTGGTGCACGGCGACAAGATCGCCGACCAGGCCAGCGCGTTCCAGTGGAGCAGCGAAATCAGCAGCACGTTCTTCCTGATGTCCACCGTGAAGGAAGGCGTGGAGCCGGCCAAGGTCGAACAGGCCCTGGACGAGGAACTCAAGCGCCTGGTCACCCAGGGCCCGACAGCCGAAGAGCTGGAGCGTGCCAAGGTCTCCGGGCGCGCGGCGTTCGTGCGCGGCATCGAGCGCATCGGCGGTTTCGGCGGCAAGTCCGACGTGCTGGCCTCGTGCGCCGTCTATCAGGGCACGCCGGATTGCTACAAGGAAGAGTTGGACATCCTCGCCAACGCCACGCCGGCGGAAGTGCAGGCCGTGGCCAGGAAATGGCTGGCAGGGGCCTCGCACACCATCCTCGTGCAGCCCAGCGAGACGCCGGCCTCGGCCCTGCCGGAAACCGTGTTCGCCGCGCCCGCCACGCAACCGGCCCCCACACCCAAGGTCGATCCGAAGTTCAAGACGGTGAAGACCGACGTGGACCGCAGCCAGGGCGTGCCGAAGACCGCGACCTTCCCGGACCTGAAGTTCCCGGCCGTACAGCGCGCCACCCTGTCCAACGGCATGCAGGTCGCGCTGGCCGAGCGGCATGAAACGCCGGTGGTGCAGATCAGCGTCGAGTTCCCCGGCGGTTACGCCGCCGATGTCGGCAAGAAGCTGGGCACCGCCAGCTTCGCGCTGCAGATGATGGACGAAGGCGCGGGCCAGTACGGCGCGCTGGACTTCGCCGCCCGCAAGGAAGCGCTGGGCGCGGAACTGACCACGGGCGCCGGCCTGGACAGTGCTTCGGTGGGCCTGTCGGCACTGACCGAAAAGCTGGACCCGTCGCTGGACCTGCTCGCCGACGTATTGCGTCGCCCGACCTTCGCCCCGGCCGAGATCGAGCGCGTGCGCGCCACCTGGATCGCCGGCATCAAGCAGGAGAAGGCGCGCCCGCAGACCGCCGCGCTGCGCACGTTGCCGCCGCTGCTGTATGGCGCCGGCCATCCGTATGCCATCCCGTTCACCGGCTCGGGCACGGAGGCATCGATCGCCTCGCTGACCCGCGACGACCTGGTCGCCTTCCATCGTGACTGGCTGCAGCCGGATCAGGCCCGCATCACCGTGGTCGGCGATACCACGCTGGCGCAGATCGTGCCGTTGCTGGAAGCCCGCCTGGGCGACTGGAAGCCCGCGCCGAACGCACCGAAGCTGGCGGCCGTGCCCAAGGTGGCCAACGCCACCAAGCCGCGCGTGTTCCTGATCGACCAGCCGGGCGCCATCCAGTCCAACGTCTACGCCGCCCAGCTGGTGCCGCCCACCGGTGACACCGGCACCATCGACTTCGACTTCGCCAACGGCGTGCTGGGCGGGCAGTTCAGCTCCCGCCTCAACATGAACCTGCGCGAGGACAAGCATTGGGCGTACGGCTCGTACAGCGGTGCCCGCAATGCGCTTGGCCAGCGCCCGTGGTGGGCCAGCGCCGCGGTACAGAGCGACCGCACTGCCGACTCGATGAAGGAGCTGCAGAAGGAGATCAGCCAGTTCGCCACCGGACAGGCGCCGTCCAAGCCGGAGGAAATCGCCAAGATCCGCGCGGCCAACACGCTGGAACTGCCGGGCGCGTACGAAACCGCGTCCGCCGTGCTGGGACAGATCGCCACCAACCAGCGGTACGGCCGGCCGGACGACTACATCGTCCAGTACAAGGCCCGCAACGAAGCGATCGGCGCGGCCGACGTGGCCAGGGCGGCGTCCACCCTGTCGCCGTCCGCGCTGACCTGGGTGGTGGTGGGTGACCTGTCCAAGGTCGGCGAATCGGTCCGCGCGCTGCAGCTGGGCGAAGCGGTGGAACTGGATGCCGACGGCAAACAGAAGCCGTAAGGCCCGAACGGCACCGCTCCTCCGCGCGGGGAGCGGTGCGCGTGCCCGGAGCGATTCATCCCGCGTGGGCCAGAATGGCCGCGACTCCCCTTTCCAGGTGATCCCGATGCGACTCGTCCTGCTTGCCGCCGCTTCCACCGTGCTGCTGTCCGCCTGCACCTGGGTGCACCTGGCGCCCACCGCCCGGGATGTCCGCGTGGTCGGCGCGGGCGCCGTTCCCGCCGGCTGCGAGAAGCGCGGCGAGGTATCGGTATCGGTCAAGGACAGTGTGGCCTTCTATGAGCGCAACGCCCTGAGGGTGCGCGACGAACTGGAAACCCTGGCCCGCAACGAGGCCCCCGGCCTGCAGGCCGATACCCTGCAGCCCTTGGGCGATCCGGCCAACGGCGAGCAGCGTTTCGCCGCGTTCCGTTGCGGTCGATGAAATGTGACGCGCATCACTGTTCACGATGGCGTGCGCCCAGGGTGATCCTGCGTAAAGATGCGGTGAAGGCGGGAAGTGAGTACCCTTGTCGGCCCCCTTTGCCTGAGCCTTGGCGCTAACCTCGATGCTCTTCAAGAATGTCTCCATCGCGGGACTGGCGCATATCGATGCGCCGCACACGCTGACGTCCGACGAGATCAACGCCCGCCTCCAGCCCACGCTCGACCGCCTGGGCATCAAGACCGACGTGTTGAACGACGTCGCCGGTGTGCATGCCCGCCGCCTGTGGGACGACGATGTGCAGGCCTCCGACGCAGCCACGCTGGCGGCACGGAAGGCCTTGCTCGATGCCGGCATCGGCGCTGACAAGATCGGCCTGGTGGTGAACACCTCCGTCAGCCGCGACTACCTGGAGCCGTCCACGGCCAGCATCGTCTGCGGCAACCTGGGCGTCAGCGACCATTGCCAGACCTTCGACGTGACCAATGCGTGCCTGGCCTTCATCAACGGCATGGACATCGCCGCCCGCATGCTGGAACGCGGCGAGATCGATTACGCGCTGGTCGTCGATGGCGAGACCGCCAACCTCGTCTACGACAAGACCATCGAGCGCCTCAATGCCCCGGATGTCACCGAGCAGCAGTTCCGTGACGAGCTGGCGGCCCTGACCCTGGGCTGCGGTGCCGTGGCGATGGTGATGACGCGCCGCGAGCTGGCGCCGGATGCCCCGCGTTACAAGGGTGGCGTGACCCGCTCGGCGACCGAGTGGAACAAGCTCTGCCGCGGCAACCTAGACCGCATGGTCACCGATACCCGCATGCTGCTGATCGAGGGCATGAAGCTGGCCACCAAGACCTTCGCCGCGGCCAAGATCGCACTGGGCTGGGCGGTGGACGAACTGGACCAGTTCGTCATCCACCAGGTCAGCCGCCCGCACACGCAGGCGTTCGTGAAGTCGTTCGGCATCGACCCTAAGAAGGTCATGACCATCTTCACCGAGCACGGCAACATCGGCCCGGCCAGCGTGCCGATCGTGCTGAGCAAGCTGAAGGAACTGGGCAAGCTGAAGAAGGGCGACCGCATCGCCCTGCTCGGCATCGGCTCGGGCCTGAATTGCACGATGGCCGAGGTGGAGTGGTAACCCCACCCGGCATTCGCATTCCAGGGGCCGGTTCGCCGGCCCTTTTCTTTGACGGCGGCGACGCGCGATGAACCTTCCCGGCTACCCCTCCCATCCGAAGCGCTTCGAGGTCCGCCCGGGCCTGTCGATGAACTACCTCGACGAAGGCCCGCGCGATGGCGAGGTGGTGGTGATGCTGCACGGCAATCCGTCGTGGAGCTACTACTGGCGCACGCTGGTGGCCGGGCTGACGGACCCCGCTGCTAGCAAGCGTTACCGCTGCATCGTGCCCGACCACATCGGCATGGGCCTGTCGGACAAGCCCGACGACAGCCGTTACGAGTACACGCTGCAGTCGCGCGTGGATGATGTTGCAGCGTTGCTGGAACACCTGGGCATCACCGGCCCGGTGACGCTGGCCGTGCACGACTGGGGCGGCATGATCGGTTTCGGCTGGGCGCTCTCGCATGCGGCGCAGGTGAAGCGTCTGGTCATCACCAACACCGCCGCGTTCCCGATGCCGGCCGCCAAGCCGATGCCATGGCAGATCGCACTCGGCCGCGACTGGAAGATCGGCGAGTGGATCATCCGCGGCTTCAACGCGTTTTCCGCAGGCGCGTCATGGATCGGCGTGGAGCGCCGCATGCCCCCCGATGTGCGTCGCGCGTACGTGTCGCCGTACGACACCTGGGCGAACCGCATTTCGACGATCCGCTTCATGCAGGACATCCCGCTGGGCCCGAAGGACAAGGCGTGGCCGCTGCTCGAAGCCGCCGGCAAGGCACTGCCGTCGTTCGCCGACCGGCCCGCGTTCCTGGGTTGGGGTTTGAAGGACTTCGTGTTCGACAGGCACTTCCTCGATGGTTTCCGCGCAGCACTGCCGAATGCGGAAGTGCACGCCTACGAGGACGCCGGCCACTACGTGCTGGAAGACAGGCACGAGATCCTGGTACCGCTGATCCGCGACTTCCTGAACCGCCATCCGCTGGATTGATCCCATCTCCCACGGAGGTATTCCCTTCTCCCTGCGACAGCGGGGAGAAGGTGCCGAAGGCGGATGAGGGGTGCTCTTGCCGTTGCTCTATTTGACGGATGTCCGAGCGGCTCGCTGCGCTCGCGTCCCCTCATCCGGCGCTTCGCGCCACCTTCTCCCACAAGGGGAGAAGGACTAGAGCTCTGGCAGTGGATTCTTCTCCGCTTCCACCACGCCCGTCCAGTCCGTCTCCACCAGTAGCGGCAAACCGTGCGCCAACCGCGCCTTGTCGCACTGCGCGCTGCGCTCGCCGAACTCCAGTGACGCCGGCACCAGCGCGCACACCGACGGTCGCCGGTCGTGGATCGTGCAGCGGCTGTAGCGGCCGATGTCGGCATCCAGCGCCACGCAGTGCGGGTGCTTCTGGGAGGTGCCCCGCATCACCCGCTCGTGCACCCGCAGCGGCTCGGTCAGTTCGATCGGTACCACGCCGCCCTGGTCGGGATCCGCCTCGCTCCAGTGGAAGCTGACACGGAAGTGGGCGCAGCAGGCGCCGCAGGTCAGGCAGGGATGCATCGGGGCTTGGCTGGCGGCGGTGCGCGGGCGGGACGCGCATTCTGCCAACCCGGGCGGCTGACGCAAGTACCGTCCAGCGGCGACAATGGCGGCATGACCGATCCGTGCAACATCGCCGCCAGCCTGCCCCGGCTGGCCCGCGAGCAGCCCGACCGCGTGGCCATGCGCTGTCCCGACGCCGCCGGACGTTACACCCGCGAACTCACCTACGCCCAGCTGGACGCGCGCAGCGACGCCATCGCCGCCGGCCTGGGTGCGTACGGCATCGGTCGCGGCGACCGCGCCGTGGTGATGGTGCGGCCCACCCCGGAATTCTTCCTGCTGATGTTCGCGCTGTTCAAGGCCGGCGCCGTGCCGGTGCTGGTGGACCCCGGCATCGACCGGCGCGCGCTGAAGCAGTGCCTGGACGAAGCCGAACCGCAGGCCTTCATCGGCATCCCGCTGGCGCAGGCCGCGCGTTGCGTGCTGGGCTGGGCGAAGTCCGCAAAGAGGATCGTCACCGTCGGCACGCGCTGGGCGTGGGGTGGCACCACGCTGGCGAAGATCGAGGCGCGCGGTGCCGGCGCCGGTCCGCAGCTGGCGGCCACCGCACCCGACGATGTCGCCGGCATCCTGTTCACCAGCGGCTCCACCGGCGTGCCGAAGGGCGTGGTCTACCGCCACCGCCATTTCGTCGCCCAGATCGAACTGCTGCGCAACGCCTTCGGCATGCAGCCCGGTGGCGTCGACCTGCCCACGTTCCCGCCGTTCGCGCTGTTCGATCCCGCGCTCGGGCTCACCTCGGTGATCCCGGACATGGATCCCACGCGCCCGGCCAGCGCCGATCCGCGCAAACTGCACGCGGCCATCGCGCGTTTCGGCGTCACCCAGCTGTTCGGCTCCCCTGCGCTGATGAAGGTGCTCGCCGACCATGGCGCGCCACTGCCGGGCGTGCAGCGCGTGACCTCGGCCGGCGCACCGGTGCCGCCGGATGTCGTGGCGAAGATCCGTACGCTGCTGCCGGATACCGCGCAGTTCTGGACGCCGTACGGGGCCACCGAATGCTTGCCGGTCGCCGTCATCGAAGGCCGCGAACTGGACGCCACGCGCGTGGACACGGAAGCCGGTGCCGGCACCTGCGTCGGTCGCGCCGTGCCGCCGAACGAGGTCCGCATCATCCGCATCACCGACGCGCCGATCGAACGCTGGACCGATGTCGAGGTGCTGCCCGACGGCGAAGTTGGCGAGATCACCGTCGCCGGCCCCACCGCCACCGATACCTATTTCCGTCGCGACGCCGCCACGCGCGCGGCTAAGATCCGCGAAACCCTGCCCGAGGGTGCCGAACGCACCGTGCACCGCATGGGCGACGTGGGCTGGTTCGATGGCGAAGGCCGACTGTGGTTCTGCGGTCGCAAGACGCAACGCGTCGAGAACGCCGACGGCCCGCTCTACACCGAGCAGGTCGAACCCGTCTTCAACACCCATCCGCGGGTCCGCCGCACCGCACTGGTCGGGGTTGGCGAGCCCGGACGCCAATCGCCGGTGCTCTGCTACGAACTGCAGCCCGGCGCCAGCGCCGACCGCACGCAGATGGAGGCCGAGCTGCGCGCCATCGGTGCACGCCATCCGCACACCGCGCGCATCGCCACCTTCCTGCCGCACCCCGGCTTCCCCGTCGACATCCGCCACAACGCCAAGATCGGTCGGGAGACATTGGCGGCATGGGCACGCACGCAACAAGGACACCACGCATGAAGATCCTGGTCACCGGCGGCGGTGGTTTCCTTGGCCAGGCGCTGTGCCGTGGCCTGGTCGAACGCGGGCACGAGGTGATCAGCCTCAACCGTGGCTACTACCCGGTGCTGCGCGAACTCGGCGTGGGCCAGGTGCAGGGCGATCTCGCCGACGCGCATGCGGTGATGCATGCCGCCGATGGCGTGGACGCGGTTTTCCACAACGCCGCGAAGGCCGGGGCCTGGGGCAGCTACAAGAGCTACCACGACGCCAATGTGGTCGGCACGCAGAACGTGCTCGAGGCGTGTCGCACGCACGGCATCGGTCGCCTGGTCTACACCTCAACGCCCAGCGTGACCCACCGTGCCACGCATCCGGTGGAAGGCGGCACCGCCGACACCGTGCCCTACGGCGAAGGCTTCAAGGCGCCGTATGCCACCACGAAGACGATCGCCGAAAAGGCGGTGCTCGCCGCCAACGATGCATCGCTGGCGACGGTCGCGCTGCGCCCGCGCCTGATCTGGGGTCCGGGCGACCACCAGATCCTGCCGCGACTGGTATCGCGTGCCCGCGCCGGTCGCCTGCGCATCGTCGGCAGTGGTGAGAACCACGTCGACACCACCTACATCGACAACGCCGCGCAAGCGCACTTCGACGCCTTCGACCACCTGGCACCCGGTGCGGCCTGCGCGGGCAAGGCGTACTTCATCTCCAACGGCGAGCCATGGCCCATGCGCAAGCTGCTCAACGCGCTGCTGGAATCGGCCCATGCGCCGCGCGTCGAGAAGCACCTGTCCTTCAAGGCCGCGTATCGCATCGGTGCCGTGTGCGAAGCCCTGTGGACGGTGCTGCCACTGAAAGGCGAGCCGCCGATGACGCGCTTCCTGGCCGAACAGCTGAGCACAGCGCACTGGTACGACATGGCACCCGCACGTCGCGACTTCGGCTATGTACCGCGCGTGTCGATGGAAGAAGGGTTCGAGCGCCTGCGCGCCTGGCTGCGCGATCATCCGTTGTAGGAAGGGCTTCAGTCCGCGCCTCGACCAACGTGCCGTGCCTGCGTCGATGAGCGCGCCGCAGTGCGGCAGGAGAGTGGATGGCTCTGAGGGCGACTGCATCCCTGGTGTGAGAGAGGTGGGGCTGCAGCCCCTCCTGCAGAACGCCTGACCTTCACGTCCGAATCACGACACTGAAGCGTGTCCATATCGCACCGCGCGGAAATCACGCGGCGATGACTCCCCGCGTTCCAGCATGGCGCACGCCACTACCGGCTGCATCGCTGGCCACAGCCCAAAGGAGTTTCCATGCTGCGCTACGCCATCATCTTCTTCGTCATCGCCCTCATCGCCGCCGTACTGGGTTTCAGCGGCATCGCGGGTGCCGCCACCAACATCGCGTGGGTACTGTTCGTCGTCTTCGTGATCCTGGCGATCATCTCGCTGTTGCGCGGCAAGCGCGTCTGACCTCTCCACCGTCTCTCCCCGCCGGGATGGCAGGACGCCATCGAGCCCGCCCCGAGCCTGCATGAAGCAAGCCGACGGGCGGGCAGGGCATGCAGGCTTTGCCGCTAGAATGGCGGCATGGACCTGTCTCCGTTCGATGCCCTGAAACCCCTCGCCGGTCGCGCACTCGAAGCCGCGCTCAACCAGGCGATCGCGCTTGATCCCGACACATCGGCGGCGCTGCGTCCTCTCGAAGGCCGCCGCATCCAGCTGGTGGTCGATGCTCCGCCCCTGGCAATGGACATCATGGTCGGCGGTGGTCGCCTGCAGGTGGGTCCGGCCAGTGAAGTGCTGGAAGCCGATCTCGCCGTGCGCAGCACGCTCGGCGGACTGCTCGGTCAACTCCCTTTCCTGCGTCGCGACAACGCGACCCCGGTCGGCAAGGTCAAGGTCTCCGGCGACGCTGAGCTCGCACGCCGCCTGCAGACGCTGGCCACGCGCTTCGATCCCGATTGGTCGCTGCCGTTCACCCGGGTGTTCGGTGATGTGATCGGCGTGCAGGTGGCGAATGCCGCACGTACCGGTCTGCAACAGGTCCGCGTCGCCGCGGGCAACCTTGCGGAAAGTGCCGCCGAGTACGTGACCGAAGAATCGCGCGACGTGGTCGGCCGCGACGAACTCAATGCCTTCCATGACGATGTCGATGCCATGCGCGACGACGTGGAGCGGTTGGCCGTCCGCATCGGCCGCCTCGCCGCTCGCGTGGAGCACCGCGCATGAAGTCGGTGTTGAGGGCCAGCCGCATCGGCCGCGTGCTGCTCCGCTATCGTCTGGACGACCTGCTCGAAGGCACGCCGGTCGAGCGCTGGCTGAAGCTGGGCCGCCCGTTCGTGCCGCGTGCATCGGCGGAGATCGCCGCACAGCCGCGAGGTGCGCGACTGCGCCTGGCGCTGCAGGAACTCGGGCCCATCTTCGTCAAGTTCGGGCAGATCCTGTCCACCCGCCGCGATCTCATCCCGCCCGACATCGCCGAAGAACTCACCCTGCTGCAGGACCGCGTGGCGCCGTTCGATGGCGATGTCGCGCGTGCGCTGGTGGAACAGGAACTGGGCCGGCCGATCATCGAGGCCTTCGAGCATTTCGACACCACGCCGCTGGCCTCCGCGTCCATCGCGCAGGTGCATGCGGCCACGCTGCCCGGTGGGCGCGAGGTGGTGGTGAAGGTGCTGCGCCCGGACATCCGCCGGCAGATCGCCGGGGACATCGCGCTGCTGGAGAGCATCGCGGCCATCGTCGACCGCGCGCATCCGAACGCCGACAAGATCCGCCCGCGCGAGATCGTCGCCGAAATCGAGAACACGCTGGCGGCGGAACTCGACCTGCAGCGCGAGGCCGGCAATGCCAGCCTGCTGCGGCGCAACTGGGCGGACTCGCCCGACCTGTACGTGCCCGAGGTGATCTGGTCGCACACCGCCGAGCGCGCGATGACGATGGAACGCGTGCGCGGCATCCCGTCCGACGACATCGCCGCGCTGGATGCCGCGGGCATCGACCGCAAGGCACTCGCCGCCAAAGGCGTGCGCGTGTTCTACCAGCAGGTGTTCCGCGACAACTTCTTCCACGCCGACGCGCACGCCGGCAACATCTGGGTGGATCCGGAGCGGAAGACCGATCCGCGCTTCATCGCGCTGGATTTCGGCATCATGGGCCAGCTCTCACGCGACGATCAGTATTGGCTCGCCGAGAACTTCATGGCGATCTTCAACCGCGACTACCGCCGCATCGCCGAACTGCACGTGCAGGCGGGATGGATGCCGGCGCACATCCGCATCGACGAACTCGAAGCCGCCGCGCGCGCCGTCTGCGAACCCTATTTCACCCGCCCGCTCAGCGAGATCTCGCTGGCCGAAGTGCTGGCCAAGCTGTTCCGTACCGCGCAGCGCTACGAACTGACCCTGCAGCCGCAGCTGATCCTGCTGCAGAAGACCCTGCTCAACATCGAGGGCGTCGGCCGGCAGCTGGACCCGCAGATCGATATCTGGGCGGTGGCGCGGCCGGTACTGGAGCGCATCCTGCTGGAGCGCTACAGCCCGCAACGCGCCGCGCAGGAGTTCCGCAAGCGCCTGCCCGAGATCATGACCCATGCGCCGGACATGCCGCGCCTGGTGCATGCATGGCTGAGCCAGCAGGTGGAAGGCCGGCACGAGCTGGCGATGCGCTCCAAGGACCTCACCGAACTGACCCAGACGATGAAGGGCCTGCAGCGCCGCGTCGTCGCCGCGATCCTCGGCGTGGGCCTGCTGATCGTCGCGGCCGTGCTGTATGCGCTGGAAGCGGGTGGGCCACGCCTGCTCGACGTGCCCGCTTCCGCGTGGATCGCCGGCATCGGCGGGTTGTGGGCGTTGCTGGCGGCGTGGCCGCGGCGCTGAGGTGGACACTTCTGTGGGCGAAGCGCAGTCCTGAGCCTCACGTATCCGCGCGCGTGGCGCGCCGACGTCCCCACGCCAACCACCAGCCCAGCCACACCTGCACGGGCAAGGTCAGCAGGCAGGCGAGGGTGAACCAGCGCGGGAAGTCTTCCCACGCGAGCCAGACCAGGGTCACGCCGAGGGCCAGGTACAACGCGAGGAACACCCAGGCGTGCGCGGTCTTCGCGACTGCCGCCACACCGACCATCAGCATGCTGCCGGCCACGCCGGCCATGACGACCCACAGCAGGTCGTAGGCCAGCCGCGCGTCACCGCCGGAAGGCAGGCGCAGCGCCGCTGCGAGTTCACCGCCGATCCGGTTGACCAGAGGCAACGCGTAGAGCGACACGACGCACGCCGCCACGCTGCGTAACACGACAACCATGCGACGGGGCATGAGTGCGCTTCCATGAACAGATGAGGCATTGGAGCACATCGACTACGCGCGTTGACACGATGGCAACGATTCCTTCGCATGCCGTGCGCGTAGCGCACGCTACCGTGGTATCTCATTCATACGGGAGCCTTCCCATGAGCCATCTGACGGGAAAACGCGTCGCCATCCTCGCCACCGACGGCTTCGAGCAATCCGAGTTGACCGAACCGATGCGCGTACTGCAGTCGCACCACGCGCAGGTCGACATCGTCTCGCCCGATGGCGGACGCATCCAGGGCTTCAAGCACTTCGACAAGGGCGACCAGGTGGACGTGGATCATGTGCTGTCCGAAGTCTCCGCCAAGGACTACGACGCGCTCGTCATTCCCGGGGGGCTGTTCAATCCGGACGCCCTGCGCGTGGACGACCAGGCACTGGCCTTCACCCGCGGCTTCTTCGAAGCCGGCAAGCCGGTTGGTGCGATCTGCCACGGCCCGTGGGTGCTCGCCAACGCCGACGTGCTGCGTGGCCGAACCGTTACCTCGGTGCCCAACATCCGCAAGGACCTGGAGAATGCGGGCGCGAACTGGAAGGACGACGAAGTCATCGTCGACAAGGGCCTGGTCACCAGCCGCACACCGGAGGATCTGCCCGCGTTCTGCGCCAAGCTGGTGGAGGAGATCGCGGAAGGAAGGCATGGCGGGCAGCGCCGCTCGGCGTAAGCCCATCTCGCGACGCCACGCAGTTCAGCGTGGCGTCGTCGTCGCCGCGGGCAGGGTCGTCGTCGTGCAGCGCGGCAGCGGCAGGGGTCCGAATACCTTCGTGGTGCCGGCGAAACCGCCTTGTTCCACCACATAGACCGCGCGTGCCTGCGTATCGACATGCAGGAACTGCTGGTAGCCGTCGGCGACGTGGCCCATGTCCGACAAGGGCGTGCCCAGCGTGTGCAGCATGTCGGCCGGCGGCGATGCCATCACCGGCCATGCCTGGCGGACGCCGTAGGGGCTCGTGAAAGGTTTGAGGCGTGCGGCAGCGCAGGCTGTCGCGGTGTCGTTGGTAGCTGGCGAAGGTGCAGGCGCGGGCGAGGTCGACGAAGCCACGGCCGCCTGCGCCAGCAGCGTGCATGCGCACAGTGCACGAAGAGTGGATGCCACCGTCTTCATTGTTCTTTCTTCTCCCTGCGCGACATCAGCCTGGTCTTGCCATCCTCGATCAGCCAATTGCCTTCCGACGTAGCCACATACATCGGCTGGCGCGCCCACAGGCTCCAGAACACGTGCACCTCGGTCGGAACCGGGTCTAGCAGGTGGGTGACCATCATGGCCACGGCTTTCATGGATCTGTCGTTGCGTGGACTGTCGAGCGCAATGCAGGTGCGAGTGAAGGGCCGTTGCTTGAGGATCCGTTCTCCGGCGGGATCCAGATCGAGGCGATAGCTGCCGCCGATGGGGACGACGCCATGCTGCGTGGTTCCCGGCAGCAGATACGCGGCCCAGCCACCGCCCTCATTGTTGGTGGGCAGCACGACAGTGTTGTAGGTCCGTGAGCAGGGCTCGAACTTTGCAGCGGCGGCGGTGGCACGCGCCCGCGCCGCGCCAAGTTCGTACGCCGTCAACGCCACCGGCTCAGTGAGCGCTTCCGCCTTTCCCGAGACGCGGCCGTCGCTCGTGACCGTCGCCCGGTATCGCGCCCGTGGTACCGGTTCGCTGCTGACGAAGCTCACAACGATGCCTTCCTCGCGCTGCTCGGTGATCCAGCCCGCCAGGTCTCCGCGCTTGCCGTCCCGACGAAACGCCTTGAGCTCCATCGCTGCGTCAGTGGCGACGGCAGCCGCCTGGTCGTGCAGGTAGATCAAGCGGCCCGTGGCATCGGCATCCAGGATCGCGCGTGTCGTTTGCGCGTCGTCGATCGGTACGGGAGCGTCACTCTGCGCAGATGCAATCTGCGCATACACCAGAGCAGACAACAGCCAGGCGGCACGGCCGATGCACGTCATTCCTCGCATGATCGAACTCCTTCCCTCCCCAATGGGGCGCGACGTTACCGCAGTTCCTATACTGGTGCGAGTCGAATCGGAAGACCGCCATGCCTCTCCTCCGCGCCATCCTGATCGTGATGATCCTCGCCACCACCGGTCTGCAAGCCCAGGCCACCGACGTGCCGCCGGCAAAACCCACCAGTGCCCTGCGCATCATGAGCTTCAACATCCGCCTGCCCGCGGAGAGCGATGGCGTGGACTACTGGGAAACACGCAAGCCGCTGGCGGTACGCATGCTGCGCGAGCAGCAGCCCGAGGTGATCGGCCTGCAGGAACTGGTGAAGGCGCAGGCCGACTACCTCGCGCGCGAGCTGCCGCAGTACGCCTGGTTCGGTCGCGGTCGCAATGCCGATGGCGGCGGCGAGCACATGGGCGTGTTCTACAGGAAGGACCGCCTGAAGGTGGTCGAGTCGGGCGACTTCTGGCTGTCCGACACGCCCGACGTGCCGGGCAGCATCACCTGGAACCATCTCTATCCGCGCATGGTGACCTGGGCGCTGTTCGAGCAGCGCAGCGACGGCAAGCGCTTCTACCTGTTCAACACCCACCTGCCATACCGCGATCAGGACGAAGCCGCGCGGGTGAAGGGCGCGCAGGCCATCGCGCGCCGCCTGGCCGCGTTGCCGGCCGGGGTGCCGGTGGTGCTGACTGGCGACTTCAACACCGCGCCGGACAGCCAGGTGCACGCCGTGCTCGCGCAGACGCTGCAGGATGCGTGGACCACCGCACCGCGGGTGGAAGGCAGTGAAGCGACGTTCCATGGGTTCACGGGCAACGCCGACAAGCGCATCGACTGGGTCTTCGTCCGCGGCGTGCAGCTGGAATCGATCGCCTCGATCACCACGCGCTGGGGCGGACGCTATCCGTCCGACCACTTCCCGCTGCTGGCGACGCTGCGGCTGCCGTAAGCCTGCGTTGCCTGTCGAGGGCGCGCAGGCGAGGCTCGATGTGAGCACGATGGAGCGCCGAATCCCATCAACGGCGTTCCGAGCCTCGCAGATGGCGCTCAATGTGAGACAGATGGAGCTCCCGAGCTCCATCGATCGAGCTCCGAAAGCCATCCCATCGCATTCCGAGTGCCATCGATGGCTCTCCGAGCCTCGCGGGTGGAGCTCAATGTGAGAACGATGGAGCTGCCGAGCTCCATCGATGGGGCTCTGAAAGCCATCCCATCGCCTTCCGAGTGCCATCGATGGCTTTCCGAGCCTCGCGGATGGAGCTCAATCCGAGACAGATGGAGCTCCCGAGCTCCATCGATGGCATGGGAGAGCTCGATCGTTGGCATTCCGAGCCCCATCGACGGAGCTCCGGGCTCCATGGCCGGGCTCCGAGGCCGGTGTACAAGGCTCAATGTGAGGCGGAGGGGGCTCGCCAGGCGTTCGCGACGTTCAGGCGCGCGATGAAGGTTTTTCCCTTCGCCCCGCTTGCGGGGAGAAGGTGCCCGGAGGGCGGATGAGGGGCGGGCGCGATGGTCGGGCACGCGGGATGTGTCGTCGCGGCCGCGCCTCTGGCAACAGTACGGGCGCGTTGTACGTCGCCTCTTCGTTCGCCCCTCACCCGCCTTCGGCACCCTCTCCCCGCACGCGGGGAGAGGGGAACATCTGCGCGGGAAAGGATCTTCTGCGAGCGCGAAAACGAGAACGGCCCCTTGCGGGGCCGTTCCGTCTCACGTCATGCGGATCACTTCGCGGGCGCCGCCGCCGGCGCGCCGGCCTTCTTGGCGAAGTCGCCCGCCAGGAACACGCTCAGCGCCTCGGGCTTGAAGTGCTTGCGGATCGCGGCGTTCACCTGGTCCACCGTCAGTGCGGCGTACTTCGCATCCAGGTCGGCGGTGAACTGCATGGTGCGACCGAAGAACAGCTGGTCGGCCAGCATGCCGGCGACGCTGCCATCGTCCGCGCGGCCCTGCTCGCGTTCGGTCAGCATGCCGGCCACGGCGTCTTCCAGTTCCCCGGCGGTGATGCCGTCCTTGACGAGTTTCGTCAGCTCTTCGCGCACCAGCGCTTCCACCTTCGCCATGTTCTCCGGCGCGGCGATGGCCTGGATGCTGAAGCTGCCGGCATCGTCCTGGCCGGTGCGGCTGTCGTCGGCGCGCACGCCGCTGGAGACGCCGTAGCTCAGGCCCTCCTGCTGGCGGATGCGATCACCCAGGCGCGACTTCAGCGCGCCGCCGCCGAACACGCGGTTGGCGATCACCATCGCCGGGTAGTCCGCATCGGTGACCTTCAGTGACAGGTTGTGCCGGGCCAGCAGCACGGCATTGGGCTTGTCCGGCGTCTCGAAGCGCGCCTGCTTCGCCGCCACGCCGGTGTAGCGGGTGGCGATGGGCGCGTACGGCTTGCCGCTCTTCCAGCCGGTGAACAGCTGCTCCAGCTGCGCACGCACGGCGGCGGGGTCGAAGTCGCCGACGATGGCGATCTCGCCGTTGGCGGTGCCGTACACGTCGCGGTGGAACGCGCGTATGTCGTCCAGCTTCAGCGCCTTCAGTTCCGCCAGCGATTCGTCCAGCGTGCGGTTGCGCAGCGGATGGCCGGCCGGCCACGGGTCGAAATACTCCGCCAGCGCGCGACCGGCGATCGCCCCCGGCTCCTGCCGCGAGGCTTCCATGCCGGTCAGTGCCTGCAGGCGCAGCTGTTCGAACTCGCTTTCAGGGAACGCCGGATTGCGCAGGACGTCGGCGGTCAGCGCCAGGGCATCGGCCAGGTGTTCGCGACGCGTCTGCAGGCCGATGCTGGCACCCTGCAGGCTTCCGCCCACGCTGCCCTGCGTCTTCAGCTGTTCAAGTCGCTGATCGATCTGTTCGCGCGTCATCGTCTTGCTGCCGCGCATCAGCATGGCGCCGGCCATGCCGGCGGCACCTTCGCGGCCGGTGAGCGCGGCCTCATCGGCGAAACGGAAGTTGGCATCGACGATCACGGTGCCGCCACGGGTCTTCTTCGGCAGCAGCGAGACTTTCAGGCCGTCGCCCAGCGTGAAGGTCTGGGTTCTTGCTTCGATGTTCTTCGGCGAGGGATCGAACTGCTCGCCGGCGCTGACGGCGGTACCGCCGGTGTAGCCGTCCACCAGCGATGCGACCGCGGGCGCGGCCGGGATCTCCACCCGCTCCGGGGTGGTGGTGGGAATGAAGCGGCCCAGCGTGCGGTTGCTCGACTTCAGGTATGCGGCGGCGACGCGGTTGACATCGTCGGCGGTGACCTTCGCGATGGCGTCGCGACTGGTGAACAGCAGGCGCCAGTCGCCGGCGGACTGGAACTCGGACAGGCCCATGCCCACGGCATTGACGTCGGTGAAGTACAGGTCGTAGGCGTTGCCGATGCGCTGCTTCGCCTCGTCCACCTCCTGCTGCGTGACCGGGCGGGCGGCGAGCTGCTCGACCTGCTTCAGCAGTTCGGCTTCGGTCTTCGCGGCGTCGCCGTCGTTGGGCACCACGGCCACCACGGTCAGCAGTCCGGGGTCGCGCATGGATTCGCCGTTGGCGCCGCTGCCGGCGGCAAGCTTGGTTTCCACCAGCGCCTTGTGCAGGCGGCCACCGGGCGTGTGTCCCAGCACGTTGGCCAGCACGCTGAGCGGCGCGTTGTCCGGATGCGCCACCGCCGGGGCGTGGTAGGCGGCCGCGACCAGCCGCAGGTTGCCGACGCGGCGCACGGTGACTTCGCGCTCGCCATCCTGCGCCGGTTCCTGGGTGTAGAAGCGGGGCAGCGGGCGGGTGGGTTTCTTCAGTGCGCCGAAATGGCGCGCGACGCGGGCGAGCGCGTCGGTGGTGTCCACACGGCCGGCGAGGATGAGGGTGGCGTTGTCGGGCTGGTACCACTGCCGGTAGAACGCCTGCAGTTTGTCGATCGGCACGCCCTCCACGTCGCTGCGTGCGCCGATGGTGGTGTTGCCGTAGTTGTGCCACAGGAACGCCGTCGAGCGGATGCGCTGGAACAGCACGCCACCGGGGCTGTTCTCGCCCGCTTCCAGCTCGTTGCGGACCACGGTCATCTCGCTGTCGAGGTCCTTCTTCGCGACATTGGAGTTGACCATGCGGTCGGCTTCCATCTTCAACACCCACTCGAGGGTGTCGGTATTGGCCGGGAACGAAGCGAAGTAGTTGGTGCGGTCCAGGCCGGTGGTGGCGTTGAAGTCGATGCCGCGTTTCTTCATCTCGCCGCTGATGTCGGACTGCGTGGGCGTGCCCTTGAACAGCAGGTGCTCAAGCAGGTGCGCCATGCCGGTCTCGCCGTAGTTCTCGTGCACCGAACCCACGCCATAGACCAGGTTGACGGTCACGGTGGGCTTGGTGGCATCGGGGAACACCAGCACGCGCAGGCCGTTGGACAGCGTGTACTCGCTGATGCCTTCGATGCTGGGGCCGGCGGTGATGCCCTTGGGCAGCGCGGGCGCGGCGTAGAGGCTCGCGGGCTGGCCCAGGGCAAGCGCCACGGCTAGGCCGAGTGCGACAATGAAACGGGGTGACTTCATCCACAATCCTCCATCAGGGCCGCGTGCGTCCATCGCGTGCGGCGAACCCCGAGTTTCGCAGATTTGGAAGGCACGCAGATTCATGGATTACGGTGAGACGAAAGCGGGCGATGGCGCATTGCCCGTGCTGTATGCCGATGCGCAGATTGCGGTGGTCAACAAGCCCGCGGGTGTCATGGCGCACGACAGCAAGCTGGCCGGTGGGGAAACGGATTTCGTCGCCGACCGGCTGCGCATGCAGTTCGGTCGCCCCATCTTCCTGATCCACCGGCTGGACCGCGCCACCAGCGGCTGCCTGCTGGTGGCATTCGACCGCGACAGCGCATCGACGCTGGGCAAGGTGTTGATGTCGCGCGAGGTGGAAAAGGATTATCTGGCCGTATGCCGCGGCTGGCCGGAGCCGGACTTCATCGTCGACCATCCGCTGGACGGCGGCCCGGGCAAGCCGGACAAGAAGCCATCGGTGACGCGTTTCGTGCGCTTGGCGACGGGCGAGCTGCCGCTGCCGTCCGCCGGTTTCGAGACCTCACGCTATGCGCTGCTGCGATGCCAGCCGGAGACAGGCCGCTTCCGCCAGATCCGCCGACACCTGAAGCACGCGTTCCATCACCTGATCGGCGACACCAGCCATGGCGATGGCCGCCACAACCGGAACTTCCGCATGCAGGGCGTGCACCGCATGCTGCTGCACGCGGTGCGGCTGTCGTTCCCGCATCCGGTCACGGGCGAACGCATCGAAGCGGTGGCGCCGCTGGATGCGGAGTTCCGCAAGGCGTTCGCCCTGTTCGGGTGGGAAGAGGATCTGCGCTGATCCGGTAACGCCTTGATGCGGCGGGCATGCGGCATTTGTCCGATGACGTCGCAGCACGCCTGCGCAAAGGTGGGACTCCCTTCCCACGGAGCGCGCCGCCATGTCTTCTCCCCGCATCTACGACCTGCCCACGCGGGTTTTCCACTGGACCTTCGCCGGCTTGTTCGTCGCCGCGTACGCCATCGGCAGTACGGTCGATGACGAGTCGCCGCGGTTCGTGGTGCACATGCTGGCCGGTGGCCTGCTGGCGACGGCGGTGCTGCTGCGCCTGTTGTGGGGGGTGGCGGGAACGCGGCATGCCCGGCTGTCGGATTTCAGCCTGAGCCCTGCCGCGCTGGTGGGCTACTTGCGTGGCGTGCTGTCCGGTCGGGCGCGGACATGGGCGGGACACAACCCCGCCTCCAGCTGGGCGGCGCTGGTGATGATGGGCCTGGGCCTGGGCATGGCGGCCACCGGACTGGCGATGGTCGCGGGCGTGGCGCCGCATGCGGTCGAGGAGGTGCACGAGGTGCTCGCCAACGCCTTCCTGGCTGTGGCGCTGCTGCATGTGGCGGGCGTGCTGGTGCATGTACTGCGACACCGCGATGCCCTTCCGTTGAGCATGGTGAACGGGCGCAAGCGCGGCATTTCCGCCGGGGAGACCGACGTGCGTCCGCACGCGGGTGTGGCGCTGGCGTTCGTCGCGGTGTTGGTGGCGGTGGGCGCAGGCGTGGCGAGTCGCTACGATGCCAGCCGTGGCCGTGTCACGCTCTTCGGCCAGACGCTGATGCTCCGTGAGGCGAATGCGGGTTCCGGAGAACGGAGCGGGGCCGACGAAGAGCAGGCCGAACATGAAGCGCATGCGCGCGGGGAGCGGGCCGAGGATGTCCCCCACAGTTGACCGTCGTCCCATGCATGGTAGCGAACGCGGCGTCATTGCGGGCGTCCTGCTGTTGATCGCATTGCTGGTGGTGACGGATGTCATGGGCGACCTGCGGCAGGGCGCGTCCGCCTGGCACGTGGCGCTGGAGATCCTGGCGGCCGGGCTGGCTCTGCTGGGCGCCGTGCACCTGTTGCGCAGCACGCTGCGCCTGCGCCGCCGCCTGGTGCGGCAGGCGGAAGACCTCAGCCAGGTGCGTGCACAGGCCGAGGCCTGGCGTCAGCAGGCACGACGCCATGTGGAAGGGCTGTCGCGTTCGATCGATGCGCAGTTGGATGGATGGCACCTGTCGCCCGCCGAGAAGGAGGTCGCCTTCCTGTTGCTGAAGGGCCTCGGACTGCGCGAGATCGCGGATCTGCGCGGCACGCACGAGAAGACGGTGCGCGCGCAATCGGCCTCGATCTACGCGAAGGCAGGGCTGGCCGGTCGCTCGGAGCTGGCTGCGTTCTTCCTGGAAGATCTGCTGGTACCGCGTGCCGTCCTTGATCCAGGCCTCAAGCCACCCGCAGCGCCGCCAGCACCATGAGGCCCACGGCGCATAGCATGCCGAGCAGCCAGACCAGGCTGCGCAGCGATTGTTTGTCCGCCAGGTAGAACACGCCATGCAGGACGCGTGCGGCAACGAAGCCCAGCGCCAGTGGCGTTACCGTCTCAGCCGGCACGTCGGCCAGCTGCGCCATCAGCACGCCGGCGACGAAGGCCGGGAATGCCTCGAAGCCATTGAGATGCGCGGCATTGGCGCGCTGCACCTTGTAGTTGCCTTCCTGCTTGGCGATCCAGGCGCGCGGGTTGCGGTTGTTGTAGCGCTCGCCCGACCGCTTGGCGATGAAGACCCACAGATACGGCAGCAGCGCGGTGACCAGGATGCACCAGTAGGCGATGGACATGAGCGGTTTCCCTCCGAGGATGCCGCAGGGTAGTGCGTACGGCAGTGGGGCGTCCATGGGCGGTTGCCCTCTCCCTGCGCAGCGGGGAGAGGGTGCCGAAGGCGGGTGAGGGGCGAACGGAGGCATCATCTTGGATCTGCGCGCTCGCATTGCCGAGTTCGACGATGGCGGAGAGACATCGCACGGAACATCACCGCGCTCGCCCCTCATCCGCCCTTCCGGGCACCTTCTCCCCGCAGGCGGGGAGAAGGAACAAAAACGGCGCCTTTCGGCGCCGTCTTCGTATCGCTTGGTGCAGCCGGCTTACTTCTTCGCCGGTTCCGCCTTCATCATCGTGTCGCGCGCGGCCTTGAACGGGTTGCCGTCATACCAGTTCGGCCACGTGTCGGCCACGGCCAGGTCCTTGCCCACGCCGTACAGCGCCTGCAGGTCCTGCACCACGCCGTCCAGCTTCCAGCCTGCGTGCACTTCGTCGCTGGCCTGGTGGTAGCGCTTGGCGTATTCCTCGCTCGCTGCCTTGCCGGCTTCGACGCCGCCGTCCAACAGGTCGTTGCCGCCCTTGGCATACAGCGCGGGCACGCCGGCCTTGGCGAAGTTGAAGTGGTCGCTGCGGAAGTAGTAGCCGCCGGCCGGGTTGCCTTCCTCAGCGAGCACGCGGCCCTGCTGGTCGGCGTAGACCTTCAGCATGTCCTCAAGCTGCGAGTTGCCCTTGCCGGTGACGACGAAGTCACGCGACTTGCCGCCCACGCTCATGGCGTCGAGGTTGATCACGCCGGCGATCTTGTCGAGCGGGAAGGTCGGGTGCGCGACGTAGTACTTGGAACCCAGCAGGCCGGATTCCTCCAGGGTCACCGCCACGAAGACCACCGAACGCGCGGGCTTGGGATCCTGGTGGGCGAACGCTTCGGCGATCTCCAGGATGCCGGCCACGCCGGTCGCGTTGTCGACGGCACCGTTGTAGATGTTGTCGCCCTCTTCGCCCTCATGCTTGCCCAGGTGGTCCCAGTGCGCCATGTACAGCACGGCTTCGTCGGGCTTGCTGCTGCCCGGCAGCACGCCGATGACGTTGCGCGAGGTCTTCTCGGTGATGCTGCTCTTCAGCGAGGCGGACAGCTGCGCCTTCAGCGGCACCGGCTTGAAGCCGCGCTTGCCGGCGCTGGCGTAGGCCGCGTCCAGGTCCACGCCGGCATCGGCGAACAGCTGCTTCGCGGCTTCGGCGCTCAGCCAGCCCTGCAGCGGGATGCGCTTCTCCGGATCATCCTTGGCGGGCAGGTCGTACTGCGGGCCGGCCCAGGAGTTCTTCACCACGTCCCAGCCATAGCTGGCGCCGGGCGTGTCGTGCACGATCAGGGCGGCGGCGGCGCCCTTGCGCGCGGCTTCCTCGAACTTGTACGTCCAGCGGCCGTAGTAGGTCATGCGGTTGCCGCCGAACAAGGCTTCGTCCTTGGCGTGGAAGCCGGGATCGTTGACGAACATCACCACGGTCTTGCCGGTCCAGTCCTGGCCGGCGTAATCGTTCCACTTCTGCTCCGGTGCATCGACGCCATAGCCGACGAACACCAGCTCGCTGGCGTCCAGCTTGACCTCGGTCTCGCCGGTACGGGTGCCGATGACGTAATCGGTGCCGAACTTCAGGTCGCGCTTGCCGGCGGACGTGGTCAGCGACAGCGTGGTCGCGGCCTCGTCGGCGGTGGTCTCCACCATCGGCACGTCCTGGAAATAGCTGCCGTTGTTGCCCGGCTGCAGGCCGATGCGCTTCATCTGCGCTTCGAGGTAGGCGGTGGTCTTCTCTTCGCCGACCGAGCCGGGCGCGCGGCCTTCGAACTCGTCCGACGCCAGCGCGTTCACCATGTCGGCGAAGTCGCCCTCGGTGATGTCGGTGGTAAAGGTGTGCGCCGCGGCGGGCGGCGTGGCGGCTTCGGGCGCGGGGGCCGGGGCCTCGGCTTCGCGCTTGCATGCCGTCAGTGCGACGGAAGCGGCAAGCAGCAGCATCAACTTGCGGGACATCGGGATTCCTCAACGAAAGGAATCCCGATTCTAGCGGCAATGGACAGGCCGGGCCTGTGCCATGTGCCGCGGTCCGCCTTCCTTACTCGGTCGGGGCCCTGTCGGTGCTGTACGGCGTGGCCGTGGCGCCGGTCACCGGGCCGGTCTTCGCACTGCTGTGCACGTACAGGGTGACCGGGCGCTCGAACACCAGCGCGCCTTCGACGACGGCGTTCGGTCCGATGATGATGCGCGGGGGACGCTTGCTGTCGGTGTTGAAGAAGCCGGTGGACTTCTGCACGCGCAGGCCGCCGCGCACATGGGACCCCACGCCCACGGTGATGTCGCCGCGCACGGTGTGGATGCTGCCGCTGACCTGGGTGGCGACCAGGCCGATGGCGCCATTGACGGTCTCGATGTCGCCGCCGATCACGCCGCCGTGGTCGATGAAGATGCTGCCGTTGACGGTTTCGACGTCCTTGCGGATCTGCACGTCCTTGCCGGCACGGACGGAGCCGTTCACGGTTTCCAGCGAATCCACGCGTGCCTTGTCGCCCACGTTGATGCTGCCGTTGACGGTGCTGGCATCCTCGGCGGTGGCGCCATCCCCGATGCGGATGCTGCCGTTGACAGTGTCCAGGTCGGCATAGGTCTGGCCGGCCTCGGCGGTGACACTGCCGTTCACCTTGGAGATCTCCTGTTGGGCCAGCGCGGGCGTGGCAGCCAGGGCCAGGGTCAGCAGCAGGACGGTGCGGGTACGGGTCATGGGGTCATCCTTCGGGTGGTGTTGATGACTGTGATGCGCGCGGGGAGGGAAAGGTTTAGCCCGGCCGTCATCGGGGACGCCATGGCACCACGCTTCGCTACAATCGTCACCTGCCT
The DNA here is from genome assembly GCF_052871755.1 of Pseudoxanthomonas sp. LARHCG66. Lineage (NCBI taxonomy): Bacteria > Pseudomonadati > Pseudomonadota > Gammaproteobacteria > Lysobacterales > Lysobacteraceae > Pseudoxanthomonas > Pseudoxanthomonas sp. LARHCG66. The sequence goes on along the minus strand of NZ_JBIXJW010000004.1, from coordinate 176,138 downwards.
GAAGTCACTGGAATCCTGCCGTGTCCGCATCCCCCCCGCCTGAAGACAACATGCGCGTGAAGCGTCCCAAGCCCGTCGTGCTGCTGATCCTGGATGGCTGGGGGCATCGCGAAGATCCCGCCGACAACGCGCTGGCGCAGGCCACGCTGCCGAACTGGCACCGCCTGCTGGCGAACGCCCCGCACACGCTGATCCATACCGAAGGCCGCCATGTGGGCCTGCCCGAGGGGCAGATGGGCAATTCGGAAGTGGGGCACATGAACCTGGGGGCGGGCCGCATCGTCTACCAGGACCTGACCCGCATCGATGCTGCCATCGAGGACGGCAGCTTCTTCGCCAATGCCGAGCTTGTCGCCGCCTGCGAGGCGGCCAAGGCCGCAGGCAAGACGTTGCACGTGTTCGGCCTGCTGTCGCCGGGCGGCGTGCACAGCCATGAACTGCACATCTTCGCGATGCTGGACCTGGCCAAGCGCCAGGGCGTGCCGCGCGTCGCCGTGCACGCCTTCCTGGATGGCCGCGACACGCCGCCGAAGTCGGCCGAACCCAGCCTGCGCGCGCTGCAGGACCTGTGTGCGGAACTCGGCAACGCGCACATCGCCTCGGTCAGCGGCCGCTACTACGCCATGGACCGCGACAAGCGCTGGGACCGCCTGCGCCTGGCGTGGGACGCGATGGTGGAGGCACGCAGCGACCACCATGCCGTCAGTGGCGTGGCGGCGCTGGAGGCCGCGTATGCGCGCAGCGAGAACGATGAGTTCGTCCTGCCCACCGTGATCGACGGCGCCCAACCGATGGCCGACGGCGATGCCGTGGTCTTCATGAACTTCCGCGCCGATCGCGCGCGCCAGCTGACGGCGGCGTTCGTGTCGCCCGCGTTCGACGGCTTCGATGCACGCAGGCCGTCGCTGGCCCGCTTCGTCTGCCTGACCGAGTACGACGCCAGGCTGCCCGCGCCGGTGGCGTTCGCGCCGGACGACCTGCGCCAGACCTTCGGCGAACTGCTGGCGGACGCGGGCCTGACCCAGTTGCGCATCGCCGAGACGGAGAAATACGCGCACGTGACGTTCTTCTTCAGCGGCGGACGCGAGGATGTGTTCGCCGGCGAGGAACGCATCCTGATTCCCAGCCCGAAAGTGGCCACTTACGACCTGCAGCCGGAAATGAGTTGTCCCGAGCTGACCGCGAAGCTGGTGGAGGCCATCGGCTCGGGCCGCTTCGACGCCATCATCTGCAACATCGCCAATCCCGACATGGTCGGACACAGCGGCGACCTGCATGCCGCGATCCTCGCCGCGCAGGCGGTGGACGTGGCCATCGGCGAAGTGGATGCCGCCGTGCGCAAGGCCGGTGGTGCGCTGCTCATCACCGCCGACCACGGCAACCTGGAAATGATGCGCGATCCGGCCACCGGCCAGCCGCATACCGCACACACGGTCGGCCCGGTGCCGCTGGTCCTCGTGTTGCCAGAAAGCGCGGGCCAGCGTGCGGTGACGTTGCGCAGCGGGGGTGCGTTGCGCGACGTGGCGCCGACGCTGCTGGATCTGCTGGGCCTTGCGCAGCCGGCCGACATGAGCGGCCGCAGCCTGATCGGCGCCTGATGCCCAGCCGCGCGCGCACTGCGTTCACCGCGCTCCTGCTCGCCGGGCTGGCCGTCGCGGCGGTTGCGCCGGCGCAGAATCCGCGCGAGACCGAACGCAAGCTGGAGCGCGTGCGCAGCGAGCTGAAGTCGATCGCGCAGGAGCGCCGCAAGCTGGAAGGCGAGCGTGGCACGGCGTCGCGCCAGCTGCGCGATGCGGACGAGCAGGTCGGTCGCACGACGCGGTCGCTGTCCGAGACCGAAGCGGCCCTGCGTCGCGAGGCCACCGCGCTGCAGGCGCTGCAGCAGAAGCGCGATGCCATGCAGGCGCAGCAGGCGTCGCAGCGCCGGCAGCTCACGGCACTGGTGCGTGCGGCCTACCAGCAGGGCGACGACGCCCCGTTGAAGGTGCTGCTGTCGCAGGATCGCGTGGCCGATGCGAACCGCTTGCTGGCCTACCACCGCTACGTGCAGCGGGACCAGGCGCGGCGCATCGCGACATTGAACACCGAGCTGGCGGCGTTGGACCAGGTGGAGCGCGACATCGTGGCCCGTCGCACCGAACTGGACACGGCGCGGGCAAGGCAGCGCGAGCAGGTCTCGCAACTGGAGAAGGCCCGCAGGACACGCGCGAGCCTGGTCGCGGACCTGGACGAGCGATACCAGGATCGTGCCGCAAAGGAAAAGGCGCTGGGACAGGACGCGCGTTCGCTGCAACGCCTGCTGGACAACCTGCGCGCCGCAGCTGCGCGTGCCGAGACCGAACGTCGTGCCGCCGCACGCCGCGAAGCTGCTGCGGCAGCGGCACAGAAGCGCGACAGTGCCGGTACCGCGTCACGCAGTACGCGCACCCCGCCTGCGCCGCGTCCGGCCGTGGCCTCCGCACCTCCGCTGAAAGTCGGCGGTCTGGGCTGGCCGGTATCGGGCAGCCTGTTGGCGCGCTATGGCGGACGCATGCCCGATGGTCGCGCCAGCACCGGCGTGCTGATCGGCGCACCTTCGGGCACGCCGGTCACGGCGGTGGCGGACGGTACCGTGGTGTTTTCCGAATGGATGACGGGGTACGGCCTGATCCTGATCCTCGATCATGGCAATGGCTACATGAGCCTGTACGCGCACAACGACAGCCTGCTGAAGGACAGCGGCGAACGGGTCAAGCGGGGTGATGCGGTGGCGCGTGTGGGCACGTCGGGCGGACAGGGCCAGGCTGCGCTGTACTTCGAACTGCGCCGCAACGGCCAGCCGGTCGACCCGGCATCGTGGCTGCAGCGGCGATGAACAGGGCGCCGGGCCCTAACCCGGCTTGAACAAACGGGCCAGGTGGCTTCGCGCATAATCCGGTGAACTTCGCGCCCGTGCGCGAAGTCCCATCAAGCCCCTCCTGGAGCGTCTGCATGCCGCTGCGTCTTTCCCTGGCCACCCTGACCGTCGCCCTGTTCGCGTGCATGCCGGCGTGGGCGCAGCAGCAGGCGCCACTGCCGGAGACGCCGCCGGTGGTCGCGCCCAGCGACGATCCCGATGCCGCGGAAAACGCCCCGTCGAAAGTGCCGCTGGACGAGATCCGCCGCTACGTGGCCGTGTTCAATGCGGTCAAGGAGGCGTATGTCGAACCGGTCGAAGACCGCGAACTGATGCAGTCCGCCATCCGGGGCCTGTTGCTGGACCTGGATCCGCACAGCACCTACTTCGACAAGGAAGATTCCGACGCCTTCGACGAACAGGCCACCGGCGCCTACGAAGGCATCGGCGTGGAACTGCAGCAGCAGCCCGACCGGACGCTGCTGGTGGTGTCGCCGATCGACGACACGCCCGCCGCGAAGGCGGGCATCAGGTCCGGCGACGTCATCACCGCCATCGACGGCAAGCCGATCAGCGCCGAAGACGGCATGGAGCCGCTGCGTGGCGCGCCGGGCAGCCGGATCGTGCTGACGATCCTGCGCGATGGCACGCCCAAGCCGTTCGACGTGACCCTGGTGCGGGACACCATCCGCATCACCAGCGTGCGCAGCCGCGTGCTGGAGCCAGGCTACGGCTACGTTCGCATCAGCGCATTCCAGACCGACACCGCCGCCGATTTCCAGAAGCAGGTGGACAGGCTGCAGGAGAACGGGAAGCTGCGCGGACTCGTGCTGGACCTGCGCAGCAATCCGGGTGGACTGCTGCTGGCGGCAGTGCAGGTGGCCGACGACCTGCTCGACAAGGGCAACATCGTCAGCACCCGCGGGCGGATGTCGATCAACGACTCCAAATTCGATGCCACGCCGGGCGACCGCTTGAACGGCGCGCCCGTGGTGGTGCTGGTGGACGCAGGCTCGGCCAGCGCCTCTGAAGTGCTGGCCGGCGCGCTGCGCGACAACAAGCGCGCGCGCGTGGTGGGCAGTCGCACCTTCGGCAAGGGCTCGGTGCAGACGGTGCTGCCGCTCGACAACGGCGATTCGGTCAAGCTGACGACTGCACGCTACTACACGCCCAGCGGCAAATCGATCCAGGCCAGCGGCATCGTGCCCGACGTGGTGGTCAAGCCGGAACAGGATGACAAGCCGGGCACGGCGATCGGGCCGGATGGCCAGCCGTACATCACCGAGGCCACGCTGCCCGGTCATTTGCGCGGCGACGAAGAAGGTGCGGCCGGCTACACGCCGGGTGACGTGCTCGACGGTGATGCGCCGATCACGGCGGCGCTGGTCGAACTGAAGAAGGTGGTCGCCACGGCGCGGGCGCCCTCGAGCCAGCAGCGGCGCTGAGCGTTGGCGGGCCTGGGCGCGACATCCGTCGCGAAGCCGGATGCCTGCATCGCGACGGATGCCGCTCCATCGGAAGCGGGAGGCGCGCCTAGCGCGGCTTCGCCGGCATCGGGAACGGTGTCACCACTTTCTCGCCGGTGGCCGCGTCGCGGATCGCCGACTGGCCTTTCCGCTCCACCTCTTCCACCCGGATGATGCTCTGCATCGGCAGGTGCAGGACCTTGGTGTTGCCGAACTCGTCGCGCAGGCGTTCTTCGGTGGGGTCCACCACCAGGCCTTCGTGCACGTCGAACACCAGTTCGCCCACCTCGGTGAATCCCCACAGGCTGCTCGCCGCCACCTTGCGCGCGTACAGCTCGTAGACCTTGGTGTGGTTGTGGAAGGTGACCTTGTAGAGCGTGGTTTTCATGCAGCGGATTATACGGAGTGCGCTGCATGCGGCCGGCACCCGTCGACAGGCGGGCCCGCTTCCGTTCCCGGCGCAAGCCGGGATGATGACGGGCATCGTGGGTGGCAGGTGGCTTCTTCAGTATCCCTGCCGCTTGCGCATCCGCCGTGCGATGGCGGCGCGCACGAACAGGGCGAACACCACGCCGAACAGGAAGCCCGCGATGTGCGCCGACCACGCCACGGTGCCGAAGGCGGGGCCCGTGTAGGCGAAGACCACCTGCAGCAGTGCCCAGATGCCGATCAGGAGCGAGGCCGGCGCCTTCACGAATTCGAGGAACAGGCCCAGCGGCAGCACCACGCCCAGCTTGGCGGTGGGGAACAGGGCCAGGTAGGCGCCGATGACGGCGGAGATCGCACCGCTGGCGCCGATGATGACGCGGTCGGGTGTTCCGATGCTGAGCACGGCGGCGACGTTCGCCACGGCACCGCCCACGAGGAACAGCAGCAGGAACCGCCACGGCCCCATCGCCCGTTCCGCAGGCAGGCCGAAGATCAGCAGGAACACCAGGTTGCCCAGCAGGTGCGCCCAGTCCGCATGCAGGAACAGCGCGGTGAACAGGCGCAGCACCGTGCCGCGCTGCAACGACGCCAGCCAGACCTCCGGCGCCACCATGCCGCCGGTCAGCGCCCCCCATTGGGTCAGCAGGTAGCTCTGCGCGGCCTCCCCGAGGGTCAACGCCCAGCAGAAGGCGGCGGACAGGAGCACCAACAGGGTCGGCGTGGCCCAGCGGACGGGCGGTTTCCGGCGGGACGGGAGGGAAACGAACATGCGTCGGCACTCTACCCGGTCACTGCCGGACTGCCCATGGTGCGTCGCGGCGAAACTGAATAGGGGCAATGACTTACGACGGATTGTTAGAGTTTAGTTAGCAGGTATACTGCATACGGCGTCGTATGTCGGGAGGGGCTTCCGGCAGGCCGAACGGGTGGACCACAACACCCGCGGCCATGGACGACGCAGGCGCTTTTACCCACGTCTCCGGAGAAATCATTCATGGAATTTGCAAAGAACATCACCCGCGTTTCGGCGCTGGCGCTCGGTATCGCAGGCGTGCTCGCCTATGGTGACGTGCACGCCGCCGCCTTCCAGCTGAAGGAAAACAGCGTCAAGGCCCAGGGCCGCGCGATGGCCGGTGCGGCCTCCGCCAAGGGCGACGCCTCGGTCGTGGTCAACAACCCGGCCGTCATGTCCACCTTCACCGAGCGCACCCTGCAGGCCGACGTCACCGCGATCGACCTGTCCTACGAATTCGAAGGCAGCGGCACCGCCGCGACCGGCACCCCGTTCCAGCAGCCGCTGACCGGCGGCAACGGTGGCGACGCCGGCGACGTCGCCGCCGTGCCGGCCGCTTCCTTCATCCTGCCGCTGAGCGGCGATTTCGAATACCTGACGCTGGGCATGATGATCAGCGCGCCGTTCGGCCTGAAAACCGACTACGACGCGGGCTGGAAGGGTCGTTACCACGCGCTGGAATCGGACGTGAAGATCGTCGACCTGACCCTGGCGGCATCGCTCGAACTGAGCGACCGTTTCTCGGTCGGTGCGGGCTTCATCTACGAGCACGCCGACGTCACCCTGTCCAACGCCGTCGACTTCGGCACCGTCATCTGCGGCCGCAGCCCGGCTGCCTGCGTGGGCCCGACGGCGCAATTCGGTCCGCAGCGCAACGACGGTTTCGCCAGCATCAACGGCACCGACAACGGCTTCGGCTGGATCGTCGGCATGAACTGGCGCCCGACCGACAAGCTGTCGCTGGGTTACTCGCACCGCTCTGAGATCGACCATGAGCTGGACGGCGACGCGGTGTTCGAAGTGCCTGCCAACGTGCGTGCCGCGCTCGGCAACGGCGTCTTCATCAGCGGTGGCGGCGGTGCCGATCTGACCACGCCGGCCATCGATGCCTTCAGCGCCACCTACTACGCCACCGATCGCTTCACCGTGATGGCCGAAGCCACCCGCACCGACTGGTCGTCGCTGCAGGAAATCCGCATCGAGTTCGACAACCCCGCGCAGCCCGACTCGGTCGAGGACTACAGCTGGGACGAGAACTGGTTCTATTCGATCGGCGGCGAGTACAAGTTCAGCGACAAGTTCACCTTCCGCGCCGGCGTGGCGCGCGACGACTCCCCGGTCAGCCGTCCGCACCGCACTCCGCGCCTGCCCGACCAGGACCGCATGTGGTACTCGCTGGGCATGACCTGGAACGTGTCCGAGCATTTCGAGCTCAGCGCCAGCTACGTCAAGATCGACATCGTCGATACCCCGGAAGTGGACCTGACCAACAGCACGCGCGCGCGCCTGGTGGGCGACTTCGAGGGCGGCGCCGACCTGTTCGGTGTGGCGATGCAATACAAGTTCTGATCGCGGCACGGATCCGAACCACGAAAAACCCCGCCTCGGCGGGGTTTTTCATTGCCTTCCTGCATCACCGGATCAATACGGAAGACCGGCGACCGGCAGTTCGATCGACCACAGGCTCGCGGCGCCGGTCAGGAACAACGTGCGCCGGTCTTCGCCGCCGAACGCGGCATTGGTGATGTTGGCGTCCACGCGGATCGTGGCCAGCACGTCACCCGCGGGAGAGAACACGCGCACGCGCTGTTGGCCGTGTTCGGTGACGTAGATGTTGCCCAGGCAATCCAGCGTCAGGCCGTCGCCGCCGGTGATGCGCGCCAGGTCGCGGCCCGGGCCGGGCACGCCGTCGCGCAACGGATAGACGCGCAACACGTCGCCATCGCCGGTTCCGCCTGCCACGTACAACGTGCTGCCATCCGGCGACAGCGCGATGCCATTCGGATTGCGCAGGCTGTCGTCCACCACCGTTGTCACGCCCTCGTGGTGGCGATACACGCGGGTGAGGGGCTGGCCACCGGGCGCGGCCTTGCGCTGGTAGTCGGGATCGGTGAAGTACAGGGTGCCGTCGGCAGCCATCACCAGGTCGTTCGGGGAGTTGAACGGCGCGCGGTCGAACGTCGACACCAGCGGCGTGCGCGTGCCGTCGGCCAGCTCCACCCGCGCCACCTGCTTGCGGTCGTGGGTGGCGGCGATCAGGTTGCCCTCGCGATCCAACGCCAAACCATTACTGCCGCTGTCTTCGACCACGGTTTCCCAGCGGTCCGGCGGGGTGAAGCGGCGGATGCGCGAGGGGAAGCGGCCGTTGTGGACGAAGTCCGACAGATACAGCGCGCCGTCGCGCCACACCGCGCCTTCGTACAGGCGCTCTTCGCTGTCGTCCGCGCGTGCAGCGGCCACGCGCGTGGCGGTGAGGTGGCCGGTCGGCGCATGGCCGGGATCGGTCGGGCACGCGGAAGCTTGGGCCGATGCCTGCGCCAGGGGAGTGGCGAAGCAGGCAAGCAGGGCAAGGGCAAGTTGGCGGTAGCGCGGCATGGCAGTCCTCGGGTCAGGCGGGCAGCCAGCGTACCTCGATCCGATTGCGGCCTTTGTGTTTGGCGGCATAGAGCGCTTCGTCCGCGAGCCGCATCAGGGTGTCGTAGGGCGCGTTGCGGTCGGCGGCGAACGACACGCCCAGGCTGACGGTGATGCGGATTCCCGCCCCGACCGGAGCGAATTCAAGCGCCATCACCTGCTGGCGGATGCGTTCGGCCAGGGCCTGCGCGGTTTCGGCCTGCGTGTCGCGCAGGACCAGCATGAACTCCTCTCCCCCCAGGCGCGCGAACAGGTCGTCGCCGCGGATACAGCTGCGCACGACATCGGAGAAGCGCTGCAGCACCAGGTCGCCCGCTTCGTGGCCATGATCGTCGTTGACGGCCTTGAAGTGGTCCAGGTCCAGTGCGATCACGGCCAGCCCGTGCTCGGCGGCATGCCGCCCGCTGCGGGCCTGCAGTTCGTTGTCCAGGCCGCGGCGATTGAGCGCGCCGGTGAGCGGATCGAACAGCGCGCCACGCCGCAGCGGTTCGGCCGCGCGGAAGCTGGCCAGCATCAGCATGCAGAAATTGAGCATGAACCAGATCGACAGGTCCAGGTTCACCCAGACCGGATTGGGGCCATAGCGCCCGGTCAGTGCGGCGAGCAGGTCGCCGCCATACAGCCACAGCAACACGAAACAGCCGGTGATCATGAGTCTGGCCGGCACATGGTCGGGCGCGCTGCGCAGCGCGAGCAGGTGCCGGATCATCACCGCCAGCACGATGACTTCGGTGGCGCTCATCGCAGCGCCCTGCGCGTCAACGCTGCCGCCCGCCACCGCGCCGACCAATGAGAAGCCGATGCACAGCGGCAGCAGCGCACGTTCCCACCATGTCAGCGCGCGCTGCTGCACGAACTGGATGATCGACCAGGCCAGGCCGGCAAGGCCGGCGCAGGCCAGCAGGCCACCCAGGCCGGCAATCGCTTGCGCGAGCGACGCGTCACCGACGCGCACCAGCATCTGCGCAGTGCCGTCCAGCATCGCGGCGCCGAGGGAATACAGGAAATGCGCCACGCCCCAGGTGGCGATGCCGCGCACGCCGCGCGAGACCCTGCCCACGTAGAAGAAGAGCGCGAGCAGCACGGCGGCGAGGGCGGAGTCGCTGAGCAGCAGGTTGTAGAAGTCGGTCGTCATGCGCGGGGGCCCTGCTGGCCGTGAAACTCCTTGTCGACGCTAGAACGCAGGATGTGGATCAATCCGGCAGGCGGGATCGGCTGATGTTCACGCAGGCGGGGTGAAGGTCCAGCGACGGGTGGGGTGGGGACAGCATCGCCTGCCGATGCCCGGGCAAGCAGTGCCGTGGGTCATGCCCAAAGAAAAGCCCCGCCGGAGCGGGGCTGTGCATGCAACGTGAGAGCTGCCGATGCGCGGCGGAGCCCGGGCTCAGTCGCCGAGCGTCAGCAGCGAGGCGTTGCCGCCTGCGGCGGTCGTGTTGACGGTGACCGTTTTCTCGGTAGCGAAGCGCGGCAGGTAGTGCGGGCCGCCGGCCTTGGGTCCCGTACCCGACAGGCCCTGGCCGCCGAACGGCTGCACGCCGACCACCGCGCCGATCTGGTTGCGGTTGACGTACACGTTGCCGACCTTCACGCGTGCAGCGATGCGGTCGATGGTTTCGTCGATGCGCGAGTGAACGCCCAGGGTCAGGCCGTAACCGGTGGCATTGATCTGGTCGATCACCGCATCCAGCTGGTCGGCCTTCCAGCGCACCACGTGCAGGGCCGGTCCGAAGATTTCCTTGTGCAGCTGATCCAGCGACTTCAGTTCCCACGCGCGCGGCGCGAAGAAGGTGCCGTGCGCCGTTTCTTCACCGGCGTTGGCCTGCTTGATCAGACGTGCTTCGGCCGCCATGCGCACGGCATGGTCGTCTAGGATTTTCAGCGCGTCAGCGTCGATCACCGGACCCACATCGGTCGAGAGCAGGCCGGGGTCGCCGATCTTCAGCTCGTCCATCGCGCCGGCCAGCATCGTCATCACCTTGTCGGCGATGTCGTCCTGCACGAACAGCACGCGCGCGGCCGAGCAGCGCTGGCCTGCGGAGGTGAACGCCGAACCCATCGCGTCCTTGACCAGCTGCTCCGGCAGTGCGGAGGAGTCGGCGATAAAGGCGTTCTGGCCACCGGTTTCGGCGATCAGCGTGGCGATCGGGCCGGCGTCGCGGCCGGCGAGCGCGCGGTTGATGGCGCGCGCGGTGTCGGTGGAACCGGTGAAGGCTACGCCGGCCACGCGCGGGTCCTTGGTCAGCGCGGCGCCGACGGTGGCGCCGTCGCCGGGCAGGAACTGCAGCACGGCTTCCGGAATGCCGGCTTCGTGCAGCAGCTTCACCGCCGCGTGGCCGATCAGGTTGGTCTGTTCGGCCGGCTTGGCGATCACGCTGTTGCCGGCGGCGAGCGCGGCGCTGACCTGGCCCAGGAAGATCGCCAGCGGGAAGTTCCACGGGCTGATGCAGACGAACACGCCGCGGCCCTGCAGCTGCAGCTGGTTGGATTCGCCGGTCGGGCCGGGCAGCTGTTCCGGTGCGCCGAACTGCGCGCGCGCCTGAGCGGCGTAATAGCGCAGGAAGTCCACCGCCTCGCGCACTTCGGCGACGCTGTCGGGGATGGTCTTGCCGGCTTCCGTCACGCACAGCGCAATGTAGTCGGGCAGGCGCTGCTCCAGCAGGTTCGCGGCGTGCTCGAGGATGGCGGCGCGGCTGGCGGCCGGCGTGCGGTCCCATGCCGGCTGTGCGGCGACAGCGTTCGCCAGCGCCTTCTCGACCGTGCCGCCGTCGGCCGGCTGCCATTCGCCGACGGTCTGGCGGCGGTCGGCCGGGTTGGTCACCGGCAACGCAGCGCTCGACACGACGGCGCCCGGCACCAGCGGCGCGGCGCGCCACGGTTTGACCGCCGCGTTGATGCGCTCGGCCAGCGCGCGCAGGTCGTTGTCGTTGGCGAGGTTGGCGCCCATGGAGTTGTTCCTGTCAGAAGAAGCGATGGGAGCCGGCTGGCTCCGGAAAAGATCGACCGGCAGCGGGATGCGCGGGTGCGGGATGGATTCGAATTCCGACACGGTCTGCACCGGGTCGCGCACGAGGTCCTCGATGGCCACGTTCTCGTCGGTGATGCGGTTGACGAAGCTGCTGTTGGCGCCGTTCTCGAGCAGGCGGCGCACCAGGTACGGCAGCAGGTCCTCGTGCGAGCCGACCGGTGCGTACACGCGGCACGGCGTATCGAGGCGGTGCTTCGGCACCACTTCGGCATACAGGTCGTCGCCCATGCCGTGCAGTTTCTGGTGCTCGTAAGGACGGCCGTTGGCGATGAAGCGGATCGCGGCGATGGTCTGCGCGTTGTGGGTGGCGAACATCGGGTACAGCGCATCGCCGTGGTCGAGCATGCGGCGCGCGTTGGCGAGATAGGACACGTCGGTGTTCGGCTTGCGCGTGAACACGGGATAGCCCGGATGGCCATCGATCTGCGCGCGCTTGATCTCGGCATCCCAGTAGGCGCCCTTGACCAGGCGCACCGGCATGCGGCGACCGACGCGGCGGGCGAGGTCGGCGAGGAAGTCGATCACGTACGGCGTGCGCTTCTGGTAGGCCTGCACGGCCAGGCCGTAGCCTTCCCAGCCATCGAGCGAGGCATCGGAGAACGTGGCCTCGATCAGGTCCAGCGACAGCTCCAGGCGGTCGGCCTCTTCGGCGTCGATGGTGAAGCCGATGCCGTAGGACTTGGCGAGTTGCGCCAGTTCGAGGATGGCCGGGGCCAGTTCCTTCATCACGCGGGCGCGCTTGGCGTGCTCATAGCGCGGGTGCAGCGCGGACAGCTTGATCGAGATGCTGGGCGCGGCGAACACGTCGGCGAAGGGGCCGGTGCGACCGATCGCATGGATCGCCTGGCGATAGGCCTCCAGGTAGCGGGCGGCGTCCCGGGTGGTCAGCGCGCCCTCGCCCAGCATGTCGAAGGAATAGCGGTAGTCGGCGTTCTCACCCTTGCGGCTGCGCGACAGCGCTTCGTCGATGGTGCGGCCCATGACGAACTGGTGGCCCATGATCCGCATGGCCTGGCGCACGGCCAGCCGGATCACCGGCTCGCCCACGCGGCCGACCAGGCGCTTGAACGCGCCAGGCACGTCGGCGCGGGTCAGGTCGTTCAGGTTGACCAGCTTGCCGGTCAACATCAGGCCCCAGGTGGAAGCGTTGACCAGCACGGAGTCGCTCTGGCCCAGGTGCCGCTCCCAGTCCGCGTCGCCCAGCTTGTCGCGGATCAGCTTGTCGGCGGTCTCCTGGTCCGGGATGCGCAGCAGGGCCTCGGCCACGCACATCAGCAACACGCCTTCGTCGCTGCCGAGGTCGTACTGGCGCATGAAGGCTTCAATGGCGCCCTGATCCTGTGCGCGGGCGCGGACCCGCTTCACCAGGTCCACTGCAAGCCGTTGCGCCTGGATCTGCTCGTTGGCCGGCAGGCGCGCCTGCTCCAGCAGTTCGCGGACATGTCCGGTCTCGTCGCGCAGCCAGGCGGCGGTGATCGCGGCGCGCAACGGGGACGGCGGAGCGGGGATTTCGGGGGAAATGATGCGGCCGGCCGGCGGAACGGCGGGCGACGGGACAGGCGAGGGTGTCGACATGACGGCAGGGCAGTCCAAAGGCAGTCCACTAGTTTAGGCCCGTGCGCGCGGCCCGGATATGCCCGCCGTTGCCGGCTTGCGGGGGTTGCCCGTCCTCCTGCGCCCTGCGGTGACGGTGGTCGCGGAATGCATCCGCGGATGCCGGATGAGGTTCGCGCGGCCGGGCCGAGCACCTTGTCCTGGATCAATGAAACTTGCCGCAAAGTGTGGCGGGAGCTACCATTTAACGGTTTTCCGCAGCCCGGATCGTGTGGCGGGCGACATGATCGAAGTGGTGCCGTCATCGTGGGACGGACACGGCGCGCAGCTCAGGCTGCGGCCGCCGCGGGCGCTGACGCGCCGCCAGTTCGTGATGTTGTTCGTGGCGCTGTCGGGCGCGATGTGGATCGTCGCCATGCTGGGCTGGTGGGGAGGCAATGCCTTCGCCCCGGCTTTTGCATTGCTTCATTCGGCCATCCTGGCCACGGCGCTGCGCGTGCTGTGGCGCAGTGGCGACCGGAGGGAAGACATCAGCATCGGTCCGGACGCGGTGGAGGTCACCACCTCCGTGTCAGGGGCGGTGTTCCGGGCGCATCCCTATTGGGTGCGTCTGTGCATCGAGCGGGATGGCGAAAGGATTTCGCTGGCCTCCAGCGGCAGGCAGGTCCAGGTGGGCAACTTCCTGGGGCCGGCCGAACGCCGGGAGCTGGCGGACAGATTGCAGGATTTACTGGCGGCCGCGAGTGGCCGCAACCGATGACGCATTGGGGTCTAGGCAATGACGCAAGTGAATGGGATGTGGAAGCGGTTGATGACGGCGTGCACGCTGCTGGCAATGCCGGCGCTGGCCTGGGCGCAGTCGGCGGACCCGAAGCCGTGGCAGCTGAACATGGGCAAGGGCGTGACGGCGTCGTCGCAGCATGCCTATGACGCGCACATGATCGCGCTGTGGGTCTGCATCGTCATCGGCATCATCGTGTTCGGTGCGATGGGCTACGCGATGTTCAAGTTCCGCCATTCCAAGGGCGCGGTGCCGGCACAGTTCAGCCACAACACCACGGCCGAGATCATCTGGACCGTCATCCCGGTGCTGATCCTGGTGGTCATGGCCTGGCCGGCGACCGCCAAGCTGATCGCCATGTACGACACCCGCGATTCCGAGATGACCGTCAAGGTCACCGGCTACCAGTGGATGTGGAAGTACGAATACCTGGGCGAGGGCGTGGAATTCACCAGCCGCCTGGACCGCGAGTCCGACCGCCTGCGCCAGAACAAGGCGACGACGCAGGAAGAGATCAAGGCGCACCCGCACTACCTGCTGGACGTCGACAACCAGCTGGTGCTGCCCACCAACACCAAGATCCGCTTCGTGATCACCGCCGACGATGTCATCCACGCGTGGTGGGTGCCGGCGCTGGGCTGGAAGCAGGACGCCATCCCGGGCATCGTCAACGAGGCCTGGACCGACATCAAGGAACCGGGCATCTACCGCGGCCAGTGCGCCGAGCTGTGCGGCAAGGACCACGGCTTCATGCCGATCGTCGTGAAGGCGGTGCCGAAGGCCGAGTACGAGCAGTGGCTGGCCTCGAAGAAGCCCGCCCCGGCTGCCGCCCCCGCCCCGGCCGCGCCGGTGGAAGAGGCCGCGCCGGCCGACGCCACGACGGCCCCGGCCGTTGACGCCGCCCCCACCGCCGAGACCCCCGCGCCGTCGGCGCAGGGTTGATCGACCGCCCGCATCAGCTGCAAGAGATTACGCACATGGCCAACACCGCCGTCGATCATCATGACGATCACCACGGTCACCAGCAGAGCTTCATCGAGCGGTGGTTCTTCTCCACGAACCACAAGGACATCGGCACGCTCTACCTGATCTTCAGCTTCATCATGTTCATCATCGGCGCGGGCATGTCGGTGGTGATCCGTGCCGAGCTGATGGTGCCGGGCCTGCAGCTGGTCAGCCCCGAGTTCTTCAACCAGATGACCACGGTGCATGCGCTGGTCATGATCTTCGGTGGCGTGATGCCGGCGTTCGTCGGCCTGGCCAACTGGATGATCCCGCTGCAGGTGGGCGCGCCGGACATGGCGCTGCCGCGCATGAACAACTGGTCCTTCTGGATCATGCCGTTCGCCTTCACCCTGCTGCTGAGCTCGCTGTTCCTGCCGGGCGGCGCGCCGGCCGGTGGCTGGACGCTGTACCCGCCGCTGTCGCTGCAGGGCGGCGCGAACGTGGCGCTGACCATCTTCGCCATCCACATGATGGGCGTCAGCTCGATCATGGGCGCGATCAACATCATCGCCACGGTGCTCAACATGCGCGCACCGGGCATCGACCTGCTGAAGATGCCGATCTTCTGCTGGACCTGGTTGATCACCGCGTTCTTGCTGATCGCGGTGATGCCGGTGCTGGCGGGCGCGGTGACCATGCTGCTGACCGACAAGTTCTTCGGCACCAGCTTCTTCAACGCGGCCGGCGGCGGCGACCCGGTGATGTACCAGCACATCTTCTGGTTCTTCGGTCACCCCGAGGTCTACATCATGATCCTGCCGGCGTTCGGCGTGGTGTCGGAAATCATCCCGACCTTCAGCCGCAAGCCGTTGTTCGGCTACCAGGCCATGGTGTACGCGACCGCCTCGATCGCGTTCCTGTCGTTCATCGTGTGGGCGCACCACATGTTCACGGTGGGCATGCCGCTGGGTGGCGAGATCTACTTCATGTTCGCCACCATGCTGATCGCCATCCCGACCGGCGTGAAGGTGTTCAACTGGGTCAGCACGATGTGGAAGGGCTCGCTGTCCTTCGAGACGCCGATGCTGTGGGCCGTGGGCTTCGTGATCCTGTTCACCATCGGCGGCTTCTCCGGACTGATGCTGGCGATCGTGCCGGCCGACTTCCAGTACCACGACACCTACTTCGTGGTGGCGCACTTCCACTACGTGCTGGTGACCGGCGCGCTGTTCTCCATCATCGCCGCCACCTACTACTGGTGGCCGAAGTGGACCGGCCGCATGTACAACGAGTTCTGGGGCAAGTTCCATTTCTGGTGGACGATCGTGTTCGTCAACCTGCTGTTCTTCCCGCAGCACTTCCTGGGCCTGGCCGGCATGCCGCGCCGCATCCCGGACTACAACCCGGTGTTCGCGGACTGGAACTTCATCAGCTCGATCGGTGCGTTCGGCATGTTCCTGACGCCGTTCATCATGGCCGCGATCCTGTGGTCTTCGCTGCGCAGCGGCAAGAAGGCCGAAGCGCGTGCGTGGGAAAACGCGAAGGGCCTGGAATGGACCGTGCCGTCGCCCGCGCCGCACCACACGTTCACCACGCCGCCGGTCATCAAGGACGGCGACCTGGCGCACGGCGACGTGACGCACTGAGACGGCCGAGCATCGCGCCATGAACGCCCCCGTGCTGACTCCCGAGGAACTCGCGCGCCGCCGCAAGGCGGTGCTGCGGACGGCGTGGGTGATCGGCGGCATCGCGTTCGCGATCTTCGTGGCCTTCATCGGCCGCGCGGTGTTGAGCGCATGAGCGCGGCCAAGTCCAACTCGGCCGGGCTGTTCAAGCTGGTGGGCGTGGCGGTGGCGGTGTTCGTGCTGACGTTCTCGCTGGTGCCGCTGTACCGCATCGCCTGCGAGAAGGTATTCGGCATCCGCCTGGAGCAAGGGCCCGGCCAGGTGGCCGCCGCGGCGGCGACCAAGGTCGCGCGCACGGTGACCGTGCAGTTCGATGGTGGCGTCAACTCCAAGCTGCCGTGGGCGTTCCGGCCGGAACAGCTGACCATGGAAGTGGTGCCCGGCGAGCTGTACGAGGCGAAGTATTTCGCCCGCAACGACAGTGAGCGCGCCGTCGTCGGCAGCGCGGTGCCGTCGGTGGCGCCGGCCCGCGCCTCGGGCTATTTCACCAAGACCGAGTGCTTCTGCTTCACGGCCCAGACCCTGCAGGCCGGCGAAAGCCGCGACATGCCGGTCCACTTCATCGTGGACCCGGACCTGCCGGCGGAAGTGAAGACCATCACCCTGTCCTATACCTTCTTCAAGAACGACGCACTGACCGCGCAGATCGGCACGGGCAACGCGTCGCCCTCGCCGCTCGCGGCACCCTGACCACGTCTTACGCAACGGAAACAACGCCATGGCACAAGCCCAATCGCCAGACGCCAACATCTACTTCGTGCCGCACAGCTCCAAGTGGCCGTTCGTGGGCTCCATCGCCATGTTCGTCACCATGGTGGGCGTGGCCAGCTGGCTCAATGACGCGGCCTGGGGCATGTGGGTCTTCTATACGGGCGTGGTGATGCTGTGCGCCACGCTGTTCATGTGGTTCGGCGACGTGATCCGCGAATCGGTCAGCGGCCACTACAACCGCCAGGTGGACGTGTCGTTCCGCATGGGCATGGTGTGGTTCATCTTCTCGGAAGTGATGTTCTTCGCTGCGTTCTTCGGCGCGCTGTTCTATGCCCGCACGCTGGCGTTGCCGTGGCTGGGTGGCGAAGGCGACGGCGTGATGACCAACAGCCTGCTGTGGGAAGGCTTCTCGGCCGCGTGGCCGAGCGCGGGTCCCGGTCAGGTGGGTGGCCAGTTCCAGACCATCCCCGCGTGGGGCCTGCCGCTGCTCAACACGCTGATCCTGCTGACCTCGGGCGTGACCATCACCATCGCGCACCATGCGCTGAAGGCCGGCAACCGCAGCCAGCTGCTGATCTGGCTGGGCGCCACGGTGCTGCTGGGTTGCGTGTTCCTGTTCTTCCAGGCCGAGGAGTACATCCACGCCTACAAGGAACTGAACCTGACGCTGGGCTCGGGCATCTACGGCTCCACGTTCTTTATGCTGACCGGCTTCCACGGCCTGCATGTGACGCTGGGCACCATCATGCTGGCGATCATCTGGTTCCGCTGCGCCAAGGGCCACTTCACCAAGGACAACCACTTCGGCTTCGAGGCCGTGGCGTGGTACTGGCACTTCGTGGACGTGGTGTGGCTGGGCCTGTTCCTGTTCGTCTACGTGCTGTAAGGGACGGGACAGGTGATCCGGGATTCGTGATTCGCGACAGCGAACGCCGTATCCAGCAAAAAGCGACGGAAGCCCGTCGCTTTTTTGCTTCTGCGAACCAGGAATCGCGTTCCACGCCTCACGGCGTCAGCCGGGATTGACCCCGTGCGGGGTGATCCATCCCATGTAGATGGCCAGGACGACCAGCAGGATCAGGCCCACGGACAGCGCTATGCGACGGGTCAGCGCATTGACGGTGCGCTTGCTTTCGCCCTTGTCCACCAGCATGTAGTACAGGCCCGCGCCCAGGTTCCAGACGATGAGGATGAGGAAGGCGATGATCAGCAGGGTTTTCAGCGAATCGTTCATGGCGTCCTCGACGGGGCCCGGGCGGTGAGGCGCGCATTATCGCTCCCCCGGGGTGAGCCGAAGGTGGGTGCGACATTCGGACGCAGTGCGTGAGCCGGCACATGCCGCTGCCGGTCGGTTGGACGCTGGCCGTGCTGGCCATGTCGCTGTTCTGCAGCCTGGGCGCCTGGCAGTGGGGCCGGGCCGAGCAGAAGGAGGCCATGCTGGCGGAGACCGCGCGCGTACTCGCGGAGCGTCGCCCGCAGCCGCTGGCACTGGCGGAAGATGCGGGCCGCACGCAGTCCTACGACTGGGCCGGTGGCGAAGGCGAGTTCCTGTCAGGACCGGCGATCCTGCTCGACAACCAGACGCGCGACCGGCAGCCCGGCGTGCGCGCGTATCGCGTCTTCCAACCCGTCGACGCCGCCCCCTTGCTGGTGGAACTGGGCTGGTTGCCCGTGCCGGGAAACCGCGCGATGCCGGCCGTGGCACCGGTGGCCGGTCGGCGACGCCTGTCGGGACTGCTGGTGCCGCCGCCGTCGGAAGGCATCGCGCAGGCGCCGCCCGCCGTGCAAGCCGACGGCAGTCTGCTGGTGATCGCGCTGCAGCGTGAGGAGCTGGCGCAGGCACTGCAGCTGCCGGCATTGGCGCCCCGCCTGCTGAAGCTGGACCCGGACCTGCCGCTGGGCTATGCCCGCGACCTCGACGTCCTGCCCAATACGCTGCCGCCGGAGCGCCACATCGGCTACGCGGTGCAGTGGTTCGGGTTGGCCGGTGCGGTGCTGGTCACCGCGCTGCTGCTGACCTGGCGCAGTCGGAGAGGCACGCGAAAGGGCTTGTAAGTGCCGGGTGGACAGGTCCTGCAGGGAATCGCAAAGAGCGTGGATCGACAGGTCCGCTCCGAACGGTCTTCAAGAGGCTTCGCCAGCTGGTCGGTGTCGCCCGGCGTTGCCAGAGGGGCAATGATCGCCCGGGCGTGAGAAAATGACGTCCATGGACCCAAAACCATTCGATCCCGCCCAGCGGCGTCGCGGGCGGTGGATGCTCGTCGCCCTGTTCGCCCTGTTCTTCGGCACCGTGTTCGGTGCGGGCATCCTGCGCTTCTCCGGCTGGCAGCCGGCGACGCACAAGAACCACGGTTTGATGTTGCAGCCGCCTGCGGACGCGCGAAGCATCGCGCCGATGCTCGCGGACGGCAGCGCCTACGACTGGAAGCCTGCCGAACGCCGCTGGCGCATCGTCGCCGCGCCGGCACCGGGGTGTGCGGAGGCTTGCCTGAAACTGGCGCAGGACCTGGACAAGGTGTGGCAGCTGTTCGGCCACAACGCCGACGAAGTCGACATCCTGTGGGTCGGCGACTACCCGGATGGGGCGCCGAAGCACAGCGCACTGCGCCTGGTGCGCTCGGATGACCCGTTGCGTGGCCTGCTGCCGCAGGTGGACGACCCGGCGGGCACGCCTGTGTACGTGATCGACCCGCACGGTTTCGTGATCCTGCGCTATGCCCCGGGCTTCGATCCGGCCGGCCTGCGCACGGATGTCTCGAAACTGATCAAGCTCATCTGAGCGCTCGCCCGAACTGCAGACGATGATGAACGCTGTCGCACGTCCCGTGATCTACCGACATTTCCATAGAATCGCCTGGCTGGCGGTCGCCCTGACGCTGTGCGTCGTGGTGTTCGGCGCCTTCGTGCGCCTGTCCGATGCCGGCCTGAGCTGCCCCGACTGGCCCACCTGCTATGGCCGGGCCGCATGGCCGGGCGCGGTGAACGAAGCGGCCTCGCACGCGGCCAGCGACATCCGGCCGTTCGAGACGCACAAGGCATGGCGCGAGCAGGTGCACCGCCACATCGCCGCCTCGCTGGGCGTGCTGGTGCTGGTGCTCGCACTGCTTGCTGCACGCCGCCGGCGCTGGGGCATCGCGCAGATCCTGGTCGCCGCCGGCCTGGTCGGCGCGGCCATCCCGCTGTACATGCATGGCCAACACGGCGCGGCTTCAGCGCTCGCGATCCTCGGCGAAGCGATCCTGCTGCTCGCCGCGCTGCGCTGGTCCAACATCGACCTGGCACGCGCGGGCGCGCTGACGCTGGCGGTGATCATCTTCCAGGCGCTGCTGGGTATGTGGACGGTGACCTGGCTGCTCAAGCCCATCGTGGTGATGGGCCATCTGATCGGCGGGCTGACCACCTTCTCGTTGCTGGTGTGGATGGCGTGGCGCGCGACCGACCGGCCGATCACGCTGGCCGACGCGACCGTGCTGCGTCGCTGGCTGATCGGCGGCCTGGTGCTGCTCGGCATCCAGATCGCGCTCGGTGGCTGGGTCAGCGCGAACTACGCGGCGCTGGCCTGCGGACTGGATTTCCCGAAGTGCGTCGGCCAGTGGTGGCCGCCGGCGGATTTCGGCGAGGGCTTCGTACTGTGGCGCGGCATCGGCGTGGACTATGAGGGCGGCGTGCTGGATGGCGCTTCGCGCATCGCGATCCAGATGACCCACCGCATCATGGCGGTCGTGGTGGCGTTCTATGTGCTGGCGCTCGCGTGGCGCCTGTTCCGCACGCCGGGCATGCGCAGCTGGGCGTTGACGCTGCTGGTGCTGATCACCGCGCAGGTCACGCTGGGCATCCTCAACGTGAAGCTCAACCTGCCGCTGCCGGTCGCGGTGGCGCACAACGGTGGCGCGGTACTGCTGCTGTTCACCCTCGTATCGCTGACCGCGCGCCTGCGCAGGCCCGACTGACATGGCCTCGACGTTCCGCCAGTACTGGGCGTTGACCAAGCCGCGCGTGGTGGCGCTGATCGTGTTCACGGCCATCGTCGGCATGTTCCTCGCCATCGATGGCCTGCCCGACGGCGCGCAGGTGTTGCGCGGCGGGTTGGGTTTCCTCGGCATCTGGCTGGCGGCTTCCAGCGCGGCCGCCATCAACCAGCTGCTGGATGCGCGCATCGACGCGAAGATGGCGCGCACCTCATGGCGCCCGCTGGTGCAGGGCCAGGTGAAGCCGTGGCAGGCGCTGGTGTTCGCGCTCGCGCTTGCCGCGCTGTCGATGGCCATCCTGGTGCTGTGGGTCAACACGATCACCGCGATCCTGACCTTCGCTTCGCTGATCGGCTACGCGGTGATCTACACCGTGTTCCTCAAGCGCGCCACGCCGCAGAACATCGTCATCGGCGGCATCGCCGGCGCAGCACCGCCACTGCTCGGCTGGGCCACGATGACCGGCATGCAGGGCGAGTGGGACTGGCCGCACGCGCTGCTGCTGGTGCTGATCATCTTCGTGTGGACGCCGCCGCATTTCTGGGCACTGGCGATCTTCCGTCGCGAGGACTACGCGCGCGCGCTGGTGCCGATGCTGCCGGTGACGCACGGCGTGACCTATACGCGCTGGCAGATCCTGTTCTACACGGTGCTGCTGGTCGAAGTGACCGTGCTGCCGGTGGTATTCGGCATGAGCGGTTTCTTCTACCTGGGCGGCGCGCTGGTGCTGGGCGCGGTGTTCCTCTGGTACGCGTGGCGCCTGCTCGATCCACCGGACGAGTTCTTCGCCATGCGCGTGTTCAACTACTCGATCGTCTACCTGATGGCGCTGTTCGCGTTCCTGCTGGTGGACCACTGGGTGATGCCGCTGCTGCAACCGGCCGCCTCGGCTGCCGGTATCGAGTTCGTGCCGGCGGGATAGCTCGGGGCGATCGATCTTCCTGTGTGGGAGCGACGCAAGTCGTGATGCCGAAGACTGGGCACTCAAGGCATCTGAGACCTCATCGAAAAGCGATAGCGACTTACGTCGCTCCCACGGAGAGGGGGTCAGTCGGCAGTCGTATTCCCTGTCTGCTTCGGCGGTGCCAGCCGCTCCACCACCGCCGGCTCCAGCGACTTCAACCCTGCCGCGCGACCCAGCGCGAGGGCTTCTTCCGTCGATGCACCGTCAACCTGGGCAGCGCCGAGGGCGAGCAGGGCGCCGACGCGATTGCCCGAGGCGCAATGCAGCAACACCTCACCTTCCCTTTGTTTCAGCAGGGCGTACAATGCCTTGGCGTTTTCCGGCGTGAGGTCGTCCTTGCCGGCGATGGGCATCGCAACGTATTCCATGCCCAGGCGGCGCGCTTCAGCGGCCTCGTCGTAGCCCCGTTCCTCCTGCGATCCGCGCAGGTCGATCACCGTGCGGACGCCCTGCGCACGCAAGCGGGCAAGATCATCCAGCGCGGGCTGGCCGCCGGTATGCAGGCCGGGACGCGGCTGGGTGAATTCCGCCGCCAGTGTGGAGAACGAGGTGCCGCACAGCAGCGTGGCGAACAGGCAAAACGCGAAACGTGTCATCACGGACTCCTCAGTGGCGGCCGATGCGGGCCTGCAGCAGGGTTCGCAGTTCGTACTTGTCGGCTTCGTCCAGACCCATGCTGCGCTGCTTGGCCTGGAGTTCGTCCAGACGCTGCTGCAGCATCTGCTTCTCCAGTTGCACGGCGGCATCGAGGACTTCGAGACGCCAGTTGTCTTCGTCGCCGGGCAGTTCCTGCATCGCCAGTTTCTGCAGCGCGACGACCTCCTCGCGCTCGGCGAAGTGCTCCAGCAGCGCCCCGGTGGTGATATCGGGCCGCGCGTGCACCAGCGCGATCACCTCCAGCAGCAGGTCCATGCCTGCCAGCCGCAACGCCGAGAAGCCATGCGTGGATTCGATCGACAACGCCAGCGCCGGCTTGTGCAGGAGTCGCACGATCATGCTGCGCACGAGGCTCGGTTTCTGGCCGGCCTGTGACGGCGCAGGACGGCGTGCAGGCAGCGGCGCGGTCGGTGCCGTGTTGCCGGCGCCCACGCCGGTGATCTCGGTGAGGCGCTGCCGCATCAGGTCGCCGAACGCGCCGTCGGGGATCTGCGCCAGCAACGGCCGCGCGCGTTCCGCGAGGCGCGCCTTGCCGTCGAGCGTGGACAGTTTGATGTCCTTGCCCATCTCTTCGAAGAAGAATTCCGACAGCGGCATCGCCTGTTGCAGGCGTGCGTCGAAGCCAGCCGCGCCCTCCTGCCGCACGATGGTG
Source organism: Pseudoxanthomonas sp. LARHCG66 (assembly GCF_052871755.1). NCBI lineage: Bacteria > Pseudomonadati > Pseudomonadota > Gammaproteobacteria > Lysobacterales > Lysobacteraceae > Pseudoxanthomonas > Pseudoxanthomonas sp. LARHCG66. The sequence continues at coordinate 152,999 of NZ_JBIXJW010000004.1, read as the reverse complement.
TCGGGATCCTCGCCATCGGGCAGGAACAGGAAGAACGCCTGCCGTCCGTCCTTCATGCGCGGCAGCACCGATTCCAGCGCTCGCCATGCGGCACGCTGGCCGGCCGCATCGCCGTCGAAACAGAAGTACACGTCCGGCGCATTGCGGAACAGCAACTCGGCATGCTCGGGCGTGGTCGCGGTGCCCAGCGTGGCGACGGCTTCCTTCACGCCGAACTGGAACAGCGACACCACGTCCATGTAGCCCTCCACCACCACCAGCCGCGCGATCTTCTGGTTGGCCTGCTTCACCTGCCACAGGCCGTACAGCTCGCGGCCCTTGTGGAACAGCGCGGTCTCCGGCGAGTTGAGGTACTTCGGTCCGTCGTCCTTCTGCAGCACGCGGCCGCCGAACGCGATCACGCGACCGCGGCGATCGTGGATGGGGAACATCACCCGGTCACGGAACTTGTCGTAGACGTGGCCGCGATCGTTCTTCGAGAACAGGCCGGCGCGGTCGAGCAGCTTCATCCGGCGCTCGTCGGTGCCCAGTGCATCCTTCAGCGCGGAGTAGCCATCCGGCGCGTAGCCGATCATGAACTGCGTGCGGATCGCCGCATCCACGCCGCGGCCATCGAGATAGGTCTTCGCCTTCTCGCTGGTGTCGAGATTGCGCTGGAAGAAGCGTGCGGCGGCTTCGAGGGCGTTGAACAGATCGCGGGTATCGTTGTTCTCGTTCCGTTGCTGCGTTTCGCGTGGCACTTCCATGCCACTGCGGCGCGCCAGTTCCTCCACGGCATCCAGGAACTCGAGGCGATCGTAGTTGATCAGGAACGACAGCGCGGTGCCGTGCGCGCCGCAGCCGAAGCAGTGGTAGAACTGCTTGGTCGGCGAGACCGTGAACGATGGCGAACGTTCATCGTGGAACGGGCAGCACGCGGAGTATTCCTTGCCCTGTCGCTTCAATGGCACGCGCGCGCCGACCACCTCGACGATATCCGTCCGGGCGAGCAGTTCGTCGATGAAGGCGTCGGGGATGCGGGCCATGGGCCACATAGGATGCCATGCCGGGCCGGCACACCGTCGGGGCGCGTTACCATGCGGTACATGTCCTTCGACCCCTCTTCCGATGACGCCCTGCTGGCCCGGTTGCGCAGTGCGGTCGGGACTTCCCATGTGCTGACCAGCGCCCGCGCCACGCGACGTTTCCGGCGCGGTTACCGCTTCGGCGAGGGGCCGGTGCTCGCGGCCGTGCGCCCCGGCACGCTGCTGGAACTGTGGCGGGTGCTGCAGGCGGTGGTGGACGCGGGCCGCATCGTGCTGATGCAGGCGGCCAACACGGGCCTGACCGGCGGCTCCACGCCTGATGGCGACGACTACGATCGCGGCATCGTCCTGGTCAGCACCCTGCGCCTGACCGGCGTGCAGCTGATCGACGAAGGGCGGCAGGTGGTCTGCCTGCCGGGCGCGACGCTGGATGTACTGGAGAAGGTACTTGCGCCGCTGGATCGTGAGCCGCATTCGGTGATCGGCTCTTCATGCATTGGGGCGTCGGTGCTGGGGGGCGTCTGCAACAACTCAGGCGGGGCGCTGGTGCGGCGTGGGCCGGCTTATACCGAACTGGCCCTGTTCGCGCAGGTGAATGCGGAAGGCAGGCTGCAGCTGGTCAACCATCTCGGCATCGCGCTGGGCGACACGCCCGAAGACATCCTGTCGCGGCTGCAGGCGGGCGATTACGGCCAGGGCGACATCATCCGCGACCAGGCGCGCGCGGCATCCGATCCGCATTATGCCGCGCACGTGCGGCTGGTGGATGCGCCCACCCCGGCCCGCTACAACGCCGATCCCTCGCGCCTGCATGAAGCGTCCGGCTGTGCAGGACGATTGGCCGTGTTCGCCGTGCGCCTGGACACCTTCGAGAAGGAGGCCGCGTCGGTCTTCTACATCGGCAGCAACGATCCGGACGATCTCACCGCGGTGCGCCGGCACATGCTGACGGCCTTCGAACGCCTGCCTATCTCGGGCGAGTATCTTCATCGCGATGCGTTCGACATCGGCGACCGCTATGGCAAGGACACCTTCCTGCTGATCGAACGCTTTGGCACCGACAAGGTGCCCGGGGCCTTCGCGCTGAAGAGCCGCCTGGACGGCTGGTGCGAACGCATCGGCCTGGGAGGCCTGACCGACCGGCTGCTGCAGGCGGCGACGTCGCTGCTCCCGGACCATCTGCCGCCGCGCCTGCGTGCTTGCCGCGACCGTTTCGAGCATCACCTGCTGCTCAAGGTGTCAACGCGCGATGCGGAGGCCACGCGTGCGTTCCTCGAACACTTCTTCGCCGCACGCGCGGGCGGTTTCTTCGCCTGCGATGCCGACGAGGGACGCAAGGCCTTCCTGCTGCGCTTCGCCGTGGCGGGTGCGGCGGTGCGCTACCGCGCCGTGCATCGTGCACAGGTGGAGGACATTGTCGCGCTGGATGTCGCTCTCCGTCGCGATGATCGCGACTGGGTGGAGGCATTGCCTGTGGACGTCGCAGACACGATGGTGGCGCGGCTGTACTACGGGCACTTCTTCTGCCACGTATTCCACCAGGACTACATCGTGAGGAAGGGCGTGGATCCGCTGGCCGTCGAGCACCGCCTGTGGGACCTGCTGGACGCCCGCGCCGCCGAGTATCCGGCCGAACACAACGTCGGCCACCTCTATCGCGCCAAGCCGCCGCTGGCCGATTTCTACCGGCGACTGGATCCGACCAACACGTTCAATCCCGGTATCGGGATGACCAGCAGGCGCGCCGGATGGAAGGAATGAGTGGAGGGGAGCGAGCGACCGCCCACCTTCCTCACTGGTCCCTCCCCACTCTCCGCTCATCGATGACCGCCGTGAGCAGCGCGCCGATGAAGAACACCACGCTGGCGTAGTAGATCCACACCAGCAGCAGGACCAGCGCCCCCATCGAACCGTACGCGCTGCCGGGCGCGGCCTGGGCGAGGTACAGGCCGATCAGGTAGCGGCCGGTCGCGAACAGCACCGCGGTGATGGCGCCGCCCAGGAATGCCTGCCGCCATGCGACGCGCCGGTCCGGCAGGTAGTGGTAGAAGAACGCGAATGCGAGCGTGTACAGCAGCAGCGTGGTGGCGTAGCCGAGCATGGGCAGCAGCGAAGGCAGCCGGGCGAACACCACCTGCAGCGCGGTGGTGGCGATCATGGACACGATCAGCAGGAAGCCGATGGCCAGCACGACACCGAGCGAGAACACCCGATTCATCAGCCATGCGGGCAGGCCGTTGAGGCGCTGCGCATCGGTGCGGAATATCAGGTTCAGCGCGCCCTGCAGCTGCGCGAACACGACGGTGGCGCCGACGAACAGCAGCGCCGTGCTCCACCATCCCGCCAGCGAGCCCACATCCGGCCGGTCGCTGGCGTTGCGGATCACCGTCTCGGCGACCGTGGCGGCGCTGGGGCCCGCCAGCTGGTGAATCTGGTCGAGCAGCGACTGTTGCGCCGGCGGGTAGAGCGAGGCCATCAGCCAGAGCAACAGGACCAGCAGCGGTGCAAGCGACAGCAGCGCATAGAACGACAGTGACGCTGCCTGCGTCATCAGGTCGGTCTCGATGAAGCGCCGGCCCAGCGCGACGGGCAGGCTGCGGTTGGCGCGTTCGCCGGCATCGCGTGCCAGCGTGCGCAAGGTGGCGAGGTCGTTTCGACGGGGCATGCGCCGAGGGTGGCGTACGCCGTGTCAGCGGTGCGTTAGGGTTGCGTGGCGGTGGTGTTCATGCGTCCGCGCCGGCGAGGGCGTGCAAGGCGGCGCCACTGACGCGTTGCACCGTCCATTCGTCCAGACCGACCGCGCCCAGACTGCGGTAGAGGCGGATCGCGGGTTCGTTCCAGTCCAGTACCGACCATTCGAAGCGGCCGCAGCCACGTGCGACGGCCAGCTGTGCGAGATGCACCATCAGTCGCCTGCCGAGACCGAATCCACGGTAGCGCGGCAACACGAACAGGTCCTCGAGGTACAGCCCGGGCTGGCCGAGGAACGTGGAAAACGAGTGGAAGAACAGCGCGAAACCGGCGGGCGTGCCATCGGCCTCGGCGATCACGACTTCAGCGGCGGGACGTTCGCCGAACAGGTGGGTTTCGAGCAGGGCGGGCGTGGCGACGGCCTCGTGGGCGAGTTTTTCGTACTCGGCCAGCCCGCGGATGAAGGCGAGGATCTGCGGGATGTCGGCGCGGGTGGCCGGGCGCAGGGTGATGGCAGGGGTATCCATGGCGCGAGGATGCCACGGATGGGGCTAGGCGCCAGGATGCCTGGCGCCCCGCGGCGGGCTCAGCCCGCGAGCTTCTTCTTGATCAGCGCGGAGACCTGGCCCATGTCGGCCTGGCCAGCGAGGCGTGGCTTCAGCACGCCCATCAGCTTGCCCATGTCGGCCGGACCGGTGGCGCCCGTCTCGGCAATGGCGGCCTCGATGGCGGACAGGATCTCGGCTTCGCCCAGCTTGGCCGGCAGGTAGGCTTCGATCACCACGATCTCGGCACGCTCGATGGCGGCCAGGTCCTCGCGGCTGGCGGCTTCGAACTGGCTCACCGAATCCTTGCGCTGCTTGACCATCTTCTCCAGCACGGCCAGCACGGCGGCGTCGTCCAGTTCGATGCGCTCGTCCACTTCACGCTGCTTGATGGCGGCGTTGATCAGGCGGATGACGGCCAGGCGGTCTTTCTCGCCGGCCTTCATGGCGGCCTTCATGTCATCGGTGAGCTGCTGTTTCAGGGACATGGCGTACTCCGGGGGAATGGGGGCGGGGAAGGCGTGGGGCGGCCGGAAGCCAAAAACACAAAAAGCCGGCGACGCTCGCGCGTGCCGGCTTCTTGCGAAGCGACGCGGCTCAGTACAGGCGCTGGCGCTTGGTGACGTCGCGCGAGCTGCGACGCAGCTGACGCTTCACCGCAGCAGCGGCCTTGCGCTTGCGCTCCTGGGTCGGCTTCTCGTAGAACTCGCGCTTGCGGGTTTCGGCCAGGACGCCGGCCTTTTCGCAGGTGCGCTTGAAGCGACGCAGCGCAAACTCAAACGGCTCGTTTTCGCGGACTTTGACGCTGGGCATACGTAATCTCGGTGAAGTAAACGGCCCGGGCATACCGGGTGAGCCGCGTATTATAGCGGCTGCCTCCGGCGCTGCAACCCACCCCGCTACCGGCCCGGCTTGCCCTCTCCCTCCCTGAGCCCCAGATCCCGGTCATGAAAGTCCTCGGCATCGAAACCAGCTGCGACGAAACCGGCGTGGCCGTCTACGAAACCGGCCTGCCCGGCACGGTGGGCCTGCGCGCCCATACGGTCTACAGCCAGATCGCCCTGCATGCCGAATACGGCGGCGTGGTTCCGGAACTGGCCAGTCGCGACCATGTGCGGAAGCTGCTGCCCTTGATCCGGCAGACCCTTGCCGAGGCGGGCATGACCACCGCCGATCTGGACGGAGTGGCCTACACCGCCGGGCCCGGACTGGTTGGCGCGCTGCTGGTCGGGGCCGGGGTGGCCCGCTCCCTGGCATGGGCGCTGGACGTGCCTGCCGTCGGCGTCCACCACATGGAAGGCCACCTGCTGGCGCCCCTGATGGAGGACGACCCCCCGGAACCGCCGTTCGTGGCCCTGCTGGTCTCCGGTGGCCATACCCAGCTGGTGGCGGTGGACGCCATCGGCCGCTACCGTCTGCTGGGTGAAACGCTGGACGATGCGGCCGGCGAAGCCTTCGACAAGACGGCCAAGATGATGGGTCTGCCGTACCCCGGCGGGCCGCAGCTGGCGGCGCTGGCCGAGCAGGGAACCGTTGGCAGGTTCAGGTTCGCCCGGCCGATGACCGACCGGCCGGGTCTGGATTTCAGCTTCTCCGGCCTGAAGACGCAGGTACTGCTGGCCTGGCGCGACAGCGACCAGTCGGAACAGACCCGCGCCGACATCGCGCGCGGCTTCGAGGATGCGGTGGTCGATACGCTGGCGATCAAGTGCGAACGCGCACTGGACGCAGCCGGCAGCGATGTCATCGTCATCGCCGGTGGCGTGGGCGCCAACAAGCGCCTGCGCGCCAAGCTGCAGGAGATCGCGGCGAAGCGCGGTGGCCGTGCATGCTTCCCGCGCCCGTCGCTGTGCACCGACAACGGCGCGATGATCGCGTTCGCTGGCGCGTTGCGCCTGCAGGCGGGCCAGCATGAAACGCCGGAAGTGAAGGTGGTGCCGCGCTGGGACATGGCGGCGCTGCCGCCCGTGATTCGGAGTTTGTGATTCGTGATTGGTAAAAGCCGGGACTCCACGTAGCCTGTGTCCCACCGATCACCCATCACCCATCACGGCTTTCATCCATGGACACCGTTTTCATCGAAGACCTGCGCATCGAGACCGTCATCGGCATCTACGACTGGGAGCGGGAGATCCGCCAGACCGTGGCGCTGGACGTGGAGATGGCATTCGACAACCGCGTGCCCGCCGCGCGCGATGACATCGCACTCACGCTGGACTACAAGGCGGTGTCGAAGCGACTGATCTCCTTCGTGGAGGAAGCGAGCTTCGGTCTGGTCGAGACCCTCGCGGAACAGTGCGCGGCGATCATCCGCGACGAATTCGGTGTGGCCTGGGTACGGTTGAAGCTGAGCAAGCCCGGTGCGGTCACCGGTGCGCGCAACGTCGGCGTGCATATCGAACGCGGCACACGCCCGGCCTGACGTCATGGGAACCGCTTACCTGAGCCTGGGCAGCAACATCGAGCCCGAACGCCACCTGCGTGCCGCCGTCGCCGCGCTGCGCGAACGCTTCGGCGAGGTCCGCTTCTCGTCGGTCTACCGCACGCGCTCCGTCGGTTTCGACGGCACGGATTTCCTCAACGCCGCCGCCGTGATGGAAAGCGACCTCGACCCGCTTGCGCTGAACGATTGGCTGCATGCGCTGGAGGACGCGCATGGCCGGGACCGCAGCGGACCGCGCTTCTCGGACCGCACGCTCGACATCGATATCGTCTTCTATGACGATCTGGTCCTGCAGGGGCCGGGCAACCTGCGCCTGCCGCGCGAGGAGCTGAAGCACGCCTTCGTGCTGCTGCCACTGGCCGAGATCGCGCCCGACATGGTCGATCCGCGCAGTGGCCGAACGCTGGCCTCGCTGTGGCGCGCGCATCCGGACCACGGCAGTCCTCCCAGTCCTTCCCGCATGGAGTTCGCATGATCACCGCCGACTGGCTCAACGTGGTTCTGGCCGGCGTGAACATCGTGGTCACGGCCTTCATCGCACTCGCCGTACACCGGGCGAGCAAGCGGTCGGCGAGGATGGAGCACGACCGCGGCATCAAGGACGCCTGGATCAACATCGACATGGCCGCCCTGCAGGACCCCGACAACATGCGCCTGCTCGATCAGTTGATCCATGCGGACCAGCAGGGCGCGGACCCGGATGCCTCCCGTCGGCGCTGGCTGGCCTACATGGTGCTCAATCCCTTGGAGGCAGCGTGGAGTGGAGCGAAGTTCGGCCACCTTCCCGATGCGGTGCTGGACAGCTCCGAGCGCACCATGCGCGGCCTGGTGCAGCACGATGATGTGTACGCGCTTATCCAGGGATTCGTGTACTCGATGGAGTTCCGTGCGCGCTGTGCAGAACTGCGCAAGGCTTGGCAGGAGGACAGTGCGCGCCTAGCCCAGCGCGCGCCCGCCGTCCACGCGGACCACCTGCCCGGTGATGTAGCTGGCTGAGTCACCCAGCAGCCACGCCACGGTGCCGGCAATGTCGTCCGGATCCCCGACGCGACCCAGCGGCGTCTGCGCCAGCAGGTTGGATTGCATCCCGGGGTCGATCCCGCCGTCGGGCCACAGGATGGCGCCCGGCGAAACCGCGTTCACCCGCACTTCCGGCGCCAGCGATACAGCCAGTCCGCGCGACACCGCCAGCAGTGCCGCCTTGGATGCGGCGTACACCGCCAGGTCGGCACGCGGCTTGTCGGCATAGATGTCGGCGATGTTGACGATCGCCCCGCGTGCGGCGCGCAGGTGCGGCGCCGCCGCCTGCGACAGGAAGAACGGCGCGCGTGCATTGACCGCGAACAGCTCTTCCCACTGCGCCGGCGTGGCGCTGCCGGCCGGCGTGGGATAGAACGCCGACGCGTTGTTGACCAGCGCGTCCAGGCGACCGTAATGGCCCACGGTCCTCGCCACCAGTTCGGGCAGGCGATCGAAGGCGGTCAGCTCGGCCTGCAGCTTCAGCGTGCTGCCGGCGCGTGCGGTTTCCAGTTCTGCGATCAGGGCCTGCATGTCGCTGGCCGAGGCGCGATAGTGCAGGGCCAGATCCCAGCCATCGGCGTGCAACCGGCGCGCGATCGCCGCTCCCACGCGGCGGGCGGCACCGGTGACCAGGACGACGCGGCGTGAGGTGGGCATGGCGGACTCCGGTGCGGGGACGGACATTCTCCCTGCTTTGCACCGGAATGGCGCAACGCGACGCCTGCGGATGTGAGTCGAATCCACCCTGCTGCGGAAGCTTGACGACGTGCACGGTTAGCGTGCATGTTGCGACGCATCACCCTTCGCCGGATGCGCCGGCCAGGGACAACGGAAAGGGCGAATGGACTGGGCGAAGTACCGCACCACGACCTTTGACGAACTCATCCAGGCCGATGGACGGCCGCGTCCGGCCGCACGCCGGCTGGTGGAGTACCTGGCGGGCCTGTCCGGCCGCGAGCTGGCCGAACGCCAACTCGCCGCCGACGTGGTGGCACGCGTGCAGGGCATCACCTTCACCGTGTACTCGGATGGCCGCAACGTCGACCGCACGCTGCCTTTCGACCTGATCCCGCGCATCATCCCGCTCAGCGAGTGGCAACGCACCGAGGCCGGCCTGAAGCAGCGCATGCGCGCGCTGAACCTCTTCATCGGCGACATCTACGGCAAGCAGCAGATCGTCAAGGACAAGGTGTTCCCGGCGATGCTGCTGAAGGACTCGGTGAACTTCCGCGAGCAGTGCGTCGGCGTCACCCCGCCGCTGGGCGTGTGGGCGCACATCTGCGGTTCGGACCTGGTGCGCGACGGTGATGGCACGCTGTATGCGCTGGAGGACAACCTGCGCATCCCCTCGGGCGTCAGTTACATGCTGGAAAACCGCATGGTGGCCAAGCGGGTGTTCCCGGAGCTGTTCGAGACCAGTTCGATCCTGCCGGTGGACGAGTATCCCAGCCAGCTTTACGACACCCTGGCCGCGCTGTCGCCACGCCCCGGCAACACCCCCGTCATCGCGCTGCTGACACCGGGCGTGTTCAACAGTGCGTACTTCGAGCACGCGTACCTGGCGCAGGCCATGGGCATCGAGCTGGTCGAAGGCAGCGATCTGTTCGTCGCCGATGACGACTGCACCTACATGCGGACCGTGTACGGTCCGCAACGCGTGGACGTGATCTATCGCCGGGTCGATGACCTGTTCATCGATCCGGACGTATTCCATCCCGAGTCCGTGCTCGGCGTGCCGGGACTGATCCGCAGCTGGCGCGCGGGCAAGGTGGCGCTGGCGAACGCGCCCGGCGCGGGCGTGGCCGACGACAAGGTGGTCTTCGCCTACGTGCCGAAGATGATCAAGTACTACCTCGACGAGGACCCCATCCTCCCCAATGTGCCCAGCTACCTTTGCCACAACGCGAAGGAACGCAAGTACGTGCTGGAGAACATCGAGAAGCTGGTGGTGAAGCCGGCGAACGAATCCGGCGGTTACGGCATGCTGATCGGCCCGCGCTCGACCAAGCGCCAGCGCGAGAAGTTCAAGGCGCTGATCGAGGCGAATCCGCGCAACTACATGGCGCAGCCCACGCTGGCGCTGTCCACCGCGCCCATCGTGACCAAGCAGGGACCATCACCCCGCCACATCGACCTGCGGCCCTTCGTCCTGTCGCGCGAGGACACCTACGTCACCACGGGTGGCCTGACCCGCGTGGCGATGGTGAAGGGCTCGCTGGTGGTCAATTCATCGCAGGGCGGCGGCGCGAAGGACACCTGGGTGGTCGATCTGTCCGACCATGACGAGGAGGCTGCCTGATGCTGTCGCGCGTCGCCGACAACCTGTTCTGGTTCAGCCGCTATGTGCGGCGGGCGGAGAACACCGCGCGCCTGGTAGGCGTGGGCAGTCAGCTGCAACTGGACATGCCGCGCTCCGTCCGCTTCGCGTGGCGGCCGATGATCGACACCGTCGGCGCCGGGCCGTACTTCGAGGAATGCCATCCCGGTGCCGGCCATGGTGCCGCCGACGTGGACGTGATCCATTTCCTGCTGCTGGACGAGCGCAATCCGTCGTCGCTGCGCACGTCGGTGGATTCGGCGCGCGAGATCCTGCGCAGCATCCGCGACAGCCTGCCGCAGGATGTGTGGGAAGCCATCAACGATCTGCACCTGTACATCGGCGCGCACGGCGAGCGCAGTCTGAGCCGGCGTTACCGCATCGAGTTCCTCAATCGCATCATCGATGGCTGCCTGAAGGTATCGGGTCTGCTCAGCGCCAACGTAAGCCGCGACATCGGCTACCAGTTCCTGCGCCTGGGCACGGCACTGGAACAGGCCGATATGACCACCCGCATCATCGATGCCGGCGCCTCGGGCCTGGTGACGCCGCGCAACGAGGATGACCGCGAGGCCTTCCAGAACATGCAGTGGATGAGCGTGCTGCGCTCGCTGGCCGGCTACCAGATGTTCCGTCGCCACGTGCGCCAGCGCGTCACCGCCGAACTGGCGCTGCGCTTCCTGCTGCAGAACAACGAGTTCCCGCGCAGCGTGCAGTTCTGCCTGACGCGCGCGCAGAGCGTGTTGCCTACGATGCCCCCACGCCCCGGCGTGGACCGTCATCTCAACCGCCTGATCGGCATGACCCGCAATGCCGATCCGGTGTCACTCGCGGCACGCAATCCCGCACCCTTCATGGACCAGATCCAGGTCCACCTGAGTTCGCTGCATTCGGCCATCGCCGAGGGCTATTTCCACGGGTGAGGACGCGGCTTTCTGTAGGAGCGACGTAAGTCGCGACCGCACGGCCGATGCTTTCGCCCACGTTTGGATCATGCACAGCAGCCTGTCGTCCGGCGCTCTCGCTTGGTCGCGGTGCCGGGACGATTGGGCGTGCGGTCGCGACTTACGTCGCTCCTACAGAGGCCTGAGGTCTATTGCTGCCCTTGCGCGTCGCCGGGATCCTGCCGCGAGGGTGCGCGCCGCGGCGGCATCGGTGGCAGCGGGCCGGCGGGTGCTTCGCGTTCCTGCTGCGGCTCCCAGGGAAACCGCGGCAGGCTGTGCACTGCGGCTTCCAGCTTGCGCGACCACGTGTCGTGGATCTCGGCGTACAGCGGTGTGTCGGCTTCCAGTCGCACCTTCTGGCTGATCTTCAGGTCGCCCGTACGCAGCAACGCCATGTCCACCGGCATGCCGACCGACAGGTTGGAGCGGATCGTGGAATCCAGCGAAACCAGTGCGCAGCGCGCCGCATCTTCCAGCGAGGTCTCGGGCCGGATGATGCGGTCGAGGATGGGTTTGCCGTACTTGGATTCGCCGATCTGCAGGTACGGCGTTTCCGGTGACGTGGCGATGCAGTTGCCCAATGGGTAGACCATGTACAGGCCGGGCCGCTCGCCGGCGATCTGGCCACCGAGGATCAGCGTGGACTGCACGTTGACGCCACTCTGCTGGGCATCGTCGATCACCCGCGCCTGGCTGGTCACCAGCGTCTCGCCCACGTACTCGGCCACCTCGTACAGGTGCGAGAACGTGCGCAGGCTGCGCGGCGCATGCGGATCATCCACGTCGCGCTGCAGCTTGGACAGGGTGAGCTGGGTGGTGGCCAGGTTGCCGGCCGACATGATGACGAACACGCGCTCGCCCGGCCACTCGAACACGTGCAGCTTGCGGTACACGCGCACATCGTCGAACGAAGCGCTGGTGCGGGTATCCGCGGCGAAGACCAGGCCTTCGTTGACTTCGATGCCGACGCAATAGGTCATGGCGTGTCCGTTGCTGCTGTGCACCACGATTCTATGCGTGGCCCCGGGGGTTGGCTAGGGCCGCCGTGCCAATGTGAATCGGCCCGTACAATGACGTGGTTTCCCGTTTCAGGTGCGCCATGCAGGCTGATCTACCCCTACCCGACGATGTGGCACAGGCGCACAGCGAACGCCTGGCCGTACTGATCCGCGCCGAGATCGCCGCCGGGGGCGGCAGCATGCCGTTTTCGCGGTTCATGGAGCGCAGCCTCTACGCGCCCGGGCTGGGCTACTACAGCGCGGGCAGCACCAAGTTCGGCGAGGCGGGTGACTTCACGACGTCGCCGGAGTTGGGGCCACTGTTCGCCAGCTGCGTGGCGCAGGCGGTAGCACCGGTGTTGCAGCAGCTGGGCCCGGAGGCCGAATTCGTGGAGATCGGCGGCGGCAGCGGCGCTTTCGCGGAGATCATGCTGAAACGCTTGCTGGCGCTGGATGCCCTGCCTGCACGGTATGCGATCCTCGAACCCAGTGCCGACCTGCGCCAGCGCCAGCGCGAGCGCCTGGAAGCGCGACTGATTCCGCCGGTCTTCGATCTGGTCGAATGGCTCGATGGCCCGCCGTCCGACGCCTGGAATGGCGTCCTGTTCGCCAACGAAGTGATCGATGCCCTGCCGACGCCGCGCTTCACGCTGCGCGATGGCGAAGTGTTCGAGGAAGGCGTGGCGCTGGACGGCGAAGGTCGCTTCGTCCGCACCGACCGGCCGGCCGACGCGTTGCTCGCCGCCGCCGTGCGCCATGTCGAGCGCTATCTCGAGCAGCCGTTCCCGGACGGCTACCGCTCGGAACTGCTGCCGCAACTGCCGTACTGGATACAGGCGGTGATGGGGGGCCTGGATCGCGGTGCCATGCTCTTCGCCGATTACGGCTACACGCGGCGCGAGTTCTACCAGCCTGACCGGGACGACGGCACGCTGCGTGCGTATTACCGCCATCGGGTGCACAACGATCCCTACCTGTGGCCGGGTCTGCAGGACATCACCGCGTCGGTGGATTTCACCGCGCTGGCGGAAGCCGGCACGCAGGCGGGCTTCGACATGGCGGGTTACATCACGCAGGCCAACTTCCTGCTGGGCAACGGCCTGCAGGAACGGTTGGCCGAAGCCGAAGCGCGCGCGGACGAAACCACGTTGTTGCGCCTGCGCAACGAGGCCAAGCGGCTGACCTTGCCCAGCGAGATGGGGGAACGATTCCAGGTGATGGGTTTTTCGCGCGATGTCGAGTTCGGCGTGGCGTTCCTGTTCAACGACCTGAGCTGGCGCCTGTGAGCCGGACATTCGCGCTCAAGCCGTTCCGTCGTCCGCGGCTGTGGCTGCCGCTGTGGTTGATGGCGGTCACGGCCGTGGTCGTGTTGTCGCTGGTGAATCTGAGTGGATTGCCGCCGGTGCCGGCAGGTGGCGACAAGGTCGAGCACTTCCTGGCGTACGCACTGCTTTCCGCGTCGGCCGTGCAGCTGTTCGCCAAGCGCCGTGCCTGCCTGCTTGTGGCGCTGCTGCTGGTCACGCTGGGCATCGGCCTGGAGTTCGCGCAGGGAATACTGACCAGTACCCGCATGGCCGATCCGCGCGATGCAGTGGCGAACACGCTGGGCGTGCTGGCCGGACTGGCGACGATGACCACCCCGCTGCGCGACCTGCTGCTGCGCCTGCGCGGATGATGGTAGGAGGAGCTTCAGCCACGATGCTTTTCGTCAAATCGATGGGATATCGACCGAAGAGCATCGGGGCTGAAGCCCCTCCTACAGGATCCTGATGGTTACTGCGGCTGCAGCGTGATCCGGTCCAGCACCCACATCTGCGGGCGTGTGTCGCCGGTGAAGCGCACGCACAGGTCCTGCCTGCCGGTCGTACCGGCCGGAAGTGGCGCCTCCAGGTCGAGGAAACCATCGGCGTTGGGCGCGGCCGGCAACGCCACCGTCGCCAGCGTGCGGCCCTCGCAGCCGCCGCCCAGGATCTCAAGTTCGCCCAGCGGCGACTTCGCCGGCTCGAACGTGCGGTGCGGTTCGTCGTGGGCCAGCTGGAAGTAGTACGGGATACGTCCGGCCCGCACCTTGATCGACGCGATGCCGTCGAGATCGGCCTGGTTCCACTGCCAGCAGGGATAGAAGATCGTGGCGTTGAAGATCGCGCGCTCGCCATCGGCCGGGCCATCGTCTTCCAGTCGCAGCAGCAGGCGTCCGGCGTCCGGACACACGGCCATCGCTTCGTCGGTGCGCGACAGCAGCGAGGCGGGCGTCAGTTCGAACGTGGACGCAGGTGCCAGCGCACGGCCGTCGGCGAATGCCGCGGCGCGCACGGTGGCGGGGAGCTTCACGTCCAACGGCGTCGTGAAGGCTGGTGACGTCGCCTTCGGTTCGCTGCCGTCCGTGGTGTAGCGCACGGCATAGCCCAGCGGGTTCGACAACGTGATCTTCGCCGTGCCGGCCTTGCGATCGTCCTCGGTCGCGATCATGGCTTCGAACGGCGTCTTCGCGTAGCCCAGGCCGATGGCGTCGTAGCGCTTCAGCTGCGCCGGCAGGCGGGCGGTGAAGTTGGCGAAGTCCTTCTTCGCCGCCGGCGTCCAGCCGGTTTCCGCCACGGCGGCCAGGCGCGGGAACGCGTTGTGCTGCAGGCGGGCGAAGGTGCGCGTGTGTTCGGTCCACAGGTTGGCCTGGATGCCGAGGATATGGTGGTGCTGGCTCTCTTCCAGTTCCGCCGGGACCGGATCGAAGCCGTAGACATCCTGCAGCGTGATCAGTGCGGGACGACCCGGCGGCTCGTTCGGCGAGGCGGTCTGCAGGTAGTCGAGGTACGTCTTGTTGGAAGGCGACATCACCACGTCGTGGCCTTCGCGGGCGGCCTGCAGGCCGCCTTCGATGCCGCGCCACGACATCACCGTCGCCTCGGCGGGAAGCTTGGCTTCCAGAATCTCGTCCCAACCGATCAGGCGCTTGCCGTGCGTGGCGAGATACTTCTCAAGGCGTCCGACCAGGTAACCCTGCAGGTCCATCTCGGTCTTCGCGCCCACCTCGCGCATGCGCGCCTGCTCGCGCGCGGAGGCTTCCCACTGGTCCTTCACCGCTTCGTCGCCGCCGATGTGCACGTAGGTGCCGGGGAACAGCGTGACCACTTCGCCCAGCACGTTCTCGAGGAAGGTGATGGTGCCTTCTTCGACGTTGACCAGGTTCGGGAACACGCCCCATTCGTTCGACGGCACCAGCGGCGTGTCGATCGAACCCAGCTCGGGATACGCGGCAATGGCGGCTGTTGCATGGCCCGGCACGTTGATCTCCGGCACCACGGTGATGTGGCGCTCGGCGGCGTACTTCACCACGTCGCGGATCTGGTCCTGCGTGTAGAAGCCGCAGTAGGGACGCGGCTCGCCCGTCTTCGGGTCCTTGCCGCCATCACCGGCGGGGATGCGGCAACCACCGATCCCGGTGAGCTTCGGGTACTGCTTGATCTCGATGCGCCAGCCCTGGTCGTCGGTCAGGTGCCAATGCAGCGTGTTGAGCTTGTGCAGGGCCATCGCGTCGATGACCTTCTTGACCTCGTCCACGCTCTGGAAGTGGCGCGCCGGGTCCAGCATGAAGCCGCGCCAGCCGAAGCGGGGCGCGTCCTCGATTTGCAGCACCGGGAGGGTGACGCCGCCCTTGTCGCCCTGGGTGGCGAGCTGCCACAGCGTCACGGCACCGTAGAACAGGCCGCGCTCATCGCGCGCCTTCACGGTGACGCCGTCGGGCGTGACGTCGAGCGAGTAGGCTTCCGGGTTCTGCTTGTCCGCACCGGCCGATTCCAGCACAAAGCGGATCACGCCCTTGCCCTCGTCCTGCGTGGTGGCCAGTGCAGGCCCCCCCGCGGACTGCAGGTAGGCTGCGAACTGCTGTGCCACGCGCGTTGCGGCCTCGCCGCTGGCGGCCAGGCGCGTGTCCGCAGTGATGGCAAAGGCGCCTTCGCCCGTTTGCAGTGCGGCAGGCGCCGGAATAAGCGACGGCGTGATCGGCGTGGACGCCGCCACGCCGCCATCGTCGCTCGTCTTCGGCGTGCAGCCGGTGAGAGCCAACAGGGTGAAGGCCAGTCCGGCCAGGGCGCGATGGGCGATGGGTCGTTTCATCGGTGTCCTCGGTAGCGATGGGCACAGCATGCCCAAAAAAAGCGGGCCCGGACAAATCCAGGCCCGTGAGGGAACATCAATCCGCTGGAGCGGTGGAGAGAACTCAGAACTGGAAGCGCAGCGACGCCATGTAACGGCGACCGGTGCGGTAGGCACCGCGGGTCAGGCGCTCGTCGGTGGCGTAGCTGTGGTAGACCTCGTCCAGCAGGTTCATGCCTTCGAGGCTGACCGTCATGTAGTCGTTGATCTTGAAGCCGACCGATGCATCCAGCGACGCATAGTCGCGCGTCCACAGGTCGTCACCACGGTCCACCTGGGTGAAGTACTTGGAGCGCCAGGAGTAGGTGATGCGCGCGTTCCAGCGGTCGTTTTCGAAGAACGGGCTGATGTTGACCTGGTTTTCCGAGTTGTACGGCAACGGACGACCGGTATCCGATTCGGCGTCGGCGTACGTGTAGTTGGCGATCACGCCCAGGCCGTTGTCGAAGTTCTGCTGATACGCCAGCGCGACACCCTTGACCTTGGCCGAGCCGGCATTGAAGGGACGCGCCACCTGGTAGGTGGTGTCGGCCTGCTGCGCCTGGTTGAAGTGCACCTCCGGGCGCGTCGACACCAGGATGTAGCTGCCGATGTCCTTGTAGAACACCGAGCCGGAGAGGATCGCGTTCTCAGCGAAATACCACTCGGCCGCAGCATCCAGGTTGGTGGATTCGTACGGGTCGAGGTCCGGATTGCCGCCGCCACCGGTCAGCGTCTGGTCGCCCAGCCACAAGTAGGTCGACATGTCGCCGTAGTTCGGACGCGAGATGACCTTGGCCGCCGACGCGCGCAGGACCAGCTCGTCAGTGGCTTCGAACACCAGGTTTACGTTGGGCAGGAAGTCGTTGTACTTCTTCTTGGTGCTCGCCCAGGCGTACGACGTGGCAGGGCACGGACTGACATTGACGGTGCATGCCCAGCTGCCGCTGTCCGACTCGGTCTGCACGTAGCGCACACCGACGTTGCCGCGCAGCCGCTCCCAGCTGAAGTCGGCCTGCACGTAGGCGGCCTTGATGTCTTCCTCGATGGTCCAGGTATTCGCGGCGAAGGAGGGGTCGTTGAACGTGCTGGGCGTCGGCATGGTCTGCCACGGCGCCAGCCAGTCACCGCTGAGGATGTAGTCGGCCAGCGCCCAGCCATCGATGGTGAAGCGGTTGTTGAGGTCGCCCACGCCGTTGAAGCCACTGAGGTAGTTGCTCGGCAGCGGACGAGGATCGAACTGCGCGGCCGAGGCATCGCCGTAGCCCGCCACCGCGGCCAGCGATACACCACCCATCACCTGCGAGGTTTCATGGCTGCGCTGCTTGTAGCCGAAGCGCAGCAGATAGAACGGCGAATCCAGCTTGATGCCGAAGTCGACCTGGCCGTAGGTCTCCTCGTCCTTGGTCGGCTTGAAGACGATGTTGCCGCCCCAACCCGGGTTCCACGTTGCGGCGCTGTTCGGATCGCTGCCCCAGCCGCCATCCATGCGGAATGCGCTCGGGTCCAGGAACGGATTGGTGCCATGGAACACCACGCTGCCGGGATTGCCCGGTGCGCCGCTGATGTCGTAGGTGTAGTCCGACCAGTTGAGGAACTCGCCGAACACCTGCTGGCCGGTGCCGCCCGTGGCCTCGCTAGTGCCCAGTTCGGTGGAGACGAACCAGCGCTCGGCGTTCCACTTCGCCTTCAGGTCGTAGGAGTCGGTTTCGACGGTTGCCTTGCGGTTGATCAGGTCGTAGACCACCAGTGCGTTGTCGAACGTGCCGCGGGTGATGACACCGTCTTCGATGGTGACGTCGGTCAGGTTCATCAGGCCGTTCCACGCGTTGCCCATGAAGGCGAACATGGAGTGGCTCATGTTGTCGTAGCCGGCTTCGACCTTCAGAGCATTGAGCTCGATGTCCAGCTCTTCGACCGGTTTGAACTGCAGCGCCAGCGAGTAGGTGTCGCGCTTGCGCTCCTGCTCGAAGTAGTGCGCGCTCAGCGAGTTGGGGCCGCGGGCGGTGAGGTTGTTCTGTAGCGCGTCCTCGCACGCATCAACGCAGACCTGGGGTTTCGGTGCGCCGACGGACCAATCCATCGGACGGTTGTTGACCGAGCCGCCCCCGCCCTGGCCATCGCGGTAGTCCAACGCGCTGACCGAACCATACGATTCCACGCCATCGCGACGGATGTTCTCTGTGGACGTCTGCGCCGAGACCAGAATGCCGAAGGTGCTGGCATCGTTCTTCCAGCTGTACATCAGTGACGCCTGCGGATCATTCTCCTTCACCCGGTCGTTCCACAGGTAGCTGACCTGGCCGGACACACTGTTGGCTTCCAGGTCCAGCGGCTTGCGCGTGGTGACGATCACCGTGCCGCCGATCGAACCTTCGTCGATGTGCGCTTCGGGCGACTTGTAGACCTCGACCTTGCCGACGATCTGGGGCGCCAGCAGCGAATAGTTGAACGTGCGGCCTGGCTGGTCGGCGATGAACCAGTCTGCCGACGCGACCGTCTGACCATTGAGCAGCGTGCGGTTCAGGGCCGGATCCGTTCCCAGGATGCTGACCTTCTCGCCCTGCCCGAAGGCCTTGTCGATGGTCACGCCCGGGATGATCGTCATGGCTTCTGCCACGTTGGTGGCCGGGAACTTGCCGACATCTTCCGCGGTGATCACGTCGATGATGGCGTCGGAGTTGCGCTTGGTATCCAGGGCCTGCTGCAGGCTGGCGCGGATACCGACCACGGTGACACGGTCCAGCTCGGTGGCTTCGTCACCACTGGCTGCAGCAGGTGCTGTGGCCTCCTGTGCCTGCGCATGCATGGCGAAGCCAAGACACGTCACGATGGCGGCGGATAGAACGGTCTTGCGATGCTTCATGATGTCTCTCCCATCATTGCTCGAAGAATGGACGACCCGTTGGTGCGGCCGCCTGCGTGCTTGCGGGTGGCGTCCCCACGCCGGTTCCCGCTGTGCGCCTGTACCGGCGCTCCCCTGGTATCGATCCGAGCCGGTGCTGGGGCACCGGCTCTGCGGCGTTCAGCCGTGCGTGTGCCGCGGTGAAACGCCGCCGGCAGGCCATGGGGCCTGCCGGCGGAGGTGCATCAGAACTTGAAGCGGAGGTTGAGATAGTACTGACGGCCGTTGCTGTAGAACGCCTGCGGCTGGCCGTTGGCCTGGTAGTACTTGAGGTCTGGGTTGTTGAGGTTCAGCGCATCAAAACTGATGCTCAGCCAGTCGGTGGCCTTGTAGCTCAATGACGCGGCCAGATTGTCGGTATCGTCCTGGTAGTACTGACCGGCGCGCAGCATGCCGTGGTAGAACGAGGAACGGTACGTGTAGCTGAGGCGGGCGCTGAAGCGGTCGTTCTCGAAGTAGCCCGACACGTTGTAGGTGTTCTTCGACGTGCCCACCAGGTCTTCGCCACCATCTGCCTCGCCATCGGCATAGGTGTAGTTGGCGTTGATGCCAAAGTAGTCGCCGATCGGCTGCTCGTAGGCGATCTCGAAGCCTTTGACCTTTCCATTGGTGTTGATCGGCGCCACCACGTCATACAGCTCGTACTGGCCGTTCTGGTCGTTCAGAAGTTCCTGCGTGGTCACCCCGAATTTGACGTAGTTCTTCAGGTCGATCGAGAACACGCCGAACGACAGCAGCGCACGCGGGGCGAAGTACCACTCAAGAGCGGCATCGAAGTTGGTCGCGATGATCGGTTCCAGCGACGGGTTGCCAGCGTTGCCGGTGTGGGTGAGGTTGGAGACCGAATACGAGCCGGACAATGCCGAATAGTCGGGCAGGGTCTGCGTCTGCGAGGCAGCGAAACGGAACAGCAGGTCGTCGCTGAGATTGAACTTCAGATTGGCGCTCGGCAGCAGGCGCGACGGCGAATTTTCTGCGTTCATGCGCAGGAAGTTGCCGAACAGGCTGCTGACGTCAGGCGTTATCGGGCTGCCGGCCGCCAGGGACTGGTAGTAGCGGATCTTCTGGGTGATGTCGACGTAGCGCAGGCCGACGTTGCCGCTCCAGGTGTCGCCGGTGAAGTTCGCTTGCGCGTAGAGCGATGCGGTCTGCTCGTCGATCTTGAACTCGCTGCCATAGTTGTGGCGGGCGCCATCGCGGCGAACAGTGGAATTGTTGTTGACAGCGTCTTCCAGGGCGTCCTGGGTGAAGTACCAGATGTTGGTCGGGAAGCTGCCACCCAGGTCCCGCCCGAAGTCGCCGGGGTAGTAGCCCACGGCGGCACCGGCCAGCGCGCCGGCGATGTTGCCCGGATCGGAGCCGTACGGGCTGCTGACTTCACGGGTGTGGTCGGTGTAGCGCGCGCCGAACTGCAGCGATGAGAACACGCCCTTGTCGACGAACAGCTCGGCGTCGGCGCTGAACCAGTTTTCCTTGTCCTCTACGCCGTAGTACTGGATGCCCCAGGTGCCGAAACCGTTGGTCGTTGGTTGCGAGTGATCGCCGCCCATGTACCAGTCGATCGGTCGGCCAGTGCCGTTGACGGTCCAGCCGCCGCCGCCGCCCACGCCGGTCACGACTTCCGCGATGTTCTGTGTGCCGGTCTCGCCCTTGCCCTCGGTGGTGCCGAGCTGGAACTTGATATCGAGATTGTCGCTGGCGGCCCAGTCCGCGTCGAAGGTGACGTAGTGCGACTTCGCGCTCGATTTCGGCCGGGAGATCATGTCGTAGATGCCGTAGCCGGTGCCGGCGACGCCGGCATAGTCGGCCTGCACCAGCGTGTTGTTCTCGATGCGGTAGCCGGCCAGCGGCGCCTGCGAGTTGACGAAGTTGCCCGTCCACAGCATGTAGTTGCGGTTGTAGTTCTTCGCATCCATGTCGGACACAAAGGCGCTCAGGCCCAGGGTCCAGCTGTCGCTGGGCTTGGCCTGCAATTCGATCAGGCCGCCCTTGCGTTCGCGGGTCTGAGTGAAGTAGGTCGAGCCGATCAGGCTGGGGAAGTAGACGCCGGCCAGGTCCGGATTGGTGGCGACCACGGCGGCGTCATCTGCAATCTGGCCGAAGCCGCCCACCACCTCCTGCCCATCACGGCGCAACTCGCGCTCCTGATAGAAAGCCTGCGCCATCACACCGAAGGTGCCGGCATCGTTCTTCCAGTTGAACAAGCCGCTGAACTGCGGGGTGGTCTTGCCGGGGCCATCGGCATAGACGCCACCGATGCTGGCTTCGGCCGTGAATTGGTCGGGGAACTCCAGCGGCTTGCGGGTGATGATGTTCACCGTACCGGTAGCGCCGCCTTCGGGCAGGCTCGCCAGCGAGGACTTGTTCACCACCACCTGGCTGACCAGTTCCGACGGCAGCAGCGAGTAGCTGACGCTGCGGCCTACCGTTTCGATCTGGCTGAGGATGAACCAGTCCGCCGTGCCGATGGTGTGCCCGTTCACCAGCGTCTGGGTCAGGCTGGGGCTGGTGCCGCGCAGACTCACGCGATCGCTTTCGTCGAAGCCGCCTTCGTTGGCGCTGGAGGAGCTGATGTTCACGCCCGGCAGTCGCTGCAGGGTGTCCGCTACATTGCGCGCCGGCAGCTTGCCGATGTCCTCTGCAGTGACGACCTCGACGTGTGCGTTCGCCTCGCGCTTTGTATCCAGCGACTTCTCCATGCTGCCGCGAATGCCGGTGACCACGACGGTGTCCAGGTCCGTGGCATTGCTGGCGGGCGCGGCTTCTTGCGCATGGGCCTGCACGGCCATGCCGAGGCAGGTCACGACGGCGGCGGAAAGAATGGATCTGCGGTGCTTCATGACGTCTCTCCCATCATTTTCTGAGTTTCGGCAGTTCGCTCGCGCTATTCCGCCGTGCTTGGTTGGTTCCGGTTTTCGGGTGATGTGCCAGCCTTGGCGCCATCGGTAATGCGGCGCCTGTTCCGGCGCTTCCACTCAATTGCTGTCGTCGTGGTCCAGGTACCAGCGGGCGGCACCCACCACCCCCAACTGCCCGTGCTCCACCAGCTTCACGGGAATACGTTCAAGCGCCTCGCGCATCGATCCCTTGTTGAGGAACCGCGGCACGAAACTGCTTTGAATCAGGAAATCGCGGATCTTCGGCAGGATGCCGCCGGCGAGGTACACGCCACCCTGCACGCCGTACAGCAGCGCCATGTCGCCGACCACGCTGCCCAGCAGGCCGCAGAACACGTCGAGGCTTTCGCGCGCCATCGGGTCCTCGCCGGACAGGGCGGCGGCGGTGATGTCGCCGGGGCGCGCATACGCTGAAGGCGCGGCCCCGCGCACCGCGCACAGCGCGGCGTGCAGGTTCATCAGGCCGGGACCGGAGAGGGCCTGTTCGACCGGCACGTGGGTGCGGGTCTTCAGCATCTCGGCCAACAGGGCCATTTCGAGTGTGTTGCCGGCGGTCAGCGCGGCCTGGCCGGCTTCGGTGGCCAGGACCACGGCACGCTTGCCGGCGGGAATCCAGACCGCCGCCCCCAGGCCGGTGCCCGGGCCGAGGATCAACGTGGGTCCCCGCGCCGGCGCGATGGCGGGACCGGCCAGTTGCAGGACCTCGCTGGCGTCCATCTGTGCCGCGGCGTGCGCCACGGCTTCGAAATCGTTGACCAGGCGGACGTCGTCGAAGCCCAGCTGCGCGCGCAGTTCGACTGGCGACAGTCGCCACGGCAGGTTGTTGGTGATGACGGTGCCGTCTTCCAGCGCGTAGCCGGCACTGGCGATCACCGCGCGGTTCACCCCGGCCGGAGCCAGACGGGCGAGGAAGTCGCCGACGATGTCACCCAGGCTCGCGTATTCGGCGCAGGCGTACTTGCGGTACTCGAGCACACTGACCGGCGCGCCAGGATCGCCGCTGCCGCGGACCAGGCCGATGCGTACATGCGTGCCACCGACGTCCGCCGCGATGAAGGCGTCTTCCGCCCTGCGGATGGCATCTGCCGGTACTGGATTTGCAATGGCGACCACACGTCTCCCCACATGTTCGCGGCCGGGACTCCCGCATCCCGATATGGCCCGAGTGTGGAAAGTGTTTGACAACGTTGTCAAGACTCTGTCATCAAATAGGCGTCTGGCGGGCAGTTGGGTGTAGCGAAACGGAAACAATTGGCGTGTTCAGCATTTGATTGTCCGCATATTTGCGGTTAATCATTGAAAATGAAGGTCAGTTTTCTTCAAGTCTCGCAGGACTTCATGCTGCAGTGCACGAAGGCTTGGCGCTCACACAAGGGGTTGCGCTGTCGCCGCAACTGCCCATACGGTCGCTCTTTGATGGATTCTTTGACAACGTTGTTTCCGGTCGCGGGTTTGTTGCGGACCCGCTCATCGGCCAGCACGAGGGGACTCTCATGACCATCGCATCCGGCTCCAACCCGCTTCGCTCGCTGGCCATCGTCGGCCTGCTGTTCTTCATCATCGGGTTCTTCACCTGGATCAACGGACCGCTGATCACCTTCGTGCAGCTCGCGTTCGACCTGGACGAGGTGAATGCCTTCCTCGTGCTGATGGTGTTCTACCTGTCGTACTTCTTCCTCGCCCTGCCGGCGGCGGCATTGCTCAAGCGCACCGGCATGAAGAAGGGGCTGGCGATCAGCCTGTTCGTGATGGCAGTGGGCGCCGCGATGTTCGGCGAGTTCTCCACCCAGCGCTGGTACCCGGGCGCGCTGTCCGGCCTGTTCGTGATCGGCGGCGGATTGGCGTTGCTGCAGACGGCGGTGAACCCGTACGTCAGCATCCTCGGTCCCATCGAGAGCGCGGCCCGGCGCATCGCGCTGATGGGCATCTGCAACAAGATCGCCGGCATGCTGGCGCCCATCGTGATCGGCACGCTGGTGCTGCATGGGGTGGGCGACCTCGCTGCGCAGGTCGAGGCCGCCGACGCGGCCGGCAAGGCGGTGCTGCTGGATGCATTCGCCGCGAAGATCCATCTGCCGTACCTGGTGATGGCCGGCATCCTGGTGGTGGTCGCCATCGGCATCCTGTTCTCGCCGCTGCCGGAGGTGAAGCCTTCCGACGCCAACGCCGCGCCCGTGGCGGATGCCGCCAATGGCGAACGCGGCCTGGCGCAGTTCCCGCACCTGTGGCTGGGCGTGTTGTGCCTGTTCCTCTACGTGGGCGTGGAGGTGTTGGCGGGCGATGCGATCGGCACGTACGGCCGCGGCTTTGGCCTGCCGCTCGACCAGACCAAGCTGTTCACGACCTACACGCTGTTCGCGATGCTGGCCGGTTACCTCGTCGGCCTGGCCGCGATCCCGCGCTTCGTGTCGCAGGAACGCTACCTGGCCGTCTCCGCAACGCTGGGCGTGCTGTTCGCGCTTGGTGCGTTGCTGACCCATGGCTATGTGTCGGTGGGTTTCGTCGCGGCGCTGGGCTTCGCCAACGCGATGATGTGGCCGGCGATCTTCCCGTTGGCGATCAAGGGCCTCGGCCGGCATACCGAGACCGGATCGGCCCTGCTGATCATGGGCATCGCCGGTGGCGCCATCCTGCCGCAGGCGTTCGCGGTGCTGAAGCAGCACTACGACTTCCAGGCGGTGTTCGCGGGGCTGGCCGTGCCTGGGTACCTGTACATCCTGTACTACGCACTGGCCGGTCACCGGGTGGGCCGGTCGCGGCCGGCGACGGACGTGCCGGAACGCGGCATCATGGCGGACTCGCCTCCATGACGGAAACGCCCATGCGCCGACCCACCATCAAGGACGTCGCCGAACGCGCGAAGGTCTCGCTGAAGACCGTGTCCCGGGTCATCAACAACGAACCGTCGGTGCTGCAGGGCACCCGCGCGCGCGTGCTGCACGCGATCGCAGAACTGGACTACGAGCCGGACCAGTCCGCGCGCAACCTGCGCAGCGGCACGCCGTTCGTGATCGGGCTGGTGTACGACAACCCCAACCCGTACCACATCATCGGCGTGCAGAACGGCGTGCTGGCCGCGTGCAAGGAAACCGGCTTCGGCCTGCAGATCCATCCGGTCGATTCCACCTCGCCGTTGCTTGCGGAGGAACTGGTCGAGTTCGTGCAGCGTTCGCGCCTGGCCGGGCTGGTGCTGACCGCACCG
Source organism: Pseudoxanthomonas sp. LARHCG66 (assembly GCF_052871755.1). Classification (NCBI taxonomy): domain Bacteria; kingdom Pseudomonadati; phylum Pseudomonadota; class Gammaproteobacteria; order Lysobacterales; family Lysobacteraceae; genus Pseudoxanthomonas; species Pseudoxanthomonas sp. LARHCG66. The sequence continues at coordinate 127,884 of NZ_JBIXJW010000004.1, read as the reverse complement.
ATGTCCGAGCGCGCCGACCTGGTGACGGCGCTCGCCGCGCGCGGGGTGAAGCTGGTGCGCATCATCGCCGCCACCGAAGATCCGGACGATGGCCTGCCCTGCGTCTACGTGGATGATCGCGACGCCGCGTACGAGATCACCGAGCACCTGATCCAGCTCGGCCACCAGCGCATCGGTTTCCTCTGGGGCGGCCTGGCGCACCGGTCGAGTACGGAGCGCTATGCCGGCTACGAGAAGGCGCTGAAGGATTACGGCATCCAGCTCGACAAACACCTGGTGGTACCGGGCGACTACACGTTCGACGACGGCTTCCGGGGTGCACGCCGGTTGCTGGCGCTGCGCGAGCCCCCCACGGCGATCTTCGGTTCCAACGACGAGATCGCGGCCGGCGTGCTGGCCGCCGCCAAGTCCACCGGCATGAACGTGCCTTACGACCTGTCCATCGCCGGTTTCGAAGACAGCCCGTTCTCCAAGCAGTCGTGGCCGCCGCTGACCACCGCCAAGCAGGCCACGCAGGACATCGCGAAACAGGCCGCACGCCTGCTGATCGCCGGCCTGCGCCAGGACGCTTACGACGACAATCCCTCGCCCGTGCACAACCAGGGCTTCGTGCCGCAACTGGTGGTGCGTGGCTCCACCGCGCCGGTCAGGCCGCGCGCGGACCGACCCGAACCGACATCCCCATGACCGATACCTCGTTGCCCGCACCCTCCGATACGCTGATGCACCAGGAGGCGGCCCAGACCGCCGACATCGTTGCCGACCAGTACGCCCGCAACGCCGCCACGGTGAAGGCGCTGGCCGACGACCTGCGCCGCAATCCGCCGCCCTTCGTGGTCACCTGCGCGCGCGGCAGTTCGGATCATGCGGCCACCTATGCGAAGTACCTGTTCGAAACGCAGCTGGGCGTGGTGACCGCATCTGCCTCGCCGTCGGTGGGTTCGGTCTACGAAGCGAAGCAGCGGCTGGACGGCGCGCTGTACGTGGTGATCTCGCAATCGGGCAAGAGCCCGGATCTGCTGCGCAACGCGGCCTCGGCGAAGGAAGCGGGCGCGCGCGTGGTGGCGCTGGTCAACGTGGAGGATTCCCCGCTGGCGCAACTCGCCGACACCGTGCTGCCTCTGCGCGCGGGGCCCGAGCGCAGCGTGGCGGCGACCAAGAGCTATCTCGGTTCGCTCGCGGCCATCCTGCAGCTGGCCGCGTACTGGAAGGACGAAGCGCCGTTGCATGCGGCGACGGAGGCGCTGCCGGAGGCGTTGCGGCGCGCGTGGCAGGCGGACTGGTCGCCGTTGGCGGAGGGGCTGGTGGGGGCACACAACCTGTTCGTGCTCGGCCGCGGATTGGGCCTGGCCGCCGCGCAGGAAGCCGCGCTGAAGTTCAAGGAGACCTGCGGACTGCATGCGGAAGCCTACAGTTCGGCCGAGGTGAAGCACGGGCCGATGGCGCTGGTGGGGCCGGGTTTCCCGGTGCTCTGTTTCGCACAGCCCGATGAAACCGAGGCCGGCACGCTGGCGCTGGCGCAGGAATTCCGCGGCCGCGGCGCACAGGTGTGGGTGGCGTCGCGGCAGGGCGATCTGCCGCTGGTCGAAGCACCGCATCCGGCCTGCGCGCCGCTGCTGACCATCCAGAGCTTCTATCGCGCGATCAATGCACTGGCGCTACGTCGCGGCCACAATCCCGATGTGCCGCCGCATCTCAACAAGGTCACTGAAACGGTATGAATGCGATGAGTCCTGCCACCGCCCTGTGCCACGCACGCGTGCTTACGCCCGACGGCGTCATCGATGGCCTGGCGGTGCTGATGCAGGATGGTCGCATCGCCGACCTCGTCGCCAATGACGCGGTGCCGGCGGAAGCGAAGCGGGTCGATCTCGGGGGGGCACTGCTGGCGCCCGGCTTCATCGATGCGCAGGTCAATGGCGGTGGCGGCACGCTGTTCAACAACGACACCAGCGTCGAGGCGATACGCACCATCGCCGAGGCGCACCGTCGTTTCGGCACCACCGGGCTGTTGCCTACGCTGATCAGCGACGACGCCGAGGTGATGGCGCGCGCCATCGCCGCCACGCGTGACGCCATTGCGCAACAGGTGCCGGGCATCCTCGGCATCCATCTGGAAGGACCGTACATCGCGCCGGCGCGCAAGGGCACGCACGATGCCGGCAAGTTCCGCGTACCGGGCGAAGACGAGGTCGCGATGGCCACCTCGCTGGCCAATGGCGTCACCCTGCTGACGCTGGCACCGGAGCAGGTGCCTGCGGACACCATCCGCGCGATGGTGGCGCGCGGTGCCATCGTGGTGGCCGGGCACACCGCCGCCACGTACGAACAGGTCCGCACCGGCATCGATGCCGGCATATCCGGGTTCACCCACCTCTACAACGCGATGTCGCCCCTGCAGGGCCGCGAGCCCGGTGCGGTCGGTGCCGCCCTCGAAGACGACGGCTGCTGGTGCGGGGTGATCGTCGATGGCGTGCACGTGCATCCGGCCAGCCTGCGCGTGGCGCTGGCGGCCAAGCCGCGCGGCAAGGTGTTCCTGGTCACCGACGCGATGCCACCGGTCGGTGCGGATGATCCCTCCTACGTGTTGTACGGCGAAACCATCACCGCCATCGACGGCGTGGTGCGCAACGCCGCGGGCGCGCTGGCGGGCTCGGCGCTGGACATGATCACGGCAGTGCGAAACAGCGTGCATCTGCTGGGCCTGCCGCTGGAAGAGGCGCTGCGGATGGCGTCGACCTATCCGGCCGAATTCCTTGGTCTGGGCAGCACGCACGGTCGCATCGCGCCGGGATACCAGGCCGATCTGGTCGCGCTGGACGCCGGGTTGCAGGTGGTGGGGACGTGGATCGGCGGGAAGTGAAGCGGTACGCATGAGCGTCGCCTCTGCCCGGTTCGCCTCCGTCGACGCACTGCGTGGGTTGACTGTGGCGGCGATGTTGCTGGTCAACACGCCGGGCGACTGGTCGCATGTGTATGCGCCCTTGCTGCATGCCGAATGGCATGGCGTCACGCCGACCGACCTGGTGTTCCCGTTCTTCCTCTTCATCGTCGGCGTGTCGATCGCGCTGGGTGTCGTACCGCGCATGCAGGCCGGCGTGGAGCGCAAGGTGCTGGTGCGTGCCGTGCTGTGGCGGGCGACGAAGATCATCGCGCTGGGGATGGCCCTGCACCTGCTCGCATTCTGGTGGCTGGATCGTCCGCAGTTCCGTCCGTGGGGCGTGCTGCAGCGGATCGGGCTCTGTTTCGCGGCCGGGGGGATGATCGCGCTGTACCTGAAACCGCGCCTGCAATGGACGGTGGTCGTGACCACGCTGCTCGGTTACTGGGCGCTGCTGGCGCCGTGGGGCTACGCGCCCTTCGAGCATCTTCCCGCCCGGGTGGACACCGCGCTGTCCGGACACTGGCTGTACCAGTGGGACCCGGCGACGGGGCGCGGGCAGGATCCCGAAGGATTGCTCAGCACATTGCCCGCCATCGCCACCACGCTGCTCGGACTGCGTGCGGGCGAGGCGTTGCGTGCGGGCACGATGAAGCCACTTGCGGTCGCGGGCGTGCTCGCGGTCGCGCTCGGCCTGGGCTGGGCGCCGTTGTTTCCGTTGAACAAGGCGCTCTGGACATCGTCCTACGTGCTGTTCACCGCCGGCTGCGCGACGCTGGCGCTGGCGGCGTGCCATCTGCTGGTGGATCGGCGTGGCTGGCCGGCGCTGGGTCGTCGCTTCGGCATCAATGCCATTGCCGCGTACGTCGGTGCGGCGGTCATGACCTACGTATTGCTCGGCACGGGCTGGATGGGACCGATCTACCAGGTCGGCTTCGCCGGATGGATGACGCCGCGATTCGGTCCTTGCGTGCCGTCGCTGGCGTTCGCGTTGGCGTTCGTCAGCGTGTGGTGGCTGGTCGTGCGCCTGATGGACCGCCAGGGCTGGTACCTGAAGGTCTGAAGCACAGGAACCATCACGCTTTTCTTCACCGCGCGGGAGTACAACGGCAGCCAGTCACCCGCCGGATGCGCCCGCATGAGGATGTCGTTGCTGCTCGCCTGTTGCCTGAGCCTGCCCGCATGCCAGCGGGCCACGGTGGACGACCAGGGCATGAAGGTCGTGGTGGCCTCGCGGACGGGCTCCGCGACATCCGGACCGGCCGCAGGCATTGCGCCGGTGGCGTCGCCGGCACCCGATGCCTCCGCATCGGGAACCGGCCGCACCATGGCGGGCCTGTCGCGGGCGCGGGCGGTGCCGGACCCACCCTTCACCAGCACGCCGGTGGCCACGTTCAACGAGCCCTGGGCGATGACGTTCCTGCCCGATGGCCGCCTGCTGGTGACGGAGAAATCCGGCAGGCTGCGACTGGCCAATGTCGCCACGGGCCAGGTCGGCGAGATCATCGGCGTGCCCACCGTCGCGTACGGGGGACAGGGCGGATTCGGTGACGTGCTGCCGCATCCGCGTTTCGCCGACAACCGGCTGGTCTACCTCAGCTATGCCGAAGCCGGCAGCGGCGGCACGCGCGGCGCCGCGGTGGCGCGTGCGACGCTGGTGCTGGATGCCAGCGGCAACGGCGGCAGCCTGTCCAACCTGCAGGTGGTGTGGCGGCAGTTGCCGAAGGTCAGCGGCGATGCCCACTACGGGCATCGGCTGGCGTTCGGTGCGGACGGCAAGCTGTGGATCACCTCCAGCGACCGCCAGGCGATGGCGCCTGCGCAGGACCTGCAGTCGTCGCTCGGAAAGCTGATCCGCCTCAACGACGATGGCAGCGTGCCACCGGACAATCCGTTCGCCGCGCAGGGCGGTATCGCCGCGCAGGTGTGGACGCTCGGGCATCGCAACCTGCTGGGCATCGCCTTCGACGGCAGTGGCCGTTTGTGGACCCACGAGATGGGTCCGGCGGGCGGCGACGAACTCAACCTGATCGAGCGCGGCAGCAACTACGGTTGGCCGGTGGTCTCCAATGGCGACCATTACGGCGGCACGCCGATTCCCGATCACCCGACACGCCCGGAGTTCAATGCGCCGGAGGCGTGGTGGACACCGGTGATCGCGCCGGCGGGCTTCGTCATCTACTCGGGCAATCTGTTCCCGTGGTACCGCGGGAAGGGCTTCATTGGCGGGCTCGCCTCGCAGGCGTTGATCGAGATCGAGTTCGATGGCACGCAGGCACGCGAGGCGCGTCGCTATCCGATGGGCCGCCGCATTCGCGAGGTCGAACAAGGACCGGAGGGCGCGCTGTGGCTGCTGGAAGACGGCAGTGGTGGCCGCCTGTTGAAGCTGACGCCCAATCGCAGCTGATCAGGGCGTGCTTCCCAGCGCCCGCTGCTGGCGCTGGTGATGGATGTCCAGGTAGAGGCTGTAGGCGGCGGTGAAGGCGGGCAGCAGGTTCTGCAGCACGCCTACCGCATCCTGCTTGGACGAGAACAGGAAGTAGCTCAGCGCCATCAGGCTGCCGCACAGGCTCATGTACCAGAACATGCGTGGGATCACCGGGCGGCGCGCGCGCCGCGATGCGACGAACTGGACCAGCCAGCGCGCGCCGAACAGGCCAGCGCCGGTCAGGCCGATCAGCTTCCACGGCGTCATGTGCAGGCCGGTCCAACCCAGCCAGACGATTTCCTGATCCATCATGTTCACGATTTGCGCCCTGCATGGATCTCGCTGACGGCGGTCACGTGGCTGCGATGGATCAGCCACGACACGCCCATCAGATCGCGAATGCCGACCAGTGCGCGGCCCAGATTGGTGTACTTCGATTGGCCGGACCCGCGTGGCCGGTGCGACACCGGCACGCTGACCGTCAGCCAGCCGGCACGCTGCATGAGCGCGGGCAGGTAACGGTGCATGTGGTCGAAATAGGGAAGCTCGAGGAACGCCGCACGCTCGAACAGCTTGATGCCGCAGCCGGTGTCGGGCGTGTCGTCATGCAGGAGCCACTGGCGGATGCGGTTGGCCCAGCGCGATGCCCAGCGCTTGCTGCTGGTGTCCTTGCGATCCACCCGCCAACCCGCGTAGAGCCGGGTCTGCGGATTGCCCGCCTCGCGTGCCGCCAGCAGCTTCAGAATGTCGCCGGGATCGTTCTGGCCGTCACCGTCGAGGGTGACGATCCATGGCGACAGCGCATGCTTCACGCCGGTGCGGACGGCGGCGCTCTGGCCGCTGCGCCGGTGGTGCACCACCACGCGCAACTCCGGCACCTCGGCCTTCAACGCCGCGAGCACGTCGCGGGTGTCGTCTTCGGACTGGTCATCCACGCAGACGATGTCGAACACGATGCGGCCACGCAGGTGCTGGACCACTTCGCGCACCAGCGGCCCGATGTTGCCGGCCTCGTTGAAAACAGGAATGACGACGGAAAGACTTGTCATGGCAGTGCTCGTCTCGACCATGTCAGCGTGCGCTCCTGCAGGTCAGGAAAATGTCGTAGTCCGGCTGATACAGCGATGTCTTCACGTCGGTGAGTCCCAGTACGGTGTGGAAAAGCTGGTCATGGCTGGCCTGCCTGCCCGCGCGGTCGCGCAGGCACTGCGGATCCAGGTGCGTGGATTGCCGCCACGAGGGCGAGAACCACGCGACCATCGGCACGTCGAGTTGCTCGCGTGGCGCGATGGCATAGGGCATGCCGTGCAGGTAGAGGCCTTTCTCGCCCAGCGATTCGCCGTGGTCGGAGACATAGAGCAGGGCCGTGTCGTAGCCCGGGAGCGTCGACAGGCGATCGATCGCGCCCGCCAGCACGTGGTCCGTGTAGGCGAGTGCGTTGTCGTATGCATTGACGATCTGCGCGCGGCTGCAGCGCCCCAGGTCCGAGGTCTCGCAGACCGGCGTGAAGCGACGGAAAGCAGGCGGGTAGCGCTCGAAGTAGGTCGGGCCGTGGTTGCCCAGCATGTGCAGCACGATCACCTGGTCACCCTTGTTGCGCGCGACGGTTTCTTCCAGCCCTTCAAGCAGGATGCCGTCGAAGCAGCGCGCCCCGTTGCACAGTGCGGAGTCCTTGCGTGCATGCAGGTCTTCGACCGGCAGGCCCGTGCAGACGCCTTTGCAGCCGGACTGGTTGTCGCGCCACAACGTGGCCACGCCCGCGCGTTGCAGGACGTGCAGCAACGACTGGTGGCCGCGGATCGCTTTTTCGTCGTAGCGTTCGCGTCCCCACGGGGAGAACATGCAGGGCAGCGAGACTTCAGTGCTGCTTCCGCACGCACTGACGTGCGGGAAGTTGAGCACGCCGCGTGCGGCCAGTTCCGGCGTGGTCTGGCGCGCGTAACCGTTGAGGCCCCAGTTGGCGGCACGCGCGGTCTCGCCCACCACCAGCACCAGCAGGCGCGGCCGCCGCATCGTGGCGGCAGGCGACTGCACGGCGTCCTCGCCGATGGGAAGTTGGGCATGGGTGCGGCCGGGCGGGTCTTCGCTGACCACCTTCGCCAGCGACACGAGCACGTTGGCGGGCGTGACGAGGTAGCGCACCTCGCGCTGGTTGCGCAGGAAAGCGGTAAGCGGCTGCAGGGAAGGCAGCACGCCGACCAGCCCGACCACGACCATGCCGAGGAGGAAGACGCTGCGCGCCAGCACTGCGCGTGCAACGCCGCGCGGCCGCAGGCGCACGCGCCACACCACGAACAGCGGCGGCACAGCCGCCAGCAATGGCAGCAGCGCATCCGGGCCGGCGAGGTCGGCGGCTTCGCGCCAGTCGGTATGCAGGACGTTGCGGACCATGTCGGCGTCGATGTAGATGCCGTACGCGGCCATGTAGTGCCCGGCCAGCGCCGCGACCACCACCAGCAATGACAGCATCACGCGCGCGGTACGGCGCCAGACCAGCAGCGACAGCCAGATCCCGTGCACCGCGGTGATCAGCAGGAACAACGACAGGGTCCAAGTTCCCTGTGCCCATGGCTGTGGGGACGCTGCCCGCCAGAAGACCGCGTTCGCGAACAGGCTGAAGTAAAGGCAGGCCGCCAGGATCAGTGTTTCCGTGCCCACCAGCGGGCGGACCGCCAGCGCGGCACGCAGCCGTTGCCAGCGAGAGGGAACGCCTGCGTGATCGAGCACCGAAACGCTCATGCGCATGCCTCCATCGTCACCTGGCCGCGTCGCGCACCGAGTCCCTCGACGGCGCAGGCGATGGTCCAGCACACCGCCAGGCTGGCGACGTCATGCGACAGGAAGTGCGCACCGCGCAGCTGCTGCGCCAGGCCGAAGACGCCACCCGCCAGCAGCCCGACCGCGAGCCCTGCAAGCCGCCACCGGGGCGCGACGTGCAGGAAGAAAAAGTACGACGCCACCCAGGCGTAGCCGCTGGCGGCGTGCGCGGCGGGAAAGCAGGCGGCGGGGCCCAACGAAGCCGGACGCGGTGCCAGCAGCGGCACGTAGGCGCGCTGGCCGCCGAATCCCGCAAGATCCCACGGGCAATCCACCTGCGTGACCGCCTTCAACAGGGCCACGCATGCGGTGGACGCGAGCAGCGCCAGCAGCAGGCGGGCGGCAGGACGCGTCCATGGAGCCGATGCAGGCTTCGCCCAGTGCACCAGGGTGGCGGCCAGCAGGCCAAGCCAGGCCAGCAGGCTCGCGGTGCGGCCGCCGCGATGCAGGACGGTTTCCAGCAACACGCTGCGCTTGAGCGACCACGCATCGCCTTCCCAGTGGAACAGCCAGCCCGCCCAGGGCAGGTCGATGCGGCATGCCAGCTGCCATGCGATCAGCAGCAAGGGAATGGACACCAACGCGAGGCGCGGTCCGGGACCTGTCGTTGGAGCGGAGGACGGGAGCGACGGAACGGGCATGCGGATGCGGATGCAGGAAGGTGCACGCATGCTCGTGGCCGCGATGTCGTAGCGCAGTCGGACAGCCGTCGGAAACGCGTTAAGTCACGCGCGAATGATTCCCGCCTGCACGCGGCGTTGTTCCGGATTCAGTCTTCGCTGACATCCGCCGACCAGTCGGGTGGCACATCGCAGCCTTCGATCCAGGCATCCCCGGGTGCAAGGATCCATGCACGCCGGTTGGATGCGCCGATGTCGACCACCTTCGCCGGATCCAGACACGGGCCGATGGCTTCGCTGCGCAGGAACAGCCAGCGCTTCGCCGGTGCTTGCAGCAGCCACGCGTGCGCATGCTGCCACTGCGCCGCCCAGGGCTGCTTGAAGCCGAAGTCGGTCACGGGCCGGTCCGCCTGCAGCAGATGCTGTTCGCGCCAGCCCAGCATGGCCAGTTCGGCATCCGGACCGATCCGCTCGCCGACGCGCTGCATCAACGCCTGGGCCGAACTGTCGGGGCTGAGCGCCGGCATGAAGCCCATGCCATACGACGTCCACAGTGCGGCCGTCACGGCGACCAGCGCCACCGCCACATGTCGTCGCGCGGCGACTATCGCGGCGAGTGCCACGACTGCAAATCCCAGCAGCCATCGGCTCAGCTGCGCGACCGTCGCCATGTCCATGCCGCGGCCGTCGAGCAGTGCTTGCAGGCGCTCGGGGGGCGCCATCGACAGCCACGCGCCCAGCACCCCTGCGACCAATGCCAGCACGGCCATGTACGACCACAGCGTTGCGCGCACCGCGCGTCGTCGCAACAGGCCCGGGAGCAGCGGTGCCGCCGCCACCGCCAATGCCGGCAGCATCGGGAAGATGTAGACCTCGCGCTTGCCCGGGCTCGCGCTGAAGAACACCAGCACCAGCGCCGTCCAACCCAGCAGCAGGACGTGGCGCGCATCCGGCCGGCGCACGCGCCGCCACCACGCGGGCAGCAGCCACGGCGCCAGCAGCACGCCGGGCAGCCACAGCGTCAGCATCGCTTGCAGGTAGTACCACGCGGGTTTCACGTGATGCCATGCGTTGGCATAGCGCGTGCCGGTCTGCTTGAACAGCATCTCGCGCGCATACGCCTGCAGCGCAGGATCCGGGGAAGAGAGCGCCGTCGCGAGCATCGGCACGAGCCAGGTGCCCGCGCCCAGCAGGAATCCCGCCACGCCTGCAAGCACGTGCACGCCACGCGGTGCGGGCAGCGCGCGGGATGCCGTCCGTCGCGCCCACAGCCACGGCAGGAACACCAGCAGCGGCAGGAAGCCGACACCCTTGGTCACCGTGCCCAGGCCGGCGGCGAAGGTGCCGAGGGCCAGCAACCAAGGACTCGGCTTCTCCAGCAGGTAGCGCAACAGTGCCCACAGCGACAGCGTGGTCATGGCCACCAGCACCATGTCGATCTGCGCGCGCTTGGCCTGCAGGGCGAACTGCAGGCAGACGAACAGGCCGAAGACGGCGTAGGGCACCGTGTGCCGGCCCCACAGACGGCGCGCCAGGTCACCAGACAACCCGAGGGTCAGCAGCGCGGCCAGCAGCGACGGCAGCAGGAACGCCACCTGCCAGTTGCGCACCAGCAGGTAGCTGGTGGCCTGCAACCACATGAATGTCGGAGGTTTCTCCGCATACAGTTCCGCACCGCGGTGCGGGAACAGCCACTGGCCGGTCTCCACCATCGTCCGCGCGGCCAGCACGAAGCGTGGTTCGTCCGCCGGCATCGGCTCGCGCATGCCCAGTCCCGCCAGCAGCGCCCACAGCATCAGCACGAGCAGCAGCGGCGTCTGCCAGCCGGGGGCGTGTTGAAGGCGCATCGGGCGCATGGGGGGCATGCCGGTCTGCAACGCGGCGCATGATCGTGGATGATGGGGCGTAGGAGATTCGTCGGAATTCCGACGGCGCTTCGACGTCCGGCCTGCGATGCTGCCGGTCCTTCCCCTGCTGGCGCGGACCTTGCCGATGCGGCTGCTGGTCATCGAAGACAACCGGAACCTGGTGGCGAACCTGTTCGATTACTTCGAGGCGCGCGGCCACACCCTGGACGCGGCGCCCGATGGCGTGACCGGCCTGCACCTGGCCAGCACCCAGGTCTACGACGCCATCGTGCTGGACTGGATGCTGCCGCGCCTGGAGGGCCCGGAAGTGCTGCGCCGCCTGCGCGAGGAGCACGACTCCAGCGTGCCGGTCATCATGCTGACCGCGCGCGACGAACTGCCCGACAAGATCGCCGGTTTCCGCGCGGGCGCCGACGACTACCTGACCAAGCCGTTCGACCTGCCGGAACTCGAAGTGCGGCTCGAGGCGCTGATGGCGCGGATGCACGGCCGGCAGCGGCGCAAGGTGCTCGAAGTGCACGACCTGAAACTCGACCTGGCCACGCTGGAGGCCACCCGCGCCGGGCAGGTGCTGCATCTGTATCCCGCCTGCCGCAAGCTGCTGGAAACGCTGATGCAGGCCAGCCCTGCTGCCGTCACCCGGCAGCAGCTGGAACATGCGCTGTGGGGCGACCACCCGCCGGATGGCGACATGCTCCGCTCGCACATCTACGAACTGCGCCGCAGCGTGGATGGCCCATTCCCGGTGAAGCTGATCCAGACCCTGCCCCGCACCGGCTACCGTCTGGCGGTCACCCACTCGGAGGGACGCGATGGAAAAGCGCCGTAGCCTGCATGCGAAAATCAGGCGCCTGCTCGGGGGTTACGCGGTATTGCTGGCCGCCATCATCATCCTGGTCTTCGCTGATGACTTCCTCGAGGACTGGGTCTGGAAGTCGCTGCTCCAGCAGGAGATCGTGCACTACGTCCAGCAGAAGGCCGCAGATCCGGGCCACGAATGGCGTGACACCGGCGCGATACAGCTCTACCGGGTGCCGGGCCGCCAGCCCCCGCCCGGTCTGTCGATGCTGCCGCAGGGCGTGCACGATGATTTCTGGTTCGGCGGGCGCGAGAACGTGGTGCTGGTCCAGCGTGTGCAGGGCGTTGACTACTTCGTCGTGCGCGACATCACCGGGATCGAGACCATCGAGGACGCCCTGCTCCTGGGATCACTGGGCTTGGCGTTCATCGCGCTGGTGGTCATAGGGGTGATGGTCGCCCGGGGCGTGCGGACGGCGCTGCGCCCCCTGTCCGACCTGGCGAACGATATCGGCGCGCTTTCTCCCGATCATGCCGGCCAGCGCGTGGTCGTGGCGAATGGCGCCAGCTCCGAGCTGCACGTCATCACCAACGCCCTGAACGATTACCTGCGCCGCCAGGATGACTTCGTCGAGCGCGAGCGCACCTTCATCGATACCGCCAGCCACGAGCTGCGTACGCCTATCGCCATCATGGCGGGCGCCAGCGAACTGGCGCTGGAGCAACCCGGCCTGCCGGCGCCGGCGCGCCAGCAGGTGCAACGCATCCATCGCACGGCCCGCGACGTGGAGCGCCTGATCGCCCTGCTGCTGACGCTCGCCAAGGACCCGGCACGGTTGTCGCGCAGCAACGAAGTGGTGATGCTGCATGAACTGCTGCCGGACATCATCGACGACCACCGCCACCTGCTGGCGGGCAAGGATCTTTCCATCGTGGTCGACGAACTGCTGCCATGCACGGTGTCCGCGCCACTGCACATCGTCCAGGCGGCCATCGGCAACCTGCTGCGCAACGCCGTCGAGAACAGCGACCGCGGCGAGATCCACATCCGCCTCGACGCCGATGCCACCGTCACCCTGCAGGATCCCGGGCACGGCATGACGCCGGAAGACATCAGCCGCATCTACGCACAGCTGGCGCGCGGCGGCAGTCGCGAAGGTGGCGGCATCGGACTGGATCTGCTGGCCCGCCTGTGCGAACACCTGGGCTGGACGCTGTCGATCCAGTCGGCGCCGGGGCGCGGCACGATCAGCCGGCTGCGCCTCTCGCGCTGACGGCACGCCTTCACGCGATCGGCGCTAGCATGCGCCGCACCCCGTGCCGGAGACCGCCGATGAAGTCGCCCCTGTTGTGCTTCCCTCTGCTCCTGCTGGCAGCCTGCGCGCCCGAAACCCCCGCGCCTGCCGCTACAGCGCCCGCCCCCGCGCCCGCCGCCACGGCTCCTGCCGCGAACGTGGCAGCGCCGGAGACCGCTCCCGCGCTGGCACCGCCCTCGTTCGATTGCGCCAAGGCCGCCAGCGAGGCGGAGAAGCTGGTCTGCACCGACGCCGAACTGGCCGCGCTCGACCGTCAGCTTGCCACGCGTTACGCGGAAGCCAAGGACGCCGACCCTGCGATGCAGCGCGGCTGGGTGAAGGGACGCGACGAGTGCTGGAAGGCGGACGATGTGCGCCTGTGCGTGCTGGAGTCCTACAGGACCCGCCTGGTCGAGCTGGCGATCCATGCGCCCGGCCTGGTGGTGCAGAAGGCGGTGGAATACCGCTGCGACGACAACAGCAAGCCGTTCACGATGACCTTCTACAACGACCTCGATCCGGCGGCGGCGGTGATGACCTGGGGCAACGACCAGGCCATCGTGTTCCCGCATCCGGCAGCCAGCGGCGCCAAGTACGGCCGCAGCGGTATCGAGTACTGGGAACACCAGGGCGAAGCCAGCGTGGACTTCTTCGGCAACAAGCTCAGCTGCCGGCCTGTCCCGTGACCATGAGGGAAGGACGCCAAGCGTCCTTCCTCCACGGGCTTCCGACGTTCAGCGAACGCGGCGGTAGCGCACCTCGTTGTGCCGATCACCGACCTGCGAGGTGACCAGGCCGTCGTGGGACTGGTCGATGTCGAACGTGGTGTTGCCGACGTTGAGGCGGCCGTCGTTGATCCAGCCGTTCACGGTCTGGCCACCGGAACGGGCTTTTGCGCGGCCATCGGAGTCGATGGTCAGGGTCACGTCGCTGTTGTACATCGGGTTGTAGCCTTCGAACGTGCCGATCATCCAGCCGGGAACATACGACGTATGCCGCGGCCCCTGGTAACGGTCGTCGTCGTACTTGTTGTCCTTCTTGTCCGCGTTGGCGGCGATGGCACCGAGGATGGCCGCGCCGATGAGCACCCCGGCCGCCACCTTGGCATCCTTGCTGCCGTCATGGTGGCCGGACGAACTCGTGTGCACGCGGAAGGTCGCGCGGCAGCCGTCGTCCACCCAGATCTCGCGGCGGTTGTAGTCCCAACTGCGGCCCTGGACGCACGAGGTGCTGGACAACTGGCGGTCCAGGGTGACGTAGGCCGAGGTGGAGATCGGGCAACTCTGGTAGCGGTCGTTGCGGCTTTCGCAGTTGACATAGTCATCGTCGGCCCGGGCTTCGGAGCCCCAGAGGCCGGCGCCGGCCAGGCAGAGGTACAGAATGGTGCGCGTGCATTCCATGACGGACCCTCGAGTGATGGGATGGCGTGATGCGGCTCCCGTGCCGCGAACGCGACAATACCCGCCCACGTGTGAAATGGGATGCGGGTGGATCAGCCGCTGATCCGACGGGCGCGCTGCACGGCGGCAACCCGCGCGGCGCGTACGGCGTCGCCGATCTGCGGCCCGGTCATGCCGTCGCAGGCCACGTCGCGGGTGCTGACCTGCCGGGCCGCCTGGTGCAGGCGCAGCAGTTCCCGGCCCTGCGGATAGTCCGCCTCTGCATGGTCGCCACGTCCGCGTTTGTCCGCCTCGCAGACCGTGGCCAGCCACGGAATGCGCTCGGGACGGCGGAAGGCATCGCAGCGGGTGAGCAGCTCCACGACCGTGGCATCGCGCAGTTCGGCCAGGCGATGCACGTTGAGATGCTCGCGACACGCCATCACCGCCAGCTCGCGGTAGTCGGCCGGCACCCTCAGGCGCTCGCACAGGGCGAGCACGGGCCTGACGCCCGCGTGCTCGTGCCCGATGTGCTTCGGCAGCATGTCGGCCGGCGTCAACGCCTTGCCGAGGTCGTGGGCCAGCGCAGCGAACCCGATGCACGCATCACCGGGCGCCAGGCGCGCGGCCATGTCGCTGACCATCTCCTGGTGCACGCCCGTGTCGACTTCCGGGTGATACTCCGCGCGCTGCGGAACGCCGTACAGCGCATCCACCTCGGGCAGCACCACGGCCAGCGCCCCGCAGGCACGCAGCGTGGACAGGAAGGCAGAAGGCGTCGTCGACGCCAGCGCGCGCCTGAGTTCCTGCCACACCCGCTCCGGCACCAGCGCGTCGAGCTCGCCACTGGCGACCAGTTCGCGCATCAGCGCCATCGTCTCCGGCGCGATGGTGAAACCCAGCGATGCGAAGCGCGCCATGAACCGCGCCGCGCGCAGCACGCGCAGGGGATCTTCGACGAAGGCCTGGCTCACGTGCCGCAGCACGCGCGCGTCGATGTCGCGCGCCCCTCCGTACGGGTCGATCAGCGTTCCGTCGGCGTCCTGCGCGATGGCATTGAGAGTGAAGTCGCGCCGCTGTAGATCCTCTTCCAGCGTCACGGAGGGATCGGCATCGACCACGAAGCCACGGTAGCCCCGTCCGCTCTTGCGTTCCGTGCGCGCGAGCGCGTACTCCTCGCCCGTATCGGGGTGCAGGAACACGGGGAAGTCGCGACCGACAGCCTTGAATCCCTGCGCTTCCATCGCCGCCTGGGTGGCACCGACCACGACCCAGTCGCGGTCGCCGGGAGCCAGCCCAAGCAACCGGTCGCGCACCGCGCCGCCGACGAGATAGATCTTCATGTCGGCATGATGCCGGATTGGTGCGTCCGCCGTCTGCTGTCGACCTCTGCAGGAGCGACGTGAGCCGCGACCGGAAAAGCGGAACGATGTGACGCCTGATGGAGCGACTGCTCCTGACTCGCAGCGGAGCATCCGCATACCTCTGGATGCAGAGGGGCGAGGTCGCGATTGACGTCGCTCCTGCAAGGAGCGCATCCGCCGTCAGCTCTTCGGCATCTGCGCCGTCGGGCAGGTGAAGGCTTTCCG
The DNA here is from genome assembly GCF_052871755.1 of Pseudoxanthomonas sp. LARHCG66. Taxonomy (NCBI): domain Bacteria; kingdom Pseudomonadati; phylum Pseudomonadota; class Gammaproteobacteria; order Lysobacterales; family Lysobacteraceae; genus Pseudoxanthomonas; species Pseudoxanthomonas sp. LARHCG66. The sequence continues at coordinate 112,209 of NZ_JBIXJW010000004.1, read as the reverse complement.
CTTGGCCTGCACGCGCCCCATCATGCGGTCGGTCACCGGCAGGGCGGTACCGTTGAGGCGCCAGTCGTAGATCACGCTGAAGGCGAGCACGCGCGCCACGTACTCGCGGGTTTCCTTGTAGCTGATGGTTTCGATCCAGACGTCGGGGTCGAAGCCCGGTCGCTGCGCCTGCCAGCGCGCGGTCGGCGCCGGTCCGGCGTTGTACGCGGCGATGGCGACATAGGGCACGCCGTACTTGTCTTCCATCTCGCGCAGGTACGCGGTGCCGATGGCGATGTTGGTGTCGGCGTCGTACAGGCTCGCCGCGCCCGCATACGGAATGCTCCATCGCTTGGCAACGCCGGCGCCCGTGCCGGGCAGTACCTGCATCAGCCCCATGGCGTTGGCACCGGAGCGCGCCTTCGGGTTGAAGATGCTCTCGGCGCGGATCTCGGCCGCGACCCAGGCCGGATCGATGTTGTGCTTCGCTGCTTCGCGCTTGATGGTGTCGTCGTGGTGCAACGGGAAGCGAAGCGTATACAGGCGCTGCTCGTCCGGCTGCCTGCCGAGCGAGAACACGGCACGGTCGAACCAGCCGTTGTCGCGCGCCACCTCCACCGCGATGCGGCGCTGGGTATCGTCGAAGCGCGACAGCGCCTCGTTCCACTCGGCGGTCGCCCAGCCGGGCCGCTCCAGTTGCCACAGCTCCATCGCGCGGACGATGGCCGGATCGCGCGCGACCATCTGCTTTGCGGGGGCGGGGTCATTCGGGATCCAGGCGCACAGTGCGTAGGGCTGCTCCAGGCGGTCGGCCGCCAGGAAGCCATGGAACGTGGGGCTGGCGGCGGTTTCCCGGAACAGGCGTTGCGCGCTGGCGCGGTCACCCGTCTTCTCGGACATGCGCGCTTCGAAATAACGCCAGCGCGAATCCGCGCGCTGTGCAGGCGGCATCTTCTTCAATGCCGCCAGCGCGGCCGGCCAATCGCCACGCGACAGGGCCTCGCGCACGCGCCATTCATGCAGGCGTTCGTCGTAGGCGGACTCGGGCACGTTGCCCAGCCGGCGCGCGGAATCCGGACCGTAGGAGGCGACCGTCCACAACGCGACCTGGTACAGCACCTGTCCGCGTTCGGATTCGCCCATCCCCAACGCATCGGCGTACTGGGGCAACAGGCGCTCGGCGGTGTCGGGGTCGTTCTGGGCCAGTCTGGCCAGTCCATGCGCGGCCATCCGCCGGCTGCGTTCGGTCTTGGGCCAGTTCAATGCGCGCGGATGGATGGCGTCGATGAAGGCGGCGTAGTCGGCGGCCAGCGCGCCCTCCTCGGCGGGCAGCCCCCGGGCAGCCGAGCGCATCACGCCGGTCTGGCGTTCCGCGGCCGCTGCCTCGATGCGTTCCCAGCGCAGCGCGGGAGTGAGTCCACCCTGGCTCGCGAGCACGTTGAAGACCGGCTCGCAACCATCGGGCAGCGACTTCGCGCCCTTGCGCCAGATCGCCTGCGCCTGCTGTGTCCACGCGGCATCGGTGCGGCCGGTGGCCTGGCGTGCCTGCAGGTGCGCGCATTGCAGGGAGAGGTTTTCAGTGGGCTTCCACGCGGCGAGGAAGGTGGGCCACTCCTGGCGCCGCGCCAGCGCCGCCAGCCACAGGGAACGGAATTGTTCGGCCACGGCCTGGCCTTCGTGACGTTTCAGGAAGGCCTGCGCCTGCGGTGTCGATACTGCATCGATCTGGCGACGCAGCGAGGCAAACTCGACCCAGCCGTACAGCGGGTGGCGGACGAGGGCGGATGACGTGGCGCCATCGAGGCGGCCGGCTTCCGCCGCGGCGAGCGCGTCGCGGACGACTGGACGTTGGGTGTCGAGCGATTGCGCGCGCGATACCGGCGCAATGCACAGGCCCGCGAGGGCAGCGAGTACGATGACAGGGGGGATGCGGATCATGCCGGGGACTATACCCAAGCCGGCTGAACCTCCCTGTAGACAGGCGATGACGAGGTGATGCTTGGATGGTGTTTGGATTTTCCCTGTACTGGGCGTGCTGGCCGGCATCCTCGCGGGCCTGCTCGGCATCGGAGGCGGCCTGGTGCTGGTGGCCGCACTCGCGTGGATACTCCCGCTGCATGGCATTCCAAAAGAAGCGGCAATGCATGCCGCGCTCGCCAGTTCACTGGCGAGCATCGTGCTGACGGCCACGTCGTCCGCGTATGCGCACCATCGTCGCGGCAGCGTGTTGTGGCCCACGGTGGCGTGGATGGTGCCGGGCCTGCTGCTGGGTGGTTGGGTCGGCAGCGGTCTGGCGGTGTACCTGGATGACGACGTGCTGCGCTGGATCGTGGCCGGTTACTGCTTCATCGCAGGTGCGCAGATGCTGTTCGGAGGCAACGCACACCCCGAAGGTCGTGGCGTACCCGCCCCGCGCGGTGCCGGCATGAGTATGGCGGGCACCGTGATCGGTGCAGTGTCGGCGGTGGTCGGTATCGGGGGCGGCAGCATGACGGTGCCGCTGCTGGTGTGGCGCGGTGTGCAGCCGGTGCGCGCGGTCGGCACGTCCAGTGCCTGCGGCGTGGCCATCGGGCTCGCAAGTGCCGCGGGTTATGCGCTGCACGCACCGCCGGGGGCGTTGCCGGCGCACGCGGTGGGTTACATCTATCTTCCGGCCGCCATCGGCGTGGCGGTCGCCTCCGTCCTTGCCGCACCCTACGGCACGCGACTGGCGCACCGCATTGGCGGCAAGGCGCTGAAGCGTGTGTTCGCCGTCTTCATGGTGGTGATGGGCATCGCGATCATCGCCAGTGGCTGATCGCAGCGCGCGCTACACACATTTACTTGTTAACCATCGTGACGGCTGTGTGTAGAAACTCGCGGTAAACCTGTTTATGTCCAGATAATCACCGTTACCTTTTTCAAAACGGTGACTTGTTTCCGTTGTGGGTGTTTTACCGATTCTTTACAACGATGGGCAAGCCGCTTTAGGCATCGGCCGTGCGGCCCAATCCCTTCCGGAGAGAGAATCCATGAACGCACGCCGCCACAAACTGGCTTCGGCCATACAACTCGCAGTGCTTCTCGCGTTGCCTGCCACCGTCCTGGCCCAGGAGGCCACCACGCTGGACACGATCACTGTGACCGGCAGCCGCATCAAGCGTGCCGAGATGGAGGGCCGCGTACCGGTGCAGACGCTGTCACGCGAAGACATCGAGCGCTCCGGCCTGACCTCCATCGGCGACATCCTGCAGGAACTCACCGGTTCCGGTTCTGCCCTCAACACCAAGTTCAATTCCTCCGGCAACTTCGGCTTCTCGCCCAATGGCGATGGCGTGGGCGCCGGCTCGGCACAGGTGGACCTGCGCAATCTGGGCCCGAAGCGCGTGCTGGTGCTGGTGGACGGGATGCGCTGGGTCAACGAGTCTTCCGCTTCCGGTGTTTCCGCGGCGGTCGATCTCAACACCATTCCACTGGCGCTGGTGGAGCGCATCGAAGTGCTCGAAGACGGCGCGTCGTCGCTGTACGGTTCCGATGCCATCGCCGGCGTGGTCAACATCATCACCCGTCGCAACTTCGATGGCGGGCAGGTCACGCTCAACTACGGCCAGTACGACAAGGGTGACGGCGAGATCACCGGTGCCGACTTCGCGTGGGGCTTCGATACCGAGCGCAGCAACCTGTTCCTGAGCCTGAGCTACACCGAACAGAAGGAAGTCAGCTCGGCGGACCGCTACATCTCTTCGATCCCGATCCAGGGCGGCAGTTCGCGCATCCTCGGTGGCCGCTACGCCTTCACGGATCCGAACGGCAACGAATACGACCTGTCGGTGAAGCCCGGACAGACCAACCCGGTCTACACGCCCAACCTGCCGGACTGCGATTCGGGTGTTGCGCGCACGGACGGATTCCAATGCTTCGACTTCGGGCGCGATGCCTTCAACTATGCGCCGTACAACCTGCTCATCACCCCTTCCAAGCGCATGGGCGTGTTCGGCCAGTATCGCTTCTCCATCACCGAGCAGCTGAACTTCTATGCGAAGGCGCTGTACAACCGCCGCGAATCCACCAACCAGGCCGCGCCGGAGCCAATCGACCTCGGGCCCGGCGCGGGCACCAGCTACACGGCCGACCTGGTCATACCGGCCAACCATCCCTACAACCCGTTCGGCTTCGATCTGGTGGGTGGGCCCGGCGGCAACATCGGCACCATCCGCCGCCGCCCCCTGGAAGGCGGTCCCCGCATTTTCGAGCAGGAGGTCGATACGCAGTACATCGCGGCCGGGCTCGAAGGTTCCTTCGGTGGCGAGCGACAGTTCTTCTGGGACGTCAACGCGGCCTTCAGCAAGAACGAAGCGGACCAGACCAACCGCGGCAGCTACAACGCGCGCAACATCGCCACGGCCTTGGGCGATCCTGCGGTCTGCGCGGCCACGAACGGGTGCACGCCGCTGGATATCTTCGGCTTCGACACCATCACGCCCGCGATGCTTGCCTACATCAGCCCTCTGTTCCGCGACCGCAGCGAACAGAAGCTGACCCAGGTCACCGCCAATCTGAGCGGCGCGCTGTTCCCGGCGTGGGCGGGTGACGTGGAGTTCGCAGCAGGCGTCGAGTACCGCAAGTACGAAGGCAGCTACAACCCGGATCCGCAGACGGTGGCCGGCGAGTACAACGGCGTGCCGTCGCTGCCGACATCCGGCGAGTACGACGTCAATGAAGCGTACGTGGAATTGAACGTGCCGCTGTACGCGCAACAGGATGGCGCGGGCAAGCTCGACCTGAGCCTGGCTGGCCGCTATTCGGACTACTCGACCTTCGGTGGCGAGTTCACGCCGAAGTATGGCCTGCGCTGGCAGGTGGCCGAGGACCTGGTGCTGCGCGCGACGTATGCGGAAGGCTTCCGCGCACCGTCGATCGGTGAACTGTACGGCTCGCAGAGCCGCTTCGATGCCTTGCTGGTCGATCCTTGCCTGGTACCGCCAAGCGCACCGGCCGGGTCCGTCGCGCCGGTCGCATGCCCCGGCGTGCCGGTGGGCGCACGGCAGAATGATCCGCAGATACCGGTGCTGACCGGCGGCAACCCGGAACTGCAGCCGGAAACCGCGCGCAGCTTCAGTGCCGGACTGGTGTTCAGTCCTTCGTTCGCGGAAGACGTGGCATGGTCGGACAAGCTGGACTTTGAAGTGACGTACTACCGGCACAACCTGGAAGGCGCCATCCAGGCCATCGACGCGCAGACACAGCTGGATCTGTGTGCGACCACGCAGGATCCGCAGTACTGCACCGGCATCAACCGCCTGGCATCGGGCGAGATCGATACCTTCGCCAACTTCCTGATCAATCTCGGCTCGATCAAGACGGATGGCTGGGATGCGGACGTGTTCTGGACGCTGCCGGAGAGCTCGATCGGCCGCTTCAAGTTGAGTTGGCAGAACACCATCGTGACCCGTTACGAAGCCCGCGGTGCGGGTGGCCAGTTGCAGCCGCAGGCCCCGGGCATCGTCGTCAACGACACCGCGATCCCCGAGTGGACCTCGACCGCGACGCTGGACTGGAAGCTGGGCAACTGGAATGCCGCGTGGAGTATCCGTCACCTGTCCGAGATGGAGGAGGCCTGCCTGGCGGCGGATCCGTCCGAATTCTGCGACACGCCGACCCGCAATACGCTGGCCGCCACGACTTACCACGACCTGCAACTGGGCTATGAGTTCGAATGGTTCAAGGGGCTGCAGCTGACCGGTGGCGTCAACAACGTGTTCGACGAGGATCCGCCGGTGTGCACATCGTGCTCGCTCAACGGCTACGAAGCCTCGACCTACGACATTCCCGGCGGTCGTTTCTTCTACGTGCGTGCGAACCTGCGGTTCTGAGACATCGCATTGCCTGCAGTACGAAGAAGCCGGCGTCTGCCGGCTTCTTCATGTGGCGTGCCGTGACGGCGCCGCGATCCTTGGCCCTGGCATACGGCGAGGTGTCAGCGCAACGCGATGTCCGGCACGTCGATGTCCATCGCCAGCGCAAGATGGTCCGAATTCGCGGCGGGCATGGCGCGTGCGTTGTCGGTGCGCAGGCCTTCGCTGACCAGGATGTGGTCGATGGCGCGCTGCGGGCGCCAACTGGGGAACGTGGGCACGCAGAATGCCGGAGGACGCAGACGGGTGCGCTTGTAGAGCAGTTGCATTTCCGGCGTGTCGGGCACGCAGTTGAAGTCGCCCATCAGCACCGCATGCGGATGATCCGACAGCAGTTCGCCGATGAAGGCCAGTTGCGAGCGGCGCGAGTTGGCGCCCAGCGACAGGTGCGCCACGGCGACCGTGAGCCCTTCGTCACCCTCGCCGAAGCGCGCCATCAGCACGCCGCGACCGCTGATGCGGCCGGGCAGGCTGTGGTCGGTGACCTCCACCGGTTCAAGTTTGCTGAGCAGGCCGTTGGCACTGCCGGCGACCCGCGCGACATTGCGGTTGGGCTGGTGCGTCCAGTAATCGAAGCCCGCGCGCTCGGCCAGGTAATGCGTCTGGTTGGTGAAGCCCGAACGCAGGCTGCCGGGATCGGCCTCCTGCAGGCCGACGATGTCGTGCTCCCCGGCCAGCTGCGCGATCAGGTCCAGGCTGCCGCGCTTGTTGCCCGCCGGCAGCGCATGCGACCAGCTGCGGGTCACATAGTCGCTGTAGCGGCGGGTGCTGGAGCCGGCCTGGATGTTGGCGCTGAGCAGCCGCAGCCGCCGCGTGGCCGGAGAGTCGATCATGGAAGTGGGGGCTTCCGTGGCGTTCAGCGGCGTGCGCGTTCCATCGCGACCAGGTGGTCGGCGATGCGCAGCACGTCGGCGTAGGTCTGGCCGCCGGTGACGCGGTACTTGCCGTTGACGATGATGGTGGGGGTGCTTTCCGCTCCGGCGTTCTTGGCGAACTGCATGCCGCGGGCGACCTGCGAGTTGGTGCCGAAACTGTTCATCAGCGACACGAACTCCTTCGCGTCCACGCCGTACTGGGCATACCACTGCGCGATCTGCGCCGGATCCGCCGGCGGCTTGCCTTCGCCCGGCAGCGAGCGCTGCAGGTGGATGGCGCTGAACACCGCGTCATGGGTCTTGTCGACCAGGCCCTTGGCCTGGGCCGCGTAGAACGCCTTGCCGTAGGGCGCCCACACGGGACCGAAGACCACCGGCACGTAGGTCACGCGCACGTCGGCAGGCTGTTTCTTCTTCCAGGCCGAGACTTCGGGGGCGAAGCGGGCGCAGGCCGGGCAGACATAGCCGAATACCTCGACGACTTCGATCTGGCCGTTGAGCGGCGCGTACGGCTGGCCATTGGGGATCTCGACGTAGTCCGTGCCGGCGACCGGCGGCGGACCCTGCGGCGGCAGGACCGGGTTGGTGTTGGCGGTTGCCGTGCTGTCGGCACCGTCGGCCGGCGCTGCGGTCGCGGCTTCGGCGGAAGCTGCCGGCGCGTCGGCGGCGGGCGCGGTGGTGGCATCGGTCGTGGTCGCCGGTGCGGCGGGCGCTTCGGCGGCAGGCGTGGTGTCGGTGGCCGGCTTCGGACCACAGGCCGCCAGCACGGGCAGCAGCAGGGACAGCATCAGGACGTGACGGGATTTCATCGCGCGAGCTCCAATGGTTCAGAGGAAAAAGGTGCCGGCCGGGCCGGGGACATCACATTCTGCATGGCGCCCGCAATGGCCGCCATGACGGGATCGTCACTTGCGGCCGCGTTCGCGGGCGACGAGCCGGTCCGCGATCTTCAGCCTGTCGCTGTAGTTGCCGCCGCCGGTGACGCGGTACTTGCCGTTGACGATGATCGTCGGCGTGCCTTCCACGCCGGCGGCGGTGACCCAGTCGCGCGCCCTGGCCAGCTGTGCATCGACCTCCGGGCCGCGCAGGGCGGCCAGGAACTTCGCGCGGTCCACGCCCTGGCTGGCATAGAACCCGGCGATTTCCTCGGCGGATGCATTCTGGATGGGCAGGTTGCCGGTCTTGTGCAGGGCGTCGAACACCGCCTGGTGGGTGCGCTCCTGCACGCCCAGCTGCTGCGCGGCGTAGAAGGCGCGTGCATAGGGAATCCAGTAGCCGCCGAATGCCGCCGGGACCGGCGTCAGCTGCACGTCGCGCGGCAGCTTCTTCTTCCAGGCGGCGAGCGTGGGTTCCAGGTGCGCGCAGTGGATGCAGGTGTAGCCGAACACCTCCACGACCTCGATCTTGCCCTTGGCGGGCGCGAACGGCTTGCCGTCCGGAATCACTTCATAGTCCTGCCCCTCGACCAGCGGGGGCGATGCGGGCGGTGCGGCAAGGGTGGCGACCGGCAGCAAGGCAAGCAGGGTGATCAGCACGGGCAGCAGACGCGAGGCCATCGGGATTCTCCAGACTGGAACGGGACGTCCCGCTCCGGGGCGTCGCGGAAAAAGAAACGCCGGCCATGGTGGGGCCGGCGCGATGAACAGGAGCTTGCACTTTCGGCCGCGCGACGCGGCCGGGTGCGGGATTACTTGGCGGCGGCCACGTCGTCGGCGCGGGCATGCAGGCCCTGCAGGTAGCTGGCCAGCGCCTGGATTTCCTGCTCGGTCAGCGGCGCGGCGACCTGCGCCATGATGTTGTGCAGGGCCGGGTCCTTCAGCGTGGTGGTGCCGGCCTTGTATTCCTGCAGGCGACGCACGGTGTAGTCCTGCATCTGCCCGCCGATGTGCGGGTAGGCCGGGCCGGGGTTGCCGGCGCCGGTGGGGCCATGGCACGCCATGCAGGCCGGCACGCCGCGCGCGGCGTCGCCGTTGCGGTACAGCTGCTGGCCCACTTCGTAGAACTTCATGTCCTTGTAGGGGCCCTCGGCGACGATGCTGTCGTCGGCCAGGCCGGCACCCGACTTCTGGGTGGCGAAGTACGCACCGACGTCGCGCATGTCCTGCGCATTGAGGGTCTGGGCGAACGGGGCCATCACGGCCGCCATGCCGGTGTTGCGCTCGCCCGAGGCGAACAGCGCGAGCTGGTGCGCGATATAGCGCTCGCTCTGGCCGGCGATGCGCGGGTACTGCGGATCGCTGGGGTTGCCGTCGGCGCCGTGGCAGGCCGCACAGGCGGCCGCCTTGGTCTGGCCGGCCTTGGCATCACCCCAGGTGGTCTTGGCGAGGTTGATGTCCAGCGGCGCGGTCTCGACCGGTGCATTGTCCGGCACCGGAACCACGGTGGTCTGTGCAAAAGCGACTGCGCCCACGGCCAATACGGCCAGTCCGGCAAGTCCCATAACGCGAGCGTGGCGCATGCTAAAGCTCCGAAACCCTAGACGATACGCGGCGCAGAATGCAGCCGCGAAACCGTTGAATTATCCCTGCGCCGGGGCTGTCCGGTCAATTCAACAGGCTTCCGGCATGTCCCCGGGGCCGGCACATGCCATGCTAGTGCCATGTCGAACCCCCTGAATTCCGCCACCTACCTGCTTTCCGCCCACACCCCGCGCCAGCTGCCGGAAGATGGTGGATTCGAGGTGGCCTTCGCCGGCCGCTCCAATGCCGGCAAGTCCAGTGCCCTCAATGCGCTGGTCAACCACAACCGCCTGGCGCGGGTATCCAAGACCCCCGGCCGCACCCAGCAGCTGGTGTTCTTCCAGGTCCAGCCGGAACGCTATCTGGTGGATCTTCCCGGCTACGGCTACGCCAAGGTGCCGCAGGATCTCCAGGCGCACTGGCAGGCCTTCATCGACCGCTACTTCCGCACCCGCGAAGCGCTCAAGGGGTTGGTGGTGGTGATGGACATCCGCCATCCGCTGAAGGACTACGACCGCCAGATGCTGGGGTACGCCGTCCAGCGCGGGCTGCCGGCCCATGCGTTGCTGACCAAGGCCGACAAGCTGGGCCGTGGCCAGCAGGGCAACGCACTGCAGGCGGTGAAGAAGGAGCTGTTCTCCGCCTTCGGCGACACCGTCAGCGTGCAGACCTTTTCGGCCGAGTCCAAGCAGGGCGTGGACGAGGCACGGATGATCGTGGGGAACTGGCTGGCGCTTTAGGGATCACACGGCGACGTGGAACAGGCGGCCCACCAGCGCCGCAGCGCCCATCGCCATGGCACCCCAGAAGCCGACCCGCAGCGCGCCGCGCAGGATCGGTGCGCCGCCGACCCGGGCCGCCAGCGCCCCCGACAGCACCAGCCCCACCAAGGTCGCCACGGTCGTCACCATGCCGACCTGGCCGGCGGGCGCCAACAGCGTGGTCGCGATGGGCAGCAGTGCGCCCACCGTGAACGCACCCGCCGACGCGAGCGCCGCCTGCACCGGACGGGCACGCAGGGCCTCGGTGATGCCCAGCTCGTCGCGTGCATGGGCTTCCAGCGCATCGTGCGCGGTCAGCTGTTCCGCCACCTGGCGCGCAAGCGCGGGCGACAGGCCGCGCTGCACGTAGATCTGGGCCAGCTCCAGCAACTCGCTCTCCGGCGTATCCCGCAGCTCGCGTGTCTCCACCGCGAGATCGGCTGCCTCGGTATCGGCCTGCGACTGCACGGAGACGTATTCGCCTGCAGCCATCGACATGGCGCCCGCCACCGTGCCGGCCACGCCGGTCAGCAGGATCGTCGAAGGCGCTGCGCCACTCGCGGCCACGCCTACCACCAGGCCGGCGACCGACACGATGCCGTCGTTGATGCCCAGCACAGAGGCGCGCAACCAGCCCACGCGATCGGTGCGATGACGTTCGCGATGGCGGGCCTGGGGCGAGCGGGGATGCGAGGGCATGGACGCAGCGTAGTCCACGTCCGGACACGCGTCGATGTGCACCAAGGATGGGATGCTGCGGCGCCTGGATGGCAATGCTGGCGTGCACCCGGTCACGTTATAGTGCCGGCCTTGCGACCGCGGGGCTTCGTCTCCACGTCGTGGCCTCTCCCTTCGCGCGAGCCTGCCCTTGTCCAGCCCCAGTCACGTTGCCGACACGCTGATCACCGATCGCGCGCAGTTGGTCGAATACATCGCCTCGGGTGAGAAGCCCGCGCCGGATTGGCGCATCGGCACCGAGCACGAAAAGTTCGGCTTCCGCCTGGACGACCTGCGTCCGCCGACCTTCGATGGCGAGCGCGGCATCGAGGCCCTGCTGAAGGGTCTGACGCGTTTCGGCTGGGAAGCGATCGAAGAGAAGGGTCGCGTCATCGCCCTGACGAAGGACGGCGCGTCGGTCACGCTCGAGCCGGCCGGCCAGCTGGAACTGTCCGGCGCGGCAGTCGAAACCATCCACCAGACCTGCGTGGAAGTGGGCACGCACCTCAAGGAGGTGAAGCAGGTCGCCGATGAACTCCAGCTCGGCTTCCTCGGCATGGGGTTCCAGCCCAAGTGGCGCCGCGATGAGATGCCGTGGATGCCCAAGGGCCGCTACCAGATCATGAAGTCGTACATGCCCAAGGTCGGCCAGCTGGGCCTGGACATGATGACGCGCACCTGCACCGTGCAGGTCAACCTGGATTACGCCACCGAAGCGGACATGATCAAGAAGTTCCGCGTGTCGCTGGCGCTGCAGCCGGTGGCGACGGCGCTGTTCGCGGATTCGCCGTTCACCGAAGGCAAGCCGAACGGCTACCAGAGTTACCGCTCGCACATCTGGACCGATACCGACGGCGACCGCACCGGTATGCTCGACTTCGTGTTCGAGGAGGGCTTCGGCTACGAGCGCTACGTCGACTACCTGCTCGATGTGCCGATGTACTTCAGCTACCGCGATGGCATCTATCACGACGCCAGCGGGCAGAGCTTCCGCGACTTCCTGCAGGGCAAGCTGCCGGTACTGCCGGGCGCGCTGCCCACGCTGCGCGACTGGTCCGACCACATGACCACCGCGTTCCCGGAAGTGCGGATGAAGAAGTTCCTGGAAATGCGTGGCGCCGACAGCGGTCCCTGGAACCGCATCTGCGCGCTACCGGCGTTCTGGGTGGGCCTGCTGTACGACGATGCCGCACTCGATGCGGCGTGGGACCTGGTGAAGGACTTCACCCTGGAAGAGCGTCATGTACTGCGCGACGGCGTGCCGAAGCATGCATTGAAGCTGCCGTTCCGCGGCGGCACCGTGCGCGACCTGGCCAGCGAAGCAGTGAAGATCGCCATCGGCGGTTTGAAGCGTCGCGCACGCCTCAACAGCAAGGGCGTGGACGAGGCCGGCTTCCTCGATGCGCTGGTGGAGATCGTCGAGGCCGACGAAACGCCCGCCGAACGCAAACTGGCGTTGTTCCATGGCGAGTGGAACGGCGACATCGATCGCGTGTTCCGCGAGTTCGCGTACTAGCCCATCCTGCACCCGGACACCAGGCCGTTCCGCGATGACTACAGCGGCTTGAGCATGCAGATGGCGCTGGCGGGACACAGCGACCGGAATTCCGCGCTGTCGCGCACGGCATCGGGCACGGCGTCGCGCGCGACCACGGCGTAGCCCAGGCGCGCGAAAAAGGCATCCGCTGTCTGCGTCAGCAACACGATCCCTGTGATGCCGCGCGTGCGCGCCTCGGCTTCCAGGGACTGCACGAGCCGCTGGCCATGGCCTTTGCCCTGGTGCAGGGGCGACACCGCCAGCGAGCGCAGCAAGCCGGTGACGCCATGTTGCTCCAGGCCGATCACGGCCGCGATACGGCCACCCTCTTCCTCCACCCAGAAGGCCACCTGCGAGGCGGAAAGGTCGGCCGTCGGCAAGGCGTGCGTTTCCAGCAGTGTGGTGATGGCGGCGATGTCGTCGGCGCGGGAAGGGCGTATCGAGGTCATGGTGTTTCCCGGGGTATCGTTTTGCGTGCAAGCGCGATGATGCCTTGAATCCGATGCGGCGGCCGGAAGCGTCTCGCTGCTCAGCCCCTTGCTTGCACCGCCGATCGGGGAAGCGCCACCGACACCGCCGCTGCCAGCGCGATCAGCGCGGCGGAGATCGCCAGGCACGCGGCCAGTCCCCAGCGCTGGAAGACCCAGCCCGACAGCACCGTGCCCATCAGGCGTCCCATGGCGTTGGCCATGTAGTAGAAGCCGACATCCAGTGACACACCATCTTCGCTGGCGTAGCTCACGATCAGGTAGCTGTGCAGCGCCGAATTCAGCGCGAACAGTACGCCGAAGACCGTCAGCCCGACGATCAGCACCCACGCCGCAGGCACGCCGTAGACCAGCAGCACTGCCATCGTTGCCGGCACCATGGCGAGCAGCACGGCCCATGCGCTGGCCGAGCGCCCATCCGGCAAGCGACCCGTGCCGCGCCCGGTAATGTGCGGTGCGAACGACTGCACCAGTCCATAGCCGATGATCCAAGCAGCGAGGAATCCGCCCACCTGCCAGAAATCCCAGCCCAGCGTGGAAGCCAGGAACACCGGCAACGCGACCACGAACCAGACATCGCGCGCACCGAACAGGAACATCCGCGCGGCCGACAACAGGTTGATGGCGCGACTCTTCGAGAAGATGTCGCGGAATTTCGGCTTGGCCTTGGCCTTACCCAGGTCGCGCTTGAGCAGCAGCAGGCTCAGCAGCCACACAAGCAGTAGTGCGCCGGCCATCATCGCCACCGCTGGCGCGAAGCCCACGGTGGCAAGCAGCGCGCCACCCAGGAAGAACCCGATTCCCTTCAATGCATTCTTCGAGCCGGTCAATGCGGCGACCCAGCGATACAGCGTGCCTTGCCGGTCGCCCGGCACCAGCAGCTTGATGCTGCTCTTGGCGCTCATCTTGTTGAGGTCCTTGGCGATGCCGGACAGTGCCTGCGCCGCCATGACCCACGGCACCGTCAGCCAGACCGCTGGCACCAGCAGCATCGACAGCGCAATGACCTGCATCGCCAGCCCGATGTTCATCGTCCGGTTGAGCCCGATCCTGGCCCCCAGCCATCCGCCGACCAGGTTGGTGATGACACCGAAGATCTCGTAGAACAGGAACAACATCGCGATCTGCAGCGGGCTGTAGCCCAGCTGATGGAAGTGCAGCACCACCAGCATGCGCAGCGCGCCATCGGTCAGGGTGAAAGCCCAGTAGTTGCCGGTGATCAGCAGGTACTGGCGGACGTCGGCCGACAGGCGCGCGAGCATCGGTGTCAGCCCGCCTTGCCGACCAGTTGCACGAGTTCCGCCGTGCGATTCACGTAGCCCCATTCGTTGTCGTACCAGGCATACAGCTTCACCTGCGTGCCGTTGATCACCATCGTCGACAGCGCATCGATGATGCTGGAGCGTGGATCCGTCTGGTAATCGATCGACACCAGCGGGCGTGTCTCGTACCCCAGGATGCCCGCCAGCTCGCCTTCGGCAGCGGTTTGCAGCAGCGCATTCACTTCCTCGACCGTCGTCGCGCGCTCCACTTCGAATACGCAGTCGGTCAGCGAGGCATTGGTCAGCGGCACGCGCACGGCATGGCCGTTCAGGCGGCCCTTCAATTCGGGGAAGATTTCGGCGATGGCGGTCGCCGAGCCCGTCGAGGTCGGGATCAGGCTGCTGCCGCACGCACGCGCACGGCGCAGGTCCTTGTGCGGCGCGTCCACGATCACCTGCGTGTTGGTCAGGCTGTGGATCGTGGTCAGGCTGCCGTGGCGGATGCCGATGCCTTCGTGGATCACCTTCACCACCGGTGCGAAGCAGTTGGTCGTGCACGAGGCTGCCGACACGATGCGGTGCAGAGCGGGATCGAAGCGGTGGTGGTTCACGCCCACCACCACATCCAGCACGCCGGGTGCCTTGACCGGCGCGGTCACCACCACGCGCTTCACGCCCTGGTCGAGGTAGGGCTGCAGTACATCGGGTTTGCGGAACCTGCCGGAGGATTCGATGACCACGTCGCAGCCCGACCAGTCGGTCGCCGCGAGGTCCTTGTTGTGCGTCATCGGGATGCGCGCGCCGTCGATCACCAGTGCATCGCCATCGGCACTGATCCCGCGATGCCACGGTCCGTGGATCGAGTCGAACTCCAGCAGGTGCGCCAACGTCGAAGCGTCGCCCGCCGGATCATTGATCTGCACGAATTGCAGGTCGGGATTGTCCCAGGCCGCACGCAAGGTGAGGCGGCCCATGCGGCCGAAACCGTTGATGCCAACGCGAATGCTCATGGATGGTTCTTGGATGGAGGAGGAATAACAGGTGGATGTGGCGTTCAGGACGAGGTGCCGATCTCGCGCACCCGCGTCTCCAGCGCCAGGCGATCCAGCGCCTCGGGCTTGAGCGCAAGCAACAGCGTGATGCGGTGCTGCAGCAGGTGCAGCGCATGGGCGAACGCGTGGCGTACCTGCTCCGGTGAGCCGGCGACGGCGGCGGGATCTTCGACGCCCCAATGTGCGGTGACCGGATGGCCGGGCCAGACAGGACATGCTTCGCCAGCCGCCTTGTCGCAGACGGTGATGATCAGGTCCATCGGTGGCGCATCGGCGGTGGCGAATTCGTCCCACGGTTTGCTGCGCAACGACGCCGTCGGCAGGCCGGCCTCCTGCAGGATCTGCAGCGCGACCGGATGCACCTCACCGCGCGGGTGGCTCCCTGCGCTGTAGGCATGGAAGCGGCCTTTGCCCAGCTGGTTGGCCATGGCCTCGGCCATGATGCTGCGGGCGGAATTGCCGGTGCACAGGAACAACAGGTTGCAGGGGCGGTCCATGGGCGTGTCCTGAAGGAAGAGGGGTGGAGGCGAGGTAAGAAATCAGGCGCGGCGTTCGTACCAGGGCTTCGACGCATTGACGATGCGGACCACGGACAACATGACCGGCACTTCCACCAGCACGCCGACCACCGTGGCCAGCGCCGCACCGGAATGCACGCCGAACACACCCACAGCCGTGGCCACGGCAAGCTCGAAGAAATTGCTGGCGCCGATCAGGGCCGACGGGCCCGCCACGCAATGCGCCACGCCCAACCGGCGGTTGAGCCAGTACGACACGCCGGCGTTGAAATACACCTGGATCACGATGGGGACCGCGAGCATCGCGATGATCAGCGGCTGGTCCACGATCTGGCGGCCCTGGAAACCGAACAGCAGCACCAGCGTGAGCAGCAGCGCGCCCAGCGACACCGGCCCCAGCCGCTCGAGCAGCACCTGCAGTGCCGCGTCGCCACCACGGCCAAGTATCCAGTGGCGCAGCAGCGCCGCGACGATGACCGGCACCACGATGTACAGCGCCACCGACAGCATCAGCGTCGCCCATGGCACGGTGATGGACGAGATGCCCAACAGCAGGCCGACGATGGGCGCGAAGGCCACCACCATGATCGCGTCGTTCAATGCGACCTGGCTCAGCGTGAAGCGCGGCTCGCCATCGCACAGGTGGCTCCACACGAACACCATGGCGGTACACGGCGCGGCCGCCAGCAGGATCAGTCCGGCCACGTACGAATCGATCTGCGCGGCAGGCAGATGGTCGGCGAACACATGTCGCACGAACAGCCACGCCAGCACGGCCATCGAGAACGGCTTGATCGCCCAGTTCACGAACACGGTGACGCCGATGCCTTTCCAGTGCCGCTTCACGTCGCCCATCGCGCGGAAGTCGATCTTCAGCAGCATCGGGATGATCATCAGCCAGATCAGCACGGCCACCGGCAGGTTCACCCTGGCGACTTCCGCCGACCCCAGCGTGGCGAATGCGCCCGGCAACAGGTAGCCCAGCGCGGTGCCCACGCCGATGCAGCCCAGCACCCACCAGGTGAGGTGGCGCTCGAAACCGCCCATGCGGCGCGACAGCGGCGGCGTGCCGGTTGCCGTCATGCACAACCTTCAGGGCCGCACGGCGCGGCAGGCGCGCATTGCGCCGTGTCGCCACCGCAGCAGTTCCGGGTCAGGAATTCGATCAGCCCGTTCATCGCCGCGAAATCGGCCCGATAGCAGACGTGCCGCCCGCGCGCCTCGCTCTGCACCAGTCCTGCGGCCACCAGTTCCTTCAGGTGGAAGGACAGCGTGGCGCCCGGCAGCCCCAGGGCTTCGGCGATCTCGCCCGCCATGCGGCCGGACGGGCCGGCTTCGACCAGCAGGCGGAAGACCGCCAGGCGGGTGGTCTGGCCGAGGGCAGCCAGGGCAACGGTTGCGTTTGTTATTTCCATAATTCTAGAATAATCGAACAATCACAGCCTAACAAGCCGACATGACAGTTCCATTGCTGCCGCAGCTCGCGCCCGACGCCTTCGACATGCCGGACGCCGGCAAGCTCGCCATCGGCGGTTCTCCGCACCCGCCGCGCATCCTGATCCTGTACGGCTCGCTGCGCCCGTCATCCTTCAGTCGAAAGCTGGCCCTGGAGGCGGAGAGGCTTCTGCAGCAATTCGGTGCGGAGACGCGCGTGTTCCATCCGCACGACCTGCCGATCCTGGACAGCGTGGGCGCGGACCACGCCGAGGTGCAGCGGCTGCGTGCGTGGTCGCAGTGGTCCGAAGGCCAGGTCTGGGTCAGCCCGGAACGCCATGGCACGCTCAGCGCGGTGTTCAAGAACCAGATCGACTGGCTGCCGCTGTCCGAGGGCAGCGTGCGTCCCACGCAGGGCCGCACGCTCGCGGTCATGCAGGTGTGCGGCGGTTCGCAATCGTTCAATGTGGTCAATGCGTTGCGCGTGCTGGGCCGCTGGATGCGCATGGTCACCATCCCCAACCAGTCGTCCGTGCCGAAGGCCTGGCAGGAATTCGATGACGAAGGCCGCATGAAGCCCTCGCCGTACTACGACCGCGTGGTGGACGTGATGGAGGAACTGGTGAAGTTCACCCTGTTGGTGCGCGACCGCAGCGACTACCTGACCAGCCGTTACAGCGAACGCAAGGGCGATCTGGCATCGCGCGCCGCGACGGATGCGTCCGGGGTGGTCGAGCGGGCCACGCCTGTTGCGACCTCGCTTGCCGTCTCACGGCAGGACGATGCCGCCGCGCCCGTGAAGTCCTGTTGTGGGCCTGCCTGCTGCGCAGCCACGTAGCGGTATCCGGACAAGCGGGGCTTCATGCGCTGGGGCGGGTCGCTTATACTCCCCCCCACTATAAAGGCGCTGGCCGACATGCCCCATTCCCCCGCCGACAAGAAGAAGGCGCTCACCCGTGTGCGTCGCATCCGTGGCCAGTTGGATGCGCTTGAGCGCGCGCTGGAGGAGGGTGCGGATTGCGCGCCCGTGCTGCAGCAACTCGCTGCGGTGCGCGGCGCGGTCAATGGGCTGATGTCGGAGATCCTGGAAAGCCATCTGCGCGAAGAATTCGCGCAGCCGGCCGCCACCCCCAAACAACGCGAGGCCGGCATCGATGCCGCCGTCGCGCTGGTCCGTTCCTATTTGAAGTAAGCAGGAGTACCGCCATGAAATCCCGTGCCGCTGTCGCCTTCGCCGCAGGCGAACCGCTGAAGATCGTCGAGATCGATGTCGCCCCGCCGCAGAAGGGCGAAGTGCTGGTGAAGATCACCCATACCGGCGTGTGCCACACCGACGCGTTCACGCTGTCCGGCGATGATCCGGAAGGCCTGTTCCCGGTCGTACTGGGCCATGAAGGCGCCGGCATCGTGGTCGAGGTGGGCGAAGGCGTCACCAGCGTGAAGCCGGGCGACCATGTCATTCCGCTCTACACCGCCGAATGCGGCGAGTGCCTGTTCTGCAAGAGCGGCAAGACCAACCTGTGCACCTCGGTGCGCGCCACCCAGGGCAAGGGCGTGATGCCGGATGGCACCTCGCGTTTCTCCTACGAAGGCCAGCCGCTGTACCACTACATGGGCTGCTCGACCTTCAGCGAATACACCGTCGTGGCCGAAGTCTCGCTGGCGAAGATCAACCCCGACGCGAATCCGGAACACGTCTGCCTGCTCGGCTGCGGCGTGACCACCGGCATCGGCGCCGTTCACAACACCGCCAAGGTGCAGGCGGGCGATTCGGTCGCGGTGTTCGGCCTGGGCGGTATCGGCCTGGCGGTGATCCAGGGTGCGCGGCAGGCGAAGGCCGGTCGCATCATCGCCATCGACACCAATCCGTCCAAGTTCGACATGGCCAAGCAGTTCGGCGCCACCGACTGCGTCAATCCCAAGGACTTCGACAAGCCGATCCAGCAGGTGATCGTCGAGATGACGGGCTGGGGCGTGGACCATTCGTTCGAATGCATCGGCAACGTCAACGTCATGCGCGCGGCGCTTGAATGCGCGCACCGTGGCTGGGGCCAGAGCGTGATCATCGGCGTGGCCGGTGCGGGGCAGGAGATCAGCACGCGTCCGTTCCAGCTGGTGACCGGCCGCAAGTGGATGGGCACGGCGTTCGGCGGCGTGAAGGGCCGTTCGCAACTGCCGGGCATGGTAGAGGATGCGATGAAGGGCGACATCGAACTCGCGCCGTTCGTCACGCATACGATGCCGCTGGACGACATCAACGAAGCCTTCGACCTGATGCATGAAGGCAAGTCGATCCGCAGCGTGGTGCATTACTGATGGGGTTCCCTTCTCCCTCCGGGAGAAGGTGCCCGCAGGGCGGATGAGGGTGCGGCGAAGTCCGCATGCCTCAGGCCTCAATGCCTCCGCCGTACCCTCACCCCAACCCCTCTCCCGGCGGGAGAGGGGCTACAGCAGGATCTTGTGATGACACTCGAACGCATCGAACACCGCGCCTGCTTCGGCGGCTGGCAGGACGTCTACCGCCATCGCTCAGCCGTACTCGGCTGCGACATGACGGTGGGCGTCTACTTTCCGCCGCAGGTCGAACGGGGACCGTGCCCGGTGCTTTACTGGCTGAGCGGCCTGACCTGCACCGAGCAGAACTTCATCACCAAGGCCGGTGCGCAGCGTTATGCGGCCGAACACGGCCTGATCCTCGTCGCGCCGGACACCAGTCCGCGCGGCGAAGACGTGGCGGACGCCGAGGGCTACGACCTGGGCAAGGGCGCGGGCTTCTACGTCAATGCGACTCAGGCGCCCTGGGCCTCGCACTACCGGATGTACGACTACATCGTCGACGAACTCCCGGCCTGGGTCGAAGCCGATCCGGCGGCGAGCGACCGGCGTGCGATCAGCGGGCATTCGATGGGCGGGCATGGCGCGTTGACGATCGCGTTGAAGAATCCCGGCCGCTACCGCAGCGTCTCGGCGTTCTCGCCGATCGTCGCGCCCTCGCAGGTGCCGTGGGGCGAGAAGGCGTTCACCGCCTATCTTGGTGAGGACCGTGCGGCTTGGAAGGCGCATGACACCGTCGCACTTGTCGCGGCCGCGCAGGAACGGCTGCCGCTGCTGGTCGACCAGGGCGATGCGGACGAGTTCCTGCGCACGCAGCTGAAGCCGGAACTGCTGCAGGCCGCAGCCGAGGCTGCCGGCCACCCGCTGACGCTGCGCCTGCAGCCCGGCTACGACCACAGCTACTACTTCATCGCCAGTTTCATCGGCGACCACATCGCGTACCACGCCAAGGCCCTGCACCGATGAGCCTCGATCACGCTGCAACCCCGTCCGTACCGCTGGTGTTCTACGTCCGTCTGCGCGTGAAGCCGGAGCGCGTCGACGAATGGTTGCGTGCGGTGCACGATATCGTCGATGCGATGTCGAAGGAGGACACGTTCCTGTCGTGTGCACTGCATCGAGACGCCCACGACCCGACGTCGTTCACCCTCTATGAACGCTGGGCCGAACCCGACGTGGCCACCTTCCTCGAGCGACAGGACAAACCCTACCGTCGCGACTACGAGGCGCGGTTGCCCGAGTTGCTGCAGGGGCCGCGCGAACCGCAGGTACTCGTGCCGTTGGCCAGCTGGCCGTAACCGGACTGGGTCGGCAGTGCGTAATCGGTGACATCGAACATCGTGTCGGCGGAGACGCGATGCATCGAAGGCGCAGGGCGGGCTCAAGCCCGCCGTCCCGCGACCATCGGCTCACCGCGATGGTGGGCCAAGGCCCACCCTACGTGGGCACGTCGGCGAGTGCGTAGTCGGTGAACGCGAAGCGGCCGTCGCGCAGTTCGGTGTCGCCCTGCGCCAGGGCGAGTGGTGCGTCGAACATCGGGCCGGCCGAGACGCAGGTGTGGAACTCGCCGTTCTCGCCGCACGGGTCCACGCCCGCCGGCAGTGCATCGAGCAGCCCGGTATCGAATGCATGCCCGGCGAAGGAAGCATCGAGTTGCTGCGTGTCCACGCAGCACAGGTGCGCGCGCAGGCCGCTCTCGATCATCTCGCGCGCAAGCGTCGCCGTATCGCTGCCGAACAGCGGCGTCAGTACGTCCCAGCCGATCCTCGCCAGGTTCTGCACGCGGTACGCGCGGATGTCCTCCAGGAACAGGTCACCGAACGCCATCGTGCGCAGGCCGGGCCAGCGTTGCGTCGCCCGCGCCAACGCGGCGGTCATCGCCCGTTCGTAATCATCGTTGGTGCAGCGTGCTGGAATCATCGCTTCGATCAAAGGCAGGCCAGTGGCCTGTGCCTGTGCATGCAGCACGCTGCGACGGATGCCCTGCATCGATACGCGGCCGTAATCCTCGGTCACCGTGGTCAGCAGACCAACCACCTCGACATCATCGCGCCGGTGCAGGACGTGCAGCGTCCACGCCGCATCCTTGCCACCACTCCAGGCCAGCAGTGCAGGCGTGCGACACGCCGTCATGAGGGGGTGGCTCCGCGCGAAGGCCGCGCGCTACGCGGCCGAGACGTCGCGCAGTTCCCACGCATGGCCCGCCAGCAGCCGCAGGCGGTGCTTGAGGACCTGACCGGGGATGGACGAGGTCGCCACCAGCAGGATGCTGAGATCGTCCTGCTGTCCACGGACCATGGCGTCGTCATCGACCACGCCCAATCCGGGGTCCACTTCGTCCGGTTCTTCCTGGCGCGCGCGCCAGCGGTCGAACAGGCTGCTCGTGCGCAGCGCATGCTGGAGTTGCGCGGCGAATTCATCCGCACCATGTGCATCGAAACTGAAGGCCGGATCGCCGCCGCGCGCGCGGCCGGGATCCGGCAGGCTGATGTAGTAACGGACCGCCATGGCACCCCCGGTTCAAACCAGGGGCATAGCGTATCCCCGTCGCGTTAGGTCGCCGTTATGCCGCTTTGAACGGGGCCGGCGGCGCCGCGAAGGCGGCCACCACGGCCCCCTTGCCCACGTTGACCATGCCGGTCAGGCTCATCACGCTCTCGAACACTTCGACCTTGTTGTTCTCGCAGATGTCGCGCAGGCGCTGGTAGCCCGGCAGCGCACGCAGTTCCGAGAGTTCGCCGCCGTAGCTCAGGCAGACGGTCGGCGTCATCAGGCCGGCCATCACCCGGTTGCCGGTGAACTTGAACATCTGTTCGACCGCATTGTCGAAACCCTTGATCTTCGCCACCGGCTCGGTGTTGCCGGCATGACCGTACAGCACCGGCTTGATGTCCAGCGCGCTGCCCAGCGCCGCGCTGAGCAGGCCCACGCTGCGGTCGCCCTTGGTGCGCGCGCGGTTGCGCAGGTAATACAGGTCGCGCGGGATCATGTAGCCATGCGTGTTGTTGGCCAGTTCTTCCAGCCGCACGCGGATCTGCTGCACGTTCGCGCCGGCATCGCGCATGCGCACCGCTTCCACCGCGGTGATGCCTTGCGCGGCGAACAGGTTCTGCGTATCGATCACCCGCAACGCGAAAGGCGAGTTGTGCCCCGCGGCCTGGCGTACCGGCTTGTAGTCGTTGAGGATCGCGAAGCTGGCCTGCATCGCGTTCTCGTGGATCGGGCTGCGCGTCTTGGTGATCGTCATGCAGAAGACGTGGTCGTAGTCGATCACCAGCTGGCCCAGGAACAGGTCCCGGATCTGGTTGACGGTGAACGGCGTGGTCTCGGCCTCGTGCCCGCGCTCGGCCACGTGCGCATGCAGGAAGCTCAGCGTGGCCTGCTCGTCGCGATGATCGGCAAGCACGGCTTCGCCGATGCGTACCGTGATCGGCAGGATGACGATGTTGTGTTGTTGCAGATACTCCAGCGGCAGATCGCACGCCGAATCGACGACTATTCCAATGCGCATCTCAGCCCCTCCCGGCATCCATCGCATTTGCTCTTATCTCCGCAAAACTAGCGGACATCCGCCGGCAAGTCGTTGCGTAAACGCGTGAAGTGTGAGTTGTATCACCTTTTATCCGCATGCGGCAGGGAGGAAAACGTGGGCTGCGTCCGACACCGGTTGAGGTATGTGCCCATAGTTTATGTGACTTACATCACATAATTGCCAGATTCCGGCTTGCCGGTGGAGGGGCCCGGCCCGACACTCGCCTCGAACGCGATGGGGCAACATGAAACAGGGGTGGTGGTCTCTACTGCTGCTTCTGGCCCTGCTGCCAACGATGGATGTGCGAGGGGAGAACATCGCGCGCATTGATCGCATCCAGCCACTGGCGCTGGAGCAGCAGGCCGGACAGCGCGCCGGATTGTTCTCGGAACGCCGCTTCGACGACGGGGGCGTGACCGTGCGCGTGATCGGCAACGGGGAATGGCGCGTGGAACCCACGCCGGGCGTGCGGGAGCCGCTGCTGGTGTTCTATCACCCCTATACCGCCCGCGTGACCGTGCTCGACCAGGCGGAAGGCACGCCGCGCCGGCGGGACATCTTCAGCGCCGACCTCGATCCGCAGTACAGCCGGCGTGCCCTGGTGTTCCCCTTGCAGGGCGATGGCCCGGTGTACGTGAAGGTGGAGGGCGCGCGCTATCCGCTGCATGTGTCCGTGGAGTCCGGCCCGTCCTACGCTGTCGCGGACCTGTGGCACGTGCGGCTGGTGCTGCCGGCGATCGGCGTGGTGCTGGGCGTCTCGCTGGCGGTGCTGCTGTTCTGGGCCGTGCTGCGCGAGCGCGTCTACCTGCTGTACGCCGGCGCCATGCTGTTCCAGTTGCTGTACGCGCTGTGCTCGTACGGTGAAGCCTACGCATGGCCGGGGTTGTCCCTGCTGGCGCACTTTGGCGCGCAGGGGATCTGGGGCACGGGCACGCTCGCCACCATCCTGCTGGTCTACCTGTGGCTGGACTACGCTGGCCTGCGCCGGGTCGCGCCGCGGCTGGCGTGGCTGGTGCGCGTCGTGGGCGCCTACGGATGTGGCCTGACCCTGCTGCTGTTGCTGTTGCCGTGGCCCGCCGACAAGGCCTGGTTCCCCGACATCGCCAACGCACTCTTCCTGCTCACCAATGCCATCGCGCTGGTCACGCTGGTGGTGGCCTGGCGTCGTGGCCAGCGGCATGCGGCCTACGTGCTGATCGCGTGGGTGCCGCTGCTGGTGTTCACCATGACGCGTGCGCTGCGCTTCAGTGCCGGTGAGCGAGCCGAGCCGTGGCTGGAATACGGCCTGCCCTGGGTGCTCGCCTTCACCGCCGTGGTGCTGGCGCTGGGCCTGGCCGACCGCATGCTGACCTTCCGCCGAGAACGTGACCGGGCCAAGGCGCACGCCGAGCGCGACGGGCTGACGGGCGTGCTCAACCGGGGCGGCATCGAACACCGCCTCGACTGGGCCCTGATCGAGCGGCAGCGCGAACGCATCCCGGTCTCGCTGCTGTTCATCGACCTGGATCACTTCAAGCAGGTCAACGACCGCCACGGGCATGCCCTGGGCGATGCCTGCCTGCGCGCGGTGACGCGCGTGGTCAGCCAGCGCTTCCAGTACGGCGACCAGTTGGGACGGCTGGGCGGCGAAGAGTTCGTCCTGGTGCTGGCCGGCGTGGAACTGCCGGCCGCGATCCGGTTCGGCGAAGAAGTCAGCGAACGCATCCGCCATGACTGCGCGAGCGTGGAAGGCGTCCCCGTGGGCGTGACCGCCAGCATCGGTGCCGCACAGGCGCGCGATGGCGATACGGTGACCTCGCTGATCGCGCGGGCGGACCATGCCATGTACGCGGCCAAGCGGGCGGGCGGCGACCGCGTGGTGGGCGAGGACGCGCTATCCGTGCCGTCGCACAGCACGAGGGCGCCCGAAGGTGCCCCCGTGGACTGATGCCGCGCGGCATCGCTTACTTCGAATACGCCCGCGGCAACGGACCGGCCTGCTGCAGGTAGCGGTCGCGCAGTTCGGTCTGGCGCGAGCGCATCGGGATCGCGCGCCCACCCAGCCACACGTGCTCGGCGGTGTTGGCCACGTCGAGCGGATCGCCGCTCCACAGCACCAGGTCGGCCAGCTTGCCCGGTGCGATCGTGCCCACCCGGTCGCCCACGCCGAATGCCTCCGCCGGCACCCGGGTCAGCCCGGCCAGGCCGTCTTCCCACGGCAAACCGTTGGCCACCGCGTTGCCCGCCAGCTGGCGGATCTTGCGCGCGTTGTGCGAGGCATCGCCGGCCTGCGAGAAACTGACGCCCACGCCCGCCGCATCCAGCCGCGCCGCATTCTCCAGCGTGGCGCCGATCTGGTCGAAGTCGGCCGGCAGGTCCGCGAGTGCATCCACGAAAACCGGCACCTTCGCCTGCGCGAGCTGGGGCGCCAGCTTCCACGCCTCCGCACCCCCGGCGATGGCGATGCGTACGTTCTCGCGCTGCGCCCAGCGCAGCAGCTGGCGGATGTCCGCCGCACGGTTCACCTGCACGACGATGCGGCCGTTGCCGGCGAGATAGCGCGCCAGCGTGGCGCGGCCTGCAGGTGTCAACAACGCATGCGGCGAATCCACCGGCACGCGACCGCGCGCCTCGGCCACCATCTGGTCCAGCAGCATCCATTGCGCCGCGCGCGACTTGCCGCTCAGGTCGGACGCACCAGCACCCAACCGTACGAACAGCGCACGCGGGCCTACCGGGTCGGCGCTGCCGTCCAGCCGCACCACGCCCCCTTGTCCGGCGATGAAGGAGCCGCCCGTCGACGCCGCCAGCAGGGTAAAGCCGATGCCCTCCACGCGCGTCACCGGGATCACCACCGATGCCGGGTTGTACGCCAGCGTCACGTCGAACTCCGGCCGCATGGGCTGATCGGTCAACGTCACGGCCGCATCGACCGTGGACGCTTCGCCCGATACTTCCTCCACGCCGATCTCGGTGATGCCACCGAAGAACGCCGGCGTCAGCGGACGGCCGTTGGCATCCACCACCGTCGCACCGGCGGGCGCCGCGATGCCATTGCCGACCGACTGCACCACGCCGTTGCGCACCAGTACATCGGCATTCTTCAGCGTGCCCTGTGCCCCGGCGGTGTGCACGGTGGCGTTGCGGATCAGCACATCCTGGGCAAGTGCTGCCAAGGATGTGGACGCCAGTGCAGCCGTCAGCACCGCCGCCCTCGCCGTCCTCCCAGCACATGCTGGGATCCATTTTGCTTTTGCTCTTGTTGCTGCTCTCTCCTTCGACCCGAAGGGCAAGAGCCACAGGGATACCCGCATGCGCTGGAATGGCGGCAGGGAACTACGACGGACAGGGCTCACGGCATCACCTCCTGGCCCAGCATGAAGTCCGACACCGGTTGCCTGCTGCGGTCGTTGCGGTCGTAGATGCGCGCGCCGTCGATGTAGACCTGCTCGGCCTTGGCGTACACGCTGAAGGGGTTCTGGTTCCACAGCACCACGTCGGCCATCTTGCCGGCCTCCAGCGTGCCGGTGTGCTCGGCGATGCCCAGCGACTTCGCTGCGTTGCTGGTCACCCAGCGGATCGCGCGCTCCGGCGCGATGTCGCCCATGCCGGCGCGGCGCGCGTTCGCCATCACCTTGGCGGCTTCCTGGTTGAGGCGCTGGATGCCTTCGTCCGAGTCCGAATGCACGATGGCGCAGCTGTTGGCGGGCCGGTCCACCAGCGCGATGTTTTCCTGGATGCCATCGAAGGCCTCCATCTTGAAGCCCCACCAGTCGGCCCACAGCGCGCCGCAGACGTTCTCCTGCGCCAGGCGGTCGGCCAGCTTGTAGGCCTCCACGCCATGGTGGAACGCGGCCACCTTGAAGCCGAACTCCTTCGCCAGGTCGAGCATCGTGGTCATCTCATCGGCGCGGTAGCAGTGGATGTGCACCAGGATCTCGCCGTTAATCGCACCCGCCAGCGTGTCCAGCTTCAGATCGCGCTTGCCGCCGGCATCGCCACCGCTGTCGGTACCTTCGCCGCCACTGGCGCGCTCCCACCAGCGCTTCCGTTTCGGCTGCTGCGGCTTGGGTGCGTTCTTCTTCAGGTATTCGCTGGCATCGATGAAGGCCGCGCGGTAGCCGGCCACGTTGCCCATGCGTGTGGCCGGGCCGGCCTTGCCGCCGTACACGCGCTTGGGGTTCTCGCCGCAGGCCATCTTCAGGCCCCATGGCGCACCCGGGAACTTCATGCCCTGGTAGCTGGTGGACGGCACGTTCTTCAGCGTCACGCCGCGGCCGCCGACCAGGTTGGCCGAACCGGGCAGGATCTGCATCGACGTCACGCCGCCGGCGAGCGCTGTGTGGAAGCCCGGGTCCTGCGCCCAGATCGAATGCTCGGCCCACACGTTCGCCGTCACGGGCGCCGTCATTTCGTTGCCGTCGCTGTGCGCCTTCACGCCCGGGCTGGGATACACGCCCAGGTGCGAATGCACGTCGATCAGGCCGGGCGTGACCCACTTGCCCGTCGCGTCGACGCGCGTGGCGCCTTCCGGTGCGGACAGGCCGCGGCCGACCGCCGCCACCTTGCCGTCGGCGAGCAGCACGTCCGCACCGTCCAGGCGCTCGCCGGTGCCGGTCAGCACGGTCGCGTTGGCCAGCAGCACGGGCCCGGAACCGAGCGCCCGGTAGGTGCTGGGGTACGGGTCCTGGGTGAAGCGGGAGGCGGGCGTGGCGGCATGGGCGCCACTCCCCGACGCAGCCAGGACCAGCCCGGCCAACAAGGTCATTCGCATGGTGTATTCCCTGGAAGAGAAGCGAAACCTAACCGGCCCGGGCGCACTCTGCCAAGTGCGCGCGTCGCAGTCGTGCCAGAATCGTCGCAAACAACAAAAAGAAGAGGAATCCCATGAAAGACAAGAGCGAAATCGTCGACAACTGGCTGCCGCGCTACACCGGCGTGCCGCTGGACCAGTTCGGCGAGCACGTGCTGCTGACCAATTTCGGCGGCTACCTCAACGTGTTCTCGCAGCTCACCGGCGCGCCCATCGTGGGCCTGGACCGGCCGATGGCCAGTGCCACCGCCGATGGCATCACCATGATCAACTTCGGCATGGGCAGCCCCAACGCCGCCACCATGATGGATCTGCTGTCGGCCATCATGCCCAAGGCAGTGCTGTTCCTTGGCAAGTGCGGCGGGCTGAAGCGGAAGAACCAGTTGGGCGACCTGGTACTGCCCATCGCGGCGATCCGCGGCGAAGGCACCAGCAACGACTACCTGCTGCCGGAAGTGCCGGCGCTACCCGCATTCGCACTGCAGCGCGCGGTCTCCACGATGATCCGCGACCTCGGCCACGACTACTGGACCGGCACGGTCTACACGACCAACCGCCGGGTGTGGGAACACGACGTCGCGTTCAAGGAGCGCCTGCGCGCGATGCGCTGCATGGCCATCGACATGGAAACGGCCACCGTCTTCGCCGCCGGCTTCGCCAACCGCATCCCTGTTGGCGCCTTGCTGCTGGTCAGCGACCAGCCGATGATCCCGGAGGGCGTGAAGACCGAAGCCAGCGACGCCAAGGTCAGCTCGTCATTCGTCGAGAACCACATCACCGTGGGGATCGAGGCGCTGAAGCTGATCCGGCGGAACGGGAAGTCGGTGCGGCATTTGCGGTTTGATGAGTGATCGGCGCTGAAATCAACGCTTATTCGTGGGAATAACGCAGTGCACACGTGTAAGCACCCTCTCCTTCTCCGAGAGGGTGCAGACAATGTCCTCGAAAGAGGGCAGAAGTGCCGGCGGGATAGGTTGTTGGGCGTAAGGGTTATGCAGGACTGCTGATCGCCAGTCCTGCCTTTCGATGAGTGCTGGCTCGTCAAAAAGAAGATCGTACTCGTCCTGTGCGAGTACCCACACAGCGCTTACCAGTGCATTCTTTCGGTCAAGAAGCGCGTTGCTTGGAATCGCTTCCTTTGCCGGTCTTTGGATCGAATCTCTAGCCTCATAACCCGATCTATCCGGCCGCTTGCGGTCAATATC
Source organism: Pseudoxanthomonas sp. LARHCG66 (assembly GCF_052871755.1). NCBI lineage: Bacteria > Pseudomonadati > Pseudomonadota > Gammaproteobacteria > Lysobacterales > Lysobacteraceae > Pseudoxanthomonas > Pseudoxanthomonas sp. LARHCG66. Next base: position 83,370 of record NZ_JBIXJW010000004.1, on the reverse strand, counting down.
GATGTAGAGCATGAGGTCACTTGCTCCATAAACTGCCTGAATTGCGACGGGAAAATTGCTTATGTCCCGGAAGCCCTCTTCCTCGAAGTCTCCCTGGAAGTTGATTCCATTGATCGCGATGACGAAGGGGATTAAGGGATCGATACTGCCCTTTTCGACCCACCCCTTCCGCATGTCGCGATAGCCGATTGCCTGCTGGATCTTTGCGTCTATTCCTTTGGTCCAGCAGAGTAGAAAATCAGTTCTCGGAGTTCGATACGGACCGGAGCCTCTAGTCCTGTTAACGTATGCTGCGACAGCAGGCAATGGATCGGGTGCGCTCACCTCAATTTGCAGGATCTCTTTTCCTCGCCGGGCGACGAAGTCGGGTCCTCTGTTGCTCGTGAGTCGAGAGACGCCCCATCCGGATGTGGCTAGAGACTTTGCCAGGAGCATCTCCGAGAGATGTTGTTTATAGTTGTGTTCGTTGCAATTCCGTATCTCTGCCTGAAACTTCCTGTCGGCTAGACCCGTATCAAAGAACCACTCGCACAGGATTCTTAGCCGTTGATCGATGTCCTTTCTTTGAAGAGCGCGAGGATGTTTGAGGTTGGAGGCATTGATCAAGAATGAAGCGTGATCGACAGTGGCCATAGAGGACTCGATCAAGGGTTCAGAGGCGAGTTTACCTACGCGATCCCGGAGCCATCGCCTCTGCTGAACGTTGGCCTCAGCAAGCTCGCGCTCACATGACAAGGAGAGAGAGTCAATGGGCAGTTCAAGTGGTCTGAATCGTTGTGGGGCGACGGTGATCGCGGTCGTGATGATGGTGTTCAATGCTGGACCTGCGGTAGCCGAGAGCGCGGTTGACACCGAAGCCCGCAATGCGGCCGCCGGGTTCGCCATCACCACCAGCCTCACGCTGCTGGAGGCACTGGGCCAGCAGTGCGGCACCTACGAGGGCGAAATCGGGCAGCAGGCGCGTGCGGCATTGCAAGGCTGGCAGCAGCGCAATCACCGCTATCTGGAGCCCTCGCTGCAGCGCGTGCTCATGCTGACGGACGCCGTCACGGCGGCTGGGGGAGAGGCGGAGGGCAAGGCGTTCGCCGATGCACGCAAGGCGGAGTTCACCGGTGCGGCGCGCAAAGCGCTGCTGGAGATGTTTCCCGACGGTGGGGTGACCCAGGCGGTGTGTGCGCGTATCGCAGCGGCCACCGAGGAAGGTGCCTACGACTACCGCCAGCACGCGGAGTTCTTTGCGACACTGCAGGCCCTGGAACACGGGAGCAAAGCGAAATGACCCACGACATGCAGTCACAGAACGTCATCACTTTCTGGAAGAGCGCCGGCTACGAGAAGTGGTTCTCGCGCGACGACGCCTTCGATGCCGACTTCGACCAGCACTTCCGCGGGCTGCATTTCCGTGCGGCGCGGCGCGAACTGGAAGGCTGGATGGGCGATGCCGAGGGCGCGTTGGCGCTGGTGTTGCTGCTGGACCAGTTTCCGCGCAACTGCTTCCGCGAGAGCGCGCACTCCTACGCCACCGACGGCCTGGCGCGGCACTACGCTGATCGTGCCGTCGGGGCCGGCTTCGACACCCAGGTCGATCCCGTGCTGAAGATCTTCTTCTACATGCCGTTCGAGCATTCCGAATCGCTCGATGACCAGCAGCGCTCGCTCGACCTGTTCCGCGCCCACGGCAACGACGAGTACATGAAGTACGCGCAGCTGCACTACGACCTGATCGCCCGCTTCGGCCGCTTCCCGCACCGCAACGAGGCGATGGGGCGCACATCGACGCAGGAAGAGCGTGACTACCTGGCGGCGGGCGGGTTCGCCGGGTGACGTAGGGTGGGCCCCGGCCCACCGTCGCGACGCAGCGTGACAGCATGACCCCGCCAAGGTCTTGACCTTCCGTGGTGGTGGGCCGGGCCCACCCTACAGGGTCGCTCCTCTACATTTGCCACGAAAAAGGCGGGCCGAAGCCCGCCTTTTCGGTGTCTGCGAAGACGCGACTCAGTACTTGCTGATCGTGCCGTCCACATCGTCGGCCCAGGCGTTGATGCCGCCGGTGATGTTGTAGACGTTCGTGAAGCCGAGTGCGAGGAACTCTTCCGCCGCCTGCTGGCTGCGGCCGCCACTGCGGCACAGGAAGGCAAGCGCCGTGTCCTTCGGCAACGCTTCCAGCTCGGCGCGGCCGTTGCCGTCGAAGGTCTTGAAGGGCAGCTTCACCGAGGCGATGGCGCGCTCGTCGGCCGGGCGCACGTCGACCAGCAGCACTTCGCTGGCGCGAACCTTCGCATCGGCGTCCATCGGCGACAGCGCCTGCACCGGCTTGGGTGCATTGGGGTTGTCGATGGCCAGGCCCTTGCCACGGATGTCGTCGACCCAGTCGATGGTGATGCCGTCGGCGCGGCGCGCGCTGGCCAGGTCGAACTGCACGCGCACGCCGTTGGATTCGCTGGCGATGGCGTTGGCGTCGAACTGCGCCAGCTGGAAGTTGGGCTGGAACTGCGCGTTGATCGACAGCGCCAGCGCCGCGCCCGGCCCGGCGTCGGCCACGGCGTTCTGCAGCATCTCGGCGGCCGAGGCGGTGATGGTGATCGCCGGCGGGGTGCGGTCGGGGGCTTCCAGGCCCAGCAGCGTGGCCAGTTCGCCGGAGTTGGTCATCTGTTCGATGATGTCGCTGCCGCCGACCAGTTCACCGTCGATGTACAGCTGCGGGATGGTCGGCCAGTCGCCGTAGACCTTGATGCCCTCGCGGATGTCCTGGTCGGCCAGCACGTTGACGTGGGCGTAGTCCACGCCCAGCGCGGACAGCGCGCCCACCGCCTTGGCCGAGAAACCGCACTGCGGCATGGTCGGCTGGCCCTTCATGAAGAGCACCACGCGGTTGGATTGCAGGAGGGATTCGATGCGCGAGCGCAGGGCGGGATCAAGGGACATGGCAGTTACCGGAATGCGTGAAGGGCGTGGGGAATCGGATTTTACGCCCCGTGGCATCATGGGGCATGACCACGCCGGGAACACTGCATCGTCCGCCACGCCGTCCCGGTCTGATATTGGGCCTGCTGGCGCTGTCGCAAGTGGGTGTGGCGTGGCTGTGGTGGACCTACGGGTGGCGCATCGGTGTGCCGGCGATGCTGGCGACGCACCTGCTGGTGGTGTGGGCCACGCTGTACCCGCGTGCCACCCTGTTCTGCCCGGCCCTGTCGCGCCTGCCCACCGACGAGCGCGTGGTGTGGCTGACCATCGACGATGGCCCGTCCGGGGACACCCCCGCCATGCTGGACCTGCTGGACCGGCATGGCGCGAAGGCCACGTTCTTCTTGGTCGGCGAGCGCGCGCTGGCGCAGCCGCATCGGGTGCAGGCGATCCGCGACCGGGGGCACGGCATCGGCAACCACAGCGCCAGCCATCCGGACACGCGCTTCTGGCGGCTGGGCCCGGGCGCGCTGGAAGACGAGATCAGCCGCAGCCAGTCGCTGCTCACGGCCATCACCGGGCAGACGCCGCGCTGGTTCCGCAGCGTGGTGGGCATGACCAATCCCTTCGTCGGCCTGTCGCTGAAGCGTCACGGACTGGCGCGCGTGGCGTGGAATGCGCGCGGCTTCGATGGCGTCGATTGCAAGCCGGAGCAGGTGCTGGCGCGCATCACCCGCGACATCGCGCCGGGCGCCATCGTGTTGCTGCATGAAGGCGCGGCGCATGGACACAACGTGGCGATCCTGGCGCAGTTGTTGGCGTGGCTGGACGCGCAGGGCTACCGCACGGTGCTGCCGGAAGCAGAGGCCGCACATGATGCGTTGGGCATCACCGCTTGAATCCTTCTCCCTCCGGGAGAAGGTGGCGCGCATCGCCGGATGAGGATCGGCGATGCAGGAAACTGCCCGATGCTCCGACCTGCACGCCAACCCGTCTCCCGAAGGGAGAGGGGCTTATGCCAGCAGGTGATGTGCGACGGGGAATGCCAGTCGCGTCCATTCGGTATACATCGCGGCGGAAGGGTGCAGGCCGTCGCCGGCGAGCATCGCCGGTTCCGTGCCACGCGCGCGACTCACGGCGGTGATGTCGACGAAGGCCACGCCGCGTTGCGTGCAGACCTCACGCGCGGCGGCGTTGTAGGCGTCCAGTTCCTGTGCGATCTGCCTGGCGTCGCGGCCGGACTGCGCGGCGAACGGGGTAACGCCCCAGTCGGGAATCGACAGCACGAGTACGCGACCCGGCCGGTTGCGGGCGAAGCCGATGGCGCGCCACAGCAGCGCGGCGAACTGCGTGCGGTACTCCTCCACGTCGCGGCCGCGGTACTGGTTGTTGACGCCGATCAGCAGGGTGACGAAGTCATGCTCGCCCAGGGGTTCGGCGGCGGTGATCGCGGCGTCCAGTTCGTCGGTCGTCCAGCCGGTGGTGGCGATGATGCGCGGGTCGCCGACCAGCACACCCTCCATCCGCAGCAGGCGCGCCAGCTGCATCGGCCAGCGGCCCGCTTCGTCCACCGCTTCGCCGATGGTGTAGGAGTCGCCGAGCGCGAGATAGCGCAGCTCGGTGGTGAGGGCGGTGGTGTGCGGGGCGGAGATCGTTGTCATGGGTGAATGATGCGCTCTTCGGATCCCCTGTAGGAGCGACGTGAGTCGCGACCGTGAATCCGGGTCGCGAGCGAAAGATCGGTTATCCGGAATACAACGCCGCGGTTGACACCGTTCGTCGCTCGATTGGGCGTCATCGGTTGCATCGTGGCGTGCGGTCGCGACTTACGTCGCTCCTACAGCGGGTCAGTGGCGTTGTTTTACGCCGCCGCCGGCCGCGACTTGCCCTTGATCGGCACCACCTTGGTGGCAGCCTCGGCGCGGCGCGACAGGGCGCGGTCGATGCGGGCGAAGACTTCGCGCATCGTCGCCGCTTCCGGCAGCAGGGTGACGCGGAAATGGTGGCGGTAGGGCACGTTGAAGCTGGAGCCCGGCACGACCAGCACGCCTTCGATTTCCATCAGCTCGAGTGCGAACGCATGGTCGTCGAAGCCCTTGGCGGCATCGCCGACCACCGCCGGGAACGCGTACAGCGCACCGGCCGGGTTCACCAGCTCCAGATGCGCGCTGGCGTCGCAGGCTTCGATCACGGCGCGACGGGTCTCGTATAGGCGACCGCCGGGGGCGCACAGCGCGCTGATGGTGTCCGGGCCGTTCACAGCAGCATCGATGGCGTACTGGCCGGGCACATTGGCGCACAGGCGCAGCGCGCTGAGCAGGTCCATCGCATGCAGGAAGTCGCGCACCACGTCGCCGTGGCCGGACACCACGCCCCAGCCCACGCGCCAGCCGCAGGCGCGGTGCACCTTGCTCAGGCCGCTGAAGGTGATGCACGGCACGTCGCCCGCGAGCGGCGCGACCGGCACGAAGGTGGCGCCGTCGTACAGCACCTGGTCGTAGATCTCGTCGACCATCAGCAGCAGGCGGTGCTTCGCGGCGATGGCGACGATGCGCTCCAGCAGCTCGCGCGGATAGGTCGCACCGGTCGGGTTGTTCGGGTTGATCAGCACGATGGCGCGCGTGCGCGAGCTGACCAGCTGCTCGATCTCGTTCGGATCGGGCAGGAAGTCGTTCTCCGGATCGCAGCGGTAGTACACCGGGCGGCCATCGTTGAGGATGGTGGCGGCCGACCACAGCGGGTAATCGGGCGACGGCACCAGCACTTCATCGCCGGGATTCAACAGTGCGCGCAGCGAAAGATCGATCAGCTCCGACACGCCGTTGCCGACGAACACGCGGTCCGGGTGCGCATCCGGCGTGCCGCGCTTGGCGTACGCCGCGGCGATGGCCTCGCGCGCCGAGGGCAGGCCCTGCTGGTGCGTGTAGGGATCGGTACGGCCCATGTCGTCGGCGATCGCGCGCTGCAGATGCTCCGGCGCACGGAAACCGAACGCGCCCGGGTTGCCGATGTTGAGCTTGATCAGCTTCTGCCCCTGCGCCTCCAGCTCCCGGGCTCGCCGTGCCAGTTCGCCCCGGATCTCGTAGCGGACTTCGGAAAGGCGTTCGCGCGTGGCGAGCGGTTTGACGGGCGGGGTGGACATGGCGGGACCGCGGGGCTGGTGAAAGAAGGGAAGAAAGGCCAAGCTTAACGGATATTTAGCCTCTCCGGCCCTTCCGCTCCAGTGCCCGTCTAGAATCCGCCCCATGCCCGAAACCCCCGCTCCGAATGTGTCCGACGTCACCCTTCTGCGGTCGATCGGATGGCCGTATGCGGGCGCCCCGGACGACGATGCGTGGCGGGCCGCGATGGACGCACATCCCCAGGCCACCCCGGCGCGGGTGATCGAGCAGCACCGTTCCGGGTACGTGGTCGCCGATGCGCCCGGCATGGGCGTCAAGGCCGAGTCGCTGCCGGAGTGGCAGCGTCCCCGTTTTCCGGCGCACGAACGGCCCGCCGTCGGCGACTGGGTGCTGCTGGAGGATGCGGCGGGCAAGCGCCCGCGCATCGTCGCCCTGCTGCCGCGCCACACGGGCATCAAGCGCGGCGCGGCCGGCGAGCATTACCACCAGCAGGTGATCGCGGCGAACATCGACACGGTGTTCATCGTCTGCGGCCTGGATGCGGACTTCAATCCGCGCCGCATCGAACGCTACCTGCTGCTGGTCGGTGGCGGCGGTGCGCAACCGGTGGTGGTGCTGACCAAGGCCGACCGCACCGAGTACGCCGACGACGCGGTCGAGGTGCTGGCCGATCTGACCGCGCAGGGCGTGCCGGTGTTCACCGTCAACGCGAAGGACCCCGAGAGCGTGGCGCAGCTGGTGCCGTGGCTGGAGCCCGGCCACACCGTCGTGCTTGTCGGCTCCTCGGGCGCGGGCAAGTCCACGCTGACCAACACGCTGCTCGGCGACGAACGGATGAAGACCGGCGAAGTACGCGAGAACGATTCGCGCGGGCGTCACACCACCACCTTCCGCGCCCTCATCCCGCTGCCGGCGGGTGCCTGTCTGATTGACACGCCCGGCATGCGCGAACTGAAGCCCACCGGCGAGGAAGACCTGGCCGATGGCGGTTTCGCCGACATCGAGGCGCTGGCGGCGCAGTGCAAGTTCCGCGACTGCTCGCACGACCGCGAGCCCGGCTGCGCGGTGCGTGCGGCGATCGAGCGTGAAGAACTGGACGAAGGCCGCTTCCTCAACTACCTCAAGCTGCGCGACGAAGTGGCCGCCGCCGCCGACAAGCTCGCCAGTCGCCTGGCCGACAAGGCAAATGCCAAAGTGCAGAACAAGGCGTTGAACAAGCGGCTGACCGACAAATACGGCAAGCGCTAGGTTCTTCGCGCGTCGCGCGAAATACCTCCCACGCTTTGCGTTGCAAAACGTGGGCCCCAGCTGACGCTGCCGATCCCCCATTTACGCCGCTGGCGCGAATCGCCCCCTTACCAAGGGGGCTCGTCAAGGGGCTGCGATCGCTTCACGCCGCCCAGCAGCCGATTGCCTCAATCCCAGAAATTGATGAAGCCGGTGATGATCAGCGCGTTGGTGAAGTCGATGAAGAACGCGCCCACCAGCGGCGCCACCAGGAACGCGCGCGGCGCCATGCCGTAGCGCTCCACCAGCGTGCGCATCACCGCCATGGCATTCGCTGTGGTGCCGAGCATGAAGCCGATGAAACCGCCGCCCATCACGGCGGCATCGTAGTCACGGCCCATCACCCGGAACACCACGCCGCAGAACAACGCCACCAGCGCCACCTGCAGCGCCAGGTTGACCAGCAGTGGCGCGGCCAGTCCCGCCAGTTCCCACAGCTTGAGGTTCATCAGCGCCACCGCCAGGAACAGCGAGAGGCAGACGTTGCCGACCAGGTCGGTGGTCGCCACCGGCAGGCCGATCCAGCGAGTGCGGTCGTCGATGTAGCGGATCATCGCGCCGACCATCATCGCGCCGACGGTGGCCGGCAGGGTCATGCCGATGGCCTCCAGGCCGTTGCTGACCCCGGCACCCAGCCACATCGCCACCAGGATCACCACGATGCTCTTCAGGGCGGCATGCTCGCGCGTGGCGAAGTCGGGCGTATCGCGCGCGCCCGCGGGCTCTGCCGCGGATTCGTCCGGCGCGCCCAGGCGCACGCCGCCGTACAGCTTGTGGCGGCGGATCAGCACGGTGGCCACCGGGCCACCGATCAGGCCACCGCACAGGATGCCCGCCATCGCCGCCGCGACCGCGATGGATTCCGCGCCGGCCACGCCCGCCTGTTCGAACAGCGGCGCGAACGCGAGCCCCGTCGCCGGACCGCCGGTCAACGTGGTGGAACCGGCCAGCACGCCGAACAGCGGGTGCAGGCCGAAGCCCATCGCCACGGCCACGCCCAGCAGGTTCTGCGCGATGGCGAACGCGGTGGCGAGCAGCAGGAACACCACGACCTGCCGGCCGCTGATCTTCAGCAGCGCCACGCTGGCGTTGACGCCGATGGTGGTGAAGAAGGCGATCATCAACGGCGTCTGCAGGCTGGTGTCCAGCGTGAACAGGGTGACGTCGCGGCTGCGCGCGAACAGCACCGCCACCGCCACCACCAGGCCGCCGATCACGGGTGGGGGCAGGTTGTAGCGGGAGAACAGCGGGACCACGCGGCAGAGCGCATAGCCGAGGAAAAGCGCCAGGCCCGCGAAGGCCAGCGTCTGCACCGCATCGAGTTCCAGCACGCTGCCCCCGCACCGTTGGAAGAATGCCGAGCATAGTCGAGCAGCCGTGGTTGTGCCGGCTGTCGCGCAGGCTGGGCTACAGTGGCGGCCGGGAGGACCACATGCAGCCTGACATCGCCCATCACGCCGCGCTGGACGCGCGCCTGGTCAAGGCCGTGCGCGGCATCAAGCTGCTGAGCCTGGCCAGCTGGCCGGCCGACGTGCAGGCGCCATTCCTCGACGGCGTGGCGCGCGGCCAGCCGCAGCTGCCGGTGATCGCCTACCCGCGGCTCGATTTCGGCGATGCGCGCCGCGAACTGGCCGCGATCGCGGCGGCGGCCGACGCCGCGCATCCGCTGGGATGCTACCTGCGCGAGTCGGTTCACAGCTGGGACATCGCCGCGCAGTTGCTGGAGTCGCTGGGGACGCCTGCGGTGACCACGCATTCGGTCGCGCTGTTCGGTACGCCGGAGGAATGCCTGCCCGGCGACGGGCCGACCACGCGCGACGCCGCCGGCCACTTCATCGCCATCGCCAACGAACTGGACCACGAACTGCTCGCGCCGGAGGAACAGATCCCGGTGTCGGCAACGGCGTTGCAGTTGCAGTTGCAGGCGGACCTGGACGACTTCTTCGATGGCCGCGTCATCACCGTGGAGCTGGACCGCAACCTGATCGCCAAGGCCGCTGCGGGCGCCACCCGCATTCGCCTGCGCCACGGCGCGGCCTTCAGCGACTACGACCGCCGCCAGCTGCTGCAGCACGAAGCGCTGGTGCATTCGCTGACCGCGTTGAACGGTCGCGAGCAGGCGGTGCTGCCCAGCCTGGCGCTGGCCTCGCCGCGCGTCACCGCCACGCAGGAAGGGTTGGCCACGTTCGCCGAGCAGATCACCGGCAGCATCGACATCGAGCGGATGAAGCGCATCAGTCTGCGCATCGAGGCGGTAGCGATGGCGCTGGCCGGCGCGGACTTCATCGAGGTGTTCCGCTACTTCACCGACGCGGGACAGAACCCGGCGGAGAGTTTCTCGTCCGCGCAACGCGTGTTCCGCGGCGTGCCCACCTCCGGCGGCGCGGCGTTCACCAAGGACACGGTGTACCTGCGTGGCCTGATCGGCGTGCACACCTTCTTCCGCCACTCGCTGCAGCAGGACCGCCTGCGCCTGTGCCGTCGCCTGTTCGCCGGCAAGATGACGCTGCAGGACGTGGCCACGTTCGAGCCGCTGTTCGAAGACGGCGTGCTGGCACCGCCGCGCTGGCTGCCACGCTGGGTCAGCCGCGCCAACGGCCTGGCCGGCATGCTGGCGTTCTCGCTGTTCGCCAACCGCATCCGGCTGGACCGGTTGTCGGACGACACCTAGCCACAAAGTGCTAACCGCGCCGGCGGTCGGCGATGGCACACTGGCGGCATGAGTTCGCCTGCCATCCTCGTTGCCGACGACCACCCGCTGTTCCGCAATGCGGTGATCCATGCACTGCGCGAGGCGTTGCCCGGTGCGATGGTGTCCGAGGCCGCCAGCGCCGCCAGCCTGGGCCAGGCGCTGGACGCGCGGCCGGATACCGACCTGGTGCTGCTGGACCTGAGCATGCCCGGTGCACACGGCTTCTCGGCGTTGCTGCATGTGCGCGGCGAGCATCCCGAGGTGCCGGTGGTGGTGATCTCGTCGAACGAACACCCGCGCGTGATCCGCCGCGCGCAGCAGTTCGGCGCGGCCGGTTTCATTCCCAAGTCGTCGCCGGCCGAGACCATCGGCGAGGCGGTGATCGCCGTGCTGGATGGGGGCGCCTGGTTCCCGCCGCTGACGGTGGAGCGTTCGGAACAGGATGCGGCGCTGGCCGCACGGCTGGCGCAGATCACCCCGCAGCAGTTCCGCGTGCTGCTGTGCCTGGCCGACGGCCTGCTCAACAAGCAGATCGCGCACGAGCTGGGCCTGGCGGAAAACACCGTGAAGGTGCACGTCACCGCGATCCTCAAGAAGCTGGAATGCCACAGCCGCACGCAGGCGGCGGTGCTGGTGAAATCGCTGGAGCCGGAAGGGCCGCCGGTCGAGTGAGGCTCAGGCCAGCCAGGCAGGCAGCTGCATCGCCAGCGGGACGGTCGCGGCGGCCAACAGGGTCTGCCAGGTCACCAGCGAGGCCATCAGCGGCGCATCGCCGCCCATCTGCCGGGCCATGATGTACGCGTTGGACGCGGTGGGCAGCGCGGCGTAGAAACAGGCCGCCACGGTCACCGCCGCACTGGCATCCAGCCACCGGCATACCAGCACGGCCAGCAGCGGCAGCACGAGCAGCTTCAGCGCGGAGGTGGCGCCCAGCAGCCACGGACGTACATCGTCGCGACGGAACTGCAGGCCACCGCCCACGCACAGCAGGCCCAGCGCCAGCGCCGCGTCGGCGAGGATGTCGAGCGCCGCCGCCAGCGGTACCGGCAACGGCAGGCCGCCGAGGTTGAACAGCAGGCCGGCCAGCGTCGCCAGGATGATCGGATTGCGCGCCAGCGCCCGGGAGATGCCGCGTGCGCTGGCATCGCCATGGCCCCAGGCGGCCAGCGCGACGACCGCAATCACGTTGACCACCGGCAGGCAGATCGCCAGCGCGAGCATCACCATCGCGGTGGTCTCCGGCGGGAACAGCAATGCCGCGACCGCCAGCCCGAAGTAGCTGCTCGGCCGCACCGCGCCCTGCACCACCGAGGAGCGGCTGGGATCGGGCAGGCGCTTGGCGAACCGCAGCGCGAGCAGCACGAGGCCGGTCAGCAGCAGCGTGGGCAGCAGCGCGGCCAGCGACAGGTCGAGCGCGTCGGTGGCGGACAGCGCCAGCCGCGCCGTGCCAACGAACAGCAGCGCGGGGAAGGCGACGTAGAAGGAGAACCACTCCATCGCCGGGAACAGGCCCGAGGGCACTCGGCGCATCCGTCGCAGCGCGGCGCCGAGCAGCACGATGGCGAGGACGGGAATGACGTAGGTCAGCATCGGCACGGCATGCGAGGGTCCCTCAGCGCGCGCGGCGCACGTGGAGTTGGGTCATCAGTGCGCGTAGCGCCGCGGGTTTCACCGGCTTGGCGAGGAAGCCCCAACCGCGCTCCAGCGCCAGCGCCCGCAGTGCCTCGTCGCGCTCGGCGGTCACCAGGATCACCGGCGGCGCGCTGCCCCAGCGTTCGCACAGGCGCGCGTACAGCGTCGGCCCGTCGGTGTCGCCCAGTCGCACGTCGAGCAGCAGGAGATCGGGTGCCTGGTCCGCCACGGCCGCTGCCATCGCGTCGTCGGGACCGGACGCAAGGTCCACTTCGCACTCCCAGCGCAGCAGCAGCGCGCGCGTGGCTTCGCAGACACGCGGGTCGTCGTCCACGCACCATACGCGGCGACCGCGCAACGGCGAGCCATCGTCGATGTCATCGAGCATTGGCAACGCTTGCGCTGTCGTGGCGTTGGCCACGCCGCGCGGCAGTTCCACCCAGAACACGCTGCCCCGCCCCAACTGCGACCGCAGGCCGATGCGGTGGCCGAGCACGCGGCCGATGCGTTCCACGATGGCCAGCCCGAGGCCGGCGCCGCGATCGTTCACCACCCCGTCGTTGAGGCGGCGGAACTCTTCGAAGATCTCCGCCTGCAGGCTTTCCGGGATGCCGGGCCCCTGGTCGTGCACTTCGATACGCACCTGTCCGCCGCGCCGACGTACACCGAGCAGCACGCGCCCGCGCGGCGTGTAGCGGATCGCGTTGGACAGGAAGTTCTGCAGGATGCGGCGCAGCAGGGCTTCATCGCTGCGCACGATGCTGCTGGTCGGAATGCACGCAAGCGTCAGGCCGCGTTCGCCGGCGACCATGCCGAACTCACGCGCCAGCGTTTCCAGCAGCGGCGCCAGGGGGAAATCGCGCACGCGCGCCGGCAGCGTGCCCGATTCCAGCCGGGCGATGTCCAGCAGGCTGTTGAGGATGGCGTCCTGCGCGGTCAGCGCATTGTCCACGTGGTCGGCGATGCGGCGGGCTTCGTCGTCGTGCAGCCGCCCGCGCAGTGCCGACACGAACATGCGCGCGGCGTTCAGCGGCTGCAGCAGGTCGTGTACCGCCGAGGCGACGAAGCGCGTCTTGTAGCGGTTGGCGTTCTCCGCCGCCTGCGTGGCGGCGGCGAGCGCGCGCGTACGCTCCTCGACGCGGCGTTCCAGCGCATCGGCCAGCGAGCGCAGTTCGCGGGCGGCATTCTTGTAGCTGGTGATGTCGGCGTAGCTGGTGACGAAGCCGCCGTCCGGCAACGGGTTGCCGCGGATCTCCAGCACCACGCCATCGTCCTTCTCGCTCTCGCGCATGTGCGGCTTGCCGCTGCGCAGATGGTCCAGCCGGCGCTGGATCGCCTCTTCGACCGGTCCCGGCCCGAGCAGGCCGCGGCGTGCGTTGTGGCGGAACACGTCCTCGATCGGACGGCCGACATGGATCAGGTCGGGCGGGAAGCGGAACAGCTCCATGTAGCGGGAGTTCCATGCGACCAGCCGCAGGTCGGCATCAATGATCACCACGCCCTGTGGCAGGTGCTCCAGGCTGCGGCTGAGGCCGGCATCGGCCTGGCGCGCGGCCTCGACGATGCCGTCCTGCGCGGTGCGCAGTTCCTGCGCATGCTGCTGCAGCACGGCTTCCAGCTCGTCGCGGCTGCGTTGCTGCAGCAGCGCGGTGCGTCGGCGCTGCTGCATGAACAACGCCAGGAACGCCAGCGCCAGCCAGCCTCCGCCGGCCGCGAGTGCGGCGGTGCGGCCTGCGGCGGTGATCGCCGAAGCATCGTGCAGCAGGTGCAGGTGCCAGCCTTCCTCCGGCAGCGCCATCGATTGCCACAGCACCGCACCGGCCAGCGCCGGGTCGGTGAACTGCACGCGCCGCGCGCCGGCATCCGTCGTGGACAGGTCCTGCGACTGCAGGGGCGTGAGCCTCTGCCGCGCATACTGGCGGGTGGCAGCCAGTTCGCGACGGTCGGCATCGCTCAGCGCGTTCAACGTGCGATAGCGCCATCCGTCGCGGCTGGCGAGGAAGATCACGCCGTGCGCGTCGCTGACCAGCACGATGTCCGGCGTCTGCAGCCACTCCTGCTCCAGCGCGTCCAGTTCGATCTTGATCACCACCAGGCCGGCGACCTTGCCATCCGGACCGCTGATCGCCTGCGACAGGAAGTAGCCCGGCTCGCCCGTGGTCAGTCCGATGCCGTAGAACTGGCCCCGCCCGGTGCGCAGCGCCTGCTTCACGTAGGGCCGGAAGCTGTAGTCCTCGCCCACGTTGCTGGTGGGCTCGCGCCAGTTGCTCGCGGCCACCGCGATGCCGCGACGGTCGATCAGCGTGAGCGTGGACGAACGGGTGACGCTGTTGGCGTCTTCCAGGCGCTGGTTCAACGCGTTCCGGCGGGCATCGTCCACCGGCCCGGCGAGCGCATCGCGGAGATCCGGATCCTGCGCCAGCACCTGCGGCAGCGTGCGGTAGCGGTCGATGCGCTGCTGCAGTGCCTGCGCATGCAGGTCGAGCTGGCGGTCGAGCTGCGCGGTCTCCGCCCGCTGCGCGCGCGTGCCGGCCCAGTGGTAGGCCAGCGCCATGACCAGCAGCGCGCCGCCGAGGATCGACAGCAATACAAGCAGGATCCGGCGGTGGCGGCGGGCGCGCAGCATGGGGCAAGTCTACGGGTGCGCCGCCGCCGGAGCGCGGGCTAGTACCAATAGGTTATCGGTGCGGCGGCGAAGCGGGGGTACAACATGCCGGCCACCGATCCGGGTGGCGTCGCCATCCGTTCGGAGTTGACCCATGCACCTGGCCGATACGCCCTGCACGCCGCTGCCGCGCCAGCCGCTGTACAGGCAGCTGTACTTCCAGGTGATCGTGGCCATCGTGCTGGGCGCGCTGCTGGGGCACTTCGAGCCGGCGTTCGCCGAATCGATGAAGCCGCTGGGCGATGCCTTCATCAAGCTGGTGAAGATGATCATTGCGCCGGTGATCTTCCTGACCATCGTCACCGGCATCGCCGGCATGACCCAACTGCGCACGGTGGGCCGTGTGTTCGCCAAGGCGATGGCGTACTTCCTGTTCTTCTCCACGCTGGCGCTGGTGATCGGCATGATCGTGGCGCACGTGGTGCAGCCCGGCGCCGGCATGAACATCAATCCGGCCGACCTGGACCAGTCCGCTGTGCAGGACTACGTGCAGAAGTCGCACGAGCTGTCGCTGGTCGGCTTCCTGATGGACATCATCCCGAAGACGCTGGTCAGCCCGCTGGTGGGCGACAACATCCTGCAGGTGCTGTTCGTGGCGGTGCTGTTCGGCCTGTCGCTGGCGCTGGTGGGCGAGAAGGGCCGGCCGGTGCTGAACCTGCTGGAGGCGCTGACCACCCCGGTGTTCCGCCTGGTGCACATCCTGATGCGCGCCGCGCCGATCGGTGCGTTCGGTGCCATCGCCTTCACCATCGGCAAGTACGGTGTGGGCATGCTGGTCAACCTGGCGTGGCTGGTCGGCTCGTTCTACCTGACCTCGCTGCTGTTCGTGATCGTCATCCTCGGCCTGGTGTCGTGGTGGTGCGGGTTCTCGATCTTCCGCCTGATCCGCTACCTGAAGGCGGAACTGCTGCTGGTGCTGGGTACGTCCTCGTCCGAATCCGCACTGCCGTCGCTGATGGAGAAGATGGAGCGTGCCGGCGCGTCGAAGTCGGTGGTCGGGCTGGTCGTGCCGACGGGTTACTCGTTCAACCTGGACGGCACCAACATCTACATGACGCTGGCCGCGCTGTTCATCGCGCAGGCCACCAATACCGAACTGAGCCTGGGCCACCAGATCATGCTGCTGCTGGTCGCGATGCTGAGCTCGAAGGGCGCCGCGGGCGTCACCGGCGCCGGTTTCATCACGCTGGCCGCCACGCTGGCGGTGGTGCCGGAAGTGCCGGTCGCCGGCATGGCGCTGATCCTCGGCATCGACCGCTTCATGAGCGAGTGCCGCTCGCTGACCAATTTCACCGGGAATGCCGTCGCCACGCTGGTGGTCGCGCGCTGGGAGAACGCGCTCGACCGCGACGCGCTGGCGCGCGCGCTGGGCGGGCCATCCGCCCCGATTGCCGCCGCGCCGGATCCGGCCGCGGGCCCGGGCGACCCGACACGACTCACGGCCGACTGACGCCGGCCACACCACGTCTTCAGAGGAGGGACTGAAAGATGCACGATTTCAACCGACGCTCCGCCCCGTTGCGGAGCAGTTTGACCCTGGCCCTGTTGGCCGTGATCCACGCGGTCGCGGCCCAGGAGACGCCGTCGCAGGCGGCCGATCCGGCGCCGCAGGCCGCCGCCGCGCCTGCAGTGGGCGACGATGCGACCAATCTGGACAAGGTGGTCGTGGTGGGTTCGCACATCCAGGGCGCATCGACCACCGATGCGCTGCCGGTGATGGTGGTCGGCGCGGAACAGATCGACGCCGCCGGTGCGATTTCCGGCGACGAACTGATGCGCACGATCCCGCAGATGGGCGACGTGCTGTTCGATGCGTCCAACAATCCCCAGACCAGCAACGCGGCGCGCGGCGACGTGAATTCGGTGAACCTGCGCTCGCTCGGCGTGGGCAACACGCTGGTGCTGCTCAACGGCCGGCGGCTGGCGCAGCACCCGACCAGCCAGGGCACCTCGGACACGGGCACCGTGCCCGTGCAGAGTTTCAACTCCAACGCGATCCCGGTCTCGGGCCTGGACCGCATGGAGATCCTGCTGGATGGCGCGGCCGCGATCTACGGCGCCGATGCGGTGGCGGGCGTGGTGAACACCGTACTGCAGACCGACTTCGACGACGTCAGCGCCAGCACGCGCTATGGCAGTGCCGAAGGCACCGGCATGCACGAGTTCGAGGTCAACCTGTTCGCGGGCCACAACTACGACCGCGGCAACGTGTCGGCGTTCCTCAACTACACCGACCGCTCGGAACTGATGGCGGCCGACCAGGATTTCACCGAGACCGACGATCTGCGCGGGCTGTTCGAGGACTATCCGGATTTCGCCGGCCTGGCGGTGCTCGATGGGCGCTCCTCGCACACACCGTGGGCGCGCCTGAGCGTCGGCCCGCGTGCGGTGATCCGCTCCAACGGGACAGCGGTGACGAATACCGCAGGCGCGTTCCGCATCCAGCCGTCGGACTTCGGCTGCGGCGTCAGCCTCGGTAACGACCTGTGCCTGTCCAGCGGCAACCACAACTTCAACACCACCAACCGCGAGATGCGCTACGACACGCGCCATGGCACCACGGTGCGGCCGTCGGTGGAGCGCATCAACCTGTTCCTCACCGGGCATCACGAGCTCAGCGACAGCGTGGAGGCCTTCGGTGAAATCGGCTTCTACCACGCGGTCAGCGAAGCGACGCAGCCACCGGTGGTGAACCTCAACAGCCTCTGGATCCCCGCCAGCAACTACTGGAATCCCTTCGGCGCCGCCACGCTGCCCGACGGCACGCCGAATCCGAACCGCCTGCCCGGCCTGACCAACGTGCCCGCCGCCGGCCTGCCCGTGCAGATGAGCAACTACCGCTACGTGGACACGGGCTTCCAGCGCGTGCGCGTGGAGAACTACCAGGCGCGCTTCCTCGCCGGCCTGCGCGGCGAGTGGAGCGGCTGGAACTGGGAAACCGCGCTGCTGTATTCCGAGGCCGAGGCCGAAGACCGGTCGCCCAACATCAACATGACGGCGCTGCAGCGGCAGCTGGCGCTGTCCACGCCGGATGCCTACAACCCGTTCAGTGGCGGCTGCGTGGCCACGCCGACCTACGGCGACTGTTCGCCGAGTTCGCAGGCGGCCATCGACGGCATCGTGTTCGACCTGGTGCGCGAGTCGCGCACCACGCTGACCATGGCCGATTTCAAGATGAGCCGCGGCGACCTGTTCGCGTTGCCGGCCGGCAACGTCGGCATCGCCTTCGGTGCGGAGGCGCGCCGCGAGACGCAGCGCGACGATCGCGACGCCAACCTCGACGGCACCCATACCTTCACCGACATGGTGACCGGCGAGACCAACCCCAGCAACGTGGCAGCCGTCAGTCCGAACCCCGACACGCGCGGCTCGCGCAACGTGGGTTCGGCCTACGTCGAGTTCGCCGTGCCGCTGGTGTCCGAGGACATGGGCATCCCGCTGGTGCATCGCCTGGACATGCAGCTGGCCGGCCGCTACGAGCACTACTCCGACTTCGGCTCCGTGGCCAAGCCCAAGGTCGCGCTGGCCTGGGACCTGGTGGAAGGCCTGCGCCTGCGCGGCTCGTATTCCGAGGGCTTCCGTGCGCCCAACCTGGAGCAGACCAACGCCACCCAGTACGCGCGCCTGGCCAGCGGCGTGGACCACATCCGCTGCGAAGCCGACCTGCGCGCCGGCCGCATCGCCTCGTTCAGTGCATGCGGGCAGAACACCGCCGGTGCGTCGCTGCTGGTGGCCGGCAACCCGGACCTGGAGCCGGAGGAAAGCACCAACACCTCGTTCGGCGTGGTGTTCCAGCCCACGTTCATTCCCGAGCGGTTCGGCAGCTTCACCTTCACCGTCGACCGCTGGAAGATCAAGCAGGAGCAGATCGTCGGCCTGCTCGGCGCGCAGACGGCGCTGACGGTGGACTACCTCAACCGCGTGGAAGGCGGCAGCAACCCGCTGGTGGTGCGTGACGCGCCCACGCAGGAGGACATCGACTTCTTCGCCGGCACCGGCATCGATCCGGTCGGCCAGGTCATCGCCATCAACGACCGCTTCATCAACCTGCAGCCACAGACTGCGGGCGGACTCGACTTCGGCGTGGACTGGTCATTGCGGCGCACGCGCTTCGGCTCGTTCTCCGTCAACCTCAACGCGACCCGCCTGCTGGAATTCACCCGCGATCCCGGCGACATCGTCAACGCGCTGTACGCGGCGCGTGTGGCCGGCACGATCGATCCGCTCACGCCACTGCCCGATTCCACCCGGCTGATCGGGCAGAACGGCCGGCCGGAGTGGCGTGCGAGCAGTTCGCTGACGTGGAACAAGGCGGCATGGCGCGTGGGCTATTCGGCGCAGTACATGAGCTCGTTCGAACAACCGCAGCTGCTCGGCATCTCCGGCGATCCGTGGGTCGTCGAAGACCGGCTGACGCACAATCTCTACGGCCAATACCGGTTCATCGATGGCACGGCGGTGCGCCTGGGCGTGCGCGACCTGACCGACGAGGGGCCGGCGCTGGCCGACGGCGGCTACCGGGGTTCGCTGCACAATCCGTGGGGTCGCTACTGGTACGTCAATATCAGTCGATCGTTCTGAGGAAGCCGTTGCGATGCACCTGAGCCGTCACTGGATCACCGCCGCGTTCGCCGTGCTGGCCGCCACCGCGCTGTCAGGTGGCGCAGCGGCGGCCGATGCGGAGGCAGCGTTCGCGCCTGTCGCCTGTCCTGCCTCGGTCGGCCCGCAGGTCGACTGCCATGAGGCGCAGGATGCGAACGGGGCCTGGCTGCTCGTGGCGATGCCGCGTACCTGGAACCGCAGGCTGATCGTGCATGCGCACGGCGGTCCGCGGCTCGGCGCACCGGAAGCGGGGGATTCCGGCGAGGACCTGGATCGCTTCGCGGTGATGGTGCGCGCCGGCTATGCGTGGATCGGCAGCACCTACCGTCGCGGCGGCTATGGCGTGCGCATGGCGGCGGCCGACGTGGACGTCAGCCGCCGTGCGTTCCGGGCGCGCTGGGGCCGCCCGGAGCGCACCCTGCTGCATGGCCAGTCGTGGGGCGGCAACGTGGCGGCGAAGGCGGCCGAGCTGTACGCGCTCGACATCGACGGTCGCGCCAACTACGACGGCGTGCTGGCCACCAACGGCATGCTGTTCGGCGGCACGCGCGGGTACGGCTTCCGCGCGGACCTGCGCGCGGTGTACCAGTACTACTGCCGCAACCATCCGGCACAGGACGAGCCACAGTATCCGCTGTGGCGGGGGCTGCCTGCGGATGCGCGCATGACCCGCGACGATCTTCGCGCGCGCGTCAACGCCTGCACTGGTATCGATCTCGCCCCTGCGAAGCGCTCGCCGGACCAGGCGGCACGGCTGCGCGACATCCTCGCAGTCACCGGCGTCGACGCGAAGCAACTCGTCTCCCACCTGGCGTGGGGCACGTTCCACTTCCAGGACGTGGTGCAGAAGCGCCTCGGCGGACGCAATCCGTTCGACAACGCGAAGACGGTCTATCGCGGCTCGCACGACGACACGGCACTGAATGCCGGCATTCAGCGTTTCGCCGCCGATCCCGCCGCCGTCGCCGCATTGGCCTACGACGCTGACCTCTCCGGATTGATCGTGCTGCCCACCGTCACCGTGCACGCGCGCCACGATCCCACGGTGTCCTACGAAGCAGAAGCCGCCTATGCGGCCACCGTGGAGTCGGCCGGTCGCGGCCATCTGCTCCTGCAGGCGCTCACGGACGAACACGACCACAGCCGCCTGCAGGATGCGACGTATGCCACCGCATTGCAGGTGCTCGAACGCTGGCTCGACAGCGGCGTGCGACCACCGGCCGATGCGTTCCGCGAGACCTGCGGCCGCCTGTCGCAGGCGCGCGACGGCTGCCGCTTCATCGCGCCCTGAGGCGCGCCTGCACGCGCCCCGCGTGACGCAGCGCCGCAATCGGCCGGGTCCGGCCATCACGGGGAAGGGGTAGAATTGCCGCTCCCCCGCCTTCACCACAGGCACCGTTTCCGCAATGACGAACGACGATTTCAAACAGGCCGCGCTGGAATACCACCGGCTGTCCCCGCCCGGCAAGATCAAGGTCGCACCGACCAAGCCGATGCTCACCCAGCGTGACCTGGCGCTGGCGTATTCGCCGGGCGTGGCCTATGC
Organism: Pseudoxanthomonas sp. LARHCG66; assembly: GCF_052871755.1. Taxonomy (NCBI): domain Bacteria; kingdom Pseudomonadati; phylum Pseudomonadota; class Gammaproteobacteria; order Lysobacterales; family Lysobacteraceae; genus Pseudoxanthomonas; species Pseudoxanthomonas sp. LARHCG66. Next base: position 62,920 of record NZ_JBIXJW010000004.1, on the reverse strand, counting down.
CTGCGAGGCCATCGTCGAGGATCCCAACACCGCCAGCGAGCTCACCGCGCGCGGCAATCTGGTGGCCGTGGTCACCAACGGCACCGCCGTGCTCGGACTCGGCAACATCGGTCCGCTGGCCGGCAAGCCGGTGATGGAAGGCAAGGGCGTGCTGTTCCAGAAGTTCGCCGGCATCGACGTGTTCGACATCGAGATCAACGAGACCGATCCGGACAAGCTGGTCGACATCATCGCCTCGCTCGAGCCGACGTTCGGCGGCATCAACCTGGAAGACATCAAGGCGCCGGAATGCTTCATCGTCGAGCGCAAGCTGCGCGAGCGGATGAGCATCCCGGTGTTCCATGACGACCAGCACGGCACCGCGATCATCGTCGGCGCGGCGGTGGTCAACGCGCTGGAAGTGATCGGCAAGAAGATCGGCGACGTGAAGCTGGCCACCAGCGGCGCAGGCGCCGCCGGCATCGCCTGCCTGGACATGCTGGTCGCGCTGGGCCTCAAGCCGGAGAACATCCTGGCCTTCGACCGCGACGGCGTCATCTACACCGGCCGTCCCAACCTGGACCCGGACAAGGCGCGTTATGCGCGCCCGACCGACAAGCGCACACTGGCCGAGATCGTCGACGGCGCGGACATCTTCCTGGGCCTGTCGGCCGGCGGCATCCTCAAGCCGGACATGGTCGCCACGATGGCCGACAAGCCGGTCATCCTCGCGCTGGCCAATCCGAATCCCGAGATCTCGCCGGCCGATGCCAGGGCCGTGCGCCCGGACGTGATCATCGGCACCGGCCGCAGCGATTACCCGAACCAGGTCAACAACGCGCTCTGCTTCCCGTACATCTTCCGCGGCGCGCTGGATGTCGGCGCGACGGTGATCAACGAAGCGATGAAGGTCGCCTGCGTGCACGCCATCGCCAACCTGGCGCGGCGCGAAGCCTCCGACCTGGGCAGCGCGTACGGCGACGACGTGCCGTGCTTCGGCCCCGAGTACCTGATCCCGCGTCCGTTCGACCCGCGCCTGCTGGTGGAAGTGGCTGCGGCGGTGGCGCAGGCCGCGATGGATTCCGGCGTGGCGCTGCGCCCGATCCCGGACATGTGGGCGTATCGCGAGAAGCTGGGCCAGTTCGTCTACCGCACCAGCCTGATGATGAAGCCGGTCTACGACCGCGCGCGCGCCGACAAGAAGCGCGTGGTCTATGCCGAAGGCGAGGAAGAGACCGTGCTGCGCGCCGTGCAGACGGTGATCGACGAAGGCCTGGCGTTCCCGATCCTGATCGGCCGTCCGGACGTGATCGACGCGCGCATCGAGCGCCTGGGCCTGCGCATGCGCGCGGGCGTGGATTTCGAGCTGACCAACCAGGACGACGATCCGCGCTTCAACGACTACTGGCAGCATTACCACGCGCTGACCGCGCGCCGCGGCGTGACGCCGGCGGCGGCGAAGAACCTGATGCGCTCGCGCCCGACCCTGATCGCCGCGGTGATGGTGGCGCGTGGCGAGGCCGATGCGCTGGTCAGCGGCATCGTCGGCCGCTTCCACAAGAAGCTCGGCTACGTGCGCAGCGTGATCCCGCTGGACCCGGGCGTGCAGTCGACCTCGGCGATGACCGGCGTGATCAACAACCAGGGCGCGTACTTCTTCCTGGATACGCACGTGCAGGACAACCCGACCGCCGAGCAGATCGCCGAGGCCACGCTGCAGGCGGCGTACCGGCTGAAGCTGTTCGGCATCGAGCCGCGCATCGCCCTGCTGTCGCACGCCAACTTCGGCAGCCACGAGACCGCCAGCGCAGTGAAGATGCGGCACGTGCGCGAGCTGCTGCTCAAGCGCAAGCCCGATCTCAACGTGGACGGCGAGATGCAGGGCGACACCGCCTGGGACGAAGTGCTGCGCAACCGCATCATGCCGGGCAGCACGCTGACCGGACGCGCCAACCTGTTCGTGCTGCCCAACCTGGACGCGGCCAACATCACCTACAACATGGTGCGCGTGGTGACCGACGGCGTGGCCATCGGCCCGATCCTGATGGGCATCTCCAAGCCGGTGCACATCCTGACCACCAGCGCCACGCCGCGCCGCGTCATCAACATGACCGCCATCGCCGCCGTGGACGCGCAGATCCGCCAGCAGCGCGAAGCCGAGCGCAACGGGCCGGGTTGATCGGCCCGCGGTGCCCGGAAAAGAAAACGCCCCGCATGCGGGGCGTTTTTCTGTTGGGGATCCCTGTAGGAGTGGTGGTGGCATGCCCGGCACCGGTGAGTCGCGACCGCATGAATCATGTGTCCAGGGTGTCTGATGGCATCCGGTCGCGACTCACGTCGCTCCTACATAAAAACGATCAACCCTCATCCTCGCCATCCAGGATCCGCCGCTGCAGCGCATCCAGGTAGGCATCGGCATCGGCGGTGGACTCGAAGATCTCGTCCATCGGCACGGCCTGCACGATCTCGATGACCTTGCGGATCTGTTCCTGCGGGTGCACCACCAGCAGGCGGCCTTCATGCGGGGCCAGGGCCTTGCGCGCCTTCAGGATGCTGCGCACGCCGGCGCTGCTGATGTAGTCCAGGTGGGCCAGGTCCAGCACCAGTGCCTGCGGGCGTGCAGCCAGCATCGGCGCCAGCTGTTCGTCGAGCTGTGCGTGGCTGGCGGTGTCCAGGCGGCCGCTGAGCAGCACGTACTGGTTGCCGTTGACCGGCGGGTAGATCTCAATCTCCAGCGTCATCGGGCATCTCGGTAATCCGGATATGCCGGGTGGGGGAGCCCGGGAGGGGGGGAGGGACGCTGGATCGTAAATCAATCGCGCGGCGGGCGTATGGCCCGGGCGCGTGCTCGCTCAATCGTCGTCCTCTTCGCCGGCACGCAGCACCTTGCGCTGCATCACGTCCAGGTAGGCATCGGCTTCGGCGGTGGACGAGAAGATCTCGTTCAACGGCACGGCCTTGACCATGTCCAGCACCTTCTGGATCTGCGGCTGCGGATTGACCAGCAGCACCTTGCCGCCGTGCGGGGCGAGCGCCTTGCGGGCCTTGAAGATCGAACGGATGCCGGCGCTGCTGATGTACTCCAGCCCGGACAGGTCCAGCACCAGCGAATGCAGCTGGCGGGTCATCAGCGGTGCGAGGGCTTCGTCCAGGTCTTCGTAGGTGTGCGTGTCCAGCCGGCCAGCGAGGGTGACGCGCTGGCTGCCCTTGCCTGTCGGGTGGATGTCGATGCTGAGGCTCATGCGTCGCTCTCCTCGGTTGGGATGCGCAGGGTCAGGCGCAGCACGTTGTAGTTGCCGATCCGCTGGTAGGCGGCTTCTTCCGCCACCTGGCGCACCAGGTGCAGGCCGAGACCGCCGGTGGGCCGGTCGAGGATGTCGGCATCGAGATCCGGGGGCGGCTGGTCGAGCGGATTGAACGCGGCGCCGCTCTCGCGGAACTCGAGCGTCAGCAGGTGCTCGCGGATGCCGATGTCCACGCACAGTTCGTGCTCCTCGGCTCCCACGCGGGTCGGGTCGCCATGCTCGATGGCATTGCTGGCCAGTTCCTCCACGATCAGGCGCACGTCGCACTGGATCGCGCGGCTGACGCCGTTGTTGGCCAGCACGGCCTCCAGCGACGCGTTGAGGTCGTCCACGCGGGCGTGCTCACGTGGGATGAACAATCGCATCTGCATGCGGGGTCTCCTGTGATGGCGGAGCTTCGGCCGAAGCGGTGGTGGTGTCCAGCCGGCGACGGATGGCCAGCACGGTGATGTCGTCCGATTGCGGGGCGGCGCCCGTAAATGCGTGAACCTGCGCGATCAGCCCTTCGCACTGGTCGCGCGCGGTCGCGCCCGGCAGCAGCGCACCGGGGATGCGTTCCGCACCGAAGGCCTGGTTCCCGTCGTCGAAGGCTTCGGTGATGCCGTCGGTCCACGCCAGCAGGGTGGCGCCCGCCGGCAACTGCCCTGACCAGAGCGGGAAGGTGTCGCCCACTTCGAAGCCCAGCGGCGGCCCCGGCTGCAGCGGCAGTTCTTCGTGGCGTCCATCCGCATGCAGCAGCAGGGGCGCGTCGTGGCCCGCGCTGGCGAGCACGCAGGCGCCGCTGCGCACGTCCACGCGCCCGCACAGCACGGTGGCGAACATGCACGCATCGTTGCCCTGCACCAGCCGGCGCGACGCCTCGGCGAGCACGCGTTCCGGCGAAGCATGCGTGCTGGCGGCCACTTCCAGCACGGTCACGGTGCGGGCCATGAACAGCGCCGCCGGCACGCCCTTGTCGGACACGTCGCCGATGGCGAACCACAGGCCGTCGGCGTCGGTTTCGATGAAGCAGTAGAAGTCGCCGCCCACGGCCTTGGCCGGCTCCAGTCGCGCGTAGGCCTCGAGGTGTGCGTGTTCGCGGTCGATCACGCGGCCCGGCGGCAGCATGGCCTGCTGGATCTCGCGCGCGATCGACAGCTCGCTCTCCAGCTTCTGCCGGGCCGCGGTCATGTCCTCGATCTCGCGAAGCTGCAGCTGGATCGAGCCGCGCGCGTGTTCCAGCGTGCGTGCCATCTGGCCGACTTCGTCCCGCCTGCGCACGAAGGGCACCGGCATGCTGTAGTCGCCCTGCGCCAGCCGCGCCGCCGACGACGAAAGCCCTTCCACCGGCTGGCTGATGTGGCGCGCCAGCTTGCGCACCACCAGCATGCACAGCAGCGCGAGCAGCGCGCCCACCGCCGCCAGCATCCACAGCGCCTCGGTCAGGCGGGCCATGATCAGCTCGTAGGACTGCGCGACCAGCAGGGTCCAACCGCTGCTGCCGACCGGCTCCACCACGGTGTAGCGCCGCTCGCCACTGACGGCATCCACGTGCGCGTACTGCAGGGGCTGGCGAACGCGCACCGCCTGCGCGGCTTCGCGCAGGTCGGCGCGACCGGCGCGCAGGATGTAGTCGTCCAGGGTCTCCAACCGCTCGACGCCCACCTCCGGATTCAGCGCCAGCGTGCCGGCGGGTGCCACCAGTGTCACCCGCCATCCCGGCAGGTGCGCCAGCGCATCCACCAGGTCGGTCAGGTTGGCCAGCGGCAGGTCCAGGCTGACCATGCCGCGGGTGCGCGCGCCGCGCCCGGGTTCGCGCAGCGGCATGTTGTAGGTGACCATCCACACGCCGCCCGCGGTCTGGTTGAGGTAGGGCTCGGACCACCAGCCGCCGGGCGATGCCACGGTGCGCTGGTACCAGCCCTGGTCGCGAAAGCGATACCCGTCGGCGACGAAATCGCGGTCGCCGCCATTGCCGGCCACGTAGCGTGCGAACGGCGCGTCGTTGCGCGTGCGGGGCTCCAGGATCAGCAGGCCGCCCACGCAGCCGGGCGTGGCGTTCACCATCGCGCGCAGGGTGGTGGTCAGTTCGTCCGGTGACAGCTGGGCGTTGCCCACCAGGTCCGAGATGCCGTGGGTGGTGATCGTCACCACGTGCAGCGCGTTGTCCAGTCGTTGCGCGGCTTCCTGCGCGGTGGCGTGCGTGTCGCGGCGCGCGTCGTCCAGGATCAGCCGGCGCGCGAACCACGCCGTCGCCAGCACCAGCAGCAACAACAGCACCACGTTGACCAGGCCGGCCCACAATGCAATGCGCGTGCGCAGGCTGCTGCGCCAGTGCGCGGCACCGGCGACCTCATCTGGCACGACACTGCTGGGCACTGCGTTGCGCATGCCGACCCTGATCGTCGCGTTCCCCCCGGAAGCGGATCATAAGCTCACTTTTGCTTGCTGCATTGCAATACGGCAAAGGTCTGATTTTGGTGTGGTCATTGTCCCGGGACAGATACGCTGCATCCGCTCCATACGCCTGCGTAGCCAGGTCCCGCGGCGGGTGCGTGCGTTACACTTCAAGGCTCTAAAAGTATCGGCAATGCCGTGCCCCACGCGCGGCGCAACAGGAGCGGGAATGAACTGGTTGAACGAGATGTTGCAGAGCGATCCGGATCCGCAGGAATCCCGCGAGTGGATCGATTCCATGCAGGCGGTGATCGAGAAGAACGGCGCCCTGCGTGCTCACCAGTTGCTGGAAGGCATGGTCGAAGTGACCCGCCGCGCCGGCGCCTACCTGCCGTTCTCGCCCACCACCGAATACGTCAACACCATCGCGCCGCAGAACGAGGCCAAGAGCCCGGGCGATGCCGCGCTGGAATGGCGTATCCGTTCGATCATCCGCTGGAACGCGATGGCCACCGTGGTGCGCGCCAACCGCAAGCCCGGCGACCTGGGCGGCCATATCGCCAGCTTCGCCTCCGGCGCCACGCTGTATGACGTGGGCTTCAACCACTTCTGGCGCGCGCCGTCGGACAACCACCCGGGCGACCTGCTGTTCATCCAGGGCCACAGCGCGCCGGGCATCTACGCGCGTTCGTTCCTGGAAGGCCGCATCAGCGAACAGCAGCTGGACAACTTCCGCATGGAAGTCGACGGCCAGGGCATCTCGTCCTACCCGCATCCGTGGCTGATGCCCGACTACTGGCAGACCCCGACCGTCTCGATGGGCCTGGGCCCGCTGGCGGCGATCTACCAGGCGCAGTTCATGAAGTACCTGGAGCACCGCGGTCTGATCGAGAAGTCCGACCGCAAGGTGTGGTGCTTCATCGGCGACGGCGAGAGCGACGAGCCGGAAACCCTGGGCGCCATCGCGCTGGCCGGCCGTGAAGGCCTCGACAACCTGATCTTCGTGGTCAACTGCAACCTGCAGCGCCTGGACGGCCCGGTGCGCGGCAACGGCAAGATCATCCAGGAGCTGGAAGGCGTGTTCCGCGGCGGTGGCTGGAACGTCATCAAGCTGCTGTGGGGCAGCTACTGGGATCCGCTCATCGCGCGCGACACCGACGGTGTGCTGAAGAAGCTGATGATGGAAACCGTCGACGGCGAGTACCAGAACTGCAAGGCGTTCGGCGGCAAGTACACGCGCGACAACTTCTTCGGCAAGTATCCGGAGACGGCGGCGATGGTCGCCAACCTGTCCGACGACGACATCTGGCGCCTCAACCGCGGCGGCCACGATCCGCACAAGGTCTACGCGGCCTACCACGAGGCGGTGAACACCAAGGGCATGCCCACGGTGATCCTGGCCAAGACGGTGAAGGGCTACGGCATGGGCTCGGCGGGCGAATCGCTCAACCCGACCCACCAGACCAAGAAGCTGGACGACGAAGCCATCCGCACGTTCCGCGACCGCTTCAACATCCCGGTCACCGACAAGCAGCTGGAAGAATCGGCGCAGGTGCCGTTCTACCACCCGGGCGAGGACTCGCCGGAAATCCAGTACCTCAAGGCGCGCCGCGCCGCGTTGGGCGGCTACCTGCCGCAGCGCCGCCGCAAGGCCAGCGAGTCGTTCGAGACGCCGAAGCTGGAAGCCTTCGACCGCCTGCTGAAGAGCACCGGCGACCGCGAGATCTCCACCACCATGGCGTTCGTGCAGGGCCTGAACATCGCACTGCGCGACAAGCAGGTCGGCCCGCGCCTGGTGCCGATCGTCGCCGACGAAGCACGCACGTTCGGCATGGAAGGCATGTTCCGCCAGATCGGCATCTATGCGCCGTTCGGCCAGAAGTACAAGCCGGTCGATGCCGACCAGCTGATGTACTACCGCGAGGACCAGTCCGGCCAGGTGCTGCAGCAGGGCATCAGCGAGCCGGGTGCGATGTCGTCGTGGATGGCGGCGGGCACCAGCTATTCGGTCAGCAACGTGCCGATGCTGCCGTTCTACATCTACTACTCGATGTTCGGCTTCCAGCGCATCGGCGACATCGCCTGGCAGGCGGCGGACATGCGCACGCGCGGCTTCCTGCTGGGCGGCACCGCGGGCCGCACCACGCTGAATGGTGAAGGCCTGCAGCACGAGGACGGCTTCAGCCATGTGGTGGCCGGCGGCATTCCGAACGTGCGCAGCTACGATCCGACCTTCGGTTTCGAGGTGGCGGTGGTGCTGCAGCACGGCATGCAGAAGATGCTGCAGGAGCAGGTGGACGAGTACTACTACGTCACCCTGATGAACGAGAACTACACCCACCCGGAGATGCCGGAAGGCGCTGCGGCGGGGATCATCAAGGGCATGTACCTGCTCACCGATGCCGGCAAGCCGAAGAAGGGCGAGCTGCGCGTGCAGCTGCTGGGCAGCGGCACCATCCTGCGCGAGGCGATCGCGGCGGCCGAGCTGCTGGACAAGGATTTCGGCGTGACCGCCGACATCTGGTCGTGCCCGAGCTTCAACGAGCTGCGTCGTGACGGTTTCGACGCCGAGCGCTGGAACCGCCTGAACCCGGAAGCGAAGACGCCGCGCAAGGCGTACGTAACGGAGTTGCTGGAAGGTCGCCAGGGTCCGGTGATCGCGGCGACCGACTATGTGCGTGCGTACGCGGACCAGATCCGCGCGTTCGTGCCGGCGGCGTACACGGTGCTGGGCACGGACGGCTTCGGCCGCAGCGACACCCGCGCCAACCTGCGCCGCCACTTCGAAGTGGACCGCTACTACATCGCCCACGCTGCCATCGCCGCTCTGGCGAAGGAAGGCAAGATGACCGCCAAGGACGTATCCCGCGCGATCAAGCAGTACAAGATCGATGTGGAGAAGGCGAACCCGGTTGGGGTTTGATGGCTGATGTACCCTCTCCCGCTTTCGGGAGAGGGGCCGGGTAAGGTAATCCGGTTAGGGAACAACGACATATCGCAAGGAATGCGAGCATGCCCCCGAAGATTCGTGACGTATTGCAGCACCTCAAGGACGCGGGCTGGCAGCAGATTGGTCAGACGGGCAGCCACCGCCAGTTCAAGCATCCGACGCTTCCGGGTCGGGTGACAGTCGCCGGCAAGCCGGGTGATGATGTGGCGCCCGGCACGCTGGGCAGTATCCTGAAACAGGCCGGGATCAAGAGGTGACTTCCATGCGCTATGCCATCGTCATCGAGCAAGCGGGCGGCAACTATTCCGCCTATGTGCCGGACCTGCCCGGTTGCGTGGCCACCGGCGCGACCAAGGCCGAGGTGGAAGCGTTGATCCACGACGCCATTGCACTGCATCTCGCCGGATTGCGCGAGGATGGTGCGGCGATCCCGTTGCCTTCGAGCCAGGTGGAGTACATCGACGTCGCGGCGTGAGTGCGTGGCGAGGGATGATGCGGTGATGGGCCGCGCCGCATGATGCTGACCCTCGACCATCTGCGCCGCTATGCCATCGCGCGCAGCCTGTTCAAGCCGACGACCCTTCCGCAGGCGATCCAGCGACTGGGATTCGTGCAGGCGGACCCGATCCGGGCGCCGGCACGCGCGCAGGACCTGACCCTGCGCCATCGTGTCACCGACTATCGCGCAGGTGACCTGGAACGGCGGTATCCACGCCTGCCGCTGGAAGAAGACTTCTTCGTCAACTACGGCTTCCTGCCACGCGAGCATCACCAGCTGATGCATCCGCGCACGGCACGCGAGGCGTGGACGGCCGCGCGCCGGAAGCAGGCGCAGGCGGTGCTGGCTTTCGTCAGAGAGCGCGGCACGGCTCATCCGCGCGAGGTGGATGCGCATTTCGGGCATGGCAAGACGATCAACTGGTTCGGCGGCTCGTCGAACGCGAGCACGCAGTTGCTGGACGGCATGCATTACCGCGGCCTGTTGCGGGTCGCGCGCCGCGAGGGCGGTACGCGGGTCTATGCGCCGCGCATCGGTGATGCGACACCTGTCGCGATGTCTGATGCGGAGGCGCGGCTGGATGCGTTGCTCGACATCATCGTGCGCAAGTACGCGCCGTTGCCGGCGGCCAGCCTGGGCCAGTTGCTTGGCTATCTGCGTCGCGGGGTGCCGCAGTGGGAAGGCTTGCGTGCGGGGGCGTTGAAGCGGGCACGCCAGCGGCTGGGCACGGCGCGGGTGGATGGGGTGGACTGGTACTGGCCGGCGGACGAGGATCCGCGCTCGCGGCGCTGGAAGCCGGATGACCAGGTGCGGTTGCTGACGCCGTTTGATCCTGTGGTGTGGGACCGGCGGCGGTTCGAGTTGTTCTGGGGGTGGACGTATCGCTTCGAGGCATACACGCCAGCGCCGAAGCGGAAGCTGGGGTATTACGCGCTACCGATGCTGTGGGGTGATGGGGTGATTGGGTGGGGGAATCTCAATGTGGTCGATGGGGAGTTGCGGTCGACGTTTGGGTATGTGGATGGGCGTGGGCCGCGAGATACAACGTTCATAGCTGCACTTAAGACAGAACTACAACAAGCACGCACTTTCTTGTTCCTCGGCGAGTAACAAGGCTTTCTTGTTGATTCCCTGCAGCGGATGTCGCTATCAGACAGCGTCTAGCCGCTATGCATGATTCGTCGATATCTAGCTTTGAATGCCTCTGGACCGCCCTCCAGTACACGGCAAATCTCATTCCTAACACCCATCTCTTGAAGTCCCCCGAAGCACTCGATTGCCGTTTGGCCTGCCCTAACGCTGAGTGAAATCACAAGCTCAGCGTCCCCATGAACAACAATGTTCGGGTTGTGAGTCACGACAATGAGTTGTCGCTTTTGCTTCGTCTCTCTAAGTCGTTTGACTACAAGCTCATAGATCAAAGTGCTATCCAGATCATCTTCCGGTTGGTCCAAGATCATGGGTTCGGAGCCATAGCCAAGAACGAATGCAAGAAGTGCTGCGGTCTGCTGGCCTGGAGAGCCCATGGACAACTCTTTCCAAGTGCTACTCGGGTCACGCGAGTCACGAAAAGAAACGCTGAGACGGTCCTCCGGTAAGTACAGGGCGATTCGATCAACTCGCTCCGGTGCAACGCGACGGATGGCGGTTGCGAAACGCCGGTCTCTGACGTCTAGAGCTGCGTTCTCGTCGGACAGGAAATTGCGCAACTCTGACACGACGGCATCAAGTCGTGCATACGTCCATGGCGATCCTGCTTCAGGTGAGATTCGGCGAGCTAGATGCTCATAGTCATCGTCAAATCGGTCTATCCCGAGAGCGCCCCTGAGGAAGTCTGTGAGTAGCCCTCGCTCGACGCCATCTTCAACACGAAGGCGTACAAGGTCGTTTGATGTGGCTTGCGCGAAGGCGCCTCTTCTGGCTGATAGCTCTTGTCGCGCCGCGCGGTACGACTCAAGTCGTGTCCGTGCATTCTCGCTCGCAGCTGCTGCGGAGGTTTGGTGGGCAGTTAGATCTGCAATCTCCTCCTCGATCTGACCTGCTCTGGTTACGAGGTCCCCATACTCCTGAGGATTCGCGATGCCTGCAGCTGTCAGCTCGACGACCACTGCAGCATAAGCGTCGCTGATCTGCTGCACCGAAAGCCGCCAGGCGGCCCCGTCGTTGCTGTTTATGCTCTCAGAAATCTCGCGCCTAACGGTGGAAGTGGAGGCTTCGATCGATGACTTGAAGCTGGATATGGCTTGGCGTTGCGAATTCAGCACGCTCCTAAGTGTCGCGGCGCCGTCGTCAGTTGGAAGTCCATCCGCATCGAGGGTTGGGAACTGGCCGACTAATGTCTCCACTTCGGATATCCAATCTTCGACTTGCTGGCTATAACCTATCCAAGCGTCATTCGCTTGGATCGTGGCTCTGTACTGGTTCAGTACCGCTGAATGGGTTCCCTGTTCTAGAAGTTGAATTTTCCGTCGAACATCCGACAAGACAGCTCTTCGAGAGGCGAGGCCCATCGCTTGTGCTTCATACGACCTTGCTGTGGCGAGATGCGATAAATACGTTGTTTCATGCTCGTTCCTCTGCCTCGCCAGCTCGTTGCCTCTTACGTCAGGGCTATCGTCGACGACTTGTAGAAGCGCGTTTGGAGTTCTGGCTAGCTCAAAGAGCTGCTTCTGACTATAGATTCGTACCGGGAAGCGCTCAGTGACATCACCCTCTTCCGCTACATCCGCGCCATCAATGATTCGGTAGATCTGTGGCGAGGAAAGCGATGGGCTCCACACTAATCTGAATCGATCTCCATCTTTCTGATAGACAACTTCTACTCGGGTCTCTGAGGTAAGAAGGCCTTCGTCATTTCTGCTGGGAGGAACCCGCATCCGGTGCGAGTAGGACGACGATAAAGCGCCACTGAGTTCGTCCCTTCTTCCTAGAGCCGCACGTGCAAAGTCAACAATGCTCGATTTTCCAGTGCCCCGCCCGCCAACAAGTGAATTTAGCCAAGGATTGAAGCTAAGTCTTATTGGGTTCACTCGGCCCATGAACTTGGCTAATGAAACCTGGATCTCTTCAATAGTGTTGTCCGCGTGGACATTCTTTCTGAAAAGATCGGTAGACGCTTGTGGTAGGAGAGAGTCTTCTCCATCGTAAAGAGCTAGGGTTAGACCCTCGATGTCTGGACGGGACATTTTCACCCAAGTGAAACGCCGCCCTAAGTCCTCAAAAGAGTGAGCATCAGAGCACCATATTCTTGAGAAGGATCGAGCAATCTCAGGCCTGCTACCGTCAATGTATGACTGATCTAAAGGTAGATCCGGGTTAATTTCTACCCCAGAAATTTTATCGTTCTTGAGTATGGATAACCTTTGCTGGCCATCTAGCTCAAGAATTCCCTTCGGGCCATTTATATGAGCACCAATAACTAGCGCGTTGCCAAGATCTAGTCTCAGGATCTGTTCGACGCTTAAGTTAGATCTTGCGAGATCTGTTCCCCTGGAATCGACGGAGATGTTCGCTCTAGAGAGAAGGTCATCAACATGCTGTGAGTTGCAGGATGGATCAAAGATTACGAGGAGGTGAGTACCACAGCTTGCGGTGATTTCAACTCCAGGAAATATTACAGGGCTGTTTGGGATGCTTGTTGCTGCGGTTTGCAGGCCGTCGATTGCTCCCGATGAGTTGTGGTCAGTGATTGCGATCCCATCTAGGTCGGCGCTTTGAGCCGACTCTACCCAGCGAGTCCAGTTTCTTTCCGACCTGTCCGTTGGTCCGCCAAAGTCGTAGGAGGCAGGCGAGTGACTATGGAGGTCAAGCTTCCACCATCTGGATCCGGGCCAATTCCAGCTCATTCCTTGTGCTCCGAGGTTGCACGATGGCCCGAATATACTCGGTTGACGGGCTTGTTCATCCTGGACCTGCCGGCTAGATGATTCGATTCGAAAGTATTGAATCGTGGCCCTCGGGCAGATCTGGCCACAGCTACGGCCAGTGTGACGGGCGGTTAGAATCCCACCGCCAGCGAGCGCCGCAGCCGCCATCGCATCCGGCAATCCCTCACTGGAGTCCTGCATGTCCCATCCCCTCGCGCCCGCCGGGCGCCTGTTCGCTGTCGCCGCCTTCATCGAAGGCTTCACCTGGGCCGGTCTGCTGATCGGCATGTGGCTCAAGTACGGGCCGGTGGCTAACGAACTGGGTGTGAAGATCTTCGGGCCGCTGCATGGCGGCGCCTTCCTGTTCTACGTCGTCGCCACCGTGCTGTCCGCGCTGCGCCTGCGCTGGCCGTGGTGGGCCACGCTGCTGGCGTTGATCGCAGCCGTGCCGCCGCTGGTGACCGTGCCGCTGGAGATGTGGTTCCGCCGGATCGGATTGCTTAGCGGGCGAGCGTGATGTTCCTGAGCGGCGGGCCGGGGCCCGCCCTACCTAAGGACGTGGCGGATTGAAGCGTCTCCTTCGCATAGACTGCGCCGCCGATCCTTACCACTGCCGCCCATGAGTTCCCATTCCCGCCTGACCGAGTTGCGCCTGCTGCTGGGTATCGAGCGCAACACCACACGCCATGGCGAGAAATGGATATCGGGCATCGGCGCGCTGCTCGGCATCCTCGCGGTGTACGGGCTGACCCGCTGGACGTTCCCGACCGAAGCCGCGTCGGCCGTGGGCGGCGCCCTGATGGTCACCTCGATGGGCGCATCCGCCGTGCTGCTGTTCGCCGTGCCGCAGGGCGCGCTGTCGCAGCCGTGGGCCGTGGTGGGCGGCCACCTGCTGTCCGCCGTCATCGGCGTGAGCTGCCAGAAACTGTTCCCCGGCCACGCTTGGACCGCTGCCCTTGCGGTCGGCCTCGCCGTGCTGGGCATGTACTACCTGCGCTGCATCCACCCGCCCGGTGGCGCCACCGCCCTGGCCGCGGTGATCGGCGGCCCGGACGTACACGCGCTCGGCTACCACTACGTGCTGATGCCGATCCTGATCAATGTCGTTGCGATCCTCTCCATGGCCATCGCCTTCAACGCCCTGTTTCCGTGGCGCCGCTACCCGGCCCACCTGCATCGCCGTCGCCAGGCCTCGCGCATCACCCAGCCCGCGCAGCGCCAGTTCGAACTGACCCAGGAAGACTTCTCCGCCGCGATGGAGCAACTCAACTCCTACGTCGACATCACCACCGAGAACCTCACCGAACTGCTGGAACTGGCCAAGCAGCACGCCGAGCGCAACATCACCCATCCGGATGCGATCGTCCGCGGGCGCTTCTACAGCAACGGCAAACTCGGCCGATTGTGGAGCGTGCGGCACGTAATCGAAAGCGAGGGCCCGGCGCTGCAGTACCGCGTCGTCGCGGGCGAGCAGACGGGTAGCGTGGGGACGGCAAGTCCCGACGAATGCCGACAGTGGGCGCGCTTCGAGGTGGTGCTGCAGGACAATGGGCGGTGGGTGATCGCGGACTAGCGTTCGTCATGCCTGCTCAGTCCGCCGGTGACCCTTGCAACAACGCCATCGCCTGCGTCCGCGACTGCACGCCCAGCTTTTCGTAGATACGGGTGAGCGCGTTGCGCACGGTCTTGTCGCTGATGAACAGCGTGGCCGCGATCTGCGCATTGGTCCTGCCCGCGACCAGCCCCGCCACGATCTCGCGCTCACGCGGCGTCAGCTCCGCCAGGCGTTCCTCACCCTGTGGCGCGCCACCGAGGAACGCCAACACCTCCTGTCGGAAGCGCTGCCAGGCCGGCTCGTAATCCAGCAGCACGTGGTTGCGCGATTCCAGTTCGACGAAGCGCGCGCCCGGGATGCCGGCCGCCAGCAGCCGCCCTTCTTCCAGCGGCACCACACCGTCCTGGCGCGCATGCAGCACCAGCGTGGGGACGCGGACCTGGTCGAGCAGCGCGGTGACATTGATGCGCGCGCGCGCCTCCAGCAGCGCGGCGGCGGCTTCCGCCGTGGTCGTGGTCCGCACCAGCTCGTTGAACCAGTGCACCTGGGCTTCCGTGGCATCGGGAATGAAGCGCGACGTGAACACCTGCCGGAACACCGGGTTCTGGTCGGCCCAGCCGACCCGCGCGATGTCGATGATGGCGTGGTACAGCCGCGCCGCGTCCTCGTCCCCACGCTCGTAGGGCCCGCGCGCGTACGCCCCGTACAGCAGCAGCCGGGACACGCGCTGCGGATGCTTCACCGCATATGCCACGCAGGCCGCCGCTCCCTGCGAGATGCCCATCAGCGCAAAGGGCTCGCGCAGGCCCGCCGCGTCCACCATCGATTCCAGGTCGCCCAGCCAGTGATCCAGGGTCAGATGCCGCGCATCGCCGCCGCTCATGCCGCAGCCGCGTTCGTCATAGCGCAGCAGGCGGTAGTGCTCGCCGAAGAACCGGTACCAGTGCCGCCAGATGGGGCTCTGCAGGTCGTATTCCAGATGGCTGAGCCAGTTCGCCGCCTTGACCAGCACGGGCCCGCTGCCCATCGACGCCCATGCCAGCCGCGCGCCATCGCCGGTGGTCAGGTAGCGGATCGCCTGCTGCATGCGGCCATCCCGGAAGGAAACCGGTCCGCAGTGTAGCCGGGACATTGTTCCCCCGCCTGGCGCGGACGATGCCGTGCGTCGGGACATTGTTCCTCTGCCGCAGACGGCATGGACCGGCCACGCTGCCCCAACCCATCCCGCGCGCCCGCAGCGGCCCCCGGCTGCGCCGCGCCCACCACGAGGCCATGATGAAACGCACCCTGATCCTGCTCTACGGCGTGGCCTGCTACGCCGTGTTCTTCGCCACGTTCCTGTATGCCATCGGCTTCATCGGCAACCTCTGGGTGCCGAAGGGCATGGATTCCCCGCCCACCGCGCCATTCGTCACCGCGCTGCTGATCGACCTCGGCCTGCTCGCCCTGTTCGCAGTGCAGCACAGCGTGATGGCGCGCCCCGCCTTCAAGCGGGCATGGACGCGGCTGATACCGGAATCGGCGGAACGCAGCACCTATACCCTGCTGTCGAGCGTCGCGCTGATCCTGCTGTTCTGGTTGTGGAGTCCACTGGGCGGCACGGTCTGGGACGTGCAGCACCCCGCCGCGCGCACTGCCCTGTACACGCTCTTCGCAGCCGGCTGGATGCTGCTGCTGTACACGACGTTCCTGCTAAATCACTTCGACCTGTTCGGCCTGCGCCAGGTCTGGCTGCAGTTCCGCGGACGGCCCTATACCCCGCTGCCATTCCGCACGCCGACCGTGTACCGCTGGGTACGCCACCCGCTGTATGTGGCGTGGCTGCTGACCTTCTGGGCCACGCCGACCATGACCATGACGCACCTGCTGTTCGCGGTGATGACGACGGTCTACATCCTGCTCGCGATCCGCTGGGAGGAGCGCGATCTGGTCGCCGCACTGCCGGAGTACGCGGACTACCGCCGGCGCGTGCCGATGCTTGTGCCCGGAAGCCGGAGGGTGGGCGGCTGATCAGCGCGCCCTGCGCAACCCATGCTCGGCACGTTCGCAGACCACCAGTGCGCCGTCTTCGCTGACGGTGCCGGTGGCCTGCACGCGGTCGCCGGACTTCAGCGCTTGCACGTCCTCCGGGGGCGGGGCCTTGCACAGGTTCCAGCGTGCGGGCAGGTGCACCTCCACCTCGCCATTCGCACCTGCGATCCTGACCACCGCGCTGCCGTCATAGGTCCACGGCGTGGTGTCCACGCTGACGATGCTGCCGTCGACGGTGGCCTGCTGACCGGCAGCGAGCGTGGCGCTGGTGGCAGGTGGCGTGGTGGTGCAGGCGGCCAGCAGCACGGTCGCGGCGAGGGTGGCGAGACGACGTGCGGCGGGGAGGCGGGGCAGGGTTTTCATGGGGTGTCCGTGGTGGCGGGCGGGGTCGCTTCCGCCGGGCACCTTGGCACACCCGACCCGACGACGCAGTGAATGCAGCAGTCCGCCTTCTCGGGTGATCCACTGCCCGGTGCGTCCTGCACCGGCGGCAGCGCACTCGGCAGCTTCGCCAGTTCCGCCGGCGGCTTGAGCCGCAGGATCGCCGCCCAGTCCTGGCGGTTCATGCTGCACGCCGCCTCGTTGTCCGGCGCGCACAGCGTGCCGTCGCCAATGCGCAGTGGCAGCCCGCCCCAGAACTCGCCACTGCGGTTCAGCGGCAGCATCCGCATGGTCACGGCCTGCTGCACGTTGCCGCCGATCGCGTACGCCGTGCTGTCGTTGTTCGGGTTCACCGCCACCACGATGTCGCAATGCATGTCCAGCGGCCCGCCACTGCGCAGCACCGGCAGCAAGCCCTCGTGGCCGAACAGGCGGCCGGACTGGCGCACGTAGCAGATCAGGTCGCCCACCACCGGCTTGGCCTTCGCCACATCGATGACGTCGAAGGCGTTGGTCGACGGGTTCTGCAACGCCGCCTGCACATAGGTGAAGTGGCGGCTGGAACCGCGGAAGCCGGGCACCCGGGCTTCGCGCATCACCCACGAGATGAAGGCGGCCGACCACGGCGTATCCACCACGAAGCCGCGGCAGGCTTCGGCCTGCGGACCGGTGGCGGAGGCGTACAGGCACTCGGTCGCACCGCGGCGGTGGCCGATGGCGCCAAGCAGGCCGCTGTCGCGCCAGTAGCGCGCGACGCGTTGCCAGGCGCGGTCATCGCCGATCGACAACAGCGACGACTCGGCTTCCATCATCGGCGCGTTCGCCATCCGGCCGTTGCGGTCGATGAAGGGGCGGTACCACATCAGGTGCTCGCGGCAAGCGACCGCGGCGATGCGGGTGGCGACGTCGGACGGCGTCTGCTGCGACAACTGCGGGCAGGCGTCGGCCGCGAACGCGGCACCGGAAGACAACAACAGGAACGGCAGCAACAACCAAGCACGCATCAGCACATCCTTCGGGGTCCGTGATCCTCTTACGCATCATGCCGCATCCGCAGGACACGCTGCCGTCACGCGGACTGAAGGTATGGAAATGGTCAGCGGACCGCTTCCATCGATGATGCGGATGGCGCACCGCCTTGACCTCAATCGCGCTTGAGGTCGCACAGTGGCCGCCTGCCGATCAAGGAGTCCGCCATGGCCACCGCCCTTACCGACATCGCGCTGTACCTGCACCGCCTGGGTCATGACCGGGCGCCACCGCCCACACTGGAAACCCTGCGCGCGCTGCAGCAGCGGCATACCGCCACGTTCCCGTTCGAAACCCTGTCCACCCTGCTGCACCTGCCCGTGCCGCTGGACCTGCCGGCCATCCAGCACAAGTTGCTGCACGAAGGTCGCGGCGGCTACTGCTACGAACTCAACCGCGTTTTCCTGGCGTTGCTGCAACACCTGGGGTTCGATGCACGCGGCCTGACGGCGCGCGTGGTGATGGGAGGGCCGGAGGACGAACTGACCGCGCGCACCCATCTGCTGGTGCTGGTCACCGTGGACGGCCAGCGCCATATCGCCGATGTCGGCTTCGGCGGCATGGTGCCCACCGCACCGCTACGGCTGGACACCGAGGACGTGCAAGCCACGCCGCACGAGCCGTACCGCATCACCCGGCATGACGGCCTGCATACCCTGCGCGCCCTGGTGGCCGGCGAGTGGCGGGCGATGTACGTGTTCGACCTGCAACCCCAGGCCGAGATCGACTACATCGTCGGCAACTGGTACGTCAGCACGCATCCGGACTCGCCGTTCCTGGGCCAGCTGCGCGCCGCACGCACCGGGCCGGGCTGGCGCAGGACGCTCAACAACGGCAGCTTCGCCGTCCATCGCCTCGGCCATGCGAGCGAACGGCGCAGCCTGCCGGATGCCGATGCCGTGATCGCGGTACTGCGGGATGAATTCGACATCCGCGCGCCGGACCATCCCGGCCTGCGTGCCGCCATCGATGCGCGACTGCGGGCGGAATCCAGCAGCACGTCCTGATCCGTCTGGCGGCAGGGCCGTGGCGGACGGTAAGCTCGCCGCTCCGCCGGCTGCCCTGGATCGCGCGTGCCCTTCCTCCTGCGTGTACTGCTGTTGTCGGCGCTTGCGTTGAGCGCGCATGCCGCCGGCCCCGACCGCCGCATCGCCATCACCATCGACGACCTGCCATGGCAGCGCATGGGCAAGACGCCGGAAGCCGAATTGCCGGCGCGGCACGCGCAGTTGATGGCGCAGCTGGAGCAGGCCGGCGTGCCGGTGGTGGGGTTCGTCAACGAAGGCAAGCTGGAGATCGATGGCCAGGTGCAGCCCGCACGCGTGGCGATGCTTCGCGACTGGCTGGAGGCGGGCTTCGAACTGGGCAACCACACCCATGGCCACCTCGACCTGCATGCGGTCGGTCTGCCTGCGTTCCAGCAGGACATCCTGGACGGCGAGCGCGTACTGCGTCCGCTGCTGGCGGAACGCGGACAGGTGCCGCGCTGGTTCCGTCATCCCTATCTTCGCGCGGGGCGCACGCCGGAGGATCGCGCCACGCTGTCGGCGTTCCTCGGCGAACACGGCTACCGCATCGCGCCGGTGACGGTGGACAACGGCGAATGGGTCTGGGCCTTTGCCTATGCGAACGTGCTGGACGGCCAGCCGGATACGCCGGAGCGCGCCGCCACGCTGGAGCGCCTGCGGCGCGGCTACATCCCCTACATGCTCAACAAGGTCGACTACTACGAGCGGCAATCGCAGGCGCTGCTGGGCCACGCGCTGCCGCAGGTGTGGCTGCTGCATGCCAACGAGCTCAACGCGGTGGCCTACGCCGAACTCGTGGCCGGCGTGCAGCGGCGCGGCTACCGGGTGGTGACGCTGGAAGAAGCGCTGCGCGACCCCGCGTATGCCCGCGGCGAGGACGGCTACGACGGCCGCTTCGGTCCCAGCTGGCTGCACCGCTGGGCGATGGCCGAGAAGAAGCCCAGGGACTTCTATGCCGGCGAGCCGGTGGTGCCCGGATGGGTGCTGGCGCTGGCAGGCGTGGCATCGGAATAGCTGGCCCACGACGCCGGGTTTCCGCGTTGGTCCCGATGGACCAGGGTGGACCGGAGCGCAGGCCAGGCAGGGCGGAAATTCACTTTGCCGGGAACACGCGCATGCAGAAGAAGGTGGACCTGTCGACCCGCCAGGGGCATCTGGTGGAAGTGGTGATCGAGCGGCCGGACGACCGCCAGCCGTGGTCGCTGGCGGTGCGTGTGCGCGCCGTGCAGGGCAGTGCGTGGAGCGATGCCTGGGTGGACGCCAGCCGCAGCTACTTCACCTGCCATGACGCGCTGGCCGCGGGGAAGGCGCAGGCAGCACGCATGATCGACGGCGATGCGCCGGTCAGTCCTCGCGGCGCAGGGTAGCCAGTTTCAGGAAGGCGTCGTGCTGGTAGCGGCTCATGCGCAACTGCTGGCCGGTGTCCATGGTGACGACGTGGTAGCCGTTGAACCACGGATGGATGTCCTTCACCCGGCGGATGTTGATGATGGCCGAGCGATGCACGCGCGCGAAGCGGCGCGGGTCCAGTCGCGCGGCCAGCGCGGCCATGGTCTCGCGGAGTTCGTGCACGCGGTCGGCCAGGTGCAGGCGCACGGTGTTGCCGCTGGCCTTGATCCAGACGATGTCGTCCACGTCGACCAGCACCACGCGCTCGTCCTCGCGCACGGGCACCCGCTCCAGGTAAGCATCGCGCTGCTGCAGCGACGCCAGCGCCTGCATGATGCGCGCGGTGGCGTCGGCATCGGCACCGCGCGCGGTGGCCAGCCGCTGCTTCGCGCGGCGCAGCGTGTCGGCGAAGCGGTCGCGGCTGAACGGCTTCACCAGGTAATCCACCGCATTCGCTTCGAAGGCGCGCACCGCGAACTGCTCGTACGCCGTCACGAACACCGTCGCCGGCATGCGCGACGCACCGATGGTGGCGACCACGTCCAGGCCGGTGATCGCCGGCATCTGGATGTCCAGGAACACCAGGTCCGGCGACAGGTCGCGGATCGCCGCCACCGCGGACACACCGTCCCCGCATTCGCCCGCCACCTCGATGTCCGGGTCTTCGCGCAGCAGTCGCACCACCGCGTGCCGCGCGATGGGTTCGTCGTCGATCACCAGGGCGGTCAGGCTCATGCGGGCACGTGCTCCGGCAACGGATCCTCTTCCATCTCGTGGAAGGGCACGCGCAGGCGGCAGGCCACGCCGCGCGGCACGATCAGGTCCAGGCGCAGGCTGGCGGCATCGCCGTAGAGTTCGCGCATGCGCAGCCGCGTATTGGACAGGCCGATGCCGTGGCCGCCGGCATGGCCGCCTTCGTCCAGCGTGCTGTTGTAGTTGCGCACGTCGATGCACAGCGCGTCGCCCTCGCGCCGGCAGTCGATCTCGACGCAGTCATCGCCGACGTGCTGGCCGATGCCGTAGCGGATCGCGTTCTCCACGATCGGCTGCAGCACCAGGCTGGGGACGGCCGCATCCAGTACGTCGGGCGCGACATGGATGCGCGTGGTCAGTCGGTCCTTGAAGCGTCGCCGCTGGATGCCGAGATACAGCTCGAGCAGTTCCAGTTCGCGCCGCAGCGGGATTTCCTGGCCGTCGTAGTCCTCGAGGAATGCGCGCAGCAGTTCGCTCAGCCGCAGCAGCATGTCTTCCGCCGACAGCGTGTCCTCGTCGAGCAGGGTGATGATGGCGTGCAGTGTATTGAAGAGGAAGTGCGGCTGCAGCTGGGTCTTCAGCACCTGCAGTCGCGACTGCGCCAGCTCGGTGGCCAGGCGCGTGGCCTCGATCTCGCGCCGCGATTTCTCGGCCTGGAAATGCAGCAGCTGCTGCACGGCCAGCAGGGTCCAGTAGGCGAGCAGGCCGATCGCGTAGTGCTTGCTGATGAACTGTATGAGTTGCTGGCCGAAGCTGCTGGGTTCGAACAGCGTCGATACCAGGGCGCCGATGACCACCGCCAGCAGGGTCACGGCCAGGCTGTAGCCCACGTGCCGCGCCAGCGCGCTCAGTCGTGGCGGGAACGGAATGGGGTGGCGTTCGCCCAGGCGGAACACCAGCGGCGCGAGTCCCGCCCAGGTCAGCCACTGGATCGACCACCAGCGCAGGTAGTCGCCGGGCGACCACAGGTGGCCGTTGACGGCGTCGTTGACGCAGCCCTGCGCAGCGAACACGACGACCACGACCGCCCACAGGCCCAGGTAGCGGGACAGTCGCACCTCCATGCTGCCGAGTCGGATCTTCATGCACGTGTTCCCGGAAGGTGCCGGCATCGTAGGCCCCGCCGTCACGGCCGGGAAGGCGCGAACGTCACGGACTACGATTCGCCCCGCCGGCACGACGATTCGTCCCGGATCCGTTGCCGCGCTGGCCGACGCGGCGCGTGATGGCGTGGCCCCGGCGCGCGAGACCCGCATGTCCGGCGGCGCCCATCCCCTCGGAGATCACGCCATGCGCCGCTCGTCCGTCATCGTCCTCGTCATCGCCGCCTGTTCCGCCACGTCCGCCTTCGCAGGCGAACGCACGCACTATCTGGACCTCATCAACCGCGCGCACGACCGGCTGGTATCGGTCTCGGCCACGCCGGCCGGGGGCACGGCCTGGGAAGAACTGCTGCAGGGCGAGCCTCTCGCCGGCGGCGGTGGCGCGGTGACGGTGCAAGTGGCCGGCGACCAGTGCCTGCACGACGTGCGGGTGGAGTTCGCCAACGGCCGGCGCGCGCTGTATCCAGCGGTTGACCTGTGCCGCCATCGCGGCCTGCGCATCCAGCCCTTGCCGGCGGCACGGCAGGCCAGCACCGCGGTCGCCGCGCGAGGCGAGGCGGAGGCCGCCGGCGGGGTGCCACCGGCGGAGTGAATGCCGCGTGCTTCAGGCGGCCATGTCCAGCACGATGCGGCCCTCGATGGTGCCGGCATGCATGCGCGCGAACACGTCGTTGATGTTCTCCAGCCGGTCGGTCGCCACCGTCGCCGCCACCTTGCCCATCGCGGCGAAGTCCAGCGATTCCTGCAGGTCCAGCCGGGTGCCGACGATGGAACCGCGCACGGTGATGCCGTTGAGCACCATGCCGAAGATGTCGAGCGGAAACTGTCCCGGCGGCAGGCCGTTGAGCGACACGGTGCCGCCGCGGCGGACCATGCCGATGGCCTGTTCGAAGGCTCTCGGCGACACCGCCGTGACCAGGGCGCCGTGCGCGCCGCCGATCTCCTTCTTCAGGTACGCGACCGGATCGGTGGTCTTCGCGTTGACCGTGACGGTCGCGCCGAGCCGGCGCGCGAGGTCGAGCTTGCTGTCGTCCACATCCACGGCGGCCACGTTCAGCCCCATCGCCTTCGCATACTGCACGGCCATGTGGCCGAGTCCGCCGATGCCGGAGATCACCACCCAGTCGCCCGGCTTGGTGTCGGTGACCTTCAGGCCCTTGTACACGGTGACGCCGGCGCACAGGATCGGCGCGATCTCGACGAAGCCGATGTTCTTCGGCAGGTGGCCGACGTAGCCGGCGTTGGCCAAGGCGTATTCGGCGAAGCCGCCGTTGATCGAATAGCCGGTGTTCTGTTGCGCCTCGCACAGCGTTTCCCAGCCGCCGAGGCAGTGTTCGCAATACCCGCACGCGGAATACAGCCACGGAATGCCGACGCGGTCGCCTTCCTTCACGTGGCTGACGCCCGCGCCGACCGCGACCACGTGGCCCACGCCTTCGTGTCCGGGAATGAAGGGCGGGTTGGGCTTAACCGGCCAGTCGCCTTCGGCCGCATGCAGGTCGGTGTGGCAAACGCCGCAGGCCTCGATCTTCACCAGGATGTCGCCTGCCGCAGGGCGCGGCACGGGCACTTCCTCGATCACCAGCGGCTTGCCGAATTCCCGCACGACGGCGGCCTTCATGGTGCTGTCCATTGTCGATGCTCCTGTACCCGATGAAGCTTCACCGTACGCCGGTGGCGTGAGGGACACGTTGATCCGGATCAATTCCACCGGCGTATCCGCCGCCGCCCGTCGGAGGGACATTCCGCTGGGCATCCGCTGCGGCAGGCTGTACCGTCTTCCGGGCGCCATCCGCGCACCGACGATCCCAAGGCGGCTCCGCATGCCTGCACGCACGCCATCGACCGATGTGGACGCCTTCCTGAGGGAACTGGAGCATCCGCAGGACGCCGCGATCCGCCGGTTGCGGGCCGTGATCCAGGCGGCCGATCCGCGCATAGGCGAAGGCATCAAGTGGAACGCGCCGAGCTTCCACGTGGAGGGGCATCATTTCGCCACGATGCAGCTGCGCCGACGGGATAGCGTGCTGCTGGTCCTGCACCTGGGCGCGGCGAAGCGCGCGATGCCCGATGGCGCCATCCACGATCCGGACGGACTGCTGAGCTGGATGGCCGCCGACCGCGCAACGGTTGCGTTCGTCGGCACCCAGGACGTGGACACGCGTGCGGCGGCGCTGCAGGCCGTGCTGCGGCAATGGATGGCGCACGTCTGAAGCGGCCGTGACGCCACCGCGACCGGATCAGATGCCGCCGACGTTGAAGACCGGCTGGTGCTCGATCCGTCCCACCTTCGCGACGGCCTGCCGCACGTCTTCGCGCGCGAGCAGGTCGCGCCAGCGTTTCCGCACGGGTTCGAACGCGGGCAGCGGGGCCGGCTCGAGATAGTCCTGCAGCGCGGCCAGCATGTCGCCCCGCGACGCGGGTGCATCCAGTGCCGCGATCAACGCCTGCGCGGCGTCATCCATGCGGCCCGCTTCCACCAATGCCCAGATCCAGATCTCGCGGGCGTCCTCATGATGGTCGCGCAGGTAATCGAGCGCGCGCCGTGCGACGACCGCGTCATTCTGCTGGACCGCCGCGCAGTGCTGGATGGATGCTTGCACCATGCGGCCGTAGCCGCTCATGTCGCCCACGCGTTCGATCATGGCCCGTGCTTCGTCCGGACGGCCGCGCTGGCACAGGAACTGCCCCAGGTTGAGCATCGGGCCGACATTCGCACCGCCGGCTTCGTCCATGCCCGAGGCGCGGACCAGGTCCGCCTGCGCATCGTTCAACCTGCCGAGCCCACGCAGGGCGATGGCACGGTTGTTGAGTATCCACACCGCATGGTCCGGATCATCGAAAGGCAGCGCATCCGCGGGCGCGTTCGACAGCGCGGCCAGGGTTTCATCCGCCAGCGACACCACCTCCGCGTACCGGCCCAGCGCCAGTTGCGCGTAGGTCAGTTCCATGCGGACTTCGAGGCTTCGCGGTCGTTCGGTGGCGAGCCGGCGCAGGTGATCCACGCGTCGTCGTGCGGCGGTGGCGATGTCCAGCGTCGCATAGCGGCGGTCCAGGAAGGCGTCGAAGCGACGGTCGGCGCGGAACTTCACCAGCGCCTGTGGCGAGGTGGTGAGGGCCACGGCCCTGCGTACGCCGTCGGCATCGCCACGGGCTTGGTAGTCGAGGGCCAGCAGGTACCACAGGTCGCCGACGCCCATGCCGTTGCCATCCCACGCCGCGTGCAGCAGCGCTTCCAGCAATTGCACGCGAACAGGAGCAGCATCCGGTGCCTGGCGCGCGATGCGCAGCACGGCCCCGGTGTCCAGGCGGTCCAGCATGCGTGGCCAGCGGAGCGCCAGGTCGCGCAGGTGGCGTGCGGCAGCTTCCCGGTTGCCCTGGTGGTCTTCGAGTTGCGCGAGCAGGTAGAGGTCGTCGGGATCGCTCGGGTCGGCGCCGATGGCGCGGGTCACCCGTTCGCGTGCGCGCTCGAAGTCATCCTGGCGGATCGCCATCCAGGCGGCGCGGGACCAGGTCACGCGTTGCTCGCCCGCCGTCAGTGCGGCGAATTCGCGATCCGCCATCACCTTCGCCAGCGCGCGGTCGGCCTGTGCCGCGTCGCCCTGGTCGCCCATCGCCAGCGCCGCACGCCACTGGCGCGCGTAACCGGGCGACACGCCCTGCTTGCGCTTCTCGCGCGACGGCGGGCCGTGCTTGCTGAAGGCCGACGCCGAGGGAGGTTGCTGGTGATGCGCGTCGTGTGCGGCCGCGGAGGTGGCGGATTGCGCCAGCACGCCATGATTTGCGGCCACCAGGAAGACCGCCCCTATCCACGCCTTCATCCGCACGCATGCCCCCATTGCTCCCGTGGGCATTAGAGCGCAATCGGACGGTCGGCGGAATCGGCGCGTACGCCACGCCCGCGCAGGAAGCGTGACGGCGCACCACCCGTGCAGGACCAACGACACACGCCGGTGCGTGCAGGCGCGATGAAACTGGTCGTGTCCCCGTGATGCCTGGAGAAATGCCGATGAGGAACACCGTGTCCGTGCTGGTGATGGTCGCCGCCCTGTGCGCTCCGCATGCCTCCCGCGCGCAGGACACCTGTCCGGATCGCTCGGCGTATGCGCCGGCGCGGGAGATCATCGGTGACCTGGGCCGCATCGTTGCGCCCACGGGCGTGCAGGACGCGTACGCGGTCGAGATCGGCGGCATCCGCCAGTGGGTGAACGTGCGTGGACAGGATCGCGACAACCCGATGGTGTTGTTCGTGCATGGCGGTCCGGCGTCGCCGGTCATTCCCACGCTGTGGCAGTTCCAGCGGCCGCTCGAGGAATACTTCACCGTCGCCAACTACGATCAGCGTGGTGCGGGGAAGACGCTGGCGCTGAATCCGCAGGAGGCCGTCGCCGACACCCTGCACGTGCAGCGCTACGTGGACGATGCCGTCGCGCTCGCCGAACACCTGCGCACGCGCTACCACAAGCGCAAGCTGGTGCTGATGGGGCACAGCTGGGGCACAGTGGTGGCGATGCATGCCGCCCTGCAGCGGCCGGATCTGTTCCATGCCTATGTCGGCATCGGCCAGGTCATCAACGTACGCACCAACGAGCAGGTGAGCTTCGACTATGGCCTGCGCACCGCACGCGCGCGGGGCAACACCGACGCCGTGCGCGAGATGCAATCCATCGCGCCGTATCCCGGCGACACGCCGATCACCCGCGAGCGCATCGTCATCGCGCGCAAGTGGCCGCAGTTCTACGGTGGGCTCACGGCCTACCGCGATGAATCGAAGTACTTCTTCCAGGGCCCGCGCCTGTCGCCGGACTACGACGATGCCGCCCGATGCGCGATCAACGCCGGCAGCGTGCTCACGCTGGGGCGGTTGCTGGACGAATTCCTGCGGGTGGACTTCACCGGCGTGAAGGAATTCCCCATCCCGGTGGTGATGTTCATGGGCCGCCACGACTACACCACGCCCTCGGAACCTACTGCGGCATGGTTGGCCAAGGTACGGGCGCCGTACAAGCAGGGCGTGTGGTTCGAGCGGTCGGCCCACATGATCCCGTGGGAGGAGCCGGGCAGGACGCTCGTCAGCCTGCTGGAGCATGTGCGGCCGCTGGCGGTGGATGACGGCCCTGTACCGCGTTGAAGAGGAGCGCGCGTGCGGATGCAGGTCCCGCCACCGGCATCCGCGCGGTCACCCGTGCGGGCCACCTCGGTGGGGGAGCGATGCGGGTCGCGAGGTGACGCCGTGAACCGGATGGACCGGTACCCATGACGACGACGGGTGTCGCTTCCCCTGGGCAGGACGTCAGCGCACCACGGCCAGCCGGCGCGGCGGCGGCTCTTCGCGCTGGAACAGCACGCGTTCCGGGCGGTGCAGGGCATAGCCCTGGCCGTAGTCGACGCCCAGTGCACGCAATGCTTCGCACATCCGCGGGCTGCTGACCCATTCGGCGACCACCTTGAGGCCGCGCTGGTGGCCGATCTGCGCGATCGCGCTGACGATGGTGCGGCTCATCGGATCGGTTTCGAGATCGCGGATGAAACTGCCGTCGATCTTGATCAGGTCCACCGGCAGGTTCTTGAGGTAACCGAAGGAGGACATGCCGGCGCCGAAGTCGTCCAGCGCGATGCGGCACCCCGCGCGGCGCAGGCGTTCGATCACGCTGACGACCTTCAGCAGGTTGCGCACCGCGACAGTTTCGGTGATCTCGAAGCACAGCGTGTGCGCAGGTACCGCGTATTCGGTGATGCGGGCGAGGATGAAGTCGGCCAGGCCCTCGTCCTCGATGCTGGCGCCGGACAGGTTGATCGCGCAGGTGCCCAGGCGCATGCCGGATTCGTGCAGCAGGCTGAAGTGCGCCAGGGCGTTGCGGATCACCCAGCGGTCGATCGCGGGCATCAGCCCGTAGCGTTCGGCGGCGGGCAGGAAGGCGCCGGGCGGCACCACGCCGCCGTCCTCGTCGCGCAGCCGCAGCAGCAGTTCGATGCTGGTCGCGGTGTCGCTGCCATCCAGCGGCACGATCTCCTGGTAGTCGAGCAACAGGCGGTCCTGTTCGACCGCCCAGCGCAGGCGGCTGGCCCATTCCATTTCGCCATGGCGGCGCGTGGTCTCGTTGTCCTCGCGGTACAGGTGCACGCGGTTGCGGCCGTTTTCCTTGGCCAGGTAGCAGGCGGTGTCCGCCCACGCCAGCAGGTCCTTCAGGGTGGGCTCCTGCTGGTCCACCACCACCACGCCGATGCTCGCGCTGACGGTGTAGGTGCGGTCCTGCCAGACGAACATCAGCGCTTCGATGCACTCGCGCAGGCGTTCGGCCAGCGCGCGCGCGCCCTCGGCATCCACGTGGAAGGCCATCAGGCCGAATTCGTCGCCGCCCAGCCGCGCCAGCACGTCGCCGCCGCGCAGTTGCTGGCGCATGGCGAGCGCGAGCTGCGCGAGCAACTGGTCGCCCGCCATGTGGCCGGAGATGTCGTTGATCAGCTTGAACTGGTCCAGGTCGATATAGAGCAGCGCGCAGGGATCGCTGGTCGCACGGCCCTTGCGTTCGTGCAGCGCTTCTTCCACGCGCCGCTCGAACTCGCGCCGGTTGCACAGTTCCGTCAGCGCGTCGTGCGTGGCCTGGTAGCTCAGGCGTTCGGTCAGCTCGCGCTGCTCGGAGATGTCGGTGGCCACCATCAGCAGGTGCGCCTCGCCGTCCATGTCCACCTGCGCGATCGAGGCGCTGGCCCAGAACGCGTCGCCGGCCGGGCTCATCAGCACCGCTTCCAGGTTGCCCCAGTCATCGCCGATGGCATCGGCGTCGCGCGCGCGGTGCTGGAGTTGCGGATCGGAGAACAGGGCCGACAGCGGCAGGCCGGTGGGATCGCCCAGGCGCAGGCGCGCCGCCTGGTTGGCGTAGACGATGCGGCCATCGCGTGCGTCGGCGAGCAGCACCAGCGCGGGCAGCAGTTCGTTGAGCGCGCGGAAGCGCAGCTCGCTCTCGCGGTAGCGCCGGCTCATCTGTTCGCCCAGCGCCATGGCACGCCGCCGCGTGGTGGCCAGCGACCACACCAGCGCGGCCAGCAGCAGGCTGATGACGCCGCCACCGGCAAGGATGGTCTGGAGCCGGCCGAGATCCATCGGGCGCGGGCGGGGTTCCATTTCGATGCGCCATTGCCGGCCACCGAAATCCAGTCGCCGCACCTGCATCGGCAATCCGGTTTGGACCGGCGTACCGGAGTCGTAGAACGGATGTGCCTGCGCGGTCGCGTCGTAGACACGCACGCGGAAGCCCTCCAGCACCGAACCCGCCAGTGCGGTTTCGACCAGCGGCTGCAGGCGCATGCCGATGGCGAGCGCGCCGATCTCGCGCGCGCGCCGCTGGTTGGGAGATGTCGGCGTGGGGCCGTCGGAATACACCGGCAGGCGCAGCGTGATGCCGAGAGGATTCTGGCCGGCGGGCACGGTCTGGCGCAGCGCGAATGGCGCGGAGATCACCACGGTGTCGGTATCGCGCGCGCGCAGCAGGGCATTCAGGTTCGCCCGCTGCGTGACCATGTCGAAGCCCACCAGCGCGGCGTTGCCTTCGTAGGGGGTGACGAACTCGTACCGATACGACACTTCGTCGGCCAGCGGCTGTCCGACGGGCGAGCGGCGCGCGAACGCGACCGATGTGTAGGAGGCGGGTGCCAGCGGGCTGCGCAGGCTCGCGTGGTACTGGCTGAAGCGTGCCTGGTCCATCTGGTCGTTGGACAGGAACACGGTCTGCATGGCGCGCAAGGTGGAAGCCGCCTGCTCCAGCGGTACGCGCAGGCGTGTCGTGCCGGCATCGGCCAGTGCGCGGCGGGATGCTTCCGCGCTTTCCTGCAGGCCGCGCCACTCCCGATGGGCGACGATCACCGTGCACAGCAGGCCCACCACCAGGACAGCCGACGCCCATGCCACCGGCGGCAAGCCGACGCGGCGGGAGGGCGTCCCCGGTGCCGCCGTGGCGTCGCCGGAATGTGCTGCGTGGAGGGAGTCCACCTGCGGGCCTTGATCCTGCGTGATGAGAGGGCGGTCCAGCTGCGACGGGATCGATCGACGGAAGGAATGCAGGCTTCGTGCCAAGCATCCCGCGTGGGGAAATGCCGGATCTCCGGGGTTTCCGGCCGTGTCCGGCATCCCATACGCCGATCGGAGGGACCGTATGGGTCACTATCGGCCCCAGCAGGGCGTACTTGACGGGCGTGGACGATGACGGGAAGCGGAAGTAAAGCCGATTACGTCAATGGATGAATGGGCGAGTGGATGGCCGTGCGCCGACGCTTCGCGACCGGGATCGCGCGGGCCTGCGCCTGTTCCAGCGTGACGAGGGCCTGCTGCAGCAACGCGAGGTCCTGCAGCAGGCCGAGTTGATCGACCAGTTCGGCGATGTGCCGCGGTGCGACGGCCAGGGGATGCCCGTGCACCTGCCGGCGCACACGGAGTTTGCGGAAGGCGGCCAGTTGCATGCGCAGCCGGCGCGACCTGCGGCGCCACGCGTGCAGGTCATCGACGCGTCCGCTGGCCAGCGCCGTCGCCTGCGCGCGTTCCTGCCGTTGCACCGAGCGCGCGAGCGCGTTGCGCAGGTCGCCGCCATGGAGCCGGTGCCACGGCAACTGCCGCAGCCGTTCCGCCTGCCGGTGTGCCAGCGCCTGCCGGCGCACGAAGCCGGGATCGTCGCGCAGGGCTTCGGCGAGACGGTGTTCCTGCTGCCGCGACAACAGCGCCAACAACGCCTTCCAGTTCGCGGTTTCATCGGGGGTGCTGGCATCGCGCGCCATGCGCTGCGCCGTGTCGAGCACCACCTGCCCGTCGCGGAGTGCGGAGAGGCTCTTGGTCAACGCACGGAGTTCGCCATCGACCGGGTCCACCGCTTCCTTGCCGAGCGCGCTGCGCGCCAGTGCCAGCAACGAGCGCAGGCGGCGAAGACTCTTGCGCGCTTCGTGCACCCCGGCCGGCTCGCCGGGCGTGATGGCGAGTGCGGCCACCAGTGCCCGCGCTTCGTAGGCCGCGAGCGCGGCGGCGCGTTCGCCGGTGCGTGTGGTGGTGCGGGGGCTCATGGGGGCATCCATGACGGGGACGGCCAGTCTACGACCGCGTCGCCGCCCGCCATCCCCCTTGCGCCGCCTGAACGTGCACCGTTCGTCGGTCCGCCTGCACTTGGCGGCGAGCGGCATAAAAGGTATAAATCGTTTATACGATTAAAGGGTGTGCCATGGCCAAGTCCCGCAAGGCGCGCGACGCCAGTGCTGTCGACGACCTCTCCGGGGGCGCGGGAGCGCCCGCCAAGCTGGTGCGCGACAGCTTCACCATGCCGGCCGACGACTTCGCGCTGGTGGCGGTACTGAAGGGACGCGCGCTGCAGATGCAGCGGCCGGCGAAGAAGAGCGAACTGTTGCGCGCGGGCCTGCGCGCGCTGTCCGGGTTGTCGCCGCAGGCGCTGACCAAGGCGCTGGATGCGCTGGCGCCGGTCAAGGCCGGTCGTCCGAAGAAGAAGTAGGCGCCACACCCGTGCGGCGCGCGTTTCCCTGGCCACGGCATCCGCCGGGCCGGCGTGTCGTCCTCCCGTTCCTGTCTGAAGTGCCATCGATGAACGTTGCCGCGATCCTCCGCCGCCACCGCTGGGTGGCCCTGTTGTCCGTCCTACTGCTGGCCCCCGTGCTGGTGGCCTCGACGCATGCGCCGGTGCGCGCGGCGATGCAGCCGCCGCAGGCGGGCTACAGCGTGCGCGACCTGGAATGGACGGATGCCGAGCGCGGTCGCGCCGTGCCGGTGAAGCTGTTCTGGCCGGACGCGGCGCGCACCGGCAAGGTGCCGCTGGTGGTGTTCTCGCACGGCATCGGCAGCGCGCGCGACGGCTACACGTATCTCGGCCGCTACTGGGCGCGGCATGGCATCGCCAGCATCCATGTGCAGCACGTCGGCAGCGACCGGGCGCTGTGGCAGGGCAATCCCTTCACGCTGGTGGCGCGCTTCCAGCAGGCGGCGGGCGAGGTCGAGGCCGTGGACCGCGTGCGCGACCAGCGGTTCGCCCTCGACCAGCTGCTGGCCGGCGAATGGGGCGCGCATGTCGATCGCGCGCGCATCGTTGCCGCCGGCCATTCCTATGGTGCCAACACCACCCTGATGTCGGCGGGCGCACGGGTGATGCGGGCAGGCAGGGCGATCCAGTTGCGCGACCCGCGCATCACGGCCGCCATCGTGATCTCCGCGCCGCCGTTCTACGGCGACGACGATTTCCGTCCCATCCTCTCGGGCATCACCATCCCCACCCTGCACGTGACCACGGCGGACGACATCATCCGCATCCCCGGCTTCGGTTCCGGCGTGGACGACCGGCTGAAGGTGTTCGACGCCATTGGTGGGGCACACAAGGTGCTGGCCGTTTACCGGCACGGCACGCACAACGTGTTCACCGATCACCGCTACTTCGATTCGCGCGAGGTCAGCGAGCAGGTCAAGCAGGCGACCGAAGCGTTGTCGCTGGCGTTCATCGATACGGCTTACGGCCAATCCACCGCCGAGTTGGCACGCTGGCAGTCCGGCCACCGCGCACTGCTTGCGCGCTACGACGCGCGCTGACTCAGGTCGTCGACCAGACGGCGAGCTCGTAACCGTCCGGATCGGTGAACTGGAAGCGGCGACCACCGGGGAAGGCGAAGATCGGCTTGGTGATCTTTCCGCCCGTGGCTTCGACGTTCGCCAGGCTTTCTTCCAGTGCCGCCGAGTACAGCACCACCAGCGCGCCGCCCGGCTGTGGCGTGCCGTGTGCGAAGCCGCCCGTCAGCCGGCCATCGTGGAACTCGCAGTAGTCCGGGCCGTAGTGCTGGAACGTCCAGCCGAAAGCATCGCCGTAGAAGGCCTTCGAGGCCGCGATGGAGGCGACGGTGAATTCGAGGTAGTCGATCCGATGGTGCTGTTCGGCGTTGCTCATGGTGTGCATCCGTGGAAGAGGCCCACAGTCTGCGGTACCGACATGGCGCTGTCTTGGCGAAATCCGACAGTCAGTCTGCGAGCTGTGCCACGAGTCGGGTCGGGGTCATCCCGGTGAGCTTGCGCACATCGCCCGACAACTGGGCGGCATCGTAGTAGCCGGCTTCGAGCGCGGCATCCAGCAGCGTGCCATGCCGTCGTCGACAACCCAGGAAGCGCTGCAGCCGCAGGATGCGAGCCAGCCGCTTCGGTCCATAACCGAAGGCGTCCTCGCACCTGCGCAGCAGCGTGCGTTCGGTCATGCCGACATCGTCAGCCAACTGCCGGATGGACGGTGCCTGCGTTGTCGACAGGCGCGCGTGCACGTACTGCATCGCGTCGTCCCGATACCGTTCGCCTGCGAGGAGGTGATCCGCCAGCCATCGCATCGCGGCGTCGGGCGCATGTGCGGCCATCCGGTCTGCAACGCGCGCGACATGGGGGATGCCGAGGTCGCGCAGATCAACCCGTTGGTCGGCCAGGGCCTGCAGCGGCATGCCCAGCCAGCGCGACGCCACGGCCGGCGCGAAACGCAACCCCTGCAGCCGGGTGCCGGCGGCGAGACGGGCCTGCTGCGCCGTGCGGTCGGGGCCGGCGATGCTCAGCCGCACGCCATCCCACAGCAGGTCCACGCAGGCATCCGGCACCACGGTGACCGGTGCCGTGTCCGCGCCTTGGTCGAACACCCAACGGCACAGCAGGGCATTGCCTGCCGCGTAGTCGTGTTGTCGGTAGGAGCCGCTCATGGACGCATCGCGCTAGCGTTCGGAATGCCCGCTCTCATCGTAATCGCGACGCTCGAACAGATGGGGCTGGATCAGTTCGATGAAGGCGCGTGCCTGCGGCGACAGGAACTTGCCCTTGCGCACCACCACGCCGTAACTGCGCGACGGGAACCACTGGCTCAGCGAGCGCGCGGCCAGCCGGTCGCGGTCCGCCTCGGTCAGGCAGATCGAGGCGATGATCGAGATGCCCATGCCCATGCTGACGTACTGCTTGATCACCTCCCAGCCGCCGACTTCCAGCGCCACGGTGTAGGGCACGCGCGCCTGCTGGAACACCAGGTCCACCAGCCGGTAGGTGACCAGCCGCTTCGGCGGCAGGATCAGGGCGTGCGGCGAGAGATCCTCCAGCCGCAGGTCGCGCTTCTTCGCCAGCGGATGGTCGGGCGGGGTGATCAGCATCGGCTCGAAGCGGTAGACCGGGGCGTAGCTGAGGTCCGCTGGCACGTCGAGCACCGAGCCCACCGCCAGGTCCACCGCGTCCGAGCGCAGCAGGTCGGTGCCGTCGGCGCTGGCAGCGTTGTGCAGGGTCAGCTTCACCTCGGGATGCTGCTGGCGGAAGTGCTCCACGATCTTCGGCAGCAGGTAGAGGATGGTGGAACTGTTGGCCGCCACGTTCAGTTCGCCGGCCTCCAGGCCGCTGACTTTCTCGCGGAAGCTGGCATCCAGGCCGTCCAGTCCCGCCACCAGCGGTTGGGCCATCTCGTACAGGAGCTGGCCTTCGCGGCTCGGTGCCAGCCGTCGACCGCTGCGCTCGAACAGGGTCACTCCCAGCTCCCGCTCCAGGGCCTGCAACTGCAGGGTGATGGCCGGCTGGCTGACAAAAAGCGCCTCCGCCGCCCGCGATACCGACCCCAGCCGCACCGTCTGGCAGAAGGCCCGCAGGGGCTTCAGTCGGTCGGATTTGTAGGGAAATCGAGGAGTTGGCGCTTCTTTAGAGCTCACGTTCTAACAAACTATAAGCAGTGCTTATTTAATGCATTGACAAAACTGTTTTGTCAAATAATTCGAGGGGGGAGCACTGTGCGGTTCCAGCAAGACGCCAGGAGACCTCCATGTCCGCCACCGCTTTCGCCCTGCCGCCGCGCGAATCCCGCGCCGACCGACCCACCCCCGGCATCGCCCTGACCGCCAATGTGGTGGGCCAGGACGCGCTGCTGACCCCCGGCGTGCTGGCTCTGCTCGTCTCGCTGCACCGTGCGATCGAGCCGGAGCGCCAGGCCCGGCTGGCGGCCCGCCGTGAGCGCCAGGCGTTCTTCGATGCCGGTGGCCTGCCGGATTTCCGCGCCGATACGCGCACGATCCGCGACGGCGACTGGACCGTCGCTCCGGTGCCGACCGCGTTGCAGGACCGTCGGGTGGAAATCACCGGGCCGGTGGACCCGAAGATGGTCATCAACGCGCTGAACTCGGGCGCCAGGGTGTTCATGGCGGACTTCGAGGATTCCACCTCGCCGACCTGGCAGAACCTGCTGACCGGCCAGCGCGCGCTGACCGATGCCGTGCGCGGCGACCTGCAGTTCACCAGCGAGAACGGCAAGCGCTATGCGCTGAAGCCGCATGACGAACAAGCGGTGTTGCTGGTGCGCCCGCGTGGCTGGCACCTGGACGAGAAGCACGTGCTGATCGACGGTGCGCCGATTGCCGGCGGCCTGTTCGACATTGCCGTGTTCGCCTGGCACAACGCCCGCGCGCTGCAGGCCCGCGATCGTGGTCCGTACTTCTACCTGCCCAAGCTGCAGAGCATGGAAGAGGCCGCGCTGTGGGAGACCGCGCTGTCGCACATCGAGGCCGCGCTGGGCCTGCCGCACGGGCAGATGAAGGTCACCGTGCTGATCGAGACGCTGCCGGCCGTGTTCGAGATGCACGAGATCCTGCATGCGCTGCGCGAGCGCATCGTCGGCCTGAACTGCGGCCGCTGGGACTACATCTTTTCGTACCTGAAGACGTTCCGCCGCCACGCCGACAAGGTGCTGCCGGAGCGCGGGCAGGTGACGATGACGCAGCCGTTCCTGAAGGCCTATTCGGAGCTGCTGATCCAGACCTGCCACCGGCGCGGCGCGCATGCGATGGGCGGCATGGCCGCGCAGATCCCGATCAACAACGACGAAGCCGCCAACGAGCAGGCGCTGGCCCGCGTGCGCGCCGACAAGCTGCGTGAAGTCACCGCCGGCCACGACGGCACCTGGGTGGCGCACCCGGCGCTGATCCCGGTGGCGAAGGCGATCTTCGACGAGCACATGCCGCAGACCAACCAGCGCGGTGTGCTGCGCGAGGATGTCGCGGTCACCCGCGACGACCTGATCCGTCCGTCCACCGGCACCATCACGCGCGCCGGCTTCGAGGGCAACGTGGAAGTCTGCGTGCGCTACCTGGCCGCGTGGCTGGACGGCAACGGCTGCGTGCCGATCCACTGGCTGATGGAAGACGCCGCCACCGCCGAGATCTCGCGCACGCAGATCTGGCAGTGGTTGCACATGCCCGACGTGCACCTGTGCGATGGCACCCAGATCGACTATGCGCTGCTGCAGCGCACGCTGGCCGCATTGCCAGCCAAGCTGGGCGACCACAGCCGGCTGCCCGGTGGCGAGCGCATCTCCGAAGCCATCGCCCTGCTCGACGCCCTGAGCCGTGCCGACGACCTGGCCGACTTCCTGACCCTGCCCGCGTACGAACGCATCGACTGACCCCGCCCCCACCCACGACGCCCCACGACGAAAAGAGAGTCCGCCATGAGCACCAAGCAACAGCAGATCGACGCCATCCAGAAGGACTGGGACAGCAACCCGCGCTGGACCGGCATCAAGCGCGACTACGCCGCCGCCGATGTCGTCCGCCTGCGCGGCAGCCTGCAGCCGGAGTACACCCTGGCGCGCCGCGGCGCCGAGAAGCTGTGGAAGCTCGTCAACGGCGAAGCGAAGAAGGGCTACGTCAACGCGTTCGGCGCGATCAGCGCCGGCCAGGCGATGCAGCAGGCCAAGGCGGGCCTGGAAGCCGTCTACCTGTCCGGCTGGCAGGTCGCCGCCGACGGCAACACCTCCGAGACGATGTACCCGGACCAGTCGCTGTACGCCTACGACTCGGTGCCGACGATGGTCCGTCGCATCAACAACACCTTCCAGCGCGCCGACGAGATCCAGTGGAAGAACATCTGCGACGGCAAGGCGAATGACGCCGACGCCATCGACTTCTTCCTGCCGATCGTCGCCGACGGCGAGGCCGGCTTCGGCGGCGTGCTGAACGCCTACGAGCTGATGAAGAACATGATCGTGGCCGGTGCCGCGGGCGTGCACTTCGAGGACCAGCTGGCGGCGGTGAAAAAGTGCGGCCACATGGGCGGCAAGGTACTGGTGCCCACGCAGGAAGCCGTGCAGAAGCTGCAGGCCGCGCGCCTGGCCGCCGACGTGCTGGGCGTGCCGACCATCGTGCTGGCGCGCACCGACGCCGAAGCCGCCAACCTGCTGACCTCGGACTTCGACGCCAACGACCAGCCCTTCGTCACCGGCCAGCGCACTGCGGAAGGTTTCTACCGGGTCAAGAACGGCCTGGAGCAGGCGATCAGCCGCGGCATCGCGTACGCGCCGTATGCCGACCTGGTGTGGTGCGAGACCGGCACGCCGGACATCGGCTTCGCCCGCGAATTCGCGCAGGCCGTGCATGCGAAGCACCCGGGCAAGCTGCTGTCCTACAACTGCTCGCCCAGCTTCAACTGGAAGAAGAACCTGGATGACGCGCAGATCGCGCGCTTCCAGGACGACCTGTCGGCGCTGGGCTACAAGTTCCAGTTCATCACGCTGGCGGGCATCCACATCAACTGGTTCAACAGCTTCCAGTTCGCCCACGACTACGCGCGTGGCGAAGGCATGAAGCACTACGTCGAGCAGGTGCAGGAGCGCGAGTTCGCCGCGCGCGAAAAGGGTTACACCTTCGTCTCGCACCAGCAGGAAGTGGGCGCGGGCTACTTCGATGACGTCACCACGGTCATCCAGGGCGGCAGCTCCAGCGTCACCGCGTTGAAGGGCTCGACCGAGGAAGAGCAGTTCTACGAAAAGGAAAAGGCAGCCTGATCGCTGCCCGCAAGGATGCACGAAAGGAAACGCCGGCTTTCGCCGGCGTTTCTTCTTTCAGCGTTGCGGGAAGAAAGCGCGCGCTTACTTCTTCACTTCCTGCGTATGCCCCTTCAGCGCCTCGGCCAGGCCCGGCACGCCATTGGCGCCGGTTGGCACGCTGATGCTCGAACCGGTGAAGTCCTTGCCGATGGGCTCGGCACGACCCCCCAGACACTGGGCGAGGAAGCCTTCGGTCACCGCGTTGAACGCCTTGTTGTTCTCCGGCCGGGCGAAGCCGTGGCCTTCGTCGGGGAACAGCACGTAGGTCACCGGGATGTTCTTCGCCGTCATCGCCTTGACGATCTGGTCGCTCTCGTCCTGCTTCACGCGCGGGTCGTTCGCGCCCTGGCCGATCAGCAAAGGCTTCTTGATCTGGTCGGCGCGGGTCAGCGGCGAGCGCTCGGTCAGCCACGCCTTGCCGGCATCGGTGCGCGGGTCGCCCATGCGCTTGGCCAGCTGCTCGAAGAAGCTGGCCCAATACGGCGGCACGGTGCTCAGCAGGGTATTGAGGTTGGACGGGCCAACGATGTCCACGCCGCAGGCGAATGCGTCCGGCGTGAAGGTCAGGCCGGCCAGCGTGGCGTAGCCACCGTAGCTGCCGCCCATGATCGCGACCTGCTCCGGCGTGGTGACGCCCTGCTTGACGGCCCATTGCACGGCGTCGATCAGGTCGTCGTGCATCTTGCCGGCCCACTCGCCGTTGCCCGCATTGGTGAAGCTCTTGCCGAAGCCGGTGGAGCCGCGGAAGTTGACCGACAGCACCGCGTAGCCGCGGTTGGCCAGCCACTGGTTGTAGCCGCCGTAACCGTAGGAATCGCGTGCCCACGGACCGCCATGCACCAGCAGCACGAGCGGCACCGGCGCATCGGCCTTGCCGTCGTTGTTCGCATCGGCACTGCGCGGCAGGGTCAGGTAGCTGACCAGCGTCTTGTTGTCGCGCGAGGCGATCTCCACCGGCCACTGCGGCACCAGCGGCTTGCCTTCCAGCTTCGGCCGCGCGGAGAACAGCTTGGTCAGCGTGCCTGCCGGACGGTCGTAGCGGTAGTAGACCAGCGGGGCTTCGGCCGCCGAGTACGCGATGATCCAGGTCTTGTCGTCCAGCGTGCGCGTGTTGACGGACACGTCGCCCGGGCCGATCGCTTCCAGCTTCTCCAGGTCTGCCCGGATCGATGGGTCGACGACCTTCCATTCATCGCGCAGGTAATCCACCGACACGGCCTGCACCTTGCCGGTCGCCGGGTCTGCCAGGCTGCCGCCGACATCGGCGCGTGCATCTTCCAGCACCAGCGTGCGCTTGCCGCTTGCCACGTCCACGGCGAACAGCGCGGCGGTGTTGCGGCCGCGCGAATCGGTGAAGTACAGGGTCTTGCCGTCCAGCGTCAGGCCACCGGGATTGGTGGTGAGCACATCCTCGAACGGGATGTCGTCGAACTTCTCCCAGCCGCCCTTGGCATCACGCTTCAGCACGTCGGCACCGCCGTCCGGGCGCGAGCGCGTGGCGTACTTGAGGGCATAGTCCGCGTCGGCGATGTAGCCGGCGATCTGCGCGTCGTTCTTCTCCAGCAGGGTGCGTGTGCCCGTGGCGAGGTCGACCTTGTACAGATCGTGCCACTGCGCATCGCGGTCGTTCATGCCGACGAGGATCGTGCCAGGATGTTTCGGGCTGACGCCGGATACCTGGGCGGTGGTCTTCGGGAACGGTGTCAGGTCTTTGGCCTGGCCGGTCTTCAGGTCCACGGCGTACAGGTGGAAGTCCTCGTCGCCGCCGCTGTCACGCAGATACAGCAGGGTGTCGGGGTTGTACGACCAGAAATAGCTGCGGATGCCGCGCGCCTTGTCCTGGGTGACGGCCTTGGCCTGTGACGGATTGTCCGCCGGGGCTACCCACACGTTGAGCACGCCATCGACGGCGGCAACCCAGCTCAGGTACTTGCCATCGGGGCTGATCTGCACGTTGGCGCGCTCGGGATTGCCGAACAGCGCGTCGCGGGCGATCAATTCGGTGCCGGCGATGCGGTCGGCGGCGGACGGGGCGGCCTGCGCCGCGAGCGCGACGGCGACGGTCGAGGCCAGCAACGTGAGACGGAATGCGGCATGACGCATGGGCGATACTCCTGGAGGCAAGGAAGGGACAGCGGACATGACGTCCGCCAGCCGGAGGTGTGACTCGAGTAGACCACACCCCACCTTCACCCGCCTTGGCCGGAGGTCATGCGGGATTGCCGCGATCCATGCCCCGGTAGCCCAGCGCTTCGGTCAGGTGTGGCGTGGTGATCGAGTCGCTGCCCGCCAGGTCGGCGATGGTGCGCGCCACCCGCAGGATGCGATGCAGGCTGCGCGCGGAGAGTTGCAGGCGCTCGACGGCGCGCTCCAGCAGCGCCTGGTCCCGTGCCGACAGTCGGCAGTGCGCCATGGTGTCGGCCTGGCCCAGGCGTGCGTTCGCGCAACCGGCGCGCGCCTGTTGGCATGCGCGCGCGGCAACGACGCGGGCCTGCACCGAGGCCGTGGATTCGCCGTCCGGCGCATCCGGCCTCAGTTCGTGGGGCGGCAGCCGCGGCACATGGACATGCAGATCGATGCGATCGAGCAGCGGCCCCGACAACCGGCTGCGGTAGCGACGGATGAGGTCCGGGCCACAGCGGCAACGCCCGCTGGGGTCGCCGGCCCAGCCGCATGGGCAGGGATTCATGGCCGCGACCAGTTGGAAACGGGCGGGGAACTCCGCCGTGCGCGCCGCCCGCGACACGGTGACGGTGCCGGATTCCAGCGGCTCCCGCAGGACTTCGAGCGCCGCCCGCGACCACTCGGGGAGCTCGTCCATGAAGAGGACGCCATTGTGCGCCAGCGATATCTCGCCCGGTCGCGGCTGCGCTCCGCCGCCCACCAGTGCGACCGCGCTCGCGGTGTGGTGCGGTGCGCGATAGGGGCGCTGGCGCCAACGAGCGGGGTCCAGCCCGCGTCCACTGACCGAGGCGATGGCGGCACTTTCCATGGCCTCGCCATCGCTCGCCACGGGCAGCAGCCCGGGCAGGCGCGAGGCGAGCAGGGTCTTGCCGCAACCAGGTGATCCGATCAGCAGGAGGTGGTGGCCACCGGCTGCGGCCACTTCGAGCGCGCGGCGGGCGTGGGCCTGTCCGCGCACATCGGTCATGTCCGGGATGGAACTGGGCAGCGGAGGTGGCGCCGTTGCGGCGGGCAGCACCTTGCGGCCTTCGAGCAGGGCACAGACTTCCAGCAGCGTGCGGCCGGTGCATGCGCGTCCCTGTTGCGCGAGTGCGGCTTCCGCGCCGCTGGGCTCCGGCACGACGAGGGTTCGACCCGTCGCAGCCACGGCGAGCGCTGCCGGAAGCACGCCGTCCACCGCCCGCAGTTCACCGGTCAGGCTCAACTCACCGAGGAATTCGTATTCCGCCAGCGCCTCGCGGCGGATCTGCCCGCTGGCGGCCAGGATGCCCAGTGCGATGGGCAGATCGAAGCGGCCGCCGTCCTTGGGCAGGTCCGCCGGCGCAAGGTTCACGGTGATCCTGCGTGTCGGGAATTCGAACTGCGCGCACAGGATCGCGGCGCGTACGCGGTCGCGCGCCTCGCGCACGGCGGCTTCGGGCAGGCCGACGATCTGCGTGGACGGCAGGCCGCCCGACAGGTGCACTTCCACCCGGACCGGCGGCGCGGACACGCCCGCCCGCGCCCGGCTGTTCACCAGGGCCAGACTCATGGCGGCGG
The DNA here is from genome assembly GCF_052871755.1 of Pseudoxanthomonas sp. LARHCG66. Taxonomy (NCBI): domain Bacteria; kingdom Pseudomonadati; phylum Pseudomonadota; class Gammaproteobacteria; order Lysobacterales; family Lysobacteraceae; genus Pseudoxanthomonas; species Pseudoxanthomonas sp. LARHCG66. Next base: position 21,102 of record NZ_JBIXJW010000004.1, on the reverse strand, counting down.
GGTCAGGACTGCGCGGGCTTGTCGGCCAGCTGAGTTTCCAGCGCGGCCACGGTGCGTTCCAGTGTTTCCAGCTTCTCGCGTGTGCGCAGCAGCACCGTCTGCTGCACGTCGAACTCCTCGCGCGTCACCAGGTCCAGCTTCCCCAGGCCGGCCTGCAACGCGGACTTGAAGGTCTGCTGCAATTCTTCCTGCGAATCACGCAGGCCGGGCGGCACCAGCTGGCTGAGGCGGCGGGCGAGGTCGTCGATGTGGTTGAGGTCGATCATGTCAGTTCTCCGGCAGTGCACCGAGCTTGTGGGCGATGCCGGTGGCAGGCCATCGGCGTTCGCTGCGCAGCGCTGTCGGAAAAGTCCGGCGGCGAGGCCGCCATTGAACCGCGACAGGACCGGTTGCCGCAACCGCGCGCCGTCGCGCCGCGCTATCCTGCGTGCAGCATCCACGGGAGCAAGCCGCATGAAAATGGTCATGGCCATCATCAAGCCGTTCAAGCTGGACGACGTGCGCGAAGCGCTGGCGGAAACCGGCATCGCCGGCATCACGGTCACGGAAGTGAAAGGCTTCGGTCGCCAGAAGGGGCACACCGAGCTCTACCGGGGCGCCGAGTACGTGGTCGATTTCCTGCCGAAGGTGAAGCTGGAGGTCGCGGTGACCGACGATCAGGCCGAACAGGTGGTCGAGGCCATCGTGAAGGCGGCCGGCACCGGCAAGATCGGCGATGGCAAGGTGTTCGTATACGACCTGGAGCGCGTGGTGCGGATCCGTACCGGCGAACTGGACGCCGACGCGCTGTAGGGGACGGCTGCGATGACCATGGGTGTCTTCGAAACGCGTCTGCAGCGGGCGCTTGCGATGCTGGAGTCCAAGAAGCTCGGCAGGAACACATACGCGCCGCCTTTGTTCCGGCTGATGTGGAAGATGGGCCTGAAGCTGCCACCCCCGCACATGGCGGGTTTCGCCATCAACGCGACGCTGATGGGCGGGTTCTTCGGCGTGTTCTGGGGCCTCTTCATGTGGCTGCTGATGTGGAGCAGGCAAGGCATGCCCGTGCTGGTCGGCGTCGCCACGGCGCTGGTGGCGGGTCTGCTGTTCGGCCTCACCATGGCCTGGTACCTGCGGCATCAGGCGCGCAGGCATGGAATCCCGCACTGGCGCGAGTTCGACGCCTGACGACGACATGAAAAAGCCCCGCATCGCGGGGCTTTTTTGTTGCTGCACGCGCGGAGGCTTACTCCCCCAGCGCCTTCGCCACGAACGGCGGCGCCACCAGCACGCCCGTATGCAGGTGCGCGGTGTAGTACAGCGTGTCGAACGGCTTGGCCGCCGCGTCCGCCTGGCGGAAGGCGAAATCGAAACCGGCCTGCTTGCTGGCCACGGTGACGCTCCACCAGCCGGTCGGATAGCACGGCTGCGGGAACGGCAGCGTCTTGAACGACTGGAAGCCGGCCTTGCCCATCTCGGCACGCATGTCCTTGATCAGGTCCAGCAGCGCCAGCGGCGATTCGGACTGCTGCACCAGCAGGCCATCCGGCTTCAGCGCGCGGAAGCAGCTCTCGAAGAACGCCTTGTTGAACAAGCCTTCGGCGGGGCCGACCGGGTCGGTCGAGTCGACGATGACCACGTCCACGCTGCCGGGTTCGCAGTTGGCCATGTAGGCCACGCCGTCGTCGAACAGCAGTTCGGCGCGCGGGTCGTCGTTCGATTCGCACAGTTCGGGGAAGTACTTCTCCGCCATGCGCGTGACCTGCTCGTCGATGTCGCATTGCGTGGCCTTCTCCACGCCCGGGTGCTTCAGCACCTCGCGCAGGGTGCCGCAGTCGCCTCCACCGATGATCACCACGCGCTTGGGCGCCGCGTGGGTGAACAGCACCGGGTGGCTGATCATCTCGTGGTAGAAGAAGTTGTCGCGCGTGGTCAGCATCATCGCGCCGTCAATCACCATCAGCTTGCCCCAGTCGGTGCTGTCGTAGATCTCGATCTTCTGGAACGGCGACTGCACCTCGTCCAGCTTGCCCGTGGTGCGGAAACCGATGGCGGAGCCGGTGTGCGAGAAGTGTTCGATGAACCAGGTGTCGTTGGCGGTCATGGGGCTGTCCTGCATGAAGGGAATGGCAACGGCCACGGGGCCTGCCGCTGCGGGGGCGCATTGTAACGGACCCATGTGACCGCAGCCTGTAGAATGCGCGTCCGCTCGCCTCACCTTGGAAAACGCCATGTCCTGGTCCACCGACCGCGCCCGCAAGACCTACTCCGTCCCGCACTGGGCCGAAGGGTATTTCGACGTGGACGCCGCCGGCCGCATCGTGGTGTCGCCCAAGGGCGCGCAGGGGCCGGTGATCCCGCTGCCTGAAGTCGTGGACGCCGCGCGTGCGCAAGGCGCCCAGCTGCCGTTGCTGGTGCGCTTCCCCGACATCCTGGGCGACCGCCTGGGCAAGCTGCAGGCCGCGTTCGCGCAGGCGCAGGCCGACTGGGAATACAAGGGCGGCTATACGGCGGTCTATCCGATCAAGGTCAACCAGCATCGCGGTGTCGCCGGCACGTTGGCCTCGCACGCAGGCGAGGGCTTCGGCCTGGAAGCCGGCAGCAAGCCCGAACTGATGGCCGTACTGGCGCTGTCGCGCCCGGGTGGGCTGATCGTCTGCAACGGCTACAAGGACCGCGAGTACATCCGCCTGGCGCTGATCGGCCGCAAGCTGGGCCTGCAGACCTTCATCGTCATCGAGAAGCCGTCCGAGCTGGCGCTGGTGATCGAAGAGTCGCGCAAGCTGGGCGTGAAGCCCGGCCTGGGCGTGCGCATGCGCCTGGCCACGCTCGGTGCCGGCAAGTGGCAGAACAGCGGCGGCGACAAGGCCAAGTTCGGCCTGTCCCCGCGCCAGGTGCTGGACCTGTGGAAGCAGCTGCGCGAGGCGGGCCTGCAGGACACGCTGAACCTGCTGCACTTCCACATGGGGTCGCAGATCTCCAACGTACGCGACATCGCCAACGGCATGCGCGAAGCGACGCGTTATTTCATCGAACTGTCCAAGCTGGGCGCGACCATCAGCCATGTCGACGTCGGTGGTGGCCTGGGCATCGACTACGAGGGCACGCGTTCGCGCAGCTACTGCTCCATCAACTACGGCATCAGCCAGTACGCCAACAACATCGTGCAGCCACTGGCCGAGGCCTGCGAGCAGAACGGACTCACTCCGCCGCGCATCGTCACCGAGTGTGGCCGCGCGATGACCGCGCATCACGCGGTGCTGGTGGTGAACGTGTCGGAAGTCGAGCAGGCGCCGGAAGGCCGCGTGCCGCCGTCGCACGACGACGAGCCGGCGGTGATCCGCCACCTGCGCGAGATCCATGCCGAGCTGGACACGCGGCCGGCGGTGGAACTGTTCCATGAGGCGCAACACCACCACAGCGAGGGCCTGTCGCTGTATGCGTTGGGCCAGATCGACCTGGTGCACCGCGCCCGCATCGACGACCTGTTCTACGCCATCGCGCATGCCGTGCGCGGCCGCCTGAGCAGCGACGAGCGCAGCCATCGCGACCTGCTGGACGAGTTGAACGAACGGCTGGTGGACAAGTACTTCGTCAATTTCAGCGTGTTCGAATCGATTCCCGACGTGTGGGCGATCGACCAGGTGTTCCCGATCGTGCCGATCGACCGTCTGGACGAGGCACCCGACCGCCGCGGCGTGATCGCCGACATGACCTGCGACTCCGACGGCATGATCGATACCTACGTGGAGAACGAAGGCCTGGACTCCTCACTGCCGCTGCACGCGCTGAAGCCGGGTGAAAGCTACCGGCTGGGCATTTTCCTGGTCGGCGCGTACCAGGAAATCCTGGGCGACATCCATAACCTGTTCGGCGACACCGACGCGGTGGAAGTCAGCGCCGATGCCGGCACCGGCTACCTGCTCACCCAGCAGCGCCGTGGCGACACCACCGACGTGATGCTCGACTACGTCGGCTACCGGCTGGACGACCTGCGCGCGGTGTACCGCCAGCGCGTGGAAGAGGCGGGCCTGTCGGCCGACGAATCGAAACTGCTGTCTGACGCGCTGGAAGCGGGGCTTACCGGTTACACCTACCTCTCGGACGAACCGCTGGCGTAGCGTGCGCTCTGCGCACGGCCTCGCGATGCCGGATGTCCCGTGACGTGCGCGTGGCGCACGCTACGGGAGTGCGAAGCAACTACGCGCGCGCGACCTGGAAGCCCGCCACCGACTGCGTCACCGGCATGATCTCCAGCCGGTTGATGTTGAGGTGCGGCGGCAGCGTGGCGACGTAGAAGATGGTGTCGGCGATGTCGTCGGCCGTCATCGGCGCGGCGCCGGTGTAGAGCTTGTCCGACGCCTGCCGGTCGCCATGCGTGCGTACCAGGGTGAATTCGGTTTCGGCCATGCCGGGTTCGATGGTGGTCACGCGTACGCCGGTACCGTGCAGGTCGCTGCGCAGGCCCAGCGAGAACTGGCTGACGAACGCCTTGCTGCCGCCATAGGCGTTGCCGCCCGGGTACGGATAGACACCCGCCACCGAGCTGATGTTGATGATGGCGCCCTTGCGTTCGACCAGCAGCGGCAGCAAGCGGTGCGTCAGCGTGACCAGCGCGGTGATGTTGGTGTCGATCATCGTGCGCCAGTCGGACAGCAATGCGTGCTGCGCGGGTGCGGTGCCCTGCGCGAGGCCGGCGTTGTTGACCAGCAGGTCGATGTCGCGGAACCCTGCTGGCACTGCAGCCAGTGCGGCGTCCATCGCGGCTTCGTCGCGGATGTCGAACGCGGCGGCATGCACCTTGTCGGCACCGATTTCATCCACCAGCGCCTGCAGGCGCTCGGCACGGCGGCCCGTGGCGATCACGCGCCAGCCGGCAGCGGCGAAGCGGCGGACGGCGGCGGCACCGAAGCCGGATGTGGCGCCGGTGATGAGGGCGGTACGGGTCATGGGGGTTCCTTCGCGGAGGGAAAACGGTTCGCGGTCAGCGGCGCGCATACCAGAGGGCACCCAGCCAGGTGCCGAACGCGGCGGCGACCACGGACAGCGTCGCGCTGAGCGCGTTCGTGCGCAGCAGGAAACCGAGGGGGTAGGACATGTCCGAGGCCGCACCGGCGATGCCGGCCAGCACCGACAGCGTCGCGATCCACACCGCCAGCGTCAGGCCAACGGCGACGATCAGGAAGCGATGGCCTGCCAGCGCGCCACCCAGGCCCATGCAGAGGGCGGTCACGACGTAGCTGACCGGTGCCAGGAATCCCCAGCGTGTCTGCACCACCTCCTGCCAGTGTGCGGGCAGGACAAGGCCGACCAGCCACGAGGCGACAAGCAGCGACCCCATCGCCGCGGCCGTCGCCACGATCAGGCGCTGCAGCGTCGGCCGCGTGGCACTCACTGGGCCTTCACCGCCATCGCAGGCAGTCCGCCGCTGGCGAGCTTCTGCTTCGCCTCGGCGAGTTCGCTCGCCGTGCCATACGGGCCCATGCGCACGCGGTAGACGGTCTTGCCGTTGATCTGTGCCGACTCCACGCGGGCGCTCAGGCCCAGCATGGCGATCTTGGCCTTGGTGGCCTCGGCATCGCCCGATGCGCCGAAGGCGCCGGCCTGCAGGATGTAGCGCGCGCCGGTGTCCGCGCTGGCCACGGCGGCAGCAGGCTTGGGTGCGGGAGGGACATCTGCGGCGCGCGGTGTCTCGGCCGGGCGGGCAGGCGCGGTTTCGTTGATCGGTGTCGGCTGGGCCGCTGCGGCGGCTGCCGGCGCAGCCGCGACGGGTGTCGTGGCCTGCCCGTTGAGGGCGGCGCGCGCCTTGCGTGCTTCTTCCTCGCGTGCACTGGCGGCCAGTTCCGCGTCGGACATCTGCACTTCCTTGCCGGGCAGCAGGGTGTAGAAGTCGTACTGGGTTTCCTTCGCGGCGGCATCGTCCGTCGTCGGGGCGGTGGCCGGTGCCTCGTTGCTCGGCGCGTCGGGCACCACGGCTTCCACATCGGCGCTGTCGACGGGGGCGGGTTGCGCGTCAGGGTTGGGCGTGGGACGGAAGAAGCCATCACCGTCCTTCTTGCCCAGCCCCGGCACGACGAAATACACCGCCAGGCCGATGAGCAGGCCGAGGATCAGCCAGACCCACGCGGGCGTGGCCTGACTGGAATTGCGTGTGGCCTGACTCTTGCCGCGCCTTGCTGCCATCTACTGCTCTCCGCTCACATCTTCTCGGGCGCACTTACGCCCAACAGGTCCAGTCCATTGGCCAGCGCCTGGCGTACCGCCAGTGCCAGCGCCAGCCGCGCATCACGTGCCTGCGCATCGTCGGTCAGCACGGGCGTGCCGGCGTACCACGTATGGAAAGCATAGGCCAACTCGCGCAGGTATTGCGCGACCCCATGGGGTTCGAGCGATTCGCCGGCCGCTTCCACCACTTCGGGATAGCGGGACAGTTCCACCATCAGCTGCAGCGAGGTGTCGTCGTCCAGGCGCGCCAGGTTCGCCAGCCCGTTCGCCTGGTCGTAGGCGTAACCCTTCTCGCCCGCCTGGCGCAGCAGGCTGCACACGCGGGCATGCGCATACTGCACGTAGAACACCGGGTTGTCGTTGCTCTGCTGGCGCGCCAGGTCGATATCGAACGTCAGCTGCGAATCCGGCTTGCGCGCGATCAGGAACCAGCGCGTCGCATCCGCGCTGGTTTCCTCGATCAGGTCACGCAGGGTGAAGTAGCTGCCGGCGCGCTTGGAGAGTTTCACTTCCTCGCCACCGCGCATCACCGTGACCATCTGGTGCAGCACGTATTCGGGATACCCGGCAGGAATGCCTTCGCCAAGGGCCTGCAGGCCGGCTTTCACGCGCGCCAGCGAGCCGTGGTGGTCGGCGCCCAGCTCAGTGATGGCGCGCTCATAGCCGCGCTGCCACTTGCTGAGGTGGTAGGCCACGTCCGGCACGAAGTAGGTGTAGGTGCCGTCGGACTTGCGCATCACGCGGTCCTTGTCGTCGCCGAAGTCGGTCGACTTGAGCCACAGTGCACCGCCTTCCTCGTAGGTGTGGCCGGAGGCGATCAGCTTGCTCACGGTCTCCTCCACTTTCCGGTCGGAGTACAGCGAGCTTTCCAAGAAGTAGCGATCGAACGACACGCCGAACGCGGCCAGGTCCAGGTTCTGCTCGCGCCGCAGATAGGCCACGGCGAAGCGGCGGATGGCGTCGAGGTCCTGGGGATCCTTTTCCCCGGTGACGACGTGGCCTTCCACCTCGATCGAATCGCCGTCGAGGTAGGCCTGCGCCACGTCGGCGATGTAGTCGCCGCGATAGCCGTCTTCCGGCCAGCCTTCGCTCTCCGGCGACTTGCCCAGCGCACGCGCCTGGGTGGACTTGGCCAGGTTGTCGATCTGCACGCCGGCGTCGTTGTAGTAGAACTCGCGCTTGGCGTTCCAGCCGTTGGCAGCCAGTACGCGTGCGATGCAGTCGCCGATCGCACCTGCACGACCATGGCCGACATGCAGCGGACCGGTCGGATTGGCCGACACGTACTCCACGCCGACGGTGCGCCCGCCACCGCTGTCGTTGCGGCCGTAGGCGGCGCCCTGCGCCAGCGCGGTGGCCACTTCGCGCTGATAGGCGCCCGGACTCATGTGGAAGTTGATGAAGCCGGGGCCGGCGATCTCGACCTTCACGACGTCGTCGCTGGCCGGCAACGCCGCCACCAGGGCGGTGGCGATGGCGCGCGGATTGCTGCGCGCCACCTTGGCCAGCTGCATGGCGGCGTTGGTGGCGAAATCGCCGTGCTCGCGCGTCTTGGGACGTTCGACCACGAAGTCGGGTGTGGCGGCATCGGCCGGCAGGGTGCCGGCGGTGCGCAGGGCGTCGATGCCCTGGGCGATCAAGGCGCGAAGGGAAGCTTTCACGGAGAACCGTCTTGGTGCGTGGGAACCGCCTATTCTAGGTTTTCCGGTCCTCCCCGTGGGATCGGCATGGTTCAGCGAAGGCCGTCCTCACACCCATCCACGCGCGGCCATCGACTGGGGTGGCCCATCGCCAATGACGAAGTGGTCCAGCAACCGGACGTCCACCAGTGCGAGCGCCTGCTTCAGGCGCTGCGTCACGGCGCGGTCGGCGGCCGAGGGCTCTGCGCATCCAGAAGGATGGTTGTGGCCGACGATCAGGGCGGTCGCGTTCATCGCCAATGCGCGACGGGCCACTTCACGCGGATGGACCTCGGCGCTGTCCACCGAGCCCTGGAACAACTCCTCGAATGCCAGCACGCGATGGCGGGTATCGAGGAACAGGGCCGCGAACACCTCGTGTCGACGGCCGCGCAACCGCTGGGCGAAGTAGCGCCCGGCGGCCTCCGGGTCGCTGATGGCGTCACCCCGTTCGAGGGCGGCGTGCAGCAGGCGGGTGCCCAGCTCCAGCGCCGCCGCCAGGGCACACGCACGGGCGGGCCCCAGGCCCGGCAGCGCCGTCAGTTCGGCGGGGGGACGTTCCAGCAGCGCGCGCAGCGGGCCATGGGTGGCGAGCAGGTCGCGCGCGGTGGCGACGGCATCGCGCCCGCGCAGACCCGAGCCCAGGAAGATGGCCAGCAGTTCGGCGTCGCTGAGGCTGGTGGGGCCGCGGGCGAGCAGCTTCTCGCGGGGGCGTTCGTCGTGGGGCCAGTCGCGGATGTGCATGGCGACAGGATCGGCCGGCGGACGCCGGGCGTGCATCGGGTGATGAGGGGCGTTCGGGTAAGCTAATCGCTTGTATGGACGTAGGAACGTGCCGACGTGAGCGGATCGGACAAGATGCGTGATCTGGCGGGACAGCGCCTCCTGGTGTGCGTGGGCGGCGGAATCGCGGCCTACAAGGCACTGGAGCTGGTGCGTCGGCTGCGCGATGCCGGGGCCGAGGTGCAGGTCGCGATGACGGCGGGGGCCCAGCAGTTCGTGACGCCCCTGAGCTTCCAGGCGCTGTCCGGCCAACCCACCCGCACCACGCTGTGGGACGGCGCCGCCGAGCAGGCGATGGGCCATATCGAACTGGCCCGGTGGGCTGATCGCGTGATCATCGCGCCGGCCACGGCCGACCTGATGGCGCGCCTGGCACATGGGCTGGCCGACGATCTGGTGGCCACGCTGTGCCTGGCCACCACTGCGCCGATCATGATCGCGCCGGCGATGAACCACCGCATGTGGCAGCACGCCGCCACGCAGGCCAATCTGGCCACGCTGCGCGAACGCGGCGTAGAGGTGGTCGGACCGAACGATGGTCCGCTCGCCGAGGGCGAGTCCGGTCCGGGCCGGCTGGCCGAGCCTGAAGAGATCGTCGCTGCACTGTCCGGCGCCGTCCTCCGCGCCACCGCGGTGCCGCAGGATCTAGCCGGGCTCAACGTGGTGGTCAGCGCTGGCCCGACCTACGAAGACCTGGATCCCGTGCGCTATCTGGGCAACCGCAGCAGCGGCAAGATGGGGTTCGCGGTTGCCGCCAGCGCTGCGCGCCGTGGTGCCAGCGTCACCCTGATCGCCGGGCCCGTGCAGTTGGCCACGCCGGCAGGCGTCGCGCGCGTGGACGTGCGTTCGGCCGCGCAGATGCACCGGGCGGTGTTCGCCGCCCTGCCGGCCGACATCTACATCGGCGCCGCTGCCGTGGCCGACTACACCCCGCGCGAGCCGGCCGCCGACAAGATCAAGAAGTCCAGCGAGTCGCTGGCGCTGGACCTGGTGCGAACGCCCGACATCCTGGCCGAAGTCGCCGCGCAGACGCAGGCCCTGAAGCTGGTGGTGGGCTTCGCCGCCGAGACCAACAATGTCGCCGAGTACGCGCGCAGGAAGCTTGAGGCCAAGCGGCTGGACTTGATCGTGGCCAACCGCGTGGGCATTGCCGATGGCGGCTTCGAGAGCGACCAGAATGCGATGACGGCGTACTGGAAGGACGGCGAGCGCAGCTTCGCCTCCGCGCCGAAGACGCAGTTGGCCGATGAACTGATCGACCTGATCGTGGAGCGACTGAACGCATGAGTGCACCCCGTGCCGTGGAAGTGAAGCTGCTGGACCCGCGGTTCGGCGACGAATGGCCGCTCCCGGCCTACGCCACCGAGGCCAGCGCCGGCATGGACCTGCGTGCGGCGCTGGACGCGCCCCTGGTGCTCGAACCTGGCGACGCGGCGCTGGTGCCCAGCGGCATCGCGCTGCACTTGGGCGACCCGCACCTGTGCGCGGTGGTGCTGCCGCGTTCCGGCCTCGGCCATCGCCACGGCATCGTGCTGGGCAACGGCACCGGCCTGATCGATGCGGACTACCAGGGCCCGCTGCTGATCAGCGTGTGGAACCGGGGGCATGAGACCTTCACCATCCAGCCCGGTGACCGCATCGCCCAGGTGATGGTGCTGCCGGTCGTGCGCGTGCACCTGCAAGTGGTGGATACTTTCGCTGACAGCGCACGGGGGACGGGTGGTTTCGGCCACACCGGCGTGCGATGACAGGGGACAAGGCGATGAACACGACGAACGAGAGCCGCAAGCGGATTCCCGTGGGCGATCTGCGCGGCGCGCTGCCGAAGCTGGCGGTGCTGCTGGCGCTGCTCGCAGCGCTGCTGGCCTGGAGCGGTGTCCGCCAGTGGCGCGAAGCGCGCCTGCTGGAACAGGTCGGGCAGGCCCGCGATCGTGCGGTCGAGGCGGTGCAGGCCAGCCATGCGGCGCAGGTCCGCCAGTTCGAGCAGCGGCTCGCATCCGCGCCGGTCAAGGCGGCCCTGGCCACCAACGATACGGCCGCCGCCGTGGCCGCCCTGAAGGACGGTTGGGCGGGCGTGGAGCACGTCGAGATCCTGGATGGCGCATTGCAGGCGGCCTACGAGGATGCCGCGACCTTCGGTTTCAGCAAGCTGGCACTGCTGGAGGAGGGCATGCAGGGCGATGGCATCGCGGCCCGCGTGGTGAAGGACGGCAAGCAGACTGCGTTCGGCATGGCGGCATCCACGCCGCAGGGCGTCATCTACGTTCGCCTGCCGCTCACGCAGCTGACCCAGGCCTTCGATGGCGTGGCGTTGCCCGGCGGCTATCTTGCGTTGCGGCAGGGCAGCTACTCCATCAAGCAACGCGGCAACAGCGGCCTGGAGGATAGCGCGGAGCGCATGGCGCGCGCGGTAGGCAAGACCGGCCTGCGCGTGGCGACGGCGGTCCCCGTCAGCGAGCCCGGTCCGCTGGGGCTGGGCGCCATTCCGGCCATGATCGTGGCGGTGCTGCTCGCCGGCCTCACCGTGGTGTCGGTGCTGGTCGCGCGCGGCGGAATTCGCATGGGTGGTCTGGGCAAGAAAGGAGCAGAAGTGAGCGAGACGGATGAGCCCACACTGGGCGAGGCGCTGATGCGCGAACCCCCGCCGCCGCCGGCCGGCGGCACGCGTACCGCGCCCAAGGATGAGTACACCCAGGCCGAAGCCAAGGCCGTGGTGGTGGATCCCGGCATCTTCCGCGCCTACGACATCCGCGGCATCGTCGGGCAGACCTTGAGCGTGGAGGTCGCCGAACTGATCGGCATGGCCATCGGCTCGGTGATGCGCGACGAGGACCTCACCGACATCGTGGTGGGCCGCGACGGCCGCCTCTCGGGCCCCGACCTGGTCGGCGGTCTGATCGAAGGCCTGCGCAAGGCCGGCCGGAACGTCATCGACATCGGCCTGGCGCCCACCCCGGTCGCCTATTTCGCGGCCTATCACCTGCGCACCGGCAGCAGCGTGGCGGTCACCGGCAGCCACAATCCGCCGGACTACAACGGGTTCAAGATCGTGGTCGGCGGGCAGACGCTGTCCGGTGACGCGATCACCGACCTGTACGAACGCATCCGCGACAACCGCCTGTTCGTGGCCAACGCGCGCGGCGACCTGCAGCAGCGCGATGTCTCGGCCGACTACATCCAGCGCATCGCCGACGACGTGCAGCTGGAGCGCCCGCTGAAGGTCGTGGTGGACGCCGGCAACGGCGTGGCTGGCGACATCGCCCCGCAGCTGCTGGAAGCCATCGGCGCGGAAGTCATCCCGCTGTACTGCGACGTGGACGGCACCTTCCCCAACCATCACCCCGACCCCAGCGAACCGCACAACCTGGAAGACCTCATCCAGACCGTGAAGCGCTTCGATGCCGACATCGGTCTGGCGTTCGATGGTGACGGCGACCGCCTGGGCGTGGTGACCAAGGAAGGCGCCATCATCTTCCCCGACCGCCTGTTGATGCTGTTCGCTGCCGATGTGCTGGAGCGCAATCCCGGTGCGCTGATCATCTTCGACGTGAAGTGCACCGGAAAGCTGCAGGGCTGGGTGTTGCGCCACGGCGGCACGCCGATGATGTGGAAGACCGGCCATTCGCTGATCAAGGCCAAGATGCGCGAGACCGGTGCCGAGCTGGCCGGCGAGATGAGCGGCCACTTCTTCTTCCAGGAACGCTGGTACGGCTTCGATGACGGGCTGTATTCCGCCGCGCGCCTGCTGGAGATCCTGGCCAATCGTGCCGAAACGCCGTCGGAAGTGCTGGCCGAGCTGCCCGATGGCGTGTCCACGCCGGAGATCAAGGTGGCGGTGGACGAAGGCACGCCGCATGCCATCGTCGAGCGTTTCGTCGATGGCGCCGAGTTCGAGGGCGCACGCCTGTCCACCATCGATGGCCTGCGTGCCGACTGGGACGATGGCTGGGGCCTGGTGCGTGCGTCCAACACCACGCCGATCCTGGTGCTGCGTTTCGAGGCGGACAACCGCGAGGCGCTCGAGCGGATCAAGACCGAATTCCGTACCCGCCTGCAGGCGCTTGCACCGGAACTGACGATGACGTTCTGACGCCTGCCGGGCTCCGGAGCGGCATGACCACGACGCCGGGCTTATCCCGGCGTCGTCGTTCCAGAGGTTTCCGGAGGGGTTTACCGGGTCAGTTGCGCGCAGGTGCCATGGCGGGGGTGGCCGCTTCTTCCGCGGCCTCGGCCGTGATGCCCTTCATGTTGCGGTAGCGCTGCAGGATATCGGTGATCTCGACGTCCAGCTGCGCGCGCTGGGCCTCGAAGCTCTGCTGCAGGCGACGGGTGCGCAGCAGCTCGGCATGGCGCTGGTGGATGGTGGCCGACATGTCCGCACGGATCGGACGTCCTGCCAGCTCTTGATCGCCTGCGGTCTGCAGCAGGCTGACAAGGCCTTCGCGCAGGCTGACCGCGTTGTAGCGCGCGGTGCGTACGTTGTTGTCGACGATGGCGGTGCGTTCATTGAAGACGCGCCGCAACTCTTCCTCGCTGCGGTAGGACATCAGCATGGCGGCATCGGTACGTCGCCGCATTTCCGAGGCGGCGTCGTCGATCATCTTCTGTTGGGCCGCGATGGCCGCCTGGGCGCGTTCCTCTTCGCTCATCGCGCGGCCGACGCCCCCGGTGCGCAGTCCGCTGGTCGCGCTGATCTCGTCGCGTGCCGCGTTGACCACATCGGCGGGCAGCGCATCACTGCAGACGCGCTGGCCTTTCTCTTCCCAGCAGAAGAGTTTCTTGTTGGCGGGCGTGGACGGATTGTTCTTGCCCTGCGCGAGCACGGTGGGTGCCAGCGCCAGCAATACGGCCGACAACGCCAGGGAAGTGCGGACGGTCATGGCAGCCCCCTGCTGCGTCAGTCCTGGGTCGCGCTGCCGTAGCGGGCCCGGTAGGCCAGCAGGTCGTCGCGATGGCGGACAAGGTCGGCGCTTTCGCCGGCAAATGCAAGCAGGTCATGCAGGTTGGCCACGGCCACCACCGGTACGCCGGTCTCCTCGGCCACCGACTGCGCGGCGGAGCGGCGCACGCCGCCTGTGCCGGGTTCGCCCAGCACTTCCTGCCGATCGAGGGCGACCACGATCCCGGCCGGGGTGCCGCCGCCCGCGCGGATCAGGCCCAATGCCTCGCGGATCGCGGTGCCCGCGGTGATCACGTCATCCACGATCAGCACGCGGCGATCCTCCAGTGGCGCACCGATCAGCAGGCCACCTTCGCCATGGTCCTTGGCTTCCTTGCGGTTGAAGGCCACCGGCAGGTCGCGGCCACGACGGGCGTACTCGCAGGCCAGTGCGGTCGCCAGCGGGATGCCCTTGTAGGCGGGGCCGAACAGCAGGTCGAACTGCAGGCCAGCTTCTTCTGCCGCATCGGCGTAGCAGGCCGCCAGTCCGGCCAGGCGTCCGCCGCTGTCGAAGCGGCCGGCATTGAAGAAGTACGGACTCTGACGTCCCGATTTCAGCGTGAACTGGCCGAATCGCAGGGCCTGTGCGTGCAGTGCGAGCTGGAGGAAACGGGAACCGTGATCGGACATGGGCGGTGGCGGGATGAACAGGGCAGGCGACAGGATAACCGCCATGCGGTCGATGCCGCGCGACGGAAGCGCCGGTTCGGGTACGCTTGCCCGGTTTCCGACGAACGTAGTGCACATGCGCATCATCAGCTTCAATGCCAACGGCCTGCGCTCCGCGGCCACCAAGGGGTTCTTCGACTGGTTCGCCGACCAGCACGCCGACGTGCTGTGCGTGCAGGAGACCAAGGCCCAGGAGCACCAGCTGGCTGGACCGGAGTTCCTGCCTGCCGGCTACAAGGCGTGGTTCCGCGACGCCAGCACCAAGAAGGGCTACAGCGGGGTAGCGATCTACGCCAGGCGCGAGCCGGACGAGGTCCGCACGGCGCTGGGCTGGCCGGACTTCGACGAGGAGGGCCGCTACATCGAAGCACGCTTCGGCGACCTGAGCGTGGTGTCGTTCTACATCCCGTCCGGCTCGTCCGGCGACGAGCGCCAGGGCTTCAAGTTCAAGGTGATGGATTGGCTGGCACCGGTGCTGGACGAGTGGCGCCGCAGTGGTCGCCACTATGTGCTGTGCGGCGACTGGAACATCGTGCGCAGCCGGCTGGACATCAGGAACTGGACCAGCAACCAGAAGAACTCAGGCTGCCTGCCGCCGGAGCGCGACTGGTTGAACGGCATGTGCGCGGACGACGGCGGCTGGGTGGATGCGTACCGTGTACTGCACCCGGAAGGCCAGGACTACACCTGGTGGAGCAACCGCGGTGCGGCGCGCGCCAACAACGTGGGGTGGCGGATCGACTACCAGTTCGTCACGCCGTCGCTGCGTGACCGCCTGAAGGCCTGCTCGATCTACCGCGAGCAGCATTTCTCCGACCATGCCCCCTTCACGGTGGACTACACCTGATGACGACAACGGCAAGCGAACGTCCCGGCAAGCCTTCGGTCTGGCGTGCGTTCGCGCAGCCGTCGGCATGGACGATGTTCTTCTTCGGCTTTGCCTCGGGCATGCCGTTCCTGCTGGTGGCCGGCACGCTGGCGTACTGGCTGACCGAGAACGGGCTGGAGCTGAAGAACATCACCCTGATCGCGAGCGCCGGCCTGAGCTACACCCTGAAGTTCCTGTGGGCGCCGCTGGTGGATCGCTGGCGGCTGCCGCTGCTGGGCCGTCTGGGCCAGCGCCGCGGTTGGCTGTTGTTTGCGCTGGCCGTGGTCATCGTCGGCCTGTTGTCGATGGCGCACCTGACGCCCGGCCAGCTGGGGCCCTTCATCTGGGTCACGCTGATGACGGCGTTCGCGGGCGCCACGCTGGACATCGCCGTGGATGCGTACCGCATCGAGATCGCGCCGCAGGAATCGCAGGGTGCGCTGCTGGCCACGTATTCGCTGGGCTACCGCATCGCGCTGATCATCACCGGCGCCCTGGCGCTCATGCTGGCCGATCAGGTGTCGTGGCCGCTGGTCTACCAGGCGATGGCGGCCGTCATGCTGATACCGGTGGTCGCGGTCCTGCTGTCGCGCGAGCCCGATGTGGTGCGGATCCGCATGACGACGTGGAGCGAGGGTCTGCAGGAGGGGGTCGTGGAGCCCTTCGTCGACTTCTTCCGTCGTTTCGGCATTGCGCTGGCCATCGCCCTGTTCGCGTTCATCCTGCTGGCGAAGATTTCCGACCAGTCGCTGGGCGGCGGCATCATGGCGCCGTTCTACCTCAGCCAGGGTTTCACCAAGACCGAGATCGGCGCGGTATCGAAGATCTGGGGCGTCTGGGTGGGCCTGGTCGGCGTATTCATCGCCGGCATCGCCGTCGCGCGCTGGGGCGTGAAATGGCCGCTGTTGGCGGGCATCGTGCTGGGGGCGATCAGCAACCTGCTGTATGTCTGGCTGATCGGCGCCGACGGCGATGTGTGGAAGCTGACGCTGGTGATTTCCGGCGAGAACCTCGCGCAGGGCTTCCAGGGCACCACGCTGGTGGCGTTCCTGTCCGCGCTGGTCAACCAGCGCTTCACCGCCACCCAGTACGCGCTGTTCTCGTCGCTGGTGATGCTGCCGGGAAAACTGCTGGGCGCGGTGTCCGGCGGCATCGTGGAGCAGACCGGGTATGGAGTGTATTTCTGGATCACCGCCCTGGTCGCGATCCCGGCGGTCGCGCTGTTCTTCTGGCTGGCCCCGCGCATCCGGTTCGGCGGCGACCACGAGCCGGCGAGTGGCATCGACCGGTCGGCGGGCGGGGCACCGGACTGAGCGCGTGCGCTAAAGTCCGGCCAAGGGGTATGCAGGGGACGGGGCAATGACCGACATCGTGCTGAAGGACGTGGACCCGATCCTCGCCGAGCGCATCCGGCGCGTCTCGCAGGCGCGAGGATGGCCGATCCACGACACCATCTTCAACCTGTTGGAACAGGGCCTCTTCGTCTGCGAATCCGAAGTGCGCGGCGGCCTGGATGACCGCGAAGTCAACGCGCTCGCCGATGCGATCAGCGCGTTGAAGGATGTGCCGCCCGGCAAGGGTTTCTAGGCCGGGTACACCACGCCCAGCACGCGGCGTCCGACGGCCCCGGTGACTGCCGGCAGATTGCCCGACCGGCCGGCCAGCGTTTCGCGTGCCAGCCAGGCAAAGCCCATCGCCTCCACGTAATCCGGATCCAGGCCGTGTGCGGCGGTGGATTCCACCACCGCTTGCGGCAGGTGGGCGGCCAGCCGTGCCATCAGCACCGCGTTGTGAACGCCACCACCGCAGACCAGCACGCGACGGGTGGCCGGCTGGGTGATCTGCAGCGCGTCGGCGACGGTGCGTGCAGTCAGTTCCAGCAAGGTGGCCTGCACGTCGGCCGGCGAGATAGTGACCTCGCCCATGCGCGCCTGCAGCCAGTCCAGGTGGAATTGTTCCCGCCCCGTGCTCTTCGGTGGCGCCAGCGCAAACCAGGGTTCCGCCAGCAGGCGAGCCAGCAGAGCGGCGTCCACGTGTCCGCTCGCCGCGAAGGCGCCGCCCGCGTCGTAGGTGCGCCCGGTATGGCGCGCGCACCAGGCGTCCATGAGCGCATTCGCCGGCCCGGTATCGAAACCGCGCACGTCGCCCACCCTCGGCAGCAGGGTGAAGTTGCCGATGCCGCCGAGGTTGAGTACGGCCCGGTCTTCCTGCAGCGAACCGAGCAGGGCGGCATGGAACGCCGGCATCAGCGGTGCGCCGTGCCCGCCCGCCGCCACGTCCCGCCGGCGGAAGTCGGCCACGGTGTCGATCCCGCTGCGCTCGGCGATGACATTGCCATCCCCGAGCTGCCAGGTGAACGGCGGGTCCGCGTGCGGGCGATGGCGGATGGTCTGGCCATGCGAGCCGAGCGCGCGCACGCGTCCGCGAGGCACGCCTGCCTCTTCCAGCAGTGCGGATGCGGCATCGGCGAATGCGCGCGCGGCAAGGCCGTCCAGCGAACCGAGTCCGTCCAGCGACACGTTGTCCGCGCCCTGGCCCAGGGTTACCCACTGCGCACGCAACGCCGGATCCCAGGCGAATGTGCGGCCATGGACCAGCTCGCAACCCAACCCCGTCGGGGAGTCTTCGAACCGGACAAGTGCGGCATCGATGCCATCGGCGCTGGTGCCGGAGATCAGGCCCAGGTAAAGCTCGGTGGAAGCGGGAGTCGTCATGCGGAATCGACAGGCAAAGAAAAAGGCGGGACAGTGTCCCGCCTTTTCCGGATTGCCGCCATGCGTGGGTGAAGGATCAGCCCTTGCCGCCCTTGCCGGCAGGCTTGGCCGCCGCGACGGTGGCGGGCTTGGTCGCTCCTTCGGCCGGGCCAACGTCGGCGTAGATGACGTCTTCCACGGTCCGAATGCGTGTCAGCGCATTGGCCGTGTACGTGCGGAATGCCGCCAGCTGCGCGCCGCCCAGCGGTTCCGGCGGCGGCATCGTCACCGACAGCGGATTGCGGTGCACGCCGTTGATGCGGAATTCGTAGTGCAGGTGTGGGCCGGTCGACAGCCCCGTGGTGCCGACATAGCCGATCACCGTGCCCTGCGCGACGCGTTGGCCCTGCTTGATCTTGCCCATCCGCGACATGTGCGCGTACAGCGTGGTGTGGCCACGGCCATGGTCGAGGATCACGGTGCGTCCATAACCGCCCTGCCAGCCCGCGAACTGCACGCGGCCATCGCCGGCCGCCATGATCGGCGTGCCGCTGGAGGCGGCGTAATCCACGCCCTTGTGCATCCGCATCGTGCCCAGGACCGGGTGGCGACGCGCGCCGAACTTGGAGCTCATGCGCGCGTAGGGGATCGGCATGCGGATGAAGTTCTTCTTCAACGGCCGGCCGGCGGCGGTGAAGTACTCCGGCTTGCCGCCGGGGCGGGTGAAGCGGAAGCCCGAATGCAGTTTGCCGTCCACCGTGAACGTGGCGGCCTGCACCGGCCCGGTGCTGATCAGCTCGCCTTCGCGCCAGGTCTGTTCGACCACCACGCTGAAACGGTCCTCTGCGCCCAGATCGGAATTGAAGTCGATGTCGTACTTGAAGATTTCGTCCGTCAGCGAGTTCACGTTGGCGGAGGTCAGGCCTGCCTTGCGCGCGGAACGGTTCAGCGAGCGCCCGACCTTGCCGCTCAGTACCACCGTTCGGGTGGTCGTCTCGCGGGCGATCACGCGCTCGGTGACCTTGTCCGCGCCGATCAGCAGTTCCACGCGATGGCTCGGGTCGCGGTCGTAGCGCAGCGTGCGCAGTCCGCCGTTGACCGGCAGGTCGAAGGCGATCTCGGTGCCCGGTTTCAGTCGGGTGAGCGCCTTCTTGGCGTCGGCATTCTCGAGGATGCGGTGCAGGGTGGCAGCGGGAATGCCCAGCTCCTCGAAAATCGCCCCCAGGGTCTGCCCAGGCTTCACCCGGACCACCTGCCAGCTGTCACCGGCCGTACCGGCCATGCGCGCCGCCGACAATTCGGGCAGATCGAGCAGCAACGTGCTGCGCGGCTCCGATACCGGCGCCTGGATGGCGCTGGAGAAGCCCGGCACGATGGTCGCCATCAGCACGCCGATGGTGGTGAAGAGGCTGGCATGGATCCAGTGGCGGCGCGTCCATCGCCCTTCCGGCAGATGGCGCTTCACCTGATGATGAAGTGCAGTGTCGCGAAGCACCCCCAGGCGCTCCCGGAACTGTTGCTTGCGGCCGTTGCCGCCCCCATGAGTTTGCATCAAGGTTGCATCCCGGGGCCAAGGCAAAGCCCCAATCGGCGTACCATAGACACGCGAAGACTTCGCGTCAAACCATTGAGTCAATTGGCTTTTTTGATAGGTATCACTGTTTACTTTCATTTAACGGTAACTTCACCTCACTGACTTGGCCTTCACGCGGCCACCCCTACTGGAACTGTTCCCCGTGTCTCTTGCAGAAGCTCTTGCCGTGATCGGCCGTGGCGCCGACGAAATCCTCAAGCCCGAAGACCTGGAAGCCCGCCTGAAGCTGGGGCGGCCCCTGCGCGTGAAGGCGGGTTTCGACCCCACGGCGCCCGACCTGCACCTCGGCCACACCGTCCTGCTGAACAAGATGCGCCAGTTCCAGGACCTGGGGCACCAGGTGATCTTCCTGATCGGTGACTTCACCGGGATGATCGGCGACCCGTCCGGCAAGAACATCACCCGCAAGCCCCTCAGCCGCGAGGACGTGCTCGCCAACGCGCGCACTTACGAGGACCAGGTGTTCAAGGTGCTGGACCGGGAGAGGACCGAGGTCCGCTTCAATTCCGAGTGGTTCGGCAAGATGGGCGCGGCCGACATGATCCGCCTGGCGGGCCAGCACACCGTGGCCCGCATGCTGGAGCGCGACGATTTCGCCAAGCGCTACGCCGCCCAGCAGTCCATCGCCATCCATGAATTCCTGTATCCGTTGGTCCAGGGCTACGACTCGGTAGCCCTGCAGGCGGATGTCGAGCTCGGGGGCACCGACCAGAAGTTCAACCTGCTGATGGGGCGTGGGCTTCAGGAGCATCACGGTCAGGTGCCCCAGATCGTGCTGACCATGCCGCTACTGGAAGGTCTGGACGGCGTCAACAAGATGTCCAAGTCGCTGGGCAACTACATCGGCGTCAGCGAGCCGGCCATCGACATCGTCACCAAGACTATGAAGATCGGCGACGACCTGATGTGGCGTTGGATCGAGCTGCTGAGCTTCGAGATGGGCGTGGCCGAAGCGCTCGCATTGAAGAATTCCGTTGCTGGCGGCGAGCTCAACCCGCGCGACGTTAAGCTGCGCCTTGCACGCGAGCTGGCCACCCGCTTCCACGATGCCGGCGAAGCCGAAAAGGCGATTGCGGGCTGGCATGCCGTCGTCACCGGCCAGGGCGATACGTCATTGCTGGAGCTCAAGGATGTCGTGGTGCCGGTAGAAGGCATCCGCATCGCCGCGCTGCTTACCGCTGCCGGCATCACGCCCAGCAATTCGGAGGCCAACCGCAAGCTCAAGGAGCGGGCGGTCAAAGTGGAAGGCGAAGTCGTCGAGGATGCTGCGCTGCAGCTGGCGCCCGGCTTCGAAGGCGTATTGCAGGTGGGCAAGCGCAACTTCGCTCGGATCCGCCTGGTGGTGGGCTAAGCCGGCCGGTCAGGATGCTCTGATGGAAGAGAGGTACACGGGGCGTGAAAATTTCTGCGCACCCCCTTCCCAAAGGCAGTTGAACCCGCCATACTTTCCCTCCCCCGACGCACGGGGCCTTGCCGGACCAGCAGGGCACCAAAACGAAGGGAAACGGATCGCCAACAACTTCGAAAAAAGATGTTGACGGAACGGAAAAACCCGCCATAATAGGCGGCTCACCTCGACGGAAACGACGGGGTTACGAAGGAAGGCGCTGAGGCCGACTTCGAGTTCTTTGAAAGTGTGCGCAGGTGACTTGTGTGGGCGCCTGCAGGAAGGA